>BPUI01000002.1 GCA_019973575.1 Gemmatimonadetes bacterium T265
CGCACGCGCGGCGGATTCCGTCGCGGTCTTGCGCGTGACCACGACGAGGCTCGCGCGGTGTAGCGCCGACAGTGGCTCGCGGTACGGGCCCGCCGGAAGGAGGCGCGCAGGGGTCGCGAACGTCTCGGCCGCGACGAGCACGACGTCCGCGTCGCGTTCCGCGCGGCGGTGCTGAAACGCGTCGTCCAGCACGACGACATCGGCGCCGCGCCGTACGGCTTCGGCGGCGCCACGCACACGGTCGGGGTCGGCGATCACGGGCGCGCCGGGGTTCAGCAGCGCGTGCACGCGCGCCTCATCGTCGCCGACGCCCCGGAGCACGACCGCCGGGCGCGCGCCGCGCGCGGCGAGTTCCGCGACCGCCCACGCGGCGAACGGCGTCTTGCCGGTCCCGCCGACGGTGAGATTCCCGACGCTGACCGCGGGGACCGGCAGGGCGACGCGGCGCAGGAGCCCGGCGTCGTACAACCGGCCGCGCAGCCCCGACGCCGTCCCAAAGGCGGCGGCGAACGGCGCCAGCGCCGCGCGCGCGGCGGCCGCGCCCGGACCCGCGCCGTACCACACCGCCTCGGCCCACCGCTCGAGCGACACGTCGACGCTCGGTCCTTCCGTTAGGCACCGCGCCGCGCGCGCTCGGCCGCGCGGTGCATCTCGCCGGCGAACGCGTCCGCCGCCCCGGCCGCCTCGGCCGGCGTGCGACCCGGCACCGCGAACGGGGCCGTGTAGGCGATCGTGATCCGGGCGAACGGCTTGGGGATCTCGAACCCGTCCCACGTGTTCAGGCGCCACGCCCGGTCGACCGACGCAAGCATCCCGACGACCGGCACCGCCGCGCGCTGCGCGGCGACGAGCGCGCCGGGCGCGAATGTGTGCCGCGGTCCGCGCGGCCCGTCGGGCGTGACCGCGACGTCGGTGCCCTGTCGGAGCGCGGCGGCGAGCGCGAGGAGTGCGCGCGCGCCGCCGCGGCTCGTCGAGCCGCGCACGGTCGCGCACCCGAACGCGTGCGCGATCCGCGCGATGATCTCGCCGTCCTGGTGCTCGCTGATGAGGATCGCGATCCCGAGGTCGCGGTGGTGCGAGAGCATGGCGAGCATCTGCCCGTGCCAGAGTGCGACGACGGTCGCCTCCCCCACCGCTCGGCGCGCGTTCCAGCCGTCACGGCCGAGTTCGCGCACCCGCCACGTGCGGGCGAGCGCGCGGAGCACGCGCGTGCCGCCCCCGATCGCCACGCGGACGCGCCACGGGAGCGCGCCGCCGTTCGGCTCGGCCGCCGCGCTCACGCCACCGCGAGCATTTCGGCGGCGATCGCGGCCACCCGTTCGGCCGCACCCGCCTCGCCTAACGCGTCGCGCACGCCGCCGAGCGCCTCCACCATGCGCCGGCGGCCGGGCGTGTCGGTGAGGAGCGGCCGGAGCGCCGCGGCCATCGCGCCCGGTTCGGCCGCCGCCTGGACGAACTCCGGCGCGACCTCGCGGCCGGCGACGACGTTCACGAGGCCGATCCGCGGGATCTCGACCACGCGGCGCGCGACCTCGTACGTCCACCGGCTAGTGCGGTAGGCGACGATCAACGGACACCCCGCGACCGCGGCCTCGAGCGTCGTCGTTCCACTCTTGCAGAGCGCCGCGGTCGCCGCGCGCAGCAGGCGCAACGACCCGCCCTGCACGAGGCGGTACGGGCAGCGTTCCGGAGCGATCTGGACGGTCGGCGCGACGCTGATCGCGACCTGCAGCCCGGCGACCTGTCGCTCGAGACGACGTGCGGTCTCGACGAAGACGTCCAGATGCCGCTCGATCTCCTGCGCGCGGCTCCCCGGGAAGAGCGCGAGCAACGGGCCGTCGGGCGCGAGCCCGAGCTCCGCACGCGCCGCCGTCGCATCGGCGGGGAGCCGCGCCGCCCGGTCGAGCATGGGGTGTCCGACGAACGTCGCGTCGATGCCGTGCGCACGGAGCAGCGCCTCCTCGAACGGCAGGATCACCGCGGCCCGGGTGATCACGCGCGCCATGCCCGCGAGCCGGTGCTTGCGCCAGGCCCACACCTGGGGCGTGATGAAGTAGAGCACCGGCACTCCAGCGCGGCGCGCTTCCGCGGCGACGCGCAGGTTGAATCCGGGGTAATCGACGAGGACGAGCAACCGGACGCGCCCGCTCCGGAGCCGCGCGCGCAACCGCCGGAGCAACGCGTAGTGCGCCGGCACGTGCCGGACCACCTCGACGAGCCCCATGACGGCCATGTGCTCGACGTCTTGCAACAGCTCGACCCCGGCAGCCTGCATCGACGCCCCGCCGACCCCGACGAGCCGCAGGTCGGGACGGCGCGCGCCGAGCGCGGCGGCGACGCCGGCGGCGTGAACGTCGCCCGACGCCTCGCCCGCGACGAACAGCACCTCGGGCGCGTCGGACGGGTCGTCGGTCCTGCGCCCGGCCGACCGCTCGTCAGACACTCGCGGGCGCGCCGCGCAGGGCCGGCATCGTGCGCTCGATCTCGGCCACGATCGCGAGCGCGACGGCAAGCGCCTCGCGACCGTCCGAGCCGCTGACGGCTAACGGCTGCTCGCCACGCAGCGTCGCCGCGAAGCTCTCGAGCTCGAGCCGCAGCGGCTCGCCGTCGGCCGCTTCGAGCGGGACGCGCTCGACGAACACACCGAGGTCGACCGGGCCCGCCGGCGCGCCGGGACCACGGGACGCAGATCCGGCGAGTCCGGCCGCGAGCACCGCGACGTCGACGTCGTCGCGCAACCGAAAGAACTCGCCCGAGCCGGCGGCAAGGTCGAGCGACAAGTACCCACTCTGCTGGAAGATCCGGAGCTTGCGCAGGCGGTCGCGCGAGACGCGGCTCGCGGTGATGTTCGCGACCGCCCCCGAGGCGAACGCCAGGCGCGCGCTCGCAATGTCGACGGTCGGCGTGAGGACCGGCACCCCGGTCGCGCGCACCTCGCGCACGCCCGCGCCCACGAACGTCCGCACGAGATCAATGTCGTGGATCATCAGGTCGAGCACGACGGCGACGTCGGCGCCCCGGGCGGTGAACGGCGCGAGCCGGTCGCTCTCAATGAAGCGCGGCGCGTCGACGTACGGGAGTGCGGCCCGCACCGCGCGGTTGAACCGCTCGACGTGCCCGGTCTGCACCGCCGCGCCGGTCGCGGCCGCCAGCGCGAGCAGCTCGTCGGCCTCGGCGAGCGTCGTCGTGATCGGCTTCTCGATCAGGAGGTGCATCCCGCGCGCGAGCGCCTCGCGCGCGACCTCGAAGTGCGCCGGCGTGGGCACGACGACCGCGAGCGCGTCGGCCGCGTCGAGCAGCGACGCGTACGTCGGGTGCGCGCGTACGCCTAACGAGGCGGCGACGTACTCGCGGCGGGCCGGGTCGGCGTCGTAGAACCCGGCGAACCGCACCCCGGGCAGGTCGCGCAGCAACCGCGCGTGGTGGAACCCGAGCGCGCCCGCGCCCACGACGCCGACCCGAGGGCCGCCCGCGCCCGGGGCGCTCAGATGCTCACCCCGCGCCCGCTCGAGGCGACGAAGTCGAGGAGCGCGTTGACCTCGGGGATCGACGTGTCGAGCTCGTCTCGCGCCCGCGACACGGCCGCGCTCAGCATCAGATCCGACCGGAAGAGCAGCCGGTACGTCCGCTTGAGCTCGAGGAGCGTCGCCTCGCTGAACCCGCTCCGCTGCAGCCCGACGGCGTTGAGGCCGTAGAGCTTGATCGGGTTCCCGACCGCCTTCACGTACGGCGGGACGTCTTTGGCGACGCGCGAGCAGCCGCCGACGAACGCGTGGCGTCCGATGCGCACGAACTGGTGCACCGCCGAGAGCCCCGAGACGATCGCGCGGTCCTCGATCGTCACGTGGCCGGCGAGCTGCACCGCGTTCGACAGGATGACGCCGTCGCCGACGTGGCAGTCGTGGCCGAGGTGGACGTACGACATCACGAAGCTGCCGCGCCCGACCGTCGTCCGCCGCGACTCCGCCGTCCCGCGGTTGATCGTCGCGTACTCGCGGATCGTCGTGTCGTCGCCGACCTCGACCCACGTCTCCTCGCCGCGGAACTTCAGGTCCTGCGGGTCGCCGCCTAACACGGTCCCGATGCCGACCCGGACGCGGGCCCCGAGGCGCACGTTGCGCTCGAGCGTCGCGCGCGCGGCGATCACGCAGCCGTCCCCGATCACGCAGCCGTCGCCGACGATCGCCCACGGCCCGACCTCGATGCCCGCGCCCAGCTCCGCGCGCGGGTGGACGACCGCGCTCGGGTCGACCCGCGCGGTCACCGGTCGCGCACCATCGCCGACATGTCGGCTTCGGCGACGACCTCGCCGTCGACCCGCGCGACGCCGCGCATGCGGCAGACCGGCCCGCGCACCTGCACCAACTCCAGCTCGAAGCGCAGCTGGTCGCCCGGCTTCACCGGCCGCCGGAATTTCACGTTGTCGAGCGTCGTGAAGTACACGACCTTCGCCTCGGGGTCCGCCACCGAGCCGAGGAGGAGCATCCCGCCGGTCTGTGCCATCGCCTCGACGATCAGCACGCCGGGCATGATCGGGTGCCCGGGGAAGTGACCCTGGAAGAACGGCTCGTTGATCGTCACGTTCTTGATCCCGACGACGCGCTTCTGCGGCTCCAGTTCGACGATGCGGTCGACGAGCAGGAACGGGTAGCGGTGCGGGAGCACCTTCATGATCTCTTCGATGCCGAGCACGGTCGGACGGGGCGGGAGTGCGGGGGCGGAAGCGTTAGGCGGCTCGGGAGTACGCGCGGCCGCAAGCAGGGCTCGGACGAAGCGGATCGTGCCGCGGTGGCTCGGACGCTGCGCCACCACGCGGGCCCGCATGCGGCGGCCCGCCAGCGCGAGGTCGCCGACGCAGTCCATCGCCTTATGGCGGACGAACTCGTCGGGCCACCGGAGCGCGCCGTCGACCACGCCGTGCGCGTCGAGCACGACCGCATTCGCCGTCGACGCGCCCTGAATCAACCCGCGCGCGCGCAACGCCTCGACCTCGTGCACGAACCCGAAGGTCCGCGCCGGCGCGATCTCCTCGGCGAACGTCTCCGGCGTGACGAGGTACGTCCCGCGCTGCGCGCCGATCGCCGGGTGATCGAACGCGATCTCGACGTCCAGCGAGAACGCGGCGGCAGGGTAGGCCTCGTACACGCTGTCCTCGTACGTGAGGCGGACGGGCGCGTCGAGGTCGAGCCACGTGACTTCGCCGCCGTTCCCGACCAACCCGGCGGAGCGGAGCGCCGCGACGAACGGCGCCGCACTGCCGTCGAGGATCGGCGGCTCGGACGCGTCGAGCTCGATGACGAGATCGTCGACGCCGAGCCCAGCGGCGGCCGCGAGCACGTGCTCGACAGTGTGCAGAACCGTCGGGCCGTCGCCGAGGACGGTGTGGCGCTCGCGTTCGACCGCGACGTCGACGCGCGCCGGGATCTCGGGTCCGCCCGGCAGGTCGACACGCCGAAACACGATGCCCGCGCCGGACGGCCCCGGGCGGAACGTGATCGTGCACGCGTGTCCGAGGTGCAGGCCGGTCCCCTGCAGCGAGACCGCACGCCCGATCGTCTGCCGCGTCTGCGGCGGCCCGGGCGGCGATGCGCGCGGCGCCGTCCGACGCTCGACGACGCGCGACGGCGTCGTCATCTCCGGCCGCCTTCGCGCGACGCGACGAGCCGCTCGAGCGGGCGCACGAGGTCCGCGAGGCGAAACAGCGCGGCGTGCGCACGCAACGACTCCCTGTGGGGACGCGCCGGGTAGCCGCCCCACGTCTCCCCGGGCGGCACGTCGCCGAACACGCCGGCCTGCCCCGCGAGTCGTGCGCCGCGCCCGATCGTCACGTGGCCGCCGACGCCGACCTGCCCGGCGAGGATTGCACCGTCCTCGACGGTCGACGAGCCGGCGATCCCGACCTGGGCCATGAGCAGACACCGTCGCCCGACACGGACGTTGTGGCCGACGTGCACGAGGTTGTCGATCTTCGTTCCCGCCCCGATCACGGTGTCACCTACGCTGCCCCGGTCGATCGTGCTGTTCGCGCCGATTTCGACGTCGTCCTCGACGAGGCAGCGCCCGACGTGCGGGATCTTCTGGTGCGCGCCGTCCGAGAAGACGTAACCGAAGCCGTCGCTCCCGAGCCGCGCGCCGCTATGCACCACGACGCGCGCGCCGACGATCGTTCCCGGGTAGAGCGTGACGTGCGGCCGGAGCTCACTCGCCGCCCCGACTTCCACGCCGTCGCCGATCGCGCAGTGCGCGCCGACGCACACCCGGTCACCGATGACCGCGCCCGCGCCGACGGTCGCGTACGCGTCGATCGTCACGCCGGCCCCGAGTCGCGCGCCGACCCCGACGCGCGCGGTCGGGTGGACGCCGGGCGACCAACTCGGCGCCGGGTAGAGCGCGGCGATGAGCGCCCGCATCGCCTCGTGCGGCCGCTCGACGACGACCCGACCCGCGTCGGGCGGGCCCACCGCGTCGGCGAGCGCCGACGCGACGAGAACCGCGCCGGCGCGCGTCGCGGCGAACGCGTCCGCATAGCGCGCGTCGGCGTAGAACGAGACCGCGTCCGCGTCCGCCTCCTCAAGCGTCGCGACGCGACGTACGCGCGGGTCGCCGGCGCGCGCGACGACGCGCCCGCCCGCCAGGCGGGCGACGTCGTCGAGCGTTAGGCCGGTCGCCGCGGCGGCGCGGGCCGGGCCGCCGGCCGCCGGCGCGTCGGACACGAACGGACGCGCTTACGGCGTGCGCGGCCGCGCGGCGCCCGCCGTGGCCGGCGCGGCGCCCGCGGGCGCCGCGGGGCGCGCCGCCGTGGCGGGCGCGGTGCCGCGCGCGGCCGCGACGGTCCGGATGCGGGCCAGCACCTGGTCCGTCACGTCGAGGCTCTTGTCCGCCGCGAGCATCGGCGAGTTCGGGCCCGAGGCGAAGATCATCGTGTAGCCCCCGGTCGTGCGGACGTCCTCGATCGCCTGGCGCACGAGCGTCTCGAAGCCGCCCGCGAGCTCCTGCTGTCGCCGCGCGCCGCGCTCCTGGAGCGCCTGGAACCGCTGCTGGTACTCCTGCTGCTTCGCCTGCAGCTCCCGCTCGCGCGTTTGCCGCTGCGCCGGGGTGAGCGTCGCCTGCGCCCGCTGGTACGCCGCCGTCATCGTGTTCAGCGAATCGTTCATGCGCGCCGCCTCGGCCTGGATCGCCTGGCCTTCACGCTCCAACGTCTGTTGCGCGTCGGCGCGGCCGGGCACCTGCTCGAGGACGGTCGCGACTTCGACGTAACCGAATTTCGCCGCGGCCTGCGCGGCGGCGGGACGAACCGAGGCCGACGCCGCGGTGAGGACGAGCGCAGCGGTCGCTGCGCGAACGGGAGAACGCATGACGCGAAAAGGTGCGGAACGGAGGAAGCGCACGCCGGGCGTGCGGCCAGGACTGCGGCTCAGTACTGGATGTTGCCGAAGCGGAAGTGCAGCTGCCACTTCGGGGCGGGACGCGTGCCCAACGCCTTGTTGCTCGCGTCGATGTACGCGCGCCGGTCGAAGCCGTACGCGTAGTCGAGCCCGAGCGGGCCGAGCGGGGTCACGATGCTCGCGCCGATGCCGGCGCCGCGGAACAGGCGCGTCGGGTCGAAGTCGGTCGCGCGCGCGTAGCTGTTGCCGGCGTCGTAGAACGTGTTCAGGTACAACTGCTGGTTGAACCGCAGGCCCAACTCGGCGGTCGACGTGAAGAAGGCGTTGCCGAAGGCGTTGCGCCCCGAACTCGCCGACGTGAGTTCGGCGTTCGGGTCGAAGCCGTTCGGCGTGATCGAAAACTCCGGGTAGCCGCGGAGCATCTGCCCGTACTGCACGCCGCCGACGGCGAACGCCTGCTGCGCGAAGAACGCGCCGGGGTCGCCGATGATCGCGCCGCCGCGCCCGGTAAGTCCGAAGACGATCTTTTTCGGCTCGCCCGCAAGGCCGCCGCCGAACTGGCCGAGCGTGACGAACGAGCCCGCCTGCCCGGTGATCCGCTGGAACGTCGTCCGCCCCCCGAGCGCGCCGCCGTTCAGGTCGAACGTCAACGCCTGGATGCCGCCGGCGCTCGGGTACGGCAGGTCGACGCGCGTGTCGTGCGTGAAGTCGAACCCAATCGCCGACCGGAAGCAGTTCGTGAGGCAGGTCGTCGTCGAGTACCCGAGCGTCGACAGCGTCGCGAGGTCGGCGTTCTTGTACGACGTCGCCTCCGCCGTGTACGACACGCCGAGCGTCGAGAAGTACGAGCCCGGCACGGGGAAGCCGAGGCGCACGCTCGCACCGGTGGTCACCGTGTTGTCGCCGAAACCCGTGATCGTGTACCGGCTCTGACGGCGGTAGATGTTGGTCGTCCCCGACACGCGCGACTTGCGGAGCGCGGGATCCGTGTACTGCAGCTGGAAGTCGTTGATGTACCGCCCGAAGTTCCAGTTGACCGAGCCGCGCTTGCACTGGCCGAACAGGTTCGGCTGGTCCACGCCGATGAAACCGCCCACGCCGACCCCCGAACCGCCGACCGACGCGCCGAAGTTGAAGCTGCCGGTGCGCTTCTCCTTGACGCGGAAGATGACGTCGAGGTCGCCGTTCTCGTTCACGGGGCGCGTGTCCGGCTGCGCGAGCGGCGTCTCGAAGAAGTTCAGGTTGCCGACGTTCTGCCAGCTGCGGATGATCCGGTCCTGGCTGAACACGTCGCCGGGCAGGATGACGAGCTGCCGCCGGATGCACTCGTCCGTCGTGTAGTCGTTCCCGGCGATCTCGATGCGGTTGATGATCGCCGGCGTCTTCTCGTCGATCTGCCACCGCAGGTTGACGACCGGCGTCGAATCCGGCCCGACGCGCGCCTTCTCCACGACCGGCGTGACGCGGGCGTAGAGGTACCCCTCGTTGCGATACACGCCCTGCACGCGCTCGGTCGCCGCGTCCCACCGCGCCTGGTCGAAGACGTCCTTGTCGGGCGTCTTGAGTCGCCCGCGCGCGAGTCCCGCGACCCGCTGCGTGAGCGTCGGCCCGGCGCCGTTGAACGGATAGTACTGCTTCAGCTCGTCCGTCGAGAACCGCCGATTGTCGGTGATTTCGAAGCGCCCGATCTTATACTGCGGCCCCTCGCGGACGGTGAGGTCCACGTACGCTTTCCCTCGCGCGCGGTCGACGACGAGCGTGTCCTGCAGCACCTGAAAGTCGAGCAGCCCGTTGTTCGCGTACGCCGCGGGGATCCGTTCGGCGACGTCGCCCGAGAACTTGTCCTCGTCGAACTCGCCCTTGCGCCACCACCAGAAGCCCTCCGGCTTCGTCTGCATGGCCGCGACGACCTGGGCCGTCGTCAGCTTCTTGTTGCCGTGCACCCGCACGCCCGAAATCGCGAGCCGCGGTCCCTCGTCGACGCGAAAGACGAGTCGCAGGTGCCCGTCCGCCGTGACCGTGCTCTCGGGTTTGACGCGCGCGAGGTAGAATCCGCGCGCCTGGAAGCTCGAATCGACGCGCGCGGTCGCGGTGGCGATTTTCACTGGGTCGACTGGCGATCCCGCGACGAGGTCGATCTTGCTCCGCACGTCACCGAGGTCGCGCGCAGTGCCCGCAACGTCGACCGCGTCGAGGACCGGGCGCTCTCGCACCGTGAACACGATCGCGGGGCGACGTCCCGTGCCGGCGAGCTCGCACCCGACGCGGACGTCGTCGAACTCCCCGGTCGCGTACAGCCGCCGGAGAGCGCCCTGCAACTGGGGTGTGCCCACCTCCGACCGCGGCTGAATCCCGATGTCGCCGAGCGCCGTCGCCGCGCTCACCCGGGAGAGGCCGCGCACGATGATGGTGTCCGGCGCGGCACAGCGCGCGGTCGTGTCGGCCGCCGTCGGAATGGCCGCGGCGGTCGCGGCACCCGACGCCGCGGCCGAGGTCGGCGGCGGCGCGGGCGGCTGACCGGCAGCCTGGCCGACCACCGCGGCGAGCAACGCCGCAGTACCGGCCGTGACCGGGGCCGCGGCGCGAGGAAGGACGAAACGCATGGGCCGAATATACACACGCCCGGCACGGCGGATCCGCCGTGCCGGGCGTGTCGCGGCGGGGGCGTCGCCCCGCGCCGGACCACTCGCGCCTAGGCCTTGCTCGTCGTCGTCGGGACGCGGAACTCGAGCTTCTCCTTGTCCGCGCTCGCGTCGACTTCGATTTCTTCGCCCTTCGAGAATTCCCCGGTCAGGATCTTTTCCGAGAGCGGGTCCTCGATGTAGCGCTGGATCGCCCGCTTGAGCGGCCGCGCCCCGAAGTTCTCGTCGTACCCCTTCGACACCAGGAACTCCGTCGCCGCGTCGGTGAGCTTGAGCGACATCTCGCCCTCGCCCAGCCGCTTGTGCACGTCCTGCAGCATGACCGAGACGATCTGCGCGATCTGCTCCTTGGCGAGCGGGTGGAACACGATCACGTCGTCGAGCCGGTTGAGGAACTCGGGGTTGAACACCCGCCCCATTTCCTCCTTCACCTTCTCCTGGATCCGCTCGAAGTTGCGCGAGCTCTCGTCGCCCCGCACGAAGCCGAGCGAGCGGTTCCGCGTGATGTCCTTCGCGCCCACGTTCGACGTCATGATGACGACCGTGTTCTTGAAGTCGATCACCCGGCCGTAGTTGTCGGTGAGGTGGCCCTCGTCGAGCACCTGCAGCAGGATGTTGAACACGTCCGGGTGCGCCTTCTCGATCTCGTCGAGCAGCACCACCGAGTACGGCTTGCGCCGCACCGCCTTCGTGAGCGTCCCCGAGTCTTCGTAGCCGACGTAGCCCGGCGGCGCGCCGATGAGGCGCGACACGGAGAACTTCTCCATGTACTCGCTCATGTCGACCCGCACGAGCGCCGTCTCGTCCGCGAAGAGGAACTTCGCGAGCGCGCGCGCCAGCTCCGTCTTTCCGACGCCCGTCGGACCGGAGAAGATGAAGGTACCGATCGGCCGCTTCGGGTCCTTCAGCCCGGCGCGGCTACGGCGGATCGAGCGGGAGATTGCCTTGATCGCCTCGTCCTGCCCGATGACCTGCCGGTGCAGCTCCTCTTCCATGTTGAGCAGCCGCGCCGTCTCGGCCTCCTGCAGGCGCGTGACGGGGATCCCCGTCCAGCGGCTCACGATGAACGCGACCTCCTCCTCGCCTAACACGGGGCGGTGCGAGGCGCGGCGCTGCTCGAACTCCTCCTGCTTCTTGCGGATCTCGCCCTGGAGCTCGCGCTCCTTGTCGCGCAGCGACGCCGCCTTTTCGAAGTTCTGGTCGCGCACGGCCGCTTCCTTCTCGCCGTTCACGCCCTCGAGCTGCTCCTTGAGCGCGGCCACCTCCGGCGGCGGCGCCTGGTTGGCGAGCCGCGCGCGCGCGCCCGCCTCGTCGATCACGTCGATCGCCTTGTCCGGGAGGAAGCGGTCGGTGATGTAGCGCTCGGACTGCTTCGCGGCCGCGAGCAGGGTCGTGTCGGGGATCGTGACGCGGTGGTGGTCCTCGTACTTGCCGCGCAGCCCCTTGAGGATCTCGACCGTCTCCTCGATCGACGGCGGGTCGACGATCACCGTCTGGAAGCGCCGCTCGAGCGCGCCGTCCTTCTCGATGTACTTGCGGTACTCGTTCAGCGTCGACGCGCCGACGCACTGCAGCTCGCCGCGCGCGAGCGCCGGCTTCAGCATGTTGCTCGCGTCGATCGCGCCCTCCGCAGCCCCAGCACCCACGAGCGTGTGCAGCTCGTCGATGAACAGGATGATCTGTTTGTTCTGCGCGATCTCGTTCATCACGGCCTTGAGCCGCTCCTCGAACTGGCCGCGGTACTTGGTCCCCGCGATGACCGCCGCCATGTCGAGCGACAGCACGCGGTGGTCGCGGAGCGAGTCGGGGCACTCGCCGTTCGCGATGAGCTGCGCGAGCCCCTCGACGATGGCGGTCTTGCCCACGCCCGGCTCGCCGATCAGCACCGGGTTGTTCTTCTTGCGGCGCGTGAGGATCTCCATCACGCGCTCGATTTCCTTCGCGCGCCCGATGGTCGGATCCAGCTGTCCCTCGGCCGCCAGCGACGTGAGGTCGCGGCAGAAGTGGTCGAGCGCCGGCGTCTTGCTCTTCTTGTCGCCCTTGGCCGCGGCGGGCTCCTTCTGCGGGCCGCTGCCGCCCTTCTCCGGCGCGCCCGCCGAACCCTGCGGCGCCTCGTTGCCGAGCAGCCGGAGCGTCTCGGTGCGCGCGGCTTCGAGGTTCACACCCGTATCGGTGAGCACCTGCGCGGCGATCCCCTTCTCCTCGCGGAGCAAGCCGAGCAGCAGGTGCTCGGTGCCGACGTACGAGTGGTTCAGCTCGCGGGCCTCGGCCATCGCCAGCTCGAGTACCTTCTTCGCGCGCGACGTGTAGGGCAGGTCCGGCCCGGTCGCCTGTGCGGCCTTACCCTTCTTGACCGTTTCCTCGATCTTCGTCTGGATCTCGTCGAGGTCGGCGTTGAGGTTTTGAAGCACCGCGGCGGCCACGCCCTCACCCTCCCGGATCAATCCGAGGAGGATGTGCTCGGTCCCCACGTACTCGTGGTGGAGGCGTGCGGCCTCTTCTCGCGCCATGGCGAGTACCTTCCGCACGCGTTCGGTGAAGTTGTAGCCGTTCATGGTTCCCCTCGGTTCCGGATGGGAGCTCGCCTGCAGGAGCTTCCGGGTGGACCCGCCCGGTGCGGCGCTTCAGTGGCTGGGACGACAGCGGCGACGGGAGCGAGCTTCCGTGCAACGTGCCGTGTCCCAGGAGACGCACAGCAAACACTTCACGGAACATACTGCCCCTGTCGAGCTACCGCGCCTCGGCCATTCGAGCGAGCGGCCGGGACGGCCGCCTCACCACGGCGCGCCGCCCCGGCCGCTCGCTTACGTGCAGCAGCCGTGACGCGCGTGTCAGGCAGACGAGCCGGATTCGCCCAGGAGCGTCGATCGGACGTAGCGTGCGCGCGCCACGTTCGCTTCCGCCTCGGTGAGCGTGCGCGGACCGCCCGGTTCGGCGGCGGCGAGGTGCGCCGGCTGGCAGAAGATCAGGAGCTTGTTGAGGCTATATACACTGAGGTCGCGGATCAGTTTCAGCCCGACCGCGAGGCGCACGCCGCTCAGGTAGTTCATCGCTTCGTCGAACGTGAGGCTGCGCGCGTACCGCAGCGTTCCGTACGCGCGCCAGAGCTTGTCCTCGAGGACCATCGCAGCGTCGCGCAACAACACGCGCCGCGCCTCCTCCTCGCGCTCGATCACCCGCCGAACCACGCGCCCGAGATGCTCGACGAGCTCCTCCTCTGAGCGTCCGAGCGTCGTCTGGTTCGAGATCTGGAAGAAGTTGCCGACGACCTCGCTCCCCTCGCCGTACAGCCCGCGATAGGTGAGCCCCATCTGCTGCAGGCCGCCCAGCACCTTCTGAATCTCCTTCGTCAGTACGAGCCCCGGCAGATGGATCAGCACGCTCGCGCGCATGCCGGTCCCCGTGTTCGTCGGACACGCGGTGAGGAACCCGAACTCGGGGTGATACGAGTACGGCACCTGCGCGCCGAGCGCGCGGTCAAGCGCGAGCACGCCTTCGAGTGCACCGTTCAACTCGAACCCCGAGCGCATCGACTGCAGGCGCAGATGGTCCTCCTCGTTGACCATCACGCCCTCGGAGCCGGTGAGTAGCACGGCCGCCCCACTCCGGACGCCCTTCGGATCGTCGACGCCCGCGAGCTCCTTGCTGACGAGGTGCCGCTCGTGCAGGAGGCGTCGTCGCGGCGCGTCGAGCTCGTCGAGCCGCATCCACACGCCGTCGCGCAACCCCGGCAGCCGCTCGGTCGCCTCGCGGACTTGCGCGAGCACGCGCAGGCGCTCGCCATCCCGCGCGCGCGGCGTGAACGCGTACCCCTCGACGTTCCGGGCGAGGCGCACGCGCGTGGAAAGGACCACGTCGGCGTGCTCGCCGGACGCGTCGAGCCAACGGGTCCCGCCGTCCGGCAGGAGGCTGAGGTCGATGCTCACGCGCGCGCCACGTTTGGCTCGCCTCCCGTCGTCTGCGTGTCGCGCTCGGCCGTCCGCAGGCGGTCGCGCAACTCCGCTGCAAGTTCGAATTGCTCGGCGGCGATCGCGCGGCGCAGTCGCTCACGCAGCTGCCCCACGTTGCCCGCCGACTCGATCACCGCAGCGGTCGGCGCGACGTACTTGCGCCCCGTGTGCTTCGCGTTCCCGTGCAAACGCCGCAGGAGCTCGCGCAGGCTGCGCTCGAATGCATTGTAGCAACGTGCGCACCCGACGCGCCCCGACTGGCGGAAGTCGCGTGCGGTCGCGCCGCAGAAGTGGCACGCGGCCTGATCGCCCGGCGCCGCGACCGCCTGTTGGTTGACGGCCTGGAGGAAGTCGCTCAGCGCGGGCTTGGGCGTCGCGACCGTCGTCTCGACGCCCTGCTCTGCGGCGCACCGCTCGCAGAGGTGTTGCTGGCGCACGGTGCCGTCCTTGACCTTCGTCAAGTTCACGACCGCGTCGCGCTCCTGGCAGTTGTCGCAAATCATTGTTGCAGCTCCTCCCGTCCCCGTAGTACCGCCGCGTACCGCCGCGAGTGCCGTTCGCCGTGGTCCCAATTGCCACCGTTCCAGGCTAGCGCCCCCGACCGCGGCGCGTCCACGTTCGCCCGACCGCCTAAACTTGACGCGGTTCGGTCGCGGCGGCGAGTCGGCCGGCGGCGAGGCGCAAGACACGCTGCGCGCGCCCGGCGAGCGCGGGGTTGTGCGTGACGACGACGAGCCCCAACCGTTCGTTGAGTGCCAACCCCGCGAACAGCTCGTGCAACCGCTCCGCGTTCGCCTGATCCAGGTTCCCCGAAGGCTCGTCCGCGAGGAGGACGGCCGGCTCGGCCGCGAGCGCCCGGGCGACGGCGGCGCGCTGCTGCTCGCCACCCGAAAGCGCGGCCGGGCGGTGGTGCATCCGCGCGGCGAGCCCGAGGCGCTCCAACAGCGCCTCGCTCCGCTCGCGCGCCACGCGGGGCGGATTGCCGGCGATGCGCAGTGGCATCATCACGTTCTCCAACGCCGTGAATTCGCGGAGCAGGTGGTGGAACTGAAAGACGAACCCGACGAGCCGGTTGCGAAGGGCCGCGAGCGCGGCATCCGAATGGCCGCCGAGCACCTCGCCACCGAGGCGGACCTCGCCCGCGGTCGGGCGTTCGAGCGCGCCGAGTACGTGGAGCAGTGTGCTCTTCCCCGCCCCGCTTTCGCCGACGATGGCCACCATCTCGCCGCGCGCGACCGTGAGCGATACCCCGTCGAGCACGCGAAGCGGCGTCCCGTCGCCGCCGACGTACTCTTTCGCGACGTCCCGCACGTCCAACACGTGTGCGCCGTCTTGCGTCGCCAGCAGCCCCACTACTCGTGCCGGATCGCTTCGATCGGGTACAGTCGGGCGGCCTGCCGCGCCGGGTACACCGTCGCGAGCGCTGCGATCGCGAGGCTCGCGAGCACCGTGACCAGCACGTCGCTCACGTCCGTCGAGACCGGCAGGTGGTCGATGAAGTAGACCGACGGGTCGAGGCTGATGAGCTGGAAGCGTTCGAGCGCGAGCGCAGCGCCGAGC
Organism: Gemmatimonadetes bacterium T265; assembly: GCA_019973575.1. Classification (NCBI taxonomy): domain Bacteria; kingdom Pseudomonadati; phylum Gemmatimonadota; species Gemmatimonadetes bacterium T265. The sequence goes on from BPUI01000002.1 coordinate 15,538, forward strand.
CCGAGCGCGAGTCCGCCGACGGTCCCGACGAGGCCGATGGCGAGCCCCTGCAGGAAGAACACGCGCCGCACCGACGCGGCCGACAACCCCATCGCCTTCAGAATGCCGATCTCGCGCGTCTTGTCGGTGACGACCATCGTCAGCGTGCTCACGATGTTGAACGCCGCCACGACGACGATGAGCAACAAGATGATGCTCATGCCCAGCTTCTCGAGCTTGAGCGCCTTGAAGAGCGATCCGTTCTGGTCCTGCCAGTCGCGCGCATAGTACGGGAAGCCGAGCCGGTCGCCGAGGTCGCGCGCGATGCGGTCGGCGTGCCAGCGGTCGCTGGTGCGTACCTCAACGCCGGTGACGGCCGAATCGAGCCCGGCGAGGCGCTGCGCGTCGGGGAGGGCGACGTACAGGTACGTGTTGTCGTACTCGAACATCCCGGTCTCAAAAATCCCGGTCACTTCGAACTGCTCGATTTTCGGGACGAGCGTGCCCGTGAGCGGGTTCAGGGTCGTATTCGCGCGCGTCAGGATCGAGATCTTCTGTCCGACGACCGCGTTCAACTGCTCCGCGAGGCGGCGCCCGAGCACGGCGCCGCGGTGGCCGCCGCTATGATCCCGGAACGCGAAGTCGCCGGCGATCGCGTGCGAGCGAACCGACGTCACGTCCACCGCGCTCGGCGCCTGCGCGTCGATGCCGACGATCTGCGCGCCCGTGGTGTACCCCTGCGTTCCGAGCCCGACCACGCCGTACGTAAAAACGACGGGCGCGACGGCGACGACGTTCGGCGCCGAGCGGATTCGGGCGAGCGCGTCGCGCCAGCGGTCCATGCGCATGCTGTTCCCGACGGTCACGATGCGCACGTCCGGACTCGCGACGAGGATCTTCTCGCGAAGGTCGTGCTGCAGTCCGTTCATCACGCCCATGATCAAAATGAGCGCGGCGACGCCCACGACGACACCGGCGATCGCGATGGCGCTGATGAGCGAGAGCAGCCCCGACCCGCGCCGGCTCCGCAGGTAGCGCCACGCGATCGACGCCTCGAGCGCGAACCGGGTCGCGCGGGCGCGCCGGGCCGGTACGGACGGCCGCGCGGCCGGGCGCGCGACCGCCGGCGCGACGTCCGCGTCCACGACGTCGGGGGCCGCCGCGTGCGTCACTCGGGCCGCATGAGCGGGAACAGGATGGCGTCGCGGATGTGCGCCGTCCCGGTGAGGTGCATGAAGAGCCGGTCGATGCCGATCCCGACGCCGCCCGCGGGCGGCATCCCGTACTCCAGCGCGCGCAGGTAGTCCTCGTCGATTTCCACCGCCTCGTCGTCGCCGGCGGCCTTGAGCCGCGCCTGCGCCTCGAAGCGTCGCCGCTGGTCGATCGGGTCGTTCAATTCGCTGAACGCGTTTGCCAGCTCCCGCCCCCGCGCGAACAGCTCGAAGCGCTCGGTGAGTGTCGGGTCGCCGCGCTTCGGCTTTGCAAGCGGCGACAGCTCGACCGGGTAGTCGACGACGAACGTCGGCTCGACGAGCGTGCGCTCGACGAGCGCCTGGAACATCTCGTCGAGCAGCTTCGGCCGGCTCAGCGTCCCGACGCGCTCGACGCCGACGCGCGTCGCCGCCTCGCGGAGCGCGACGTCGTCGAGCGCCGCGGGATCCGCGCCGAACGCGGAGCGTAGGGCCGCACGCCACTCGACTCGCGCGAACGGCGTCGGCAGCGCCGGGACACGATCGGCCATCGCCGGCACCGCGCGTACCGCGGCCGCCGCCGCGTCGACGAGCCCCTCGACCCGGTCCATCATCACCACGTAGTCGGCGTACGCCTCGTAGAACTCGAGCATCGTGAACTCGGGATTGTGCGTGCGATCGATCCCCTCGTTCCGGAAGTCGTGCCCGATCTCGTACACCCGCTCGAAGCCGCCGACGAGCAGCCGCTTGAGGTACAGCTCGTCCGCGATGCGCAGGAATAGTGGCAGGTCGAGCGCGTTGTGGTGCGTCGTGAACGGGCGCGCCGCCGCGCCGCCGTACACCGGCTGCAACACGGGCGTCTCGACTTCGAGGTAGCCTAACGCGTCGAGGTAGCCGCGGACGGCGCCGACCATGCGCGCCCGCGCGACGAAGTTCTGCCGGATCTCGGGGTGTACGGCAAGGTCCGCGTATCGCTGCCGGTACCGCTGCTCCGGGTCCGAGAAGCCCGAATATCGGACGACCTCCCCGTTCACGGTCGCCTCCTTCCCGAACGGCAGCGGGCGGAGCGACTTCGCCAGGAGCTCGAAGTGCTCGACTCGCACCGACACCTCGCCGGCCCGCGTCCGGAAGCAGGGCCCCGACACGCCGACGACGTCACCGACGTCGACCGCCGTCTTGAGCAGGTCGAACGCGTCTCCGAGTACGTCACGCCGCATGTACAGCTGGACCCGCCCGGCGGCGTCGCCGAGGTGCGCGAACGCGGTCTTCCCCTGCGACCGCCACGACAGCAGCCGCCCGGCGATCCGGACGACAGGGCCCTCGACCTCCGCCGCGGGCTCGTCGACCGGCGCGGCATCGGCGATCGCACGCGCCTCCGACTCGAGCGCGGCGAACGCGGAGATCGCCTCGGCGGTCGTGTGCGTGCGGTCGAAGCCATACGCGTACGGCGCGACGCCGCGCGCCTCGAGCGCCGCGAGCTTCTCGCGGCGCGCCCGCAGCACGTGATTCAGCTCGTCCGCCGCGCCGTCGCTGGCGCCCGGTTGAACGACCGCGCCGGAGTCTCGTTCCGGCTCGCTCACCGCGACCCGCCTTCGCCCGCGGCCGTCGGCGCGCCGTGCTCCTTGAGGTACGCCTCGATGAACGGGTCGATCGCGCCGTCCATCACCTTTTGCACGTCCGGAATCTTAAGCTCCGTGCGATGGTCGTTGACCATCGTGTACGGCTGGAACACGTAGCTCCGGATCTGGCTCCCGAAGCTCACGTCCGTCTTGGTCGCGTTCAGCGCGTCCTTCGCCGCCTGCTGCTTGTCCGCCTCGATCTGGTACAACCGGTTCTTCAGCATCTTCATCGCGGTCGCCTTGTTCTTGAACTGCGACCGCTCCTGCTGCGACGAGACCACGACCCCGGACGGGAGGTGGCGGAGTCGCACCGCGGACGACGTCTTGTTGACGTGCTGCCCGCCCGCGCCGCTCGCGCGAAACACCTCCATCACGATGTCTTCGTCGCGGACCTCGATGTTGATCTCCTCGTCAACGACGGGATAGACGAACACGGACGCGAAGCTCGTGTGCCGCCGCGCCTGCGCGTCGAACGGCGAGATGCGCACGAGCCGGTGCACGCCGGTCTCGGGGCGCAGAAAGCCGTACGCGTACTGGCCGCGGATCTCGATCACCGCGCCCTTGATCCCGGCCTCCTCGCCTTCCGACACGTCGAGAACCTCGACGTCGAAGCCGCGCCGCTCGGCCCAGCGCGTGTACATGCGGACGAGCATCTGCGCCCAGTCCTGCGCCTCGGTGCCGCCGGCCCCGGCCGAAATCTCGACCTGCGCGTCGCGCGCGTCGTCGGGGCCTTGTAGGAGCGTACGCAGCTCGAATTCGTCGAGCGCCTGCTCGATCGCGTCGACCTCGCTCTCGAGCTCTCGGGAAAGGTCCGGGTCGGGTTCGACGTCGAGCAGCTCCAGCAACTCGCGAGCGCCCGCGACCCGCGCGTCGAGCTGACCGAACGGCTCGACCCAGTTGCGCAGCGCCTTGACGTCCTGCACGACGTGTTGCGCGTGGTCGTGGCGATCCCAGAAACCGGGCTCGCTCATCTGTGCTTCGAGCTGCTCCAGACGGTCGCGCTTGGATGCGACGTCAAAGATACCCCCGCAGGTCGGCGACCCGGTCGTGCTGTCGCTCGAGCTGCCGTACGCGATCGTTGTCCATGGCCCCTTTCACGGTGCGACGCCGCGCGCGGACCGCGCCGGCGTACTGGAGCGAAGTATAGCGCGCCGGGCCCGGCATCCGGCCGCGCGCGGGCGCGACGACGTTGGCGGCCGTCGTCGGCCGCCGTTAGAACACCCGTCGCCCGCCGGCGAGCACGTCGTTGAGCGCGTCCTGGAAGTGCGGCGTCGACTCGGCGACGCTCGCCCCGACCTGCTCCACGTACTCGTCCCAGCTCTTGCGGATTTCGTCGCGGAAGAGCTGACGCAGCGTCCCGTCGCGCAGGCCTTGTTCGCGCTTCTGCGGATTGTACGCGACGAGGTCGGATACGAGCGCGCGCGCGAGGCGCCGCGCACGCAACTCCGGCGTGTTGTTCAGGTACGGGTTGACCGGCCGGGGCCGCGCGTCGGGCATTAGGGCCGGATCGGGACGGGCTGACTCCGTGGGCGCAGGCGTCGCAGCTGCCTCGCGGGGTATGCTCGGGGGCCGCGATGGCTGCTCCGACGTGATCTCTACCGGGATCGATAACGTCGCCAGCGGCGGTGCCGGACTCGGTGCCGACACATCGGAGAGAGGCGGCGCGGCGTCTCGCACAGCATCGCCGCTCGGGATCGACGTCGCGATTGCCGGCACGGGCGCAGTCTCCGGGGCCGCGACCGCCGAGACCACGATGACGGCGCCGCACACGCTACAGCGCGCACGTACGCCCCCGTCGGGCACCTTCGCCGGATCGACCCGGAAAACGGACCGGCATTCTGCACAAGAAACGTTCACTCGAGTTCCGCGATGGGGGCGGGTGGAACGCCGGCGTCGTCGCCGCGCCGATCGAACGCGAAGACGGAGCCGGGCAACGTCTTCGCGAAGCTCTTCATCTCCGACGCCAATCGGCTCACGTCTGCAGCCGATTCGAAGCGCCGCCGTTCGGTCGTCGCGACGCCGATCGACAACGTCATCAGGGGTACTCGGTGGAGCTGTCCGCGCCGGTCCTTCCCAAGATAGTAGCCCGCCCGGCGGTCGGCCGCGTTGTACTGAAGTGGCGCGAGCAGGTCGAACGTTTCGACCATGGTCGCGCACGCCTCGGCGGCGCGGTCGAGCGGGAGCACGCAAAGGAAATCGTCGCCCCCGATGTGCGCGACGGACGCGTCCCGGCCCGCGGCGCCGAGGGCGACGTCGTGGAGTAAGCGCGCCACCATCCGAATCACGCGATCGCCTTCGTGGAACCCGTAGCGGTCGTTGTACTCCTTGAAGTGATCGAGGTCGGCGTAGCACGCGGCGAACGGCACGCCGTCGCGCAAGTACGCCGCGAGGAGGCGCTCGATCGCGGGCGGCCCGGGCAGTCCGGTTGTCGGCTGCGCGGCCAGGTCGCGCGCCGCGCGTCGCACGGCGGCGTCGAGCCGCGCAACGCTCTCGGCGCTCGCCAGATCCGCGCGCAACACCTCGTCGGCGCCCGCATCGAACAGAGCCGCGGCGTCGGGGCCGCGGTCCCGGTCGACCGAGTGCACGACGCAGGGGACGAGCGCCGTATAGGCGTCCCGCTTGCATGCGGCGACCGCGTTTAGCGCGCCAACGTGCGCGTCGAGCAGCACGACTTCCGGCCGCGATCTCGTCAGCACCGCCACGAGCTGGTCCACGTCTTCTACGGCGCGCACGTCGCGCGCTGCGAGCCACTGGGCGAGCCACTCGGCGTCGTGCTCGGCCGCCGCGGCGGCCGCGGCGGCGAGGCGTACGACGAGCGGCGGCGGCGCGCCGGGGCGCACGCGCGTGTTAGGCGGCGCGCCCGCTCACGCCCGCGCCGCGGGCGTGAGCGGGCGCGGCAGGCGCCGGCCGCGCCCCGACGTGCGTCTCACGCCGACCCGAGAGGCACGGCCTCGTCGACGAGCATGATCGGGATGTCGTCGCGCACCGCGTACCGGAGACGGCAGCGCGGGCAGTCGAGCGCCTGCTCGGCCTCGCGGTACACGAGATCGCCCTTGCACCGAGGGCAGACCAGAACGGCGAGCAGTTGCGGCGAGAGGGTCATCGCTCCGAAGCGGGGACGGTGTGATAGCCGAAGCGACGGAGCGCACGGACGTCGCGACGCCAGTTGTGGAGCACCTTGACCCAGAGGTCGAGATAGACCGAGCCGCCGACGAATGCCTCGATCTTCGCGCGCGACGCGCGGCCGATCTCGCGCAACCGAGCGCCGCGCGCGCCGATCAGAATCCCGCGCTGGCTGTCGCGTTCCACGTACAGCGTCGCGCGAATGTACACCGGCCGCCGCGCCTCGCGGTATTCGTCGATTTCACACGCGACGGCGTACGGCACCTCGTCGTCCAGCGATTCGAGCGCGGTTTCCCGGATCATCTCGGCGACGAAGTAACGGACCGGGTGCGTACTGAGTTCGTCGTCCGGGTAGAGAAACTGGCTTTCGGGGAGGAGATCTGCGGCGCGAGCCACGAGTGCGTCGACCCCGGCGCCCGTATGGGCCGAAATGGCAATGGCATCCGGAAACTCGTGCGCGACTGCCGCGCGTGCGTCGCCCGGAATGAGGTCGATCTTGTTCGCCACGCGAAGCACGGGGGCTCGGATCGGCGACGAACTTCCGGCGGCCGCGGCGAGGTCGAGCGCGGCGTCGGAGAGATCACCAGTCGCGTCGAATAGATGTAGGACGACGTCCGCGTCTCGCAACGCCTCGCGGGCGGCCGATTGCATGGCCTGATGGAGCGCGTAACGCGGCTCGAGCAACCCGGGCGTGTCGAGGAAGACGAGCTGCGACGTGGCCTCGGTTCGGATTCCCACCACGCGGTCGCGCGTCGACTGCGGCTTCGGGCTCGTGATCGCGAGCTTCTCGCCGACGAGCCGGTTGAGCAACGTCGACTTTCCCGCGTTCGGCCGTCCGACGATCGCGACGTAGCCTGCGCGCGTGGCCGAGGACGGGGCATCTGGCATGGGCGTAAAGAACGACGCCCCCGATTGCATCGCAATCGGGGGCGTCGAACAGGTGCCGGCGACGGCCTACTCTCCCGCGCCCTCTCGGGCGGAGTACCATCGGCGCTGTCAGGCTTAACGACCGTGTTCGGGATGGGAACGGGTGTGGCCCTGACGCTCTAGCCGCCAGCGAAGTTTGGATGATTCGATATGTGAACGGCGGCGCCGTTCGACAAACGAGTGGCAGTGATTGGGAACGCGAAGGTAGACGCTTACCCGGTTCGTTGGTCCCCTCACGTTGAAGACGGAGAGGGATGGTCAAGCCGCACGGGCGATGAGGACCGCTACGCTCGGCGTCTGTCGCCAGACGTCCACGGGCGGCCTCGTGACGGGGTGGTCTCCCCCGGCCCTTCAGTGCCTTCGAGAGGCATGGGAGCATTCATCTTGGGGACGGCTTCCCACTTAGATGCTTTCAGCGGTTATCCGTGCCGATCATCGCTACCCGGCGGTGCCGTTGGCACGACAGCCGGGACACGAGCGGATCGTCCGACCCGGTCCTCTCGTACTAGGGTCCGCGCCCCGCAATGCTCCAGCGCCCACGACGGATACAGACCGAACTGTCTCACGACGTTCTGAACCCAGCTCATGTACCACTTTAACCGGCGAACAGCCGGACCCTTGGGACCTTCTCCAGCCCCAGGATGTGATAAGCCGACATCGAGGTGCCAAACCGCGCCGTCGATGTGAACTCTCGGGCGCGATAAGCCTGTTATCCCCAGCGTACCTTTTATCCGTTGCGCGATAGCCCGCCCACGCGGCACTACCGGATCACTACGGCCGACTTTCGTCCCGGCTCGAGCCGTCGCTCTCGCCGTCAGGCTCCCTTCTGCCGTTACACTCTGTAAGCGCGAGTACCGACCGCGCTGAGGGAACCGTCGCGCGCCTCCGTTACGCTTTCGGAGGCGACCGCCCCAGTCAAACTGCCCACCAGCCACGGTCCCAGCCGGGGTCTGCCCGAGCGTGGTGAGCGCGCCGCCTTCGGCAGGGTGGTATTTCACTGGCCCCTCCCCCCAAGCTGGCGCCTGGGGCTCACCGGGTCCCACCTATGCTACACAGCCGAATGCAGCGAGCAATGGCAAGCTGCAGTAAAGGTGCATGGGGTCTTTTTGTCCTGTCGCGGGAACTCGGAATCCTCACCGAGACTGCCATTTCGCCGAGCGCGTGGTCGAGACAGTGCTCAAGTCGTTACGCCATTCGTGCAGGTCGGAACTTACCCGACAAGGAATTTCGCTACCTTAGGACCGTTATAGTTACGGCCGCCGTTTACCGGGGCTTCGGCTCAAGCCGTCGGGTTGCCCCTAAGCTCTCCCCTTAACCTTCCGGCACCGGGCAGGCGTCAGTGCGTATACGGCGCCTTACGCGGCTTGGCACGCACCTGTGTTTTTGCTAAACAGTCGCTTGAGCCGATTCACTGCGGCAGGGTTCGGCTGTCCCAGGCGAACCGGGTCACCTACGCCCTGCATCCCTTCTTCCGAAGTTACGGGATCATTATGCCGAGTTCCTTGACCACGTCTCACTCGTGCACCTGAGGCTCCTCGCCTCGCCCACCTGTGTCGGTTTACGGTACGGTCGCCCTCACACTCCGCCACCAGCTTTTCTCGCCCGTCGACTCCACAGCCCTCGCCGCGTCCGAAGACGCAGCTCGCCATCCCCTCTCGGCTCGCGCCTACCGGCTTAGACGGTCAGTCCACAAGACCGCGGCTGCTTCGTTCCGGTGTCCCTGGTGGGTTCAACGTGTGAACGCGGGGCGGGACTGTTCGCCCGCTACCCATCGCCTACGCCTCTGGGGCCTCGGCTTAGGGGCCGCCTCACCCGGCGCTGATTGCCATGGCGCCGGAACCCTTGGGCTTTCGGTGTGCGGGGTTCTCACCCGCATTTGCGCGTACTCAGTCCGGCATCCTCACTTGTCGGCGCTCCACCGCTAGGGTCCCCCCGCGGCTTCCCCGCTCCGACAACGCTCCCCTACCCCTCCGTGCGTGACGGAAGGCCAAGCTTCGGCGGGCCGCTTAATCCCGACCATTCTCGGCGCGTCGCCACTGGACCGGTGAGCTATTACGCACTCTTTCAAGGCATGGCTGCTTCTAAGCCAACCTCCCGGTTGTCACGGTAGCGACACATCCTTCGCTATACTCAGCGGCCACTTCGGGGCCTTAGCTGTGGCTCTGGGTTCTTTCCCTCTCGCCGCCGGACATTATCGCTCGGCGACTGCCTCCCGCGGTCCATCCCTCAGGTATTCGGAGTTTGGTTGGGCTTGGTACCGGCTCCGCCGGCCCGCACCCATCCAGTCGCTCTACCCCCTGGGGACATACGACGCTCACGCGTAAGCGCGGCGCTCAGCCGCGAGGCTCTACCTCAATAGATTTCGGGGAGAACCAGCTATCTCCAGGCTTGATTGGCCTTTCACCCCTACCCACAAGTCATCCGAACGGTTTTCAACCCATACCGGTGCGGCCCTCCACTGGGTGTTACCCCAGCTTCAGCCTGCTCATGGGTAGATCGCCCTGGCTTCGGGTCTACCCCCGCGCACTCCACGCGCCCTGGTTGCAGGACTCGCTTTCGCTCTGGCTCCGGGCCCTAAACCCTTAGCCCCGCGCGCGAGGCGTAACTCGCCGGATCATAATGCAAAAGGCACGCAGTCAGCCGCCCTCCAGTCGCCCGGAGTCGGCCTCCTACCGCTTGTCGGCCAGTGGTTTCAGGCTCTCTTTCACTCCCCGCACGGGGGTGCTTTTCACCTGTCCCTCACGGTACTCGTCCACTATCGGTGACACGGGAGTCTTTAGCCTTGGAGGGTGGTCCCCCCAACTTCCCGCCCGGTTCCTCGTGCCGGGCAGTACTCAGGCACACCACTAGTCGTCGCACCTCGCGTTCCGCTACCGGGCTCTCACCGTCTCGGGCGCCCCTTTCCAGGGGACTTCGCGTCGCTTCGCGCCAACCGTCCGTGGGGCCTACAACCCCGGAGCCATCAAGACCCCGGTTTGGGCTCCGCCCCTTTCGCTCGCCGCTACTCCGGGCATCTCGCTTGATTTCTCTTCCTCCGGGTACTGAGATGTTTCAGTTCCCCGGGTTCGCCTCACGCCTCACAGCGTGATGACCAGGGCTGCCCCTGGCCGGGTTTCCCCATTCGGGCATCCGGGGCTCAATGCGTGTGTGCCGCTCCCCCCGGCGTATCGCCGCTTACCGCGCCCTTCCTCGCCTCCGTGTCCCCAGGCATCCCCCACTGGCCGTCTGTCACTTGACCACCACTTTAGGGTGGGCAAGCGTCCATCGCGCGGCGTCAGCGCGCAATCGCCTGACGCCGCGCGTCCTTCACGTTCCAGCTGCGTGCTCGGCCGGTCGTCCGCGACTCGCGTCGCCACGATTAGCCGAGCCGGCATGCTCGGTTCGATTCGTTCCCAATCACTGCCACTTCGTTTGTCAAACAGCTCGCGCCACGCCGCAGCCGGACCGCGGCACGGCGTTAGGCCGCGCAATCGTGCGTGAGATCGATGATGCCGAGGCGTGCGACTTCCGTCGAGATCGTTCGGACCCCGAAGGGTCTTACTTGATGCTCCGGTAAGGAGGTGATCCAGCCGCAGGTTCCCCTACGGCTACCTTGTTACGACTTCGCCCCAGTCACTGCGCTCGCCTTCGGCCGCTTGCCCTCTCGCGAGTTGCGACACGGACTTCGGGCGCTCACAGCTTCCATGGCGTGACGGGCGGTGTGTACAAGGCCCGGGAACGTATTCACCGGGGCGTAGCTGATCCCCGATTACTAGCGATTCCAGCTTCATGCCCTCGGGTTGCAGAGGACAATCCGAACTGAGGCGGGGTTTCGGGATCCGCTCGCCGTCGCCGGCTCGCCTCCCGCTGTCCCCGCCATTGTAGCACGTGTGTGGCCCTGGGCGTAAGGACCATGATGACTTGACGTCGTCCCCACCTTCCTCCGGTTTGGCACCGGCAGTCCCTCTAGAGTCCCCGGCCGGCTTGCGCCGCCGCTGGCAACTAGAAGCAGGGGTTGCGCTCGTTGCGGGACTTAACCCAACATCTCACGACACGAGCTGACGACAGCCATGCAGCACCTGTGCACCCGCCCCGAAGGGCCGCTCGCCTTTCAGCAAGCGTCCGAGTGCATGTCAAGCCCAGGTAAGGTTCTTCGCGTTGCGTCGAATTAAACCACATGCTCCACCGCTTGTGCGGGCCCCCGTCAATTCCTTTGAGTTTCAGCCTTGCGGCCGTACTCCCCAGGCGGGGCACTTAATGCGTTAGCGCCGGCACCCGGGGGGTCGCTCCCCCAAGCACCTAGTGCCCATCGTTTACGGCGTGGACTACCAGGGTATCTAATCCTGTTTGCTCCCCACGCTGTCGCGCCTCAGCGTCAGCCATCGACCCCAGCAGGCCGCCTTCGCCCCCGGTGTTCTTCCGGATCTCTACGCATTCCACCGCTACACCCGGAATTCCGCCTGCCTCTGATCGGCTCCAGCCCGGCCGTTCGCACCGCCGACCCGGGGTTGAGCCCCGGGCTTTCACGGCACGCGCACCGGGCCGCCTACGCGCCCTTTACGCCCAGTGATTCCGGACAACGCTCGCACCCTCTGTATTACCGCGGCTGCTGGCACAGAGTTAGCCGGTGCTTGTTCTCCCGGTACCGTCACACGGGTCGCAACCCGTCGTTCGTCCCGGGCCAAAGGGGTTTACAACCCGAAGGCCTTCCTCCCCCACGCGGCGTCGCTGCGTCAGGCTTTCGCCCATTGCGCAAGATTCCCCACTGCTGCCTCCCGTAGGAGTCTGGGCCGTCTCTCAGTCCCAATGTGGCTGGCCATCCTCTCAGACCAGCTACCCGTCATCGCCTTGGGAAGCCGTTACCCCCCCAACTAGCTGATAGGCCGCGAGCCCCTCCTCGGGCCCCCCCGCGAACGGAGGGCTTCGCCTCGTGCGCCAATCGCACAGGCCGTATGCGGTATTACCCGGCCGTTGGGCCGGCTATCCCCCACCCCAGGGCAGGTCGCTCACGTGTTCCACACCCGTTCGCCGGTGACAGGCCCGAAAGCCCGCCCCCAGACTTGCATGTGTTAAGCACGCCGCCAGCGTTCGTCCTGAGCCAGGATCAAACTCTCCAAGAGTGTTTGAAACGCTCAACCCGAACGCGGTCCCCGCTGGACGCGGGTCCCCGCGTCCGGAATCACAATCGAATGTCAGGATGAACTCTCCCCGAAGCCCTGACGCTTCGGATCATCGAGTCCGCCTCGCACATCCTCGATCTCACTACGATTGTCAATCAGCTTCACTCGATGCCCCGTTTGAGGCAGCCTTAGAACCTAGTGCTGGAAGGACGGTGCGTCAAGTGTTTGTCGAACGTTGCTGCTGCGATCTTACTTGAGCTTGGAGGAGCCAACGCATTGGTATGGCTTGCGTTGTGCCCCCGTGCCGTCCGACTCACCCATTGTAATCGCGCCAGAAATGACGCGCAACCCCCGTCGGCGTCTCACGCCGTCGACCGCGTCCCGCCTACCACGGAGAACCTGGCAGGGTCCGCGCGACGCGAAACGGGGCCGCCCCGGCTCGCAGGGCGACCCCGTTCCAGTGCACCGTCTAGGACTCGAACCTAGAACCTACTGATTAAGAGTCAGCTGCTCTACCATTGAGCTAACGGTGCGAACGGACGCTGAAAATATTCAACGCCGGTAACGCGCGCCAGGAGGGACTCGAACCCCCGACCAACAGCTTAGAAGGCTGTCGCTCTATCCACCTGAGCTACTGGCGCTCGAGACGGCGACGAGCCGCGATCGAGCACCGCGACGGGGCCGCCGGCCCATAGCACACCGCAGTCGGGGCGACTGGATTCGAACCAGCGACCTCCTGCTCCCAAAGCAGGCGCGATACCAGGCTACGCTACGCCCCGGACACTCGGCAGTGTAGAGGCGCGAGCGAAAATCGTCAACGCCCGAGGTCGTCCGCCGTCGGCGCGTCGTCCGAAGCGCGTAGCCGAAGCAGCAACTCACCGATGGCCCGAGCGCGGTGGCTCACGCGCGCCTTCTCTGCGTCGGTGGCCTCGCCGAACCCGCGACCCAGCTGATCGCTCCAGAACAGCGGGTCATACCCGAACCCGGCTGACCCACGCGGTTCGAGGAGAATGCTGCCGGAGGTCTTCCCGGTGCAGACAACCTCGCGGGTCTCGTCGATATACGCCACCGCGCACACGAATTCGGCGCGCCGGTCGGAGACGTTGGCGAGTTCGCGTAGTAGGCGAGCCGAGTTGGGGAGGGAAACGTCGGCGTCCGTGCCGGCGGCGCCGGAGTAACGCCGGCTCCGCACGCCCGGCGCCCCGCCGAGCGCCGCGACGCAAAGGCCGGAGTCGTCGGCCACCACTGGACGTCCGCCGCTCCGCGCGCAGAAATAGCGCGCCTTCGCGAGCGCGTTCGCCTCGAACGTGTCGGCGTCCTCGATCGCGTCCTCGTCGGGGTGGTACGAAACGCCGGCCTGGCGCAAGTCGACGATCCGTGCGGCGAGCCGAGCGAGCAGCGCGCGGAGCTCCGCCGCCTTCCCGGCGTTCCGCGTCGCGACGAGCAGCTCGCGCGGCGGATCGGCGTCGCCGCTCAACCGATTGGCGGGCCCGCGAGCGCCGCGGCCTGCGCGCGGTCGAGCGCCTGGATGCCCTGTGCCGCGAGCGCGAGGAGCGCGTCGAGTTCCGCACGGGTGAAGGTGCCGTGTTCGCCTGTCCCCTGCACCTCGACGAAGCCGCCCTCGCTGCTCATCACGACGTTCATGTCGACCCCGGCGCGGACGTCTTCGGCGTAGTCGAGGTCGAGGCGCGGCGCGCCATCGACGATGCCGACGCTAACCGCGGCGACGCGGCGCCGTACGGGTGAGCGCTCGAGGTATCCGAGGCGGACCGCGTGCTCGAACGCATCGACGACCGCGACGGCGGCGCCGGTGATCGCGGCGGTCCGTGTTCCGCCGTCCGCCTGGAGCACGTCGCAGTCGACGCGCGCCGTGAACTCGCCGAACGCGAAGTCGTCGAGCATCGCGCGGACACTGCGGCCGATCAGCCGCTGGATTTCCTGCGTGCGCCCGCCGAGTTGGCCGCGCTCGCGCGGCGTGCGCGTCGCCGTCGCGCGCGGGAGCATGGCGTACTCGGCCGTGAGCCATCCCTGCCCCGAGCCGCGGCGCCACGACGGAACGCCCTGCTCGACCGACGCGGTGCACAGCACGCGCGTCTTGCCGAACGAAACGAGGCACGACCCCTCGGCGTACTCCGCGACGCCGCGCTCGAGCGTCACGGCGCGGAGTGTATCGTCAGCGCGGCCGACGCGCGGGCCTGCGCGGGATCCGTTAGGCGCCACGGAGTTGCTCCACGATGCGGGTGGTCGACTGCCCGGGGGTGAGGGGGATGACGGCGACCTCGCCCCCGCGCGCCCGTACTTCGGCCGCGCCGACGATCGTATCCGGCGAGTAGTCGCCGCCCTTGACGATGACGTCGGGCGCGAGGAGCTGGACGAGCGCGAGCGGCGTGTCGTCGCCGAAGAGCACGACGGCGTCGACCGTCTCGAGCCCGGCGAGTACGTACGCGCGCTCCGCCTCGGTGCGGACGGGGCGCGTGGGGCCTTTGAGGCGGCGGACCGACGCGTCGCTGTTCAGGCCGACGACGAGGGCGTCGCCGCGGCGCCGCGCGCCGACCAGGACGTCGATGTGCCCGGGATGCAGCAGGTCGAAGACGCCGTTCGTGAAGACGACGCGCCCGGGCTGGCGCGACCGCCACGCGGCGGCCTGCTCGTGCGTCATCACCTTGCGCCCCGGCGCGAACGCTTCGTCGGTCATGCGCGGGGGTCGCTGGTGCGGCGGACTACCATTGGGACTGCGCGCCCTCGATGATGTCGGTGACGACCTGCTGGACCGCCTGGGTGCGGCCCTGGTTTTCGGCACGCTCGGAGTAGTCGGCCTTGACGGTGAGCCCCTTGCGCTCGAAGATCGTGCGCCCCGACGACTGGTCGATGATCGCGACGTCCACCACGAGTTGCAGCTGACGCCGGGCCTGGGTCGCCTGCCGCGGGTCCGCGCTGTAGCCGATCGGGACGTCGGCGTCGTACTTGACGATCGCGCCGCGCACGATCGCGTCGGCCTTTGTCTCGGAGGCGTCGCGGAGGTTGAGGCGCTGGGACAACCCGGTCCGCATCGAGTCGAACAGGAGCGTCTGGAGCTCCGGGATCGGCGTCTGGTTGTCGAAGGGCAAGACGGCGATGGTGCGGATGTTGGGCGGAAGCCCGCCGCCGGCGAAGTGGTACGGGCTGAGTCGGCACGCGCTCGCGAGCACGACCGTGGCGACCACGCCGGTGGCGGCCTCGAACGCGCGTCCGAACGCGGCACGACGGGACAGGGGTGGCGGGGCGTGTGACACGGGCAGCCCTTCTGGGTTGGCGGAGCGGATCACTGCGCCGCGATCGGCACATCGCGCACGACGTCGATCCGCAGGCTGCGCCGCTCGACCTCGTGGCGGTACGTCACGCGGTTGGCAGCGCGGTCGAGTCGCTCGGTCACGCGGCCGTTGTCGATGCGCTCGACTCTGCGGAGCGTATCGCGCACGAGCGTGACGCGCCACGTCGGCGCGCGCCCGACGTCGCCGCGCAGGGTGTCGCCCGACTGACGGAGGGTCGTGTCGGGCGCGGGCGGGAGCGCCAAGCGCCCGAGCGCCGCCCATAGAAGCGGCGCGTCGGGGATGAGGCGTCGGAACATCTCGCGGTTCGGGATTTCGAGGCGGTTCCCGGTAAGCCGGGCCGCGCCGGCCGCGAACCCACCCGCGAGGAAGAACTGAAGCTGCGCCGTATCGGGCGGGCTGACGCGCGCCACGCCCTCGCCACGCGCCGACGCGCCGTCCTGTTCGTCGTACGACCAGTTGAAGGTGACGCGTCGCGCCGCCGGGGGTAGCTCGACGCGCGGAAGGGACACGCTCCGCGGAGTCGGCGCGCCAGGGAGCGGCGCTGCGTGCGGCGCGCAGGCGTTCGCGCTTGCTAGCCACGCGGCGGTGAGCGCCGAGCCGTGCGAACGGCACCGAATTCGACCAGACCCCTTGCCGCCGTCGGTCACGACGCGCCTCTCGCCGTCGATGACGCTTCGGAGCGGTCGAGCGCGCCATCCAGCATGCCGCGCACCGTTTGCGGCAGCGTCGTCGGCCTGCCCTCGCCGTCGATCGCGATCAGGCGTGTGTAGGCCGTAACGAGGCGGGCACGCGTGTCAGCGTTCACGATCGTGTACTCGAACGCGAGCGCGCGCGAGCGGACTTCCGTGAGGCGCGTCTCGACGCGCACCTTGTCGTCGTACGTGGCGGACCCGTGAAAGCGCAACGACGCTTCGCTCACGGCGAGCCCCACGCCGAGCGCCTCCATCTCCCGGTAGCTCATGCCGGCGGCGCGCACGAACTCGGTGCGGCCGACCTCACACCACGCGAGATAGTTGGCGTGGTACACGACGCCCATCTGGTCCGTCTCGGCGTACCGGACGCGCAACTCGGTGACGTGCACGGGATCCACGCGCGCAAGATCGCGGACGCCGCGGGCCTTTGTCCAGCGCGCACGTCGCGGCTAGACTCTCGCGGCGTGCTGCCCGCCCCCTGTTACGTGATGTCGGACGCGCACCTCGGAGTCGCGAACGCCGACGTCGAGCGCGCGCTGCTGACGTTCCTGCGCTCACTCGTCGGCCGCGCGGGGTCGCTGCTCGTGAACGGCGACCTGTTCGACTTTTGGTTCGAATGGCGCAGCGTCATGCCGCGTCGAGGATATCGCGTCCTGGCCGCGCTCGCCGACCTGCGCGAAAGCGGCGTGCCGGTCACGTGGATCGCGGGGAATCACGACTGCTGGGGCGGCGACATCGTGCGTGAGGACGTCGGCGCGACATTCCACGTCGGACCGTGGACGGGGACGCTTGGCGGGTGGCGCGCCCGCGTGGAGCATGGTGACGGGCTACGCGCGCGCGAGGACCGCCCGTACCGCGCGCTCCGACGCGTCTTGCGCCACCCGGCGGCGATCCGCGCGTACCGCGCGCTGCATCCAGACGTCTCGACGGGGCTCGCGCTGCGGAGCTCGCACACGAGCCGCCACATGCGTGCGGGCGACGGGGGGCGTGGCTTGCGCGCCGTCGCGCTCGGCATGCTCGAGGCCGATCCGGAGCTCGAACTCGTCGTGTTCGGCCACACGCACGTGCAGGCCCTCGAACGCGCGCCTGCGGGCGGCGTGTTCGCGAACCCGGGCGCGTGGATGCACGAGCCGGCGTACCTCTGCGTCACGCCGGACGCGGTCGCGCTGTGCCGCTGGAACGGCTCAGCCGAGGGTGAACGTCTCGACGTCTTGGAGCGGCGCGCCTAGGAAGTGTCGGGCCGTGCGGGCGAAGTGGTCTGGCGCGTCACTCACCACGTAATGCGCGACGCCGGCCCGGGCCGCCGGCGCGGCGAGCTGCCGCGCGCGCAGCACGTCTCCCGTCTCGGCCGCCGTCTCGTGCGCGCTGTCGATCAGGCGGATGTCGGGCCCGACGACGTCGGCGATGACACGCTTCAAGAGCGGGTAGTGCGTGCACCCGAGCACGAGCGTGTCGACGGCCGCGGCGCGAAAGGGCGCGAGGTACTCTTCCGCGACGAGGCGGGTGGCCGGGTGATCCGTCCAGCCCTCCTCGACGAACGGCACGAACAGGGGGCAGGCGCGTGCGGTCACGTTCGTGTGCGGCGCGATCGCCGCGATCGCGCGCTCGTACGCGCCCGAGCGGACCGTGCCGGCCGTGCCGATCACGCCGATGCCGCCGTCCGACGTCGTACGAACCGCCGCGCGCGCGCCCGGTCCGACGACGCCGACGACCGGGACCGGGAGTTCGGCTTCGAGCATCGGGAGCGCGTGGGCTGTCGCCGTGTTGCACGCGACGACGATCGCCTTGACGTTCCGGGTCAGCAGGAAGCTCGCGATTTCGCGACTGTACCGTTCGACCGTCTCGCGACTCTTCGGTCCGTACGGAACGCGCGCGGTGTCGCCGAAGTAGACGATGTCTTCCGCGGGCAGCTGGCGCCGCAGTTCGCGTACGACCGTTAGGCCGCCGATCCCGGAGTCGAAGACGCCGATCGGCGCGTCGGCGCGCGTCACGGCGGGCAACTCACCACGAGACCGACAGTGCGACGAGCGTGCCGCCCTGCGAAGACGGTCGCGCGGTGATCTGCGCGGGCAGGTCGTAAAGGTTGGCCGAGACGAACGCTTCGGCGCCGCTGATGAGGTGGTTGAAGATGAGCGCGGCGACCCAGTCCTCGCGGTGGAGGCGGCGCGCGCGCACGAGGTCGATGCCCAGTCCGCTGCCCTGCTGCGGCGGCCTCTTCAGCACGTTACCGAGGCTGTCGACCGGGTAGCTGGACGCGACGCTGTCGGCGCGAAACGACTCGACGCTTCGCAGGTCGGCGTTCGACTTCACGAGCATGGTGATCACGCCGAACTCGATGCCGACGAACACCGCGCCCGCCGTCGGGCGTTGGAGGCGCGACTGGCCGAGGCCCGGCACGAGCAGCGACGAGAAGAACGCGCGCCCGGGCGTGATGGGCGGCAGTAGACCGGCGCGGCGCGGCGGGGCCGGCCGCGGACGCGGGCCGCGGCCGGCGGGCCCGGTCGTATCGGCGACCGTCCGCGGAACGGTATCGCGCGTTGCCGGAACGCTTGGCACCACGGAGCCAGGCGGCGACGTCTGTGCCCGCGCGCCGGGCGCCGCGACCGCCGCCGCGACGGTCGCCGCGCCCACGAGCGCCCGTCGCGCCGCCCGGCGGGGGCGCGTGCGATCAGCCATCGACCGCGGCGACGACTTCGATCTCGACGCGGGCACCGCGTGGCAGTCCGGCGACCGCGACGGTGGAGCGCGCCGGGCGCGCGTCGCCGAGGTGGCGCGCGTAGACCTCGTTCACGCGCGCGAAGTCCGCCATGTCGGCGAGGAAGATCGTGGTTTTCAGCGCGCTCGCCCACGACGCCCCGGCGGCACCGAGCACGGCGCCCAGGTTGCGCAGGACCTGCTCCGCCTGCGCCGCGACGTCGCCGGGTACCAACTCCATCGTCGCCGGGTCGAGCGGAATCTGGCCCGCGGTGTAGACGACGCCGTTCGCGACGACCGCCTGCGCGTACGGACCGATCGCGGCGGGGGCGCGCTCGGTGTGGACGGGGGATGGCATGTACGGGACTCCGTTAGGCGGGTGCGGGCAGGCGCGCGTCGAGCCCGAACAGGCGGCGTGCGTTGGCCGCGGTCTGCGCGCCGAGGTCGTGCGCGTCGACGCCGCGCAATTCGGCGAGGCGCGCGACGGTACGTGCGACCCACGCGGGCTCGTTCCGTTTGCCGCGGTCGGGCGCCGGGGCGAGGTACGGCGCATCACTTTCGGCCAGCAGCCGGTCGGGCGGGACGGCCGCGAGTGCCGCGGCGTTGTCCCATCGCTTGAAGGTGACCATCCCGCTGAAGCTCACGTACCAGCCGGCCGCGACCGCGGCCGCCGCGAGCCCGGCGGGGCCGGTGAAGCAGTGCAGGACGCCAACGACGCCGGCGCGTTCGGCGTCGCGGAGCAGCGCGTACGTATCGGCGTCCGCCTCACGCGAGTGGACGACGAGCGGGCGACCGAACGCCGCCGCGAGCGCGAGCTGCGCGCCGAGTGCGCGGTGCTGCGCCTCGCGCGGGGAGTGGTCGTAGTGGTAGTCGAGCCCGCACTCGCCGACCGCGACGGCGCCCGCGTCGAGGAGTGCGCGCAGTCGGGGTTCGTCGCGGGCCCGGTCGAACCCGGCCGCGTCGTGCGGATGGACACCCGCGGTAAACCAGACGAAGCCGGCGTGCGCCGCCGAAACCTCGCGCGCGCACTCCGCGACCGCGATAGACTCGCCGATGGCCACGATGCCGGTCGCGCCGGCCTCGCGCGCCCGCTCGACGACCGCGTCGCGGTCATCGGCGAACGCGGCGTCGGCGAGGTGCGCGTGGCTGTCGAGGAACGGCGGCACGCGAACGCCCGAGGTCAGCTCGCGGCGAGCGTTCGGTCGGGGCGCACGGCCGGGCGCGCCGCGGGCGCGCGCCGCGCGTCAACGGCAGGTCGCGGGTACCGGCGCTCGATCCAGATCAGGATCGCCGAGGCGACGTAGATGGAGCTGAAGGTCCCGGTGAAGATCCCGAACGCCATCACCCACGCGAACGGCCGGATGACCTCGCCCGCGAACAGCAGGAGCGCGAGCGTCGCGCCGAGCGTCGTCGCGTGCGTGAGGACGGAGCGCGGGAGCGTTTCGTTCACCGAGAGGTTGACGAGGTCGTAGAGGGGCATCCCGCGGTGCTTGCGGAGGTTCTCGCGGACGCGGTCGAAGATGATGATCGTGTCGTTGAGCGAGTAGCCGATGACGGTGAGGATCGCCGCGATGACGGTCAGCGACACTTCGAGGTGCATCAGGCCGATGAACGCGATCGTCGTGAAGATGTCGTGCGCGGTGGCGATCACCGCGGCGAGGCCGAAGCGCCACTCGAACCGGAACCACAGGTAGATCAGGGTCAGCGCGAACGACACGAGGATGGCGATGATCGCGCCGCGCCGCAGCTCGCTGCCGACCCGCGGGCCGACGGCCTCGGTGCGGACGACCGTGAACGCGGACGCGCCGAAGCGTTGTGCGAGGACGTCGCGGACGCGACGCGCGACCGACTCCGCGCCGTGCGTCGACGCGCCCGCGCTCGCGTTCTCGTCCTGCGCGCGAACGGTGAATTCGCGGTCGGACCCGAACTGCGTGATCTCGGCGTCGCGGACGCCGCCGGCGTCGAGCGCAGCGCGGAGCTGCGCGACGTCCGGTTTCTGCTGGAAGGCGAGCTGCATCAACGTCCCGCCGGTGAAGTCGATGCTGTACCGGAGGCCGCCGCGGAGGAGCGTGGCCCCCATCCCGACGATGATGAAGGTCGCGGTGGCGATCGCCATCGCGCGCCACCACTTGATGAAGTCGTAATGCGTGTCGTGGAAGATACGGAGCATGGGCGCGGCCTCGCTCAGATGCTGAGCGCGCGGGGCGCGCGCGCGCGGCTGAGCCAGAGGAGGTAGAAGGTGCGCACGACGAAGATCGCGGTGACCATCGACGCCGCGATGCCGGCGAGCAGCGTGACGGCGAAGCCGCGGACGGGCCCCGTCCCGAAGCTGTAGAGCACGAGGGCGGTCAGGGCCGTCGAGACGTTCGAGTCGACGATGGCGGGGAGCGCGTGTCGGAACCCCTCGTCGATGGCGGTGCGCACCGACTTGCTGGTGTCGAGCTCTTCGCGGATGCGCTCGAATATCAGCACGTTCGCGTCGACCGCGATCCCGATCGAGAGTACGAAGCCGGCGAGGCCCGGGAGCGTGAGCGTCGCATTGAAGCCGGCGAGCGTGGCGAGCGTGTAGAGGACGTAGAGCGCGAGTCCGCCGACGGCGAGGACGCCGGAGAAGCGGTAGTACGCGATCATGATTACGACGACGACCAGGACGGCGACGACGCCGGCCGCGATCCCCTTGTTGATCGAGTCGCGTCCGAGCGACGGACCGACCTCGCGCGTTTCGGCGACGCGCAGCGGGACCGGGAGCGCGCCGGCCTTGAGCACGATGGCGAGGTCCTGCGCGGCCTGCAGCGAACCGCCGCCGAGCCGGATCTGGCCGTTGGTGCCGATGGCGCTCTCGATGACCGGTGCGGTGATCACGCGCTGGTCGAGGACGACCGCCATGAAATCCTTGATGTGACGGGCGGTCTCGGTCTGGAACCGGCGTCCGCCCTCGCGCGAAAGCGTGAACTGGACCGTGTTCCCCTCGGTCGGATCGCTCGCCGGGCGCGCGTCGGTCAGGTACTCGCCCGTGATGATCGGGCGCGAGTCGAGCGCATACAGCGTGCGGTACACCTGGCCGCCCTGCACGAGCGTGTCCGCGCCCCAGCGCAGCACCTTGCCGGGCGGCATCGCGGCCTGCACTTCGGGCAGATCGAGCAGCGGTTGCAACTTGAGGTAGTCCGCCTCGGTGAGCACGTACTCGCCCGGTCCGCGGCCGGAGATGATCGCCTTGCTGAACGCGCCCTTCGTCGTCGGCAGCTTCGCGGCGGTGTCGGTCGCGCTGTCACGCCTGGCGCTATCGCGTCCGGCGGACGTTCCTGCGGCGACGGTCCGCTTCCCTGCCCTCGCGGCCGAATCGGCGACCGTCTTCTTCGCGGCCGTGTCGCCGCCCGGGGTGAGTAGGCCGCCTAACCCGCCGCTCGCGCCGGTCGATCCGGCGGGCGTGGTCGTGGCGGCGACCGCGCCGCCCGCGGTGGCCGGCGTACGCGCGGCGAGCGCCGGAAGGCGCTGCGCCGCGACCGCGTCGAGTTTGCCGAGCGAGCGCTCGAGCGCCTGGGTCTTGTCGGTAATCTGGAACTCGAGGAACGCGGCCTTCTGCACGACCGCCTGTGCGCGCGCCGGATCGTCCACGCCGGGGAGCTCCACGAGGATGCGATCCTCGCCGGCCTTCTGCACAATTGGCTCGCTCACGCCGAGCTCGTCGATGCGGTTGCGTACGACGGTGAGCGCGCGCTCGACGGCGTCGTTCTTGTTCGCGATCGCGCCCTTGCTCTCGTCGACCTCGAGCGTGAGATGCATGCCGCCCTGCAGGTCGAGCCCCCGCCGAAGCGGGACGCGGCGAACCGTGTCGGTCACGAACACGCCGTCGCGCTTGACGCGCTCGACCACCGTGCGCGGGAAGAGCGCCCACAACGACGCGAGGATTAGCGCGCCGATGACGAGCAGTCGGGACTTCAGGTTGTTCATGCGCTGGCGAAGGGGAGAGACGCGCGAGCTGGTCGCGTCGCGCCCAGGCCGGGGCGCGCGGAATCGCGCAACTCGCGGCGTGACCGGACGTTACGGGTGGTAGCGGACGCGCGAAGGTTACCGGTACCCCACCGGGGGGTCAACGGAGCCACGCGCAGGGCTTCACGCGTCGCGAACGGCCAGACGGGCCGCCTGTGCGTCACGGTCGAGCTGCGCGACGAGCGCGTCGACGCCGTCGAACCGCTGCACGTCGCGCAGACGGGCGACGAACGCGACGCCGACGGGGGCGTCGTACCAGTCGCCGGCCGCGTCGAACAGGTGCACTTCGATCGACCGTCCCACGTCGCCGAACGTGGGACGGCCGCCGAGGTTGAGCATGCCGTCGCGCTGCCCATCGGGCAGGAACACGCGAACCGCGTAGACGCCGTCGGGCGGCAGTAGCTTGCGGGCGTCGGACGACCGGATGTTGAGCGTGGGGTAGCCGAGCAGCCGTCCGCGCTGGTCACCGCGGACGACGTGCCCGCGAAGGCCGTACGGTCGGCCGAGTTGCTCGCCGACGCTCGCGAGATCGCCGCGGCGGACCGCATCGCGTACCGTGGTCGACGAGACGGGCGTGCCATCCGCGGCGGCGACGGGCGGCACGACGTCGACGGCGAAGCCGTGCGCCGCGCCGAGTGCCTGGAGCATCGCCGCATCGCCGGCCCGACCTCGGCCGAAGCCGTGATCGTGCCCGATGAGCAGCTCGCGCATGTTGTACTGCCGTCGCAAGACGTCGAGCACGAACTGTTCGGCCGACAACGCGGCGAGCGCCGGCGTGAACGGCAGGCTGACGACGCGGTCGATCGCGACGCTGACCGAGGCGAGCGCCTCGGGCTTCTCGACGCCGGGGGTGAGCAGCGGCGGGGCGTCGCCGGGACGCAAGGTTTCGAGCGGATGGCCGGCGAAGGTGACGAGGACGCTGCGGAGCGCGGTCTCCCGGGCGCGGGCCGCGAGAACGCGGAGCACGTCGGCGTGACCGCAGTGCACGCCGTCGAACGTGCCCACGGTGACGACGGCGCCCCAGGGCGGCGTGACGCGATCGTCAGTCATGCAGCACGACGCGCGGTTGCCACCGGTCACCGTCGCGCACCGCGACCGCGACGAGCCGGCCAGTGTGTGCGTCGACCAACGCGGCGCGCTCGCCCGACGCGGTCGCGTCGACCGCGATGCCGGCGAAGACGCGGCGCAGATCGGTGGCGTCGAGCGCTTGCGACGCGAACTCCGGGACCGCGTCGCGCGCGGGTTGCGGCTCCGGCGTCCGCTCGCGAAGGGCGTCGAGGCTCACCGCATCGGCGACGTCAAACGCGCCACTGCGCGTGCGACGCAGGGCCGCGAGGTGCGCCGCGCTGCCGACCGCGCGGCCGAGGTCTCGGGCGAGCGCGCGGATGTACGTGCCCGGCCCGCAGGTGATCCGGACGTCGAGTTCGACGGGTACATCGGCCGTCGCGTCGTGCCACGCCCGCACCTCCCACGCGTCCACGCGCACACGGGCGGGCGCGAGCGTCACTTCCTCGCCGGAGCGCGCGAGCGTGTACGCGCGCCGCCCGTTCACACGCTTCGCCGAGTAGGCGGGCGGCAGCTGGTCGATTGCGCCCGTAAGCTGCGGCAGGGCGGCGTGCACGGCGTCGAGCGCAGGCGGCGCGGCGGTCCGCGTTGCGGCGCCGTGCAGATCGTCCGTATCGGTTTCTTGCCCGAACCGGATCGTCGCGTCATAGATCTTCGGGTCGCCGCTGACGTACGGCAGCAGACGCGTTGCCCGCCCGAGGAGGAGCACGAGCAAGCCGGTCGCAAATGGGTCGAGTGTGCCGGCGTGGCCGATCCGACGCTCGCCGAACGCCCGGCGCGCGAGGTTCACGACGTCGTGCGAGGTCACGCCGGCCGGCTTATCGACCAGTACGAGTCCGTCACGCGGCACGGCTGGGCGGACGCGGGCGTGGCTACGGGACGCGATCTGACGAGGGCTCGGGGCCGGCCGTGCTGTCCCCGTCCCGTTCCTGACGCACCTTTTCGAGCAGCGTCTCGATGCGCGCTGCGTATGTCACGCTCTGGTCGTACTTGAAGGCGATCTCGGGCGCGGAGCGCAGGCGCAGTGCGCGCCCGATGTGGCCGCGCAGGTGTCCCGCCATCGCGTCGAGGCCGTCGAGCGTTTCACGGCGCGCGGCCTCGTCGCCGAGGATGCTGACGAAAACCTTGGCGTGTCGCAGGTCGCGTGTGACGTCGACGCCCGTGACGGTCACGAGCCCGCGCACGCGCGGGTCCTTGACGCCGTCGGTCAGAAAGGTGGCGACCTCTTCGCGGATCGCCTCGGACACTCGGTCGGGGCGACGGTTATCGAACGGCATAAGGAGGAAGTTGGGACGGGCGGCCGGGACGAGGTTCACGCGTCCGCGGAACAACGGCGAACGCGCCGCGCGCGGGGGCCGGAGTGCGGGCCCCCGCGCGCGGCGCGCGCGACGCGTCAGCTCGCGGCCGCGCTCGCCTGAACGAGCGTGCGCGCGACCTGGTCGGTGCGGTAGCACTCGATCACGTCGCCGACCTTGAGGTCGTTGAAGTTCTCGACGCCGATGCCGCACTCGAACCCGGCCTGGACTTCGCGGACGTCGTCCTTGAAGCGGCGGAGCGAGCTGAGGTTGCCGTCGTACACCTCGACGCCGTCGCGGATGACGCGCACCTTGGAGCCGCGCGTAAACGTTCCGCTCCGGACCGCCGAGCCGGCGATGGTGCCGACGCGCGGGACCTTGAACAGCTCGCGCACCTCCGCCTCGCCGAGCACGACTTCGCGCTGTTCGGGCGCGAGTAGCCCTTCGAGCGCCGCGCGCACGTCGTTCACCGCTTCGTAGATGATGCGGTACAGCTTGATGTCGACGCCCTCGCGTTCGGCCGCGGTGCGCGCCTTCGTATCGGGGCGCACGTGGAAGCCGATAATGATCGCGCCCGCCGCCTTCGCGAGCAGGATGTCGCCCTCGGTGATCGCGCCGACGCCGCGCTGGACGATCTCGACGGCGACCTCGCCGGTCGAGAGCTGTCCGAGCGCGTCGGCGAGCGCTTCCGCCGGGCCGCCCTGGTCGGCCTTGATGAGCAGCTTGAGGTTCCGCTTCTCGCCGACCGGCGCCTCCTTCATGAACTCTTCGAGCGTGACCGCGGACTTGCTCGTGCGGCGGCTCTTCGCTTCGCGGTCGAGGCGTTCGCGGCGCTGCGCGATTTCTCGCGCCTGGGTCGCGTCGTCGACCTCGAGGAACTGATCGCCGGCCATCGGGACGCCGGTGAGGCCGAGCACCTGCACGGGGATTGCCGGCCCGGCACCCTTGACCGGCTTGCCGCGCTCGTCGAGCAGCGCGCGCACGCGGCCGGAGTACATGCCGCAGATGAAGTCGTTCCCGACGCGCAGCGTCCCGTTCTGGACGAGCACCGTCGCAACCGGCCCCTTGCCCGGATCGAGCTGGGCTTCGATGACCGCTCCCGTCGCGCGGCGGTCCGCGTTGGCCCGCAGCTCGAGGAGGTCGGCCTGCAGGAGGATCTGCTCGAGGAGGTCGTCGACGTTGGTCCCGAGTTTCGCCGAAATCTCGGTCGAGAGCACGGTCCCGCCGAAGTCCTCGAGGACGACGTTCTGCTGCAGGAGTTCCTGCTTCACGCGAAGCGGGTTGGCCTGCGGCAGGTCGATCTTGTTGATCGCGACGATCATCGGCACGCCCGCGTTCCGGGCGTGCGAGATGGCCTCGATCGTCTGCGGCATGAGGCCGTCGTCCGCGGCGACGACGAGCACGACGATGTCCGTGACCTGCGCGCCGCGGGCGCGCATGGCGGTGAATGCCTCGTGGCCCGGCGTGTCGAGGAAGGTGATCTGGCGCTTGTTAGGCAGCGAGACGTGATACGCGCCGATGTGCTGCGTGATGCCGCCCGCCTCGCCCGCGACGACGTTCGCCTTCCGGACGTAGTCCAGGAGCGACGTCTTGCCGTGGTCGACGTGTCCCATAATCGTGACCACGGGCGGCCGCGTCGTCAGGTCGGCCTCGGTCTCCGCGTCCTGCGGCTCGGCGGCGAGGTCCGCGGCGTACTCCTCCTCGCGCACGGCCTGGAATCCGAACTCCGACGCGATCAGGTCGATCTGGTCGAAGTCGAGCCGCTGGTTGATGGTCACCATCAGGCCGAGGTTCTTGAGCGCGAACCCGACGATCTGCGTCGGCGGCACTTTGAGGATGCCGGCGAGTTCGCTGACCGTGATGAACTCGTTCACGCGCACGGTGGTGCGCTCGCGCTGCGCCTCGGCGGCGCGTGCGGCCTCGAGTTCCTCGCGCCCGTCGTCGTCGCGACGGCGTCCGCCGCGGGTCGGCGCGCCGCGCATGCCCTGCAGCGTGTTGCGGATGTTGTCGGCGACGGCGCCCTGGTCGACGCCCCGCTTTCCCTTCTTCCCGCCGCGACCGCCGCGCGCGGCGCCCGGCGCGCCAGGCGCGGCGACGAACGGGCTGCCGAACGTCGGCGTCCCCGCGCCCGGGCCGCGACGCTCGTCGCGACGCGGCGCGGCGGGCGACGCGGACGCGACCGGCGTGTTCCGCGGCGACCCCGGCGTGATGGGCCGCGGACGGGGCGCGCCCGGGACGATCGGACGCGGACGCGCAGCGTCGGGCGCGGGATTCGGTGCGGCCGCAAGCGGCACGGCGGACGGAGACGCGGTCGCGACCGGCGCGGGACGCGGCGTCGCGGGCGACGGTGCCGGGACAGTAGGCCGAGGCGTCGGCGCGTTTGCCGGCCGGTCGATGATCCGCGGCGGCGGCGACACTGCCGCCTGCGGGCGCTCGCGGCGCGCCGCGGCCGCGTCGGCGGCCTGCGCCGCTGCGCGGACCGCGTCGAGTTCTGCCCGTTCCCGATCTGCGCGTTCACGATCGGCCCGCTCCCGATCGGCCCGCTCGCGGTCCCCGCGCTCGCGCTCGGCTCGCTCGCGGTCGACGCGCTCGCCTTCCGCGCGGACGCGCTCGGCCTGCTCGCCGGCGGCGACGGGGATGATGTCGCGGACGGAATCGTCGACGGCGGCCGGCGACGGCTCGGGCGCCGACGACGAGCCATTCTCGGCCACGGCCGTCGGCTCCGGTGCGATCTCGTCGATCACGCCTGGCGGCGCGTCCTCGACGACGACCGCCGAGGCCGGCTCGGCGTCGGCCGGGCGCGCGCGACGCCGCACGCCGGCGGCGGCCGGCGGTTCCGGCGCGATGGCGACCGGCTCCGGCGCGGGCTTGCGGCGCCGTGACGGTGCCGGGGCGGCTGCCTGCGCGGCGGCGACCGCGCGCGTGCGCTTCTCGCGCTCCCAGCGCGCGCGGACGCGCGAAATCTGGTCGTCCGAGAGCACCGTTTGCGGGCCCCGGGCCACCGGAATCTCCATCGCGCGGAGGAGCGACAGCACGTCCTCCGCACCGACCTTCAGATCGCCTGCCAATTCGTCGACGCGCTTGCTCAATCCACCCTCCTAAAGTCCCGGCGCGGCCGCCCCACGTGGGCGGCGCGACCAGAGACCGTCCCGGCACGTCCGCCGTCGGACGCGTCCGTGGCGTCGCGAGCGACGCCGAAGCCCTGTTGTATTCCACGTGCGAGGTGGACGTCGGTGACGCCGACCACGACCGTGGTGTCCCGCCCGACCGCCTGCCCCAGCACCACGGCCGACGGTGCTTCCAGCACCGGCACGCCGCGCGCCGCGAGCAGCGGCCGCACCTTGTGCAAACTATGGTGCGAGGCGTCGGGCGCGACTACCGCAAGCCGCAGCGTGCCACGCCCGACCGCCTCTCGTACCCGCTCGACGCCCACAACCGCGCCGCGCGAGCGGACGCCCAACCCGAGGAGCCGGAGCATCCGGGTCATGCGCGCGTCCGGCGCATCGGAGGCGCCGTCCATCACGTGCACCGGCTGCGTCGGCCGGACGCCACCGCGTGGCGCGTCAGCCGACGACCGAACTCGTGCCGGCGTCGTCCTCGTCAGCCTCGCCTTCGGTCGTCAACGATTCGACGAGCGCGACGAGGTGGTCCGCCTCGGCCGGCGCGATTCCCGGCAAACGGAGAAAATCGTCGCGGTCGAGGTCGAGGATGTCGTCCAGCATACGGTAGCCGCCCGCCTCGAGAACCGCGACCACGGCGGGCTCGATTCCCGCGATGTCGGCGAGCGGCACGTTCGTCTCGTCCTCGGCGCCGTCGGGTGCGGTGTCGGACTGCGGCTCGGGCGCGCGGTCGGTCCACTCGCGGCTCGAGTAGAGGTCGAGCTTCCAGCCGGTGAGTTCGGACGCGAGGCGCACGTTCTGCCCGTTGCGTCCGATCGCCAGCGAGAGCTGGTCGTCGTCGACGATGACCTGAATCGTTTTCGCCCCGTGGTCGCTGAACACCCGCGCCACCTTGGCCGGCGCGAGCGCGAGCTTCGCGAAGCGCTCGGGGTCGGCCGACCAGGGCACGATGTCGATGCGCTCGCCGCCGAGTTCGTTGACGACCGCCTGCACGCGCGCGCCCTTGAGCCCGACGCATGCGCCGACCGGATCGACCGCGTCGTCGCGCGAAAAGACGGCGATCTTGGTCCGGCTGCCGACCTCGCGCGCGGCGGCGCGGATCTCGACGATGCCCTGCTGGATTTCAGGCACCTCGAGGCGGAAGAGCGCCTGCACGAACAGCGCGTCGGCGCGGCTCAGGACGAGGCGCGGCCCCTTCGGCGTGTCCTCGACGCGCTTGAGGACTGCGCGGATCGTCTCGCCCTGGTGCGCGTGTTCGCGGTGGTTCTGCTCGCGGTACGGGATGATGGCTTCCGCCTCCCGGAACCGGTTGAGCATGAGCACGATCTTGCCACGCTCGATCTGCTGGACCTCGCCGGAGAGCAGTTCGCCTACCTTGGACGAGAATTCGTCCTTGATGCGCGTGCGCTCGCCCTCGCGTACGCGCTGCACGATGCGCTGCTTGGCGGCCTGGACCGCGGCGCGTCCGAACTCGTGGAACGGGATCTCGCGTTCGTAGATGTCGCCGACCTGGAACTCCTCGTCCTGGAGACGGGCCTCGTCGAGCGAGATCTCGCGCGCGGTGTCCTCGGGCTCGGCCACGACGGTCTTGAGCATCACGATGCGGATGCCGCCCGTCGCGTCGTCGATGTCGACCTCGGCCTGCACGGTCGGGCCGTACTTCTTTTGCAGCGCGGCGATGATCCCGTCCTGGAGCAGGCCGAACAGTTCGGCGCGGTCGAGTTGCTTCGCGTTGGTCAGCTCGCGGATCGCGGTAAGGACGTCGGGGGAGACGGCCATCAGTCACTCCTTCCTTGGATTCCAGTGGAACGCGAGGCGCGCCTGCGTCACGTCGCCGAGCGGGAGCTGGTGCTCCGCGCCGCGAGCATCGCGTACGACGGCCACCTCCGCGCCGGGCTCGCCGTGAAGCGCGACCAGCGTCACCTCCGCGCGGCCGCCCGGGAGCGGCGCGGCGGTGACGAGCGCATGCTGCCCCGCGAAGCGGCGCCAGTCGGCGGGGCGCTGCAACGCGCGCTCGACTCCGGGCGACGAGACTTCGAGCACGTACCGTTCGCCGACGATGCGCTCGGCGTCGAGCCGGGCTTCGATCGCGCGCGACGCACGCGCGCAATCGTCGATCGTCACGGCCGCGCCGTCCGCGCGCTCGACGCGCACGTCGAGCACGGGACGGCTACGGCTGCCGCGGCGCCGCAACTCGACCAACTCGAAGCCAAGTGCCGCAACTGCTTCGAGCACAATGGGTTCGAGGAGATCGCTCACGATCGGCGAGAAGTGGAGGGCAGAACCGAAGGGCAATAAAAAATGTGGGGGGCTTCCCCACATTTCCTGCCGGAGCCCCTGGCTCTGGCACCTGCGCAACGTAGGCAGCGGCCCGCGGAGCGTCAATGGCACACGTGCCACCGAACGCGACGACTGCGCCGCTGATCAGCCTGCCCAGAGTACCCCGAGTTGGCGACCAGGATCCCCTGCCCGGTGCGAGAACAGCCGCCTGTTGTCGCAGCGCGTGCAGAGGTCGGTCGTGTACACCTCGCGCACGCCGGCCTGGCGGGCTTGGCGCGCAATGACCGCGTCGAGTGCAACGGGGCGCGGTCGGTCGACCCGCGTGCCGGTCAGTGCCGCGTACACGTCAGGGCTGACCTCGTAACAGGCGCCGCAAATCGCCGGGCCGGTGAGCACGCGCAGCTCCGACGCGCGATGGCCGGCCGTGGCAAGGCGGGCGATCGCGGCGGTGACGATGCCGGCCGCCGTCCCGCGCCAGCCGGAGTGGAGCATTGCGGTCGCGCCCGACGGGTGGGCGAGGTAGACCGGCACACAATCGGCTACGGTCACCGTGAGGGTGGTCCCGCGCGCGATCGCGACGTGGCCGTCGGCCGCGGGACCGCGGAGCCAACCGCGCCAGGTTCCGTCGTGTTCGAGCAGGTCGGCGCCGTGCACCTGCCGCGCCGTCGCCAAACGTCCGTTCTCGCCGCCGGCGGCGTAGCGCTGGAGCGTTCCCCAGCGGTCGAGCACGGCGCCGATCGGCGCGTCCCCCACGCTCGCGAACGAGCCGGCGGCGCGCGTCGTCACGATCGCGTGTATGCCCCACTCAGCGAACACGTCGAAGGCGAGGTACGCGTCGTCCGGCCCGGCCGGCGCGCTTGGCGCAACCGGCACCGTGACCGCGGCCACGTCGGCCCGCACGTCGCCGCCTACTCGTGCCGGCGGTTCTCGACGCGCTGGATCTGCGCGCCGAGCGCGCCGAGTCGTTCGTCGATTCGCTCGTAGCCGCGCTCGATCTGGCCCACGTTGTTGATGACGCTCGTGCCCTCCGCGCAGAGCGCGGCGAGCAGCATCGCCATGCCCGCCCGGATGTCGGGCGATTCCATCGTCGCGGCGCGGAGCGCGGAGGGTCCGGCGACGATCGCGCGGTGCGGGTCGCAGAGCACGATGCGCGCGCCCATGCCGATCAGCTTGTCGACGAAGAACATGCGCGACTCGAACATCTTTTCGTGCATCAGGACCATCCCGTCGCACTGTGTCGCGGTCACGATCGCAATCGACATCGTATCGGCCGGGAAGGCGGGCCAGGGCTGGTCGGAGATCGTCGGCACGTGCCCGCCGAGGTCCGACTGAATGCGCCGCGACTGCTCGGCGGGCACGACGAGGTCGCCGGCGTCGACGCGGCACGTGATCCCCAACCG
This sequence comes from Gemmatimonadetes bacterium T265, assembly GCA_019973575.1. NCBI lineage: Bacteria > Pseudomonadati > Gemmatimonadota > Gemmatimonadetes bacterium T265. The sequence goes on from BPUI01000002.1 coordinate 47,321, forward strand.
TTCGAAGCCCATGAGCGTCGAGCGGAGGTGCTCGACCCCGGCGTCCTCGATGCGCAGTTCCGAGCCGGTGACGGCGGCGAGCCCGATGAACGAGCCGACCTCGATGTGGTCGGGGCCGATACGGTACGAAGCGGGTCCGAGGGTCGCCCCGCCCTCGACCGTCATCGTATTCGTCCCGATCCCGTCGACGCGCGCGCCGAGCGCGACGAGGAAGTGCGCGAGATCCTGCACGTGCGGTTCGCTCGCCGCGTTCCGCAACACGGTAGTTCCGCGGGCCATGACCGCCGCCATGAGCGCGTTCTCGGTCGCCGTCACGCTCGGCTCGTCGAGGAACACGTCAGCGCCGTGCAGCACATCCGCCTCGAGCGTGATTTGCGAATCAACGGTGTAACGTGCGCCGAGCTGTTCGAGCGCGAGGAAGTGCGTGTCGAGCCGGCGGCGGCCGATCACGTCGCCGCCGGGCGGCGGAAGCGTGACGCGCCCGCAGCGGCCGAGCAGCGGGCCGGCGAGCAGGATCGAGCCGCGAATCTTGCGGGAGAGGTCGCGATCGAGTTCGGCCGGTATAACGTCGCGCGCGTGCACGTGTAGCGTGTTCCGTCCGACCCATTCGATGGAGGGGCCGAGCGAACGGACGAGCTCGACGAGCGTTTCGAGGTCGCGGATGCGGGGAACGTTATCGAGCGTGACCGGGTGCTCGGTCAGGAGCGTCGCCGCGACGATCGGCAGCGCCGCGTTCTTGTTGCCGGACGGGCGTATGCTGCCGGCGAGCCGCCGGCCTCCCTCGACCACGAACTGCACGGCGGACGGCGATTGGGCCATGAGACAAAACGGACGGAAACGGCAGACGGCCGCGCGGGGCTTCAGCGCGCGTCGGGCGCGGGCGTCGCTTGACGCCCGCCCCGCGGCCGGCGTACGATAGCCCGACCCCGGTCGCCGCCCAAGGCCGACGCGCCCCCTCGTTCGCCGCCCACGTCTTCCTCGTGATCTTTCTCGCGGCAGCGCCCCTGCACGCGGCCGGTAGCTGGCTTGCCGCAGCCGCCCCCCTGGACACGATCGTCACGAAAGCGGCCCCTCTCGACCCGGGCTGGTTCGAGCGCGTGTCGGAGGCGCTGCACGCGTTGATGACCCTCGCGCTGCTCGCGCTGACGATCGCGGTGGTGCCGGCCGCCTGGAATTTCCGCAAGAGTTACCAGAAGGTCAGCGACCTGCTGGACCGCGTCTACGGAGACGTCGCCCCGATCACGCATCACACGAGCCGCATCGCCGAGAACGTCGACTACGTCACGACGGCGGTGCGGTCCGACGTGGAGCGCGTGACGGCGCTCGTCGCGCGGGCGGAGCGCCGCATCGACGAAACGCTCATGCGGGCCGAGGCGCGGGCGCGCGACCTCGAAGCGCTGCTGCACGTGGCGCAGTCCGAGGCGGAGCACTCGCTCGTCGCCGCCGCGTCGACGGTCGCCGGCGTCCGCGAGGGGTTCGCATCGCTGCGCGACGACATCGCGGGATTCGGGCGGCGCGCGCCTAACGCGGAGAGCGCCGCCGAGGATGAACGGGGCGACGGCGACGACGCGTCGGGCGCCGGCGGCCCGAACGCGACCGCGGACACCGCCCCGCGGCCGCGCATCCGCACGCGTGATGCGTAACGTCGGGCGTGCGAACACGGTGTTCGAGTGCCGTCGGCGTTCCTTCCTCTCGGCTCCACATCCATGAGCGTCGAACCAGACCGCCCCACGCGCGACGAGCACGACGACGATTTGCTCGACGCGCTCGCCCGCGATGACGCACTCGCCGACGCGAGCACGACCGTTATCGCCGGCCTCGTCGGCGCGGCACTCGGCGCGGGGCTCGGCTGGCTGGCGAGCCGATCCGTCGCCCGACGGCAACCGACGATCGCGCGCACGGTCCGCGACGCGTGGCGCGAGACCGCCGTCGCACCCGCGCGCGAGCGCGTCCGCGAGCGCGTACGCGACCGCCTGCAGGACGCCGGGCGCGCCGCGGAGCGCGCGGCGGAGCGCGGGCGCAAGCGCGTCGACGCGCGCGCGGGCGAGACTGGGGACGACGTCGCGGCCCTCGCCCGCCGGACGGCCGCGGCACTCGAGCGGTCGCGCGACGAGCTGGAGCAGCACCTCGAACGTGGACTCCGCGACCTCCGACGCGCGGCGCGCCGCGCCACGCGCCGGATCGGGTGAGAGACGTCGTCCCGACGCTGGGACTACTCGTCGTCGCCGCGTGCGTCGTCAGTCTCGCGTGCGTGGCGCTCACGCCCGCGGTCGCGCACGCGTGGACGCCGGGCACGCACGTCTTCCTCGGCGACGCGGTGCTCCGCGTGCTCGATCTGCTGCCGAAGGCCGTCGCCGCGTTGCTCCGCGAGTACCCGAACGACTTCCTCTACGGGTCGATCGCCGCGGACACGAGCATCGCGAAGAAGTACGTCCCGGTCGGTCGGCACTGCCACTCGTGGCAGGTGGGACACGAGATCGCGGCCGAGGCGCCTGACGACGCGCTGCGGGCGTTCGGGCTCGGATATCAAGCGCACCTCGCCGCGGACGCGGTTGCGCACAACTACTTCGTCCCGCGCCAGCTCGCCGTCACGGCCAGCACGTCCGCGCTCGGCCACAGCTACTGGGAGAGCCGCTTCGAGACGCACATCGGCGACGGCGCGGCGCGGCGCGCCCGCGAGCTGATCCTGCTCGACCACTCCGCCGCGGACGGGCACCTCGACCGCATCCTCAGCCCGACGATCTTCAGCACGCCGACGAACCGGCGGATCTTCCGCGGCATGGTGCACGCGGCCGACAGCGACTCGTGGCAGCGCATCTTCGGGCTGATGACCGAGAACAGCCGGTGGGAGCTGAGCGACGAGGACGTGGTGCCGTACGTCACCCGGTCGTTCGACTACATCGTCGACTGGCTACGGCGCGGGGCGCAGTCCGAGCCGGCGCGCCTCGACCCGTCGGGCGACGACGCGCTCGGGCAGGCGAAGCGCGTCCGGCGCGCCGCGTTGCGCGCGGGCGGCGCCGTGGCCGCACGTCGCGAGGCGGAGCGCCGGTTCGGGATGCCGACGACCGCGCTCACCTACGCGGCCGACGTCCCATCGTCGCTGCTCAGCTTGGGAGTCGCGCGGCGAGCAGTGCGTTGAGTCGCTTCGGGTCGGCCGTGCCCTTGGACTTCTTCATCACCAGGCCGACCAGCACGCCCTGCAGTTTGCGTTCGCCCGCGAGGTAGCGCCGCGCCTCGTCCGGGCGCTCGTCGAACACCTCGTCGATCCACCGCCGCAGCGGCGCGTCGTCGCTCACCTGCGTGAGCTGGTCGCGCTCGGCGATCATCGCGGCCGACTCGCCGGTACGGCGCATGATGCCAAAGACGGCGGTGCCGGCGGCGCGGCTGAGCGAGCCGTCGCGCACCATGCCGAGCAGGGCGGCGAGATCCTCCGGGCGGACGCGCACGGCGAACTGCTGCACCGACTCGCCGGTCTCGTTGAGCGCGGTGAGCACGTCGCGCGCGATCCAGTTCGCGGCCGTCTTCGGGTCGCCGTGGATGCGCGCGACCGACTCGTAGTAGTCGGCCAGCGCGGGATCGGCGGCGAGCACGTCGACGTCCTGGAGCGAGAGCCCGTGCTCCTTGCGTATGCGCGCGCGGCGCGCGGACGGGAGTTCGGGAAGGCCCGCGCGCTGCGCTTCGATCCACGCCGTCGTGAGCACGAGCGGCGGCAGGTCCGGCTCGGGGAAGTAGCGGTAGTCGTGGCTGCCTTCTTTCGAGCGCGCCGGCCGGACTTCCTGACGCGCGGCGTTCCAGAGCATCGTCTGCTGCTCGACGCGCACGCCGCGCGCGAGGATCCCGCACTGGCGCGCGAACTCGACCTCGACCGCGCGCTCGACGCCGGAGAACGAGTTCATGTTCTTGATCTCGCACTTGGCGCCGAGGTGCGTCTGGCCGAGCGGGCGCGCGGAGACGTTCGCGTCGACGCGCAGCGAGCCCTCCTCCATGCTCGCGTCGCTCGCGCCGACGTACTGCACGAGCTGCTTGACCGCGCGCAGGTAGGCGCCCGCCTCGGCCGCCGAGCGCATGTCCGGCTCGCTGACGATCTCGACGAGCGGGACCCCGGCACGGTTGAGGTCGATCGCGGTCTCGCGCGCGAAGCGGTCGTGGAGCGACTTGCCCGCATCCTCTTCCATGTGGACGCGCGTCACGCGGACGGTGATTGGCTCGCCGACGTCGGTCTCGCCGATCTGCACGTTGCCGCCGGTCGCGAGCGGCTCGTCGAACTGCGAGATCTGGTAGCCTTTCGGCAGGTCGGGGTAGAAGTAATTTTTGCGCGCGAAGACGGACGTCGGGTGCACGGTGCAGCCGAGCGCGAGCGCCGCGCGCGTCGCGAGCTCGACGGCGTGCCGGTTGAGGACCGGGAGCGCGCCGGGGAGCGCGAGGCAGACCGGGCAGGTGTTCGCGTTGGGCGCGTCGCCGAACGCCGTCGAGCAGTTGCAGAACGCCTTCGTCTGCGTGTCGAGCTGGAGGTGCACCTCGAGCCCGACGACCATCTCGTACTCGCGCATCCACTCGGCCGCGCTGCGCGCGGTGGCCGCGGGGGCGGTCACGCGCGCGCCCCCCCGGCGGGGGACGGCAGCGCGAGCGCGCGCTCGAGCGCCGCGGCGGCGCGGAACATCGTCGCCTCGCCGAAGTGCGGGGCCATGAACTGGCCGCCGACGGGCAGGCCGCCGACGTCGCCGATCGGCAGGCTCATCGCGGGGACGCCGGCGAGGTTGGCCGTCGCGGTGAAGATGTCGCTCAGGTACATCTCGTAGGGGTCGGACAGCGAGCCTAACGGGAACGCCGGCGTCGGCGTGGTCGGCGTGAAGAGCAGGTCTACGCCGTCGAAGGCGTCGGCGAAGTCCGCGGCGATGAGGCCGCGCACCTCCTGCGCCTTGCGGTAGTACGCGTCGTAGTAGCCGTGCGAGAGCGCGTACGTGCCGAGCAGGATGCGGCGGGTGACCTCGGGGCCGAAGCCCTCGGCGCGCGTGCGGTCGTAGAGCGCGCGGAGGGAGTCGGACGCGGCGCGCGGGCCGTAGCGGACCCCGTCGAACCGCGCGAGGTTGCTCGACGCCTCCGCGGGCGCGAGGATGTAGTAGACCGGGATCGCAAGGTCGGTGTGCGGCAGCGAGACGTCCTTCACGCTCGCGCCTAACGCCCGCAGCCGGTCGAGCGCGGCGTCCGCCAGGGCGCGGATGGCGGGGTCGAGGCCGTCCGGGAAGTACTCCCTCGGCCGGCCGATCTTCAGGCCCGCGAGCGGGCCGTGGCCGTTCGGGCGTACGTCGTCGGCGCCGAACTGCAGCGACGGGACGGGGATGTCCGCGCTCGTCGCGTCGTGCGGGTCGCGCCCGGCGATGACCTCGAGCGCGACCGCGGCGTCGTCGACGGTCCGGCCGAAGACGCCGACCTGGTCGAGCGAGGACGCGAAGGCGACGAGGCCGTAGCGGCTCACGCGGCCGTACGTGGGTTTGACGCCGACGACGCCGCAGAACGCCGCCGGCTGGCGGACCGAGCCGCCGGTCTCGGAGCCTAACGCGATGCGGACGACGCCCGCCGCGACGGCCGCCGCCGACCCGCCCGACGAGCCGCCCGGCACGCGCGAGGGGTCGATCGGGTTGCGCGTCGGCCCGTACGCCGAGTGTTCCGTAGACGACCCCATCGCGAACTCGTCCATGTTCGTCTTGCCGACCACGACCGCGCCCGCGTCGAGCAGGCGCGCGACGGCGGTCGCCTCGTACGGGCTGACGTAGCCGGCGAGGATCTTCGACCCGCAGGTCGTCCGGAGCGAGAGGTCGGCGAGGTTGTCCTTGATCGCGACCGGAACGCCGGCGAGCACGCCCGTGCGCGCCTTCTCGTGCGAGCCGTCGCGCGCAGCCGCGGTCGCCGCGTGGGCGCTCGGGTGGAGGTCGACGAACGCGCGCACGTCCGCCGCTTCGAGCCGCGCGGCGGCGGCGAGGCTCGCCTCGGTCGCCGCGTCGCGCGCGTACGCTCCGGTGCGCACGCCCGCGCCAAGCGCGGCGGCCGGGAGGTCGAGCAAGTCGAGCGTGCTCATCCGGCGGTCTCCTCGCCGTCCTGCGCCAGGACGTCGGCCGCGACGGCGTCGTCGACGGAACTCTCGTTCGCCGAGTTGGCGTCGTCCGCGTCGTCGCCTTCGCTCGCCTTGAGCGCCGTGTGCGTGGCGAGCCGCGGGACGAGGTAGAAGCCCGCGCGCATCGCGGGCCCGACGTCCTCGCGCGGGTAGGCGAGCGGGTACGGCGGCCCGGCGTCGTCGCGGAGCGGCATGCCGCCGGCCCCGACGCCCGCGACCGGCGCGCCGTCCGTCTTCACGCGCCGCAGTGCGTCCATGTGCACGAGGATGCCGTTGAGTTCCGCGACGAGCGCCGGGACGCGCGCGTCGTCGAGCCCGAGACGCGCGAGCGCCGCCACGTGGCGGACGTCCTGCTCCGTGACGGCCACTCAGTCCCACCCGCGTTCGAGGTTGGCCTGCGCGACGACGAGCGTCTTGCGGCCGACGCTCTCGTCGTCGAAGTCAACGCGCACCTTGGCGTCGCGGCCGGCGCCGATCAGCTCGGCGACCGTGCCCGTGCCGAACTTGCGGTGCTTTACGCGCTCGCCGGGTTGAAGCAGCGCGGCGTCCTGCGACTCCTCGACCGGGTCCGGCGTCGCGGGGCGGCGCCGGACGGCGGGCGCCGTCACGGGCGTGCCGACCTTGCGTGTGGCGAAGCTCGGCGCGTCGTCCTCGTCCGCGCCGCGTCCGAACGTCGACCCGCCGCGCGCCGGGGCCGACCCGCGCCCGCCCGCGCCGGCGCGCGACCAGCTGCTCCGCCCCCAGTTCCCCGACCCGTCGCCGCGGCCGCCGGACGGATAGCCGCCGCCGAGTTCGGCGATGAACGCGCGGCCCGAGCTGCGTGCCTTCACGGTCAGCTTCTTGTCGAACAGCTCGTTCGGCAGCCCGTCCAAGAACCCCGAGGGGCGCCCCTGCATCCGCTCGCCGTTGCGCAGGCGCTGCTCGGCGTGCAGCAGGTAGAGCTTTTCCTCGGCGCGCGTGATCCCGACGTAGAACAGTCGCCGCTCCTCTTCGAGCTGGGCGGGGTCGTCGTAGGCGCGCGCGAGCGGGAACAGCCCGTCCTCGAGCCCGGTGATGAACACCACGGGGAACTCGAGGCCCTTCGCGTTGTGCATCGTCATCAGCGTGACCGCGTCGGCGTCGGCGGCGAGCGCGTCGACGCCGGCGACGAGCGTCGCCTTCTGCAGAAAGTGATCGAGCGGCGTGAGGCCCACCTCCCCGCCCTCCTCCGCGACCGTCTCCGCCGCGCCGTCGACGAGGGCGCGCACGTTCTCCATCCGGTCCTGCCAGTCGGGACCTTCCGCCTTCAGGTGGTCGCCGTACTTGATCGTATCGATCAGGTCCCGCAGGAGCTCGTCGACGCTCGCGTTGGGCGCCGCCGCGCTGAGGCGGTCGACGAGCGCGACGAACTCGGCGAGCGGCGCGCGCGCCGCCGGGCGGAGCTGCGCCTGCACCTCGGGGCGCCGCGCCGCTTCGAGCAGCGGGACCCGCTCGCGCTCGGCGATTTCGGCGAGCAGGTCGAGCGAGGTGTCGCCGATGCCGCGCTTCGGGACGTTCACGACGCGGCGGAACGCCTCGTTGTCGGCCGGGTTGGCGATCAGCTTCAGGTAAGCCATCAGGTCGCGGATCTCGCGCCGGTCGTAGAAGCGCACGGCGCCGACGAGCCGGTACGGCATCCCGCGGCGACGGAGCGCTTCTTCGAGCGAGCGGCTCTGCGAGTTCGTCCGGTAGAGCACGGCGAAGTGGCGCAGCACGCGCCCCTCGCCCGCGCGCCGCGCGGCGACCTCCTCGACGACGAAGTCCGCCTCGTCGCGGTCGTCGAGCGCGCCGACGAGCGAGACGCGCTCCCCGGCCCCGCGCGTGGGGCGGAGGGTCTTGCCGCGGCGCGACGCGTTCGCGGCGATGACGACGTTGGCGAGGTCGAGAACGTTGGGCGTCGAGCGGTAGTTCTCCTCGAGCTTGACGACGGTCGCGTTAGGCCAGGTCTTTTCGAAGTCGAGGATGTTGCGGACGTCGGCGCCGCGCCACCCGTAGATCGAGTTGTGCGTGACGACCCCGTTCGCGACGAAGTTGTGCGTGCCGGCGACGTCGAGGTCGTAGACGGGCAGGTCGATGGTCACGCGCTCCACGCTCGCGACACGTTCGTAGCCGCCCGCGCCGTCGAACATCATCATGCCCGGCAGTACCGAGCCGGCCGGCGTGAACGGGAGCGAGTTGTTGCCCGGCGCGGCGGGGTCGTTGCGGCCAAGGCGGGCGGTCTGGAACACGTCAACGCCGTGCGGGAACGCGCGCCCGATGTGCTCGGCCGTCTCGCGAAGCGACCGGTAGCTGATGTTCGCCGTCCCGTGTCGCCAACCGCGGGTCCCCTTCGCCGCACGCACCGCCAGACCGGCGTTCTCGAGCGCGGCCCGACCCTCGGGGTCATTGCCGACCATCGAGATCCGGTGCGCCGCCGCCGCACGCGAACCGTTCCCGCCGCAGAGCGTCAGCACCACATTGCGGCGGTTCGCGTTGCGCGAGCGCGGCCGGTGGTGCGGTGCGTCGAGCGCGAGTCCGCGGTCGGCGAGGAGCCGACGCGCGCCGTCGGCCGTGTCGACGCCCGCGAAGATCGCGTCGAGCGCGGCCTGGTCGCCGACGACGCTCCGGCCGTCCGCGGCGCCGGCGACGGCGCGCGCGACGAACGGAACGGTCGGCAGGGCGTAGCGGAGTGAGAGCAGCGCTTCCTCGACGCGCGCGGCCTGCTCGCTCGCGTGCACGCCGACGACCCACAACGCGTCGGCGTGCTCCTGCAGGCAGCGCTGTGCGAAGCCGACCATCGGCTTCTTCCGGCCGCGCGTGTACACCTGGCTCGTGCCCACGCGCCATCCCGTGCCGCGCTTGTACATGACGTACGTGAAGTGCTGCTGCGGCGTGCGCCCGAGCACGAAGCCCGCGAAGTGCGTGTGCTCGACGGTGCTGACCAGTTCGCGCCCGGAGGCGAGTGTGACGCGGACGCCGGCACGGCCGGCCGCGTGGGCGTGTACGCGCTCGACGGCGGCCGCGCCGAAGCGTCCGCTGCCGAGCGCGGTGCGCACGCGGTCGCCCGGGCGCACGTCCTCGATCGCGCGCTCGGCGCCGTCGGCCATCGTGACGCGGGTACCGGCGGCGAGGCACTGGTCGTCGTCGCCCACCACCATCACGTTCCCGCGCTCGCCGCCCATCAGCCGCACGAACTCGAACTGCGCGCGGTTCGTGTCCTGGTACTCGTCGACGAGCACGTACCGGAACCGCTCGCGGTAGTTGGCGAGCACCTGCGGGTGCTCGCGCAGGATCTGCACGGGGAGTACGAGCAGGTCGTCGAACGTGACCGCGTTCGACTCGCGCAGCAGCGGCTCCAGCTCGGGGTAGAGCTTCGCGGCCGTGCGCGTGAACGCGTCGCCCGCGAGCTCGGCGTACTCGCGCGGCGGCACGAGCGCGTTCTTCGCGTCCGAGATCGCGGAGAGCACGGCCTTCGGCGCGACCTCCTTGACGCCGATCTTGTGCCGCTCGAAGAGGCGCTTGAGGGCGCCTAACGCGTCGTCCTCGTCGTAGATCGTGAAGTTGGGCGTGCGGCCGACGAGGTGCGCGTACTGGCGCAGCAGCCGCGCGCCGATCGCGTGGAACGTGCCGACCCACATGCCGCGCGGCTCGTAGCCGAGCAGGCGCGCGATGCGGTCGCGCATCTCGCCGGCGGCCTTGTTGGTGAAGGTGACCGCGAGGATCCGCGTCGGGTCGACGCCGTGTTCCTGGACGAGGCGCGCGATGCGCGTCGTGAGCACGCGCGTCTTGCCCGAGCCCGCGCCGGCGAGCACGAGCGCGGGGCCGTCGACGTGAAGGACCGCCTCGCGCTGGGCGGGGTTGAGGCTCGCGAGCGGGTCGCCTGGGGCGAAGCGCGAGGTGCTGGGGATGGGGTGCGACATCCCCGGCAAGATAGCGCGGGCGGGCCGCCGCCCGCCGCGCGCTACCGAGGGCCGAGGCGCTCGGCGCCGACGTACGGACGGAGCGGCGCGGGCACGTCCACCGTGCCGTCCGCGCGCTGGTGGACCTCGAGCAGGGCCGCGATCACGCGGGGGAACGCGAGCCCCGACCCGTTCAGGGTGTGCACGAAGCGCGGCTTCTCGCCGGCGGCCGGCCGGTACCGGATGTTCGCACGGCGCGCCTGAAAGTCCGTAAACACCGAGCAGCTGGACACCTCGAGCCAGCGAGCAACCCCCGGCGCCCAGACCTCGAGGTCGTACGTCTTCGCGCTCGCGAACCCCGTGTCGCCTGCCGCGAGGAGGACGACGCGGTACGGCAGGTCGAGAAGTTGGAGCAGACGCTCGGCGTGTCGGGTCAGCAGCTCGAGCTCGTCGCTCGACCGCTCGGGCGCCGCGTACCGGACGAGCTCGACCTTGTCGAACTGGTGCAGGCGTTGGATGCCTCGCGTGTCCTTCCCCGCCGACCCCGCCTCGCGGCGGAAGCACGGCGTGTACGCCACGAAGGCCTTCGGCAGCTCGGCCGCGTCGAGGAGCTCGTCGCGGTACAGGTTGGTCACCGGCACCTCGGCGGTCGGCACGAGGAAGAGCTCGTCGCCGGCAACGCGGTACGCGTCGTCCTCGAACTTCGGGAGCTGGCCCGTCCCGGTCATCGACGCGCGCGAGACGAGCGCGGGGGGCCAGACCTCCTCGTAGCCGTGCTCGTCGGCGTGCGTGGTCATGCACCAGTTGAGCAGCGCGCGCACGAGCCGCGCGCCTGCGCCGCGGTAGCACGCGAACCCCGAGCCGCTGACCTTGACCGCGCGCTCGAGGTCGAAGAGGCCGAGCGCCGCGCCGACCTCCCAGTGCGGGCGCACGCCGTCGGACGGGCGCGGCTCGCCCCACGTGCGGACGACGACGTTCGCCTGCTCGCCGCCGGCCGGCACCTCGGGGAGCGGGACGTTAGGCAGTTCCAGGAGCAGCGCGTCGAGCTCCGCGTCGACGGCGGCGCGGCGCGCGTCGCCCGCGGCGATCGCGTCGCCGAGCGCGCGCGCCGCGGCGACGAGGTCGTCGGCCGGCGCGTTGGCCCGCTTGCGGCGGGCGACCTCCTGAGTGGCCGCGTTGCGCGCGGCCTTTTTCTCTTCGACTTCCGCGATCACGGCCCGCCGCTCGCGCTCGAGCGCGTCGAGGCGGTCGAGCACGGGCGCGAGGGCGTCGAGCGCGCCGCGGCGCGCGAGCCCCTCGCGCAGGCGGTCCGGCTGCTCGCGGAGCAGCTTCAAGTCGTGCATGAGAGCGGGGCGGGGCGGGGCGCGCGGCCGCGTCGGTTACGAACTGGGAACGCCCGCCGCGAACGACTTGAAGCTGCAGTTCGGATCGACGCGGGCGCTGAGATACATGGCCCGGGTCGTCGCGTTCACGCTGTCGATGACCATCTTGACGTAGAACGGCGACGCGACCGTACACCCAGTGCCCTGCACCTGCGCGACGATCGTCTGCCCGACCTTCACGCGGAACGCCGAGTCGGCCTGGTACGTGCCGCCCGGCGCCGCTTTCAACGAGTCGAAGAGCGTCGACGAGATCTGGAATCCCGTGCGCGGGCTGTACGTCGGCGAGACGACCAGCTTGGGCGGGAGCAGCACGATCTGCCCCGTCGAGTCGACGTCGAACGCGACGTCGAAATTCGGCACGAGCTCGCCGAGCGTGGACGAGAGGTACACCGCCGGACGCACCTCGGTGGGCGTGCGCAGCTCGATGGCGGAGTTCTGCGGCGCGACGACGGTGCTCAACGGGTACATCACGAACGTGGTCCCGATCGTCGGAAGGTACGCGGTGGGCGCGTACGGATCCTTGCCGCCGCACGCGGCGGCCCCGATCGCGCAGACGGCGACGCCAAGACCGGCGGTGCGCGCCAGCATCGACGTGGAGCGAGATGATGAGTGGTACGGACGAAGGCGGGGCGACAGCATGTGGGCGAACGATATCCGGCTACAGGCGGGGCGAGCAACCGATTGGGATACGCTTGACCACCCTCCCGCGTGCTCCTTAGTTCCGCAGTCGCACCCGCCCATTTCGCGCCCGTGCACCGCGGTCGTCCGGTGATCACGGTCGTGGGCGTTCGATCCTCCCCGGCATGTTATCGTTCCGCGACCAGTTGCGCGCGCTGCAGGCGCACCCCGGAGTTCGTGCCGTCGTCGCGGCAGGACGCGACGGGCTCTTGATCGACCACGCCGGCGCGTCGGCCGCCCCCGACGGCGTCGATGCCGAGCACGCGGCGGCCGCGGAGGACGAGACCGCGTTCGCCGAACATCTCGCGGCGCTCGCTCCCGGGCTCGTCGCCGCCGCCGACATGCTGGCCGACGCGCACGGCGGCGGCGGGCTCCGCTCGGTGGTCGTCGAATCGGCCGACGGACTGCTCGTCGCGCTGCCGGTGACGCCCGACGTCACGGTGGTCGCCGCGATTGACGCCGCGCACGAGGCGGCCGCGCACGCGATCGGACGCGTGCGCGGCGAGCGTAACGCGCTGGCGGGGGCGGTATGACGGGCACGGCGGCGGCCGAGGGCGGCGACGTGCGCCACGTGCTCGTGGCCGACGACGAACCACACATCGGGCGCATCATCCAGATGAAGCTGGAACAGGGCCCGTTCCGGGTGACGCTCGTGCCCGACGGACAGGCGGCGCTCGACGTCCTGCACGGCGGCGCGCCGATCGACCTCGTCCTCCTCGACCTGATGATGCCGCGACTGAGCGGGCTCGACGTGCTTGCCGCGTTGCGCAGCGACACGCGGTACGCGACCCTGCCCTGCATCATCCTCACCGCCGCCGGCCAGGAGCAGCAGTACCGTCAGGCGATGGCACTCGGCGCGACCGACTTCATGACCAAGCCGTTCAGCCCCAAGAAGCTGTACGCGCGCGCCGCCGAGCTCGCGGGCGTTTCCGACGGCGAGGCGGCCGCGTGAGCGACCCGTCGACGACGAGCGCGCCGCAGAGCGCGATGGACGGCGCGTGGGCCGTCGTGCTCGCGGGCGGCGTCGGTTCCCGGTTCTGGCCGATGAGCACCCCGTCGCGCCCGAAACAGCTGCTCGCGCTCGTCGACGAGCACCCGCTCCTCGCGAACACGCTGGCGCGCCTCACGCCGCTCGTGCCCGCGACGCGCACGCTCGTGCTGACGAACGCGGCGCTGCGCGACGCGGTGTGCGCGCTCGTTCCCGAGTTGCCGCCCGAGAACGTCATCGCGGAGCCCGCCCCGGCGGGCACGTGCGCCGCGCTGACATGGGCCGCGCGCGTCGTCGCCGACCGCGGCGGGCGCGCCGCCGTGATGCTCTGCGTGCATGCAGACTGGGCCGTCGCCGACCCCGCGCGCTTCCGCGCGGCGCTGCAGCATGCGGGCGAGACGGCCGCGGCGCACGCGAGCCTCGTCACGGTCGGGATCGTCCCGACGCGCGACGACCCGGGCTTCGGGTATATCCAGCCCGGGGACGCGATCGACGACGCGGCCGACGGCGCGGTCCGCCGCGTGGCGCGCTTCGTGGAAAAGCCGACGCGCGAACGCGCCGCGCGGATGCGTGCGGACGGGTACCTCTGGAATTCGGGGATCTTCGTCTGGCGGGCCGGCGACTTCCTCGACGAGGTCGACGCGCTCGCGCCGGAGGTCGCGCCCGCGCTCCGGACGTCGGGCGGCGACATCGCGCGCTTCTTTGCCGACGTCACGCCCGTCGCGGTCGACGTCGCCGTGATGGAGCGGAGCCGGCGCGTCCTCGTCATCCCCGGCGACTTCGGCTGGGACGACGTCGGCACGTGGGGCGCGCTCGGCCGCGTGCGCAGCCGCGACGCGGCCGACAACGCGCCCAACGGCGCGGTGTTCGCGATGGACGCGCGCCGCAACGTCGTGCACGCCGACGGGAACGCGGTCGTCCTCTACGGAGTAGATGACCTCGTCGTCGTGACGCGGCCCGGCCTCACGCTCGTCACGACGCCCGAGCGGTCGAGCGACCTCAAGGCCCTGCTCGACGTATTGCCCGCGGCGTTCCGGGACTGACGCGCATCGCGCGGTCGCGCGACGCGTATTCTTCCCCGCCCTCCCGAGCCCGCGTGCCCGCACTCTACCTGTACGACGACCGCGTCGCGCGGACGTTCGCGCCGTTCGCGCTGACGCGACCCGCGGCGGCGCTGCGCGCGGGCGCGCTGCTCGTCGCCGAGCGCTGGGCGCGGGCGTTGGGCGTGCCGGTCGCCGGGTACGTCACGTCGCCGGATCTTCAGGGTTTCGAGGAACCCGGCGCATCGCCCGTTGCGCCGGAGGTGCTGCCAGCCGGCGCCGTCGTCGCGAACGCGCGGTTCGCGCCGTCACTCGCGCGCGCCGCGGCTGACGACGTGGCCGTGTGGCGCGGTGGCGGACGGGTCGCGGCGGTGCGCCTCGACGCGCCGGTCGCCGCGGCCGCGCTCGTCGCCGCCGAGCACCCGCCCGCCGCGGCCGGTGCCGAAGCGACGCTGGACGGATGGTGGAACGACGCGGCGTGGGACTACGTCGGACAGCTGCAGACGCAGCTCGCGGCCGATCTGCCGGTGCTCGCGGCGGAGCTCGACACGGTCGAGCACCCGGGCGTGGTCCTCGGCGGCGGCGGCGTGTACGTCGAGCGCGGCGCGACCGTCGAGCCGTACGTCGTCTTCGACGTGAACGCCGGCCCGGTCGTCGTCCGGCGCGGCGCGACCGTGCAGGCGTTCACGCGCGTCGTCGGGCCGTGCTACGTCGGCGAACACTCGCTCGTGACCGCCGACCGGATCAGCGGCTGCGCGATCGGCGACCACTGCAAGGTGCACGGCGAGATCAGCGCGTCGGTGCTCGTCGGCCACGCGAACAAGGCGCACGACGGATTCGTCGGCCATTCGTACTTGGGCCGCTGGGTGAACCTCGGGGCCGGGACGACGACGAGCAACCTGAAGAACACCTACGGCACCGTCGCGCTCTGGACGCCGCAGGGCGTGCGCGACAGCGGCCTGCAGTTCCTCGGCACGCTCTTCGGCGACCACGCGAAGACGGGCATCGGCCTGACCCTCACGACCGGCACCGTGGTCGGCGCGGGGGCGAACGTGTACGAGCGCATGCCGCCGAAGTACGTGCCGCCCTTCTCGTGGGGCGGCGGCGCGCCGTACGACACGTACGACGTCGAGCGCTTTCTGCGCGTGGCCGAACGCGCGATGGCGCGGCGACAGCTGCCGCTCACCCCGGCGATGCGTGGGCTGCTCGCGCGGGCGCACGCGCGCCGCGGGGACGGGTGACGTGCGGCTCTGGGTGTTAGGCACGGGCAGCCGCGGAAACGCCGTCCTGCTCGAGAGCGACGGGGCGCGGCTGCTCGTGGACGCCGGCTTCGGCGTGCGGGCGCTGGCCGAGCGGCTCGCGGCCGCGCGCGTCGCGCCCGAGTCGATCGACGCCTGCGTGGTCACGCACGAGCACGCGGATCACGTAAAGGGCGTGCGGCACGCGGCGGCGCGCTGGGGCTGGGCGATCCACGCGTCGGCGGGCACCGCGGGCGCGCACGCGCCGCTCCGCGCCGGCAACGCGTCGACGTTCGCGGCCGGCGCGGGGTTCCGGGTCGGGCCGTTCGACGTGCAGACGGTGGCGACCCCGCATGACGCGGCGGAAAGCGTCGCGGTCGTCGTGACGTCGGACTCGGGCGCGCGAGCGGGCGTTTGCTACGACCTCGGCCACGCGCCGGACCCGGTACGGGCGGCGCTCGCCGAGTTGGACGTGCTGGTCTTAGAGGCGAACCACGACGAGGCGATGCTGCGCGCCGGGCCGTACCCGCCGTCGGTCGCCGAGCGCATCGCCGGGCGGTTCGGGCACCTGAGCAACCGCGCGGCGGGCGCGCTCGCGCGGCAGATCGCCGGCGCGGGGCTCCGCCACGTCGTGCTCGCCCACCTGAGCGAGTCGTGCAACGAGCCGCGCCTTGCGAGCGCGGACGTCGGCGCCGCGCTCGCCCGCACGCGCTTCCGCGGGGCGATCACGCCGGCGTTGCAGGACCTCGTCGCCGGGCCGTTCGTCGCGACCGCGCACAAACGGTCCGGCGGCGCCGAGCAGCTCGCGCTCGGCCTGTAGTCGGTCGCGGGCGCCGCGCCGCGCAATGCCGCCGGGATGTGCGGGTTGCCTACGCCGGGCGGCCGGACGATCGTTCGACGCCGGCGCCTCGACGAGTTTCTGCTCGACGCCGTGCTTCCGTCCTCCCTCACGTCGAGCCAGGGCTATCTCCGATGCAGGAATTCCAGCGCCTGATCGAGAACAACCGCCGGTGGGCCGCCGCGTCGGTCGCCGAGAACCCGACGTACTTCAGCGACATGGCGGCGGGGCAGCAGCCGTTGTTCCTCTACATCGGCTGTGCGGACAGCCGCGTGCCCGCCGAGGTGATGACCGGCCTCGGGCCGGGCGAGCTGTTCGTGCACCGAAACATCGCGAACGTCGTGATGCCGAGCGACCTGAACGCGATGAGCGTGCTGCAGTACGCCGTGGACGTGCTCAACGTGAAGCACATCATCGTCACCGGCCACTACGGCTGTGGCGGCGTGAAGGCGGCGATGGGAACGCAGTCGCACGGGCTGGTCGACCACTGGTTGGTCCCGATCCGCAACGTCGTGCGCTGGAACCGCGCGGAGCTCGACGCCATCGAGGACGAACAGGCGCGGTTCGATCGGCTCGTGGAGCTCAACGTGCTGGAGCAGCTCTACCACCTGAGCGAGACGCCGGTGATCCAGCAGGCGTGGGGGCGCGCCAGGCGGCCGCTCGTGCACGGGCTCGTGTACGACATGCGCGAGGGACTGCTGCGCGAGGTCGCGACGAACATCGGCTCGCAGGAGGACGCCGACCGGCTCGGCATTAAACGCCTTCCGGGGCCGAGCGCGCCGGCGACAATGCCGGCCGGCGCGGGCGCTGTGACCGAGGAGGCGCTCGCCGACCAGATCGCGGCGCGCGTGGCAGAGCGGCTCGCCGGCGTTCCGCGTTAGGCCACGCGCGCCGGGCTCGGCGGGTACGAACGACGGCGGGGGCGTCCGATGGACGCCCCCGCCGTTTCGTGCTTGCCGAACGAGCCGGGCTTAGTACATCCCGCCCATGCCACCGCCCGCGCCGGCGCCGGCCGCGGCAGGGGCCTTGTCTTCCTTCTTCTCGACGATCAGCGCTTCGGTCGTGAGGAGGAGGCCCGAGATCGACGCCGCGTTCTGCAGCGCGGTCCGGGTGACCTTGGTCGGGTCGATGACGCCGGCCTGCACGAGGTCCTCGTACGTGTCGGTCAGCGCGTTGTAGCCGTACTTGCTGTCCGAGTTCGAGCGCACCTTCTCCAGGACTATCGAGCCCTCGGCGCCCGCGTTCTGCACGATCATGCGGAGCGGCTCCTCGACCGCGCGCCGGATGATCTGCACGCCGATCTGCTCGTCCGTGTCGTCGAGCTTGAGGCCCTCGAGGGCCTTCTGGGCGCGCACGAGCGCCACGCCGCCGCCCGGGACGATGCCCTCCTCGACGGCCGCGCGGGTCGCGTGCAGCGCGTCCTCAACGCGGGCCTTCTTCTCCTTCATCTCGGCCTCGGTGGCCGCGCCGACGTTGATCACCGCGACGCCGCCCGCGAGCTTCGCGAGGCGCTCCTGGAGCTTCTCCTTGTCGTAGTCGGAGGTGCTCTTCTCGATCGAGCCGCGGATCTCCTTGATGCGGCCCTGGATCGCGTCCTGGGTGCCCGCGCCGTCGATCAGCGTCGTGTTGTCCTTGTCGATCACGATGCGCTTGGCGCGCCCGAGGTCGGAGAGGACGGCGTTCTCGAGCTTAAAGCCGACTTCGTCGGAGATGACCTGGCCGGCCGTCAGCGTGGCGACGTCCTGCAGCATCGCCTTGCGGCGGTCGCCGAAGCCCGGGGCCTTGACGGCCGCGACGCGGAGCGTGCCGCGCAGCTTGTTGACGACGAGCGTGGCGAGCGCCTCGCCCTCGACGTCCTCGGCGATGATGAGGAGCGGGCGCCCCGCCTGCGCGACCTTCTCGAGCGCGGGGAGCAGGTCCTTCATCGACGAGATCTTCTTGTCGTGGATCAGGATGTAGGCGTCCTCGAGGACGGCCTCCATCTTGTCCGGGTCGGTCACGAAGTACGGCGAGAGATAGCCGCGGTCGAACTGCATGCCGTCGACCGTCTCGAGCGTCGTCTCGAGGCCCTTGGCCTCCTCGACCGTGATCACGCCGTCCTTGCCGACCTTCTCCATCGCGTCCGCGATGAGGTTGCCGATCTCGTGGTCGTTGTTGGCCGAAATGGCGCCGACCTGCGCGATCTCCTTCTTGCCCGACGTCGGGACCGAGATGCGCTTGAGCTCCTCGGTGACCGCGCCGACGGCCTTGTCGATGCCGCGCTTGAGCGCCATCGGGTTGACGCCAGCGGTGACGTTCTTGAGGCCCTCGCGGAAGATCGCCTGCGCCAGGACCGTCGCGGTCGTGGTGCCGTCGCCCGCGTTGTCGGAGGTCTTCGTCGCGACCTCCTTGACCATCTGCGCGCCCATGTTCTCGAGCGGGTCGTTCAGCTCGATCTCCTTCGCGACCGTGACGCCGTCCTTGGTCACGGTGGGGGCGCCGAACTTCTTGTCAATGACGACGTTGCGGCCCTTGGGGCCGAGCGTGACCTTGACGGCCTCGGCGAGCTGGTCGACGCCGCGCTTGAGCGCCGCGCGCGCGTCCGTGTTGAAATGCAGTTCCTTCGCAGCCATGGGGAGTCCCGGTGGTCGAAGTGTGAGTTAGTTACGAGAGGGAATAAAAACGCAGTCGCGCTCAGCCGATCACGGCGAGGACGTCCGACTCGCGGAGGATGAGCAGCTGCTCGCCCTCGACGGTCACCTCGGTGCCGCTGTACTTGCCGTAGAGCACCTTGTCGCCGGACTTCACGTCCATCGGGACGCGCTTCCCGTTCTCGTCGAACTTGCCGGGGCCGACGGCGACGACTTCGCCCTGCTGGGGCTTTTCCTTCGCGGTGTCGGGGATGTAGAGGCCGCCGCGCATCTGCTCGGTTTCCTCGAGCGCGCGGACGACGACGCGGTCCGCGAGGGGCTTCACGGCGCTGCTGGTGATGGCCATAGGTGCTGGCTGTGCGTTGAAGTGAGTGGGGGTGGTACTAGCACTCGGTGGTTGGGAGTGCTAACAGGAGGGAAGGTAGCAATCATGCCCGCGGGCGTCAAGGCGGGGCGCGGTTCCCATGTACTAATGCTAAGTCAATAGAATTCAGAGACTTAGCACAATCCGGCGCGGCGACGGTCAGCCCGGGCGGTCCGCGCGCACCTCGTCCGCGTACTGCACCGACGCGGTCGGGATCTCCACGACCGGTCCGGCCGCGGTGCGCACGAGCAGCCCGCCCGTGACGCTGACGCCGGCGGCGCGACCCGCGACGGGCGCGATCACGGCCCGACCGCGGACCGCGTCGCGCCGCTCGAATTCGGCGAGCTCGCCGGAGCCGAGCACCCCACCGCGCGCCGCCGCGCCCCGCGCCGCTGCGACGACGACGGCGAGGATGTCGACGCGCCGGACGCCCGCGCCGAGCCCGGTCGCCTCCGGCATTTCGGCGGGCGTGACGCGGTTTACCCCGACGCCGACCGCGACCCACTCGGGCAGCCCCTCGCGCCATCGAGCCTCGACGAGGATCCCGGCCAACTTGCGCCCGTCCAGCAGGAGGTCGTTCGGCCACTTGAGCGCGATCGGCCGTGCGCCGAGCGACTCTAAACCGGCCGCGAGCGCGAGGCCGACGCGGAGCGAGAGCACCGGCAGCGCCGCGACGTCGCTCGGCCGTTCGACAACGGTGGCCCAGACTCCCGCGCCGGAGTCGGACACCCAACGCCGGCCGTTACGCCCACGCCCCGCCGTCTGTACGTCCGCGACGAAGGTCGTTCCCGCTGCCGCGCCTTCGCCCGCGGCCACGTGGGCGAGGTCCATCGTCGAGGGCGCGACCGCGAACGTGTGGAGCGCCGGTACTCGCAGCTCCGTGCGCAACGCCTCGACCGAGGTCCCGTCGTATGCCGCACTCGGCGCGACGTTCGCGCCGTCGGGACCCGGCACCCGGCGTGACGCGGGTCGAATCAGCGTGTCGCCGCGGCGACCGGCGCGCCGGGCACTTCGTCCGCCGCGGGCGCGCTCGACCGCACGCCGGTCGCGATGAGGGCGAGCACCGTCGCGCCGAGCAGCACGCGGTAGACGGCGAACACGCCGAAGCCGTGGCGGGTGAGGTAGCGCAGCAGGACGGTGATCGCAACCCAGCTGCTCAACGCCGCGGTCACGATCCCGACCGCGAGCGGCGCGCGGTCGCCGGTGTCGTGGAGGAGCTTGGGCAACTTGAGCACGACGGCGCCCGCGATGATCGGCATGCTCATGAGGAAGCTGAACCGCGCGGCCGACTCGCGGTCGAGTTGCAGCGCCCGTCCGAGCGTCATCGTCGAGCCCGAGCGCGAGACGCCCGGGATCAGCGCTGCGACCTGCGCGAAGCCTAACGCCCACGCGTCGCGGCTCTGCAGCCCGTCGATGTGGCGGGCCTGCGACGCCCAGCGGTCGGCGGCCCAGAGCAGGACGCCCATGACGATCAGCATCACCGCGATCAGCGCCGGGGCGCGGAACGTCGTCTCCGCCTTCTGCTCCAGCAGCTTGCCCGCGATCGCGCCCGGGATCGTGGCGATCACGAGCAGCAGCACGCGCCGGTCCTCGGGCGTCTCGATGCGGCGGCGGCGGACGAGGCTGATCGCGCTTCCCGCGAGCGCGATCCAGTCCGCGCGGAAGTACCAGAGCAACGTGATCAGCGTCCCGGCGTGCAGCGCGACGTCGAAGGCCAGGCCGGGGTCGCTGTTCCAGCCGAGGAGCCACGGCGCGAGCGCGAGGTGCGCGGAGCTGCTGATCGGCAGGAACTCGGCGAGTCCCTGGAGGAGGCCGAGGACGAGGGCGTGCGAGAGCGGCATGAGGCGGGCGCGGGACGGGAACGCGGGCGCCGGGCGCCCGTGCGGACGCGCGTAAGGTAGCCCGTCCCGCGGCCCCGTTCAGGGGCGTGCCAGAGGCCGTTCAGCGCGCGGCGGCCTTCGCGATCGCGCGCACGTATAGATCCTCGTACTGCGCGACGACGGTGTCGAGCGTGAACCGGGTGCGCGCGTCGGCCGCGGCCGCGGCGCTCATCGCCCGCCACCGTTCGGGATCGTCGAGGATGCGGACGCCCGCGTCCGCCATTCCCTCCACGTCGCCGACCGGGCAGAGCGCGCCGGTCTCGCCGTCGCGCACGACGTCGGGCAGCCCGCCGGTGCGCGTCGCGACGACCGGCACGCCCGAGGCGAGCGCCTCCAGCGCCGAGAGCCCGAACGACTCGCTCTCGCTCGGGAGGAGGAAGAGGTCGGCGCCGGCGAGGAGCGGCGCGACGGCGTCGAGCTTGCCGAGGAAGTGGACCGAGCGTTCGACGCCTAACGCGCGGACCTCCTGCTCCGCGTCGACGCGCTCCGGCCCGTCGCCGACCATGAAGAGGACGCTCGGCACGCGCTCGTTCACGCGCGCGAACACGCGCACGACGTCGCGCACGCGCTTGACCGCGCGCATGTTCGACACGTGCATCACGACCTTGCGCCCCTTCGGGACGAGCCAGGAGAGCGCCGGCGGGTGGGCGGCGCGGTCGTAGACGGCCGGGTCGACGAAGTTCGGGATCACCTCGACCGCCCAGCCCGTACAGCCGAACGTCGCGATCGTCTCGCGGCGGAGGAACTCCGAGACCGACGTGATCCCGTCGGACCGCTCGATCGAGAACTTCGTGATCGGGTGGAAGGACGGGTCCTGGCCGACGATCGTGATGTCCGTGCCGTGCAGGGTCGTCACGACGCAGATGTCGGAGCCCTGCGCGCGCAGCATCTCGCGCGCGATCCACGCGCTCGTCGCGTGCGGGATCGCGTAGTGGCAGTGCAGCAGGTCGAGCCCGTGCGTGCGCACGACCTCGTGCATCCGCACCGCGAGTGCGAGGTCGTAGGGCGGGTACTCGAAGAGCGGGTACCGGTTGACCTCGACCTCGTGGAAGAAGATCCGCGGCAGGAAGTTGGGCAGTCGGAACGGCTGCTGGTACGTGATGAAGTGGACCTCGTGGCCGCGCGCCGCGAGCGCGATGCCGAGTTCGGTCGCGACTGCGCCGGACCCGCCGTACGTCGGGTAGCAAGTGATGCCGATCTTCATGGGCGCGTTGGTCGCGGCTCGGGCCGGGGGCGGACTACACCGGGCGTCGCCTCGGGCGCGGCGCGCCACCAGGCAAGCGCGACGTCGGCCGCGTCCGTCCGCGTGGGGTCAACATGCACAACGGAAGCCGGCGGCAGTTGGTGCCGAAACCACGTCCGCTGCCGCTTCGCGTACTGGCGCGTATCGATCAGGACACGATCGCGGGCCTGTGCGAACGTCACCGACCCGGCGAGGTGCGCGCGCCAGACGTCGTACCCCGTCGCGTGCCACGCGGCCGCGTCGTCCGGCACGGTCCGCGCCAGCCACTCGACCTCGGCGAGCCACCCGGCGGCGAGCATCGCGTCGAGCCGCTGCGACAGCCGCGTGGCGAGCGCCGGGCCGGGGTCGACGACGAGGTACCGCAACGTCACGCGCGGCGCGCGCACGGCGGTCCGCTGCCACGTAGACAGTGGAACCCCCGTCAGCTGCACGACTTCCGCCGCGCGCAGCAGCTGCGCCCGCTGCGCGCCCGCGTGGTCCGGGTCTAACACGGCGACGCGCGCCCGCAGCGTGTCGGTCGTGAGCGCGTCGAGCTCGCGCGCGAGCGCCGCGCGTCGTGCCGGGTCGAGCGGCGGCTCCGCGAACAACGGCTCGGCGAGCGCGCGGAGGTAGAACCCGGTGCCGCCGACCACGAGCGGCGCTCGGCCGGCCGCGTCGCAATCGGCAACCCACTGCTCGGCCGCGTCGGCCCACCGCGCCGCACTCCAGCGCTCGACCGGCTCGGCCGCGTCGACGCCGCGATGCGGCACGCGCGCCCGCTCGCCGGTCGTCGGCTTGGCGGTGCCGACGTCGAACGCGCGGTAGAGTTGGCGCGAATCGGCACTGATGATCGATGCGCCGACGCGCTCCGCGAGGGCGAGCGCGATCGCCGACTTCCCGGCCCCGGTCGGGCCGACGATCGCCGACACGGTGCGCAGCGGCGCGCTATCGGCCGTCATCGGCGGCCGAAGCGACGCTCGACCTCGTCCCAGCCGAGGTGGACGATCGTCGCGCGCCCGTGGACGTCGTGCGCGGGCAGCGTCGTGCGCGCGAGCGCGACGTAGAGCGCGCGCATCTCGTCGGCGCTCAGCGGGTCGCCGGCCTTGATCGCCGCCTTGCACGCGACCGTCGCGGCGAGGCGTTCGTGCCGCGCGTGCGTCGCCGCGTGACGGTCGCCGGTGAGCGCGGCGAGCGAGTCGCGCAGGCAGCGCTCGGCGTCGAAGCGCGGGTGCGGCGCCGGGACGGCGTGCACGATGAGGCTCGCGCCACCGAACGGCTCCGCCATGTACCCGAGCCGCTCGAAGCTAGAGCGCGACGCGTCGAACGCCTCGGCTTCCGCCGGCGAGACGTGCACGGTTAGCGGAAAGAGGAGGCGTTGCGACGGCGCGTCGCCGCGTTCGAGCGCGCCGAGGAAGCGCTCGTAGAGCACGCGTTCGTGGGCGGAGTGCTGGTCGATGAGCACGACGCCCTCGTCGCGTTCGAACATCAGATACGTCCGCCGCAGTTGGACGAGCGGCGGGACCGCGACCTCGTCGGGGACCGTTGCCGCCGCGGCGGGTGCCGGCGCGGGCGCCGGCGCGTCGTCCCACGCGAGCGCCGGCGCGCCGGTCGGAAGTCCGTCGTCCTGCCGCGGGTCGACCGGCGCGGGGGCGTGGGCGTCGTCGGGCGCGAACAGTCCGCCGGTGACCGGGACCGCGGGCGCGAGCACGGCGCGTTCGTCGAGCGGCTCGGCCGGCACGTCGCCGCCGCGGAGCCCCCTCGCGAACCAGACGCGACCGCCGACGCCGCTGGCGCTGTCGAGCGTGCCTAACGCGCGGCGGACCGCGCGCACGACGGCGCCCTCGACGGTCCAGCGGTCGTGGAAGCGGACCTCCGCCTTGGCCGGGTGCACGTTGACGTCGACGGCGTCCGCCGGGACCGCGACCTCGAGGAAGAGCGACGGGCGGAGCCCCGCACGCAGCGTGCTCCGGTACGCCGCCTCGGCGGCGCGCACGAGGCCGGCGTCGCGCACCGGACGCCCATTGACGCTGACGAACGTCCGGCGCGCGGCGCGCCCGACGTCGCCCGGCCGCTCGACGAGGCCGCTGACGGCGATCGCGCCGGACACGTCGTCGACGTCGAGGAGTGCGTCGGGGTAGCGCGCGCCGTAGACCGCGCCCAGCCGCGCGCGCAGCGACGCGGCGGCGGGCCACGCCACGGCCGGGCGTCCGTCGTGCGTCGCCGTCAGACGCACGTCGCGGCGGGCGAGTGCGACCGTCGTGAGCACCTCGCTCACCCCGCGCCATTCCCCGCGCGCCGAGCGGAGGAATTTCTGACGCGCGGGCGTGTTGTAGAACAGCCGCGCCACGCTCACCGTCGTGCCGCGGCGCCGGGCCGCCCCGTCGACGTGGCGCACGCTTCCCGCCGCGGCGCGTACGATGGTCCCGGCGCCGTCGCCGTCGGCGGTGACCAGCTCCAACTCCGAGACCGAGCAGATCGCGGGGAGCGCCTCGCCGCGAAATCCGTAGCTCGCGACGCCCACCAATTCGTCGGCGGAGCGGATTTTCGAGGTCGCGTGTCGGGAGAGCGACAACACGGCGTCGTCGCGCGTCATCCCGACGCCGTCGTCGCTCACGCGGATGAGCGCGCGCCCGCCGTCCTCGATGGTGATCTCGACGGTCGTCGCGCCCGCATCGAGCGCGTTCTCGACGAGTTCCTTGACGACCGACGCCGGGCGCTCGACGACCTCGCCCGCGGCAATCTGATCGGCGACGGCGGACGGGAGGACGGCGATGCGCGGCACGGCCGGAATCTACTGCGGACGGGGCCAGCGCCCGGTCACGGCGGTCCGTCGAGCACAGCGACCTGTGTCGCGCGAACCCATCCCTCGCGATCGCCGTCGAGGCGAACGCGAAGCCACCCCGCTTCGTCGGACACGATCCGCGCGACCTCGCCGGTCGTCACCGCGGCGTCGCCGATGGCGGAGAACGCGGGGTCGGGACGGAGCGTCGTCGCGGCCCGTACGACGACCAGACCGCGCGGATCCATCGCGCGCGCCGCGAGCCCGGCCGCGGTTGCCGCCGCGACCGCGATCACGTACGTGGCCGACGCGGCGCCCCAGGCGCGCGCCGCACCGGAAGCGGTCGGCGCACCCGGAGCGCGCCGGGTAAACACCGCGGCGGCTACGATCATCCACGCGGCCGCGAGCCCGGCGGCGCCGAGTGCGATCAAGGCGAGCGTCCGGGCGTCGACGACGGGTGCGGCGCCCACGTGTCCGAATGGGGCAACGCGCGGTAGCCGATCGAGCCGGCTCTGGATCCCGCGCAACCCGGGCGCGAGCCGTGCCGCACGATGCCACGCGAGCGCTGCCGTCGCGGTGTCGCCGGCCGCCCACGCGGCCGTGCCGGCGTTGAGCCATGCCGCGGGAACGCCCGGCGCCGCCGCGGCCGCGACACTGAAGAGCTCACGCGCGCGCGACGGGTCGCCCGCCGTGTACGCCGCGACGCCTGCGTCGAACGCAGCCGATGCCTGCTGCGCGGCCGGCGCAGACGTGCCGCCGGCCGCGGCCGGCGAAAGTCGGGGCGCGACGAACCCGACCGCGACCGCCGCAGCACCGAGCGCGAGCGCGGGGTACAGATGCCGCGCGAGGACGCGGCGTACGACGCGGTTACGCCGGCTCGGCGAGCGGGCGGCGAGCGGTGCCGACGCGGGGTTGATGGGTGACACCTGACGAGCCGCAAGACCCAGATCGGCCGCGATGCGAGCGAGCAGCGCGCGCGGGGGCGCGATCACCTCGCCCGCGACGAGGGCGCCGGTCCCATAGGCCGCGCGCGTCCACGCATCGACCGCGGTGCCCGACTCCGCCGCGAGTGCGGCGCTCACGCCGGCCCGCCGCAACGTCCGGACGAGGCTTGTGGCGTCCAGCCTTGGGGTGTCTGCGCGAGCCAGCAGGTGCGAAAGCCCGTCGGCGAACTCGGCGAGCGCGGCGGCCGCCTGCGTACGCGGGCCGCGCTCGGCGGCGCTTCCGGCCGTGTGTCGGTGGGTGCCGCGCCGCAACCGGACGCGTGCGAGCGACGCTGCGCCGACCAGCCAGAGCGCGGCCGGCACCGGAACGGCCGCGAGCGCAAACCAGAACCCGCGCTGCTCGACGAGGACCGACGGACGTTCGCCGCTCCACCCGCGCAGCACGCCGAGCCCGCTCGGCGCGGCCGCATCGGCGCGCGGCGTCGACGCCACAGCGACGGACATCCCGGCCGGACCGGGCGCGACGCGGAGCTCGACCGCCGGCGCGTCGGCGAACGCATAGCCCGTGGTTCGCGGGTCGAAGTACGCGTAGTGCGTCGGCGGGATCCGGACCGTTCCGGGCGAGCGTGGCGTCAGCAGCCAATCGAATTCCTTCGAGCCGCCGGCCAGGTCGCCGCTCGAGTCGACCGCGACGCGCTCGGCGGCGGTCGCAACGTCGGCCCACGAGACGTTGAGCGCGGGACGCGGCAGGAGCAGCACGTTGCCGCTGCCTTCGACCCGCAGCGTGTACGTCACCGCATCGCCGACGCGCGCGTGCGTCGTGTCGACGCGCGCCGACGCGCGGTAGCGGCCGACGGCCCCGTCCCACTCCGCCGGGCGGCCGGCTGTCGGCGGCGGAACGGCGATCAAACGTCGCGTCGGCGTTCGTGCCTCGATCCGCTGCTCGGCGCCGAACGGGTCATCCTCCGGCGTGAGCGCGTAGACGAGCTGGGCCGCCGGAACGTCGACCGGGCCGGCCGCGAGTGGAAAGAGCGCGCGCCGGTACGCGTGGACGTCCCCCGCGGCGGTCGACGCGTGGCGCGCCGAGAGGTCGTACGTCACGACGCCCGCGACCGACGGGAAGGAGAACTCCGGGCTCCGCCGTAGCCGGTCGCGAACGCGCGCGCCGACGCCGACCAACAGTTCGAGCGTGGTCTGCCCCCCCACGTAGACGCGCTCGGGTGCGACGCGCGCATCGAACGCGAGCCGCTCGGGGTCGGTCGCCGGCAGATCGGACCGCGCCAGCGCCGGCTGCGGCGTCACGGCCGCAGGCGGGACGACCGCGACCGACCACGCACGCGAACGGAACGCGGCGGATCGGAGCCCCGCGCCCTCGACGTCGACGACGAACGGATCGAATGCGTACGTCCCCGCGGCCGACGTCTGGAGCACGAACCGCCATTCGAGGCGTTGTCGCCCGCGCAGCCCGGCGGTGTCGGTCGGCGCGCGATCGGTGCGGGCGAGCTTGAACGGCGCGAACGCCGGGGCCGTTAGGCGTACGCTCGCGGTCGCCGGCGCGCTGACCTCGACCCGCACGAGGACGGGCGTCCGCGCCGCGACGCTCGCCGGCGCGCTCACGGCGACGGTGACCTGCGCGCGTGCCGCCGGCGCGGCTAGTGTCGCGACGAGGGACACGCGCGCGGCGCACGCATTCACGTACGCGCGCGGCCGCGTGGCGACCCACCGCCGCGCGCCCCTCACCAGTCCTTGCCGCCCGGCGGCGGGGGTGGCGTGCGGCGCTGCTGCTTGCCTTGCGTGTCCTGCTCTTCGCGCGATGCCGCCTGCAGGATTTCTTCCGCGGACTGCCGTCCGAGGTTGGGCGCCGGCTGCGGAGCCGGTGGGCTCGGCGGTGCCGACCCACCGCCGCCGCCACCCCCACCGCCTCCGCCCCCACTCGGCGGACGCTGGAGCGCGAGTTCGTAATTCCACTTCGCGTCGACATCGTTCGGGCGCATGCGGATCGCGCGTCGATAGAGCGCGAGCGCGGCGTCGAGTTGGGGACGCGCGCTGTCGCCGGGCGTCGCCGCGGTGTCCGGCGTCGCGCCGGCCGCGCCGGCCGCGGCCCCGCGCGTCGCCGCGAGCCCGCGGCGCAGGTGCACGAGCCCGAGGTCGAAGATCGCACGCCAGCGCACCTCCGCGTCGTCGGACCGGCGCGCCGCGTCCAACGGCGGCTCGGCGGCGTTGAGCGAATCGGCGCGGACGAGCGCCGTGCCGAGGTTGTAGCGCGCGAGCACCGACCCGCCTGCCGGACCGATCCGCCCGCGGTATTCCGCGAGCGCGCCCGCAACGTCGCCGCGCTGGTAGCGCGCGAGCGCGTCGTCGGCGCGCCCCGGCCACGAGCGCGCGCAACCACCTACGCCCGTTAACGCGACGAGCACCGCCGCCACGCGCGCGACCGGCGGAATGGCCGTCGCGGCCCGTGTCGCACGGGCGGGGGTTCCGCGCCGGGCGAGCCACGTGTCGAGCAGCAGCAGGAGCAACGCGGGCGCGACGAACAGTTGGAAGCGCGGCGCGAGGTCCTGTCCCGTCGCCGTCGCACGCGGCGTCGTGCGAAGGCCGGCCAGCGCGGCGCGCACGCGGGCGGCCTTGTCGGGCGCCCCCGCGGGAACGAACGTCCCACCGCCGGCCGCGGCGGCCGCCTGCAGCGTCGCTGGCGTGTAGTGCGTCACGACGACGTTGCCCTCCGCGTCTCGTTTCTCGTGCACGGTGTTCTCCTCCCGCACCGGGATCGTCGCGCCCGCGACCGTGCCGAAGCCGACAGTCGAGACCGTGATGCCCGCCGTGCGCGCGTCGCGCGCCGCGTCCGCGATGTCCGACGTCGGCTCGAACGACTCGCCGTCGCTCATCAGCACGACCGCGCGGTCGCCGCGCGACGGCGACACCTGGAGCAGGTCGGTCGCCTGGCGGATGGCGCGCGCCATCGAACTCCCGGCCTGCCCGACGACCGACGGATCGAGGTTGTCGAGGAACAACTCGATCGCCCCGTCGTCGCTCGTGAGCGGCGTGAGGATGTAACTCCGCCCGGCGAACGCGAGCAGCGCGACGCGGTTCCCCGGGGTCGCCGCGAGCAGCTGTCGCACCACCTGCCGCATCCGCTCGAGCCGGCTCGGCGGGTCGTCGGCGGCAAGCATCGACAGCGACGCGTCGAGCGCGAGCACCACGTCGATGCCCTCGGACCGGACGACGTCGCCGCGCGCGCCCCAGCGCGGCCCGGCGAGCGCGAGGCCCGCGCAGAGCGCCGCGCCGCCGAGCCGTGCGGCGCGCCACCCGGTACCGCGCCGCGCGGCGGCCAGCGCGGGCGCGAGGCGCGCGACGAGCGGCGCCTCGCCGAGCCGAGCCGCACGCGCCGCGCGCCGCCGGGCGCGCAGGACGACGAGCAGGACGACGAGCGCCGGCAGGACGAGGCCGAGCGGCAGCAGCCACGGCAGCTCGACGAACGAGAGCCACCCGGCGCTCACGACGCGTGCCTCGCGGAACGCGTGAGGCCGGACGGGATGCGGCGCCTCACGGGAGCGGCCCGCGCCACGCCGCGAGCCCGAGTTCGGCGGCGAGCGCCGCGAGCGCGATGCCTAACGGCCAGCGGTACTCTTCCGTGTAGCGGACGTAGCGCTTCGCGTGCGACGGCGTGCGCTCCAGCGCGTCGATCTCCTGGTAGATGCGGCCGAGCGCGGCGGCGTCGCGCGCGCGGAAGTAGCGGCCGTGGCCCGTCCGGGCGATGTCGGTCAGCAACGCCTCGTCGATCTCGACCGGGCGCTCCTCGAAGCGGAGCCCGTACAGGCCGCGCCCGACCGGGACGGGCGCCATCCCTTCGGTGCCGACGCCGATTGTGTAGATGCGCACGCCGAACGCGGCGGCCGCCTGCGCCGCCGTGCGCGGGTCGATCGCGCCGCGGTTGTTCACGCCGTCGGTGAGCAGGATGAGCACGCGCGACCGTCCCGGCACGCCGCGGAGCCGGTTGGCCGCGGTCGCGATCGCCGTCCCGATCGCGGTGCCGTCCTCGAGCTGCCCCGCTTGCAGGTTGTCGATCGCGGCCTGCACGACCGGGTAGTCGGTCGTCAGCGGCACCTGCGTCAGCGCTTCCGCCGCGAACGCGACCACGCCGATGCGGTCCGCCGTCCGGCCCGCGACGAAGCGCTTCAGCGTGGCCTTCGCGACCTCGAGGCGGTTGTCCGGCTGAAAGTCCTGCGAGAGCATCGAGCTCGAGAGGTCGACGACGAGCGCGATGTCGATGCCGTCCCGTTCGTCGGGGATCGCGCGGGCGCCGGTGCGCGGGCGCGCGAACGCGACGACAAGGCCCGCCAGCGCGAGCCAGCGGAGCGATGCGAGCGCACGCGCAACCCCGCGACCGGCGCGCGGCCCGCGCGCGAGCGCCGCCGCGCGCGAGAAGGTGATCGCCGCGCGCGGCGCCCGCCGGCCGACGAACCAGAGGAGCGGGAGTAGGGACAGGAGCGCCAGCGCCCACGGCGCGGCGAAGCTCAGCCCGGAGAGATCGCTCACGCGGCGCGATCCTCGCGGTCCGGGGCTGCCGCGGCGTCGGCGGCCCGTCCCCGCCGCCGACGCTCGGCCTCGTACGTGCGGCGCGCCTCGGCGTCCGCCTGCGCGCGCGCCGCGGCCTCGGCGGCCTCGCGCGTCTCGCGCACGCGCACCGCCGTCTCGGTCGCCACTACGACCGCACGCGCCTCGGCGGCGTAGCCCGCCGCGTGCGCCGGCGCGATCGCCACCGCGGCGAATTTGACAAGGTCGCCGGCCGCGAGCACCTGGCCGAGCCGCGCGACCGGTACCTCGTCGCGCGCGGCGAGCGCGGCCGCGAGTTCGCCGCCCGTCTGCGACGCCGTCGCGACCCCGGGGAATCGCGCGACGAGGTAGTCGCGCAGCACGTCGACCGCGAGCGCGACGTGCCGCCCGCCCTCGCCTAACGCGACGAGCCCGCGCCGGTCCAGCGCGTCGAAGCCGGCGAGGGCGCGCGCGTACGCGTCCTGCACCGCGGCGTGCCCCGCCCCGCGCCGCCGCCCGCGGCGCGCGAGCAGCACCAGGAACGCGATGAGCGCGAGTACGGCGAGCGCGACGGCCGCGTACGGCAGCCACCAAAGCCCGAGGTCCGGGAGGGGATCGCGCGGGGGTTTGGGCGTGCGCTGCGCGCTGTCGGCGGGGAGCACCGAGCGGACGAAGACGCCGATTGGCGGCGTCGCGACGCGGCGCACCGCGGTGCCGGCCCGTACGGTGACGCTGTCCAGCGCGATCGGCACGGGGCCGGTCGTCCACGCGACGACGGTGTACTCGGCCGTCACGTCCACTCCGCCGCCGGCCGCCACGGACGCGCGCTGGCGCGGGCCGGCGATGACCTCGACGGGCGCCGCGCTGTCCGCGCCGGCGGGGAAGTCGACGCGCGCACCGGCCGGCGCGGCCACGCGCAGGAGCACCCGGAACGGGTCGCCGACGCGGACGGTGTCGGGCGTGCGCGTCGCGCCGACCCGCACGGGCACCGCCGGCTGCGGCTGCGCCGCGGCCGTGCCGCCGGCGACCGCGCCGACGAACGCGAGACCGGCGCACGCGCGCGCCGCCCGGCGCATGCCTAACGTCCCCCGCGCGCGGCGTTCACCGGCGCGCCACGCGCGTCTCGCGCGTCTTGAAGAAGCTGAGCAGCGGCTGCACGTAGCCGCGGTCCGTGCGCACGGCGATCTCGTCCACCCCCGCGCGGCGCAGCGCCCGCGCGCGCGCCTCGGCGTCGGCCGCCACGTTCGCCGCGAACGCCGCGCGCACGGCCGGGTCGCTCGTGTCGACCTCGACGTCGACCCCGGTCTCGGGGTCGACGAAGCGCGCGAGCCCGACGTCCGGCAGCACGTCCTCGCCCGGGTCGCTCACCGTCACGGCGATCACGTCGTGGCGGAGCGCGAGGCGCTTGAGCGGCCGCTCGAGCTCCGGCGCGGCGAAGTCCGAGACGATGAAGACGATCGCCTTCTGCCGCAGCACCTTCGCCACGTGGTCGACCGCGCCCGCGAGGTCCGTCGCACGCCCGACGGCGTCGGCGGAGAGCAGGTCGCGCAGCAGGCGCAGCGCGTGCCGCCGTCCCTTGCGCGGCGGGACCTCGTGCTCGATGCGGTCGGTGAATAGCGTGAGGCCGACGCGGTCGTTGTTCCGCACGGCCGCGAGCGCGAGCACGGCGGCCAACTCGACGGCCAGCTCGCTCTTGAAGCGCCCTTTTGTACCGTACCGCTCCGAACCCGACAGGTCGACGAGCAGCATCACGGTCAACTCCCGCGCCTCCTCGTAGCGCCGGACGAACGGGCGCCGCATGCGGGCCGTCACGTTCCAGTCAATCGCGCGGACCTCGTCCCCCGGGAGGTACTCGCGGACTTCGGCGAATTCCATTCCCTGCCCCTTGAACACCGACCGGTACTCGCCCGCCCACAGCGAGTTGACCGGCCCGCGCGTCCGCACCTCGATGCGCCGGACCTGCCGCAGGATCTCCGCCGGGACCGCGTGCCCCGACGCGGCCTGCGCGGGCCCGACGACCGCCCCCGCCGACGGGGCGTCCGTCTGGTTCACGGACTCGGGACGCGCGCCAGCACGCGCGCGACGACGTCGTCGCTCGTCACCTCTTCCGCGTCCGCCTCGAACGACGTCAGCACGCGGTGCCGCAACACGTCGGGCGCGATCGCCTTCACGTCGTCGGGGGTGACGTACGCGCGGCCGCGCAGGAACGCGTGCGCGCGCGACGCCTGCGCCAGCGCGATCGTCGCGCGCGGGCTCGCGCCGAATTCGATGAGCGGTGCGAGGTCGGCAAGCCCGGCCTCCTTCGGCGCGCGCGTCGCGTGCACCAGGTCGACGATGTAGTCGACGATCCGCTCGTCCACGTACAGCTGCGCGATGCGCTTGCGCGCGTCGAGGATCTGCGCCGGCCCGGCGACCGGCATCACGTCGATCGCTCCGCCACCTGCCATCCGCCGCATGATCTCGCGCTCCTCGTCGCGCGTCGGGTAGCCGACCCGCAGCTTGAGCATGAACCGGTCGAGCTGCGCCTCGGGCAGCGGGTACGTCCCTTCCTGCTCGATCGGGTTCTGCGTCGCGAGCACGAGGAACGGTTCGGCGAGCCGGAACGTCTCGCCGCCGATCGTCACCTGCTTCTCCTGCATCGCTTCGAGGAGCGCCGACTGCACCTTCGCCGGCGCGCGGTTGATCTCGTCGGCGAGCACGACGTTCGCGAACACCGGCCCCTTTTTTACCGAGAACGTGCCCGTGCTCTGGTCGAACACCTGCGTCCCGACGACGTCGGCGGGCAACAGGTCCGGCGTGAACTGGATGCGCTGGAACGACGTGCGGATCGTCTCGGCGAGGGTGCGCACAGTCAGCGTCTTGGCAAGGCCGGGCACGCCTTCGAGCAGCACGTGGCCGCCCGTGAGCAGTCCGATCAGCAGCCGCTCGACCATGTAGTCCTGTCCGACGACCCGTCGCCCCACCTGCTGCATGACGCTCTGCACGAGCGCCGCGTCCGCGGCCGCCGGCGCGTCCACGCGCGGGACGTCGCGCTCCCGCATGGCCCCAATCCCCACGTCGACACTCCGGATCTGCTGGTGTGATCGCGCCTACCCGCGTATACCCGCCTGCTGCGCCTTTACCCCGACACGCAGGGACGGTTCGGATCGCTGCCCCGTCCGCCGCGCGGCGTCAGTCGTCCGCGTACCGCTCGGCGCGCGAGAGCGCCGGCATCGCGAGGAGCGCGTCGAGCGACCGCCGCTCCGGCGCGGTGAGCGGGCGCGAGGCGCCGGCCGGCAGGTCGCCGAGCGCGATCGGCCCGAAGCGGATCCGCAACAGGCGCTCGACTTCCAGACCGAGCACCTCGCAGACGCGCCGTACCTCGCGCGTGCGGCCTTCGGTCAGCGTGAGTTCGAATTCCCACCGCCGCCCGCCGAGCGCGTAGGCGTCCGCGTGCACGGCGCGGACGATCCCGTCCTCGAGCTCGACACCTTGGCGTACGGCCCGCACGGCCGCGGGCGCGTTGCCGCGGACGAGCGTGACGTAGGTCCGCTCCACCGCCCGGCTCGGATGCGTCAGTTTGTGCGCGGCCTCACCGTCGGTCGTAAGGAGGAGCACGCCCTCGGTCATGTAGTCGAGCCGCCCGACGTACGTGAGCCCCGGCCGCTTCGGGACGAGGTCGAACACGGTACGTCGCCCTTCGGGGTCGACCGCCGTCGTCATCACGCCGGCGGGTTTGTGCAGCACGAACCATTCGGCCGCGACCGGCGCCGCAACCGGGGCGCCGTCGAGCAGGATGCGGTCGCGCGCGGGGTCGACCGTCTGTCCGAGGACGGCGACCGTCCCGTTCACGGTTACCCGGCCCGCGGTAATCAATTCCTCAGCCGCACGTCGGGACGCGACACCGGCGCGGGCGAGCGCCCGTTGTAGTCGCATTGGGCCGGCCGCGACCG
Source organism: Gemmatimonadetes bacterium T265 (assembly GCA_019973575.1). Lineage (NCBI taxonomy): Bacteria > Pseudomonadati > Gemmatimonadota > Gemmatimonadetes bacterium T265. Next base: position 81,777 of record BPUI01000002.1, read on the forward strand.
GCGGCCCGGCGGGCGCGCGCGGGGGCGACTTCGCCCGGGGCGCGCCGGCGGCCGGCGCGTGTCGGCCCGGTGCCTTCCGCGGCGCCGCGCGCGACGCGTCGTCCCCCGCCGGAGCGCGGGTGGAGCGCGTGGGCCGGCTACGCGGCACGTCGCCGCCACGGGGTCGATCAGCAGGCATCGGAGGTCAGCGGGTCAGAGCGTGGCCGGATTGGCACGGAGCGCGACGGCGAGTTCGTCGGCCCGCGGCAGCTCTTCGAGATGCCGGAGTGCGAACTGCTCCAAAAATCGCGGCGTCGTACCATACAACAACGGACGCCCGAGCCCCTCGGCCCGGCCGACGACGTCGACGAGCCCGCGCTCGACCAACGTCTTGAGCACGCCGCCGACGGCGACGCCTCGGATCTCCTCGACCTCCGCCCGCCCGATCGGCTGTCGGTACGCGATCACCGCGAGCGTCTCCAGCGCCGCCGCGGTCAGCCGCTGCGGCCGCTCGGCGATCTGCGCCCGCTCGATCGCCTCGGCGTATTCGGCGCGCGTGAGGAGCTGCCAACCGCCGCCCTGCTCGACGAGCTCGACGGCGTGCCCCGCCTCGGGATCGTCGTAGTGCGCCCGCAACTCGTCGAGCGCGCGACGGACGCCGTCGACGCCCGCCTCCGGTTCCAAGCGCGCTAGGTCGGCTTCGGAGATCGGGCGCAGCGCGGCGAACAACGCCGCTTCAAGCAGCTTCGCGAGCGCCGTCATGCGCGGACTCGAGCGCGTCCGCACGCGCAGCACGGGCGATCGTGACCTCGCCGAAGGTGCTCTCCTGCGCTAGACGGACCTCGCCGAGTTTGGCGAGTTCGAGTAGGGCGAGCAGCGCACTCAGTACGCGCCACGGCTCCGCGTCGTCGGCCATCACGTCGCCCCAGCGCGCGAACGCGCGGCGCGCGAGGAGCGCGCGGACGTCGGCGATCGCGCCCGCGACGTCGAGCGCGCGCGGCACGACGTCGTGCACGGCGGGCCGGCGCACGGCGCGCAGCACGCGGTCGACGCTGCCCAGCAACTCGCCGAGCGAGAGCGCGAGCGGGACGGGCAGCGGCTCTGCCTCGCCGTCGGAGTGCCGCGCGAACACCGCGCCGCGCCCGAACCGGCCCCGGCGGCGTTCCGCGAGGTCGTCGAGATGTGCGACGACTTCGCGCACCTGCTGGTACTCGAGCAACCGGCGCACGAGTTCGGCCCGCGGGTCTTCCCAGAGGTCGTCCGCGCCGCCGGGGCGCGGGAGCAGGAGCTGCGCCTTGATGCGCAGCAGACGGGCAGCCATGTCGAGGTAGTCGGCCGCGTCGTCGAGGCCGAGCGCGTGCACGCGCGCGAGGAACTGCTGCGCCACGCGCGCGATCGGGATGTCGTACACGTCGAGCTGCTCGTCGCGGATGAGCGACAGCAGCAGGTCGAGCGGCCCCGAGAACTCCGGCAACTCGACGACGAAGCCGGCGTCGAGGCCGGCGCCCGGGTCCGGCGCGTGATCGGCGCGCGACGCCGGCGGGAGCGCCGTCAGTGCCACGGCGTCGGGAGCAGGTACGGCGCCAGCGCGCGCTCGGCCGTCGCGATCGCCGCGAAAGCCGGCGTCATCCAGGTCACGAGCAGACCGCGGCCGAACGAGAGAAACAGAAACAGCACGAGAAACCCGTACTGGCCGATGCGCTCGTACTGCTGCGCCCAGGCGGGGGGCAGGAGGTACTTGGCGACGTGCGATCCGTCGAGCGGTGGGATCGGCAGCAGGTTGAACGCGGCGAGTGTGAAGTTGATGACGAGTCCGAAGAGCGCCATCTGCTGCAGGATCGCGCAGGTCGTCCCCGCCGCCGGCACGGCGGCGCCGAGCATCCCGAAGAGCAAGGCGAGCAGCCCGCAGACGACCCCGATCGCGACGTTCGCGGTCACCCCGGCGAGCGAGACGATGATGTCCCCGCGCTTGTAGTGCCTGAAGTTGCGCGGGACCACCGGCGCGGGTTTCGCACCGCCGAAGATGAAGTTGCCGAAGTAGAGCGACATGAGCGGCAGCACGATCGAGAAGAACGGGTCGATGTGCGGCAGCGGATTCCACGTCAGCCGCCCGAGCTGGTAGCCGGTCGGATCGCCCTGACGGAGCGCGGCGTACACGTGCGCGTACTCGTGCGCTACGAACGAGAAGAGGAGCACCGGGGCGCCGAGGAGGATCGTCGTGAGGTCCAACGGCGGTTCGGGACGGGGAGCACGAACGGCCACGCCGGACGGCGGCGCGGATACTGGGCGGGGCAGTCTAGCCGCGGCCGCCGGGGGTGTCAAAACGTGCCCGCGCGCCGACAACCCGATGTCCTGCCTTGACATAGCCGCTCCAGGCGGGTAACCTGCGCCGCTCACGTCCGGACCGGATTTTTCGCAGACTCAGTTCAATTCGATCGTGCCCAACATCGCATCCGCCAAGAAGAACATGCGGAAGTCGCGCGCCGCGGCGGTGCGCAACCGCGCGCAGCGCTCCACGCTCCGCACCGCACTCAAGAAGGCCCGCGCCGAGGCCGCGGGCGCCGAGACGGTCACCGAGGCCGTCAGCCTGCTCGACCGCGCGGCCCGCAAGGGGCTGATCCACAAGAACAAGGCCGCCCGCCACAAGTCGCAGCTCGCCCGCAAGGCCAACGCGCAGGCCGCGGCCGCCACGACGTCGGCGGCCTAACAACCGCCCGCGACACGAAGCCCCGGCACCGAACACGGTGCCGGGGCTTCGTCGTTCGGGGGGGCCGCGTTCCGGCCGGCGGCGGCGCTCAGAGCGCGGCGAGCTCGCCGCCGCACTTCTCGCAGTACCACTCGGTCGGGTAGTTGAGCGCGCCGCAGTCCTGACAGCGGAGCGTCTTCTCCTGCCCCGACGCGGCCCCCTCGGCGGCCGGCGGACGCGGACCGCCGAAGCCGAACGCCCCCGCCGTTCCGGTCCGGATCGCGTCGTTGAAGGCCGGCGTCAGCGAGCGCTCGCGATCACCGAGCGCGACACGCGCCGCGTCGACGGCGCCGTGGTCGAACGACGACCCGCTCTCGACGCCGCTCGCGATGCCTTCCCGCGTTCCCGTCTGCGGTGGCTCCGCCGGCGCGTCGCCCGGCGAGACGTCGGCCGGATCGGCCTCGGACCCGATCGGCTCGGCCGCGGCCGCGTGATCGACAGCGGGCGCGTCGGGAGGCGCCGCTTCGGGCGTCGGCTCCGCCGCAGGTGCCGGCGGGCTCACGCGCGCGACGAGCCCGCGCACGTCCGCGAGTTCCGCGGCCGCGCCGCCGAGCTCGCGCTCGAGTGTCGCGATCGTCTGCTGCGCGGCCCCGCGGCGCTGCTCCCCCTCGTCCGCGGGGTACTCGCCGACGAGTGTGCGCAGCTCGACTTCGGCGAGCGTGTCGCGCTGCTCGCCGAGTTGCTGCTCGACCGTGTGATGGCGGCGGGCCAGCGTTTCCTCGTGCGCGTGCAGCGGGGCGGCGTGCGAGGCGAGCTGCGATACGACGCGCTCCATGCGCCCGACGTAGTCCTGGCGCACGCGGTCCAACACGTGTGCGGGGGTGACGGCGCGGCGCGCGTCGAGTGCCTGCAACCAGCCCTCGTATCGGCCGCGCTCGTCGACCAGGGCGCGAATCTCGTCGAGCGGCACGGCGTCGGAGGCGGCGTCAGATTCGGCCGCGGTCTCGTCGGGCGCGGGGGCGTAGCCGGTGGTCATGCGTGGGCGTCGGAGCGGGGAGAATCGGGGCGCGCGCCGGCGGCGTGCACGCGCCCAGGTGGAATGCGGTAAGGTAGGTGTGTCGGGCCTGCTGCGTCGCCCGCCTGCGCCGGCCTCGCCGTTCAGGCCGGGGTCGAACGGTCGTCGTAGACGATACCGCCCGCGACGACCGTCGCGACCGCACGCCCCTGGAGCGTTCGACCGGCGTACGGCGTGTTCCGGCCCTTCGACCGAAATGTTGCCGGGTCGACGGTCCACCGCCGCTCCGGGTCGAAAACGGTGACGTCGGCCGGAGCGCCGCGACGAAGCGTTCCACCGGGCAGCCCGAACACCCGGGCCGGCGCGCACGCCATCCGGTCGACGAGCTGGGCGTAGCTGAGCACCCCGGGCGCGACGAGCCAGGTGACGATCACGCCGAGCGCCGTCTCGAGCCCGACGATGCCGTTAGGCGCGTCGGCGAACTCGCGCTCCTTCTCGTCGTAGTGGTGCGGCGCGTGGTCCGTCGCGACGACGTCGATCGTGCCGTCGCGCACCGCCGCCTGCAGCGCCTCGACGTCCGCCGCCGTGCGGAGCGGCGGGTTCATCTTCGCGTTGGTCTGGTAGCCCTCGACCGCGTCCTCGGTCAGCGACAGGTGGTGCGGGCAGACCTCCGCGGTCACGCGGATGCCGCGCGCCTTGCCCCACCGGATCAAGTCGACCGAGCCGGCCGTGCTCATGTGGCAGAGGTGCACGTGCCCGCCCGTGCGCCGGGCGAGGAGGATGTCGCGGATCGCCATGATCTCCTCGGCCTCGGACGGGATCCCCTTGAGGCCGAGCCGCATCGAGACCGCGCCCTCGTTCATCGCGCCGCCGTGCGCGAGCGTCGGCTCCTCGCAGTGGTTCGCGACGGGGATGCCGAAGGTGCGCGCGTACTCGAGCGCGGTGCGCATGATGTGCGCGCTCACGACTGGCTTGCCGTCGTCGCTCACTGCGACCGCGCCCGCGCCCACCATCTCGCCGAATTCGGCGAGCGTCTCGCCGCGCTGGCCTAACGTGATCGCCCCGACCGGGTAGACGCGCGACGCGGCCGCGCGCTGCGCCTGCCGCACGATGAACCCGACCGCCGCCTGATTGTCGGTGACCGGGTCGGTGTTGGGCATCGCGCACACCGCCGTGAAGCCCCCCGCCGCGGCCGCGCGGGCCCCCGTCGCGATCGTCTCGACGTCCTCGCGCCCGGGCTCGCGCAGGTGGCAGTGCACGTCGATGAACCCCGGCGAGACGACGAGCCCCGCGCAGTCGACCACGGTCGCGTCGTCCGGCCGGCCCACCCGCTCCCCCGCGTGCTCGACGCGGCCGCCGACGAGGAGCACGTCGCCGGCCGCGACGTCGAGTCCCTGCGACGGGTCGAGCACGCGCCCGCCCGCGAGCAGTAGCGGCCGTGCCTCGGGGGCGTCGCTCACGCCGGCCCCCGCGCGGCTTCGGCCAGGTCCGGCCGGCCGCCCGCGAGCAGGTAGAGCACGGCCATGCGCACGGCGACGCCGTTCGTGACCTGGTCGAGGATGACGGAGTGCGGCCCGTCGGCCACGTCGGAGTCGATCTCCACGCCGCGGTTCATCGGTCCCGGGTGCAGGATGAGGAGGTCGCGCGGCGCGCGCTCGAGGCGCTCGCGCGTGACGCCGAACACGCGGTTGTACTCGCGCACCGACGGGATGTAGCCGGCCTGCATGCGCTCGAGCTGGAGCCGCAGCACGTTGAGCGCCTCCGCCCACTCGATCGCGGCCTCGACGCGGTCGAAGACCTTAACGCCGAGCGCGTCGACCGCGTTGGGCAGCAGCGAGCGCGGCCCGCAGACGGCGACCTCCGCGCCTAACGCCTGCAGCCCGAAGACGTTCGAGCGCGCGACGCGCGAGTGGAGCACGTCGCCGACGATGCAGACGCGCCGCCCGTCGAGCGCGCCGAACCGGTCGCGCAGCGTGAGCAGGTCGAGCAGCCCCTGCGTCGGGTGCTCGTGCGTGCCGTCGCCGGCGTTGATCACCGTCGAGTCGATCCGCTCGGCGAGGAACCGCGCGGCCCCCGACGACCCGTGGCGGATCACGACCGTGTCGATCTTCATCGCCTCGAGGTTCCGCGCCGTGTCGACGAGCGTCTCGCCTTTCGAAACGCTCGAACCGGCCGACGCGATGCTCACGGTGTCGGCGCTGAGCCGCTTCTCGGCGAATTCGAACGACACGCGCGTGCGCGTCGACGCCTCGAAGAACAGGTTGACCACGGTCTGGCCCCGGAGCGTCGGCACCTTTTTGATCGCGCGCTCGCTCACCGCGCGCAGCGGCGCGGCCGTGTCGAGCACGAGCTCGATCTGCGCCCGCGTGAGCCCCTCGAGGCCGAGCAGGTCCTTGCCCAACGACGGCGCGGCGGGGGGGGCCGGCGCGGTCGGCGGGGCGGTCGCGGGCGCGGACACGCGGCGGGCGCCCCGCGTCAGGCCGAGGCCGGCGGTGCCTGCACGAGCACCGCGTCGCGCCCGTCCAGCTCCGAGACGAGCACGTCGACGCGCCCGCCCTCCGGCACGTCGACCTTGCGCCCGACGACGTCGGCGTGGATTGGCAGCTCGCGCCCGCCGCGGTCGACGAGCACCGCGAGCGCGATGCGCGCCGGCCGCCCGAAGTCCGCCAGCTCGTCGAGCGCCGCGCGCACCGTCCGCCCCGTGTAGAGCACGTCGTCGACGATCACCACGCGCGCCCCGTCGACGCTCGCGGGCAGCGTCGTCGGGCCGACGACGGGGCGCGGCCCGACCGTCTGCAGGTCGTCGCGGTAGAGCGTGATGTCGAGCGCGCCCCGCGCGACGTCGACGCCCTCGGCGGCGTGGATCACGCGCGCCAACCGTTCGGCCAGCTGCACGCCCCGACGCTGGATGCCGACGAGAAGGAGCCCGTCGGTCCCGGCGTTCAACTCGACGATCTCGTTCGCCATCCGCGTCAGCGTGCGTTCGAACGCGCGCGCGTCGAGCAGGGGGTGCGCCGATGCGTCCATGGCGCGCGAATATAGCGGCGCGACGCCGACCGCCGAGCCTTGCGCGGCCGCGCCGCGCACGGACAGGGAGGGATTCGAACCCTCGAGACGGTTGCCCGCCCACACGCTTTCCAGGCGTGCGCCTTAAACCACTCGGCCACCTGTCCTCACCACGAGCGCCGCATGCATCGCGCGAAAACACGCACGGGGCCGCAAGGGCTAGGCCCCGCGGCCCCCGCACGGACAGGGTGAGATTCGAACTCACGGTACCGTTGCCGGTACGCCGGTTTTCGAGACCGGTGCCTTCAACCACTCGGCCACCTGTCCAAGTCCGGGCGGGCAGTCTAGTCCGGGCTGAGGGGGGTGTCAACGCTCGGCGCCGCCGCCCGCCGCGCGGCGAAAAAGGCCCGCAACACCTCCCCGCACTCGTCCGCCAACACCCCGCCGCGCACCGCCGGTCGGTGGTTCAGTCGCCGATGCCGCAGCACGTCGCCGACCGACCCCGCCATCCCGGCCTTCGGGTCCCACGCGCCGAACACGACACGGTCGACGCGCGCGAGCACGATTGCGCCCGCGCACATCGCGCACGGCTCGAGCGTGACGTACAGCGTGCAGCCGTCGAGCCGCCCGCGGCCGAGCGCTGCCGACGCCGCCCGCAGCGCGAGCACTTCGGCGTGCGCGGTCGGGTCCCGGTCCCGGGCCGTCCGGTTCGCGGCCGCGGCGACGATCTGGTCGCGGTGGACGACGACAGCGCCGACCGGAACGTCCTCGCCCGCGGTCGCGGCGGCGTCGAGGGCCGCGCGCATCCACCGCTCGTCGTCCGCGTCACGCATGGTGGCATCGTAGCGCCCGCGCCGGCCGCCCGCGACGCGCGCGGCGGTCGCTCCCGCCGTACCTTCTCGGCCGCTCGCCCCGTCTCCGGCGTCGTGCTCACACCAGCTGTTCACGACGAACAGAAGCGGAGTCGTGGCCGCGGTCGGGATCGCCTTCGGCGCCCTCGTGCTCCTCGCCGGCGGTGTCCGCACGCCGACCGGGCGCGCGCCGACGCCTACGCACGACGTCGTACGCGGGCCCGCCGCGGTCGGCATGGTCGTCGTTGGCGTCGTATCCGCCGTCCTGCTCCGCGACACCGACCTCGGCCCCGTCCCGCGGTGGGTGAACACGGTCGTGCACTACGTCCTGCCCGTCGCCGTCGCGCTCGACCGGGTCGCGTTCCCGCCGGCCACCCGGCTCGGCGTTAGGCAGGCGCGGTCGTGGCTCGTTTCCCCGGTCCTGTACCTCGTCCAACACGCGCGTCCGCGGCGCGCGGGTGGGCTGGCACCAGTACCCGTTCCTCAACCCCGGCGTGGTCGGCGGCGACCGCGGCGGGACGGTGTACGGCGCGGGGATCGTCGCGGTGTTCCTGGTTACAGCGTGGGCCGCCTCGCGGCCGGGAACGCGCGGCGTGTCCGGCGGCGCGCTGCGTAACCGACATTCCGAGAAACCACGTGCGACGCCGCCCGTAGGATCGGGAATGCGGCCCACACCCTCGTCCCCGCAAGCTCCCCCGGCCGCCGAGCCGGGGACGGTGCCCGGCCAGGCCGAACCGGTGCCAACGACGAGTCCCGCCCCGGGCACCGCCCGCACCGCGCGGGAACTCGCCGGATTACGCGAGCGACGCGACGAACTCGTCGAGCAGCTCAACGGGACGCACGCGCGCCGTTCCGAACTCGTCGGCGAGATGCAGAGCACCGACCCGGGTGCCCGCGGCGTGCTGCAGCAGCAGATGGCTGATCTCGACCGGCGCGTCCTGCAGATGGAAACGAACGTGACCAACATCGATCACCGCATCGCGACCGCGCCAAGTGCGCTGGGCGTGGAGGCGGTCCAGCCGCGCGGGTTCGTCTTGCTCGGCCCCGACGGGCCGTCGCCGAACGCGGTTCCGGCGTTGTTGCTGCTCATCACGATCCTGCAGGTCGCACTACTGCTCCGCTCGCGCGTACGCCGGCCGCCCGCGAGTCACGCCGACGCGACCACGCAGGACGCGACGGCGCGGCTCGCCCGTATGGAGCAGGCCGTCGACGCGATCGCGATCGAAGTCGAACGCGTCAGCGAAGGGCAACGCTTCGTGACGCGGCTGCTGAGCGAGCAGCAGGCGCCGTCCCCGCGCCGGCCGCCCGCGCCGGCCCGCGGGCACCCAACGCCGACCTGACGCGACGCGGCCGTTCGCGGTCGCAACGGCGCGATCGTCACGCCGTGCCCGCCCGTTCCTCGGCTGTCGATCTCGACTCGGTCACGAGAAGGGACGTTCCGTGAGCCGATGCGCCGGCGCACCGCCGACGTCGTCGCTCGACGGACTCGCCGCGGCGCACACGCCCGCGTAGTGTTCTGCGACCCGCCGCCGAGGTCTCGGGCGTCATCGTCTCATGAACCAGTGTCGTCATCCCCGCCGTGCCTCCCCTGCGCACGGTCGTGGCCGAATGGCTGCGACATACCCCCCTCCCGTCGTACATCAGAGCGTCGCCCGCGGTGCCGAGACCGCCGGACGTCATGACCGCATTCCGCGACGCGAAAGTCGCCAAGGCGTGCGCTTGGCCGCCCGCCGTACAGCGGCGTGCCGTCGAGGTCGCGCGGGGGTTCACCCCACGTCGCGTCGCGAGCGCGCGGAAGATTCGGGTCGGTGGTCGCGGCGACGGCGGGTACGTGATGGTGGACGACTTCGAAGGGATCCGTACGGCGTTCTCGCTCGGCGTCGGTCACAACGTGGATTGGGACGTCGCGATCGCCCGGCGCGGCATCACGGTCCACCAGTTCGATCACACGGTCGTCGAACCGCCCCGCTCGCACCCCGGCTGCCACTTCCACAAGCGGCGCATCAGTGAGGTGAAGGAGGACGACGCGGAGACGCTCGAATCGATCTTCGATTTGGCGGCGACGTGCGAACCTGCGTCCGCCCTCCTCAAGATGGACATCGAGAACACGGAGTGGCCCGCGTTCGCGGCCGCCCCGGAGCACGTGCTCGACCGGTTTTCGCAGATCCTCTGCGAGTTCCACGCGTTCGAGTTCTTCGCCGACGACGTGCTGTACCGCCACGCGGCGGCGGCGATCACCAAGCTGCGCCGGCAGTTCGACGTCGTGCACGTGCACGGCAACAACGTCGCCGACTGGACGTTCATCGACGGCGCCCCGCTCCCGTTCGTGATCGAGGTGGCGCTCGTGAACCGCCGGCGCGTGCGCACGGTGCCCAACGACACGGAGACGTTCCCCACGCGGCTCGACCGCCCCAACGACTGGCGCAAGGCCGACTACTTCCTCGGCCGGTACGAGTTCCCGTCCCCGGACGACGCCGCCCGCTGAGGTGACCGGCGCACGCCGCCGCCGCCCCCGTCGCGGACGCGCCGCGGCCCCGAGAATCACGCTCGGGGCCGCGGCGCCGTGACCGGCCGCGTGCGGAGCGTTAGGCCACGCCCGCGCCGGCGGGCTCTTCGGCCGATTGTTCCGCCCGCTCGAACGTCAGTTGCCCGCCGCGCCGCGCGTCGACCCGCACCGTGTCGCCGTCGCGGAACTTGCCTTCCAGCACCGCCATCGCGAGCGGGTTCTGCAGCAGCCGCTGGATGGCGCGCTTGAGCGGGCGCGCCCCGTACGCCGGGTCGTAGCCCTCCGTCGCGAGCACGCGGCGGGCGTCGGGCGTCAGCTCCAACGCCAGCTTGCGGTCGGCCAGCAGCTTGCGCAGCCGGCCGAGCTGCAGGTCGATGATCCGCTCGATGTGCTCCTCGCCGAGCGGCTTGAAAATGATCACGTCGTCGACGCGGTTGAGGAACTCCGGGCGGAAGTGTTCGCGGAGCGCGTCGTTCACCTCGGCCTCGACCACCGCCCAGTCGTCGCCCGCGTGCTCGAGGATGTGCTGCGAGCCGAGGTTCGAGGTCATGATGATGACCGTGTTGCGGAAGTCGACCGTGCGGCCCTGGCTGTCCGTGAGGCGCCCGTCGTCGAGGATCTGCAGCAGGATGTTGAACACGTCCTGGTGCGCCTTCTCGATCTCGTCGAAGAGGATCACCGAGTACGGCCGGCGGCGGACCGCCTCGGTGAGCTGCCCGCCCTCGTCGTAGCCGACGTAGCCCGGGGGCGCGCCGATGAGCCGCGACACCGCGTGCTTCTCCATGTATTCCGACATGTCGATGCGCACCATCGCGTTCTCGTCGTCGAACAGGTACTCCGCGAGCGCGCGCGCCGTCTCCGTCTTGCCGACGCCCGTGGGGCCGAGGAAGATGAACGACCCGATGGGGCGGTTGGGGTCCTGCAGCCCGGCGCGGCTCCGGCGCACGGCGTTCGCAACGGCCTCGACCGCCTCCTGCTGCCCGACGACGCGGTGCGACAGCTCCTGATCCAGCTTCGTCAGCCGCTCGCGCTCGCCCTCCATCATCCGCGTGACCGGGATACCCGTCCACTTCGCGACGACCTCGGCGATGTCGTCGGCCGTGACTTCCTCCTTCAGGAACTGCGGGCGCCCGTCGTTCGACGCGAGCTTCTGCTCGGCGTCCTTCATCCGCCGCTCCAGCTCGGGGATGCGGCCGTAGGTGATCTCGGCCGCCTTCGCGAGGTCGCCCGTGCGCGTGGCGCGCTCGGCCTCGATCCGCGCCGCGTCGATCTCCTGCTTGACCGTCCCGACCGCGCCTAACGTCTGCTTCTCCTGCTGCCACTGCGCCTTCATCGCCGACGAGCGCTCGCGCAGGTCGGCCAGCTCGCGCTCGAGCGCGCCGAGCCGCTCCTTCGACGCCGGATCGGTCTCCTTCTTCAGCGCGGCCTGCTCGATTTGTAGCTGCACGATGCGGCGCTCGACCTCGTCGATCTCCTGCGGCATCGAGTCGATCTCGATGCGTAGCCGAGAGCTCGCCTCGTCGAGCAGGTCGATCGCCTTGTCCGGGAGGAAGCGGTCGCCGATGTAGCGGTGCGAGAGCGTCGCGGCGGCGACGACCGCGCCGTCCGTGATGCGGATCCCGTGGTGCGCCTCGTAGCGCTCCTTGAGCCCGCGCAGGATCGCGATCGTGCTCTCGACGCTCGGCTCGCCGACGTACACGGGCTGGAAGCGCCGCTCGAGCGCGGCGTCCTTTTCGATGTACTTCCGGTACTCGTCGAGCGTCGTCGCGCCCACGACGCGCAGCTCGCCGCGCGCGAGTGCCGGCTTGAGCATGTTGCCCGCGTCGGGCGAGCCCTCGGTCTTCCCGGCACCGACGATCGTGTGCAGCTCGTCGATGAAGACGATGAACCGCCCTTCGGCGTCGGTGATCTCCTTCAGCACCGCCTTGAGCCGCTCCTCGAACTCGCCGCGGTACTTCGCGCCGGCGAGCATCGCGCCGATGTCGAGCGAGAGGAGCGTCTTGTCGCGCAGCGACTCGGGCACGTCGCCGTTCACGATGCGTTGCGCGAGCCCCTCGACGATCGCGGTCTTGCCGACGCCCGGCTCGCCGATGAGGACGGGGTTGTTCTTCGTGCGGCGCGACAGCACCTGGATGACCCGGCGGATCTCCTCGTCGCGGCCGATCACGGGGTCGAGCTTGCCGCGGCGGGCGCGCTCGGTCATGTCGGTCGAGAAGCGCTGGAGCGCCTGGTACTTCTCCTCGGGGTTCTGGTCCGTGACCTTGTGCGTGCCGCGCACCGCCTTCAGGGCCTCGAGCAGTCGGTCGTGGTTCGCGCCGACGCCGCGCAGGAGCGCGTAACTCTCCGTCCCCTTCACGTCGGAGAGGGCGAGCAGTAAGTGCTCGGTCGAGACGTATTCGTCGTCGAGCGCGCGCGCCTCGTCGTCGGCGCGGTCGGTGACCTGGCTCAGCTCGCGGCTGACGGTCGGCTGCGCGTCGCTCTGCTTCGCGTAGCGGCCGGCCTCGCGCTCGGCCTTCTGGCGGAAGTCGCCGACGTTGACGCCGAGCTTCTGGAGGATGGGCGAGACGACGCCCTCGTCCTGCGCGAGCAGGGCGAGGAGCAGGTGGAGGTCGTAGACGAGCGGGTTGCCGGCGCGCCGGGCGAGCGAAACGGCCTCGTTGAGTGCGTTGGCGGAGTTTATGGTCAGCCGGTCCGGATTGATCATCTGGTCGGTCGGTAGGTGGTGGCGAGAAGCGCCTCGCGGGGGCGCGCTGGCGGGCGTGACGACGCCCGGCCGCGCGGCTCGGCCCGCGGGCGGGACGGCCGTACGTCAAGCAACGGCGATGCCCGGCCAACCGGGCGGGATGGCGCACGCGACGTGATCACCGCTGCCCCGCATGCAGGAGCGCTTGCCGAAATGACGCGCGGCCGTACAGAATAGATGAGATTGGCAACGCCCATCGCTTCATCCACCTACCGTCACAGCACGATGGTTTCCGCGCCACGGATCCGGCGTTTGGTTCTGTTCGGCTCCGCCGCAGTGTACACGTCGTTGACGCTCGCTTGCGGCGAGTCCACGGCGCCGGGCGGGGGCGCAACAACAGCCGCGGACGCGCGCTTCTACCGATTCGTCGGCGACCAGTTTGGGTCCACCACCGGCTCCGACGGACTGGGCGACCTTGTATTGCGGCCGGACGGGACATTCTTCGCCGCGGTTGCTGACGCAGGCGGCGGTCTAACGGGCGGACATTGGGATACGACGGGCACGACCCTCCATCTGCGCCCGGATAGCTTCGGTTACGACCCGGTCGACGCGCGTGTTTCGGGTGACACGATCCGAACCAACGGTTCGATCGCGCGAGGGTACCCGACCATCACCATGTTCTTCGTCCGCGAACCGGTCCCCGCCGCGACGAGTGCGGACGGCGGGACCTACGTATTGCAATCCGTCAACGGAGTGGCGGTCACGTCCGCGACCGCCCCGCCGGCGTACACGACGGTAACCGCAAACGCCCGCACCGTGACACACGTCGCGTACGACACGATGGCCTTCTCCGACCGGTTCTTCGTACGCGAGGTACGGTTGTCAGTCGATACGATCTACCCGACGAGCGCCGGCCCGGTCGTCGCGTACCGCGGCTTCCCGGCCCCCGCGCGCTACACCGCAACAGCTGCCGGAGTCGCGCTCCGTGCATACGCGTCCTACGCCGTCGCCCCGTTCGACACGTTGGGCGTGGCTGGCGACACGCTGATTCGGCGCTATCACGCCGGCGCACCGAGTCAGTTCGTCGTGGAGCGCTATGTCCGGCTCCGCTGACCTGCCGACTCGAGGGCGCTCGCCTCCCACGCGTCGAACGCTCGGAGCGGCCGCCCGTCGGTGAGGTGCTCGCGCAGGAACTCGCGCAGCAGCCGCTGGTGTGCCCGCACCGTCCCGTCCTCCATCGGCACGGCCCCGCCGGCCGGCTCGTGCGGCTCGGCGCCGAGCCACGTCCGGAGCGACGCGCGAGCCGCGGCGGGCAGCGTGCGCGTCGTCCCGCCGAGCCGGGCGCACGTGTCGCAGAGTGCGCCGCCTAAGGGCTGGCTGAACCGCACGGCCGCGCCGGCGTCCAGCGCGCGCCCGCAGCGCGCGCACGCGTCGAGCGACGGCGTGAAGCCTAACGCCCCGACGAGCGCCCACGCCCCCGCAAGCCCGGCCTCGCGCGTCGCACCGGCCGACGCGGCCGTGACCGCGTCGAGCGCCGCCACGAGCGCGCCGTACCACGCCGGGTCCGGCTCGTCGCGTCCGAATCGGAGCACCAGTTCGGCCAAGACCGCGGCGGTCGTGAAGCGGTCGAGGTCGCGGCCGAGCGCGATCCGCGCGCGCGTGACCTCAAATGCCGCGAGCGTGTGGAGCTCGCGCCCCGACTTCGCGTAGTACGACGCGTCCCCCTCCGCGAACAGGTCGACGGCGCTGCCAAAGCGACGCTGCGCCTTGCGCGCGCCCTTCGCCATCACCGACACGACTCCGTGCGCGCGCGTGGCGAGTCGCAGGATGCGCGAGCTCTCCGAGTAGAGCTGCGCGTGCAGGACGACGGCCTCGGTCGCGACGAGCGGCATGCGCGAAAGCTACCGCGCCGGCGCCGGTGCCCCGGCCGGTGCCGGCTACGCGGCTCCCTGCCCCGCCGCCAACCGTTCGGCGAGTTCCCGTTTCAATTCCGCGCGCGCGTCCGCGTACGACGCGGTCTCGGCGCTCGACCCCGGGCCGCCGGCCGCCGCACGCGCCGCGTGCGCGTCGTCGAGCGCGGCGAGTTCGGCGAGCAGCGCGTCCGCGGTTCGCGGCGCGGGCGAAGGTGCGACGGCCGGCGTCGCCACGTGGAGCGCGCTGCCTGACCGGCGCCGGTACGCCGCGAGCAGGCCGAACGTCATCGCACCGCCGACGCCGGCGAGCACGGCCGGGAGCGCCCAGCGCGGCCACGCGTCTCCCGGCGCGGCCGGGACGTCGACGACGACCCGCGCGCCCGCGGGCACGTCCTGCGCGAGGTATCGATGGAACGTGTGCCCTTCCAAGGTCGCCGGCGCGGCCTGCACGAGCCCGGCGCCCTGCGCCGTGCCGCGCGGCTCCTCGACGAGCACCTCGAGCACGCTGGTTGGGGCCTCGACCGGAACCGCGAAGGGGACGCGCGCCGACGCGAGGCGGTACGAGAAGGCGACCTGCTTGATCCCCGGCGCGAGCGGCGTCCGCAGTACGGCCCGGCCGTTCGTCCCCGTCATGCCGTCGTTCGGCACGTCCCCACTCGCGCGGACGACGAACGCCGCGGCGCCGGCGGGCAGCGCGGCCGACCACACGCCGGCGCCCGACGTCGTGTTCGGCACGGCAGTGCGCTCGCCGTCGTTCGACAGCTCGTAGACTTCGAGCACGTCGCGCGACCCGTCCGCGGCGGCGCGGCTGACGGCGACGTGCCGGCCGCGCACGGTGGCCGGCACGCGAGCCGAGGTCGTGTCGAACACGGCTACCTCGGCCCGCTCGCCGGTCACGACCGCGTCGCGGAGCGGCGGCGAGAAGTACGCGATGCCGTCGTACTGCGCCGACACGAAGTAAATCGCGTTCGCGGCGCCGCTCGGGCGGTACGTGAAGGCGTACGCGCCGTCGGCGCCGGTGCGCACCGAATCGAGCGGCCCGGCGCGGTCGCCCGCCACGCGGTGCAGCGTCACCCACGCGTTCGGCACACCATGCATCGCGCTGTCACGCGGCGTGACGACGCGCCCGCGCACGCGCCGCGTCCCGTCGGGGAGCATTGCCGGGCGGTCGATCGCCGCGCTGTCCACGTCCGACTGGCCGAGGGCGCGTCCCGGCGTCAGCGCGACCGCGCCGAGCACGACCGCGGCCGCGCCTAACGCCCGCGCGACCGCCGCACCGCGCCCGGGCTCAGATCCCGAACTTCCCAAAGTCCTCGGGCCGCAGGTTCTCCAGGTGGGCCTTGAGCTGCTCGGCGCTCAGCGCCTCCGGCTCGCGCACGGCGCGCGGCACCGCCGGCGGCGAGGCGTAGCCGCGCGAATCGTCGTCGTCGTCGCGCTCGGCGAGCGTCGTGAGGAGCGATTCCGGCGCGAAGATCGGCGCGCCCAGCCGGACCGCGATCGCAATCGAATCGGAGGGGCGCGCGTCGATGCGGACCACGCCGGTCGGGCCCTGCAGGTGCAGCTCCGCGAAGTACGTGCGCTGCTGCACCTTCGTGATCTGCACGCGCTGCAGGGTGCCGCCGAGCCCGACGACGAGCGACTTGCAGAGGTCGTGGGTCAGCGGGCGCTCCCGTTTCGCCCCGTTCAGGTGCATCGCGATCGACTCGGCCTCCGGGTGCCCGATCCAGATGGGCAGCACGCGGCGGCCGTCCTTCTCCTGCAGGATGACGACGTAGCTGTTCGTCGAGCTGTCGAGCCCGAGGCGGGAAATCGCGACTTCGACCATCGATGGACGCTCCGGGACGGCGGACGGCGCCTCGCGGGACGGGAGCGCCGGGGGCAGCCACGCGAAGCGGCGAAGCCGTTCGCCACGTCGCGTGAGCTACCCGGAGCTTCGTCGCCGTCCGGCGCGGTGTCAACCGGCGGGGTCGGGGGAGCAACGGCGGACCCCCGCCGGCGCGGGGGTGACAGCGCGTTCGGCCGTCACCCCCGCGCCGGCGGGGGTCCCTCTCCTACCCGAGGTCGCCCTCAGCTCCCGCGCGCGACCGCCGCGAGCTGCTCCGCGCGGTCCGTGTTCTCCCAGGTGAAGCCGGGGTTGGTCTGCACGACCTCCTTCCCCTCGCTCATCGCCTTGTGGGTCACCTCCTGCGGCGCGCGCCCGAAGTGGCCGTAGGCCGCGGTCGGCGAGTAGATCGGCTTCCGGAGCGACAGCGCCTCCGTGATCCCCTTCGGCGTCAGGTCGAACACCTCACGCACCGCGCGGACGATGGCGTCGTCCGACACGGTGCCCGTGCCGAACGTGCTGACCATGATCGAGACCGGCTCACGCACGCCGATCGCATACGCGATCTGCACCTCGCAGCGGCGCGCGAGGCCCGCGGCGACGACGTTCTTCGCCACCCAGCGCGCGGCGTACGCGGCCGACCGGTCGACCTTCGACGGATCCTTGCCGCTGAACGCGCCGCCGCCGTGGCGCCCCATGCCGCCGTACGTGTCGACGATGATCTTGCGCCCCGTGAGTCCGGCGTCGCCCATCGGCCCGCCGACGACGAAGCGGCCCGTCGGGTTGATGTGGTACGTGATGTTCGCCCCGCGCAACGCCTCGGGGATCACGGGGAGGATCACCTGGTCCATGATCGCCTCGCGCAGCGCGTCGGTCGAGATCGACTCCGCGTGCTGCGTCGAGACAACGACCGTTTCGACCGACACCGGTCGATCGCCCTCGTACGCCACGCTGACCTGCGCCTTGCCGTCCGGCCGCAGCCACGGCAGCACGCCGCTCTTCCGCAGCTCCGACAGCCGCTGCGTGAGCCGGTGCGAGAGCACGATCGGGAGCGGCATCAGCTCCGCCGTCTCGTCGGTCGCGTAGCCGAACATCATCCCCTGGTCGCCCGCGCCGCCGGTGTCGACTCCCTGCGCGATGTCGGCGCTCTGCTTGTCGATCGTGCTCATCACCGCGCACGTCTTGCTGTCGAACCCGAACGTCGCGTCGTCGTAGCCGATGCGCTGGATGGTATCGCGCACCAGCTTCGGCAGGTCGACCCACGCGTCGGTCGTGATCTCGCCGGCGATCACCGCGAGGCCCGTCGTGACGAGCGTCTCGCACGCGACGCGCCCCGCAGGGTCGAGGTGCAGAATCGCGTCGAGCACCGCGTCCGAGATCTGGTCGGCGATCTTGTCGGGGTGTCCCTCGGTGACCGACTCCGAGGTGAACAGGTGCCGCGTCGCGGTCGGCGAGTCGCCCGCGGGCGCGGCCGCGGGCGCCGACGCGAACGCGTCGGGCATGAGGGTGCTAGACATGAAGAGGAGTGCTCTGCGCGGTGGCGTGGGGGGAAGGACTAGTAGCGGTAGTGGGCGGGCTTGTACGGCCCCTCTTGCGGCACGCCGATGTACGCGGCCTGCTCGGGCGTGAGCTGCGTCAGCTTCACGCCCAGCTTGTCGAGGTGCAGCCGCGCGACCTCCTCGTCCAGGTGCTTCGGCAGGACGTACACTTCCTTTTCGTAGCGCTCCGGGTGGCCGAACAGCTCGATCTGCGCGGCCACCTGGTTCGTGAACGAGCACGACATCACGAAGCTCGGGTGCCCGGTCGCGCAGCCGAGGTTCATCAGCCGGCCTTCGGCGAGGATGAGGACCGAGTGCCCGTCGGGGAAAACGTACTCGTCGTACTGCGGCTTGATGTTCACGCGCTGCACGCCCGGGTACTTCTTCAGCCCGGCCATGTCGATCTCGTTGTCGAAGTGGCCGATGTTCGCGACGATCGCCTTGTCCTTCATCCGCGCCATGTGCTGCGCGTTGATGATGCCGTAGTTGCCCGTCGACGTGATGAACAGGTCGGCGGTGCCGATCACGTCCTCCAGCGTGAGGACCTGGTAGCCCTCCATCGCCGCCTGTAAGGCGCAGATCGGGTCGATCTCGGTGATGATCACGCGCGCGCCCTGCCCGCGGAGCGCCTGCGCGCACCCCTTGCCGACGTCGCCGTAGCCACACACCACCGCGACCTTGCCCGCGAGCATCACGTCGGTCGCGCGGTTCAGGCCGTCGATGATCGAGTGCCGGCAGCCGTAGAGGTTGTCGAACTTCGACTTCGTGACCGAGTCGTTGACGTTGATCGCGGGGAAGCGGAGCGTGCCGGCCTTCTGCATCTCGTAGAGCCGGTGCACGCCGGTCGTCGTCTCCTCGGTCACGCCCTTGATCGCCGCCGCGACCTTCGTCCAGCGGCCCGGGTTGCGCTCCTGCTCCTGGCGCAGCAGGTCGAGGATGACGCCCCACTCCTCCGGGTCCTTGTCAGGATCAAACGCCGGGATCGCGCCGGCCGCCTCGTAGTCGGCGCCGCGGTGCACGAGCAGCGTCGCGTCGCCGCCGTCGTCGAGGAGCATGTTCGGCCCGCCGCCGTCCGGCCACGCGAGCGCCTGCTCGGTGCACCACCAGTACTCCTCGAGCGTCTCGCCCTTCCACGCGAACACCGGGATCCCGCTCGGCTCGTCGACCGTGCCGTCGCGGCCGACCGCGACCGCGGCCGCGGCGTGGTCCTGCGTCGAGAAGATGTTGCACGACACCCAGCGCACGTCGGCGCCGAGGTCGACGAGGGTTTCGATGAGCACGGCCGTCTGCACGGTCATGTGCAACGAACCCATGACGCGTGCGCCGGTCAGCGGCTTGGTCGCCGTGTACCGCGCGCGCATCGCCATCAGCCCCGGCATCTCCTGTTCGGCCAGCCGGATCTCCTTGCGCCCGAACTCGGCCAGCGCGAGGTCGCGCACTTTGAACGGCGGGCGGGCCGCGGTCGCGTACGACGACGTGGGCGCGTACTCGGCGGTGGTCGTGTCGCGCGACGCGGGCGCGTCCGCGACGGAACTGGGCGGTGTCATGCGGTGATGTGGGTAGGAGAAGCGGTGGACGCACCCCGCGCGGCCACGCGGGTCACGAGTCGCCGGGCGCTGGCCGCGACGAGTTGGGGCCCGCGCGCGGCCGGGTCGACCGGGAGCGGGGTGTAACGGAGCGCGCCGAAGCCGGCGTCGGCGAGCCACTGCGCGAGTTGGGCCTCGCCGAAGCCGAGCCAGACGTGGCCCATCTCCTGGCGGTAACGTTCCCGGTCGTGCGGCGCCATGTCGATCACGACGAGCCGCCCGGACGGTTTCAACACGCGGGCGGCCTCGACGAACACGGCCGCGGGATCGGGAAGGTGGTGCAGCGTCAGCACGAGCAGCGCGACGTCGAGCGTGGCGTCGTCGATCGGGAGCAGCTCGAGGTCGCCCTCGCGGAGCTCGACGTTCAGGCGGCCATCGAGCCGGCGCCGCGCGACGGCGAGCATCTCGCGCGAGTGGTCGACCGCGATCACGCGCCCAACGAACGGGGCGAGGACGTCCGCGACGGCGCCCGTCCCGCAGCCGAGGTCGCCGACGACCATGTCGTCGTCGAGGAGCGCGAACAAGGCGAGCAGATCGGCCCGTGCCCCGAACAGCTCCGCGCGCAGCCGGTCCCACGCTTCGGCCGACGACGAAAAGAACGCGCGCGTCGCCGACCGCCGCTCGGCCAGCACCGCCTGCAGGCGCTCGGCGTCATGCGGCGCGGCCGGCAGACTCGCCAGCGGCTCGCGCACCGCCGCCCAGAGCGCGCCCGCCGGCGTCTTCCGCCCGACGTCGGCGAGGTGGTAGCGCCGACTCGGCCCGTCGGCGCGCGCCCGCACCCAGCCGGCGTCGACGAGCGTCTTCAGATGCCGGCTGACCGTACTCTGGGGCAGCTGTAACGTCGCGGACAGCTCGCCGACGGCCAGCTCGTGCCGCTCAAGGGCGAGCAAGAGCCGCCCCCGCACGGGGTCGGCGAGCGCCGAAATCGAGTCGAGGACGTCCACGGCAGTGATTTCCATTCATCCGGATAGACGGATGAAAGGAACTGGCCTACTCCCGCGCCGTCAACTGGGTGGCCTGCACGGGAGCGCTCGACGACCGTGTTGCGCCGATGTCCCGCATTGTCAGACGCAGATGGCGCGCGACCGAGAAACGCCGAACAGCGTAGGGCACGGTTCGGGGTCGCCACCCCGCTTCGGGTTTTCCGCCGCGCACGCTGTCGCACTCAGTCGCGTGTCCGGCGTCGAACATTCGCGTCCCGCAGCCGGACACTCGCCCCGACGGGTCGTTCGCCGCACAGCAACGTAAATCAAGACGCAGCAAACGCTTACATCGTACTTACATCGGCGCTCCGAAGGCACGTCTTGTGACGGTCGCTCGTCAACACGCGCCCGCGCCATTCCGCGCACGCGAGCGCGCCTACCCGGGCGCGGCGGCGGCTCCGACACGTGTCGCCGCATCCTTCCCTACTCCGCAGCCTGCGCGAGGAGGTCAGACCCCGTGCTGCCGACGCTTCTCCGCGACCTCCGCTTCGCCGTCCGGATGCTCGCCAAGAGCCCGGTCTTCACCGTTGTGGCCGTGTTCGTCATCACACTCGGGACGGGGGCGCTGTCGACGATTTTCAGCGCGGCGAACGCGATCGCGTTCCGCCCACTCCCGGGCGTGTCGAATGCCGGCGAGCTCGTCGCAGTGCGCCGGGCGCTCGCCGACGGTACCCCTGGCGGCGCCGGCTGGGACTGGGCGTCATACCCGTATTACCGGTACCTCCGCGACCGCGGCGGCGCAGCACGTCCGATGGCGGAGGTCGCCGCCTGGGCGATGATGCCGCTCACCATCAGCGCCGCGCGCGAGGGCGTCGCCGCCCAGGGCACCGTCGTCTCGGGGAACTACTTCCGGGTGCTCGGCGTGCGGCCGGCACTCGGGCGCTTCTTCACGCCAGACGAGGACGGCGCGCCGGGCGCGCACGCGGTCGTCGTGATCTCGCACGACTTCTGGACGACGCAGCTTGCCGGCGATTCAGGCGTGATCGGTCGCACGGTGCGCCTGAACAGGAACGCGTTCACCGTGGTTGGCGTAGCGCCGCCCAAGTTCCACGGCGTCTACACTGCGCTCCGCACGGACGCGTGGGTACCGCTGGCGGTGCGGCCGCAGCTCGGGCCGGGCGGCGACCTGCTGACGGACCCCCGCCCCACGTGGCTCCAGCTCTTCGCGCGGGTCCGGGGCGGCGTCAGCCGGGACGCGGTCCAGCGCGAGCTCTCGCGCCGCACGGCGCAGTACGTCGCCGACGGGAACGAGCCGGCCGACCAGCGGCGCTTCACGACCGCGCGGGTCGAGTCGCTCTCGGGCCTCCCGCCAGACCTGAACGGAAGGGTCCTCGGATTCATGGCACTCCTGCTCGACGCGTCGGGGCTCGTCCTGCTCATCGCGAGCGCGAACGTCGCGTCGATGTTGCTGGCGCGCGCCGTCGCCCGGCGGCGCGAGACGGCGCTGCGCCTGGCGTTAGGCGCGACGCGCGGCCGCCTCGTCCGACAGCTGCTCACCGAAAGCCTGCTGCTCTACGCCCTCGGCGCCGCCGGCGGCGTGCTGGTCGCGGTGAACGCGACGCGCCTGCTCGCCCACCTGTCGCTGCCGGCGGACACGCCGTTCGCCGCCGACCTGCTCGACCTGTCGCCGGACGCGCGCGTACTCGCCTTCACGCTCGTCGTGTCGCTGGCCACCGGCGTCGCCTTCGGCCTCGCGCCGGCGCTGCAGGCGGCGCGCGTCGACGTCACTGCCCGGCTACGCACGGACACGGCCGGCGCCGGCTCGCGACGCTCCCGGGCGCAGAGCGTACTCATCGCCGGTCAGACGGCCGTTTCGCTCCTGCTGCTGGTCGCGGCGGGCCTGTTCCTGCGGGCGCTCGACCGGGGGCGTCGCGTCGACCTCGGCTTCGACCCGTCGCACGTCGCGGTCGCCGGCTTCGACCTCTGGACGTCCGGGTACGACAACGGCAAGGGGCGCCTCTTCTATCGCACCGTGAAGGAAGCGATGGCGCGGACGCCGGGCGTGGTCGCTGTCTCGTACACGCGCGACCTCCCTCTCGGTCGGAGTAACGGCGTCGAACTGCGCATCGACGGTTCGGCGGTACCGCGTGCGAGCGAGCACGGAATGCCCGTGAGCTACGGGGAGGTGGATGCTGGCTACTTCGAGGTCATGAGGATGCCGGTCGTGGAGGGCCGCGGGTTCGCGGCCGCCGACGACGAGCGCGCGCCGCGGGTCGCCGTGATCAACCAGGCCTTCGCCCGGCGGTTCTGGCCGACCGGCGCGGTCGGGCGAACGTTCCGCCGGGGCAACGAGGTAGTCACCGTGGTCGGCGTCGCGCACGACGCGAAGTATTCACGACTCGGTGAGGAGCTCCGGCCGTTCGTCTACTTCGCGATCGGGCAACCCGCGGCGCCGGCCGACCACGCCGAGCTCCTCGTGCGCGCCAGCGGCGATCCGGCGCGCCTCGCGCCGGCGATCCGGGCCGCCGTGCGGGACTTCGACCCCCTCCTCCCCGCGCCGACGGTGACGACGTTGGGCGCCGCGACCGGTGGTGTGCTCCTCCCGCAGCGGGTGGCCGCGCTCGTCACGGCGGTGCTGGGCGTCGTCGGCCTGCTGCTGGCCGCCGTCGGGCTGTACGGCATCGTCGCCTATCTGGGCGGCCGGCGCACGCGCGAGATCGGCGTGCGGCTCGCGTTAGGCGCGGGCCGCCGCGACGTGGTGCGGCTGGTGGTGGGCGAGGCGATGCGGCCCGTGGCGGTCGGCCTGGCGGTCGGGCTCCTGCTCGCGTTCGGCGCCACGCGGCTCCTGACGTCGTTCCTGTTCGGCGTGAGCCCGCTCGACGCCGTCACCTTCGTTGGCGTGGCCGCCCTGCTGACCGCGGTGGCGCTGACGGCGAGCTACCTGCCGGCGCGCCGCGCCGCGGCGACGGACCCGGTGCGGGCGCTGCGGGCGGAGTGAAGAGCGTTCGTCAGGAATTCGAGACCGGTCCGGTCGGGGATCGAACGGGCGGCGCGGTCCGTCAAGGACCCGCTGGGCCTTCGCCGCGCCCCAGTTCGGCGTCGAGTGCCGCGTGGAGGATCAGTTCCGCGTCGCGTGCCGTAGCCGAGCCTGCCGCCCGAAGCGCAGCGTCGGCGGCGCGCGCGGCGTGTGCGCCGCGGACGATGCGCTTCACCATCGCCACGCTTCGCGGCCCGACCGACAACTGGCGGAGCCCGAGCCCGAGCAGCGCGTACGCCATGAGCGGCTGGGACGCCATCTCGCCGCACACGCAGACGTCGAGCCCGTGTTCTTCGCCGACGCGCACGACGTGGCGAACCAGGCGGAGCACCGCGGGGTGGAGCGGCGTGAAACGCGGGGCGAGCTGCGCGTTGCCCCGGTCGACCGCGAGCGTGTACTGCACGAGGTCGTTCGTCCCGATGCTGAAGAACGCGACCTCGCCGACGAACGTTTCGGCCGCCATCGCCGCGGCCGGCGTTTCGATCATCACCCCGACCGGCACGTCGTCGCGGAACGACGCGCCGCGCGCGCGCAGTTCGTCCGCCGCCTCCGCGAGGAGCGCGCGCGTCTCGCGGACCTCGTCGACGCTGACGACCAGCGGCAGCATGATGCGCACGTCGCCGTGCGTCGCGGCACGCAACAGCGCGCGGAGCTGCCCCTTGAACAGCTCCGGCTGGTCGAGACACATCCGGATCGCGCGCCAGCCGAGGAACGGGTTCGGCTCCGCGGGGAAGCCGCCGACGGGGAGCTTGTCGCCGCCGATGTCGAAGGTGCGGATCACGACCGGGCGGCCGCCGAACGCGTCGACGACGCGCGCGTAGGCGCGGTACTGCTCGTCCTCGTCCGGCATCGTCGCGCGCCCGACGACGAGGAACTCGGTGCGCAGCAGGCCGACGCCGTCCGCGCCACTCGTCGCGGCGGCGTCGGCCTCCTCCGGCAGGTCGACGTTCGCGCGCAGCACGAGGCGGACGTCGTCGCGCGTCACGGCGTCGAGCGCCGACAGCTGCCGCAGCTCGGCCGTCTCCTGCGCCTCGAGCTGCGCGCGCGCCGCGTACGCCGCGAGCTCGTCGGCGTCCGGGTCGAGCGAGAGCGTGCCCGTCGCGCCGTCGAGCACCGCGCGCTCGCCGCCCTTGAGGCGCGCGGTCGCGTCGCGCAGCCCGACCACCGCGGGTAGGCCTAACGACCTCGCGAGGATCGCGATGTGCGACGTGTTCGTCCCCGCGTCGGTCGCGATCGCCGCGATGGCCTCGCGGTCGAGCTGGACGGTCAGCGACGGCGTGAGGTCGTGCGTGACGAGGATCGCGCCCGTCCCCTTCGGCACGCCGATCGGGTCGTAGTCGGGCAGCTCGAGGAGGATCGAGAGCAGGCGGATCTGGACGTCGGTCAGGTCGCCGACGCGCTCGCGGAGCATCGCGTGCGGGTGCCGGGCGAACTGCTGGCGCCACTCGAGGAACGCGAGATCGACGGCCTTCTCGGCGCCGAGGTTCTGGCGGACGAGCGTCTCGAACTGGTCGACCAGCGCGTCGTCCCGCAGGATCGACAGCTGCACGTCGAAGATGGCCGCTTCGTCCGGCCCCGCCTGCCGCTCCGCGCGCGCCCGCACGAGTTCCAGCCGCTCGGCCGCGCGCGCGATCGCGGCGCGGAGCCGCGCCAGCTCGGCCGGGATCTGGTCGTCGGGCACGATCCGCTGCGGGACGTCGGGCACTTCCCAGCGCAGGAGGTGCACGGGCCCGACCACGATCCCCGACGACGCGCCGATGCCGGCGAGCTGGAGCCGCACCCGCGTTACCGCTCCCCGAACTTGGCGTCGACGAGCGCTTCGAGCGCGGCGACCGCCGCGTCGGCGTCGGGGCCGGTCGCCCGCAGTACGATCGTCGCCCCGCACTCGGCGGCGAGCATCATCACGCCCATGATGCTCTTCCCGTTGACCTCCATGTCGTCGCGCGTGATGGTGACGTCGCTCTGGAAGCGCGACGCGGCCTTGACCATCTCGGCCGCGGGACGGGCGTGCAGGCCGTGCTTGTTCTGGATCTGGACTGGCCGTTCGACCGTCGGCATGGGCGGGGGAGCTGGGCGCACCGGGGAGGTTCGCGTGGCGGCGGAGTGCGGACCGTGTTCAGCGGAGCAGGCCGTACAGCGTAAACATGGCGAGGAGCGTGAGCGCGAGGCGCCACCCGTCGAGTCGACCGTGTAGCCGCGCGAGCACGACGGCGAACACGACGATCGAGACGAGCGACGCGCCGAGCAGCGTGCGCCCCGGGCCGATCGCCCGGTCGAGCGCGAGCGGGAGCGACGCGCCGCCGACGAGCGCGGCGGCCTGCGACAGCCGCTCCGGGCCCTGCCGGAACAGCGGGTGCGCGAGCGCCTGCGCGACCTTGAGCCCGCGCGCGAGCCCGGTCCGCAGCCCCCACACGCGGAGCGCGACGTGCCCGGCGTTGTAGAGCAGTAGAAACCCACCGACCGTAACGACCGGCGAAGCCCCCGCCCCGAAGAGCAGCAGGCCCACCGCCGAGCAGAACGGCAGCCACGCCGCCCAGACGAGGCGGTCGCCGACACTGCCTAACGGTCCGCAGAGGGCCGTCCGGAACCGCTCGATGCGCGCGGCCGGCTCGCCGTCGAGCTCCGCCCGCGCGAGGGCGCCCACGGCGAGCGCGGCGAGGTAGGGGTGCGCGTTGAAATACTCGCTCTCACGCGCGAGCGCGTCGTGGTACGCCGGCCCGCCGCGCCCGCCGGGGAGCAGCGCCAGCGCGGGCTCGACGCAGAAGCCGACGCCGGTGCCGAGCAGCAGCTCGTAGTTCCACGACGCCTGGATCACAAACAGCCGCACCAGCATGCGCGCCTGGGTCGCGACCGGGACCACGGCGTGCGCCGCCGTGCCCGGCGCCGAACCCGGCGCGGCGCCGACGCGGAGCGCGGCACCGCTCATCGAAACGCGAGCCGCAGGAGCCCGGCCGAGATGCCGATCGCGAAGAGCAGTCGCGCCCGCGGGACCATGTGGAACAGCTTCCAGACCGCGCTCCCCGCTACGGTCGCCGCGACGCTGACCACCACCGCGCGCGACAGGCGCGGGTCGGCGCCCCAGTGCCCGACCGTGCTCGCGAGCAGCGGAAGCGAGAGGTACAGCGCGATCACGGTGAGTGCGAAGCCGCGCGCGAGGTCGAAGCCGAGCCCGGCGAACTGCAGCATCGACACGCTCCGCCCCGACCCGGCGTGCAACGCCGCGGCCTGCGCGCGCGCGAGCTGGCCGTTGAGCCGTCGGAGCAGGATCATCGATTCGCCGCCGATCCACGCCGTCGCGAGCGCACACGTCACGGCCAGCACGAGCGCGCCGGCCGCGCCCTCGGGGTGCAAGGCGTAGAGCGCGCCGCCGACGACGGACGCGGACCCCCACTCCGGGTAGCGCGACGCGCCGACCGGGAGCGTCTCGAGCGCGACGAGTTCGAGGACGGCCCCGACGAGCAACCCACGCCCCGGCTCGCCCGCGAGGGCCCCGCCGAGCGTCGCCGCGACGAGCGGGCGCGAGATCATCGCCTGCGGGAAGCTCACGACGTCGAGGCCGAGCACCGCGCCGAGCACGGCGAAGCGCAGGATCATCGCGTTCCCGAGCCGGAGCGCCTCGAGCGCGCCGAGCGCGGAGCGCGGGTCAGGCATCGGCGCGCCCGGCCAGCACGTCGTGCAACGGCACCGGCTTCGCCGCCGGGACGTCCTGCGCCGTCACGTGCACGCCCGACGCGGCGACGGCGCGCAACGCGACTTCCTCGTCCTGCGTGAGGAACACGTAGCGCATCCGCTGGACGCGGCCCGCGCGGTGGTGCACGCCGCCCACGTTCACGGACGGGATCGCGGCCGGGCCGTCGGCCGCGCGCACCGCCTCGACGAACCGTCGCATCGTCGTGACGTCGCCGGCGAGCACGATCGCGCGAGCCCGGCCCGCCGCGAGCGCGGC
Source organism: Gemmatimonadetes bacterium T265 (assembly GCA_019973575.1). NCBI lineage: Bacteria > Pseudomonadati > Gemmatimonadota > Gemmatimonadetes bacterium T265. The sequence continues at coordinate 109,268 of BPUI01000002.1, forward strand.
GTGCGCGCGCGCCGCGTCGTCCACCGACGCGAACCGTACCTCCATCTCGGGCGGGACCGCCATGCGGTACAGCTCCTGCTCCCACTCGCTCGCGGCCAGCTCGTCGTCGACGACGACGATGAGCTGGACGTCGAGCGGGCGCCCCCAGCCGAGGACGACCTGGCCGTGGATCAGCCGGTCGTCGATCCGGTAGAGCTCAACCGGCACGCGGCGCGCCCGGCACCTGGGTGAGCGCGACCTGCCCGCGCTGGACGGCGCGCGCGGCGGCCGCCCGCGCCCCCTCCGGCGTGAGCACGTCGCCGTCGCACGCCCCCTCCGCCGCGCACACGAAGTCGAGCAGCGTGCCGAGGTTGGTGCCGGTGACGACGGTGAGGTCGGGCCGATCGCGTTGCACGCGCCGGGCGGCGAGCGCACAGCTGCCCGCCGGCAGGTCCGTAAAGACGACGAACGCGTCGGCCGCGGCGAGCTTCTCGCGCATCGCGCGCTCGATCTCCGCGCCGCCCATGTCGCGGTTGCTCAGCACGTCGAGCAGTGCGCCGTGGCCGGTAATCTGGTGCACCGCCGATCGCAGCCCCGCCGCGAGGTCGCCGTGGGCCGCGACGAGCGCGACCGGCCGCCGAGGTGCGGCGATGCCCGCCGCGCCCGCCGGGAGCACCGCGTTAGGCGTCTCGGGGCTACTCATCGTCGTCGCGGAGGTAGCGTTGCAGTTCGTGCGCGCGCGCGCGCGACGCCCCGTCCCCCGCGCCGCCCAGGTCGAGGGGACGCGCCGACTCGCGCGCGGCGGCCTGGGCGCGCATGCGGCCGATCAACCGCTGGTTGAACGCCTCCGCCGGGTCCACGCCCGTGCTGTAGCGGAGCAGGTGATTCATCGCGATGACCTCGGCGATGACGGTGATGTTCTTCCCCGGGTTGAGCGGCACGCGGATGAGCGGGAGCGGCACGCCGAGGATGTCCTGCGTCTCCCCGTCGAGGCCCGTGCGGTCGACGACGGCTTCCTGGTCCCACGGCTCGAGGTGCACGCACACCTCGACGCGCTTCTGCTGCCGCACGGCGCGCACGCCGAAAATCGCCGGGATGTCGATCAGGCCGATGCCGCGGATTTCCATGTGGTGCCGCTGCAGTTCGTGCCCGCGCCCGATGAGCACGTCGATGCCGCGCCGCTTCACGATCAGCAGGTCGTCGGCGACGAGCCGGTGCCCGCGCTCGACGAGGTCGAGCACGCACTCGCTCTTGCCGATCCCGCTCATCCCCGTGAAGAACAGCCCGACCCCGTAGACGTCCGCCAACGAGCCGTGGAGCGTGACCGTCGGCGCGAACTCGTCGGCGAGCAGCGGCTTGATCTGGTCGTAGAACTCGGACGTCTTGAGCGTGGTCCGAAACACGCCGACCCCGGCCCGCTCCGCGACCGAAAGGAGGCCGTCGGGCGGCTCCTGCCCCTTGCTGATAAAGAGGCAGGGGATCGGGAACGAAAAGAACCGCTCGAGGTTCCGCGCGCGGACTTCGGGCGCGAGCGACGTCACGTACGTCACCTCCGTCTCGCCAAGCACCTGCACCCGCTCGTGCGCGAAGCGGTCGACGTAGCCGGCGAGCACGAGCCCCGGGCTCGACGCTTCGGGCCCGGGCACCGGCCGCGTGAGGCCGACCGGCGCGCCGAGCTGTTCGAGCGGCGTCGTCTCGGCAAGCCGCTCGACGAGTCGGGCGACGGTGAAGGCGGCACGGCCGGGACTCATCGCCGCGCGTCGCCGACGACGGCGGCCAGGTGCGCGGCCGTTTCGGCCGCGGCGCGCTCCCAGGTGAACGACTCGGCGAACTGGCGTGCCTTCGCGCCCATCGTCGCGACGAGCGCGGGCGACGCGGCGAACCGGTCGAGTCGCTCGGCCAGCGCGGCGACGTCGCCGTGCGGAACGAGAAACCCCGTCTCGCCGTCGCGCACGCTCTCCCGCAGCCCGGGGGCGTCCGACGCGACGACCGGCGTCGCGCAGGCCGCGGCTTCGAGGTTCGTGATCCCCCACCCCTCCTTTGGCGACGCGAAGGTGAGGGCCCACGCGCGCCGCAGCAGCGCGAGCTTCTCCGCCTCGCTGACTCGCCCAAGAAACCGCACGCGCGCGCCGAGGGCAAGAGAGTCGACGACCCGTGCGAGCGCGGGCCGGTAGTCGCCGACCCCGGCGATCTCGAGCCGGGCCCGCGGGTCGCGAACGCGCGCGAACGCGCGGATTACGAGCTCGACGCCCTTGTAGCGTTTGAGCCGCCCGAGGTAGGCGAACAGCGGCTCTGCCGCGCGGCCGGCGGGGTCGGGCGTGTACGCGCGCGCGTCGATCCCCGGGTAGATGACACGGATGTCGCGGCGCGGCACGCCGCGGGCGGCGAGGTCGTCGGCGGTACTCTCGCTGATCGCCTCGAACGGGACGCCGCGGTAGGCCCGCGCGAGGGGACGTTCGACGAGCCACACCGCCGCCGCGAGCGGGAGCGGCGCCTCGCGGAACACCGTCCCGCCGAACAGATGCGGGACGAGCGCGACCGTGTGCCGCGCCCCCCACCGCGGCGTGTGCAGCGGCACCTTGTTGACGTCCTCGACCAGCACGTCGTAGTCGAACCGCGCGAGGTGCCGTGCATAGTACCGCCGCGCGACGAATGGAAACGTGTACCGCGTCCCGGCGCGGTGGACCGCGATCCCGTCGAGCGTGGTCGTCGGCCGGCACCCCGGCCAGCCGCCGCAGAGTAGCGCGACTTCGTGTCCCGCGGCCGCGAGGCGGCCGAAGATCTCGTGCAGGTGGATCTCCGCACCGCCGGCGAGCGGCGCCTCGCGGTCCTGCCAGTTGACGACCAGGATGCGCACGCGCGACGCGCGGCCGTCGTCGCTCAGAGCCGCCCGAGGCGCCGCGCGAGCGCGTCGACGACCCCGTTCACGAACCGCGCGCTCTGCGCGTTCCCGTACCGCTCCGCGAGGCGTACGGCTTCCTGAATCACGACTTTCGGCGGCGCGTCGGCGGTGCGCAGCTCCGCCGCGGCGAGTCGCAGCACGCAGCGCTCGATCGTCCCAAGCCGCTCCAGGCGCCAGTTGGTCGTGACCGCCGCGAGCTCGCGGTCGACCTCCGCCGAATGGCGCACGATTTCGCCGACAATCTGCCCCGCGAGTTTCCGCTCTTCGGGCCCGACGCCGAGGTCGTCCCAGACGTGCCCGGCGACGCGCTCGAGTCCTTCGTTCCCGCGCACGTCCCAGGCGTAGAGCGCCTGCAGCGCGCGGGCGCGCGCGCGACTTTCGATGCGCGCCATCAGGCGCCCGACACCGCGTCGTCGGGCGGCGTGCCGTCGTCGTCCTCGGACTCCGTCGCCGCATCGAGCATCGCGAACAGGTCGGCCATCTCGAGCGCGGCGAGCGCGGCGTCCCACCCCTTGTTGCCGTGCGCGCCGCCCGCGCGCGCTTCCGCCTGCTCCATCGTGTCGGTCGTCAGCAGGCCGAGCGCGACCGGGACGTCGGCCTCCGCGGACGCGTCGGCCAGGCCGCGCGCCGCCTCGCCGGCGACGAAATCGAAGTGCGGCGTCTCGCCACGCACCACGGCGCCGACCGCGACGACGGCCGCATACCGGTCGCTCGCGAGCACGCGCCGGACGGCGGCGGGGAGTTCCCACGCGCCCGGCACCCAGACCACGTCGACGTCGTCGAACCCCGTGCCGTGGCGCACGAGCGCGTCGACGGCGCCGTCGGCGAGGGCGCGCGTGATCGACTCGTTGAAGCGGCTGGCGACCACCGCGAAGCGGCGGCCGTCGCCGCGCGGGGTGCCGACGAACTCGGGCATGGGGTCGGGCGTGAGAGATACGACGGGAAGTTCGCGCGTCATAGGGGCACGACAGGACGGGATGCACGCCTCTGCGTCATCCTGAGCGCAGCGAAGGATCGCCGTCTGTGGCGACCACCTCTCCGGAGCGTGGCCCCGTGAGCGATCGTACCACGGACAGCGATCCTTCGCTGCGCTCAGGATGACAAGCTAGCGCGCCCAGCGTCCGCGCCCCACATCCCCGCCTCACGACGCTAGCAGGTGCCCCAGCTTCGCCCGCTTCGCGTCGAGGTACGCCGCGTTGTCCGCCGTGCGCGGCGCCTCGATCCGCACGCCCTCGAGCACGGTCAGCCCGTAGCCCTCGATGCCGACGAGCTTGCGGGGGTTGTTGGTCATGATGCGGACCGCGCGCAGTCCGAGGTCGAGGAGGATCTGCGATCCGATGCCGTAGTTGCGCAGGTCGGGCTTGAAGCCGAGCCGCTCGTTCGCCTCCACCGTGTCCGCGCCGCGGTCCTGCAGCTCGTACGCGCGGAGTTTGTTGAGCAGACCGATCCCCCGCCCTTCCTGGTCGAGGTAGACGATCACCCCGCACCCGGCCTCGACGATCATGTCCATCGCGCGCTCGAGCTGCCAGCCGCAGTCGCAGCGGTCGGAGTGGAACACGTCGCCGGTGAGGCACTTGGAGTGCATGCGCACGAGCACGCCTTCGCCACGCGCGACCGCGCCGTCAACGTCCCCGTGCAGGAGCGCGACGTGCTCGCGCGCGTCGACGTCGTTCTTGTAGCCGACGATGCGCCACAGCCCGCGCGAGGTGGGGAGGCGCGCGTCGGCGACGCGGTGCACGAGACGCTCGTGCTTGAGGCGGTGCGCGACGAGCTGCGCGACGGTGATGAAGGTGATCCCGTGCCGCTCGCAGTACGCCTCGAGCTGCGGGCGCTTCGCCGTCGAGCCGTCCGCGTTCAGCACCTCGCAGATCACGCCGGCGGGCGTCAGCCCCGCGAGCCGGCACAGGTCCACGGCCGCCTCGGTGTGTCCGACGCGGTGGAGCACGCCGCCTTCGCGCGCGCGTAGCGGGTGGATGTGCCCGGGGCGGCGCAGGTCGCGCGGCGCCGACGTCGGGTCGGCCGCGACGCGGATCGTCGTCGCGCGGTCGGCCGCGGAGATGCCCGTCGTCACGCCGTAGCGCGGCGCGGCGTCGATGCTGACGGTGAACGCGGTGCGCATCGCCTCCGTGTTGTCCTCCGTCATCAGCGGCAGGTCGAGGCGCGCGCAGTGCTCGGGGCTCAGAGCCAGGCAGATCATCCCCTTCGCCTCGAGCATCTGGTTCACCATCGCGGGCGTGACGAGCTCCGCCGCGCAGACGAGGTCGCCCTCGTTCTCGCGGTCCTCGTCGTCCGCGACGACGAGGAACTTGCCGACGCGGAGGTCGGCGATCGCCTGGTCGATGGTCCCGAAGGGCATGGTCGGACTCCTGGAAGGTGGCCGCGCGGCGCGCGCGCGTGTCGTCGTTCGTTAGGCGGCGCGCGCGGCGAGGTACGGCGCGATGAGGCGCTGCACGTACTTCCCGACGACGTCGCCCTCGACGTGCACCGGGTCCCCGGCCGCGCGCAGGCCGAGCGTGGTGTGGCGCCACGTGTACTCGATGATCGACAGCTGGAGTACCCCGGGCGCGGGGAGCGCGTTCACCGTGAGGCTCACGCCGTCGACCGTCACCGAGCCGTGCGGGACCATGAGCGCGTCGAGCCCGTCGGGGAGCGCGACGTCGATCAGCCACGCGTCCCCGCGCCGGGCGACGCGCTCGACCGTGCCGACGCCGTCGACGTGCCCCTGCACGAGGTGCCCGCCGAGCCGGTCGCCCGCGCGGAGCGCGCGCTCGAGGTTGACCCGCCGCCCCTCTCGCCAGGTGCCTAACGCGGTGCGGTCGAGCGTCGTGACGACCGCCGCCACGGTGAACCAGCTCCGTGTGCCGTCGCCGTCCGCGCCCGCCACGGGCCCCGCGCTCCGCACCGTCAGGCACACGCCGTCGCACGCAACGCTCTCGCCGTCGGCGAGCCGCTCGTACGCGGTGTGGATGCGGAACTCCCGCCCGGCCTCGGTCTCCTCGACCGAGGCGATCGTGCCGATGTCGTCGACGAGACCGGTGAACATGGTTCGGTTCGGGCCCGCCGAGCGGGCGTGCTAGGGACTGGAAACGGCCGGCCGGGTCGGGACGGGGTGGACGGCGTAGGTCGTGAGCAGGTCGTCCCCCAGCACGCGCCGGCGCGCCACGGGCAGCCGCCGCGCGCCGCGCCCGCGCTGCGCCGGCGCGCTGGCGAACGCGTGCAGCGCGCCGGCGCCGAGGACGACCGGTGCTTGAAAGGTAACCAGCCGGTCTACGAGGTCCGCGGCCCACAGCGCGCCGGCGAGCCCGGCCCCGCCCTCGACGAGCAGGCTGCGCAGCCCCGACGCGCGCAGCGCCTCACACCCGACTACGAGCGACTCCGCAACGACGACCCGCACGCCCGCCCGCTCCAACACGTCGCGGCGGTCGACCGGCGCATCCGGCGCACAGACGACGCAGGTCGGCACCGCGCCCGCGCCGCGCACCAACCCGGAGGTCGCCGGCAACCGCGCGCCGCGGTCGAAGACGACGCGGAGCGGCGCGACGCGCGGCGGCGGAACGTCGCGCACCGTGAGCGCGGGGTCGTCGGCGAGCGCAGTCCCAATGCCGACGGCGATCGCGTCGTGACCCGCGCGCATCCGGTGCACGACGCGGCGCGAACGCGCCCCGGTCAGCCACGCCGGCTCGCGCGTGTGGTCCGCGACCGCGCCGTCGATCGACACGGCGAGCTTGAGCGTGATCCACGGGCGCGTCCCGCCCGTGACGTCGAAAAAAAACGGCGCGTTCAGCTCGACCGCCGGCGCGCCGAGCACCCCGACGTCGACGACGACGCCGGCAGCGCGAAGCCGCTCCGCACCGCCGGACGCAATCGGGTGCGGGTCCGCGGCGGCCACGACGACACGGGACACGCCGGCCGCGAGGAGCGCGTCGACGCACGGTGGGGTGCGCCCCCAGTGGTTGCACGGTTCGAGGGTGACGTACACGGTCGCGCCGCGCGCCGCGTCGCCCGCGGCCGCCAGCGCGACGACCTCGGCGTGCGGGCCGCCGTACTCCGCATGCCAGCCCTCGCCGACCACCGCGCCGTCGCGGACGACGACCGCGCCGACGAGCGGGTTCGGCGCGACGCGCCCCCAACCGCGTCGCGCGAGCCGGAGCGCGCGCCGCATGTGGCGCGCGTCGTCGCCGCTCACTGCCGCACGCCGGTCAGCGCCCCACGCGCACGCCGAGCGAGACGTACGTGTACGCGTCCGTCGGCATGCGGCCCGAGAACCCGTTGTACGTCGGCACCGACGCCCCGCCCGACACGCGCCCGACCTCCGCGACGAGCTGCGCGAGCCCGCCCGCCGGCAGGCTCGCGCCGGCGTACACGTTCGTGCGCGTCAGGCGCTGCGCGAACGCCGCGCTGAACGTCCCCACGCCGGCCGCCGCGACCGCGCTCGGCAGCGCGGTCGGCGCGACCCTGCCCGCGATCGTCGCGCGCGAGTCGTACCGGTCCTGTCCCACGCCCGCGTCAAAGCGGACGATCGAGACGCGTTGATCGGCCGCGAGGCGCCACGAATCGGTTGAGACGCGCGCGCCGCGGACGCCGATCGTGTCGCCCGCGTTCGTGACGGCGAGGATCGACGTTTCGGGGAGCGACCGGTGCAGGTACGTCACCGCGACCCCAGGCACGAAGCGCGATCGTTCGAGGATGCCGAGTCGCGCGCCGAATCCGACCTGCAGCGCGCCGACGGTCCGGTCCACGCGCACCTGCCCCGACGAGAACGAAGGCACGTACGCACCACTCAGGAGCAGGTCGAGTCCGCCGACCCGCGTCAGCCCGACCGGGACGCCCGCGAACAGCCCGACGCCGGCGTCGACCGCGGGCAGCGCGAGCGCCTGCGACTTGACGGCGAAATCCGTCCGCTGCGCGCCCGTGTAGCTGAGCTGGACGTTGGACACGTCGGGCAGCCGGCCGCCGCCGATCAGGTTCGCCCGCACGCCGACGCCGACGTGTCCGAGGCCGCCTAACGTGCCGCCGCGGCCGAGTTCCGCACTCCCGCCGGCGACGAGCGCGCCGAGTTGTGGCGCGAGGTAGTTGAACAGGTCGATCGACTTCTGACACGCATCCTGTTGGACGAGCGCGGTCGCACCGCCGATAGTCGTGGCGGGCGCGCTCGCGACGCATCGCTGGTCCAGCGCGCCGCCCTGTGCGGCGGCCGAGCGCACGGCAAGGATCGAGGCGAGGACGGAACCGACCGCGGTCGGTGTGGGGCGGAGCGTCATAATTCGCAGTCGGAGCGGAACGCGGTGGGCGGTGACGACGGGACGTGTGCCGGACGCGACACGCGAACCCGCGCGCGCCCTCAGCGCAGGACGACCCGCCCCGTACCCGCCGTCACGCTGCCGATCACGCGTCCCGGCACGCCCGCGTCCGCCGCCGCCGCGACGACTGCGTCCGCGTCGGCCGGCGCGACGATGACGCAGAGCCCAACCCCCATGTTGAACGTGCGGAACTGCTCGTCGCGGCCGAGGGCGCCGGCGTCCGCGAGCGCGCGGAAGACGACCGGCACGTCCCACGCGCTCGTGTCCACGACCGCGTCGCACCCCGGCGCCAGCGACCGGTCGAGGTTCCCCGGCAGGCCCCCGCCGGTGATGTGCGCCATCGCGTGCACGCGGCCGAGCACCGGACGCAGCGCGGCGAGGTAGGACCGGTGGACGGCGAGGAGCACGTCCGCGACCGACGCGTCCGCACCCGGGAACGGATCACCCGGGCCGAGCCGCAGGCGGTCGGCGATGATGCGGCGCGCGAGCGAATACCCGTTAGTGTGGAGTCCGTTGCTTTCGAGGCCGACGATCACGTCGCCCGGTCGCACGCGGTCGGCGCCGAGTACGGCGTCCTCTTCGACCGACCCGACGATGAACCCCGCGAGGTCGAAATCGGGGGGCGTGTACACGCCGGGCATCTCCGCCGTCTCACCACCGATCAGCGCGCAGCCGTTCTCGCGACAGCCCGCGGCGACGCCCGCAACGACCGCCTCGACTGCCGCCGGCTCGAGCTTGCCGAACGCGACGTAATCGAGGAAGAAGAGCGGTAGCGCGCCCTGCACGAGGATGTCGTTCACGCAGTGGTTCACGAGGTCGTGCCCCACGGTGTCGAGGCGCCCGGCCTCGACGGCGACCTTGACCTTCGTCCCGACGCCGTCGGCGCTCGCGACCAACAGCGGCGCGCGGCCCCCGGCCGGCATGCGGAACATGCCGCCGAAGCCGCCGAACGCGCCGCGCGTGCCGGCGGTGCGCGTCGACTCGACCAGCGCCCTGAGTCGGTGCTTCGCCGCGTCCGCCGCGTCGAGGTCGACGCCCGCGGCGCGATAGTCGAGCGGCGCCCCCGCCGCGCCGGCCGACGTCACGCCGCCGCGCCCGTTGGCAGTTCGGCTTCGAACGAGACGAGCCGCCGGAATTCCGCGACGCGCGCGTCGATCTCTGCGCGCGTCAGGGCGATCGTGCGCTCGTTCGAGAACTTCTCGACCGCGAATGAACCCATCGCGGAGCCATAGACCACCGCGCGGCGCAGGTTGGCCTCGCTCAGGTCGTCGGTCGCGGCGAGCCAGCCGACGAAGCCGCCGGCGAACGAGTCGCCCGCGCCGGTCGGGTCGAAGATGCTCTCCAGCGGGTACGCCGGCGCAAAGAACACCGACTCGCCCGAGAACAGGAACGCGCCGTGCTCCCCCTTTTTGATCACGACGTGCTGCGGGCCGCGCGCCATGATCCAACGCGCCGCGCGCACGAGGTTCGCCTGCTCCGTCAGCTGCCGCGCCTCCGCGTCGTTGAGCGTGATCAGGTCGACGTGCGTCAGTAGCTCGAGCAGGTCCGCGCGCCGACTCTCGATCCAGAAGTTCATCGTGTCGCAGGCGACCAGCTTCGGCTTCGCGACCTGCCGCAGTACGTCGAGTTGGAGTCGGGGATCGATGTTCCCGAGGAAGACGTACGGCGCGTTGCGGAACGCCTCGGGGATCCGCGGCCGGAAGTGCGAGAACACGCCCAGCCGCGTCTCGAGCGTTTCGGCCGAGTTGAGGTCGTGGCGGTACCGCGCGCGCCAGCGGAAGCTCTCGCCGTCGGCCTGCTCGAGCCCCGCGAGGTCGACGCCGCACGCGCGCAGCGGTTCGAGTTTCTGCAGCGGGTAGTCGCTGCCGACGACGCCGACGAGCTGGACGGGCCCGAAGTGGCAGGCCGAGGAGGCGAACATCGTCGCCGAGCCGCCGAGCACTTCGTCTGCCTTGCCGAACGGGGTCTCGACCGAATCGAGCGCGACGGATCCTACGACGAGAACGGGCATTGAAGTGAAGGAGGAGTAAGATTCACGTCCGGCTGTCATCCTGAGCGCAGCGAAAGGATCTTGCGTCCCCGCTGCCGCGGGGGGCCGGCCGGGACGATGCCGGCTCGGCCGCGTTCGGCTCCACGTGACGCACGCAAGATCCTTCGCTGCGCTCAGGATGACACGCGCCGACAAGCGTCGCGGTGTGCCCTCACATCCGGTCCGGCGCCGTGATGCCGAGCAGCGTGAGCGCGTTGCGGAGCACGGTCTGCGTCGCGCGCGCGAGCGCGAGGCGCGCCGTCGTGAGCGCCGGCGCCTCGCCTAACACGTGGTGCTTGTGGTACCACGCGTGCGCGAGGTTGGCCGCCTCGAGCAGGTACGCCGCGACGCGGTGCGGCTCGAGCGACTCCGCGGCCTGTGAGACGACGCGCGGGAAGTCGACGAGCTTCGTGACGAGTTCCTGCTCCGCCGGCTCGGCGAGGAGCGCGTAGTCGACGGGGCCGGCGAGGAGCGCGTCGACGTCGAGCCCTTCGAGGCCGGCGTTGCGGAAGATGCCCGACATCCGCGCGTGCGCCATCTGGACGCGGTAGACCGGGTTCTCGTCGCTCTCGCTCCGCGCGAGGTCGACGTCGAAGACGAGGTGCGAGTCGCCCTTGCGCATCAGGTAGAAGTAGCGCACGGCGTCGCGCCCGACCCAGTCGATGAGGTCGCGGACGGTGACGTAGCTCCCCGCGCGCTTGGAGATCTTCACCTCCTCGCCGCCGCGCACGACCGTCACGAGCTGGTGCAGCACGTACTCGGGGTAGCCGGCGGGGATGCCGATGCCTAACGCCTGCAGTCCCGCCCGGACCCGCGCCGTCGTGCCGTGGTGGTCGCTGCCCTGCACGTTGACCGCGCGCCGGAAGCCGCGCTCCCACTTGGTCACGTGGTACGCGACGTCCGGCACGAAGTACGTGTACTCGCCGCCCTTCGCGGCGCTCCGGCGCATGACGCGGTCCTTGTCGTCGCCGTACGGCGTCGTGCGGAGGAAGAGCGCGCCGTCCTGCTCGTACGTGGCGCCGGCGTCGACGAGTGCGCGGACCACGCGGTCGACGCGGCCGTCCTCGTAGAGCGAGCTCTCGAGGTAGTACGTGCCGAACGCGACGCCGAACGCCCGCAGGTCGAGGTCCTGCTCGGCGCGGAGCGCGGCGACGGCGAACCGGCGCATCTGCTCGAACAGATGCCCCTGCTCGGGCCGGCGCCCCTCGGCGAGGCGGATCGCGCCTTCGTGCAGGACTTCGGGGTCTGGCGCGCCGTGCTCGGCGACGAACGCGTCGGCAAGCTCGGCGACGTACTCGCCGTGGTAGCCGCCGTCGGGCAACGCGGCCGCGACGTCGGCGCGCTGCGCGACGCGCGCCCACAGGCTCCTCGCGAGGTTCTCGATCTGCGCGCCCGCGTCGTTGTAGTAGAACTCGCGGCTCACGTCCCACCCCTGCCAGGCGAGGAGCGCGCTGACGGCGTCGCCTAACGCGGCCTGCCGGCCGTGGCCGACGTGCAGCGGCCCGGTCGGGTTGGCCGAGACGAACTCGACGACGACGCGCTCGCCCGCCCACGCCGCGTCGCGCCCGTAGTCCGCGCCGGCCGCGAGGATCGAGGCGATACCGCGCGCGACGACGGCGGGGTCGAGCCGGAAATTGAGGAAGCCCGCGCCGGCCACCTCGACCGCGCGGACGCCGGCCGCGGCGAGGTCGAGTCGCCCGGCGAGCGCGTCGGCGATGTCGCGCGGCTTGCGCCGGAGCGCGCGCGCGAGTGTCATCGCGAGATTCGTCGTCCAGTCACCGAACGCCGGGTCGCGCGGGCGTTCGAGCACGACGTCCACCTCGCCCTCGGCCCCGAGGTCGCGTGCGGCGGCAACGAGCGCCGCGCGAATCGCGTCCGGGCCCGCGAGCGGCGTGGCCCCGGCGGCCTCACGCACCGTCACGTCGCGCCACCCGCGCCACCCGCGCCGCCGCTTCCGCCCGACGTGCCCCCCGACGACGAGCCCGTACCGCCGGTGTTCCCGGTGCTTCCGCCGCCGCTCGTTCCCCCACCTGACGCGCCGCCGGTCGAGCTTCCACCGGAGGTGCCGGCGTTCGCGTCCTTCCCCGCCGAGCTTTCGCCCTTGCCAGTCGAGCTTTCGCCTTTCCCGCCCGCATCACCGCCTTCGCCCTTGCCCTGCGCGCCGCTCCCGCTCGTGCGGTGGGCGTTCTTGCCGTAGTCGGTGAGGTAGAAACCGCTCCCCTTAAAGACGAGCCCCGCGCCGCCCGAGATCGCGCGCTCGGCGATCGCGCCGCAGATCGGGCAGATCGCGGTGCTCGGCGCGTCGCTGATTTTGTGGAACTGGTCGAACGTGTGGCCGTTGCTGCAGCGGAACTCGTAAGTCGGCATCGGATCGCTACTTATGGCAGGAGCGGGAACGCGCGAAGGATACCGGTCGCGGCTGCCGCCTACAAGCCGCGTTGGGCGCCTCGCGGCATGCGTCTTCCCCTGGCTCGCAGCGCGTGACGGCGCCGTGCGGTCGCGCAGACGACGTCTTCCGGACACTCGCATGACCGCTTCGACCGAGTCCGCCGCGGCTCCCACGTCCGAGCACCAATTCTCAACGCCGGTCGACCGACGCGATCCCGACGCGCCCGCGACGCAGGAGACCGCCGCGTCAGTCCAGATGCCGGCGATCGGCACTCGAATGTCGGCCGCGGAGATCCACGATAACGTCGTGGTCGCCGCCGACGAGGAAATGCGCCGTCCCGCGGCCGACCTCGCGCTCTCGGCGTTCCAGGCGGGGCTGATGATCGGCTTCAGCCTGCTCGCGGCGGCCTACCTCGCGTCGCTCGTCGGCCCCGAGCACCGCGCGGCGGCCGCCGCCGCGGGATACCCGCTCGGGTTCATCTTCGTCGTCCTCGCGCGCAGCCAGCTGTTCACCGAGAACACGCTCGATCCGCTGCTCCCGCTGCTGGAGCGCCGCGACCAGCACACGCTCCGCGGCGTGATCCGCCTGTGGGCGATCGTCCTCCCCGGGAACCTGCTCGGGGCGCTCGCGTTCGCGCTCATCGCCGCGCACACGCCGATGTTCGACGACCCGCTCCGCACGTCGCTGCACGGCGTCGCCGAGCACGCGACGTCGGGCGGGTTCGGCATCGTCTTCTACCGCGCGATCTTCGGCGGCTGGCTCGTCGCGCTGATGGCGTGGCTCGTCGCGTCGACGTCGTTCACGGGCGCGCAGATCCTGTTCGTGTGGCTCACCACCGCGCCGATCGCGGCGTTCGGCTTCCGGCACGCGATCGCGGGTGCGGCCGAGGCGTTCTACCAGGCCGCGACCGGCGAGGCGACGTGGGGCGCGATGCTCGGCGCGTTCCTCGTCCCGGCGATCCTCGGCAACATCGTGGGCGGCGGCGTGCTCGTCGCGCTCCTCAACCACGGCCAGGTACTCTCGACGCTCGCGACCCGCATGCGCCGGCGGCGCGGCGAGCGCGCGGCTACGGCCTAACGCGCCTGCGTAGGCGCCCCCACGCGTCCTCGACGTCTCGGGGCAGCGCGAGGTTGTCGGCGATCGCGGCGATCTCCTCGGCGTCGCGCCAGGCACGATCGAGTTCGGCAAGCTCGCCGTCGAGGGCGCGGCGCTCGGCTTCCTCGTGCAGCACGATCTCGAGCGCGAGTCGCTGGGTCGGCGTGAGCGCGTAAAGGCCCTCCTGGGGTACATTGCTCTCGCGAGTCCACTCGGCCGGCGGCTGTGCGAGCGGGCGCGTCGACTTGCCTAGCCAGCGGCCGGCGACGGCAAGGTAGCGCTCCGGCCCGCCGCGGACGTCGATCGAACGCACCGCCTCGTCGACGAGGCCGGTCGTGCCCCCGTCGGCGTTCAGCGCGCACGACAGCAGCAGCGCCGCCCGTCGCGCGTCGGCGCCGCGAAGGTCGGCCCGACCCGACTCGTATCGGACGTCGAGTGCGAGCGCGCCGTCCGCGCCCACGAACATCGTCGACTCTGCGAGGTGGCCGCGGCGGACCACGAGCGGAACGCGCGAACCGTCGCCGACTGAGGCCCAGAGGCGCGCAGCGACGGTCGCCGCGCTGCCGGTCATGGCGTGGCGCGTGGCCTGCTCCGCGTGATGCACGAACCGGCGCGCACCGTCGACGGCGGCAAACGCCATCACGCCGCCGACGACCCCGAGCGGCCCGGCGAGCGTCGGCAGGTAGAGGTAGCCGCAAACGCCGACCGCCGCGCCAGCGAATCCGAGCGCAGTCGCGGGCGCGGCACGCACGAGGTAACGTCGTCGCCGGTCTACGAGCCGTGATCCGTAGCGCCACCCCGCGAACTCTGGGAGGATGGGGCGCCCAACGCGCACGAGATCCGTTCCGTCCGCCGCGCGCGCCAGACCGACGTTGTCCGTGGAAGCGCGGAGCCGCGTCGTGCGGTACGACCGCTCGGCCTGTTCGATCGCTTCCCACCGCTCCTCGAGCGGCGTGAGGTTCCATCGCCGACAGCTCCCGCAGACGACCCAGAGCCGGCCCTTGTCGGCGTCGTAGGCGAGCCGCCTCCCGACGGGGAACGCCTCGATCGCCTCGTTGCGGCCGAGGTGCGCGTGGCAGAACAGGCAGTGCGCGTACACGGCTCCGCCGTGGCGTTAGGCGCTCGGCCGGTAGCGCCCCCAGACGCCGGCGAGCGCGTCGGAGATTTCGCCCACGGACGCCCGCGCGCGAACCGCGTCGACGACGCGCGGCATCAGCGGCTCGCGCGCTACGCCCGGCGTCGCGTACGGACGCGCCACCTCGGCGAGCGCGCCGAGCGTGCGCTCGACCGCGACCGCGTCGCGCAGGCGCCGCACCTCGGCGAGCGCAGCGACTTGCGTGCGCTCGAGCGTGCCGAAGTCGGGCGCGGGGATGATCGGCGGGTCCTCGCCGTCGGCGAACTTATTGACGCCGACGACGACCGTCTCGCCGGCCTCTACGCGCAGCTGGTGCTCGTACGCGCTGCGCGCGATCTCCTCCTGGAAGAACCCGCGCGCGATTGCCTCGGCCGCGCCGCCCATCGCGTCCACGCGTTCGAGCAGCGCGAGCGCGCGCCGCTCCAGCTCGTCGGTCAATGCCTCGACGTAGTAGCTCCCCGCGAGCGGGTCGACGGTCTGCGCGGTGCCACTCTCGTAGCCGAGGATCTGCTGCGTGCGCAGCGCGAGCGTCGCCGCCTCCGCCGTTGGCAGCGCGAGCGCCTCGTCGTAGCCGTTCGTGTGCAGCGACTGCGTGCCGCCCAACACCGCCGCGAGCGCCTGCACCGTGACGCGGACGACGTTGTTGAGCGGCTGCTGTGCCTGGAGCGTGACGCCGCCGGTCTGCGTGTGGAAGCGCAGCCGGGCGCTCGCGTCGGAGGCGGCGAATCGCTCGCGCATGAGGCGCGCGTACATGCGACGCGCCGCGCGGAACTTCGCCGCCTCCTCGAACAGGTCGTTGTGCGCGGCGAAGAAGAACGACAGCCGCGGCGCGAACGCGTCGACCGGCAGGCCGGCCGCGACCGCGCGCCGCACGTACTCCATCGCGTTCGCGAACGTGAAGGCCAGCTCCTGCACCGCCGTCGCCCCGGCCTCGCGGATGTGGTAGCCGGAGATCGAGATCGGGTTCCACTGCGGGACCTCAGCCGCGCAAAACCGGAACGTCTCCGCGACGAGGTTGAGCGACGGCTCCGGGGGGAACACGTACGTGCCGCGCGCGGCGTACTCCTTGAGGATGTCATTCTGCGTCGTCCCGGAGAGCCGGTCGCGCGCGATCCCGCGCTCCTCCGCAACGACGACGTACATCGCCAGGAGGATCGCCGCGGTCGCGTTGATCGTCATCGACGTCGACACGCGGTCGAGCGGCAGGTCGGCGAGGAGCGCGTGCATGTCCTCGACCGTGTCGACCGCGACGCCGACGCGCCCGACCTCGCCCAACGCGCGGGGCGAGTCGGAATCGATGCCCATCTGCGTCGGGAGGTCGAACGCGGTCGAGAGCCCCGTCTGTCCGGCGTCGAGCAGGAGCTTGAAGCGCGCGTTGGTGTCGGCCGCCGTCCCGAACCCCGCGTACTGGCGCATCGTCCAGAGGCGGCCCCGGTACATGGTCGCCTGGACGCCGCGCGTGAACGGGAACGCGCCGGGATCGCCGAGGTCGCGGGCGTACTCGAGCGGCGCGTCGGCGGGGCGACAGACCGTCGGCACGGGGATGTCGGACGGGGAGCGACCATTTTCGCCCGGCAGAGCCGGTTTCGCGGGTGCGCTCACCGGCGCGGCCTAACGGGCGGCGGCGAGTTCGGCCGCCGCGTTGCGGTCCCCGGGCGTCCGGCCCGCTCCGCCGGACGGCGACCCGAGCAGCTCGACGGCCGTCTCGACCTCACGCCGGCTGCCGATGAACAGCGGCGTGCGCTCGTGCAGCTCGGTCGGTTGGACCTCCATGATGCGCCGCGTGCCGGTGCTCGCGGCGCCGCCCGCCTGCTCGACGATGAAGGCGAGCGGGTTAGCCTCGTAGAGCAGGCGGAGCTTGCCCTTCGGGCACCGCGCATTCGCTGGATACGCGAAGACACCGCCGCCCAGGAGGTTGCGGTGGAAGTCCGCGACGAGCGATCCGACGTACCGCACGTTGAGTGGCGTGCGCACGCCGTCGAGTCCTCGGTAGCGCCGCATGAGCGCCTTCACCGGTTCCTCCCAGTGCTGCTCGTAGGAGTCGTTGACGGACAGGTACTTGCCGTCGGCCGGAATCTGGATGTCCGGGTGCGAGAGGAGGAACTCGCCGAGCGCGGGGTCGAGCGTAAAGCCGTGCGCGCCCTGTCCCGTGGTGTAGACCATCATCGTGCTCGAGCCGTAGAGGATGTAGCCGGCCGCGACCTGGCGCCGTCCGGGCTGGAGCATGTCTTCGAGCTCGCCGCGCGTGCCGACCGAGATCTTCTTCATCACGGAGAAGATCGTGCCGACGGGGACGTTGACGTCGATGTTGGACGAACCGTCGAGCGGGTCGAAGGTGAGCACGTACTTCCCGCACCTGAACGGCGCGGGGATCGGAATGAGTTCGGGACGCTCCTCCGAGGCCATCGCGCAAAGCCGACCCCCATGGTCCATCGCCTTGACGATGATCTCGTCGGCGATGACGTCGAGCTTCTGCTGCGCCTCGCCCTGCACGTTCTGCGCGCCGTGCTCGCCGAGGATGTCGGCGAGGCCGGCCGAACGCACCTTGTTGGCGATCATCTTCGCGGCGAGCGCGATGTCGTACAGGATGCCGGACAGCTCGCCGGTCGCGTCCGGGATCAGCCGCTCCTGTTCGATGATGAAGCGCTCGATCGTGACGACCGAGGTGGCGGTGTGTCGGACCACGCGGCTGGGCGGTTGCAGGGGTTCAGTCGGGACGTTGCGCCGACGGAGGTCGCGCTGCCGCGGCCGCCGTGCTCGCGCGCGCGAACGCATCGGCCTGGAGTTCGAAACGGTTCCGGGTGTACCCGCGGCGCAGCGACTCCCAGCAGTACAGGAGCGGGAAGACGCGCTGCCGCGCAAACTGGCGGACGTGCGCGAGTTCGTGCAAGAGTAACGCGGGTGACGCGCGCTCGGGGTCGGCGAGGAACACCGTGCGCCAGAGCGTGATGCCGGCGACCGCCGCGCGTCCGAGACACCACCCGCCGACCCGCAACGGGAGCCCGCCCGCCCGCCAACGCGCCTCGGTGAGCTCGGGGTACCGCGCCACGAGTTCGGGCGCGAGCGCGAGCGGACGCCCGACTAGCGCGTCGCGCAGCCGCGCGACGGCACGCGACGGCGTCACGGAACGGCGCTCGCAACGTCGATCTGTTTGCCGTCCGTGCTCACGACCAGCGTGCCCTCCGCGTCCGTTCGGTGCACCGAGACGCCGGCGCGACGGAGTCGGTCGACGACGCTCGGGCTCGGGTGTCCGTACATGTTCGCCGCGCCGACGCTCACCAACGCGACGCGAGGGCGGACGGCCTCGAGGAAGCCGGCGCTCGAGCTCGTCGCGCTCCCGTGGTGGGCGACCTTCAACACGTCGGCACTCAGGTCGGCGTCGGGTCCGCCGTCCGCGGCGCGGCGCACGAGCCAGTCCTCTTCGGGCGATTCCGCATCTCCGGTGAGCAGGAAGCGCACCGCGCCGAACTCGACGCGCACCACGACGCTCGACAGGTTGGGATCATCGAGCCCGGCCGTCCACGCCGAGTCGGGGGCGAGGGCGCGCAGACGAACGCCGTCGATGGAGAGCGTGTCGTCGGGCCGGACGCGGTGCCACGTCGCGCCCGCGTCGCGCGTTGCGGCGAGCACGTCGGCGTACGTCGCGCTCCCGAGCGCGTAGCCGCCGTCCCAGACGAGCGCGGGGTGGAGGCGGCGGATGACGGACGGCGCGCCGCCGACGTGATCGGCATGCGGGTGCGAGAGGACGAGTGCGTCGACCGTTCCTCCGAAGCGGCGGACGTAGGGCACCACGACGTGTGCGCCCGCGTCGGCGCCGCGCCCGCCGGGACCGGCGTCGAAGAGGACCCAGCGGCCGTGCGGAGTGCGAAGCGCGATCGCGTCGCCCTGGCCGACGTCGAGGACGTGCAGCTCAAGGCGGCCCGTCCCGGCGCGGCGCGCCCAGGCGCCGCACGCGCAGGCGAGTGCCGCGGCAGCGCAGACGACCGCGCGGCCCCGCCGGCGCGCGGGTGCTGTCACGCACGCGAGCAGCGCGGCCGCGGCGACCGCCGCGGATGCCGCCCCGAAGAGCGTCGGCGTCAGCGGGAGTACGGCGCCGGGAAGCCCACCGAGCCCGGTCGCGATCGCGTTCAGCGCGTACAAGAGCAGGCGGGCGCCGTCGGCGAACAGCCGCGCGAGCGGGCGGACGCGGGCGGCGAGCACGGCGAGAAAGAGCGCCGGCTGGAGCAGCGCGAGCACCGGTTCCGCCGCGAGGTTCGCGACGACGCCGACGACGCTCAGGCGACCGAAGTGCCAGGCGACGAGCGGAGCCGTTGCCGCCGTCGCGACGACGCCGACGAGCGCTTCGGACGCGAGGCTCACGCGCCACCGCACGCGTCCACCGCCCGTGAGTGCGCCCCAGGTGCGGACGGTCGTCGCCGGAACCGCCGGGGGCGGGGCGTACGGCGACGGGCGGCTCGCGTCGCGGGCCGCACGCGTCCAGCGCGCGCCGAGTGTACGCGCCGCGATCAGGGCGGCCATGCCAGCCATCGAGAGCTGATAGCCGAGGTCGAGGACGAGGCGTGGGTCGGCGAGCGGGACGAGGCCGCCGGCGGCGAAGGCGGTCCACGGCGAGGTCGGCCGTTGCGTCAGGCGCGACGCACTGCCGGCGGCGAGCATCACGGCCGCGCGCACGGCCGGCGCGGGCGCGCCGATGAGGAGCACGTACGCCGCGACGCACGCCGTCGAGGCGAGCACCGTCGCGGTCGGCGACAGGCGCGCGGCCCCGAACGCGAGACCGAGTGCCGCGGCGACGATCGCGACGTGCAGGCCCGACACGCTGAGCGCGTGGACGAGTCCCGCGTCCGCGTACGCGTCGCGGAGTTCCGGCGCGATCTCGTCCTCGTCGGCGATGACGAGCGCGCGGGCGAGCGGTGCGTCGTGCGCGCCGAAGAGCGTGTCGAGGAGCGCGCCAACGCGGGCGCGGGTGCGGACGAGCGCATCAACGCCCTCGCCGGTGCGGACATCCGCTTCGGGGACGCGGACGCCGCGTGCGGTCGGCCAGGTGGCGCCGCTGATGCCGACGTGCGCGCCGGCGCGGGCGCGGCCCGAGGCGAGGCGGAGGGTCGCGCGGGTCGCGCACGGGGCCGTGACGCGCACACGCGCGCGGTCGCCCGGGCGCGCGTCGGCGAGCAGGACGCCGTCGAACGCGCCGCGCTGGAGGAGCAGCGCGCGGCAGGTCGTGTCGGCGTTCGCGCTGCGGGTCGCGCCCCACACGCCGGCGGAGGCGCAGGAGGCGGCGAACGCCGCGGCGCGCCACGCGCGCGGGGCGCGAGCGTCGAGCGCGCGGGCGAGGCACGCAACGGCAAGCGCCGCGAGCAGGACGGTGAGAGCGGTCGCGAGCTGGGGTCTGCCGGCCACGACGAAGCCCGTCGCCATCCCGGCGGCCAGCGCGAAGTAACTCCGCAGGAGTGACGACACGCGCGCAGCTTACCATTCTTGCGCGCGTCCACCCGGCCCGAATCGTTGCGGGGTGGGCCGCAACGTTGCACGGCCCGTCGCCTTCCCTGCGCACCTGCCGTGGCCGACTCGCGCCCTCGCTCCGAGCTCCTCGACCGCGTCCTCTCCGCGTCCGCCGCGGTCGTCGCACTTTCGGCGCTCGCGGTCTCCGTCTATCAGGCGAAGATCACGCGCGAGCAGCAGAAGATGAGCGCGTGGCCGTACGTCCGGACGATGAAGACTAACGCCCCGCGGTACGCACGGATCGTCCAGAACCTCGAGCTCGGCCCCGCGCTGGTCCGCAGCACCGTCGTCGCGGTCGACGGCCGGCCGACGCGGCACTGGAACGACGTCGTACACGCGCTGGTCGGCGACAGCGCGCTCAAGGTGCTCGCCGCGGCAGGCTGTAACGGCTGGACCAACTCGACCGTCGGCCGCCGGAGCGTGCTGCTTCCGGGCGCCACCGTGCACATGGTGAGCTTCCCCGAGGGGTCCGCCTCGCGAGCGATCGAGGACGCGTGGGGCCAACACACGGTCGTGGTGAAGGTGTGCTACTGCTCGCTCTACGGCGACTGCTGGACCGCGACGGACGCCGCGCCCGAACCGGAAGCCGTGCGTGCCTGCGCCGTCGACGACGGCCGCGGGTTCCTCGACTGACGATTCGCCGCGTCGCGGCCGGCGCCGAACCGTGTTACCGGACGTTACCCGGCCAAAGCCGCCATCGGCAGCGCCGCGCGCCGCGGCGCCGGATCGCGCAGCACCGCGCCGGTGAACGTCGACCCCGTCGTCCCCGTCAGCTCCACCACGTGGTACTCGCCGACGGCGATCCCGTCGGGCGGCAGCATCACCGTCTTGAAGTCGCGCGTCCGCGCCTGCAGCAGGTCGCCGCGCCGTGCCGCCTTCTCGACCAGCACCTCGTGCCGCGTGCCTAACAGGCGCAGGTTGCGCCCCCGCGCGCCCGCGCGGACGATCGCGATCAGCCGGTCCAGCCGCGCGCTCGCCACGTCGTCGGGGACGAACGTGGCCGGGTCCATGCGCGTGGCCGGCGTGCCGTCCCGCGGCGAGAACTTGAACGTATACGCGTCCTCGAACCCCAGCTCCTCGACGAGCGAGAGCGTCTCGGAGAAGTCCTCCTCCGTCTCGCCCGGGAAGCCGACGATGACGTCCGTCGTCAGGTTCACGCCGGGGATCGCCGCGCGCAGCCGCGCCACGCACTCGCGGTAGCCCTCGCGCGTGTACCGGCGCAGCATGCGCTTGAGCACCCGCGTCGACCCGCTCTGCATCGGCAGGTGCACGTGCTCGCAGAGCTGCGGCACCTCCGCCATCGCGGCGAGCACGCGGTCGGTAAAGTCGTTCGGGTGCGGGCTCGTGAAGCGGATGCGGCGCACGCCGTCCACCGCGCCCACCGCGCGCAGCAGGTCGGCGAAGTCGTGCGTCCCGTCGTGGTACGAGTTCACCGTCTGCCCGAGCAGGACGACCTCGCTGATGCCGTCCGCGACGACCTGCTCCGCCTCGCGGACGACGTCGGCCAGCGCGCGGCTGCGCTCCGCGCCGCGCGTGTAGGGCACGATGCAGTACGTGCAGCGGTAGTCGCAGCCGCGCTGCACCGGGATCCACGCCTTCACGCGGTCGAAGCGCCGCGGCGCGAAGTCCTCGTAGTGCTCCTCGAGGTCGAAGCTCGTCGCGGTCACGCGCTCGCCCGCCCGCGCGCTCTCGAGCATGAGCGGCAGGGCGCGGTACCCGTCCGGTCCGACGACGAGCGACACGTGCCGTGCCTTGTCGAGCAGCGTCGGGCCGAGGCGCTGCGCCATGCAACCGGCCACGCCTAACACGCTGCCCGGTTTCATGTGCCGCTTCAGCTCGCCCAGCCGCCCGATCACGCGCTGCTCCGCGTGGTCGCGGATCGCGCACGTGTTCACGAGGATCACGTCCGCGCCGTCGGGCGCGTCGACGGCGGCGTAGCCGTGCGCGGCGAGGCTGCCGTACATGAGCTCCGAATCGCTCACGTTCATCTGGCAGCCGTACGTTTCGATGTAGACGGTCGGACGGGACATCACGCGGCACGACGGAGACGGCGCCGGCCCCGCGCCGGCCCCGCAAGCTACCCCGTAACTAGTTGCTTTGTAACTGTTTGCGCCAGCGGGTCGACGGGCAGGAGGACATGGAATGCCGCCCCGGGGAAGTCCGCGTCGGCCGTCGCGCCCTGCACCCAGACGCGCCCGCCGTGCGCCTCGACGGCCAGCTTGCAGAACGCGAGGCCCAGCCCGGACCCACGCCCGTGAGCCGCCGCCTGCGCCGGCCCCGGCAGCCGGACCGTCTGAAATTTCCGGAAGATCAGCTCGCGGTATTCCGCCGGCACGCCGGGGCCGTGGTCCGCGACCGTGAACAGCACGGCGCCCGCGACCGGGCGCGCGGAAAGCCGCGCCGTGAGGCGCCCGTCTTCCCCGGCGCCGTGCACCAGCGCGTTCTGCAGCAGGTTGTTGAACACGCGCCGCAGGAGCGCGCGGTCGGCCGCGAAGGTGGGCGTGGTCTCGACGACGTCGATCGCCAACTCCGCGCGCGCGGCGGCGAGCCGCACCGCCCAGTCGCGGCGCAGGTCCTCGACCAGCGCGCTCGCGTCGATCGGTTCGCGGCGGAGCACGACGGTCTCCTCCTCGACGCGCGCGACTTCGAGCAGGTCGTTGATGAGCCCGAGGAGCTCTTCCGACTTGGCCTGCGCGTCGCCGAGTGCCGCGCGCTGGCGGTCGCTCACCGCGCCGTAGTCGCCGTCCGCAACCATTTCGAGGGTCGCGAGCACCGACGTGAGCGGCGACTTGAGGTCGTGCACCATCATCTTCATTAGGTCGTCGCGCACCTTTTCGAGCTCGCGCAGCCGGCGCACCGAGTCGTCGAGCGCGTCCGTCGCGCGCTTGAGGCGCAGGAGCGACCGCACCCGCGCGCCGAGCACCTGGCGGTTGTGAGGCTTGGTGAGGAAATCGTCGCCGCCCGCTTCGATCGCGCGGACGCGGTCGTTCGTGTCCGTGAGCGCCGTGACGAAGATGACCGGGACGCGCTCGGTGCGCGGGTCGCGCTTGAGGCGTCGGCAGACCTCATAACCGGTCGCGCGGTCCGACACGCCGAGGTCGCCCGCCGGCATGGACACGTCGAGCAGGCAGAGGTCCGGCCGCACCTCGAACGCGGTCGCGAGCGCGGACGGGCCGTCGTTCGCCGTGGCGGTGCGGTAGCCCAGGATCGCGAGCTGATCGACCAGTAGCTCGACGTTCGCGGGCACGTCGTCCACGACAAGTACGACCGGGGCGTCGCTCGCGGGCGTCACGGGCGCAGGGTGAATCCGAGGCTCAGGGTCCACGCGCGCTCCCGGACGTTCTGCAGGGCCGTCGTCGCGGCTTCCGGGTCCCGGATCGACCGCTGCAGGGCCAGGTCGCCGATCGCGCGTCCCCCGGCGAACGGCAGGCCCAGGCCGCCGGTGTACGCCGTCTCGCGGATCTGCGCGCCGTCGATGCCGAACGGCAGCGTGCGGCGGCGCGCGCCGGCGCGCAGGATCACCGGTGTGGAGCCGAGCGACGGCCCGAGCGCCTCGACGCCCCCCATGAGCTCGTGCGTGTCGCGCGCGTCGAGGGTGCTCGACCCGAGGCCGCGCATGCTCGACCAGTTGGTCCGCGCGTACGACGCCGAAATCGACGCACCGGTGATCCGGTCGATGCGCACGCCGATTCCGAGCCGGTCGGGCGTGTCGGCGCGCGCCACGACCGTGTCGTTCCGCTCGGCGCGCAGGCGTCCGCCGCGACGCGCCGAGCCCGCGATGCTGAAGCCGCGCACCGGCGTGACCTCCGCGCCGACCGAGACCGCCGAGCCGGTGTAGCTCAGCGTCGACGAATCACTCACCGCGCCGAACTGCGTCGTGTCCGCAAACGACCGCCCGGTGACGAGCCGGTTGCGCCCCGTTAGGCGGTGGACGGCCGCGCCGACGCGCAGCCACGGCGCCACGTACGCCCCGAGGCCGAGCCGGAGGTCCGAGATGCTCCCGCGCGATTCGATGGCCTCGTTGGTCAGGACGTTCTGCCCGCCGATCGACGTCGTGTCGGGGTACTGCGTCGTGAACGAGCGGTCGAGGAACGTGGACGCGCTGAAGCCGAACGTGAACCGCTGCCGGAACGGCACCCCGATCGCCACGACGGGGAAGCGGGCGATCGTGTTGTGCGCGGTCCGGCCGTCGACCTGCGTCGTCCGGAACTCGGGGTCGTACTGGAACGCGAACCCGGTGCGACCGTAGGACGCGAGCGACGCCGGGTTGATCGGCGACACCGGGTCGAACTCCGCGATCCCGCCGCCCATGCCGAGCGCGCGCGTGCTTAACTCGCCCGGCGGGTATCCGAACCCCTGACCCGACAGGCTGCCCTGCGCCGCCGCGCGCCGCGGACCCGCGGCGACGACGGCCGCAGCCACGAGTACGCCGGCGAAAGGATGCGCCGCTCGGCGCGAAAGTAGCGAGCGCATCACGGAATGCCGAACGAGGTGCGAGGGATGTACGTGAGACGGAGCCGCGGGCGCACCGCCGCGGGCGCTTCGGTCGAGAAGAAGCGGACCTCGCCGGCCTGCGCACCCTCGAGCGGCACGCGAAGCGCGATCGCCCGCATCGTGTTCGACGGCAGTGCGCGATATGATCGAATCAGCGTGACGAGCGAGAACGTCCGCGTGCCGCTGTCGGCGGGCGAGAGGCTGAGGGTATCCACACTCAATCCGGCCGGCGCCGCGAGTAGTGCGGCCTGCACGAGGTCGGTCACGCTCGTGGTCGCGAGCACGGCCTCACTTCGCAGCCGGACCGTGTCGGTCGCGGCGACGTACCGCACGGGGCGCTGCGTCAGCTCGAGCGCGGCGCGCACCACATCGGTCGAATCGGTGAGGCGGATCGGCAGGTTAAAGCGGATCAACGAGCGCCGTCCCGGCGCGCCGCCGACGATCAGGTCGGTCCCGGCGGTGCCCCGGGGCGAGACGACGACGAGCGACTGGTCGATCGCGGCAGCCGCGACGAGGGCGCCGACACCTGTCGTGTCCGAGGCGGGGTTGACGGTCACCGCCCTGTAAACTGTATCCGTCGCCGGGTCGAACGAGAGCGTCGGCGCGGCTGTCGAGAGGCTCGTTCCGCTGCGCACGCCCAGCACGCGGATCTGCGCCCCCACCGTGCTCACGAGGCGCAACCCGATGCGAAGGCGCCCGCCGGTCTGTGCCTTCGCCGCCAACGCGCTGTCGCTCAGGTGCAGGTGCAGGCTGTCGGCGAACGTCTTGCCGGCGGCGAACGTCAGCGCCGACGTCCCGAGGCGCCGGTCCGGGCGGAAGAGCGTGGCGAGCGTAGCCGTCGCGGTGTCGACGCCCGCCGTCGTGTCCACGTCGTACGCTTCCAGCGTCGCCGACCCGCTGACCAGCGGCACGAGCGTCGTATCGAGCGTGAGACGGACGTACGTGTCGTCGACCGCGGTGATCGCGAGCGAGTCGCCGCCGGCGGGCGGCGCGTACTTGGCCGGGATCGAGTCGAAGCGGATCACCGCGCGGACGTCCGCCGAATCCGGGGCTGGTGCCGTCGCGACGAGCAACGCACGCGTCGCGCCCGCGAGCGGGAATCCGGCGAGCGTCGTGTCGAGCGCGACGGGGTCGAAGACCGTGTCGCGGAGCTGCTCGTTGGCGAGCGGACAGAGCGTCGTGCACGTCGCGCCGCTGTCGAGCTGCTCCGAGCACGCCGCGGCGCCGACGACGAGCGCGAGGAGCGCCGCGACGCGTCCGCCGCGCGCAGCACGGCGTGGGAGTAGTGCGCGGAGGCAGCGTGCCACGCGCCAAATGACCAGGTTCGACATCACGAGCGTTGAAGGGTCGTCCGCGCCGCGCGCGACGCGCGGGGGCAGTGACGCGAGGGCCGGCGTCACGCGATCCCGAGCGACGCGGGAAGGAAGGGGCGCGGGAGCAGGTCCGCGAGCGTCCACTCCGCGGCGCGTCCGGCCGCGCCGACGCTGCGCACCCGGAGCTCGGGCGCGAACTCGACCAGCACCTGCCGGCACTGGCCACACGGCGGCGTCGGCTCCCGCGCTTCGGTCACGAGGACGAGCCGCGCAAACGTCCGATGCCCCGCCGCCACGGCGGCCATCAGCGCGCCGCGCTCGGCGCAGAGGCCGGCCGGGAACGCGGCATTCTCGACGTTACAGCCCGCGACGACGGTACCGTCGGTCGCGAGCAAGGCCGCCCCGACTGGGAACCCGGAGTACGGGGCGTACGCATTCGCCATCGCGCGCCGCGCCGCGGTCTCGACGGGGTCGTCCCCGGCCGCACTCGGACCGGCGCTCACGCCGACGCCCCGTCTAACAATCGCGGCAGGAACGAGGTCCCCGTTCCCACGAACGCGACGTCGAACCATTCCGCGACCGTCGCCCCGAGATCGGCGAACGTCCCACGCTCGCCGACCGGTGCCGCCGAGACGCGGATGCCACGTGCGAGCAGTGGGACGTATTCCCGTGCGTGATCGGTCGACGGTGTGGTGGGGTCGTTGCCGTGGTCGGCGGTGATAAAGAGCAGGTCGTCCTTGCGGAGCGCGACTTCGAGCGCGGGCACGGCGGCGTCGACCGTCCGCAGTGCCGCCGCGAAGCCGGCCGGATCGTTGCGGTGCCCGTACAACGCGTCGAAATCTACGAGGTTGGCGAAGAGCAATCCTTCTCCCGCCCCGGCGAGCCACTCCTCCACGCGCGCGAGACCGTCCGCGTTGCCCGTCGTGTGGCACGCCGTGATCGCGCGTCCCGCAAACAGGTCGTCGACCTTCCCCACCCCGTGCCGCGGCACGTCGGCGTCGGCGAGCGCGTCGAGCAGCGTCTCGGCCGGGGGCGCGACGGAGTAGTCGCGGCGGTTGCCGGTCCGGCGATACGCGCCGGCCGCGCCGACGAACGGGCGCGCGATCACGCGCGAGACGTCGTCCGGCGCGACGAGCATCGCGCGCGCGATGGTGCACGCGGCATACAGCTCGGCGAGCGGAATCACCGCCTCGTGCGCGGCGATCTGAAAGACCGAGTCGGCCGACGTGTACACGATCCAAGCGCCCGTGCGCTCGTGCTCGGGGCCGAACGCGTCGACGACCGCGGTCCCGCTCCCCACGACGTTGCCGATCACGCCGCGCCCGGTGGCCTCGGCGAAGCCGTGGAGAAGCGACGTCGGGAAGCCGTCCGGGTAGGTCGGGAACGGCCGCTCGAGTCGGACGCCGGCGATCTCCCAGTGTCCCGTCGTGCTGTCCTTTCCGGCCGACGCAGGACGCATGCGCCCCCACGCGGCGGCCGGCGACGCGACCGGCGGCACGCCGCACAGCGCCGCGAGGCAGCCGAGCCCCCACCGCTCGAAATTCGGCAGCGAGAGGCCGCCGGCCGCTTCGCACACGTGCGCGAGCGTGTCACTCCCGACGTCGCCGTACGACGCCGCGTCGGGCGCCGCGCCGACCCCGACGCCGTCGAGGACCACGATCGCGGCGCGCCGGCGCGTGCCGACGGTCACGCCGCGGCTCCGTGATACCGGCGCGGCACGCGGAGCGCCAACCCCGTGAGGAGCTCGTACGGCGACAGCTCACCGCGCGCGGCGACGTCGGCGACCGTCAGCACTCGGCCGTCCGCCGCGCCGATGAGCGTCGCCACGTCCCCCACCGCGCACGGGATGTCCGTCACGTCGAGCATCGTCATATCCATGGTCACGAGGCCGGTCACCGAAGCGCGCCGGCCGTGCAGAATCACCTCGCCGCGGTTGGACAGCGCCCGGCGATAGCCGTCCCCGTACCCCGCGGCTACCGTCGCGATCCGTCGAACCCGGTCCGCGCGCCAGGTCGCCCCATAGCTCACGCCCTCGCCGGCGGGCAGGTCGCGGACGTCGACGACGCGCGCCCGCAGGTGCGCGACGGGGAGCGGACGCTCCGCGGCGCCCGCGTGCTCGGCGACGGTCGCGACGCCGTACACGTAGATACCCGGGCGGACGAGGTCCCACGGCGATCGCCCCCCGAGCTCGACCGCCGGGCTGTTTTCGGCGTGTAAGAGCTGCGGCCGCGCCGGGAGTCGCGCGAGCGCCGCGACGAAGCGTTCCGTCTGCGTCGCGACCGCACCGTCCGCACGCTCGGCCGAGTGGAAGTGCGTGCAGGCGCCCTCGGGCGGGTGTGCGGCGACGGCGACGAGCAGCGGGTCGTCGAGCCGGTCCCACGGCACGCCGGCGCGCGACATGCCGGTGTCGACTCCCAGGTGCCACGGCGCTCCGCCGGAGTCCGCGGCCCACGCGCGGACGTCGTCCGCGCGGTGCAGGACCGGCGTTAGGCCGAGCGCGCGCGCGGGCGCGAACTCGTCGTGGAGGATCGGCGTGACGACGAGGAGCCGCGCGCCTATCCCCGCCGCGCGGAGCGCCGCGCCCTCGGCGACCGTCGCGATCCCGAAGCCCCACGGGTCGCCGGCCGCGAGCAGCGCGCGCGCGACCGCGACGGCGCCGAGCCCGTACCCGTCGGCCTTGATCATCGGCACGAGCGGCACGCCGGCGCGCGCGCGCAGGTACCGCGCGTTCGCGGCCACCGCGTCGAGGTCGACGTCGAGCCACGCGCGCGCGGTCGCGGGCTCGGCCGCCCGCGGGTCCCGCAGTTCGGGTCGCATAGATTGCACCGACATGGGCGCGCAACGTACCGACCGCTGAAGACTTCGGGCAAGAACGACGGCATGCACGACACGGCCACGCTCGCCGACACGCTCGCGCTCATGCGCGACCTCCGCACACGCTGTGAGTGGGACCGCGCGCAGACGCACGCCTCGCTCCGGCCGTACCTGATCGAGGAAGCGCACGAGGTCGACGACGCGATCCGGCAGGAGGACGACGTCGCCCTACGCGAGGAACTCGGCGACCTGCTGCTCCAGGTCGTGTTCCACTCCGTCGTCGCGGAAGAGCGAGGGGCCTTCGACCTCGGCGACGTCGCCGCCGGCCTGGTCGCGAAGATGCGCGACCGGCACCCGCACCTCTACCCGCCGGCCGACGGGGACGCACCCACCGAGCGCCCCGACTGGGAGGCGATGAAGGCGCGCAAGCGCCGCGGCGGCATCGGGCGCGGGCTCCCGGCGACGCTCCCCGCGCTGCACCGCGCGCACCGCTTACAGGACCGCGCCGCGGGCGTCGGGTTCGACTGGCCTAACGCGGACGGCCCGGCCGACAAGGTCGCCGAGGAACTCGGCGAGGTGCGCGCCGAACTCGCCGCCGAGGCGACGGCGGGCGGCCGCGACGGCACCGCGCTCGAGGCCGAACTCGGGGACCTGCTGTTCGCCGTCGTGAACCTCTGCCGCAAGGCCGGCGTGCACGCGTCGCTCGCACTGGACCGCGCGAACGCGAAGTTCACGGCGCGCTTCGACGCCGTCGAGCGGCTCGCCGCGGAGCGCGGCATCGACGTCGCGACCGCGGGACTCGACGTCCTGGACGGGCTGTGGGACGAGGTGAAGGCAGCGGCGGCGCGCGAAGGGTAGCCCGCGCCTTCCACTACGGCCGCAGCCGCTCCATCATCCGCGGGAACGGGATCACCTCGCGGATGTGCTCTACCCCGCAGATCCAGGCGACCGTGCGCTCGAGCCCGAGCCCGAACCCGGAGTGCACGAACGTCCCGTACTTCCGCAGATCGAGGTACCACTGGTACGCGTCCAGCGGCAGCCCTTCTTCGACGATCCGCGCCCGCAGCTTGTCGTAGTCGTCCTCGCGCTGCGAGCCCCCGATGATCTCGCCGCGCCCCTCGGGCGCGAGCAGGTCCGAGCACCGCACCGTGCGCGGGTCGGCCGGGTTCTCCTTCATGTAGAACGCCTTCGCCGCCTTGGGATAGTTGACGACGAACACCGGGCGCTCGTACTCCTCGACGATCCGGGCCTCGTCCGGCGCGCCGAGGTCCTCGCCCCAGGCGGTGTCGCTCCCCTTGCGGCGGACGAGGTCGACGGCGTCGGTGTAATCGAGCCGAACGAACGGCGGCGTGATGCGCTCGAGCATCGTCGTGTCGCGCTCGAGCACCTTCAGCTCCTCGCCGCGGCGATCGAGCGCGCGCTCGACGAGGTAGGCGACGAACTCCTCTTGCAGCCGCATGTTGTCGTCCTGGTCGAACCACGCCATTTCGGGCTCGATCATCCAGAACTCGGTCAGGTGCCGCCTCGTCTTCGACTTCTCCGCCCGGAACGTCGGCCCGAACGTGTAGATCCTGCCTAACGCGGCCGCGAGCGCCTCGCCGTAGAGCTGCCCCGTCTGCGCGAGGTACGCCGTCCCCTCGTCGAAGTACTCGGTCGAGAACAGCCCCGAGCGCTCGCCGATCGCCGCGGTGAGGATCGGCGAGTCCGTGCGCACGAAGTCGCGCGCGTAGAAGAAGTCGTGGACCGCCTGCTCCACCTCGTGCCGCACGCGGAGGATCGCGGCCTGCCGCTGGCTCCGGATCCACAGGTGCCGGTGGTCGAGCAGGAAGTCGACGCCGTGCTCCTTCGGCTGGATCGGGTAGTCGGGGTCGCTCGCGCCGAGGAGCGTGACCGCGTCGGCCCCCATCTCGTACCCGCCGGGCGCGCGCGGCTCGGCCCGCACCTCACCGCTCACCGCCACGGCGCTCTCGAGCGTCAAGCCGCCGAACGTGGCCCAGGTCTCGGGCGCGACCGCGTTCTTCTGGAGCACCGCCTGCAGCACTCCCGTCCCGTCCCGGACGACGAGGAATGCCACCTTGCCCGACGACCGGACGCGCGTGACCCAGGCGCGCACCGTGACACGCTGGCCGACGTAACGACCCAACTCGACTATCCGGACGAACGGAGATGTCATTGTCTGCGAAGGAGTTAGCGAACGCGTCCGCGCGGGCCGCAACCTACCGCGCGCACGGCGAGTGCGTCAACGCGACCGGCCGCCGCCGCACGCGCCTCGCTCGTCCACCCGTCGGGCGCGCTAGCTTGGCAGGCATGTCGTACCCGTCCGCCCGTTCGTGACGCTCCGACTGCGCCTCGTCCTCGGCCTCGTCGCCGTCGCCCTGCTGCTCGCCGCGCCGCTCGGCCTGGCGCTGCGTGCGCTCTCGCACGCGGAGCGCACCGCGTCGACGATCCGGACCCGGGACGTCGCGGCGTCGTTGCTCCTCGGCCGCGTGCGCGAAGTCGTCCAAGAACTCCGCCGCGCCGACCTCGCGATCGTCACGGTGCCCGACGACTCGGCGGGCGCACAATACCTCGCGTCCAAGGCGGCCGCGCTGCGCGTGTTGGCCGATTCGGTTCGGCCGTACGGGCTCCCGGCGTTCGCGGCGCAGATGGCGCGCACGGCCGCGGTGCTCGAGACCGACGGACCGGCCGAGGCCGACGCCGCGGCGCGTCACGACACCGAGGCCGCCGACCGGATCTCGACCCAACGCGTCGGGCCGGCGATCGACGCCGTCGAACGCGGACTCGGCGACGCGAGTCGCACGATCGGCGCGCGCTCGGACCTCCACGTCGCCGAAGTGCTCGACGCGACCGTCGACGCGCACCGACAGGCCGGCCTCCTGCTCGTCGCGGCGGCGGCGGGCGCGCTCGCCGTGGCCGTGTGGCTCACACGCTCGGTCGGCCGCCCGGTACGGGCGCTCGAACGCGGCCTGGCCGCGGTCGCCGGCGGCGACTTCGCCCACACGCTCGACCTCCGCGCGTCGCGCCGCGACGAGTTCGGACGCCTCGCCGTCAGCTTCGAGCAGATGGCGGCCAAGCTCGCCGAACTCGACAAGCTGAAGTCCGCGTTCGTCTCGGTCGCCTCGCACGAACTCAAGACCCCGATAAACGTAATCCTCGGCTACCTCGCCCTCGTCGACGACGGCCTCTACGGGCCGGTGGCGGAGCCGCAGCGCGGCGTGCTCGCGACGATCCAGCGGCAGGCGAACACGCTCGCGCGCCTGGTCCAGCACCTGCTCGACGTGAGCCGGTTCGAGGCGGGCGTCGCGCGCCTCGAGCTGCGGCCCGTCGCGCTCCGCGGCATCCTACTCGAGGCGGAGCAGTCGCACGCGGTGCTCGCCCGCCAGCACGACGTGACGTTCTGCACCGAGTTCGCACCCGGCCTCCCCGACGTCGTCACCTGGGACGCCGACCGCGTGCGTGAGGTGCTCGACAACCTGCTCTCGAACGCCGTGAAGTTCACGCCCGCGGGCGGGCGCGTCACGTTAGGCGCGGCGCCCGACCGCCGGCGCCACCCGCCGTCGCTCCGCCTCTCGGTCCGCGACACGGGCTTCGGCATCCCGTCCGACCAGCTCCCGCGCGTATTCGACAAGTTCTACCAGGCGGACAACCAGGGCGGGGCGTCGGCCAAGGGCACGGGACTCGGGCTCGCGATTTCCAAGGAAATCGTCGAGGCGCACGGCGGCTTCATCACCGTCGACAGCGCGCCGGGCGTGCAGACCGAGTTCGTGGTCACGCTCCCGCTGACCGCCCACGACGCGACGCTCGGCGGTCCAACGGACGCGACCGCCGACGATCCGAATGCGGACGGCGCGGAGCCGCCCGTCGCGTTGGTGGAGAGCGCCGGATGACGCGATCGCACGGCCGTGCACCCCGCGCGGCGCGCGCGCGCGCTGCCGGCATCGCCGTCGTGGTTGCGGCCGCGACCCAGGCCTGCGCCGCACGCGCGCGTCCGCCCGCGCCGGCGCCGGTCGATCCCGTGACGTCGTCGTGGACGGCGACGCTCGACGGCGCGCGCGCCGCGCTCGCGGCCGGGCGAGCCGCGCGGGCGGACACGCTGCTCAGCGCGTTCCGCGAGCGGTACCGCGGCCTGCCGCAGAGCGACGAAGCGCTCTACTGGCGGGCGCTCGTCCGGCTAGACGCGCCGGCGCCTTCCGGCGGGATGAGGCCGGCGCTCGCCGACCTCGACGCGTACCTCGCGAGCACCGCGCCCGACCACCGCGCCGAAGTCAACGTGCTCCGTCGCCTCGTCATGGAGCTGGACTCGGCCCAGTCCGCGCCGCCGGTCGTCGAACGTGTTCCGGCGCCTGCGCGAATCACCGGCGTCCCGCGCGACACGCTGCGCGCGCGCGACGAGGAGCTCCAGCGCGCGCGCGCCGACGCGGCCGCGGTTCGGGCGGAACTCGATCGTGTCCGGCGTCGGCTCGCCGCACCCGGGCGCCGGGTGCCGGCGTCGCAAGGGCAGATCGCGCCCACGCCGGTGACGACTGCGCCCGGGAGTGCGACGCCGTCGAGCACACCGGCCGCGCCGACGACGGCGCCGCCCTGAACGCGCCGGTCACCCGACCCGGAACAGCTCCATCGCGCGCGCGTACCGCGCGCCGAGCACCGCTCGCAGCTCGCGGTGTTCGGGACGCTGCAACTCCGGATCGGCGGCGAGCAGCAGGTCCGCGGCCGCGCGCGCGCGCAGGTTGAGCTCCTCATCGCGCATCGGGTCCGCGATGCGGAACGCGGGGTCGCCGCTCTGCTGTTTGCCGAACAGGTCGCCCATCCCGCGCAGCGCGAGGTCCGCGCGCGCGATCTCGAAGCCGTCCTCCGTCCCGACGAACACCCGCAAACGCTCGGACGCCTCCTGCCCCACGTCGCCTAACAGGACGCAGTAGCTCTGCTCCGCTCCGCGCCCGACGCGCCCGCGCAGCTGGTGAAGCTGCGACAGTCCGAAGCGCTCGGGGTGCTCGACGACCATCACGGTCGCGTTCCCGACGTCAATCCCGACCTCGATCACGGTCGTCGCGACCAGCACGTCGAGCTCCCCGTCGCGGAACGCGCGCATGACCGCGTCCTTTTCCTCGCCCGCGAGCTTGCCGTGCAGCAGCCCGAGCCGGCGGCCGGCGAACGCGCCGGCGCCGAGCTCCTCGTAGGCCGCCGTCGCGTTCTTCAAATCGATCTTCTCGCTCTCCGAAACGAGCGGGTAGACGATGTAGGCCTGGCGCCCCGCGGCGACCTGCTGGCGCACGAACGCCAACACCCGCTCTCGCGCGCCCTCGGGGCGCAAGGCACTCGTGATCGGCTGCCGCCCCGGCGGCTTCTCGTCGAGGATGCTCACGTCGAGGTCACCGTGCAGGGTGAGCGCGAGCGAGCGCGGGATCGGCGTCGCGGTCATCAGCAGGACGTCGGGCGCCCGCCCCTTCGCGCCTAACGCCTCCCGCTGTTCGACGCCGAACCGGTGCTGCTCGTCGATCGCGACGAAGCCGAGCCGGGCGAACTGCGTCGCCTCCTGCACGAGCGCGTGCGTTCCGACGACGAGCAGGGGCTCGTCGCGCGCCATGCGCTCCGCCGCCGAGCGCCGTTCGCGCGCGCCCTGGCGCCCGGTGACGAGCAGCGGCTCGATGCCGAGCGGCTCGAGCAGGCGCGCGAACGTGCGGTGGTGCTGCTCGGCGAGCAGCTCGGTTGGCACCATGACGGCCGCCTGCATCCCGTTTTCCATCGCGAGCAGCGCCGCAAAGAGCGCGACGATCGTCTTGCCACTCCCGACGTCGCCCTGCAGCAGCCGATGCATGCGGCGCGGGCTCGTCATGTCCATGACGATCTCGCGGAGGGCGCGCGTCTGCGCGCCCGTCAGCTCGAACGGGAGCGTCGCCTTGAGCTTCGACGTCAGCTCGCGCCGGTTGACGAGCGCGACGCCGTCCCGTCCCTCGCGCGCGATCGCGTTGGCTCGGCGGTGCAGGATCTGCCACGCGAGCAGTTCCTCGAACGCCAGCCGCGCGCGCCCCTCCATCGCCTCCGCGATCGCGGCCGGGCGGTGGACCATGCGGAGCGCGTCCGGCAGTTCGGGCACCCCGGCGTCGCGCAGCATCGCGGCCGGCAGGTGCTCGCGCACCTGCGGCAGCAGCTCGTCGAGGTGCGCCTCGACGAGGACGCGGATCTGCTTGAAGCTGAGCCCCTCGGTCGCCGGGTACACCGACAACACGCGGCCCCCCGCCGTCCCCGCGTCCTCGGGGCCGAGGTTGACGAACTCGCGCGGGTGCAGCTGACGGCCGTGGAAGAACCGCACGCTGCCGGTGAGGAGCAGCATGTCGTTCTTCTGGATCACGCGGTCGAGGAACGGCTGCCCGGGCCAGCTCGCCTCGAGCATTCCGCTCGCGTCCTGGACCACCGCCTGGAAGATGCGTAACCCCTTGCGGGTGGGCACCACGCCCTTCGAGATCACGCGCCCGATGACCGTGCCCTCCATCCCGGGCTCGAGCGCCGCGATGCGCGTGACCGTGCTCGCGTCCTCGTACCGGTGCGGCACGTGCAGCAGCAGGTCGCGCGCCGTGTGCACGCCGAGCCGCGCCAGCGCCTCGGCGCGCGCGGGCCCGACGCCCTTCAGGTACGTGACGGGCGTGTCGAGCGTGAGTCGGGCCGCGGGGGCGACGCGGGAGGGCGGCACGGTCGCGCGTTAGGCCTCGGCGAGCTCCCGCGCGAACGACGCCGGGTCGAACGGCTCCAGGTCGTCCGCCGCCTCGCCCGTGCCGACGAACTTGATCGGCAGGTCGAGCGCCTCGTGCACCGCGACAACGATGCCACCCTTCGCCGTGCTGTCGAGCTTCGTGATCACGATCCCCGTGACCGGCACCGCCTCGGTGAACTGCCTCGCCTGCTGCACGGCGTTCTGGCCGATCGTCCCGTCGAGCACGAGCAGCGTCTCGTGCGGCGCGCCGGGGAGCCGCTTCGCGACGACGCGGTGCACCTTCTTCATCTCCTGCATCAGCCCGTCGCTCGTGTGCAGCCGCCCGGCGGTGTCGATGATCACGACGTCCGACCCGCGCGTGACCGCCGCGTCCACCGCGTCGAAGGCCACCGCGGCGGGGTCGGTGCCTGGCTTCGCGCCGACGAATTCCGCGCCGGCGCGCTCCGCCCACACGCGCAGCTGGTCGATCGCGCCGGCGCGGAACGTGTCGCCCGCGCCGACGAGCACGCGCTTCCGCTCCTTCCGCAACCGCGCCGCGAGCTTGCCGATGAACGTGGTCTTCCCCGCCCCGTTCACGCCGACGACGAGGATCACCGCCGGCCCGCTCGGCGGCGCGTGCAGCGCGACGTCGCTGTTCCCCTCGCGCAGCTCCGCCTCGACGAGACGCCGCAGCGCGTCCTGGAACTCGGCCTCGGTCCGGATATAACCCTTTTGCGCATATCCGCCGATCTTGTCGACGAGCTCGAGTGTCGTCGGCACGCCGAAGTCCGCGGCGAGCAGCCCCTCTTCGAGTTGCTCGAGCGAGCCCTCCCTGACGCCGCCGCGCAGCAGTACGCCGACGTCGGCGTTCGCGACGTCCTTGAACCGTTGCCAGAGCGAGCGTTTGGGCGCGTCGCCCTCGCGGCGAAATAGCCGGGCCATGTGAGAAAGTTGATCGGTGGAACGCGTTCGGCGGCCGGCCGTCGGCCGGGCTAACGCAGCCCGAGCCGCCGACGCGCCACCCACTCGGCGCACAGTAACAGCGTCGCGGCGGCCAGGGGCCACCCCGGGGAGATCGGGACGGCCGGCGCAGGGGCCTCGCCCAGCGCCCCCCCGATCGGCCCGGATCGCAACGCCGCGGCGCGGGGGAGTAACTCGGCCGAGGCGTTGACGACGAGCAGGCCACCGCCGCCGCTCACGTCATACACCCCGGGCGCCGGAGAGTCGCTGCGGAACTCGCCGGACTCAGCGTCACGGCGGAGCGCCAGCGTCGTCGGAGCGCCACCCGCGCGCGGGGTAACCCGTACGTGGGTCACCGTGTCGGTGCGCACGACGCCGCGCCAACGCACGCGCGCACCCGAGCGGACGAAGGCATCCGCCGGCGCGATCGCTCGCGCGGCGCCCGGCGCCTCGTCCGCGAGCCAGTCGAACACCGCACCCCAGACTGCCGGCGCGGCGCTCGCCCCCGCGCCGCCGCGGAACGCCCAGCGCCAGAACCCGCCCGCGGCTACGACCGCGAGATGTCGCCCCGCAGCGTCGACGCCGCCCGCGATGATCGCCCGAGCCGGCCCGCGGCGACCCGCGCGGGCGACGACCCCGGTCCACCGCTCCCCGACGCGCCCGAGCGCAGTGCGCGCGTCGCCACCCGTGCCTGGGATCTCGACCGGCGGCAGGCTGTCCCACGGAAGCCCCGCGAGGACGGCCAGCGGCCCCGGCGCGGTCGCCGGTCCCGCATACCAGTCGGTCGCGCTGTCGCCGGGCGCGCCCGCCGGAATCAGCATGAGCGCGCCGCGCCCGAGCGTGCGTGGATCGCCGAGCGCCGCGGTGTCACCATGCAGCACGAGGACGCGCGCGCCCGCGGCCGCCGCTCGCACGTCGGCCTCCCGCGCCGGCGCAAGCGTCCCCGCAACTCGCCAAGCTCCGGGCGCGACGCGGTAGTACGCGCGAACGGGGACCGCGAACGCGCCGCGCAGCACGGCGAGCGCGAGCCCGACGTCGTAGTCGGGCGCCGTACTGACGACGACCGCCCGCGGCACCGCGTTGACGTCGAGCGCGCGCGACGCGGTGTCGTTACGCGCGTCGCCGTCGCCCGCACTCGAGACGAACGCGCTCAGCACTGCCGTATGGGCCCGAGCGTCAGCCGGGATCGGAAGTCGCACGGTGAACGTGGTGCGGCCGAACCCGGGGAGCGCCGGCAGCGCACGCTCGACCGTAGGGCTCGCATCGAGACGGACGCCGATCCGACCGGCACCGGCCCCCGCGGAGTCGGCGCCGACCGTGATCGTCACCGTCGCCGTGTCACCGGGCGCGAGCGTCTCGGGGGCGTCGAGTCGCACCACGGCGGCGTCCGCGCGTCGCGCCGGTCGCACGACCACCACGCGCGACCCGACGGGCGCGCGCGCGACCGCGTCCGGGTCGTCGACCTCGCCGTCCGTGACGAGTACGAACGGCAGTCCGGTCGTCGCGGCGGACTCGGCGAGCGCGCCGACGCGCGACGCGCGGTCGCTCGGTCGGAGGTCGGGCGTGACGGGCCCGGCCGCGCGGAGGGACTCTCCGGTGGCGGCGAGCCGGACGCCCGCCCGCGACGCGAGCCGGCCCGCGCTGTCGGCGGCCGCGCGCGCGGCGGTCGGGTCGGCGCCGCGGGTCCAGCTCGCCGACGCGTCGAGGGCGACGATCGCGTCCGTGCGCGGCCGGCCCGCGACGCGCGCGCCGATCGCGACCGCCGCGACTAACGCCACGGCGAGCGCCCGCGCCGCCGCGAGCCAGCCGAACGCCGCGCGCCGCCGCAGCGCCGGCGCGTACCCCGCGAGCCCGACCACGACGCCGACGAGCGCGGCGAAGATCCACCCCGTCACGGCCCGTTCACGCGCGCCGCGCTCGTCCGCCGCGGCGCGCCGGGCCGCACGTCAGTCCATCTGGCGGCGGATGAACGTCGGGATCTCCATGTCGCTCAGGTCCTGCACCGGCAGTCGCTCCGGCGGCGCGTACGTCGCCGGCCGCGTACGCGGCGCCTCTGCGGCAGGAGCCGCGCGCGGCGTCGGCGAGATGACGCGCGACCCGCCGAGCGGCGTGCGGTCGCGCCCGTCGCGGTTGAACGGCAGCACGTTCGGCCCCTTTGCCGCGTCGCCGGCCGAGGCGCCGCCGAGCGCGAGCACCTTGTCGAAGCCGGTCGCGATCACCGTCACGCGGATCTCGCCCTGCATCGCCGGCTCGTGCACCGCGCCGAAGATGATCTCCGCGTCGTCGCCCACCGCGTCGTGCACGATCTCGTTGATCTGGTGCACCTCGCCCAACGTGAGGTCGGCGCCGCCTGTGATGTTGACGAGGACGCCGGTGGCCCCCGACACGCTCACGTTGTCGAGCAGCGGCGACGAGATCGCCTGCTGTGCGGCCTCCATCGCGCGGTTCTCCCCGCGGCCCATCCCGGTGCCCATGAGCGCGGAGCCGCCGTTCTGCATCACCGTGCGCACGTCGGCGAAGTCCACGTTGACGAGCCCCGTGACCGAGATGAGCGACGAGATCCCCTGCGTCGCGTGCAGCAGCACCTCGTCCGCCTTCTTCAGCGCGTCCTGGAACGGGATCCCCTTGCCGACGACCGCGAGCAGGCGCTCGTTAGGCACGACGATCATCGTGTCGACGTGCTTGCGCATCTCGCTGATCCCCTGCTCCGCCTGGCGCATCCGCTTGCGCCCCTCGAAGAGGAACGGCTTGGTCACGATCCCGACCGTGAGCGATCCCGCCTCGCGCGCCAGCTCCGCGACGACGGGCGCGGCGCCCGTGCCGGTGCCCCCGCCCATCCCGCAGGTGATAAACACGAGGTCCGTGTTCGCCACGACGCGACTGACCTCGTCACGGTTCTCGTCGACCGCCTGGCGCCCGATCTCCGGGCGCGCCCCGGCGCCGAGCCCGCGCGTCAGTTTCTTACCAATCTGAATCTTAACGTCACTCTTCGAACCGAGGAGCGCCTGCGCGTCCGTGTTGACCGAGATGAACTCGACACCTTCCAGGTGCTCCTCGATCATGCGGTTGACGGCGTTGCCGCCGCCGCCGCCGACGCCCACGACCTTCATGCGGGCGTTCTGCGTGGCGCTCTCCTCAAGCTCGAAAATCATTCGGACGCGACTCCGGAGAACAGCGAGGGGTGGGTGAGGCGGCGTGCGACGCCGCCGCGATGACCGCGGTGACCGCGCGGTATCGCGCGCACCGTGCGTCTCGTGCGCGCGGCGTCCGGCGACATCAGCCGCGCCTGGGAGGGGGAGGGCGGCGCACCGGCGATACCAGAACCGAGGCCGAATATAACGCGCGTCATCGGCGCTGCCACCGCGGCAACTTGTGCCCGGCACGACGTGCCGAAGGGTAGTGCGCGCGCTACGCGCGGCCGCAGTCACACACGGCGGCGCCGGTCTGGCACGCAATTTTTCAGAAGAAATCCTGCAGCCAGAGCTTCAGCCGCGCGGCCCATTTTTCCACCCCCGGCCCGCTCGCGGCCGGCCGCCGCACCGCGCCCGACGGCGCCACGACCCCGCCCAACGCGGCGCGCGACGCGCCGTACAGCGCGAGCCCGGCGACCGTCGCCTCCCGCGGCGTGTCGAGCGCCTCGCGAAGCCCCGTCAGGGTGTCGAGCGGGCGCCCCACGCGCACGGTCGCCCCGAACACGTCGCGCGCGAGCTCCGCCGTCCCCAGCAACTCCGCGCCGCCGCCCGTGAGCACGTAGCCCGCCCCCACCTTGCCGCCGAACCCCGCCTCGTGGACGCCGCGCACGACGAGGTCGAAGATCTCGTCGAGCCGCTGGTGGATGATATGGGCCAGCAGTTCGCGCGGCACCTCGCGGCTCGCGTGCGTGGCCGTCCCGGGGAGCGCGATAACCTCGTCCGTGCCGACCAACGCCTCGAGCGCCGCGCCGTACTGCTCCTTCAACTGCTCGGCGTCGGCGTGCGACACGTTCACGCCGTGTACGAGGTCGCTCGTCACGTGCCCGCCGCCGTACGGGACGGTCGCGAGGTGGCGGATCTTCCCCTCGTGGAACACCGCGACGTCGGTCTCCGACGCGCCCATCTCGACGAGCGCGACGCCTAACTCCTTCTCGTCCTCGGTCAGGACGGCGAGCGCACTCGCGAGCGGCTCCAGCACCAGCTCGCGCACGCGGTGGCCGGCGCGCTCGACCGCCTTGCGCACGTTCGCCGCCGGCTGGCTCCCGATCGTCACGAGGTACATCTCCGTCTCGAGCCGCATGCCGCCCATCCCGACCGGGTCCTGGATCCCCGACGTGCGGTCGACCGTGTACTCCTGCGGGATCGCGTGCAGCAACTCGCGGTCCGGCGGGATCGCGAGGGCGCGCGCCACCCCGTTCACCCGCTCGACGTCGGCGCGCGTGATCTCGTCGCCGGCCACCGCGACGATCCCCTGGCTCGTGACCGCGCGCACGTGCTCGCCCGCGATGCCGCAGTACACGCCGTCCGGCCGCGCGCCCGCCATCCGCTCCGCCTCGTCGAGCGCGGTGCGCACCGAGCGCGTCGCCTCCTCGATGTCGGCGATCGCGCCGCGGCGGAGCCCCGTCGTCCGCGCCTGCCCGACGCCTAACACGCGCACGCCCGGGCGGCGCGGCCGCTCGCCGACGACTTCGGCGATCACGGCCGTCGTGCGCGCCGACCCGATGTCGAGTCCGGCGACGATACGTTCCTGCTTCATACGGGAGGGCGTGCGTGAGGCGCGACGGGAACCGCGGGGGGTGGCGACGGGCGGGCGTGCTACGGCAGGCGCGCGACCACCTGGTCGCGGAATCGTAAGTCCAGCTCGGCCGCGCGCACACCGCGGCGCGCGAGGTCGTCCTCGACCGGGCCGAGTTCCGCGAACCGCGCGGCCCCGACGTCGACGGCCGCGCGGACGAGGAGCGGCGGCGCCCCGCCCGGCTCCGACCCGCCGCCCGCTGGCGCGCCGCTCGCTGGCGCGCGGCCAGAGCCCGTCGCGGGCGCGAGCACGAAATCCAGCTCGTCGTGCTCCGGCGCCGGCCCCGCCGGCGCGCCGCGCCCGGCGCGCGCGCCTAACACACCGGCCCCGAACGCCGCGCGTGGCGCGCGCGTGACCTCGAGGACCCGCGCGTAGACGCGCGGCGCCGTGCTCCGCAGCGCGCCGAGCGCGCCGAGCAGCGCGCGGTCCGCGCTCGCCGCGACCGGAACGTCGACCCCGCCGACGCGCGCCGGCGCGACCGGCAGCGCGACGCCCGCCGAATCATACAGCACCAGCGCGCCGCCCGGCCCGCCCGGCACGACCGCGACCGGCACCCGCTCGTGCACGACGACGCGCAAGACGCCCGGCAGCCGCCGCTCGACCCGCGCTCGGTCGACCAGCGGATCCGCGGCGACCCGCCGCGTCAGCGCGTCGAGGTCCGTCCACACCGACGCGGCCGTGTCGATCCCGAGCCGCGCGACGAGCGCGCGCGGGGACGCGTAGCGCGCGCCCTCGATCTCCACGCGGCGCACGCGGAAGAACGCGAGCCGCGAGAGCGCGCGCGGCCCCCACCAGCCCGCCGTCCCGATCGCGCCGAGCGCGAGCACGACCCCCGCCGCCGTGACGACGCGGCGCACGCGCGCGCGCGCGCCCGGCCGGGCGTCGCGCTCCCCCTCGCGCCGCGCGCGCTCGCGCGCGGCATCCTGCCCGTGCGCGGGAGTCGCCGCGGCCGGCGGGCCGGCGTCGTCCGCCGCTCGGCGGCCGCGCCCCGGACGCGACGGCGCGAGCGCCCCGGTCACGCGCCCCCCGTACCGCCTAACGCGGCGAGCAGTTCGGGCCCGGTGCGCGTGACGTCGCCCGCGCCGATCGTGAGCACGACGTCGCCCGCGCGCACGCGTTCCGCGAGCGCGCCGGCCAGCGCGTCGCGCGGGCCGCGCCAGGCGGCCGGAGCGCCCGCCCCGCGCATCGCGTCGCTCACGAGGTCGGCCGTGACCCCCGCGATCGGCCGCTCGCGCGCCGGATACACGTCGGCGACGAGCGCCACGTCCGCGGCCGCGAGCGCGCGCGCGAACTCGGGCGCGAAGTCCCGCGTGCGCGTGTACAGGTGCGGCTGGAACGCCGCGACGATCCGCCGCCCCGGGTACGCCGCGCGCGCCGCGGCGAGCGTCGCGTCGAGCTCCGTCGGGTGGTGCGCGTAGTCGTCGATCACGAGCACGCCCGCGGCCTCCCCGAGCCGCTCGAAGCGGCGCTCGACGCCGCGGAACGCCTCGAGCCCGCGACGCAACGCCGCGAACTCCGCCCCGAGCAGCAGTCCGACGCCGAGCGCGGCGAGCGCGTTCCGCACGTTGTGCAGGCCCGGGACCGCGAGCGCGAGTGTGCCTAACGTCCGCCCGTCGCACGCGACCTCGCACGCCGAGCCGCCGCGGTCGCCCGGCCGGACGTCGCGCGCCACGAGGCGCGCGTCCGGGTGGACGTCCTCGCCCGACGCGGCGGCGCTGTAGCGCACGACTTCCGAGTCCGCCCGCGCCGGCAGCGCGTTCGCGCCCGCGTCGTCGGCGCACAGCACGACGCGTCGGGCGCGCCCGACGAACTCCGCGAACGCCGCGCGGATCTCCGCGAGGTCGGCGTAGATGTCGAGGTGGTCCGCCTCGACGTTCGTGACGACGGCGACCCCCGGCGTGAGGGCGAGGAACGAGCGATCGTACTCGTCCGCCTCGACGACGAACCGCTCGTGCCCGCCCGCGTCCAGACTGCCCAACCGCAGGTTCCCGCCCCAGGCGCCGACCCGACCGCCGACGACGCCAGTCGGATCGAGCCCCGCGGCGGCGAGCGCTTCAGTCGTCATCACGGTCGTCGTCGTCTTCCCGTGCGTCCCGGCGATCCCGATCGTCAGCCCGCCCGCGACCGCCTCGGCGAGCGCCTCCGCGCGCCGGATCACCGGGACGC
This sequence comes from Gemmatimonadetes bacterium T265, assembly GCA_019973575.1. Classification (NCBI taxonomy): domain Bacteria; kingdom Pseudomonadati; phylum Gemmatimonadota; species Gemmatimonadetes bacterium T265. The sequence continues at coordinate 152,798 of BPUI01000002.1, forward strand.
CGGCGGCGCGCGCCGCCTCCAGCTCCGGATGCGTGCGGGGCACGGCCGACGTTACGACCACCGCGCGTGCGCCCGCGACGTGCGCTGGGTCGTGCCCGGCCGCGACCGCCACGCCGAGCGCGCGCAGGTCGTCCGCCGCCTCCGGGTGCGTATCGCATCCCGTGACCGCCGCGCCGCGTCGCACGAACAGCTCGGCGAGCGCGCTCATCCCGGCACCGGCGATGCCGACGAAGTGCACCGGGCGAGGATCGGTTGTGGGGAGCAACGGCATCGGGCGGCGCAATATGCAGGCGCCCCCCGGGGCCCTCAAGACGCGCGAGTCGCGTCGGATCGCAAGCCCACCGGCGCCCCGAACGACGCGTCGGACCGGTCGCCGCCGCGCTGCTGCCCACGCAAGACCTCGACCACGCGCCGCGCGATCCGCGCCGCCGCGTCCGGGCGGCCGCGGGCGAGCGCGGCCCCCCGCATCGTCGCCACCCGCCCCGGGTCGGCGCGGAGCTCGGCAACGATCGCGCCGAGGCGCGCCGCGCCGAGCTCAGACTGCCGCACGTGCAGCGCCGCACCCGCGGCGGCGAGCGTGCGCGCGTTCCGGCTCTGGTGGTCGGCCGCGGCCGTCGGCAACGGCACGAGGACGCTCGGCAGCCCCCACGCGCACAGTTCGGCGATCGTCATCGCGCCCGCGCGCGTCACCGCGAGGTCGGCCGCCTCGTACGCGCGCGCGATCGGCGCGAGATACGGCACGACGCGCACGCGTCCGTCCGACGCGCCGTCGAACGCCGCGTACGGCCCGAACTGGTTGTTCCCCGTCGCCCAGAGCAGCGCGACGCCGTCGGGAACGCCGTCGCCCACCCAGCCGGCGAGCGCCTCGTTCAGCGCGCGCGCGCCCTGGCTGCCGCCGAACGCGAGCACCACGTACGCGTCCGGCGCGAACCCCCACGCGCGCTTGGCCGCGCCCGAGGACGGCCGCGCATCGGCCGGCGGCGGCGGCTCGATCGGGTTGCCGAACGCGTGCACGCGCGTGCGCGGCCCCGGGCGGAGGCGCGCGGCCGCCTCGGGGAAGCCGAGGAACACCTCCGCAGCGCGGCGCGCCACGATCCGCGTCGTCGCGCCGGGGTAGCTGTCCGCCTCCTGCAACATCGCGGGGACGCCGTGCGCGACGGCGTAGGCGAGCGCGGCGCCGGCCGCGTACCCGCCCGTGCCCAACACCGCGCCGGGACCCTCGCGGGCGAACAGGGCGCCTAACGCCCGCCACGCGCGCAGCCCGCCCGCGACCGTGCGCCAGTTCTCCCACGGCCGCGCGCGGTAGAACGGGTGCAGGTCGAGCAGCTCGTGGCGGAACTCCGTCGTCGGCAGCACGTCCCGCTCGATCCCACGGCGCGCGCCGACGAACACCGGTTCGACGCCGGCGTCGAGCGCGACGACGGCGCGCGCGATCGCGAGCCCCGGGTAGAGATGCCCCCCCGTCCCGCCGCCGGTCACGACGAGCCGGATCACCGGGCCAGCGGGTCCGTCGCGCCCTCGCCCACGATCCGCTGCCGCTCGCTCCCGATGTTCACGAGGACGCCGGTCATCAGCATCGAGAGGATGAGGTTCGAGCGGCCGTACGAGATGAACGGGAGCGTGAGGCCGGTCGTCGGCAGCAGCCCGATCACGACCCCGATGTGCAGGTACGCCGTGAGCGACGTCATCGTCGTCAACCCGACGGCGACCAGTTGCTGAAAGCGCGTCGTCGCCTGGCGCGCGATGCGGAAGCCGAGCCACGTGTACGCCGCGTACGCCAGCGTGAGCAGCACGATCCCGACGAACCCCCACTCCTCGCCGACGTTACTCCCGACGAAATCGGAATACGGGAACGGCAGGAAGCCGTACTGCTGCCGCCCCTGCGCGTACCCGACCCCGAACCAGCCGCCCGAGCCGACGGCGAGCAACGACTGCTTGAGCTGGTAGTTCACCTCCGCGCGCGCGTCGCCCGTGCCGAGGAACGCGAAGATCCGGAGCATGACGTACTGCAGCTTCTCCACCTCGCGCCACAGCACCGGGACGCTGAGGACGCCCAGCGCGATGAAGTGTCCGATCCGCACGCCGCCGGCGAAGAGGATGATCGCCATGATCAGCACGAACGTCATCGCGATCGACAGGTCGGGCTCGAGCGCGCCCATCACCGCGAGCCCGCCGACGACGACGAGGAACGGGAACAGCCCCTTCGTCAGCCGGCGCAGCTGCCCGGTCTCGAGCTTCTTCGCGAGCAGCATCGACGTCCAGACGATGACCGCGAGCTTCGCGAACTCCGACGGCTGGATCGACCCGCCGAGGAGGAAGCGGCGCGAGCCGTGGATCGGCGGCGCGATGCGCCGCGTGAATGGCAGCACGGTCAGCATCATCGTCACGTACGCCGCGGCCATGATCGGCCACGCCCACCGCTTCCACCGCTCCGCGTCCAGCTTCGCGGCGACCGCGAACACGACGGCCCCGGCCGCGATGCCCTGCAGCTGACGCCACAGGTAGTGCGCGCTCCCGCGTCCCTCCTGCATCGCGACGATCGCGCTCGCGCTGAAGAGGACGACGAGCCCGAACGCGAGCAGCGCGGCCGTGACGAGGACGAGCGCGCGCGCCTCGACCCCCATTTTCCACCGCTCGCGCACGTCGGCGCGCGAGGCGGGCGTGGCGTCGAGGGGTATGGCGACCGCGGTCATGGGCGTGAGCGGGATGGCGGAGGCGGACGACGAACGGGGCAGATGTCAGGCGGACGCGGCCGCGAGCGCGCGGAACGCCGCCCCGCGCGCCTCGTAGTTCGCAAACATGTCGAAGCTCGAGCACGCCGGCGAGAGCAGGACCGCGTCGCCGGGCCGCGCGAGCGCCCGCGCGCGCCCGCAGACTTCGGCGAAGTCGCGCCCCATCACCTCGACCGGAACCGACCCGCCGAGGTCGCGCGCGACGACCGGGGCGGCCTCGCCGTACGCGAGCACGACGCGCCCGGCGCGCGCGAACGGCCCGGCGAGCGCGGTGTACGGCTCGCCCTTGTGGCGGCCGCCGAGCAGCAACACGTAAGGCTGCCGCATGCCGTCGAGGGCGACGCATGTCGAACTGACGTTGGTCGCCTTCGAGTCGTTGATCCACGTCACGCCGCCGAACGTGCCCACGACCTCCATCCGGTTCGGGAGCGCGCGGAAAGTGCGCAGCGCGTCCGCAAGACGCGCGCGCGCCTCGGGTGTGCGGTGGTCCGTGTCGGCGACGCTCACGGCGAGCGCCGCCGCGAGCGCGTTCGCGACGTTGTGGTCGCCGAGTAGCGCGAGCTCGCCGCGCCGGAGCAGCACGTCGCCGAACAGCGTGAGCGCGTCGACCGCACGGTCGTACGTCGCATCGGCCTCGCCGGCGACCGCGAACGTGAACACGTCCCCCGCGAGCGCGGCGCGCGCCGAGCGCGCGGGGAGCGCGAGCACGGCGGGGTCGTCGCCGTTCAGCACCCAGCGCGAGCGCGCGTCGGCGTTTGCGAACAGCCGCGCCTTGTCGGCGTAGTACTCGTCCACCGAGCCGTACCGGTCCAGGTGGTCCGGCGCGAGGTTCGTCACGACGCCGACCGTCGGCCGCACGCTCGGCGTGTCGTGTAGCTGGAACGACGACAGCTCCAGGGCCGCCCACGCCGGCGGCCGCGGCCGGAGCGCGAGTTCGGCTAGCGGCGTCCCGATGTTGCCCGCGTCCACCGCGTCGCGGCCTAACGTGCGCAGGAGGTGCCCGACGAGCGCCGTCGTCGTCGTCTTCCCGTTCGTGCCGGTCACCGCGACGTAGTGCAGGTCTGGAAGGTAGTGTAGCGCGACCTCGACCTCGCCGACGACCGGGACGCCGGCGCTCCGCGCAGCGGCGAGTGGCGCCGCGTCGGGCGGCACACCCGGGCTCGCGACGACGAGCGCCGCGCGCGCGACGCGGGCGAGGTCGTGCCCGCCAACCTCCACGTCGACGCCGGACGTCGCGAGCACGTCCGCGGCCGCGCGCGCGCCCGGGCCGGAGCCGGCGTCCGACGCGTACACCCGGTGCCCGTCGCGCGCGAGCAACTCGGCCGCGCTGCGCCCGCTCTTCCCGAGTCCGACGACGGCGACCTCGCCCGGCGCCCGCCCGCGAAAGATCCCGAGGTTCACGCGCGCCCCCCTCAGCGCACCTTCAGGGTGCTGAGCGCGAGGATCGCGCACAGGATCCCGAGGATCCAGAACCGCACGACCACCTGCGTCTCGGGCCACCCCTTCAGTTCGAAGTGGTGGTGCAGCGGCGCCCGCAAGAACACGCGGTGCGCCCGCGCGTACTCCAGCCCGTGCCGCCGCCTGCGGTACTTGAAGACGAACCGCTGCACGATCACGCTCACCATCTCGCCGACGAACACGCCGCCGATGATCAGCAGTAGGAACTCACTCTTCAGCAGGATCGACACGGCGCCGAGCGCGCCGCCGAGCGCGAGCGACCCCGTGTCGCCCATGAAGACCTGGGCGGGGAACGTGTTGAACCAGAGGAACCCGATGCACGCCCCGAGCAGCGCCGCGCAGAACACCGTCAGCTCGCCGGCCCCGCGCACGTAGAAGATCAGCAGGTGCGCGCTCGTGTCGATCCGGCCGAAGAGGTAGGCGAAGATGCCGAACGTCCCGGCCGCGATCGCGACCAGCCCGGTCGCGAGCCCGTCGAGGCCGTCGGTGATGTTCACCGCGTTGCTCGCGCCGGTGAGCACGAACGTCACCCACGGCACGTAGAGCCACGCGAGCCCCGCCGTCGCGGGCGCGATCAGGACGTACTTGAAGAACGGCAGCGTCGTCGACGCGCCGGGGAGCGTCGAGAGCGGGACGAGCCACAGGTACAGCGCGAGCGCGACGCCGGCGCTCACCTGCCCCGCGAGCTTGTAGCGCTCGACGAGGCCCTCGTTCTTCAGGCCGAGCCGCTTTTGACGCAGTTTGAGATAATCGTCGAGGAAGCCGATCCCGCCCATCCACGACGTCACCAGCGTCGCGATCACCATGTACTCCCCGCCGCGCGCGTTGAACCGGCCCCAGAGCGCGATCGGCACGAGGGTCGCGGCGAGGATGATCAGGCCGCCCATGGTCGGCGTCGCCCCCTTCCCCGCGTGCGTCACCGGCGTCCCCTCGCGCACGACCTGGTTGACCGACAGCGCGCGCAGCCGCGCGATGATGATCGGCCCGACGACGAACGCGACGAGCAGCGCCGTGACGAACGCGCCCGCCGCGCGGAACGTGATGTAGTTGAGCAGGTTGAACACCGTCGCGACGCGCGCAAGCGGCTGGAGCAGGTAGTAGAGCACGGGAGCGGACGGTCGTCGTGGGGCGCGTCAGGCGCGCGTCGCGCCGGCGGTCGCCCACGCTTCGAGGAAAGGAAGGAGCTGCTCGAGCCGCACGCCGCGCGAGCCCTTGAGTAGGATCACCCCGTCGGCCGCGAGGCGGGGCTCGAGCCGCGGCCAGAGCGCGGCCGGGTCCTCCGCGGTCACGACCCGCGCGTCGCCGGGCGCAACGCGCGCGAGCGCGGCGGCGAACTCGCCCACGCCGGCGACGAGCTCGATCCCGAGCGCGAGCGCGTGCCGCGCGACGGCGTCGTGCAGCGCGGGCGCGTCGGGGCCCAACTCGCGCATCGTCCCGAGCACCGCGACGCGCTGCCGTGCCGACGCGGCGCCTCCCGCCCTGCCGGCCGCGGCGAGCAGGTCGAGCGCGGCCCGCGCCGACGGCGGGTTGGCGTTATACGCGTCGTTGATGAGCGTCGCGTCGCCCAGCGTCGTCCACGCGGTCCGCATGCTCGGCACCGGCATCGCCGCAAGTCCCCGGGCCGCGTCGGCGAGCGACACGCCGAGCGCGCGCGCGACCGCGACGGCGAGCATCGTGTTGCGGAGGTTGTGCGCGCCGCGCAGCGGCGTACGGACCTCGACGCCCCCGACGACGACCACGCCCGTCCCGTCGCCCGACAACGCCCACCGCTCGGCGTGCACGTCGCCCGCGTCCAACCCCGCGGTCACGACCGCGCCCGCCCGGCCGCCGGCCGCCGCGGCGATCTCGGGCTGGTCCGCCGGCACGACCGCGAGCGCCGCACCGTCGAACGCCTCGCTCTCCTCGCGCAGGACGCCCGCGAGGTCGCCCAGTCCTTCGAGGTGCTCCTCGCCGATCGACGTCATCACGACCACGTCCGGTTCGACGATCGAGCGCAGCGCCGCGATCTCGCCCGGCGCGTTGGTCCCCATCTCGACGACGGCGACGTCCGCGCCGTCCGGCAGCGCGAGGAGCGTGAGCGGGACGCCAACCAGGTTGTTGAAGTTCCCCGCGGTCGCGTGCACAGCGCGCGCGGCGCCGAGCGCCGCACGGAGCAACTCCTTCGTGCTCGTCTTCCCGTTCGAGCCCGCGACGCCGACGACCGCGCGGCCCGGCGCCGCCCACGCCCGCCGGCGGTAGCGCGCGAGCAGGCCTAACGCCTCGCGCGTGTCGCGCACGACGTACGCCGGCACGGCGACGTCCGCGGCGCGCGCCGCGTCGTGCACGACCAACGCGCGCGCCCCCCGCGCGACCGCGTCGCCGAGGAAGTCGTGCGCGTCATACCGCTCGCCCGCGAGCGCGACGAAGAGGTCGCCCGGCACGACGGCGCGCGTGTCGGTCGAAACCGCCAGCAGCGCCTCGGGCCCGCGCGGCGCGGCGGCGCCCAGCACCGCGGCGAGCGCCTCGCCCGCGCGGTCCAACGTCCAGAACGGCACCGGCACCGCCGGCGCGATCCCGCCGCTCACGCCGCGTGCCCCGCGCGCCCGCCGCGCGCGGCGAGCTCGCGCACGATCGCCGCCTCGTCGAACGGCAGCGTCGTCGCGCCGCGAATCTGGTACGTCTCGTGACCCTTGCCGGCGAGCAGCACGACGTCGTCCGGCCCCGCGATCTCGAGCGCGCGCGCGATCGCCGCGCGACGGTCCTCGATCCGCTCGTGCGCCCGCGTCAGGCCCGCCTCGACGTCGTCGAGGATGTGCTCGGGGTCTTCCGTCCTCGGGTTGTCGCTCGTGATCACGACCACGTCGGCGCCCGCCTCCGCGGCGCGCGCCATCGCCGGCCGCTTGCCGCGGTCGCGGTCCCCGCCCGCGCCGAACACCACGACCACGCGCCCGCGCGCGAACGGGCGCACGGCGGCCAGCGCCCGTTCGAGCGAGTTGGGCGTATGCGCGTAATCGCGGAGCACCGCGGGGCGCGTGCGGAGCAGCTCGAGCCGGCCCGGCACCTGCGGCAGCGTCGCGAGCCGCGCGGCGCACTCGGGCGGTGCCGTGCCTAACACCCACGCCGCCGAGGCCGCGCCGAGCGCGTTCGCGACGTTGTAGTCGCCGAGCAGCGGCACGTGCGCCGGGTAGTCCGCGCCCGCCACCCGGAGCGCGAACCGCGTCCCCGTCGCCCCGGCGGTCGCCCCGACCGCCGCGACGTCGAGCCCGCGGGCCGCCGCGCCGGCCGCGTCTCCGGCCATCCCCCACCGCACCACGCGCGGCGCGGCGGGCAGCGCGTCCCAGGCGCGGTCGTCGGCGTTCACGACGAGCGCGCCGCCGGGCGCGAGCGCGTCGACGAGCCGCGCCTTCGCCGCGAAGTACGCCTCCATCGTCTCGTGGTAGTCGAGGTGGTCGCGGGTGAAGTTCGTGAACACCGCGGCCGCGAACCGTACGCCCTCGACGCGCCGCTGTTCGAGCGCGTGCGAGGATACCTCCATCGCCACGGTCCGCACCCCCGCATCGACGAGCGCGCGCAGCACGCGCTGGAGCTCCACCGGTCCCGGCGTCGTCAGCCCGCCGCCCCCGCCAAACGGCTCGCCCGTCGACCCGACCAACACGCCCAGCGTGCCGATCGAGGCCGCCGACGCGCCGGGCGCGTCCAGCAGGTGGCGAAGCATCGCGGCCGTCGTCGTCTTGCCGTTCGTGCCCGTCACCCCGACGAGCGTGAGTGCCGACGCCGGCTCGCCGTAGAACGCGGCGGCGGCCAGTGCGGCCGCGCGTCGCCCGTCGCGCACGACGAGCGACGGCAGCGCGGTCGCGTCCGGCCGCTCGACGAGCGCGACCACCGCCCCCGCACCGGCCGCGGCGTCGAGGTACTGATGGCCGTCATCACGCGCGCCCCGGACGGCGACGAAGAGCCCGCCGGGCGTCACCCGGCGGCTGTCGTCGGTCAAGCCCGTGACGGCTTCCGGGACGGCGCCGCGCGCGCCCACCAACAGTCCGGCGCGCTCGAGCGCGTCCGCGATCCGTCCGGTGCGCACGGGCGCACCCGCGCGCGCGGGGTCGGTCACGGCTGGCGGTAAAGCGTGACCGGCGCGCCGGCCGCGGCGAGCGCGCCCGCGGCGGGCACCGTCCGGAACGCCGGGCGTCCGAGCGCGCGCGCGGCCGCCACGGCCGCCGGCCCGGGCGCGAGCCGCGCGTCGAACCCGGCCCGCTGGAGCGCGAACAGCGCGTCGCGAACCGGAAGCCCCTGCACCGGCGGCACCACCCGCGGCGGCAGGAGCGACGACCCGCGCGCGCCTGTGTCGCGCGTCATCACGCGCACCGGCAGGTCCAGGACGACGCGCACGGGCCCGGGCTCCGCGGCCGGCACGCTGTCGCGCCGCAACTCCGCCGGCACCAGCGACGCGGGCGGAGGCGCCGCCGAATCACGCGCGGCACCGCCCGCCTCCGCGAGACTCCGCGCGGGAACCGCCGACGGACGCGGCCGGTACGCCTCGCGCGCGCGCGGCAGCACGTCGGGCGCGAGCGCCGCGCGGTCGAGCGCCGCGTCGCGCGCGGCGAGCGCCGCTTCCAACACGACCTTCGTCACCGGCGCGGCCGTCTTACCTCCGAAGTACACGCCCTCCGGGTTGTCGAGTTTCACGACGATCACGAACTGCGGCGACTCGACCGGGAAGATCCCCGCGAACACCGCGTTATAGTGCCCCGCCGCGTACCCGACGCCGCGCTCGATCCGCCGCACCGTCCCGCTCTTCCCGCCGAACGTGAAGCTCTTCAGGTCGGCGTCGGTCGCGGTGCCGCTGTCGACCACGCTCTTCAGCATCGCCCGCACGTCCGCCGCGACCGCGGCCGGCATCACGCGGCGCACGACGCGCGGCCGGTGGCGGAACTCGACCGTCCCGTCCGCACCCCGCACCTCGCGCACGAGCGCCGGCTCGAGCAGCTCGCCGCCGTTGGCGATCGCGCCGTACGCGGCCGCGAGCTGCAGCGGGGTCGCGGCGACCTCGTACCCCATCGCGAGCGACGCGGGCGACTGCTTCGTCCACTTGCCCGGCGCCCGCAACGTGCCCGACGCCTCGGCCGGGTACGGCACCCCCGTCGGCGTGCCGAAGCCGACGTCGCGCAGCGCCTCGTACTGTTCGCGCGGCGTGAGACGGCTCGAGAACTTTACGATCCCGATGTTGCTCGAAAAGCGGATCACGTCGCGCAACGACAGCGCGCCCGCCTTGTGGATGTCGTGGATCGTCCGTCCGTTGGTCGTCCACGCGCCGTCTTCCGTGTTCACGACGTCGTCGAGGTGCGCCTTGCCCAACCGGAGCAGGGCAGCAGCCATGAACGGCTTGGCCGTCGAGCCGGGCTCGAACGGCTCCGCGATCGCGGTCGCCGCCGTCGTCCGCGCGTCCGCGCGCTGGCCGGCGAGCGCGAGCACCTCGCCCGTCTTCGGCTCGAGCACCACGATGTCGCCGCCCGTCGCCGACATGCGCGCGACCGCGTCGGCGAGCGCGCGCTCGCAGATGTCCTGCAGCGTCCAGTTGAGCGTGAGCACGACCGTCCGCCCCGGCCGCGCCGCCACCGACCGCACGCTCGGCGATTCGAAACGACCGCCGCGCGCGTCGCGCACGAGCAGCGCCGTCCCGCGCTCGCCCCGCAGCACGCCGTCGAGCGCGAGTTCGACCCCGTCGAGCGGCGCCCCGGTTTCGTCCACGCGTCCGACGATGCGCCGCACCGCGTCGGTCGCGTTCGACGTGCGGTCCACGACCGGCGCCGCGTGCACGCCGCGGATCGCCGCCGCGGCCGCCGCGTCGCTCGGCAGGTAGCGCCCCGGGATCTCGACCCAGGCGCGCGCGCTGTCGCTCGCCCGCGCGACCCACGGCGCCGCCACGCCCGCCGCCGCGAGCGCGCGCCGTAACCCGGCGCGGTCGCGCACCTCGCGCGGCGCCACGCGCAGCTGCACCAGCTCGCGGCTTTCGACCAGCACGCGCCCGTTCGCGTCGGTGACCGCGCCGCGGGGCGCCGGGAGGGACGCGTCAGCGACCTGCTGGCGCGCCGCGCTCGTACGCCACCGGTCGGCCTGGAACAGCTGCACCTGCGCGGCCTTCGCGACGATCGCGGCCGCGAACAGCACCAGCGCGCCGTGCACGACGGCCGGACGGTCGAAGCGGGGGAGCGGCACGGAGCGAATCGCCTAACGGACCGCCGGCGCGGCCGTCCGCGCGACGAGCACCAGCTGCGTGTCGCTCGGCACGCGCATGCCGAGCCGATCCTCCGCGACGCTCCCCACGCGCGCGCGCGCGGCCGCGAGCCGGACCGACGCCTCCAGCGTCGCGCGCTCGGCCCTGAGCTGCGACTGACGCGCGGCGAGTTCGCGCAGCGTGCGCGCGCGCGCGATCCCGGCACTCCGCCGCCATACGGCGGCGCTGCCGGCGAGCACGAACAGCAACAGCCCGAGCGCGACCACCGCGCGCCCGCGCCCTTGCCGACGCGCCCCGGCGCGCGCCGCTCCGCCCCGACGTCCGGCACCGCGGCTCACGCCGCGCGCTCCCACACGCGCAACGTCGCGCTCCGCGCCCGCGGGTTGCGCGCGATTTCCGACGCGCTCGGCCGCTCCGCCTTCCGCGTCACGAGTCGGCCGAGCGCCACGTGCCCGCACGTGCACGCGGGCTGACGCGGCGGGCAGACGCACGCCGTGCTCCAGTCGCGAAACGCGTGCTTGACCACCCGGTCCTCCCCCGAGTGATACGAGAGCACGGCGACGCGCGCCCCCGGACGCAGCAGGTCTCGGAGTGCCGGGAGCGCGCGCGCGAGCGACCCCGCCTCGTCGTTTACCGCGATACGCACGGCTTGAAACAGGCGCGCGAAGTCCGCGGGCCCCGTGCGCGGACCGAACGCGCCGCGGATCGCGCGCACCAAGTCGTCGCTCGTCGCCATCGGCACGCGCGCGCGACGGCGTACGATCTCCCGCGCCAGACGTCCGGCCCGCGGCTCGCCCCCGTGCTCGCGGAACAACGCCGCGAGCGTCGCTTCGTCCGCCCCGTTCAGCACGTCCGCGGCGTTCTCCGCGTGCGAGTCGGCGATGCCGCCCATCCGCATGTCGAGCGGCGCGCCTTGCCGAAACGAGAAACCGCGCTCTGACATGTCGATCTGGTGAGAGGATATGCCGAGGTCGAGAAGTACCCCGTCGAGCGGGGCCGACTCGCCGAGCGCCGCCAGCGCGTCGGACGCGTCGGCGTAATTCGCGCAGACGGGACGCAGCCGACCGGCCGCAACCCACGCGCTCAGGCGGACGCCGGCCGCGGCGAGCGCGTCGGGATCCCGATCGAGCGCGACGACCCGGCACCCGGCCTCGAGCAGCGCGAGCGCGTGACCACCGCCGCCGAGCGTCCCGTCGAGGACGAGACGATCGGACCGCCCCGAATCAGTCGGCGCGGCGCGATCTGTGACTAGGTAGCGCACGATCTCCGCGGCCATCACGGGCGCGTGATACGGAGCGTTCCAGCGTGCGCCGTCATCCATCGGGCGTGAGAAGGTACGCGCCGCCGATCCGCCGAGCAACCACGGCGCACCCGTCCCCGCCGGGACGGCTCGGCGGTGTGCATCGACGCGTCGCGCGCCTGTCCTCCATACCAGGCGCCGCGCAACTTACGAGCGACGATGCCCGACTCCCTCCCGCTCGACATCATCGTGCACGGCGCGCGCGCCGGCTCGCCGGACCTGCGGGCCGCCGTGACCGAACTCCGCGCCCGCGGCCGTCTCGTCCGCGTGCACGTGACGTGGGAGCGAGGCGACGCGCGCCGCCTCGCACGCCGCGCCGCGCGCAGCGGCGGCGCAACCGTGGTCGCGGCCGGCGGCGACGGCACGCTGAACGAGGTGCTCAACGGCGTGCTCGCGGTCCCACCCGAGGCCGAGACACCGGTCTCCATCGGGCTCGTCCCCCTCGGGACCGCGAACGATTTTGCTCGCCAGGCCGACGTCCCATTGGACCCGCGCGCCGCGCTCCACATGATCGCGACGGGCACGCCGGTCCGCGTCGACGTCGGCCGCGTGAACGGGCGCGCGTTCCTCAACGTCTCGACGCTCGGCGGGACCGCCGAGGTGACGAGTGGGACCGACGCGACAACCAAGCGTCGTCTCGGCGTACTCGCGTACGCGCTCAGCGGCGTGCGACACCTCGTCGCGCACGACGTGAGCACGGTGGCGCGCATCTCGGGGCCGGCGTTCACGCGCGAGGTGCCGTTCGTCCTGTTGGCCGTCGGGAACGCGCGCGCGACCGGCGGCGGCACCGTCGTGACACCACTCGCGGCGCTCGACGACGGCCTCCTCGACGTGTGCGTCATCGAACCCGTCGCACGCCTGAGTGCGGCGAAGCTGCTACTCGAACTCCGCCGCGGCGAGCACCTCGAGCGCGACGGCGTGCACTACGTCCAAACGCCGTGGCTGCGCGTCGAGGCGCCGCACGCGCTCGCGGCCAACGTCGACGGCGAGCCGATCCGCGCCCGCGTTCTGCACTACGCGGTCGACCGCGGGGCCGCGCTGCTCCACGTCGGGCGGCTGCCGGGGCGCGACACGCCAGACGCCGCCTAACGCGCCCGCGAGATCGCGCGCGGACGCACGAAGGGCCCCGCCCGGTTCAGGCGGGGCCCTTCGTGCGTCCGCATAACGGGTGTTACTGGCCGCGCCGCGGAGCCGCCGCGCCGCCGCACTTGAACGCGGCGCCGAGCTGGTCGGGGTACGGCGAGAGCTGGGTGAGCACCGCGAGCGCCTGCTGCGCGCCCTGCGGGTTGATCTTCCCGCCGGCCGGCAGGTTGAGCTGCGCGACGTTGAACGCGTTGCGCGCCGCGGTCACGCTCTCGCAGCTGCGACTCTTCTGCGCCTCTTGGAGCAGCTGACCACCGAGCCCGAGCGACGCCACGCCGAGGAAGAACTGCCCCTGCGGCGTCGTGCTCGTCTTGTTCGCGAACTCGAGGATCGAGATCGCGCGCTGGTAGTCCGCGACGGACTTCGACTCGCTCGCCGTCTGATACGCGTTCGCGCCGAGGCTGACCGCAGCCGCCGCGACCGTGCTCGCGCTGTCGCCGTTCGCCACCGCCTGCTGGAGCGCCTTGAACGCGTCGTCCGGCCGCTTCAGCGTGGTGTAGAGGTTCGCCTGCGCGGTGTAGATCCCCGGCGTCTTCGGGTTCGACTGCGCCGTCCGGTTCAGCAGGTCGAGCGCCTGCTGCGTCTGCCCGGACGCCGCGAGTGCGTCCACGTAATCCGACAGCAGGCCGCCGTTGTTCGGGAACCGCTGGACCGCCTGTGCGAGCAGCTGCGACGCGACCTGGGGCTGACTGTCGAGACGCGCGCCGATCGCGACGCGCGAGTATAGATCAGCGGTCGCCGTCGCCGTGTCGGTTCGCGCGAGCTCCTGGAACGACGTCACCGCGCCCTTATAATCCTTCGCCGCCAGCTTCACGCGCGTCTGCAGCTGCAGGTAGCTCGGATCGCCGGGGTTCTGGATCACGAGCGAGTCGACGAGCGGCACGGCATCCCGAGCGCGCCCGTTCGCCGCATACTCGTTGATGACCTGCTCGCGAAGCCGCGTGTTCGTCGGGTCGGCCGCGACGAGGCGCAGGAGCACGCCGGTCGCCGAGTCCCGCTGCCCAGCCGCCTGCAAGCCGGCGTACTGGATCGTCAGCGCCGGCCGGCTGAGCGGGTCGAGCGCGAGGATCTCGCGCGACATCGCGAGTGCGGAATCGTTGTACGCCTTGACCTTGGCCGCGTTGGTCGTATCCGCATCGCGCTGCGCGACGTAGAGCTGCGCGAGGCAGATGCGCGCGAGCGTCGACTTCGGATACGCCGCGATGCCACGCCGCGCCGCCGCCTCCGCGTCCGCGTACTTGCGGTCACGCCCGCTGTTATTACACGTGCGCTCCTCGGTGAACGCGCGCTGCGCGGCTTGGAACTCGCGCGCGACCTGTGACCCGGCCTGGTCGGCCTTGCCGACCTGGAACGTGCCGAGCGGCTGTGTGAGCGAGTTGTCGCGCGTGAGCACGAGCTGCGCGTCGACCCTCGTCTGCCCACCCGCATTCGACACCTGCCCGACGATGTATTCGTCCGCCCGCAGCTGTTGCGCGAGCGCGCGCGCGTCGTGCGGGGCGAGCGCCTCGTTCGTCGGGAACCCCGACGCCTCGAGGTTCGCGTTCACGTCCGCCTTCGGCAGAACGTACGCCTGCTTCAGATTCAGGTCGCCCGTCAGACGGTCGCGCACCGCGTCGGCCGCGCGCACGCCCGACGACTTGTCCGCGCTCCGGAAGACCGCGACCATGACGCGCGGCGCGTTCGGGTCCGGCGTCCCGCGCTGCTGCGCAGCCGCGGACCCGAGGGGAAGGAAGACCGCCAGGGCTCCGAGCCCCGCGGCGGCCGCTGCGACTCGACGCGCCATGTTGTTCCGAGCGTTCAAAGGGGTAACCTCCAGAGCGTGAAACATCCGTACCCAACGTGGCCTGGCGCGGTTCCGGAGTGTCCCGCCCGGCCAACGCCGGCCGGAGCTATGCACCGCACACGTCGAAACGCCCGAATTGCTGTGGCACTCCGCGTGCCGCCGCGACGCGCAGTCGGCGCGCCAGCTCTGGGCAGTGGGCGAAGAGGGACTCGAACCCCCGACATCCTGTGTGTAAGACAGGCGCTCTAACCAACTGAGCTATTCGCCCGACACCGACAGCTCGCCACCGCCAGACAGCCTACCGGAAAATCGCGAGCGGAACCAACACGCAGTAGCCGAGCACCAGCAGGACGGGCGCGATCACGTCGCCGCCCCGCGCGAGGTCGGCATACCCGGCCAAGAGTGCGACGGCCGCGAACAGCCACCAACGATAGTCTTGGACGCGTCGCACACGGTTCGGTTCGGCCATGACGGGCACGTTAGAAGACAGGTCCAAGACTGTCAACGCGGCGGGATCGCCGCGCGCCGTTGCGCCCCATTATGGAAGGTCGAGGAATGGCGCGAGCGGATCCGACGCGGCGAGCGCATACGCGCGGGCGTCCTCTGCCGCGTCCGCGGCGCGCATCGCCGCCAACCGTGCCCGATCGCGCCGCCGCCGTTCGAGCCAGAACGGTGCGAGGACGAGGAGCGCTACGCTGGTGACGAGCGACACATTAGCCCCCACGGCGAGCACCCCGTACCGCCGCCGTGTCCGCGCCCGCCACGCCGCCTCGAACTGCGCGGCCGTCAGTCCGTACGCGGCCCGCACTGCTGCGTCGAATCGCCCCGTCTCGCGCCACGCGGCGAAGAACCCGGTCAGCCCGCGCTCGGGATCCTCCGCGGCTAGGTCGGCGACCGCGCGGTACGCGAGCGCGTACCCGTCCTGCGCAGCCGCGCCACCGCCCTCGAACAGAAGATCGAGCGAGTCGAGCGCAGGCACGCCGCGCGTGAGCAGCGCGACGTTCGCGGCGAGAACGTCGTCACGCCCCCATTCGCCGGCGGCGTAGCCGGCGTAACCCTCGTCGAACCAGCGCGGCGGTAGCTCACCCAGCTGTTCGTGAAGCGCGACGTGCGCCAACTCGTGGCGGAACACCGCCCGCGGGTCGCCCGCATCCGATCCGGCCCGGTGCCCTTGCATCAGTACGCGCCCGGTCGCCGGGAAGGCGAGCGCGCTCCCCCATTCCGGAGCGCCCGGCCCGCCCCACGCGCGGAAGTGTGCGGCATCGGGTGCAATCAGCAGCACGACGTGTCGACGCGGGCGCGGGAGGCCGGGGAATGTGTCGCGCTCCGCCGCGTCGTCGAGCAGCGACCGTGCGAGCGACACGTCGCCGGGGTAGGCGACCGCGGTGAAGCGCCCGTGGTCGACACGGACGGTCGCCGATGTCGTCACACCCGCCGGACCTTGCGCCCCGGACGCCCCGGCAAGCGCCAGGACGGCGAACCCCGCGACGCCTCGGCGTCGCGCCGCGCTACTACGCACCGACCGCGTCACCGCCCTCCAGTTCGGCCAGACGCTTCCGGCAGCGCTGCGCCCACGGCCCGAACGCGCCCGTGGCGCCCGCGCGCCACTCCGCCCGAGCTTCGTGGTGTGCGTCGGCACGCCAGTGCGCCCACCCCAGTTCGTACCGCGCCTCGACCAGGTTGGGACCGAGCCGTAACGCGCGCCGCAAGCACGCGACCGCGTCGTCGTACATCTCGCGGCGCGAGTACGTGACGCCGAGGTACAACGTCGCGTAGAGAACCGCGCGGCGGTCGTCGTCGTCGCGGACGACGCGCGCGAGATGCTCGACCGCCTCGCCGAGGATTCCCTTCGCGAGGCACGCGCGTCCGACCGCGACGCGCGCGAGCGACGCCGCCGGGCCGCGCGGGCGCGCGACCAGCACGCGTTGCGCGCCGACGAGCGCGGCATCGACGTCGCCGCGGGCCGCGTGCACCCACGCGAGCATCGCGAAGATCTCCGGCTCGTCGGGCGTGAGTGCCAGGGCGCGCTCGAACGCCCGCTCCGCCGCGGCGAGGTCCGCCGCCGCGTACGCATCCCACCCCTTCGCGACGAACGTCGACGCGCCGAGATGGTCCTGGCGCGTCGATCCGGACACGGGCGCGGGCGGGACCGCGTCCGGCAACCGCTTCCAGAGTTCGGGCAACGCGCGCGCCGCGTCGGCGAGCGCCCGCCAGGCTCGCGCCTGCGCCTCGGCCGTGCGGATCAAGGCGGAAATTTCGGCGCGCAGTGTCGTCCGTTCGTCGTGTTCCGCAAGCGGACCGCGCCCGTCCAACCGCGCGTCGAGGCGCGCACGCAATGCCTCGCACTGCCGCTGCACGTCGTCCAACGTCACGTCCGGCGCCCGCCCGGTCGCCCGCGAGTCGCCGGTTGTCACGCGTGCCGGAAAATCCGTTGCCGGTGGTCGATCGGCGCGTACAGCCCACGGACGCGGCCGAGCAGCGTCTCGACCTTCCCGAGAAAGAGCGTACCGCGCGGCGCGAGCGCACCGTGAAACCGCTCGAACAGCGCCTCCTGCGAGTTGCGATCGAAATAGATCACGACGTTGCGACAGACAATCAGATCCCACGAACCGTCGGGAGCCGGATCGCGGAGTAGATCGTGGTGTGCGAACCGCGCGATCGCGCGGAGTTCGGGACGCACCCGCGCCGGGAACCGCGGCGTGAAATACCGCGCTCGAAACTCCTCCGGCACCTCAGCGAACGCGGGCTCGCCATACACCCCCTCAGCCGCAGCAGCGAGACTGGCGCGGTCGACATCCGTCCCGAGCACCTCGACGTTCGCCGGTGACTCGCCACGCCGCTCCAACGCGCGGTGGAACACGGCCGCGACCGAGTACGCTTCTTCGCCCGACGCGCACCCCGCACTCCAAACCCGCACCGGCCGGCCGGCCTCGGCGAGCAGCGTCGGAACGACGCGGTCGGCCAGCGTGGCCCACGCGTCCCAGTTCCGGAAGAGCTTCGTGACGTTGATCGTTAGCGCGTCGAGCAGGCGGTCGTACTCGGCCGCATTCTCCTCGAGCACGCGCGCGTAGTCGGCGAACGTGTGGACGCCCGTCGCGCGCATGCGCACCGCGATCCGCCGCCGCAGGCAACGCTCCTTGTAACTGCCACAACGGAAGAAACGGTCCTCCTCCACCTTCGCGAGCAACGCGCCGAAGCCGGCGGGGTCATCGGACGCCGCCGGGGCGAGGAGCGGAAGGTGACCGGCAGGCGCAGAAGCGTCGGGCACGCGCGACGTTATAGGGCGGCCGGCGCCGCGGCGCCGGATCGGCGGAGCGCGTCGAGGTTGGCGCGGGCCGTCGGGTGTTCGGGTTGCAAGCTACACGCGCGCTCCCAGGCGCGGCGCGCCCGCTCGCCGTCGCCCGCTCGGAGCGCCAGCGTCCCGAGCCGCGCCCACGCGTCGGCCGACGCGTCCGGAGCGAGCCGCGTCGCGGCCTCGTACGCCTCCCGCGCGCGATCGAACCGTCCGGCCCGGTACTGCAGTTCGCCGAGCAAGCGTTGCGCGGGCGCGAGGTCGGACCGCTCGGCGAGCGCGCCCATCACGTCGGCGAGCGCGCCCGCCAGGTGCTCCGGGCGTCGGGTCTGCGCACGATGCGCGGCGCGGTTCGCGAGCAACGCCGCGGCTCGCGGGTGCGCGGCCCGGCCCTCGCGCGCGAGCGTCGCGGCGCCGCGGGCGTCCCGGACGTAGAGAGCGGCCAGGAGGGCGTAGTGGTACCAGACGGCGGGGGGCGCTGTCCAGTGCGCGCGGGCGCGTTCGAGCAACTCCCGCGCGACCTCCCACTCGCGCCGATCAAGCGCGAGGGCGGCGCGCGCCGTGAGGTGCCGCGGGTCGTGCTCAAGGCCGAGTCGCGCCGCGTGCGCATACGCCTCGTGTGCAAGCTCAAGCTGGCCGAGCCGGTGCCGCGCGAGCCCGAGCGCGTGTAGCGCCGCGCCGGAGACGCCCGGCATCGTCGCCGCCTCCCCGAGTACCGCGACGGCTTCGTCGAGGCGCCCGGCACGCAGGGCGACCGCGCCGAGGTGGCCACGCGCGCCCACGTCGCCGGGAAGGAACTCTAGCACGCGTCGGAGTTCGCGCAGCGCGTCGTCGAGCAGTCCGGCCCGCGCGAAGGCGATCCCGAGGTTGAGGTGCTCGTCCGCGCGTGCGACCGCGAGGTGTGCCGGCACGTCGACCGCCGCCCGCGAGGGCACCCGTCGCACCCGCCCCTCGCGCACGAGCGCGAAGAGCGCGCGCGACACATGGTACGGCGCGAGTCCCGCGGCGTCGGCGACGGCCCGAACGTCGCGCGCGCCGTCGAGCAGCGCGATCACGCGCTCCGCGACCTCGTCGCGCGCCGCGTTCGGCGCGCCGGCCGCCGCGACGGGGGCGAACGTACTCGTGCGGCCGGGAACTTCGGTCGCGATCAGCACCTCGTCGTCCGCGCGCCGCGCGGCCTCGAGGAGCAGCGATCCGACGTCGAGCCGGGGCGTCAACTCCGACGGCAGCGACGCGACGTCGGAGTCGAAACTGAACGTCCCGCGCGTCCAGCCTAACAACTCGTACGCCGCCTCGGCCGTCTGCTCCTCGAGCCGCGCGAGCAGCGCGCCGCGCGGCACGCACCCGCGGCGTACGAGTAGGACCCCGAGTGGCGTGTCGGGCTCCGCCGCCTGTTCG
Organism: Gemmatimonadetes bacterium T265; assembly: GCA_019973575.1. Taxonomy (NCBI): domain Bacteria; kingdom Pseudomonadati; phylum Gemmatimonadota; species Gemmatimonadetes bacterium T265. Next base: position 172,115 of record BPUI01000002.1, read on the forward strand.
ACCAGCGCCGCGCGGAGGTCCGCGTCGTCCAGCAGGCCGCGGCGTACCAACAGCGCGCCGAGCGCGTCGCGGCGGTGCGCGAGTGTGGCATGCGCCACCGCGCCGTCGACGAACCACAGCGTCCCGAGTTCGCCGTCGCGGGCCGCCGTCAGGCGTCCGGTCCGCCGCCCGAGCGCGAGCAGCTGCACGACGTCCGCGAGCGCCGCCTCGGCGATGTTGCCGCGTATCGACATCGACCGTCGCCGTTAGGCGTGTCTCGCGCGAGCGGCGCCGCGGACGCGGGCGGGCGGGCTCACGCCAACTCGCCGGCGAGCAGGTCGCCGGCCGCCGGCCACTGAAGCACCCAGTGCTCCGGGTCCGGGAATCCGGCGCGCGCCGCCGCGGCGCGTTCGCGGCACTCCGCCGCGAGTGCGGCGCCCTCGCGAAGCCGCGCGGGGTCGCGGAACGCGGCGGACCCGGCGAGCGACGGGTCCAGCGCGACCGCTTCGGCCTCCAACGCGGCGAGTTGCTGCACGGTCTCCGAGAACGTCGCGAGCAGCCCGTCGACGTCCGGCGCGGACGTGAGCGCGAGCGCGCGCTCGAGAATGCTGGCGTCGACGCCGCGTCGGCGCCATTCCGCCGCCTCCGCGCTCACCCGTACGCGCCAGGCCGGGATCGCCTCGTCGAGCGCAGACGTGACGTCCGCAACCAAACTCGCGAAGCTGTCGGGCGACGCCGCACCCCCTGCCCCACTCACGCCGCCTGACCCTCGGAGACGTGTTGACCGTCGCAGACGTGCGCCGACAGTCGACCCACCAGCCCGAGCGCGCGAAGCGAGTGGAGCACGCCGCACACGTGCGCGACGTCGCGCCGCGTCGCCGCCGCGATTGCGTGCACGTCGCGTACGCCGTCGACCATCGAGAGTACGTGCAGATCCGCCGCGGTGAGTTGGCCGGCGGAATCGCGCTCGGCGCCGCGCCACGCGTCGTGCGCGAGGTGGGGGACGTCGGGGACGGACGTCGGCGCACGCGCCGCGCGCCGCGCGCGCTCGTCGCGGCGACGCGCGACCTCGACGAGGATGCGCGTCACACTCGCGTCCTCCCCACCCACCGCGAGCTCAGGCACGAACGCGGCGGGTGCGTCGCCGGCCGCGTAAAACGCCCACCGCCCGGCAACGACGTCGAGCAGGTCGGCGATCGCGCTCACGTGATCTCCCCGCGGCCCGTCCGGGTCGGGCCTCCGTTGTACCGCGACCACGCGGCCGTCGCGCAGCCGCACGGCCCCACCGCCGAGCGGACCGCCGTCGACGACGAGCGTCCCGGTCCGCGCACCAAGCTCTAGGAGCTGCAGGACGTCGCCTAACGCGAAGCCGCGCAGCGCGCCGGCGAGCAGCGGTGCCGGCGCGGCGTCAGACACGACTCACGTCCGCGGCCTCCGCCAGCGCCTCGTCCCGGCGAAGGCCCATGCGGGCGCGCGCGGCGCCGGCGCCAACCGGCAATACGGCGAGTGCGCGCCGCCACGCGTCGCAGGCCGCCGCCCGGTCGCCCGCGTTCGCGGCACAATCGCCGCAGACGGCCAACGCGAGCGGGTGCTCGGGATCGATGCGGAGCGCGTCCGCCGCCGCAGTCCGCGCCTCGTCGAAACGGCACGCGTCCGCACACGCCGCCGCGAGCGCGGCGAGCGCGTCCCCGTCGCCGCGGTCGTGATCAACCACGCGTGTGAGGTGGGCCTGCGCCGCCGACAGTCGGCCGGTCTCGATCGCGAGATCGGCGCGGGCGCGCCAGACGTCGGCGAGTCCGGGCGCGCGGTCCGCGAGCGCCTCGAGCAGCGCCTCGGCGGCGTCGGCGCGCCCCGCGCGGGCGAGTGCGCGCGCGCGCGCGAGGGTCGGACTCGGGAGCGCCGGCACGGCGCGGGCCGCCTCACTCCACGCGTCGGCGGCGGCGTCCCAAGCGCCTAACGCCTGCCACGCGCACGCGACGTCCGCCCAGAACGCCGCCGGATCGGCCGCGTCGACCGCGTCCCGGCAGGCGCGGGCGCACCGGTCGAGCGCGGCAACCGCCTCGTCCACGGCGCCGTGGTCCGCCGCGGCACGCGCGCGCAGCGCGGCGAACGACGCGTCCCCGGGCCATCGCGCGAGGGCCGCCGCCGCGCGCGTCCCGCTCTCGACGAAACGACCGAGCCGGTGGAGCGCTCGGATCACGTAACGTTCCGGTCGCGGGTCGAGCGGCGCCGCGGCCGCCGCGCGGTCGTAGCGCTCCAGCGCGAGCGAGAGTTGCCCGCTTCGGGCGAGGGCGTGCCCCGCACGCACCAGGCCCTCGGCGGCGGGTGCGCCGCGGGCGAGCGCCGCATCGACGGCCGCCAACGCGCGCTCGTACTCTCCGGCGGCAAACCGGGCGTCGACGTGCGTGTAGTCGTGCGCCCGCACCCGAGCGTTGCGCGTCGCGTACTCCGCTGAATCGACGGTGGCGTCGGGGACAGAGGTCGCTCGCACCGGCGAGCCATCGCCCGGCACGAGCACCGCGCCGTCCGCGTCGACGACGAGGCGAGGGGCGGGACCACGCACGACCGGGCTGAGCGTCGTCGCGCGCGCGAGTTCGGCCTGAGCGGCGGCCCGATCGCCCGAGGCCCCGGCCGCGAACGCCAGGCCGTAACGCGCCGCCGCGTCGTCGGGCGCGAGCGCACACGCACGCGAGAACGCGGCGCGCGCGGCTTCGTGGTCGCCCACGTGCGCGAGGGCGCGGCCGTGGGCGGCGTGCGAGGCCGGGTCGCCCGGCGCGAGGCGGACAGCGGCAGCACCCGCCGCGACGGCGGCCGGTCCGACGCCCGCGTCCGCGAGCAACAGCGCGAGATCGCCCGCGAGCGCCGCCCGCACGTCAGCGTCGAGTCCGCGCGCCCGCGCCGCCGCATCGAGCAGGTACATGCGTGCGCTCGGCAGATCACCGCGTCGCCACGCGACGAGCGCCCGGATCGTGGTTGCGCCGGCACAGACGATCGACGATTCGGCGTCGCGCGCAACGGGCCGGACGGTCACCTCGGCGGCGTCGTGGTCGCCCGCGAGCAGCAATGCGGCGGCGAGGGCCAACGTGTGAGACGCGGGCGCGACACCGCCCGTCACCTGCACCGACGCCGCGAGTGCAGGCGCGGCCTCGGCCGCCGCACCTCGCAACAGATGGACGACCCCCGACGCGGCCAGCGCCGCCGCGCGCGTACCGGGCGTTTGATCGGCAGCGAGCGGACCGAGCGCGGCCAACGCTTCGCCGTAGTAGCCCTTATGGCGGAGTGCGGCGGCCGTGGCAAGCGCGTAGCGCGTCCGCGTCCGATCCGGCGCTGGGTCGGACCGCGAACCCTCGGCGTCACTCGCGCCGGCAGGACGTGCGGCGAGCGGCTCGGCCGCGACCGCCACGTCGACCCGGGCGAGCGCGGGGTCGAGCGCGGCCGCTCGCGCTCGACTCGCGACCGCGGCGTCGGTCGCTCCGAGTTCCCCGAGCACGAAACTGCGAAGCAACTCGGCCTCGGGGTCGTCCGGGGTGGCGGCACGCGCGCGCTCGACCGACGCGAGCGCGCGCACGGAGTCGCCGCGCTGGTACGCCGCGCGGGCTTCGAGCAGGTCGAGCCGTGCGAACAGGGCGACGTCGCCGGCGAGCGCGTACGCGCTCGCGCCCGCGCGGGCGCGGGCGACCGCGTCGAGCGCGACGTCGGGATGCCCGGCGTCGATCGCCCAACGCGCCCGCTCCAAAGCCGGCGCAACGGCGGTCGTCGACGCACACTCCCAGCGCGCGAGCGCGTCGGCAGCCGCGTCGAACTCGCCGCGCGCGGTGTGATGGCGGACGAGCGCGCGCCAGCTGTCGTCATCCGCGGCGTCGGTGCGTACCCGCCTCCACCGCGCCGACGCAGCCGTCGTGCCCTCCGACGCCAGCACGCGGAGGTTGCGGCGCGCGACACTCACGCCGGCGTCGAGCGCCACCGCACGGTCGAACGCCAGCTCCGCGTCGGCCGCGCGCCCCCCGAGCCGCAGCACGACGCCGAGGTTGTTTTGCGCGGCCGCGTCGGCCGAGTCGGTCAGCGCAACGAGCCGCGCCGCTGCCGCGTCGCCGATCCGCACGGGTCGGTGCCGATGCCGGGACGCGCGCCTTGCGCTACGCGACGCGCGTCGCGCGCAGGATGAGGCCGAGCGACGGCGGGTCGGGCAGGAGCAGAAAGAACCCGTGCAGCCGGTCGGCGACGTCCTTGATCACGAACTCCGTCTCGACGACGAACACGTACTCGGCGACGGTGTCGAGTCGGAGGAACGACGGCGTGAGCACGCTCGACGCCCGATCGAGCGCGAGCAGCGGCGGCGAGGGAAGGACGACGAGCCCCATGAAGTCGCTGAGCGCGTTCAGGTACGCGCCGCTCAGGATGTTCCCCGCCTCGCGAAGCGCCGACCGTTCCATCTCGCCGAGTGCGACCGACGCGCCGACCGGTCGGCGGAGCATGCGCTCCGCAAGCCGAAGCACGGTCGGCTTCGGGAGCATCAGCAGCGTGCGTCCGGTAAGGTCGCCCATGACGTCCATGAGCACCGCGGCCACGAACTCGCTCTCCGACGCGAGCTGGGGCGCGATGTCGCCCAGCGCCGCGACGTGGACCGTCGGCACGCTGATCATGATCGGACTGCCGGTGATCTGCGAGAGCGCCGTCGCCGCGTGGCCGGCGCCGATGTTCGCGACCTCGCGCAGCGCGTCGCGCTGGACGGCGTTCAGCGTGCGCGGGTCGTCTACGCGATAGCCGTTGACAGCGGGGCGGACGGGGGCGAGGGTCACGTCGGGGCTCTCGTGGCGGCGGGGGTGGCGGTCGCGAGGCGCCGCGCGACGGCGGGGACGTCGAGGACGAGCGCGACTTCCCCGCCGTCGAGTATCGTCGCTCCCGCGGCGATCCTGAACGCACCGCGTGGCGTCGCGACGGGCTTCAGGACGCAGTCGCGGGTGCCGACGAGCGCGTCGACCGCGACCGCAATCGCCGGCGCGTCGGACGCCGGCGCGAGCAGCACAATCTCCGCGTCCGGGCCGCCGCCGGCGCGCACCGGCGCGCCGAGTACCGCGGCGAGCGACGGCGCGCCCGCGTCGGCGGCCGACGCCTCGCGCGTGCCGCGCACGTGAACGAGCGGGATCGCGAACGCGGCTCCGCCCGCGCGGGCGACGAGCGCGGGCACGACCGCCCACGCCAGGGGCATGCGGAGCGTGAACGTCGTTCCCACGCCCGCGGCCGTCTCAAGGGTGAGCGCGCCGCCTAACGCTCGCACGCGCGCGAGCGCGGCGTCCACGCCGACGCCCCGCCCCGAGATGTTGCCGACCGTGTGCGCGGTCGTGAGGCCGGGGAGGGCGAGACATTCGAGGAGCGTGGCGTCGTCGACCGCGCCGTCCCGAACGTCGGTCGCGCCGTCGACCGCGCCGCCCCGGGCGCGCGCGCGCGCAGCTACCGCGTCGCGGTCGACACCGCGCCCGTCGTCCGCGACTTGGACCACGAGCGCGTTCCCGTCGCGCGCCGCCCGGACGACCACGCGCCCCTCGGGCGGTTTGCCGGCGCCGACACGCGCGGCAGGAGCCTCGATTCCGTGGTCGACCGCGTTGCGCAGCAGGTGAACGAGCGGCTCGGCGAGCGCGTCGATCACGGCGCGGTCCGCGACGACGTCGCCGCCGTGCGTCTCGAACGCGACCTGTTTGCCCGTCGCACCCGCGGCCTGACGCACGACTCGTGGCAACTCGGCGAGGAGCTCGGCGACGGCGACCAGCCGTGCGGAGCGCACCTCGTCGCCGAACGCGCCCGAAACGCGCCCGAGGTCGGCGACCGCACGCGCCAGTGTTGCGTCGCCGCTCTGCGCGGCGGCGTTGGCGAGCCGGTCGCACACGCCCGTGAGGTCGCCCGCGAGGTCGAGCAGGCGGTCGAGCGACCCGACGTCGACGCGCATCGTACTCGCGACGGCTGCCGGCAACGCGCGGCGGACGTCGGCGGGCGCAATCGCCTGCGGCGACCGATCGGTCGGCGAGGTCGCCAGCATTGCTAACGCAGCAACGGCGTCGTGCACGCGTGCTTGCTCGTCCGCCGCGTGATCCGGCGCGATGCTGGCCTCGACCGAGTCTTCGAGGGTGTCGAGCGCAGTCACGATCGCCGGCACGCTCCGGGTCCGGAGGTCCGCCGACCCCTCACGAAGTCGGGCGAGCGCGCTTTCGAGCGCGTGCGCGATCGCTTCGACCGGCGCGTACCCCATCGCCCCGGACATCCCTTTCACGGTGTGCACGCTCCGGAAGAGCGCGTCCACCTCGGCCGTCGCGCCGCCGTCCGCCGCCAGTCGCGTGATCGCACCGCGCGCCGCGCCGAGTTGTTCGCGCGCCTCGCGGGCGAAAAGGGCCGCGTACTTGGCCGCGGAAAGCTCGGGCGCGAGCCCCGCGCCCGTGCTCAGGCCAGGGCTCGCTCGGCGGCCTCGACGACGCGGGCCGGCTGGAACGGCTTCACGACGAAGTCGCGTGCGCCGGCCTGAATCGCCTCCACGACGAGGGCCTGCTGACCCATCGCGCTGCACATCACGACGCGGGCGGCCGGGTCGTGCGCGCGGATCGCGCGCACCGCGTCCACCCCGCCCATGTCGGGCATGACGATGTCCATGGTGACGAGGTCCGGGCTCAGGTCGCGGTACCGGGCGACGGCTTCGGCACCGGTCGTCGCCTCGCCGACCACGTTGTAACCCGCCTGCTGAAGGATGTCGCTGACCATCGCCCGCATGAACAGGGCGTCGTCGCAAACCAGGACCGTGTGCGCCATCATCTTCCTCCGTCGGAGTCGTCGACCACGTCGCCGATGAGCGCCGCCGCGTCGAGCAACGGCAGCACGGGGCCGTTGGCGGCGTCGGGCCGCGCGGCGCCGAGGAGACGCACGGCGCCGGAGACGGGCAACAGCCGCCCGGACCAGAGGCGGACGGCGGGAACGTCGGACGCGGCGCGCCCCGTCACGGGGCGCGCGGCGGCAACACGCGCCGGCGACGCGCCGCTGAGCGCGATCGCGCGCGTGCCCGATGCGATCACGACGGCCGCGCGACCGGCGTCGTTGCTCGGCGCGAAGTCGAGCACGGGCACGATGTGCCCGCGCACGGCCGTGACACCTGACACGTCTGCCGGCGCCCCCGGGTAGGCGCTGACGCGGTCCACGCGCGCGACCTCGCGGACCACCCCAACCGGGATCGCGATCGGTGTGCTCCCATCGGGAAACGCGAGCACGAGAACGTCGAACACCGGCGGCCCGTCCGGGGCCGTGGCATCGGATTCCGTCATCCCGCGGGCGTGTGGGCGCCGTTAATCGTCGGCGTAGAACCCGAAGTGTTCGAGCGGGTCCGGCAGCTGGTCGAGCGCGGGATCGCCGACGAGCGTGGCGAGCGCGCGGCGCAGGTCGTCCGGCAGCGACGCGCGAAACACCATCTCGCGCCCGTCGGCAGGATGGCGGAAGCGCAGCTCGGCCGCGTGCAGGAAGTGGCGCCGCGGCGGCAGCGCGACAAGCCGGCGCCCGCCGCCGCCGCCGTACACGTCGTCGCCGAGTACCGGGTGCCCCAAGCTCGCAAGGTGGACGCGGATCTGGTGCGTGCGACCCGTGTGCAGACGGGCGCGCAGCAGGTCCCCCGCGTCGCCCCTCGCGAGGCGTGTGAAGTCGGTGCGCGCCGGTTTTCCGGTCGCGACCACGGCCATGCGCTGCCGATTACGCGGGTCGCGCGCGACCGACTTTTCGACCGTGAACCGCTCGGCGGTCACGTGCCCCCAACACGCCGCGGCGTACCGGCGCGTGACCGTCCGCGCGGCGATGGCCGCGGAGAGAACGCGATGCGCACGCTCCGTTTTCGCGACGACCAGAAGCCCCGAAGTGTCCTTGTCGATCCGGTGAACGAGGCCGGGTCGCTCGTGCGAGCCCCCCGCGTCGAGCGATTGCCCGCGACCGACGAGCGCGTTGACGAGCGTCCCCGTCCAATTCCCAGGCGCCGGATGGACTACCATCCCGGCCGGCTTGTCGACGACGACCAAGTCGTCGTCCTCGTGGACGATCGCGAGCGGGATGTCCTCGCCGACGAGATCGCGGCCGATGGGTGCGGGGACGTCCACAATGACGGTCTCGCGGGGACGTAGTCGCCAACTAGCCTTCTCGCGACGGCCGTCGACGGCCACGCGCGCGTTGGCGATGAGCGTCGCGGCCTGCGTGCGCGAGATGGCGAGCCTCTGCGCGACGAAGAGGTCGAGGCGCTCGCCGATCGCGTCGTCCGCGACGTCCAGCTCGTGCGTGCCGGACATCACCTCGGGCCGCGCAGGGCCTGTCAACGGCGGCCGCGCTGGCAGGCGCCCGCCCTCACGGGCGCGCGATCTCGACGGGGTCGGCCGGCGCGTCCAGCGTGCTGCTGGCGCCCGAGCCGGACTGCGCGCCGACCTGCATGCGCGATTCGAAGCGCCAGAGCAGAAGCACGAGCAGAACGGCGCCGACGCTCACCGCAGAATCCGCCACGTTGAACGTCCAGAACCGAATGTCGCCGACCCCGACGTCGATGAAGTCGACGACGCCCGCGGGCGAGTGGAAGCGGTCGACGAGGTTCCCGATCGCACCTCCCATCACGGCCGCGATCGCGAAGCGGAGCGCGCGCTCTGTGACCGGCAGGCTCCGGTACAACCGGACGAGGAAGCCGAGGATCAGGACGGTCAGCGCCGGGAACGCCCACCACGACGCGCGCCCGAGGTGCATGCCGAACGCCGCGCCCGGGTTGAAAGTCAACGTGAAGCGGACCGCGTTGCCGAGGACGTCGCGCGGGACGTGCGGCGTGAGATTGGCGACCGCGGCGCGCTTGGTGACCTGGTCGGCAACGACGATTGTCGCGACGAGTGCGGCGGACGCCACGACGGAGAGCGACCGACCGGCGGCCGCGGCGCGCGCGGTCACGCGATCCCCGGCGGAGAACTGCCCAGCGCCAGGTCGGCGGCGGCCGGCTCGGGGCGGGGATCGAGGCCCCAGAGGACGCGGAAGAGGAGCGCCGCGCCGACCGTCACCGCGACGTCGGCCAGGTTGAACGTCGGCCAGCGGTGCGCGCCGACGCCGACGTCGAAGAAGTCGATCACGCCGTCGTCGGAGACGACGCGCGTGAGCGCGTTGCCGAGTGCGCCGCCGGCGAGCAGGGCGAGGGCGAAGACGCGGAGGTTGGCGCGGTCGGGCGTCGCGCGGTAAAACGTCCAGACCGCGCGGAGCACGACCGCCGTCAAGACGAGGAAGATGCCGCGCGACCACGGCCCCAGGTGCAGCCCGAACGCCGCACCGGGGTTGTACACCAGCGTTAGGCGGAGCCACGCCCCCGCGACCGCGTGCGGGAAACCCGACGGGGTGAGCGCGTACGCGGCGACCGCCTTCGTCAGGAGGTCGGCGAGGACGACGACCACGACGACGGGCCAGAACAGCACGCCGTTCGTGTTCGCGGCCTCCGGCGCGGCGGGGACGTCAGACTTCCTTCTTCCCATCTTCTTCGCGCTGCTTGCAGTCGAAGCAGAAGCGCGCGTGGGGCAGCGCATCGAGACGCTCGTACGCGATGTTGCGGCCGCACGAGTGACAGCGGCCGAACGTCTCGGGCGAGCGGTAGAGCCGGCGCAGCGCCTCGTCGATGTGCCACATGAAGCGGCCTTCCTGGCTCGCGAAGAGGAAGGCCTTCTCGCGCTCCATCGCGTCGGTGCCCTGGTCGGCCATGTGGAACGAGTACGAACTCAGGTCGCCGCCCGCCTCCTGCGGGTTCGCGCCGAAGGTCTCTCCGTGGTGGCCGAGCTCCTTGAGCACGCGCTTACGCTCTTCGAGCAGGCGCTTCTCGAAGTGGGCGATCTCCTTGGTACTGAGCGGCGTGAACGTGGCGGGCGACGTCGCGTCGCCCGCGGCGTTCGGCGCCGCCGTCGGGCCGGAACTGGCCATGCGGGTGAGTCCTAGCTGAAGGTCTTCCGGAGGAGGACGTGCACGACGGCGCCGTCGATCTCCAGCGTACGCGAAACCGTAGAAGCTAGCGCGTCGACGCCGCCCGCGGTTCCGTCGCTCAGCGTCGTGCCGTCGCCGCCGTCGATCGCGAGCGTCGAGGCGAGCACCTCGCCGGCGACGTAACTGGCGTGTGTCCTGACGGCGGCCTCGACCGATGCGTCACCCCAGAGCTGGAGTACGATGCGGTCGCTGACCTCCAACCCACTCTCCTTTCGCAGGCGTTGGACCCGGCTGACGACCTCACGGGCGAGTCCCTCCGCCCGCAGTTCGGGCGTGACCGCCGCGTCGAGCGCCGCGACGTATCCGCCCTCCTCCTCCACGGCGTACGCGCCCGCGGCGCGCCGGACGATCGCGAGGTCGTCGGTCTCGAGTGGATGGTCGACGCCGTCGACGGCAATGAAGACCGGCTCGCCGCGCTCGAACGCGTGGAGGGCGTCGGTGCCGAGCGCGGAGACGGCCCGCGCCGCGAGGGGTGTCGACTTGCCGAACCGTTTGCCGAGGGAGCGGAAGTTCGGCTTGGCTTCGAGCGTGACGAGCGCATCACCGCTCGTTGCCCACTGCACGGCCTTCACGTTCAGCTCGGCCGCGAGCAGCGGCGCGAGGGCGTGCAGCGCTTCGGTCACGTGCGCTTCGTGGACCGGCGCGACGGCGACGAGCGTGGCGAGCGGCTGGCGGACGCCGATCCCGACGGCCTCGCGCCCAGCACGTCCCAAGTTGACGAGGCGGCGGACGGCGTCCATCGCCGCGGCGAGCGCGTCCGCGTCGTCGCCGAGGGCGTCGGCGTGCGGGCGCACGTACGGCGCGAGGTGCACACTTTCGCCCGCGTCGAGGCCGCCGGTCAGCGCGCGGTGCACCCAGTCGGCGAGGAACGGCGTGAACGGCGCGAGGAGGCGCGCGGTGACGAGCAGAACTTCGCGCAGGGTCGCGAACGCGGCGCGCTGGTCGTCGGTCGTGACGTCGTAGAAGCGGGCGCGGGTGAGCCGGAGATACCACTTGCTGACGTCCGCGTCGAAAAACTCGACCACGCGGCGCGCGGCCGCGGTCGGGTCGAGCGCGCCGAGCAGCGCGTCGGCGTCGCGCTCCAACGCGGCGAGCCGGCCTAACACCCAGCGGTCGAGCCCCGGGCGGTCCGCCACGGCCGGGTCGGCGTCGGACGGCGCCCACCCGAAGTTGGCGTAGAGCGAGAAGAACGCGTAGACGTTCTTGAGCGTGACGAGGAAGTTGCCCGCCGTCTGGCGGATCTGGGCCTCGTCGAACGGGAGCTGGTTCCACACCTCGCTGCGGGTGACGAAGAAGAGTCGCGCCGCGTCGGCCCCGTGCCGTTCCATCACGGCCCACGGGTCGACGGTATTCCCGAGGCTCTTCGACATCTTCTTCTCGTCCGCGTCGAGGACGACGCCGTTCACGACGACGGACCGGTACGGCGCCGCCGGCTCGCCGGCGTTGTTGGGCAGCGCATCGCCCAGTCCCGTCGCGATCGCGAGCAGCGAGTAGAACCAGCCGCGCGTCTGGTCCTGCCCCTCGGCGATGAAGTCGGCGGGGAACTGCCGTGCGACGACGTCCCGGTTCTCGAACGGGAAGTGCCACTGGGCGAAGGGCATTGACCCCGAGTCGAACCACGCGTCGACGACCTCCGGCACGCGCCGCATCGTCCCGGTCCCGCTCGGCGCCGGCCAGGTGTACGCGTCGATATAGGGCTTGTGTGGGTCGAAGTCGTCGGGGAGGGCGCGGCCGACCTTCTCGGCGAGCTGCGCGTAGGACCCGATCGCTTCGACTTCGGTCGGGTCGGCGTCGTTGACCCAGAGCGGGAGCGGCGTGCCCCAGTACCGGTCGCGCGAGACGGCCCAGTCGATGTTGTTCTCGAGCCACGACCCGAAGCGTCCGGTCCCGACGCTCTCGGGGTGCCAGTCGACGCGCGCGTTGCGCGCGAGCATCGCGTCCTTGTACGCCGTCGTGCGGACGAACCACGACGAACGTGCGTAGTAGAGCAGCGGCGTGCCGCAGCGCCAGCAGTGCGGGTAGCTGTGCAGGAAGCTCGACGCCTTCCAGAGCACGTCGCGCGCGCGGAGTTCGTCGATGATCGTCGCGGCCGCGTCGCGCACGCGCACGCCGCCGACGACCGGCACCGCCTCGTCGAACTCGCCGCGCGCGTTCACCGGCTGCAGGAACGCGAGGCCGTGCCGCTGGCCGGCCGCGTAGTCGTCCGCGCCGAACGCGGGCGCCATGTGCACGACGCCCGAGCCTTCCTCCGCCGACACGAAGTCCTCCGCGACGATCAGCTCGTGGGCGCCCGCGCCCGCCGCGCCCTCGGCCGGGTACGCGACCCAGTCGAGGGGCCGGCGGTAGCGGCGGCCGGCGAGCTCGCCCCCGCGCAGGCGCGAGACGACGTCCCACCGGTCGGTCCAGTCCGCGCCTAACACGCCCGGCGCGCGCGCCGCGGCAAGCAGGATCGTGCCGCCGTCGTCGGCCGACGCGTCGCGCCCGCGTCTGCGGAGCTCGACGTACTCGAGCGCGGGGTTGACCGCGAGGGCCGTGTTCGAGACGAGCGTCCAGGGCGTCGTCGTCCAGACGAGGATCCGGCGCCGGCCGGCGGTCGCCTCCCCGTCCCCGGGCACGAGGTCGAGCGCGACGTAGACGCTCGGGTCGTCTACGTCCTTATAACCCTGCGCGACCTCGTGGCTCGAGAGCGTCGTCTCGCAGCGCGGGCAGTACGGGAGGATCTTGTGCCCCTGGTAGAGCAGCCCGCGCGCGTGCAGCGTCGCGAGCGCCCACCACGCGCTCTCGACGTAGTCGTTGGAGTACGTGACGTACGGGTCGGCGTAGTCGAGCCAGTACGCCATGCGGGCGGAGAGCCGCTCCCACTCCTCCCGGTAGCGGAACACGCTCTCGCGGCAGAGCCGGTTGAACTCGGCCACGCCGACGCGCTCGATGTCCCGCTTGCCGCTGATGCCTAACGCCTTCTCGATCTCGATCTCGACGGGGAGCCCGTGCGTGTCCCAGCCCGCCTTGCGCGGCACGTGGCGCCCGCGCATGGTGCGGTGGCGGCAGACGAGGTCCTTGACGGTGCGCGCGAAGACGTGGTGGATGCCGGGGCGGCCGTTCGCCGTCGGCGGCCCCTCGTAGAAGACGAACGGCGGGCCGCCGGCGCGCGCGGCCTGCACGCGTTCGAAGAGGCGCTCCTCGCGCCAGCGCGCAAGCATCGCCTCCTCGAGCTCCCGCTGCGGGCGGTCCGCCGCGAGCGTCGGGTAACGCGCGTCGGGCACGACGCTCACGCGTGCGGCTCGGCGCCGTCGCTCAGCGCGGGGCGGGCGCGCACGGGCGGCAGCGTGCGCTCTTCGGCGACCGACAGCTCGGCGAGCTGCCGCTCGGCGAGCAGACGCAGCTGGGCGAGGTACGTGCGGTGCACCCGGTCGAGCGACGCGGCCTCTTCTTCGAGCCGGCGCAGCTCGCCGCGGCGCTCCTCCGTGTGCCGGTGCGCCTCGGCGCGCGCGGCGTCGACGACGCGCGCGGCCTCCTCGCGCGCGTCGCGCAGGACGCGCTCGGCCTCGCTCTGCGCGTCACGCCGGACCAGCTCGGCGTCGCGTTCGGCGGCCTCGCGCGACTCCGTGCGGAGCTGCTGCGCCGCGATCAGCGCTTCGCCCATCGCGCGGTCGCGCTCGCGGAACGCGCGGAGCTGTTCGTGGAAGTTGCGCGCCTTCTGCTCCAGCTCCTGCGTCACGCGCGTGAGGCGCTCGAGCTCGGCCGCGACCTGCTCCCTGAACTGGTCCACGCGCGCGCGGTCGTAGCCGCGCATGGCGCGGCCGAACTCGTAGCGGCGCACGTCGAGCGGCGTCAGGCGGAAGGTGTCGTCGGCCATGGGAACTGGGGGCGGGACGGGCGCGCGCGGGCCGGGCCCGTCCGCGAAAACGTGTTAGGCACCCCGGCGGGTGCGGGTCAGCCGCGGGCGCCGAAGAGGGCGCTGCCGAGCCGGACGAGCGTCGCGCCTTCCTCGACCGCGATCTCGTAGTCGCCGCTCATGCCCATCGAGAGGTCGACGGCGGGGTGTCCGACGTCGGCCAGGACCGCGCGGGCGGCGCGGGAGCCGGCGAAGATCGCCCGCAGCGTGCGCTCGTCCGCGTCGAGCGGCGCGATGGTCATGACGCCGCGCACGACCACGCCCGCCTGGGTGGTGAGGCGCTCGGCTTCGGGGCGGAGCAGGTCGACGTCGTAGCCGCCCTTCGACGTCTCGCCGCTGACGTTGACCTGCAGCAGCACGTCGACCGGGCGCCGGCGCGCGACGCCGTGCTCGTGCAGCGCGTCGGCGAGCCGCGCACTGTCGCACGAGTGGATCAGGGCGAAGCGGTCGACCTGCCGGACCTTGTTGCGCTGGAGGTGGCCGATGAGGTGCCAGCGGACGGGTACGTCCACGGCGGCGATCTTCCCGAGCGCCTCCTGCACGCGGTTTTCGCCCACGTCGTGCACGCCCGCGGCCCACGCGTCGGCGACGACGTCGGGTCCGTGCGTCTTCGTCACCGCGACGAGCGTGACGTGCTGCCCGTGTCCGCCGCGCCGGACCGCGTCCGCGATGCGCGCCCGCGCCTCGGCCACGCGGTCGGCGACGGCGGACGCGGTCGCCGGGGCGTGCGGCGCTAGGTGCATGTCCGGCAACGACATGGCGCCAAAGCTACCGCGCCTGACAGGGCCTCTCAAGGGAATGGGGGTCCGCGGCGCCCCCCCCGCGCGCGCCCGCGAGCGGCACATTGGCGAGCGGCGCGTCCACGAACGCGTCCAGAAGCGCGGCGCGTGGGCAGGCGAGCTGGCGGTACGCCCACGCGACGACGCCGTCGCCGGTGTGATCGCGGAGCCAGGCGGGCGCGATGCGGGGTGCGCGCGCGGCCGCCGCGGCGAGCGCCGTCCGGTCGCCGGCGGATGTGCCGACGAGCGTGGCGAGCGTGCGATCGAGCGTGACGAGGTCTCCGCGGGCGGCCGAGGTTTCTGCAGCTGACACGCTGTCCGGGATTCGCGCGAGGGTCAGGCCGCGCAGACGCCACGCGCCGCGCGGTCCGCGCGCCGCGGCGCGCACCGCGTCGTCGGTCGCGAGCGTGACCACGACCGGACGGCCGGCGGCGATCGCGCGGTCACGGACCGCGGCGATGGTCGCCTCGGTCCCGAGCCACGACGTCACGACCTCGGGCGGGAACAGTGCCGCGCGGCGCGCGAGCTCCGCCCGATACCAGCGCGCTGGTAGAAGAGAAGTGGTGACGACCGTAACGTCGCGGCGGATCGCGCGCGCGCCCTGCGCTTCCCAAAGCGGGTAGGTGTCGTTGTCGCCGTTCGCGAACAGCACGGCCCCGGCGGGCGCGTTCTCGAGCAGCGCGCGGGCGTAGTCGGCCGCCGCGCGCGCGGCGGGCGGGCGGGCGCGCGACACCGCGCGCCAGTTCAGCGCGAGGGGAAGCGCGGCGAGTGCCAACCCGGCCGCGCGCGCCGACGGCCGCGCGGCTCGCCCGATCCTGTGTGTTAGGCGCCGGATCTCGACCACTGCCCCGAGCCCTGCCCACAGTCCCCACGCCCACCACGCCAGCGCGAAAAAGTAGTCGCGTTCGCGCGCCTCGTGCGGCGCGGTCGCGGGGAGTACGCCGGCGCCGAAGCTGGGGCCCGCCTTCAGATTGAGGTAGCACGCCACGCCGACACTGCCGGCCCCGAGCAGGAGCAGCACCGCGGCCCACGACCGCCGGTCGCGGCGCCGGTGCCACGCGGAGCCGACGAGGCCGAGTAGCGCGAACGCGAGCGTGACCGGGGTGCGACGCCAGCTCGGTTCAGCGCCCGGCGCGAGTCCGAGTGCGACCTGCCAGTCGGCCCACTCGCCGACGTTGGCGAGTTGAAGCCACCACGGTGCCTGGCGAGGCCAGAGGGGGGCGACGGCGTACTGCCGGCGCCCGAGCACGTCGACGAGGCGCGCCCACGTGGAAGGGTCACCCTGGTTCAGCCACGGGTCGTGGCGCGCGCGGACGAGCAGGACGAGGGTGGCTGTCAACGCGACGACGGCCGCTCCGGCGATCGCGAGCGGCTCGCCGGCCGGTGCTCGCCCGCGTGCTTCCGCGCGGCCCGGCAACACGACCGCGGCGAGGAGCCCGGCCGTGCCGAACACCGCGAGCGTCGCGCGCGCACTTCCGACGCCGGCCGCGAGCACGGTCGCGGAGAGCAGCGCCGCGATGCGCCGCACGGCGAGCCCGCTCGGCGGGCAGCGGAACCGCCGCGACGGCGCCGGAACGCACGCGAGCCAGAGCGCGGCGGGCGCGCCGACGAGCGCGCTCAGGTGAACGGGCACGGCGAGCGCGAGCGCGTACGCGGTCGCGGCGGCGCCCCGCGAGCCGCGGCGCACGGCGGCGCCGCGCCGGTCGGCGGCCCCGGCGTGCTCCCCCGCGACGAGCGCGAGACAGGCGAGCAAGAGCGAGAGTGCGTAGACCTCGGCCTCGGTGGCGTTGGACCAGATCGAGGCCATGCTGCCCGCGCATACCGCGGCCGCGACCCCACACGCGGCACTCCCGGTCCAGCGTGCGACCAGCCACGCGGTACACGCGCCCGCGCCGGCCGTGGACGCCGACGCGAGGAGGTTTCCCGCTGCGGCGAGCGGCACGCCGAACGCGCCGGCGACGAGCGTCCACGTGCGGCCGAGTGCGACGAACAGCGGCGTGCCCGGCGGGTGCGGGATGCCGAACGTGGCGAACGCGCTGAGGAACTCGCCCGCGTCCCAGAACGTCACGTCCGGCGCGGCCGACGCGCCGTAGACGGCGAGGAGCGCGCACCCGGCAACGACCGCCGCCAGCCGCGGGGCCCCGGCGCCCGGCGCGCGCGTCCGCGCCCTCAACCGGCCAGCGGGATCCCCGCGTACTCGGACGTACGCCCGCCGCGGCCGCGCAGCAGCTCGCGGAGCTCGGCGGGCGCGAGGGAGCGGCGGAGGCGGCCGTCGACCGCGAGCGACACGGTCCCGGTCTCCTCGCTCACGACGACGACCAGCGCGTCACTCTCCTCGCTCAGGCCGAGCGCGGCGCGGTGGCGCGTGCCTAACGAGCGGTCCTCGACGCGCGCCTGCGAGAGCGGGAGGATGCAGCCCGCGCCGACGATCGTGTCGCCGCGCACCACGACGGCCCCGTCGTGGAGCGGCGAGTACGGGGTGAAGATCGTCGCCAGGAGGTCGCCGGAGACCTTCGCGTTCAGCGCGGTGCCGGTGTCGAGCACGTCGCCGAGCGACACGTCGCGTTCGAGCGCGACGATCGCGCCAGTGCTCGAGCGGCTCAGGCGTTCGACGGCGTCGCCGATCTCGTCGACCACCTCGTCTTCCTCGAGCGCGCGGACGAGCCGCGTCGCGCGCGGCTGTGTCACCTGCAAGACGGTCGCGCGCAACTCCGGCTGGAACGCGACGAGGACGACGAACGGCAGGTACCGCACGAGCGCCGCCAGGAGCGAGCCGAGCAGGGTGAGTTCGAGCGCCCACGCCGCCCCGTAACCAACGACGAGGACGAGCAAGGCGACGACGAGCTGCACGGCGCGCGCTCCGCGGACGAGGCGCAGCAGGCGGTACGCGAGCCAGCCGACGACCCCGACGTCGAGGACGTCGCGCCACCCGACGTGGAACGCGTCGCGGAGCGCGCGGGAGAGGTCCGGGGCCGGCATGCGCCGAAATTAGTCCCGCGGCGCGGATGCATGGACCCCCGCGCCCGTGCTCGTGCGAACTCGCGACCGGGGCGCCGAGCGGCCCGACTCACCCCCTGCCCCGTCCGCGCGTCACGTCTCGCCGAGGACCGCCCAGGCGACGTCGAGCGCCTCGCGGTGGGCGCGCACGTCGTGGACGCGGAACAGCCGCGCGCCGCGCGCGAGCGCGACGACGTGCGCGCCGACGCCCCCGCACACGCGGGCCGCAGGGTCGGCGACGCCGCTCACCTCGCCGATGAAGCGCTTCCGGGACGCGCCGACGAGCAGCGGCCGTCCGAGCACCGCGAGGCGCGGAAGGCCCGCCAGCACGCGGAGCGAGTCGGCGGTACGCTTCGCGAACCCGACCCCGGGGTCAAGGACAATCGCCTCGCGGGCAATGCCCGCATCGGTCGCACGCGCGACCGCATGCGTCAACTCCGCCGTGACCTCCGCCAGCACGTCCACGTACTCGGCATGTTGATACGTCGCCATCTCCGCGACGGGGCCGCGCGAGTGCATGAGAATCACGCCTGCCCCGGCAGTTGCGCAGACCGCGCCGAGCGCCGGGTCGAGCCGGAGGCCGGACACGTCGTTGACGACGTCCGCGCCAGCCTCGACGGCCGCGCGCGCCACCTCCGCTTTCACGGTGTCGACCGAGATCGGCAGTGACGGGTGGGCGCGACGCACGGCCGCGATCACAGGAACGACGCGCGCGCGTTCCTCGGCCGCCGTGACCGGGGTGTTGTGCGGCCGGGTCGACTCGCCGCCGACGTCGAGCATGTCGGCGCCGTCCGCAACGAGCGCGTCCGCGTGCGCGAGGGCGCGTCCGACGTCGTCGTAGCGGCCGCCGTCGCTGAAGCTGTCGGGCGTGACGTTCAGGATGCCGACGACGAACGGGCGCGCGAGGGAAAGCGTGCCGCCGCCGACGCGCCAGCCGGCGGAGTCCCCGACGGGCGCGTCCGCGGCCGCGTGTTCACCGGCCACCGCGGCTCAGTGCGCGTCGACCGCCGCGGCCGGACCCTTCGGGCGCCGCAGGAGCAGCACCGCCGGCGCGACGACGACGAACGTGATCAGGAGCAGCAGCCACGCGTCGTTGAAGCTGAGGATCGACGCCTGCGCTTGCACCTGACCGTCGAGCACCTTGTACGCGGCCTGGCGGGCCTCCGCGGTCGACAAGCCGCGCGCGAGGAACGCGCCCATCGTCTGCTGCACGCGGGCGTCGGTGAGGACGTTCCCGGTCGCGAGGTGGCTCACGACGTCACTGCGGTGGAGGTCGGTGTGCGTCGTCAGGTAGTTGGCGAGAATCGCGATGCCGAACGAGCCGCCGAGCTGGCGTGCCAGGTTGATGAGGCCTGCCGCCTGCTGCGCCTCGCTGGGCTTGAGGCTCGCGTACGCGACGTTGTTGATCGGCGTGAAGAGGAAGCCAAGCCCCGCGCCGCGGATAAGCAGCGCCAGGCGCGTGTCCGGCTCGCCCGCGGCGGTGGTCAGGTGCCCGAGATCCCACATCGACCACATGAACAGCGCCATCCCGATCAGGATGAGGAGCCGCGCGTCGACGAGCGGCTTGGCGCCGTTAAGCGCGCGGCCGCAGATGATCGCGGTGGCAGCGGTGGCGAGTCCGCCGGGGAGCATCGTGAGGCCGGTCTCGGTCGGCGAAAAGTGCAGCAGACTCTGCGTGAAGAGCGGGTAGATGAACGTGCCGCCGTAGAGGCCGAAGCCCATCGCGACGAACAGGAAGATGCTCGAGGCGAGCTGACGGTTCTTGAGCACGCGGAAGTTGACGACCGGGTGCTCGTTGCGCGGCGAGAGCTCCCACCAGAGCATGGCCGCGAGCGTGACCCCCGCGAGCACCGCGAGCCGCACGATCCACGCGTCGGAGAACCAGTCCTTCTCGTTCCCCTCTTCGAGCACGTACTGCAGCGAGCCGAGGCCGGTGGCGAGCAGGCCGATCCCGAGCCAGTCGACCGGCACGTTCTTGTTCTGCATGCCCGGCGGGTCGACGAGGAAGTTGCTGACGAGGAAGGTGCTCACGATGCCGATCGGCACGTTGATGAAGAAGCACCAGTTCCACGTGTAGTTGTCGGTGATCCACCCGCCGAGGGTCGGGCCTAACGTCGGCGCGACGATGATGCCGAGGAGGAAGATCGCCTGCACGAGCCCCTGCTGCTCCGCCGGGAAAATCTGGCGGATGGTCGCCTGCGCGGTCGAGAGGAGCGCGGCACCGCCGGCACCCTGGACGAGGCGCCACAGCACGAGTTCGCCGAGCGAGTGCGAGTTCCCGCACAGCCACGACGAGATGATGAAGAGGACGATCGAGAACGTGAGGTACCGCTGGCGGCCGAAGCGCTGGGTGAAGAACGCGGTCATCGGCAGGAAGATCACGTTGGACAAGATGTAGCTGGTCGAGACCCAGCTGATCTCCTGCTGCGTGGCGCCGAGATTCCCGGCCATCTGGGGGAGCGCGACGTTGATGATTGTCGTGTCGAGGACCTCCATGATCGCGGCCGTGATCAGGCCGACGAGGATGATCCACTTGTACTGGTTCTGCTCTTCGGCGAACGCCGCGGCCGCGCGGCTCGCGGCCGTGGCGACGGCCCCGCTCGGTGCGGCGGCTTCTCTGACGGTGGTGGCCATACGTCGGTCGGGACAGGATTAACGCCGGTCGCCGGACGTACGAACGGGCGCCGTTGCGCGGCGCCCGTTCGTGACGTACGGGTCAGTCCGGCTCTGTGCTTACGCCGGTGCGACTTCCGGGCCGCCGAGAAGCGGCGGGGCCACGGGCTTGGGCTGCGGGAGTGCGACCGAGGCGACCGGCGCGGGCCCGGGCGATGTCGGGGCCGGCGGTCGCGGCGGAATCGCCTCGCCGCGGCGCAGGTACTCGATGTCCTCACGGGACAGCGTCTCGAGCTCGAGCAGCGACGCCGCGACGGCGTGGAGCAACTGCACGTTCTCCGTGAGCACCGTCTTCGCGCGGTTGTACGCCTCGTCGATCACCCGCTTGACCTCCGAGTCGACGAGCTCGGCCGTCTGCTCGGAAACCTCGCGGCGGCTGCCGAGCTCGCGGCCGAGGAAGACCTCGTGCTCCTGGTCACCGACGAGGATCGGGCCGATGCGGTCCGAGAGGCCCCACTGCGAGACGTAGCGGCGCGCGATCCCGGTCGCTTGCTGGATGTCGCTGGCGGCGCCCGTGGTGACGCGCTCACGGCCGAAAATGATCTCCTCCGCCGTTCGGCCGCCGTAAGCCATCGCGAGGCGCGCCTCGATCTGCTCGCGGGTGACCGAGACCCGGTCGTCCTCGGGGAGGGTGAAGGCGACGCCGAGGGCGCGGCCGCGCGGCACGATCGTCACCTTGTGCAGCGGGTCGTTGCCCTTGACGAGGATGGCGCACACGGCGTGTCCCGCCTCGTGGTACGCCGTCAACCGGCGCTCCTCGTCCTTCATCACGAGCGACTTCCGCTCGGCCCCGAGCATGACCTTGTCCTTGGCCTCCTCGAGGTCGTTCATCCAGATCTTGTCGTGGCCGCGGCGCGCCGCGAGCAGCGCGCCCTCGTTCACGAGGTTCGCGAGGTCGGCCCCCGACATCCCGGGCGTGCCGCGCGCGAGCGCGTTCACCGTGACGTCGTCGGCGATCGGCTTGTTGCGGAGGTGGACGCGGAGGATCCCCTCACGCCCCTTGAGGTCGGGCGCGTCGACGACGACCTGGCGGTCGAAGCGGCCCGGACGGAGGAGCGCGGGATCGAGCACGTCCGGCCGGTTCGTCGCGGCGATCAGGATGACGCCGTCGTTCGACTCGAAGCCGTCCATCTCGACGAGCAGCTGGTTGAGTGTCTGCTCACGCTCGTCGTGCCCGCCGCCGAGCCCCGCGCCGCGGTGCCGGCCGACGGCGTCGATCTCGTCGATGAAGATGATGCAGGGCGCGTGCGCCTTGCCCTGCTCGAAGAGGTCGCGGACGCGGCTCGCGCCGACGCCGACGAACATCTCGACGAAGTCGGACCCCGACATCGAGAAGAACGGACGACCTGCCTCACCGGCGACGGCGCGAGCGAGGAGCGTCTTGCCAGTTCCCGGAGGGCCGACGAGGAGCGCGCCCTTGGGCAGGCGGCCGCCGAGTTTCGTGAACTTTTGCGGGTCCTTCAGGAACTCGATGATCTCTTGCAGCTCAACCTTCGCCTCGTCCGCGCCGGCCACGTCGGCAAAGGTGACCTTGGGCGTGTCGCCGGTCAGCAGCTTCGCCTTTGACTTGCCGAAGGAGAACGCCTTGGCCCCGCCCGCCTGCATCTGGCGGAAGAGGAAGAGCCAGAAGCCGATCAGGAGCAGGTACGGGAGGAACGCGATCAACATTCCGCCGAGCGACGCGCCCTCCTTTTCGCGCGAGACCTGGACGCCGCTGGCCGTGAGCGCGTCGACGATCTTGTCGGACGCGGGCGCGGCGAGCTGGGTCGAGTAGTGGTCGATCGCGCGGTTGTTGCGGCCGAGCGGGACCTTGCTCTTGAACTCGCCGTTGATCGTGGTCGCGCCGCTGAAGATCGCGGTCTTTACGTTGTTGGCCGCGACCTGCTGGCGGAACTGCGTGTCGGTGATGTCGGTCGCGTCGCCGCGGCCGGCGCCGGTAAACTGCAGGAGCAGCACCGGGATGAGAATGACAATCAACCAGAAAGCGATCGTCTTAGACGCGCGTCCCCAGTTGGCCGGCTTCTTGGGCGGTTGTGGCATCGACGGAGGCATGAACCTCTCACTTCCTGCGGACTAACCCGCGGTGTGCGCGCCGGCCGCGGGCGTCCGCGACGCGCGGACGGCGGTGGCGTGCAAAGGTCTTGATACACGGCTGCGAGCGCAACGGCAATCGCGGCGCCGGCCCGCCCCTGCGCCGTACGACGGCGATCGCGTCTTACGACGCAAGGCTCGCCACGTACGGCACATGTCGGAACTGTTCGGCGTGATCGAGGCCGTAGCCGACGAGGAACTCCTCGGGTGCGCCGAACCCGACGAACCGGACCGGGTGCTCCAGACAGGACGCGGTGTGCTTGTGCAACAGCGCGCAAATCTCGAGCGAGCGCGGCCGCCGCTCGCCGAGCAGTCCGACGAGCGTCTGCAGCGTGCGCCCCGAATCGACGATGTCCTCGACTAATAGAATGTGTTTACCCTCGAGCGAGGTTTCCGGATCGTAGACCAGGCGGACGTTGCCGCTCGAGACGGTCGCATCGCCATAGCTCGATGCAACGAGAAAATCGACCTGCAGCGGGCGGACGACCTGCCGCACGAGGTCGCTCAAGAAGATGAAGCTGCCCTTGAGCAACCCGAGTACGAGTAATTCGCCGTCCGGGTACGCGGCCGTGATCTCCCGCCCGAGCGCCGCGACGCGCGCGGCGATCTCCTGCTCGGTATACACCACGCGCAGCAATTTGCGCCCAGCGAGCCGCGGGTCGTGCGCGGGGTCGATGGGCGGGCTGGGCGGCGCGGCGATCGCGGACGACTGCGTCGGAGAGGGAGGAGGCACGGCCGAAAAGGCGGAACGGACGACGGGACGCGACTACGTGTAATCAGACGAGTCAGGCGGCGCGACGCCAACAACGGCCGGCACGTGATCGACGTCGGGCGCGCAGGACGCGCCCCGCGCGACGACGAACTGCCACGAGCGACGTCCTTCCGCAGCCGGGTCGGCGTCGTAGACGAGGGTGACGTGCGGGGTACCCAGGGCGCCATCACGCCTCGAACGATCGTCGGCCACTGGCACTCGCGCGGGCTGCACCGTGCCGTCGTTTACGCGCGCGACTACGCGCGCGGTGTACGCAACGAGCCGTGCGAGCCCGCGGCGATCGAGTCGGACTCCGCCGCGCGCGGCGAACGTGGGCCAGAAGACGGCGAGGGCGTCCGGGCTGAGCCCTGCGAGTGCACCGACTGAAAGACGCGCGTCCCTAGGCGTCGCCTCGTCGGGCGCGGCATCGCACTCGACGGAGTACGCGCCGAGTGCGGCGGCCCACGCGTCGACGTCGTTCCGCCAACGCGCTGCGCGCGCGGCGAGGTCGGTCAGTCCTGCGGTCGTGCCGGGACAGACACGGTCGATCGCGGGCAGCAGATCGGCCCGCAGCCGAACCCGGAGGTGCCGGCGGTCCTCGTTGCCCGGGTCGTCGATCCACCGGACGTCGTGCGCCGCGGCGTACTCGGCCACCCGCGCACGGGACAGCGTCAGCAGCGGACGCACGATCGTCGCCGACGGAGCAGCCAATGCGGCCAGCCCTCGCGCGCCGGCGCAGCGGAGCACGCGCATCGCCGCGGTTTCGATCTGATCGTCCGCCGTGTGGGCGGTCGCGACCGCCGCCACACGCACGTCGGCGGCGACCGCGCGCAGGAAACGCCAACGCGCGGTACGCCACCCGGCCTCGGTGCGCGCCGGGTGCGCCGCGCGCCCGCTCACGAGTGGGACGCCGAGCGCGTTCGCGGTCTCGCGCACGAGCGACACCGCCGACTCCGCGTGCACGCCGGTGCCGTGGTCGAACGTCGCGACGGCGCGAATCGAGGCTGGGGCGGCGGTCGCGGCCGCGCGGAGCAGCACCATGCTATCGCGGCCGCCCGATACCGCGAGCACCACCGCACGCGCGCCGAACGAACCCAGCACGCCGGCGACGGTCTGCGAGACGGCGTCGTCCCCTGCGTCGTCCCACGGTCGTCCGCTCACTGGACGGCCCGCGTCGTGCGCCTGACAACGGGGGCGGAGGCAGCCGCTACCTCGCGACGAGCCGGATGGCTACAATTCCGCCGCTCGCACACCCTCGGGAGACCGTCTTGGAACACAACAACTTTCTCGGCACCGCGTGGGCCGCCCTCGGCATGACGGCCTACTACCTGGCGCTCGTGTGGATCAACACGCTGCTCGGCCTGTTCCTGACGCCCCTGTTCCTGATTCCAATGACGTGGCTGCAGGACCGGATCGGCATGCGCCGAGCGCCGGCCCGCACGGCCCCGGCGGCACGCTGACGCTCCGCGAACCGAGACGCTCGACGCACCTGAGCGGCCCCGCACAGACGTTCGTGCGGGGCCGCTCGGGCGTTCACGACCCTCACTGCCGGGCAACGCGCGGCGTCGGCGTGACCGGAAGCGACGCGAAAACACCGACTTCGTCGGGCGGCAGGTAGACGCTGCCGCCGAGCGCGGTACCGCGGCCGGCGAGGTCCGCCGACTCGCCCTGGTACGCGCTCTCTCCGTGCTCGCTGACGTCAACGCCATCGATCTCGTCGGGGACGCTGACGCGGAGCGGCGAGACGACGTGGACGAGCGCGAGAATCCCGACACTCAGCGCGCCGGCCCATACGAGTGTGGCGAGCACGGCGAGCGCCTGGACCGCGAGAAGATGCGGATTCCCGGCGAGAAGGCCGTCCGCGCCGCCTGGGTTGACGGCCTTCGTGGCGAACACGCCCGTGAGTAGCGCGCCGACGATGCCGCCGACGCCGTGACACGCGAATACGTCGAGCGAGTCGTCGACGCGGGTGCGCGCGCGCAGGTGCAGCGCGCCGAAGCTCGCCGCGGCCGCGAGGACGCCGATCGCGATCGCGCTCCCGGGCGTGACGTAGCCGGCCGCCGGCGTGATCGCGACGAGGCCGACGACGGCGCCGGTCGCGGCGCCCACGGCCGAGGGCCGTGCGCCGCGGATTGCCTCGAGCGCGAGCCAGGTGAGGAGCGCCGACGACGCCGCGACGTGCGTCGTGACGAGAGCGTTGGCCGCGATCCCGTCGGCGGCGAGGGCCGAGCCGGCGTTGAAGCCGAACCAGCCGAACCAGAGGAGGCCGGCGCCGAGCAGGACGAAGGGTACGTTGTGCGGGACGGGCGGACGGCGTTCGATGCCGCGGCGCCGGCCGAGTGCAACCGCCGCGACGAGTGCGGCGGCGCCGGCCGAAATGTGCACGACTGTGCCGCCGGCGAAGTCGAGCGCGCCGAGCTGCTTGAGCCAGCCGCCGTCACCCCACACCCAGTGCGCGAGCGGGTCGTAGACGAACGTCGACCAGAGGAGCGCGAACGCGAGGTAGGCCGGGAACCGCATCCGTTCCACGATCGCGCCGGAGACGATTGCGATTGTGATGCCGGCGAACATCGCCTGGTAACCGGCGTAGAGCACGTGCGGGACACCGGCCGCGTAGGTCGGGTTCGGGACCGCACCGACCCCGGACAGGAAGCGCCAGCCGAGCCCACCGACCCAGCGCGACCCCGGGGCGAATGCGAGCGAGTAGCCACAAAGGATCCACTGGACGGAAACGAGCGCGAGCGACGCGATGCTCATCAGCATCGTGTTGAGCGCGCTCTTGCCCCGCACGAGGCCGCCGTAGAAGAAGGCGAGTCCGGGGACCATGACCATCACGAGCGCGGTCGAGACGAGGATCCACGCCGTGTCACCCGCGCTCACGGTCGGCGGCGTCAAAGGTGTCTGGATCATGCGGCGTCCTCCGCGTGGCCCGCGGCGGCGAGCTCGCGCTCGCGGCGCTGCACCGCGTCGGCGGTGACGGGTGTGAGTGCCGCGACGTCGCGCTCCCCGGTCCGGATGCGCACGACCTGTTCGAGCGCCTGGACGAAGATCTTCCCGTCACCGACGTCGCCCGTGCGCGCCGCGCCGAGGATCGCCTGGACGCACGGCTCGACGAAAGGCTCCGAGCACGCCATCTCGAGCCGGACCTTGTCGTGGAACTCGAGGACCACTGTTTCGGCGCGGTAGCGCTGCACGACCTCGCGCTCGCCGCCGTGGCCGGCAACGCGCGAGACGGTCACGCCGGTGACGCCGACGCGAAAGAGAGCCGCCTTGACCTCGGGCAGGCGTTCCGGGCGGATGATTGCGGTGATGAGCTTCACGGGCGGGGTGGGTCGCGGGGGAAAGAACGCGCGGCGCTACCTTCGAGGCCTTCCCTGGAACTCTCACCCGTCTGGCCGGTGCGTCAATCCACCCCCCCGCGCGCACGCCGTGTGCGCGCGGCCTTTCGCACGTTCTTTATCGCCGGCGCGTTGGCGGCCGGCGTCGGGCGGACGCTCGCCGCGCAACGGTACACGCGCCCCGACCGGCCGTGGACGACGTTCGAGACGGCACATTTCCGCTTGCACGCGCCGGCCGAGCTGGCCGACTGGGCGCGATACCTCGCCGCGCGGATGGAGAGCGTGCGAACCGCAGAACTGCGCACGGTCGGAACGGTCCCGTCACAGGTCACGGACGTCGTCGTCGACGACCCGATCAACTCGGCGAACGGCTCGGCGTATCCGTACCTCGACGGGCCCGCGGTGTTTCTCTGGCCGGTGCCGCCCGACCCGCGTTCTTACATCGGTAACGCGCGGAGCTGGGGCGAGCTGCTCGCCGTCCACGAGTTCGCGCACATCGCCCACCTCACGCGACCGTCGCGGAACGCGCGACAGCGCTTGTTGCGCGCGCTGCTGCCCGGACGCATCGGGCCGGTGTCGACGCGCACGTCGCGCTGGGTATGGGAGGGGTACGCGACGTACGTCGAGGGGGTGCTGACCGGGTCGGGGCGGCCGCACGCGCCGCTCCGCGCGGCGGTGCTGCGTCGTTGGGCGCTCGACGGCGCGCTTCCGACGTACACCGGGATGAGTGCGACGGGCGGCTTCCTCGGCGGCAGTTTCGCGTACGTCATGGGCTCGGCGTACTTCGAATGGCTCGGCGCGACGCGCGGCGATTCCTCGCTCACGGCCGTCTGGCGCCGCGTCTCGGCGCGCGTGAACCGGCCGTTCGACGTCGCGTTCGCCGGCGTGTACGGCGACGGACCGGCGACGCTGTACGACCGCTTCGTCGCGGAGCTGACCGTCGCGGCCGCTGCGGAACGCGCGCGGCTCGACTCGGCGGGCCGGGTCGAGGGAACGCTGGTCCAACGCCTGAGTCGTTCGACGGGCGATCCGGCCGTGAGCCCGGACGGGCGCCACGTCGCGATCGAACTGGCGAGCGCGGACGGTCCCTCACGGCTGGTGGTCTGGCGCGCGGGTCCGGGGGCCTCGCACGACACGGTCGTCGATTCGGCCGAGGCGCGCGCGCGGCGCCGGCTCCTCGAGCGCGATCCCGAGGACGTGCCGGCAGTCCGCGCCTACCCGTCGCCACGTCGGCCCGTCGCGACGCTCCTCGCCGTGAACGGGCGCGGGCACCACGACCCGCGCTGGTTCGCGGACGGGCGGCGGGTGCTGGTGTGGCGGTCGGAGTTGACGGCCGACGACGTGATGCGGCCGGACTTGTTCATCTGGGACACACACACCGGCGGCTTGCGGCGTGTCACGCGCGGCGCGGCCGTCCGCGACGCCGACCCGTCACCGGACGGCCGCCGCGCGGCCGCGGCGCGCTGCGCGGCCGGTCGCTGTGACCTCGTCGACGTCGATCTCGCGTCCGGCGCAGTCCGCACCGTCGTCAGCGGGACCTTCACCCGGACGTGGACGCGCCCGCGTTGGTCGCCCGACGGGCGGCGTCTGGTCGCGCCCGTGCAGGACGGCGGCCGGTGGCGGCTCGCCCTGGTCGACGGCGCGACCGGCGCGTACACGTTCGCGACGCCTAACGACGGCGCCGAGCGCTACGACGCCGTGTTCACGCCGGACGGGGGCGCGCTCGTCTACACGTCCGAACGCGGCGGCGTCCCGAACGTCGTCCGGCTCGCGCTCGGCGATTCGACGGAACGCGCGCTGACGCGCGTGCTCGGGGCAGCGTTTGCGCCCGCGCCGAGCGCGGCGGAGCGGAGCGTGTACTACCTCGACCTGACGCCCCACGGGTTGGATCTGCGGCGCGTGGCGCCAGACGCGACGCCCGTCCCCGGCGACGTCGTCGACTTCAGCGCGCCGCCAGCGCTGGTGCCACGGTCGCCCGCCGCGGCGGTGCAGTCCGCGGTCGGGTCGCGGCCGCCGGTCGCGGTCGACACGTTCGCGACGGGTCCGGTGCGGGCGCACGCGTACGGGGCCGGACCGCGGCGCTACGTCGGCCTGCCGTTCGGGAGCGGGACGCCGGACGGGCTCGCGGGCGGCCTGCAACTCGCCAGCTTGGACCCCGCGGGGCGCCTGACGTGGTTGCTGCAGGGCGTCGCGAGCGACCCGCGCCCGTGGCACGGCGCGTCGCTGCGGGCGACCTGGCGCGGAACGCGGCCGGCGATCACCGGCGAGCTGTTCACCGCGACACAGGCGCTGAGCGACCGGTCACGGCTCGCCGGCTTCGGGCCCGACGACCCCGCGCTCGCGGTGCGCACGCGTTATACGGCGGCCGCGCTATTCGCGGGCGGCGACGGCTGGCTGAACGCGACGTTAGGCGGTGGGCGCACGCCCGACGTGCGGCTGACAGGACGCGCCGGCGTGGTCGCCGGGCGGCTCCGGCAGGACAACGCGGGCGCCGGCGCTGCGACCGCCGCGACGGGGCGGCGCCTCGCGCTGGCCGAGGGTGGCCTGAGCGCCGGCGGCGCGCGGGGCGACCGCGGGCTGTACGCGTCGCTCGGCGCGCAGGTCGCGTCGGGGCACACGGGCGGTGCCAACTGGCGACGCGGCATGCTGACCGGGGCGATCGGGGCGTACGACGACCGCTTCGGCGTGCGGCTCGACGGGGCGTACGCGGCCGCCGACCGCGGCGCGCCCGCCTACGAGCGGCCCGCGGTCGGCGGCGCGGCGCCCGGGCTGTTCGACCCGGGCGTGGTCTCGCAGCGACTCGCCTTCCCCGCCCTGCCGACCGCGTACCGGGCGGGGCGGAGCGCCGCGCTCTCGCGCCTAACGCTGACGGGCGCGCTGCTCACGCCCTACGCGGCCGCGGCGGGCGCCGGCGACCGGCCCGGCGGCTGGACGCGCGTGGTCGGCGTCGAGACGCGCGCGGTGACGCCGTTCGCGCCGTTCGCGCGCGCGCCGCAGTCGCGGCTCGTCGGCGGGGTGGCGCGGATCTTCGACGGCCCGCTCCGCGACCGCACGCGCGGGTACGTCAGCGCGGTGTTCGTGCCGTGACGTGCCCCCGCAGGGGGTCGCCGTGCGGCGGCTCGGGGTCGGGGTCGTCGCCGGGCACGGCCGTGCCGTCCGCGTCGACCGCACCGTCGAGCAGGGCGTATGCGCCTAACGTCAGGAACTCCTCGAACTTCTCGCTCAGCACGAGGCGGTCGAGGAGCGCGGCGGCGGCGGCGAGCCGGTGGCCCGTGCCGGCGCGCTCGGCCTCGAGCGCGTCCAGCTCGGCCGTCCGCACGGCGCGGTAGTGCTCGGGGGTAACGCGCGTGCCGTCGGCGGTGGTGACGCCCCGGTGCACCCACTGCCAGAGCTGCGCGCGCGAGATCTCGGCCGTCGCCGCGTCCTCCATCAGGTTGTGGATCGCGACCGCCCCCGAGCCGCGCAGCCACGCCTCGAGGTACTGTAGCGCGACGTTCACATTGAGCCGCACGCCCGCGTCCGTGACCGTGCCGCCCGGCACGCGGAGGTCCGCGATCGCGCGCGCGTCGGCGACGACGTCATCGCGCAGGCGATCTTTCTGGTTCGGGCGCTCGCCGAGTCGTTCGGCGAAGACCTGCATCGCGACGGGCACGAGGTCCGGGTGCGCCACCCACGTCCCGTCGAAGCCGTCGGCGGCCTCGCGGAGCTTGTCTTCGCGCACGCGCGCGACCGCGGCCTCGGTCACGGCGGCGTCGCGCCGGTTGGGAATGAACGCGGCCATCCCGCCGATCGCGTGCGCGCCGCGGCGGTGGCAGGTGCGGACGAGGAGCTCGGTGTAGGCGCGCATGAACGGCACGGTCATCGTCACCTGCGCGCGGTCCGGGAGCACCGGCGCGCCGGGCGCAGTGCCTAACTTCTTGATCGCCGAGAAGATGTAGTCCCAGCGCCCGGCGTTGAGCCCCGACGCGTGGTCGCGCAGTTCGAAGAGGATCTCGTCCATCGCGAACGCGGCGAGGATCGTCTCGACGAGGACCGTCGCGCGGACGCTGCCGTGCGGGACGCCGAGCGCCTGCTGCGCGTGGACGAACACGTCGTTCCAGAGCCGCGCCTCCTCGCGGCTCTCGAGCTTCGGCAGGTAGAAGTACGGCCCCGTGCCGCGCGCGAGCGACTCGGCCGCGTTGTGGAACATGTAGAGGCCGGAGTCGAACAACGTCGCCGACACCGGCCGCCCGTCGACGAGCACGTGACGCTCGTCGAGGTGCCACCCGCGCGGCCGGACGAGCAACGTCGCCGTGGTCTCGTCGAGCGCGTAGCGCCGCCCGCCCTGTTCGAGCGTGAGCGTGCGCCGGACGGCGTCCATCAAGTTCGCCTGCCCGTCGACGACGTTCCGCCAGGTCGGGCTGTTCGCGTCCTCGAGGTCGGCCATGAAGCAGTCCGCGCGGGAGTTGAGCGCGTTGATCATCATCTTCCGGTCGACGGGGCCGGTGATCTCGACGCGGCGCCGGTCGAGGTCGGCGGGCGTCGGCGCGACGCGCCAGTCGCCCGCGCGGACGTCGCCCGCGTCCGCCGCGAAGTCCGGCAGCTCGCCCGCCGTGATGTGCGCCTGCCGCGCGCGGCGTTCGTCCAGCAACGCGCGCCGACGGGCGCCGAAGCGTCGCTCGAGGTCGGCCACGAATGCCAGGGCGGCGGGGGTGAGCACCCGGTCGGCAGCGAGCGGGAGGTCACCCGACCCGGGCGGACGGACGGCAACGCCGGAGGGCAGCGCGGACATGCGGGAATCGGGAAGACGAGGACGGACGCGCCGACCGGCGACGCAGCGCCGCAGCAGACGTCGCGGCCGCCAGTGTCGGACAGAACTAGCTTGCGTGCATGTCTTCGACCACCACTACCACGCACGTACTCGACGCGCCGACGCCGTCCGCCGACGCGGACGCGCTCCGCGACCGCTTCGCGTCGGCCCCGACGCTCGCCGAGTTCCTCCCGACCGCGGTCAAGAACGCCGACCTGTGGCGCACGACCGCGCGGCTCGCCAAGGTTCCCGACGAGATCGTCGCCCGCGTAGCCGCCCTCGGCGGGCGCTACCACCTCCTCGTCCTTTCGGAGGATTGGTGCGGAGACGCGGTGAACTCGGTGCCGTACGCGGCGCGCCTGGCCGAGCTGGCGCCGAACCTCGGGCTTCGCGTGCTGCCGCGGGACGAGAACCTCGACCTCATGGACGCGCACCTCACGGCCGGATCGCGCTCGATCCCCGCGGTGGTCGTGTACGACGACGCGTTCGTGGAGCGCGGCTGGTGGGGGCCGCGCCCGGCCGAGTTGCAGGCGTGGGTGCTCGGGCCCGGGCAAGCGTTGGAGAAGGAGGCGCGGTATAAAGAGGTGCGCACGTGGTACGCGCGTGACCGCGGCCGGAGCACGCTCGCCGAACTCGTCGCGCTGCTCGAGAGCGTCGCGGAACGCGCACGGCCGTAGCAGTCGCGCGACGCGCGACGGGGCGCACTGCTGGGCGGGAACCCGCGCAGGCGGCGAGCGTAGGACGCGGGAGGACCCGCCGCGGGGCGGCCGGCGTTCGGCTGTGACAGCGCGAGCGCCTACATCGTCCCGCCCTGGGTTGCGCGCTCGAACACGCCCCGCCGCCCGCGGCGCCCGGACGACGTCGCCGGGCGTCGCTGAACGCCCCCGCCCCGCCACATGCCTTCCGTCACATCACCGTCGTCCGATCCGGCCGAGCGTTCGCCGGTCGTTCCTCCCCGCGGTGTCGCGACCGCGTTGTCCGGCGAACCGACCCGCGAGCGCCGGAACTGGCGCACGCGGGTGCGGCTCGACCTCCTGACGCGAAGCGGAGGGCCGGTCCGCTACGGTCTCCTCGCGCTGGTGCTCGCGCTGACCGTAGCCGTCGCGACGGGGTGGCGCGTGCTGCACCCGGGCGCGCCGGAGGCGGTCTCCGTGGCGTACTCGGAGCTGGCGACCTTCATCGACGCGAACCGGGTGGGCGACGTACTGGTCGACGCGGGCGGTACGCGGGTGACGGCGCAACTGAAAGCGCGCGAGCTCGTCGGCTTTCACGTCACCGGAGTCGTGACGGCGTCCGTTCCGGCGCGCGCGCTCACGGTCGACGTCCTGGACCGGTGGGCGCGCACGGGCGCGCGGGTGCGCGTGGCCGACGCGGACGCGGTGACCGGCCAGGAACTGGTCCAGATCGTCGGCCTGCTGCTGCTCGCGACCGTCGTCGGATTCACGCTCGTGCGCCAGCGGGGCGGCGGAACCGCGCGCCGGTTTGGCGCCACCCCGCCCGATCGGCAGCTCACGCTTGCCGACGTCGGGGGCGCGCAGGAAGCCCGCGCCGATGTCCGCGACGTGGTCGCGTATCTGAAAGCGCCGGAACGCTTCCGCGCCATGGGCGCGAAGTGTCCCAAGGGTCTACTGCTGGTCGGCCCGCCCGGCACCGGGAAAACACTCCTCGCCCGTGCGATCGCGGGCGAGGCCGGCGTTCCGGTCATCCAGGCCGCCGGCTCCGACTTCAACGAGATGTACGTCGGCGTCGGGTCGAAGCGCGTCCGCCAACTCGCAAAGCAGGCACGCGAGCAGGCGCCGTGCATCGTCTTCATCGACGAGTTCGACTCGCTCGGCGGCCGTCGCGGGCGGCCGAACCGGTCGGGCGAAGAAGAGGTCACGCTCAACCAGCTACTCGTCGAGATGGACGGCATGGCGGGGAGCGAGGGCGTGGTCTGGATGGCGGCGACGAACCGTGAGGACATGCTCGACCCGGCCGTGCGGCGCCCGGGGCGCTTCGACCGCGTCGTCGAGGTCGGGCTCCCCACGGCCGCGGACCGGCTGGAAATTCTGCGGATCCACGCGCGCGCGGCCAAGCTCGCCCCCGACGTCGACCTCGAGCGCCTGGCGCAGCTGACGGTCGGGCACTCGGGCGCCGAGCTCGCCAACCTGCTGAACGAGGCGGCGATCGTCGCGGTGCAGGACGACGCGTCGCTGATCACCGCCGCGCACATCGAGCAGGCGCGCGACAAGATCCTGCTCGGCCGCGTGCGGGCGGGCGTCGTCGTGCGCGACGACGAGCGTCGGCTGATCGCCCTGCACGAGGCGGGGCACGCCGTCGTCGGGCTGATCGCCTGTCCGGAGGACCGGCTGCACAAGGTCACGATCCAGCCGCGCGGCCGGACGATGGGCGCGGCGCACTTCGCGCCCGACTCGGACCGCCACCTGCACACGCGCCGGTACCTGCTCGGCGTGCTCGCGAAAACGTTAGGCGGCCGCGCGGCCGAGCTGGTGTTCGTGGGGCCGGAGGAGATCACCTCGGGCGCGGGCGGAGACCTCGTGCAGGCGACGGGCGTCGCGCGCCGCATGGTCGCCGACTTCGGGATGAGCGACGAGGTCGGGCTCGTGAGCGCGGACGCCTCGGCGAACGGCGGCGCGCCCTCGTCGCAGCTGCTCGGCCAGATCGACTCGGCGACGCGCGCGCTGATCCGCGAGCAGGCGGCGCGCGCCGAGGCGCTGGTCCGCGAGCACCGGGCCGCGGTCGAGGCGGTGGCGGACGCGCTGATCGCGCGCGACGTGCTGAGCGCGGACGAGGTGATCGCGCTGGCCGAGGCGCACGGGGTCTCGGTGGCACAGCGCCCCCTCGCCGCTGCCTAACGCCCGCGCCGCCGCGCCTACCGCCAGAACGGGATCACGTACGGTCCCGACGCCGTGCGCCCCGGCGCGGGGGCGGGCCAGACGGTGATCCGGTGCTCGCCCGCGGCGAGCCCGGTCGCCGGGATCAGCATGCGGAACCCGCGGCGGTTGGTGCGCGGGTCGCTGAAGAAGTGGAACCCGAGCGAGTCGAGCGGCCTTCCATCGAGGGCCGGGCGGTGCAGGAGCGCGGCGCATTGCAGGATGTGCGCGTCGGCGGTCGCGTCGGCGGTGCTCTCGCCGAGCGAGTCGGCGACAGGCGCGGGCGCGAGCCCCGGGCAGACGCGGGTGAGGGCCGCCTCGTGGCGACTCGGGACGTAGGGGACGAAGAGCCGCACGTACGGATCCGTGATCACGTCGCTCTGGATCGACGGCGCGCGAAAACTGGCCGGGTCGTCGCCGCGGAGCGCGTCGTAGAACTGCGCGTGCACGCTGCGCGACTCGGACTCGTCGGCGAAGAAGCGGTACGCGCCCGAGTTGGGCAACGACGGTCCGGTCGGCCGCGGCTCGACTGCGATCGCCGCGCCGAGCGCGAGCAGGAGCCCGGTCATCCCGACCCCGTACGCCATGCGCGTGTCGACGTTCGTCCGCACGACGTAGATCAGGGACGACAGGCTCGCCGGCTGGATGCGCTGCGAGAGGTACGAGAGCCCCCGCACGACCGCGGCCGGGCGGCCGCCCAGCCGGTCACCCGCCCGGTAGTCGGCCAGCGCGCCACCGAGCATCGCGGCGAAGATCACGCTGACCACGCCGACGACGGCGATCTCGGGTCGCGGGACGTGGAGGGTTCGCACGACGGCGAAGATCACGGCGCCGGCGGCGAGGACGGCCAGCGACGACAGCGATGCGAGCGCGAGGATGAACCCGGTCGCGAAGACCAGGCTCGCGGCGTTGTCGTAGCGCGCGGCGAACGTGCCGAGCGGTCGTAGCCGCGCCTGCAGCAGGGACCGGGTGATCGGGCCGGTTTCCTTCGCCCGCTCCCATCGCACGCCGCGCGGGAACATCGAGTTGACCGCGACGAGCGCCACCCAGTACCCGCGCAGGGCGAGGTGCGTGATGAAGCATCCGATGAGCGCGAAGATCGCCGCGCGCACGTACGTCGCGAGCAGGCCGACGCCGATGAACCCCGCGAGCGTCAGGTGCGGGAGCCAACGCGTCTCGACGGCGTCGAGCGCGCCCGCCAGTTGGAAGAGGCCGACGAGCACGGCGCCGGACACGAGCATCTCGAGTTCGAACGTGGGCGCCGTGTCGCGCGGCAGCGTCGCGACCTCGCCCGCTCCGTTGCCCCCTTCGGCGCGCGTCTCTTCGTCGTGCAGTTCGACCAGCACGCCCCGGGCGTCGGTCACGGCGCTCCCGCCGTCGTGCGCGCGGGCGCGTCGGCGAGGAGCCAGTGCGCGAACCACTGCCGGATGCGGCCTAACCGATCGGCGAGGAGCCACGGCTCGCCGCTGCGCGAGAGCTCGTGCGTGCTGCGCGGGTAGCGGACGAACTCCGCCGGGACGCCGCGCTTGCGGAGCGCCTCGAACCACATCTCGGCGTTCCCCATCGGCGTGCGGAAGTCTTCCTCGCTCTGCACGAGCAGCGTCGGCGTGCGCACGCGCACGACGTGCCGGACCGGCGAGAGCGAGTCGTACATCGCCTGGTTGTCCCACGGCTTGCCGTAGAACTCGAACTCAGTGAGTCCCTGCGCGTCGCTCGCGCCGTACCAGTACGTCCAGTCGCTGATCATGCGGTCGACCTCGGCCGCCTTGAAGCGTGCCGTCTTGGTCGTGATCCACGCGGTCATGAAACCGCCGTACGACCCTCCGGTCACGCCCATGCGCGTGCTGTCGACGTCCGGCCGGCGGGCGGCGACGTCGACGGCGGTCATGAGGTCCTGGTAGTCCTCCGCGCCCCACCGCCCCCGCGTCGCGTACGTGAACTCGCCGCCGTAGCCGGTCGACCCGCGCGGGTTGGTGAAGAGGACCATCATCCCCGCGCCGGCGAGGTTCTGGAACTCGTCGAACCAGTTCTCGCCGTAGTTGGAGTGCGGGCCGCCGTGAATGTAGAGCACGAGCGGGTAGCGGCGCGTCGAGTCGTAGCCGAAAGGGCGCATGACCCACCCCTCGATCTGCCGGCCGCCGACGCTCGCGTACGTGAAGCGCTCCGCGTCGCTGAAGGCGACGTCGCGGCGGAGCGCGTCGTTGAAGCTCGTAAGGCGTCGCACGCCCGTGCCGTCGGTGTTCGCGACGTACAGTTCGGTCGGCGTCGTCGACGCGGTCGCGACGAAGGTGACGGCGTGCCGCGCGCTGTCGAGCGCGAGCCCGGCCGTCCGGCGGCGTCCGCCGAGCACCTCGCGCACCCCGCCGCCGCCGGAGCCGACGCGGAAGAGGGCCGTGCGCCCGCCGACCTGCGCGCTCACCAGGAGCAGGCGGTCGGATGCCCAGGCGAACTGCTCGGGTTCGTAGGCGAACGTGCCTAACAGATCGCGCACGCGGCCGCTCGCGACGTCGACGGTCGCGAGCCGGGCCGACTTGGTACGACCGGGCTGCCAGACGAAGGCGATGCTGGCCGCGTCGGGCGACCACGCGAGCTGCGATTCGTTCCCGGGGAGCGCGGCCAGCTTGCGCGGTGGCGCGCTGCCGTCGACGGGGACGACGTAAACGTCGACCTCGTCGCGGTCGACGTCGTCGCGCGCACGGTCGTACGGAATCGTGGCGAGCGAGTCGCGCTCCGCCCGGACGAGCGAGTCGCTGCGCAGCGCCGAGTCGGCGACGAAGGCGACGAAGCGTCCGTCGGGGGAGAGCGCGGCGTCGCGGTGCGAGTACGCCGTGGCAGTGAGCGCGCGGCGGACCGTGTCGCCCGGGCTCCACGCGTAGAGCTGTGTCGGGCGCGCGCGTTCGGGGCCCGAGGCGTTCGGGACGAACCCCCGGTCGTTGCTCTTGTACGGGATCGCGACGAACTGCCGCCCGTCGAACCGTTGCGCGTCGAGCGGCTGCGTAGTCGCGCCATACGGCGGCCGCGACGCCGGCCCGCGCGCGGACCCGTTCTCTGCGCGGGCGTTCGCCGGCGTCGAGTCCGGGCGCGGCCGCTCGCCGCGCGCGGTGTCGGTCGTCGGGCGTACGCTATCTGCCCAGACGGCGAGCTTTCCGTCGCGCGACCAACTCGCGTTCGCGGGTGGCGCGGCGGGCACCGGCACGGGCGCGACGCCCCCGAGCGGAACGGCGTAGGTCCGCGTCCCGCCCGCGCGCGTCCCCGCGTTGACGTAGAGCTGTCCGTTGGGCGAGAAGCGCGGCGCGGTCACGTCGAGTGAATCTCCGAACGCGACCCGCGTCGGCGCACCGCCGTCGGTCGCCGCGAGCCAGACTTCGGATCGACGTCGGTTCTGTTGCTCCAGCACGCGAGTTGCGACGACCGCGACGCGCTGGCCGTCGGGGGACATCGCCGGGTTGCTCACGGTCACGACGCGGTAGGTGTCCTCGGGTCGGAACGCCCGCCGCGCGGTCTCCGGTCCCGTGTCGGAGGCGGACGTCCCTCGAGCGGGCGGCTGCCCGTAGGCCGCGACGGAAGCGCCGTCCAGCGCGGCGAGCGCGATCAACGCGACGGCGGCGCGTCCGGGCGAGAGCGCGATCCTGCGCAGGCAAGACATGATGACCATCGCGGAAGGAAATAGCCGAGTTCGGCCGGCGAGAACGTCTCGCGGCGGGAGACCTGTCTGGAGAAGACTCGAGTCGGGATGGAACCGCCACCGGATTGCTGTGTAGATTGCGGCGTCGCCGCGGAAGCGCGGCGACACATCGATGCCCGATGTGCCACCCGCAAACGAGGAGGTGATCCATTGTCTAGTTCCTGTTCGCACGCCGGCCTGACCTGGGCAAACGGTCGCTCGACCGTCGTCGCCCGGTAACACTGGGTCACCGGCTCTAGCCTCCGTCTCGGGCCGGCGTAGTCGACCGCGGCCTCCGTAGCGGACTTGCTACGGAGGCCGTGTTGCGTTTCCGGGTTGGTGACCGCCATCACTCCTTCCGCCGTGTGGCCCCGCCCGGTAACGTTGGCGCGTCATCCGGCAGCCTCCCACCTCGCATCCTCTCTGTCGCGCGCCTCCTTCCCGAGCGCGACCACGCTCTCAACGCGTGTCGACCCGGTCGCTTTCGCCCGCCGCTCCGATGCCCGCCGTGCGCCGCGCCTGCGGCGCCGGCGTGCTGCTCGCGCTCGCGGGAGGCCGTGCGGCGGCCCAGCGCGAGAGCGCGCCGGCGACGGCGGCCGCAAGTCGCGGCGTACCGGTTGACGGCGCGTGCCGCCGCGTCGAGAGCAGGACGAACCTGGCGGAGGTGTCGGGTCGAACGATTGGTACGCTCGACGTCGTCGCCGGCGCGCCGCAGACGCCGCGTGTGCCGTTCCTCGCGCGGCTCGCCGGTCGCACGCACGTCCGCACGCAGCAGCGGACGCTGCGCCGCTTCTTACTCATCGCGCCACGCGACACCGTCGACACACTCCGCGTCGCCGAGTCGCTGCGTCGGCTACGACGCCTGGGCTACCTCGACGACGTTCTGCTCGTCGCCAACGACTGCGGCCCGGCGACGCCGCTCGCGGTGACGCTCCTCGCGCGCGACGCGGTGTCATTGCGCCCCGATCTCCGGTTCAACACCGGCACACGGCCCGACGCCGGGACGGGCACGACGGCCGCGCCTCCGCAGAGCTACAGCGCCGGGTTCGCGGAGCGGAACCTGCTCGGCACCGGTCGGGATCTCAGCGCGGCAGCGATCGGCACGCGTGACCGGAATGGGTTCGCGGTCGCGGCGAGTGACCCGGCCGTCCTCGGCAGCCTCTACGCCGTCGGCGCGCGGCTCGCGCGCAATCCGATCGAGAACGCGACCACACTCAGCGTCCGCCCTCCGGACCGTGAGCTGGCCGAGCTGTGGCGCGGAGAGTTCGCGGTCGGCAGCACGCGCCGCGCCGGCGCCGCCCGGCGTGGCGCAAGTTTCTCGCGCGCGGGTGGCGACGCGCTGCTCGGGCGTCGGGTCGCGGCCGACGACGGTATCGGGTCGGCCACCTTCCTGATGGCCGGCGCGGAAGCCGAGCGGACGCGGCTCATCGCGGCGCCGAACGCGATCCTCGGTGGACCGTCAGTCGTGCGCCGCGACTTCGCGGGCGTCGATCTCGGCGCCGGGCGCTACGCGGAGCAGTACGGCGCGATCACGTGGCTCCTGCCGGACGCGCGCGTCGTCGACGTGCCACGTGGCGTCGAAGGCGAACTGGTTGCCGGCATCGGGCGCGATCAGGTCGCGCGGCGCTCCGCGGCACACGTCGATTTCTGGTCGGGCCGGATGTGGCTGCCGCACCCGGATCTGCTCGGCGTCGCGGACGTTTGGGCGTCTGGCTATCTGCAGCGCGGGTCAAACGTCTCGGGCGGGTCCGCGCGCGCCGCGTTGACGGGCGTCGCGCGGCAGCCCGGGGGGTACCTGTACGGGCGCGTTGCCGCCGAGCGGCTACTCGCGCCAGACCCGGACCAACAGGCGCTGCTCGGCTTCGACCCGACGGTCCGCATCGTCGGCCGTCAGACGCGCCTCGCGCAAACCGCGGTCGCGGCGCTCGTCGAACGGGACTGGCGCATCGCGAGCCGCGTCGGGCACCTGAACCTCGATCTCGCCGGGTTCGGCGCGGCCTCGTACCGCGCGTCGGAGCGGACGCTGTCATGGCCAGTTACGCCCGGGCCTGTCCCGCCACCCGTCGATCAGTTCGTGAGCGCCGTCGGCGGGGGCGTGCACGTCGTGCCGAACGCCGTCGGACGGTCCGCGCTCCGCTTCGACTACGTCGTCCCGGCTACGCACGTGCGAGGTGGCCGTCGCAACCCGTACGTCACCGCCACCGTCACGCCGTGGATTCTCGTGAACCGATTCCGCGACGGACGGCGCGGGTTCTAACGCGCGTCCGCGTGCGGGCCGCCCGTCCGGGTGCGGTCGCCCTAACCGGCGCGTGACGACGTGATCACGGCACGCGCCCAACGGCGCGGCGCGACGGACGCCCCCCGGTCGAGTAGCCCTAAGATCTCGCTACGCTCCGGCGGGTAGCGTTCGCGCGGGCACCGATCGCAGTTTTCGCGAGTAGCATTGGAGGTATGATTCGTATCACGTTGCGCGGCGGGGTCGGCCTGCTCCTGGTCAGCCTGTTGGGCGGGTGCTTCTTGGTCACCGCGCTGCGGCCGGGTGCGCGGGCGCCCTTTCACCCGGCCGACCCGGTCCTGCGCGCCGCGCCGCTGTACTTCTACCCCGCGCGGGATACAACGCGCCCGCCGCGCGCCGTCGTGTTCTTCCTCGGCAACGACATCGGCTTCTGGGCCGCACATCAACGGCTCGCCGAACTGCTGAGCGAGGACGGCTATGCGGTCGTCGGGTTCGACGTGAAGAAGCTGCTCGACGGCCTCCCGAACGGCCCCACGCGCGAAAGCCTGTACCTCGCACGCGTCGACACCCTCATCACGCGCGCACGCGGCGCCCTCCGGGCGAGCGACCGCCCACTCGTGATCGCCGGTCACTCGATCGGCGGCGAGATCGCCCTGTGGACGGCGGCGCACCTGCGCGCTCCGCAGTTCGAGCCGGGGCTGGTTGGCGTGGTCGCGATGAGCCCGGGTCAGAGGGGCCATCTGCGCACGACCGCGTCCGACCTGCGCGGCGAAGAGCCGCACGAGCGCGGTAGCTTTGCCGTCGATTCGCAGGTCGGCCTCCTTGCTCCACGCGTTCGGGTGGCGCTCGTGCGTGGCGAGCTCGACAAATTTCGCTACGCGGACTCGGGGCTCGTGGCGGCTGGCGCGCGGCTCTTTCCCGTTCCGAAGCAGCACCACTCGCTCAAGGGGATTACGTCGGCAGGCCCGGTCGTGCGCGCCGCGCTTCAGTACGCCACGGGCGACACGGCCGTGGCCCTCCGATGAGTTCGCGATGGCTCGCCACGCTCCCCTTCGTCGCGGGCGCCCTCGTCGCGGCGCACGCCGGCGACCGCGCCGCTCGCGGGCCATCGGCGCCACGTGTACGCCGCGACGGGTGTACGGTCACGCTGCTCGATTCGGCCGCGCAGCCGGGGAGTGCGTGGGCGCCGCCCGCGGTCGCGCGCGAGTTCCGCGGCGCGTGGGTCTCGCCGGTCGAGAGCGGCGAGTGGCCGTCTCGGACCGGGATGTCGGACGCGGAGCAGCAGACGGAGTTGCAGGGGCTGTTGGACCGCGCGGCCGCGATCGGGCTGAACGCGGTCATTCTGCACGTGCGCCCGGCCGCCGACGCGCTGTACCCGACGACCCGCGCGCCGTGGTCGAGCTACCTCGTCGGGCGCGGCGGCGTGCCGGGGTACGACCCGCTCGCGTACGCCGTGCGCGAGGCGCACCGGCGCGGGCTGCAGCTGCACGTCTGGTTCAACCCGTTCCGGGCGGCCCCGCCGGACCGGCGCGAACCGGCGGGCGCGCAGCGCATCGCCGGCCAGCACCCGGAGTGGCTCGTCCGCTACGGCTCGCAGCGCTGGATCGACCCCGGGTTCCCGGAGGCGCGCAAGGACGTGCTCGGGTCGTTGTTCGAGGTCGTTGACAGGTACGACATCGACGCGCTGCACCTCGACGACTATTTCTATCCTTACCGCGAAGAAGAGACGGTGACGCGGCGCGTGCGCGTCGGCCGCCGCGTGCGCCGCGTGCGGACGACCGAGACGATCGCGTTCGACGACGCGCGGTCGTGGGCGCGGTACGGGGCGGGGGAAGACCGTGCCGCGTGGCGCCGCGAGAACGTCTCGGACTTCGTGCGGCAGCTCTACGCCGGCGTGAAGGCGCGCAAGCCGTGGGTGCTCGTCGGCATCAGCCCTTTCGGGATCTGGCGCCCCGGATCGCCCGCGGGCGTGAGCGGGCTCGACGCGTACGAGGAGATCTACGCGGACTCGCGGCGCTGGCTGCGTGAGGGGTGGGTCGACTACCTCGCGCCGCAGCTCTACTGGGCGAGCGACGGCGAGCAGGCGCGGTTCCGCAGGCTCGACGCGTGGTGGCGCGGCGAGAACTCCCAGCGCCGCCACGTCTGGCCCGGCCTGCTGACGATGCGCGTCGCGGAGGGGCACAACAAGTGGCCCGCGAGCGAGATCGCGCACGAGATCGAGCTCCTCCGCGCGGCGCGCGCGCCCGCCGGCGAGTCGCAGGGACACGTGCACTTCCGCCTCAAGTCGCTCCTCGCGGACGCGGCCGGGGCGTTAGGCGACCGCCTCGCCGGGACGCTCTACGCCGCGCCCGCGCTCCCGCCGGCGAGCCCGTGGCTCGACGCCACGGTCCCGGCCGCGCCGCGCTTCGCGGGGTGCGCGGCCGTGGGGGGGACGGCCGCGGGCGGAGCGGCCGCAGGGGGCGGCGCCGCCGACGTGCTCACGGTCGCGGCGGGTGACTCGACGCGCGTGCGGTGGTGGCTCGCCAGCTGGCGCGACGCGCGCGGCGGGTGGACGACGCGCGTGCTGCCGGGCGAGACGCCGCTCGTCTCGGCGCGCTTCCGGTCGGGCGAGGACGCCGACGCGGTCGCGGTCGCGGCGGTGAGCGCGACCGGCGTCGTCGGCCCGTCGCTCGTGCTCCGGCCGGGCACGGCGGTGGTCGGCGCGCGGTGAGCGGCGGACGCGCACGACAACGGGCGTCGGACCGTCACTCGCCGTACGGCACCCAGACGTTCTTGACCTGCGTCGCCTCGCGGAGGAACGCGCGACCCTCGGCCTGCCCCGCGTCGTACCAATCGATGGCGTCCCACGCCGTCCAGGTGCGCTTCAGGTTGCCCGCGGACGCGCGCTCCACGTCGGTCCCACCCGCGCGTGTTCCGTGGTACCAGAGCGCATCGACGTCGTCGTGCTCCGCGAGCACGAGGGCGAGCGGGTCGCGCGCGCCGGTCACGATGTTGACCACGCCGCCCGGCACGTCGCTCGTATCCAGGACGCCATAGAAGTCGGTGGCGGCGAGCGGGTGTTGTTCGGACGGGACGACAACGACCGCGTTCCCGGTCGCGACAAGCGGCGCGACGAGCGACACGAAGCCGAGCAGCGGCGCGTCG
The DNA here is from genome assembly GCA_019973575.1 of Gemmatimonadetes bacterium T265. NCBI lineage: Bacteria > Pseudomonadati > Gemmatimonadota > Gemmatimonadetes bacterium T265. Next base: position 215,332 of record BPUI01000002.1, read on the forward strand.
TCGGGGCAGGCCACGCCGACGACTCCGATCGGCTCGTGCATCGCGAGCGCGACGGCGCGGATCGGGACGTCGTGCACCGCGCCGTCGTACTTGTCCGCCCACGCCGCGTAGGTGAACAGCCGCCGCACGGTGGCGTCGACCTCCGCCGTGCCGTCCCCGCAGCCGCGCATCGCGTCCAGCCGGCGCGCGAACTCGTCGGCGCGCGCCGAGAGGTTCTCGGCGACGTAGTAGAGCACCTGCGCGCGCGCGTGACCGCTCGTGCGCGCCCACCCGGACGCCGCCGCGTGCGCCGCCTCGACGGCGTTGCGCAGATCCTTCCGGTTGCCGTCTCCCACCTCGCCGACCGCGCGTCCGTCCGGGCCGAGCACGCGGCGCGTGTAGCCCGAATCGGGGCGCGCCTGCTTGCCACCGACGTAGAGCTTCGGGGTGCGGTCGATCGGCAGCAGCGCGCCCGCGGCACGCGGCGTCGCCGGCGCGGCGGCGCCCGCCTCCGCCGGCCGCGGCGCGACGTTAGGCGTCGGGGCCGGCGTGCGGACCGGCGCGAGGTACTCGTACATCCCCTCGCGACCGCCCTCGCGGCCGAACCCGCTCTCGCGGTATCCGCCGAAGCCCGCAGCGGCGTCGAACTGGTTGGTCGAGTTGATCCACACCACGCCGGCCTTGACGCGCGGCGCGACGTCGAGCGCGAGGTTGACGTTCTCCGTCCACACGCTCGCGGCGAGGCCGAACGGCGTGTTGTTCGCGAGCGCCACCGCCTCGGACGGCGTGCGGAACGGCATCGCGACGGCGACCGGCCCGAAAATCTCGGTCTGCGAGACGGTCGACGCGGGTGACACGCCGGTGAGCAGCGTCGGCGGGTAGAACCACCCGCCTTGCTCTTCTTCGACCCGCGCCCACGACGGCTGCCAGCACGCCGCGCCCTCGTCGACGCCGCGCGCGACGAGCGCGCGGATGCGCTCGAGTTGGACGGGCGCGACGATCGCGCCGAGGTCGACGCCCTTGTCGAGTGGTGGGCCCATGCGGAGCCGCTCCATGCGCCAGCGCAGCTTCTCGATCAGCCGGTCGTGGACGCCCTCCTGGACGAGCAGCCGCGAGCCCGCGCAGCACACCTGCCCCTGGTTGAACCAGATCGCGTCGACCACGCCCTCGACGACGCTGTCGAGGTCCGCGTCCTCGAAGACGAGGAACGGGCTCTTGCCGCCGAGTTCGAGCGAGAGCTTCTTGCCGCTGCCCGCCGTCGTGCGGCGGATCGCGCGCCCGACCTCGGTCGAGCCGGTGAACGCGACCTTGTCGACGCCCGCGTGCGCGACGAGCGCCGCACCGGTGCGTCCGTCGCCGGTGACGACGTTGAGGACGCCCGCCGGGAGCCCCGCGTCGTGGGCGAGCTCGGCGAAGCAGAGGGCGGTCAGCGGCGTGAACTCGGCGGGCTTCAGCACGACAGTGTTCCCCGCCGCGAGCGCCGGCGCGACCTTCCACGCCAGCATGAGGAGCGGAAAGTTCCAGGGGATCACCTGGCCGACGACGCCTAACGGGCCGTAGCCCGGGAACTCGGCGTCGAGGAGCTGCGCCCACCCGGCGTGGTGGTAGAAGTGTCGCGCGACGAGCGGCACGTCGAGGTCCCGTGTCTCGCGGATGCTCTTCCCGTTGTCGAGCACCTCGAGCACGGCGAGCAGGCGCGCGTGCTTCTGCACCGCCCGCGCGAGCGCGTACAAATGCCGCGCGCGCCCATGGCCGCCGAGCGCGGCCCACGCCGGTTGCGCGCGACGAGCCGCGTCGACGGCGCGGTCCACGTCGTCCTCCGTGCCTTGCGGCGCGCGGGCGAGGAGCACCCCCGTTGCGGGCTCGAGGACGTCGAACAGCTCGGCGTCGGCCGCGCGGTACCAGGCGCCGCCGATGTAGTGCGCCCCCTCCCCGCCCCGCGCCGCGATCCAGCGGCGCGCCTCGGCGTCCGACTCGGGGGCCGGGCCGTAGCTCATCGACCGGAAGATGTCGGCAACCGTGTTGCCCGCGACCGTGGTGGCCATGGGATCGTTAAACCATCGCGTGGCGGTGGGCGGCGGCGTAGCGCCCCGTGATGAAGTGCTCGAGCTGGCGCTCGATGTCGGTGAGCAGCGCGCTCGCGCCGATGCGGAAGAGGTCGGACGCGAGCCAGCGTGTCCCGAGCTCCTCGCGCATCACGTACTGGAACTCGAGCGCCTGCTTGGCGGTGCGGATGCCGCCCGCGGGTTTGAAGCCGACCGCGACGCCGGTGCGCTCGTGGTAGTCGCGGATCGCGCGGCACATGACGAGCGCGAACGGCAGCGTCGCGTTGACGCCCTCCTTCCCGGTGCTCGTCTTGATGAAGTCGGCGCCGGCCATCATCGCCACCTGGCTCGCGCGCGCGACGTTCGACAGCGTCGCGAGCTCGCCGGTCGCGAGGATGACTTTCAGGTGCGCATCGCCGCATGCCGTGCGCATCGCGCGGACCTCGTCGTAGAGCGCCTCCCACTCGCCGCGGAGCACGTGGGCGCGCGTGATCACGGTGTCGATCTCGACGGCGCCGTCGTCGACCGACGCGCGGATCTCCGCCAGCCGCTCGCGGAGCGGCGAGAGGCCGGCGGGGAAGCCCGTGGACACGGCGGCGACGGGAACGCCCGTGCCACGCAGCGCGTCGACGGCGGTCGCGACGTACGCGTGGTAGACGCAGACCGCGCCCGTGCGGATGCCCAGCGGCGCGGCGCCGAGCGCGTCGACGAGGTCGTCGCGGAGGGGGCGGACAGCTTTCGCGCAAAGCCGGCGCACGTTGGATGGGGTATCGTCGCCAGCGAGGGTCGTGAGGTCGATGCAGGTGATCGCGCGCAGCAGCCACGCAGCCTGCCACGCCTTCTTCACCGTCCGGCGCGCCGGGAGCGTCGCCGCCCGCCGCTCGACCGCCGACCGGTTGATGCGCTGGGCGCGGACGAGGGCGAGGTCGAACGGTGTGCCGGGGTTGCGCGCCGGCCCGACCGCGGCGTCCGGCACGCGCGACGGTCGCGCGGCGGCGAGGAGCGAGGTGGCGGACATCGCCGCAATCTACGGTCGCAACGTCAGCGGCTTCGGCGTACGCTTCCCAGGAGGAGGCCGATCCCGAGTACGGTGAGGGCGGCCGCGAGCGGGCGCTCGGCGGCCCGACGCGCGAGCCCCGACCCGGCGACGGCGCGGCGCGCCGCCTCGAAGCCACGCATTCCCTGCGTCTCGACCGCCTCGGCCGCGTCGTGCGTCCGCGCATGGAACACCTCGACGCCTCGCGAAACGACGCCGAGCGACTGCACGGTCATGTCGACCCAATCGTAGTGGCGGCGTTCGTCGCTCGCCGCGTCGCGGACGATCGCCTGGACGTCGGACGGCCAGGCGGCCGCACGCTCGACCGCGCGCGCGTACTTGTCCCGGGCCTGGCGCTCGTTCGCGCGGAACGAGATGAGGACGTGCGTGTCGCCGCCGCCCGTCGACGCGAAGCCCTGCACGGCGAGCTTGTCGACGCTGCTCGGGTGCGGGAAGTCGATCGGCTGACCGCCGTGTCGGCGGATCGCCGGCGTCAACTCGGCGATGTGACGCTCGTGGTCGCCGCGGTACCGGCGGATCGTGTCGCGGTACGCGTGCGCCTTCAGCTGCTCGACCGCGAGCGTGTACGAGCCGACCGCGTCGTGGTCGAGCTGGAGCAGGTCGTTCCACTCGGCCATCGTCGCGGCGTCGACAGTCGACGTCGGTTGGGCGGGGGCGGTCATGCGGCTCCTGGGCGGGTGTTCTGACGGGTGCGGATTCGGCGGCTCCGAACGCGGCAGCAGATCGCGCGTCGCAAGCCGCGCGCTCGCGGCCCCTCACCCGCACGGAGCGTGCGCGCCGGTCGCACGCGCGCGAACTCGGGCGATGGTTGCCCGGTGCGCCATCTTGTAGGACGCCCACCCGTTCCCCCCGACATGCCCGACGCCCTCGCCCCCGCTCCTCGCCCTACCCGCCGCCCGCGCGCGCTCCCGGCGCCGCCCGCCCGCGCGCCGTCCGCCCTGCCGTGGGTACAGGCCACGCCGGGCGTCCCGTACTTCTCGCTCGACACCGGCGAGGCGTGGACCCCGATCGGCGCGAACGAGGCGATCACCTGGCCGGGGCTCGCCGGATTGTTTCGGCGGCGCGACCTCGCCGGCGCGGAGGCGTACGTGCGCGACCTGCACGCGCGCGGCGTGACGGTGTTGCGCCTGATGCTGGAGTACAGCCAGAGCCAACACCGCTACTTCGAGCGCCCGGCCGGCGTGTTCAACCCGGCGATGGTGCGGCTCTGGGATGACTTGTTCACGATCTGCGAACAGGTCGGCATGCGGGTGCTGCTCACGCCCTACGACACGTTCTTTCAGTACATCCGCTGGCGCCACCACCCGTACAACCGCCGCAACGGCGGCCCGTGCGCCGATCGCTCGCGGCTGCTGGTCTGCGCAGACACGCGCGCGCTCGTCAAGGCGCGCCTCGCATTCGCGACCGAGCGCTGGGGCGCGAGCGGCGCGCTGTTCGCCTGGGACCTATGGAACGAGTTGCACCCCGCCCAGGGGAACAACGACTACTTCGGGATGTGGGGCTTCGTCACCGAGGCGAGCGCGTTCCTCCGCGACCTCGAAGTGCGCCTGCACGGGCGCGCGCACCCGCAGACCGTCTCGGTGTTCGGCCCCGAGCTGCTGTGGAAGCCCGAGCTGCACGAACTGATCTTCCGTCATCCCGGGCTGGATTTTGCGAGCACGCACTTCTACGCCGAAGCGACGATCGACGACCCGCGCGACACCGTCGGGCCGGCCATCGCCGCGGCGCGGCTCACGGAGGACGCGCTCGCCGAGATTCGCGACGGGCGCCCGTTCTTCGAGAGCGAGCACGGGCCCATCCACACGTTCAAGGACCGACGCGTCACGCTGCCGGCGGCGTTCGACGACGAGTACTTCCGCAACATTCAGTGGGCGCACCTCGCGTCGGGGGGCGCGGGCGGCGGGATGCGCTGGCCCAATCGGCGCCCGCACGTGCTGACGCCCGGAATGCGCGACGCGCAGGGCGCGCTCGCGCGTGTCGCCGCGCTGGTGGACTGGGGCGAGTTCCGGCGGGTCTGCCTCAACGAGCAACTCGTCGTACGTGACGTCGGGGGGCGCCCGCTCGCGCTCGTTACCTCGCGCCCGCACACGCCGGCGGGTCACCCCCCGGTCGTGCCGATGGCCGGACGCGAAGCGGCCGCGTTCGGCTGCGGCGACGAGCGGCAGGCGGTCGTGTTCCTGCTGCGTGCGGACACGCTCGGGGGCGACGGCCGCCTCCGGCGCAACGTGCCGCCGCGACCGGTCTCGGTCGAGCTACCCGGGCTGAACGCCGGTACGTACGTCGCGACCGAGTGCGATCCGGTGACGGGGAGTGTGCGCCGGACGCGAGAGATGACGCATGATGGTGGCGCCGTCACGCTCTCGCCGGTGGATCTCGTAGCGGACGCGCTACTACTCGTCGGTCCGAGAACGTCGGCGTAATGCGGGCGATTCGGGGACGGAGGCGGACGGATTAACGCGGCCCGGATCGCGGCGTCTCCCTCGGTGTGCACGGCGCGACGAGCGGTTAGGCAACCGCGCCTCGCGGCCGAGCGCATCAAACGTCCACCTTCGCCCCACCTGTCATGCGTATCGCCCAGCTTCTCACCGCCGTCGTCCTCGTACCGGCCCTCACCGCGGCCAGCGCCGGCGCGCAGCAATCGCTCCCCGGGCTCTCGGCCGCCGACAACGCGGCCCGCGCGCGCGACATCCGGCACGACCGGCGCGACGTCCAGCGCGACGAGCACCGCGACGGGTACGTCCGCCGCGAGCTGCGCGGCGACCGCGCCCTCGACCGGCGCGACGACGCGCTGATCAACCGTGATCGTCGCCTGCGCAACGACGACCGCCAGGTCGACCGGTCGGCCGATGCGGCGGTGAGCGCCGAGCGTCGCGCGCTCTGGTCGGCGCGCGCGGCGCACGACCCGGCCGCGGCCCGGGCGGACCGGCAGGCCCTGATCGATGCGGAGCGTGCGGACCGGCGCGATGACCGGGTGTTGCGCCAGGACAACGCCGAGCTCCGGCACGACCGCCGGCTCGACGCGCGCGACGACCGCGCGACGAGTCACGAGGCGTACGTCAACCGCCGGCTGGAGCGCGACATCCGCCACGACCGGCAGGACCTGCGCCGCGACCGCCGCAATCCGTGAGCGGCGGACGGGCGCAGCCCGCGGCGCGCGGAACTCGCGCGCGCCGCGGGGGTCCGCAATGTGCTAGACTCCGCTGGGCCGGCCCGGGCGTACCCGTATAGCGCGCCCGGTCCGGGCCGCAGATTTCGGACTCGCCACGCGCTGGGCGTTCACCGCTCGCGCTTTTGCCCAGGAGCGCCTCGCCATGCTCGGTAACCTGCTCGCCCCCGAACACTTGCTCATCGTCCTCGCCGTCATCCTGCTGATGTTCGGCGGCAAGAAGATCCCCGAGCTCGCCAGCGGACTGGGCAAGGGCGTCCGCGAGTTCAAGAACGGGGTCGCCGGGGGCGGCGAGTCGTCGCCGCAGGTGACGGCCTCGACGACGACGCCGGAGCCGATCGCGCGCGCGACGACGGAGACGGTGACCGTCTCGGCGCCGCCGCCCGAACCGAAGCGGCTGATCGGCTGACCGACCGCGCGCCCGCAACGCACGACGCCCCGGCCGATCGATCGGCCGGGGCGTCGTGCGTTCGAGCCGCATCGTGTGGCAATAGCAGGGGAGGGGCTCGAACCCTCGACCTCACGATTATGAGTCGTGCGCTCTGACCAGCTGAGCTACCCTGCCGACTGCACGGGGCGTGCACCGGGCGGCCACGCGTCGGAGCGGGACGTTGGCCTCCTGACGCGAACGGGCCGGCTGGAAAGCCGGCCCGTTCGCATGGCGGGGGCGGGATTTGAACCCGCGACCTTCGGGTTATGAGCCCGACGAGCTACCAGGCTGCTCCACCCCGCGTCGTTGTGGAAGGCAATGTATCACGAGCGCGCGCTCCGTCAACCCTCGCGGAATCGGGGCGCAACGAGTCGCGCGACGCGGGCGCATCGGCGAATCGGTACAGAAGCTCGCGGTCGCCGCGCACCATGCCGAACTCCTCGCGCGCGACCGTTTCCTGCAGCACGGGGTCGGTGCGTAACCGGCGTTCCAGCGTACGCAGCGAATCGACCGCGCGCTGCAGCGAGTCCACCGACGCCGCGAGGGCGCGTTCGCGCGCGCGCTGGCGCCACAGGTCGGTGGTCGCGTACTCCCCGCCCTGCACCGCGAACGCGGTCGCCCCGAGGGCGACCACGCCCCACGCCAACCGGCCCGCGACCGACACGCGACCGTTGCCTAACGCGCGCTCAGAGGCCGAACGGCCCGCCGGCCGCGAACTCCGCCGATTCGCCGAGCTGCTCCTCGATGCGGAGCAGCTGGTTGTACTTCGCGATCCGGTCCGAGCGCGACGCCGACCCGGTCTTGATCTGCCCCGCGTTGGTCGCGACCGCGAGGTCGGCGATGAACGTGTCCTCGGTCTCGCCCGAGCGGTGGGAGATGATCGACGAGTAGCCCGACGCGCGCGCGAGCTCGATCGCCTCGAGCGTCTCGGTGAGCGTGCCGATCTGGTTCACCTTGACGAGGATCGAGTTCCCGACGTCCTCCTCGATGCCGCGCGCGAGGCGGGCCGAGTTGGTGACGAAGATGTCGTCGCCGACGAGCTGCACGCGGTCGCCGAGGGCGGCCGTCAGCTTCGCCCACCCGTCCCAATCGTCCTCCGCGAGCCCGTCCTCGATCGAGACGATCGGGTACTTGTCGATCCACGACGTGTAGAGCTCGATCATGCCCTCCGCGTCGCGCGAGCCGGCGCCGCTCTTCTTGAACGTGTACGTGCCGTTCTTGAACAGCTCGCTCGCGGCGCAGTCGAGCGCGAGGGCGACCTGCGTGCCCGCCTGGTACCCCGCCTTCTCGATCGCTTCGAGGATGACCGTGATCGCCTCCTCGTCGCTCTTGAGGTCCGGCGCGAAGCCGCCCTCGTCACCGACCCCGGTCGCGAGCTTCCGGCCGACGAGCACCTTTTTCAGCGACTGGAACACCTCGGCGCCCATCCGCAGCGCGTCCGCGAACGTCTCCGCGCCGTGCGGGACGATCATGAACTCTTGGAAGTCGACCGTGTTGGTCGCGTGCGCTCCGCCGTTCAGGATGTTCATCAGCGGCACCGGCAGTAGGCGCGCCATCGGGCCGCCGAGGTAGCGGAACAGCGGCTGTTCGAGCTCGTTCGCGGCCGCGCGCGCGGCGGCCATCGAGACGCCTAGGATCGCGTTCGCGCCGAGCTTGCCCTTGTTCTCCGTCCCGTCGAGTTCGAGCATGAGGCGGTCGAGGCCGATCTGGTCGGTGACCTCGTGACCGCGCACGGCCGGGGCGATCTGCTCCTCCACGTTGCGGACGGCGTGCTCGACGCCCTTGCCGCCGTAGCGCTTGGCGTCGGCGTCGCGGAGCTCGAGTGCCTCGTGCTCGCCGGTCGAAGCGCCGCTCGGGACCGCGGCGCGCCCCGCCGCCCCGCTGTCGAGCGTCACGTCGACCTCGATGGTGGGGTTGCCGCGGCTGTCGAGGATTTCGCGCGCGCGGACGTCGATGATGGTCGGCATTATGAGGGAGGAGAAAGGTGCGGCAGTTCGGGCGCGTTAGGCAACGGCGGGCACGCCGTACACGTCGCGGAGCTCGGCCGCGAGCCGGTCGTGGACGCGCCCGCTCAGTGCCTCGCGCGCGTCGTACCCGAGGCCCGCCGTCTCGACGGGTTCGAGCAGGTGGACGTCGACGCGCGCCGCGCGGAGCCACAGTGAGCCGCGCGGGAGTGCTTCGAGCGTGCCGTGCAGCAGCGTGGGTACGACGGGGACCCCGGCCGCAATCGCGAGCACGAACGGCCCCTTCTTGAACGCGCGTAGCGCGTAGGTCGCGCCGCGCGTGCCCTCCGGGAACACGACCACGCTGCGGCCGTCGCGGATCCGGGCCGCGGCCTCGTCGTACGACTGGAACGCCGCCGCGCGGTTCTCCCGGTCGATCGGGATCGTGCCGACCGCGCGCGCGGCCGCGCCGAAGACGGGCACGCGGAACAGCTCCGCCTTCGCGACGAACGAGTACCGCGGCAGGTGCGCGACGAGCACGAGGACGTCGTACCAGCTGACGTGGTTGCACGCGAAGATCCGCGGCTCGCCGGTGCGCGCGCGCTCGGCGCCGTGCATGACGACGGTGATCCCCGAGACCGCGAGCACGGCCTTCGCCCACCAGCGCGGCGCGCGCTCGTAGATCGTCCCCGGCCCGTCGGGCACGCCGAAGAGCCGCGCCAACAACACGATCGAGCCGAGCACGGTGGTCAGGACGGCGAGCGTGAGGGCGGCGGCCAGGGTGCGCATCAGCGCGTAAAGTGGTCGTGCCCGGCGGGGAGGTCAACGCGCGCCGCGCCCCGCAGCGCGACCGGCTCGCCGCCCGTCTCACGGCCGAGTACGTCGCCGACGCGCGTGAGGGGCAACCCGTACGCGTGCGCGAACGCGTCGACCTCGAGCGCGACGGCGGAGGCGCAGAGCAGTTCGTACTCCTCACCGCCTGCCAACGCGTCCTCGACTGACGCGCCGTGCACGCGCGGGACGGCCGCCGGGTCCAGCACGAGCCGGCACCGGCTGGCGGCGGCGACGTGCCCTGCATCGGCCAGTAGCCCGTCGGAAACGTCGATCATCGCGCGGGCGCCGTGCTCGGCGAGCCAGCGCGCCTCCGCGATGCGGGCGGATGGGCGCGCGAAGCGCTCCCGATCCGCGGCGAGGGGCGTCTCGCCGCGCAGCAGCGCGTCGAGCGCGCGCCGCGGCCCACCAAGCCGCCCGGTGACGTACAGGCCGTCGCCTGGGCGCGCGCCGTCGCGCGTCACGGGACGCACCGCCTCGCCGAGGACCGTGATCGTGAGCGCAAGATCCCGCCCGGCCGTGAGATCACCGCCGACGATCGGACAGCCTGCGGCGGCGGCGGCCTCGCCGATCCCGTCGCCAATATCTGGCAAGGCGTCGCGCCAGTCCGCGGGCACGCTGGCCGCGAGCAGCACGCCCAACGGCCGCGCCGCCATCGCGGCGAGGTCGCTGAGCGCACTCGCGGCCGCGCGCCAGCCGATCTCGGCCGGGGTGAACCAGGCGCGCCGGAAGTGCACGCCTTCGACCGACGCGTCGGTGCTCACGACGAGCCGCGCGCCGGGCGAGACGTCGAGCACGGCCGCGTCGTCCCCGACGCCGCGGGCGCGGTCGCCCCAGCGCGCGAGTAAGGTGCGGATCGCATCGAACTCACGCCCGGGTCCGACCCGCGTGTGGAGCGGACCGTCGGTCACGTCCGATCCTTCGGTCAGCCCACGACCCGCGGCAGCTCGGCGATGACGGGGTACGGGGCGCGCGACTCCGCGGTACCGTCGCGCGGCCACGCGTCGCGGAGTGCGTCGAGCACGTCGGCCAGCGTGGCGCCGCGCACCCCGCCGCGGAGGGCCGTCGCGAGCTCGCCCGCGCGGCCGTGGGTCCAGGCGGCCGCGGCGCCGCGCAGGAGCGCCGTCTCGTCCACGGGCGTGTGGGCGAGCAGCGCCGCCGCGATGCCGCCGAGCACGTCGCCGCTGCCCGCGGTGCCAAGCGTGGGGGTGCCCGTCGCGCTCACGAGCGTCGCCGCACCGTCGCTCACCACGGTGGGCACGCCCTTGAGCAGGACCGCCGCGTGCGCGGTGCGGGCGGCCTCGCCGGCGATTTCGAAGCGGCGCGCGAGGACGTCGTCGACCGTCGTGCCGAGCAGGCGCGCGAGCTCCAGCGGGTGTGGCGTGAGGAGCGCGGGTCGCCCGGCGAGCAGCGCGCCTAACGCACCGAGCCGGCCGGCGTAGTGGTTGAGCGCGTCCGCGTCGACCACGACCGGGCCGCGCCAGGCGGAGAGCACGCGCTCGAGCAGCGCCGCCGCGGCGTCGGACCGGCCTAGTCCGGGGCCGAGGAGGATCGCGTCGGCCCAGTCGAGCACGGCATGCTGCAGCGTGTCCGCGTCGTCCGGCGCGGGCCACGCGGTCGCCATCGCGGCGTGCAGGCCGTTCTGGAGGATCGGCACGCTTTCGGGCGCGACGACGGCGCGGACCATCCCCGCCCCGCTGCGGAGCGCGGCATCGGAGGCGAGCGCCGCCGCGCCGGCCATCCCCGCCGCGCCGCCGACGACGGCGACCTTGCCGCGAACGCCCTTGTGCGCATCGGCGGGGAAGCTGCGGAGCACGTCGGCGCTGAACGCGTCCGCTGTGACGAGCGTCGGGAGCGACGCGCGGCCCGGCGGGGCGAACGCGACGTCGTCGAGCCCGATGTCGAGGACGGCGATCTCGCCGGCCGCGTCGCGGTCGACGAGGAGGCCGCGTTTGAGCGTCCCGAAGACGAGCGTCAGGTCGGCGCGGACGGCGGTCCCGATCGCCGCGCCGGTGGTCGCGTCGAGGCCGGTCGGGACGTCGAGCGCGACGACCACCCGGCGCGCGTTAGGCGCTGCCGCGTCGCGGGCGCGCGCCAGCTCCGCCGCGTACGCCTCGGCGTAGTCGCGCGCGGGCGCGCGGGCGCCGGTGCCGAGCACGCCGTCGACGACGACGCGTTCGGCGCCGGTCGGCGCGGGGACGTCGCCCGCGTCGCGCGCGCGGTCGTGCTCGTAGCGCGCGTCGTCGGTGGTCGGCGCCGGGGCGCCCCACTGCGTCACCCCGACGCGCACGCCGTAGCGGCGCAGCGCGCGGGCGACGACCCATGCGTCGCCGCCGTTGTTGCCCGGGCCCGCGTGGACCGCGACGCCGGCGCCGAGCAGCGCCGCGTAGCGGCGGACGATCTCGGCGGCGGCCGCCGCGCCCGCGCGCTGCATCAGGGCGCGCGAGGGGACGCCGGCGGCGATCGTGGCCGCGTCAGCGGCCGCGGCTTCGGTCGCGGTGGTAACGCGGACCGCGGGCGCGCCCACGTCGCGTCCCGCTACTTATTCGACGGGCCGACGGCGCGGCCGTAGCCGATCTCGCCGTTGTCGATCCGGATGTTGAACCCGCACTCGGGGTTGCTGCACACCCACGCCTTGTAGGTGATCGGCGCGCCGTCCCGCCCGTAATCGCTCAGCGGCAGCAAGGTTCCCTCGCCGCACTTGTGGCAAGGGGGGAGCTCGGAGGGCATGGCGGTCACGCGGCGTTCATGGGTCGGTCAGGTGAGCGCCGGACAGCGCCAGGGGTAGTCGCGCGCGAACGCGACGTCGAAGTCGTACACGGCGGCGAAGTCGTCGCGCGTGTCGTTGGGCTGCGCGGCGAGCAGTTCGAGGTCGACGAGCGCAAACACGACGTCGCCGACGTCCTCGGTCCGTCGAATGCCCCAGTACTCAAGCACCTCGCGCGCGAGCACGCCGAACCGTTCGATGGCGAGGTCGCGGACGGCGCGCGCGAGGTCCGCGCCCGACACGTGGCGCCGCTCCGACCGGCGCGCCTGGGCGTACTCCAACGCGGCGAGCACGAACAGGTACCCGCGCTCGTGGAAGCGCGGCTCGCGCAGGCGGATCTGGTCCATCAGTCCATCGCGAAACGCCAACTCAGGCAACGGTGCGACTCCGGGCGACTACGGGCATGGCCAACGAGGGAGGACGGGATGCAATACTGCGGGGTCGCCGGGCGCCCCGCAACCGCCGGGGCGTACCCCCGCCGCCGCAGGAGCGGTCCGCGCCCGTCGGGCGCGTGCGGTGCGTAACGGGCGAGCTACAGCGGCGCGGTGGACACGTCAGGCGGCGCCGGCGAACGCGCCGGCGGGCGCGGGATACAACGGGAACCGGGCCGCGAGCGCGCGGACTTCGGCGCGCACCGTCTCGCTCACCCCGGCGTCGTCCGGCGCGTGCAGCACGCGGTCGATGAGCTCCGCGATCTCACTCATCTCGGACGTGCCCATGCCACGCGTCGTCACCGCCGGCGTGCCGATGCGGATGCCGCTCGTGACGAACGGCGACTGCGTCTCGCGTGGCACCGTGTTCTTGTTCACCGTGATCCCCGCGCGGTCGAGCGCCTGCTCGGCGGCCTTGCCGGTGAGCCCGCGCGCGCGCAGATCGAGCAGCATGAGGTGGTTGTCCGTACCGCCCGACACGACGTGGAGCCCGCGCGCGACGAACGCCGCGGCGAGCGCCTGCGCGTTCGCGACGACCTGGCGCGAGTAGTCGCGGAACTCCGGGCGCAGCGCCTCGCGGAAGGCGACCGCCTTGGCCGCGATCACGTGCTCCAACGGACCGCCCTGCGTGCCCGGGAACATTGCCTTGTCGACCGCCTTCGCGTGCTGCGCCTTACAGAGAATCAGGCCGCCGCGTGGCCCGCGCAGCGTCTTGTGCGTCGTCGTCGTCACGACGTCCGCGTACGGCACCGGCGACGGGTACACGCCCGCGGCGGCGAGCCCCGCGAAGTGCGCCATGTCGACCATGAAGATCGCCCCGACCTCGTCGGCCGCGTCGCGGAACTGCTGCCAGTCGATCGCGCGCGAGTAGGCGCTGTAGCCGGCGATGATCATCTTCGGGCGGTGCTCGCGCGCCAGTTCGCGCATGCGCGCGTAGTCGAGCAGCCCCTCGTCGGTGACGCCGTACGAGGTGGCCCGGTACAGCAGCCCCGAGAAGTTGACCGGCGAGCCGTGCGTCAGGTGCCCGCCGTTCGACAGGTCCATGCCGAGGAACGTCTCGCCCGGCTTGAGGAAGGCGAGGAAAACGGCGGCGTTCGCCGACGCGCCGGAATGCGGCTGCACGTTCGCGTGGTCGGCCGCGAACAGCTGCTTGGCGCGGTCGATCGCCAGCTGCTCGACCTTGTCGACGACCTCGCAACCGCCGTAGTACCGCTTCCCGGGGAGCCCCTCGGCGTACTTGTTCGTCAGCGGCGATCCCATCGCCTCGAGCACGGCCGGCGAGACGAAGTTCTCGCTCGCGATCAGCTCGAGCCCGTCGTTCTGCCGTTCCGTCTCCTCGCCGATCAGCGCCGCGATCTCGGGGTCCGTCTCGGCCAGCGCCGCGCCCGGCGGACAGCGGTCCCACGCCTTCCATGTCAGCATCGCGAAGCTCCCGTTCGGTTCGACGTCAGGTGGACTTGTTCGGCCACTGCGGCCACGTCTTCACCATCGCGCCGAGCGACGCGATCCGGCGCTCCGCGACGCGGTCGGCGGCGCGGTAGGTCGGGATCCCGTCCTGCTCGGCGATCTCGAAGACGTTCCGGGTCGTGTGGTAGATCTCGTCGGCCTTGCGGAGCGCGCGTTCGCGGCTCCAGCCGGCCAGCTCGCTGTACACGTTAATCACCCCGCCCGCGTTCGCGACGTAGTCGGGGGCGTAGAGGATCCCGCGTTCCTCCAGTTCGTCGCCGTGGCGGTCCTCGAGGAGCTGGTTGTTGGCCGCGCCCGCGACGATCTCGCACCGCAGCTGCGGCAGCGTCCGGTCGTTGATGACCGCGCCGAGCGCGCACGGGGCGAAGATGTCGGCCGGCTGGCCGTAGATCTCGCCCGAGTCGACCGCGCGGGCGCCGGTGTCGCCAACGACGCGGGCGACGCGCTCGGTGTCGATGTCGCTGACGACGAGCGCGGCGCCGGCGCGATGCAGCTCGCGGGCGAGGTGGTGCCCGACGTTGCCGCAGCCCTGAATCGCGACCGTCCGGCCCTCGAGCGAGTCGCTGCCCCACCGCCGGTGCGCGGCCGCCTGGATCGCCCGAAAGACGCCGTGCGCCGTGACCGGCGACGGGTCGCCGGACGCGCCCGCGAGCCCGGCGACGTAATCGGTTTCCATGTGCACGAAGTCCATGTCGCCCGTGCTCGTGCCGACGTCCTCGGCCGTGACGTACCGTCCGCCTAACGAATCGACGAACCGGCCGTGCGCGCGGAAGAGCAGCTCGCGCTGCGCGGTGCGGTTGTCACCGATGATGACGCTCTTGCCGCCGCCGAGGTTGAGGCCGGCAACGGCGTTCTTGTACGTCATCCCGCGCGCGAGCCGGAGCGCGTCGATGATCGCCTCCTCGTCGGTCACGTAGTTCCAGAAGCGCGTGCCGCCGAGCGCGGGGCCGAGCGTCGTGTCGTGGATGGCGATGATGCCGCGGTAGCCGCTCGTCTTGTCGTGGCAGACGACGAGCTGCTCGTGGCCCATCTCGGCGAGCGTGTCGAACAGGCGCAGGGTCGAGGCGCCCGGGAACGCCTGCGACTCGGAGCGCGGCGGGGTGATGGCGGCGACGGTCATAACACGCGGGAAGAGTCGATGTCAGGTGTAGAGTTCGCGCGCGATCACGATGCGCTGGATCTCGGACGTGCCTTCGTAGATTTCGGTCACCTTGGCGTCGCGCAGGTAGCGCTCGACCGGGTAGTCCTTGACGTAGCCGTAGCCGCCGAAGATCTGGACGGCCTCGTCGGCGACGAACATCGCGGTCTCGCTCGCGAGCAGCTTGCACATCGAGCTGAACTGCGTGACGCGCTCGCCGCGGTCCTTGGCCGCGGCGGTCTGGTGGAGCAGCGCGCGCGCGGCCGCGATCCGGCTCGCCATGTCGGCGAGCTTGAACTGGATCGCCTGGAAGTTGCGGATCGGCTGGCCGAACTGCTTGCGCTGGTCGGCGTAGTCGCGGGCCGCGGTGAGCGCCGCGCGCGCGATGCCGAGCGCCTGCGCGGCGATCCCGAGCCGGCCGTGGTCGAGCGACTGCATGGCGTAGACGAACCCCTGCCCCTCCTCGCCGACGAGGTTCGCCGCGGGCACGCGCAGGTCCTCGAAAACGACCTGCACGGTCGGCGACGAGCGGAGGCCGAGCTTGTTCTCCTTCTTGCCGACGCGGAACCCCGGCATGTCGGGCGTGACGATGAACGTCGAGATGCCCTTACCGCCCCGGCGCGCGTCCGGCGTGTCGGTGCGGGCCATCGCGAGCAGCACGAGGTCGGGGTAGGTTCCGTGGGTGATCCACGCCTTCGTGCCGTTCAGCACCCAATCGTCGCCGTCGCGCACCGCCTGGGTACGCAGCGACGCGGCGTCGCTCCCCGCGTCGGGCTCGGAGAGGGCGAAGCCGCCGAGCTTCTCGCCGCGCGCCATCGGCGGCAGGTAGCGCGCCCGCTGCTCCTCGTCGCCGAAGCGGAGGATCATCTGCGTCGGCAGCGAGTTGTGGACGCTCATCAGCACCGCCGTGCTCGCGTCGGCCGCGGCGATCTCCTCGATCGCGAGCAGGTAGCTCGACGTGTCGAGCGCGAGGCCGTCGTACTGCTCGGGGAGCAGCATGCCGAGGAACCCGGACGCACCGAGCTGCGCGACGACCGCGGGCTCGAAGCGCTGGTCGCGGTCCCACTCCGCCGCGAACGGCGCGACGTGCTCGGCGGCGAAGTCGCGCGCGAGCCGCTGGATGTCGCGCTGCGTTTCGGTGAGCGGGAGGACGCCGTCGAAGGCGACGACGTCGGCGGGGGCGATGGTTGCAGACATAGGCAAGATTGCTAGGAAGGCGTGCCGTGCCCGCCCCTGTCATCCCGAGCGCAGCGAGGGACCGCTCCGCGCTGCACGCCGATCCCTCGCTGCGCTCGGGATGACAGTAGGCGTGCGCGGGGCGACACGGGGCGGGTTAAGGCGTTCGGTAGTCGTAGAAGCCGCGCCCGGACTTGCGGCCGAGCCAGCCGGCGGCGACGTACTTCTTGAGCAGCGGGCAGGGGCGGTACTTCGGGTCGCCGAGCCCGGCGTGCATGACGTCGAGGATCGCGACGCAGGTGTCGAGGCCGATGAAGTCGGCGAGTGCGAGCGGGCCCATCGGGTGGTTCATGCCGAGCTTCATCACCGTGTCGATCGCCTCGGGGGTGCCGACGCCTTCCATGACGCAGTACACCGCCTCGTTGATCATCGGCATGAGGATCCGGTTGGCGACGAACCCCGGGTAATCGTTGACCTCGACCGGCGTCTTGCCGAGCGCGCGCGCGAGGTCGAGCACGCGCGCGGTGGTCGCGTCGCTCGTCGCGAGTCCGCGGATCACCTCGACGAGTTGCATCACCGGGACGGGGTTCATGAAGTGCATCCCGATGACGAGCTCGGGGCGCCGCGTGCGCGCGGCGATCTCGGTAATCGAGATCGAGCTCGTGTTGCTCGCGAGCACCGCGTCCGCACCGGCGAGCCGGTCGAGGTCGTCGAAGATCTTGAATTTGAGCGCGGTGTTCTCGGTCGCGGCCTCGACGACGAGCTCGGCCCCGGCGACGGCGGCGAGGTCGGTGTGCGCCGCGACGCGGCCCAACGTGGCGTCGCGGGCGGCCGCGTCGAGCGCGCCCTTCTTGACCTGGCGGTCGAGGTTCTTCGCGATCGTGTCGCGGCCGCGCTGCAGCGCCGCGTCGTTCACGTCGAGCATCGCGACCGCGAAACCGCTCTGCGCGAACGCGTGCGCGATGCCGTTGCCCATCTGCCCGGCGCCGACCACGGCGACCGTGCGTCCCTCGCTCATGTCTCGGACGTCCTGCGGCCAAAGCCGCCGAAGAGTTGGAATGTGTGCGCGGCGCCGCGCGGCGCCCAACGCCAGAGCAGCGCGAGTCCGCCGAGCATGCCTGCGACGGCGGCGGCCCCGCCCTCGGGCCCCCACGCGCCGCCGGTGAGCCAGTCGGGCCCGGCGTCGACGACGCGGTAGCCCGGCGCCGCGAACGGGAGCCCGCTCACTGCGGCGTGAAAGCCCGCCGCGAGCGTCCAGTTCCACGCGAGGTGCGCGGCGAACGCGGCCCACAGGCTTCCCGTCGCGAGCCGGATCGCGCCGAGGAAGACGCCGGCGAGCGTGACCACGGCGGCCGAAGCGAGCGAGGCGTTCGGGTTGTTGAGGTGCAGCACGCCGAAGACGACGCTCGTCAGCACCAGCGCGAGTGGCGCGCCTAACGACTCGACGAGCACGACCAGCGGGTACCCGCGGACGAGCAGCTCCTCCCAGAGCGCGGCCGGCGCGAGCGCCACGGCGAGCGCGCCCGCCGCCGCCGCCCAACTGCCCGCGGGCGCGGCGACCGCGCGGAGCTCGCCGCCCGCGAGCAGGAGCGCGGACGGCACGCCGACCGCGGCCGCGCCGAGCAGCGCGCCCGCCGCGAGGAGCCCCGGGCGCGCCGCCGACCGTCCGAGCCCGACATCGGCGAGCGGACGCCGCTCGACCGCGCGCAGGACCAGGACGTGCGCGAGGAGCACCGCCGCCAACAACAGCCAGTACTCCAGCGACGGACGCGGCGTGAGGTGCCGCGCGAGCGCGAGCAGCGGGTCGTACAAGAGGCCGAGCGCCACCGCGGTGCCGGCGTAGAGGGCGAGGCCGTAGAGGAGGAGGCGCCACGGCGCACGCAGCCGTCCGGGGCGCGCGTAGCGCCAGTCGCCGCCGCCGGCGCGCTCGCCCGGGGCCGTGCTCAGGCGACGCGCTCGACGGAGAGCGCGACCGCGTCGCCGCCCCCGAGGCAGAGCGTCGCGAGCCCCGTCGCGGCCCCGCGGTCGCGCATCGCGTAGAGGAGCGTGGTGAGCACGCGCGCGCCGCTCGCGCCGATCGGGTGGCCTAACGCGATCGCGCCGCCGTTCACGTTCACCCGGTCCCACGCCCAGTCGAGCCCCTGCCCCGTGGCGAGCGCCTGCGACGCGAACGCCTCGTTCGCCTCGATCAGGTCGTAGTCGTGGATCGTCGTGCCGGCCTTGCGCATGAGGTTGTTGACCGCCTCGATGGGCGCGAAGAAGAGGTCCTGCGGCGCGACCGGCCCCGTCGCGTAGCCGGTGACGCGGCCGAGCACGTCGAGGCCGTGCGCGCGGGCGTAGGCCTCGCTCGTCACGACGACCGCGGCGGCGCCGTCGTTGAGCGACGAGGCGTTCCCCGCGGTGACCGTGTACTCGTCGGCGATCTCCTCGGCCGACGCCTTGCCGGGCCCGGCGAACGCGGGCTTGAGCTTCGCGAGCGACTCGATCGTCGTGTCGGCGCGCACGCCTTCGTCGGCGTCGACCGTGGTCGGGCCCTTGCGACCCGGGATCTGTACGGGCGCGATCTCGTCCCTGAACTTGCCGGCGGCCACCGCGGCCGCGGCCTTCTGGTGCGACTGCGCGGCGAACGCGTCCTGCTGCGCCCGCGTCACCCCGGCCTTCCGCGCCGTGTACTCGGCGTGCGTGCCCATCGCGACGTCGCAGGTGGCGCACCAGAGGCCGTCGAGCTGCACCCCGTCGGCGAGGCGCTGCTCGCCGAACTTGGTGCCCGTGCGCATGCCGAAGTTGTAGTACGGCGCGTTGCTCATCGACTCCTGCCCGCCCGCGACGACGACCTGGGCGTCGCCGGCGCGCACGGCCTGCGCGGCGAGCATCACCGCGCGCAGCCCCGAGCCGCAGACCATGTTCACGGTGAGCGCGGAGACGCCCGGGTGCACGCCGGCCTTGAGCGCCGCCTGGCGCGCGGGCGCCTGCCCCACCCCGCCCTGCACGACGTTGCCGAAGATGACTTCCTCCACGTCGCTCCCCGGCACGCCGGAGCGGCGGAGCGCTTCGCGGATCGCGACGGCGCCGAGCTCGGGCGCTTTCAGCGACGCGAGGCCGCCGAGGAACTTGCCGACCGGCGTGCGCGCGGCGCCGACGAGGACGGGGGTGCGGTTCGGGTCAAACGGGCGGTGTTGGTCGGGCATCGGAACGGGTCCGAGGAACAGGCGAAGGATGAAACGCAAGCGGCTGCACCGTGCGCCGGGGCGCGCCAGTGCAGCCGCTGCAAACTACCCGTCCGACCCGAACGATTCAACGCATTCGAACTGGTTCAGAGTCGTTCGATACGCCCGCCGTCCCGCGCGTAACAGGACAGCTACGTCGAGTATCCATGCGCGCCCGAAGTTTGTCGAGCGCTCCGACGTTCCCTAACGTGCGACGGCACTGTTCGTCACGCCGCCGTGCGCGGGCGAGCCGTCGCTGAGCTCGCCTTCGCTCGCGTCGTTGGGCACGTAGTCGTGCGGCAGCGCGCGGGCGCGGACCTCGTCGACGCAGCGCGCGACGAATGCGTCGAGTGGCATGGTCTCCTGCTGCTTCTCCTGCCCGCGCCGCCGCACGGTGACCGTGCCGGCCTCCTCCTCGCGGCGGCCGAGCACGGCCATGTACGGCACCTTGAGCCGGCTCGCCTCGCGGATGCGGACTTGGTAGTGCTCGGTGCTGCCCGCGTCGAACCCGACACGGAGTCCGGCCGCGCGCAGCGCGCCGGCGACCTGCCGCCCGTAGTCCGCGAGTTCGGGCGAGATCGGGACCACGGTCACCTGTTCGGGCGCGAGCCAGAGCGGGAACGCGCCGGCGAAGTGCTCGATGAGGATCGCGACGAAGCGCTCGAGCGAGCCGCACACGGCGCGGTGGATGACCACGGGGCGGTGCGGGTGGTTGTCGTTCCCGGTGTACGTCAGGTCGAAGCGCTCGGGCGCGGCGTAGTCGAGCTGGATCGTGCCTAACTGCCACGCGCGCCCGATCGAGTCGGTGACGTCGAAGTCGATCTTCGGGCCGTAGAACGCGCCGTCGCCTTCCTTCAGCTCGTACGGGCGTCCGGTCGCGTCCAGGGCGTCGCGGAGCGCCGCCTCGGCGCGGTCCCACATCTCGTCGCTGCCGATCCGCTGCTCGGGGCGCGTGGCGAACTTGAGCGACGCGGTGAGGCCGAACGTCTCGTAGTGGCCGAGGATGAAGTCCATCAGGAAGCGGACCTCGTCGGCGATCTTGTCCTCGCGCAGGTAGACGTGGCAGTCGTCCTGCGCGAACTGGCGCACGCGCGTCAGCCCGGACAACGCGCCGGAGAGCTCGTTGCGGTGCAGCACGTCGAACGTGACGTAGCGGAGCGGCAGCTCCCGGTACGAGTGCTTCGTCGCGCCGAAGTACAGGTGGTGCGAGGGGCAGTTCATCGGCTTGAGCGACATGTCGTGCTCGCCCGTCTCGTTGTCGAGGACGAGGAACATGTTCTCGCGGTACTTGCCCCAGTGCCCGCTCTGTTCCCAGAGCTTCTTCGTGAAGAGGAGCGGCGTCTTGATCTCGAGGAACTTCTCCGCCTGGCGCTCGCGCACGAAGTCGACGAGCGTGTTGTAGAGCGTCGTGCCGCGCGGCGTCCAGAACGCGGCGCCGGGCGCGTGCGGGAAGAACTGGAACAAGTCGAGCTGCTTGCCTAACAGCCGGTGGTCGCGCTTCTTCGCCTCCTCGATGCGGTGCAGGTGCGCGTCGAGCGCGTCCTTTTTGAAGAAGGCCGTGCCGTAGATGCGCTGCAGCGACTGGTTGCGCGCGTCGCCGCGCCAGTAGGCGCCCGCCGCGTGCGTCAGCTTCACGTGCCTCAGCCACCCCGTGTCGGGCACGTGGGGTCCGCGGCAGAGGTCGACGAAGTCGCCGTCGCGGTAGACGGAGATGACCTCGCCGTCGGGCAGGTCGGCGAGGCGCTCGCGCTTGAGCGGGTCGTCGCGGAAGATCTCCGCCGCCTCGTCGCGCGACACCTCGCGGCGCTCGAACGGCAGCTTCTCGGCGGCGACCTTGCGGAACTCGGCCTCGAACTGCTCGAGGTCCTCGGGCGTGAACGGCGCGCCGACGCCGAAGTCGTAGTAGAACCCGTCCTCGATGGCCGGGCCGAAGCCGATCTCCGCACCCGGGCGGAGGCGGCGCACGGCCGTGGCGAGCGCGTGCGCGGCCGAGTGGCGCAGCACACCGAGCGCCTCGGGATCGCGGTCGGTGAGGACGCGGAAGGCGCCGCCGCGCCGCAGCGGCGTCACGAGGTCCTGGACTTCCCCGTCGACGCTCACCGCGACCGCGGCGCGCAGCAGGCGCTCGCCGATCGACGCGACGACCTCGCTCGGCAGGGTGCCGGGCGCGACCTCGCGCGTGTCGCCATTGGGGAGCGTGAGAACGAGGGGCGGGGCGGAGGCGGCAGGCGCGGCGTCGATCATCGCAGGGGCAGTCGGGGCGGGCGGAGGGGCCGTAAGTGGCCTTGAACTTGCGCCCGCGGACACGCTTCCGAACGGTCCTGCGGCGACGCCGGCCCCTGCCGCACGAGCCAAGGTAACCGTTCTTCAGGACCCCCCGCCACCACACGCAACGCATGCCAACTTTACGCTACCGCGACCGCGACAACTCGGCGGCGAGCGCCGTCTTCGTCGCCGTGGGCGCGCTCGCCGGGCTCGCCGCGGGCGTCCTACTCGCCCAACGCATGGGCGGCATCTCGGGGATCGGCGCGCGGGTGCGCGACCGCCTCGACGGGGCGCGCGGCCGGGGCCGTGACGCGGACGACCGGCCGATGGCGCACGACCAGCCCGAGTACGACGACGAGCCGCTCGAGGCGAACGGCGGCGCGGCGGCCGCGCGCGGCGGCGCAGGCCGCGGACCCGGCGCCCAGGACGACGACGGCGAGGCGCTCGAGGAGCGCGTACTCGAGGCGTTCCGCAACGACCCCGTGTTGAGCGAGCGCGCCGTCGACATCGGCGCGGTCGGGCGCGGCATCATCGAGCTCACTGGCTTCGTTCAGGCGGAGAGCGAGGCGCACGGCGCCGTCGTGCTCACGCGCGGGGTGCCGGGCGTGACGACGGTCGTCAACCGGCTCGAGGTGCGCGAGGACGAGGCGCGGTACGAACAGACGGCCGCGCAGTACGAAGCGGGTGACGCGCCGGGCGGTGCGATGTGGGAAGGGCAGCAGGTCGGCATCGGCCGTCCGCGCCAGGGCACGTCGAACGACGCGGCGCGGCACTCCGATCCCAAGCCGACGCTCGAAAACCGCTGGCTCGGCGAACAGGCGGCGATCCGCGCCGCGGCCGACGACCTCGAAGGGTTGGCGGAGCGCCGGCAGAGCGCGGCCGACCTTCCGTCCGGCGACGAAACGGGCGGGTCGCCGATCGCCCCCTCGGGCGTGCCGAAGGGCGATCACGTGGCCGATCCGGCGTCTGCCGCGCCGTTCCTGCGCGAGACGACCGGGCGCGTCGACCCGAACCTGCGGAACGGCTGAGCTCGCGGTCCGTCCCGCGGCCCCGGCGGTCGCGGGCCCGCGCCTTGCCCCACACCGCGGTCCGGTCACCGGCCGGCCCGGTCCCGGACCGGGTGTCACCTGCGAGAGGAGGAGAAGGGATGTCGGAACGCACCAAGCCGCACCTCGGCCGCGCCCGCGACGGCGACCTCGAAAAGCCGTACGACACGCTCGAACTGGCGGGCACCGATCCGATCGGAACCGCCGGCGTCGCCGACAGCGTCGACATCGACGGCACGCGGTCGGACGTGGGCGTCGCGGCCAACCGGCACGCGGACGAGTTGCAGCGCATGATCGACAACAACCGCGACTGCGTGGACCGGTTCCGCAACCCGGACGCGGGCCCGACCGGCGAGCGCTAGCACCGCACGCGTACGCACACGCGGCGCCGCCCCGAACGCTTCGGGGCGGCGCCGCGGGCGTTTGGGGGCAGTCCCGGGACTGCTAGCTTACGGCGCATGATGGCTTCATCCGCCGCCCGCCCCGGGTCCGACGGCGCGCCCTGCACGCGCGCGCGATGAGCGACGAACTGCCGGCCGCGTACGACGCGGCCGCGACCGAACGCGCGATCTACGCCCGCTGGCAGGCCGCGGGACTCTACACCGCGCAGGCCGCGCGCTCCGAGCGCGACGGCGGCGGGCGCGTGCCGTTCACGGTGCTCATGCCACCGCCGAACGTCACGGCGGTCCTGCACGTGGGCCACGCGCTCAACAACACCGTGCAGGACGTCCTCGCCCGGTGGCGGCGCATGGCGGGCGACGAGGCGCTCTGGCTGCCCGGGATGGACCACGCGGGGATCGCGACGCAGAACGTCGTCGAGAAAAAGATCGCGCGCGAGGAGGGGCTGAGCCGGTACGAGGTCGGGCGGGAGGCGTTCGTCGAGCGGACCGCGGAGTTCGTGCGCGAGACCGGGGGCCAGATCCTCGACCAGCTGAAGGCGATCGGCGCGTCGGCGGACTGGTCGCGCACGGCGTACACGCTGTCCCCCGAGCTGTCGCGCGCGGTACGCGAGGCGTTCGTGCGGCTGTACGAGCGCGGGCTGATCTACAAGGGGCACCGGGTGATCCACTGGTGCCCGCGCTGCATGACGTCGCTCTCCGACGAGGAGGCGGAGTTCAAGGAGGCGCCGGGGCGGCTCTACCACCTCCGCTACGCCGTGAGCGACGAACCCGCCCGCGCGATCGTCGTCGCGACGACGCGGCCCGAGACGCTGTTCGGCGACGTCGCCGTGGCGGTCAACCCGGACGACGAGCGCTACGCGGACCTCGTCGGACGCACGGTGCGCCTGCCGCTCGTCGGCCTCGACATCCCGGTCATCGCCGACGCGTACGTCGACCGCGAGTTCGGCACCGGCGCGCTCAAGATCACGCCCGCGCACGATCAGAACGACTTCGAGGTCGGGCGGCGGCACGGGCTGCCAACGCCGGTCGTGATCGACGCGGCGGGGTTCGTACGCGCCGTGGCCGACGCCGACGGGCGCGTGCCCGCCGCCGTCGATGGGATGGAGCGCTTCGACGCGCGCGCGCGCACCGCCGACCTGCTCGAGGCGGAGGGAACGCTCGTCGGCGTCGAGGCGCACCAGCACGCGGTGCGGCGGTGCTACCGTTGCGACACCGTGGTCGAGCCCCGGCTCTCGGACCAGTGGTTCGTGCGCATGGCGCCGCTGGCCGCGCCGGCGCTCGCGGCCGTGCGCGAGGGGACGATCCGCATCCTCCCCGAGCGGTGGGAGGCCGTGTACGTGCACTGGATGGAGAACATCCGCGACTGGAACATCTCGCGGCAGCTCTGGTGGGGCCACCGCATCCCGGTGTGGTACGACGATGCGACGGGCGAGACGTTCGTCAGCCGCGAGGAGCTCGCGGTCTCGCCGACGACGGGCAACCCGGTGCGCCAGGACGATGACGTGCTCGACACGTGGTTCTCATCGTGGCTCTGGCCGGTGTCGACGCTCGGGTGGCCGAACGAGGAGGCGCCGGACCTCCGCGCGTTCTACCCGACCGACGTACTCGTGACCGCCCCCGAGATCCTCTTCTTCTGGGTGGCGCGGATGATCATGGCCGGGTACGCGTTCGGCGGCGCGGCGCCGTTCCACACGGTGTACCTGCACGGCACGGTCCGCGACACGCTGCACCGCAAGATGTCGAAGTCGTTAGGCAACGGGATCGACCCGCTCGAGGTCGTCGCGCGCTACGGCGCCGACGCGCTCCGCTGGACGTCGGTCGCCGGGCTCGGCATGGGCGCGGACGTGATCCTCGACCCGGAGGACCTCGAGAAGTCGTTCACGCCGGGCCGCAACTTCTGCACGAAGCTCTGGAACATCGGGCGCTACCTGCTGCAGAACGTCGGCGCGGAACCGGTGCTCGCGCTCGACGCGATCGCGCCGGAGCGGCTGACACAGGCCGACCGATGGGTGCTCGCGCGCCTCGACGCCGCGGTGCGCGACTGCGACGCCGCGCTCGGCCCGGCGCGGCCGCCGCGCGCGGCGTCGCCGGGCGCGGAGCCGCGCTGGCCGGAGGCGGCGCGCGGCGCCGGGCTCCGATTGAACGAGTACGCGGAAGCGGCGCGGCGCTTCGCCTGGAGCGAGCTCGCCGACTGGTACCTCGAGAGCACCAAGGCGCGGCTCGCCGGCAACGATGCCGACGACCGCGCGGTCGCCCGCGCCGTGCTCGCGCACGCGTTCGACGGCGCGCTGCGGCTGTTGCACCCGATCGTGCCGTTCATCACCGAGGCGCTCTGGCACCGACTCCCGTCGTCCCCGCCGGACGCGCTGCTGGCGGCCGCCGCATGGCCGGCGCCGCGCGGCGCGGCCGACGCGTCCGGGGCCGACGCGCTCGACGGGGCGGCACCGTTTGACACCGTGCGCGCGTGCGTCGAGGCGGTCCGGCAAATCCGGTCGGACTACGCCGTTCCGCCAGGGCGACGCGTCGACGTCTACCTGCAGGCCGCCGGCGAGCCGCTCGATGCCGAAGCGGCGGGGATGGTGGGCGCGCTCGCGCGGGCGGACGTACGCGTCGCCGACGGAGACGGGACCCTGCCCTTCGACCGCCAGCTCGCCGCGCAGCAGCTCGTCCGGGGGGCGCGGGTCTACGTCCCGCTCGTCGGCCTCGTCGACGTGGCGAAGGAACGTGAGAAGCTGACGAAGGAACTCGCGGGGCTCGACAAGCAACTCGGTGCCCTCCGCGGCCGCCTCGCGAACCCCGGGTTCGTCGAGCGCGCGCCCACCGCGGTCGTCGACGCCGAGCGTGCGAAGGAGCGCGCGTGGACCGCGCGCGCGGCGGAACTGGAGGCGTCGATCGCGGCGCTGCAGCGCGAGTCATGAGACGGCGCGTCCGAACGGCCGCGGCGGCCGCGGTCGTCGCGGCGGGCGCGTGCGCGTCGCCCGGCATACCGCCGGGAGGCCCGCCCCGCTTCACCCCGCCGCGGCTCGTCGCGGTCGCGCCCGACACGCTGGCCGTGAACGCGCGGCCGCGGTCGGTCGCGTTCACATTCGACGAGGTCGTGAACGAGGCGTCGCGCGGAACGGGCCCGGCCGCCTCGTCCGGAGGCGGCGCGAACGGGCTGGAGTCGATGGTCCTCGTCTCGCCGCGCAACGGCTCGGTCGCAGTCGACTGGGGGCGCGAGCGGATCTCCGTGCGGCAGCGCCGCGGCTTCCGGGCGAACGCGACGTACACGATCACGATCCTCCAGGGGCTCTCCGACCTGCGCGGGAACGCGCGCGATTCGGCGGTCGTGGCGGTGTTCAGCACCGGCGCGGCGATTGCGCGCGGTGAGCTGCGCGGGGTCGTGTTCGACTGGGTCAACGGGCGGATCGCGCCCGGGGCGGTCGTCGAGGCCGTGGCGGGCGACAGCGTCCCGTACGTCGCGCTTTCCGACAGCACGGGCCGGTTCCTGATCCCGAACGTGCCGCCCGGCGCGTACGTCGTGCGCGGCGCGGTCGACGTCAACGGCAACCGGGCGATCGACCCGCGCGAGCCGTTCGACACCGCGCGCGCGACCGCGGCGGTGCAGCCCGGACGGCCGTTCTTCACGCCGCCGATCCGGCTTGCGGTACTCGACTCGGAGATCGTCACGGGCGCGGACACGACGCGCCCGCGCCCGCGGCGGCCGGCGGGCCGCGGCGCCGCGGCGCCTGACACCGCACCGTTAGGCATCGCGCTCTACGCCTTCGTCCACGACACCCTCGCGCCGCGCGTCTCGACGGTGAACGTCGTCGACAGCACGACCGTCCGGCTGACGTTCGACCGCCCGCTGCGCCCGGAGCAGCCGTTCGGGCCCGCGCAGTTCCGCATCGTCGGGCCGGACTCGGCCGTGGTCCCGGTGCGCGAGGTCGCCACGGCCGCGGTCGCCGATTCGATCGCGCAGGCGGCCGCGCGGGCGGCGGCGGCGCGTGCGGACTCCGCCGCGCCCGCCGACACCACCGCGCGTGCGGACACGACCGGCCGCGGCGCGACCCGGCCGCCGCCTGCGGTCGGGTCGCGTCCGTCGTCCGCGGCGCCTCCGGCGGCCGCGCGCGGCGCGCCGAGCGCGGCGGACACGGCGGCGCGACGCCTGGCCGCATCGACCTCGCTCGGACCGCGTCTGCAGCGTCCGGTTCCGCCGGTCGAACTCGTCGCGCGGCTCGGCATGCCGCTGCGGCCGAACACGATCTACCGCCTCACCGCGCGCGACGTGCGGTCGCTCTCCGGCGTCGCCGGCTCGACGACCCGGACGTTCACGACCCCGCGCCCGACGCCGCCGGCGCCCGCCGCGCGTCCCGCCGCGCGTCCGCCGGCCGCGCCGGCGTCGCCGCCGCGCCCCCCCTCGTCCCCGCCGACTCGTGGACCCTGAGCACGCGACGACGACGGGCGCAAAGGCGCGCGGCGCGGTGTTCTTCGACCGCGACGGCACGCTGATCGACGACGAACACTACCTCTCGGACCCCGCGCTCGTCCGGCTGCGCCCCGGCGCGGCCGCGGCCGTGCGCGCGGTCCGCGACGCCGGCCTCGCCGCGGTGGTCGTCACGAACCAGTCGGGGATCGGCCGCGGGCTGTTCGACCACGCGGCGTACGAGGCGGTGCGCGCCCGCTTGGACGCGGTGCTCGCCGCCGAGGGCGCCGTGCTCGACGCGACCTACTACTGCCCACACGCGCCCGACGTCGGACCGCCCTGCGACTGCCGCAAGCCCGGACCGGGGCTGTTCCGGCGCGCGGCGGCCGACTTCGGCCTCGACCTGGCCCGCTCGGGCGCGATCGGCGACCGCGTCCGCGACCTCACACCCGTCGTCGCGCTCGGCGGCTACGGCGTCCTCGTCCCGTCCCCCGACACGCCCGCGGCGGAGCTGACCCGCGCCCGGGACGAGCACGCGGTCGTGGCGACGTTAGGCAATGCGGTCGCGCGCGTCCTCGCGTGGGCGGCCGCGCGCCAGGTCGGGGCGGCGTGAGCGCGGCGGCGCGGGCGCGCGTGGCGGTGCTCGCCTCGGGCGGCGGTAGCAACCTCGGCGCGTTGCTCGCCTTCCTCGCCGAGCGCGGCGCGGGGCGCGCGGCCGACGTCGTGCTCGTCGCGGGCGACCGCGCCGGGGCTGGGGCGTTCGAACGCGCTGCCACATGCCGCATCGCGACGCACCACCTCGCCGACCCGGCTGACGGCGCGGGAATGCGCGCGCAGTTCGAGGCGTACGGCGTCGACCTCGTCGTGCTCGCCGGGTATCTCAAACACGTCCCGGACGCGGTGACACGCGCGTACGCCGGGCGCATGCTCAACGTGCACCCGTCGCTCCTGCCCGCGTTCGGCGGCCCGGGGATGTACGGCGCGCGCGTCCACCGGGCGGTGCTGGCGGCCGGCGCGTGCGTGAGCGGGGCCACGGTCCACTTCGTGGACGACGCGTACGACCGCGGGCCGATCGCCGCGCAGTGGCCGGTGCCGGTCCGCGCGAACGACACGCCCGAGTCGCTCGCCGCGCGCGTGCTGCGCGTGGAACACCTGCTGCTCCCGCGCGCGGTCGAGGCGGTCGCGGCGGGGCGCGTGCGCGTCGGCGCGGACGGCCGCGTGCATTCGCCCTACGAGCCCGCGGACGTCCCGTTCACGCTTCCTCCGTCCGCCACCGACGACGATGTCGCGTCCGCGCTCGACGCCGCGCTCCGCGCCTAACGTTCGGCGGGCCTTCGGCGCGCTCGCGCTCGCGGCACTCGCGCTCGCGGCACCGGGGGTCGCGCGGGCGCAGCCGTCCGCGGCGGCCCGGGAGGTGCTCGTCTACGCCGACGACGCGCCGCCCGCGGAGCTCTTCGGGTGGCTGGACGTGGTCACCGGGACCGAGCGCGCGCCCGCGGTCGCGCGGCGCGTCGGCGCGCTGCTCCCCGGGTGGACGCAGGACGCGCTCGGGAGCTGGACCATCACCCGGGGACGCGGCGCGCCGCACCGCGTCGTCGCGTGCGCGCTCGACCGGCCGGCGTATGTCGTCAGCGAAATCACCGACGACGGGTACCTGCGGCTGCACGACCCGGCCGCGGGCCGCGCGCAGCACCCGCTCTGGGACCAGTTCCACGAGGGGCAGCGGGTGCGCGTCCGGGCCCGCGCCGACACCGCGTCGCCAGACGCGTTCCCCGGCGCGGCCGTGCCCGGGGTGGTCGGCGTCCGCAGCACGCACCTCTACCGCCGCCGCGCCGCCGACAGCACCCGCGCGACCGTCGACGCGTTCTACGTCGACGTCGGCGCGCGCTCGCGTGCCGAGGCCGAGTCGCTCGGCGTGCGACTGCTCGCGCCGGTGACGCGCGACTGGGCACCGCTCGCGTACGGCGCGAGCGCGGTCGGGGCCGCCGCGTTCGACGCCGGGCCGGTGATCGCGCAGCGCGTCGGGTGCGCCGCC
Source organism: Gemmatimonadetes bacterium T265 (assembly GCA_019973575.1). Lineage (NCBI taxonomy): Bacteria > Pseudomonadati > Gemmatimonadota > Gemmatimonadetes bacterium T265. The sequence continues at coordinate 245,120 of BPUI01000002.1, forward strand.
GTCGCCGCGGCGTCGCGCGGCACGCCGGCGGTCGGGCGCACGACGTTCGTCGCCGCCGCGCAGAGCGCGTACGCGAACAGCGGCCTCGCCGCGGTGCTGGCGCGCGTCGGGCCGGTCGACTCGCTCGTGCTCGTCGAGCCCGGCGACGCGCCGAGCGACGCCGACACGGCGGCCGTCGTTAGGCGCGCGACGCGGCCCGCCCCGCGCGCCGTGGGCGTGCACCCCGCGAGCGCCGTCGTGCTCGGCGTGCGCGCGCGATTCCCCGGCACGCTCGTCGAATCGGTGCGGCGCGACGACGGGCGCGCGTTGGTCGCAGCGGTCGCCCGCGCCGCCGGCGTCGGTCCGGCGGTCGCGCTGCTCGGGCGGGCCGGCCGCCCGCGCGGCGGAGGCGCGGTGAGCTGGGACGACGCAGTCGCCGGACTGCCGACCGCGGCGCACCCCGACTCGCTCGCCGGGGACGCGCGGCTGCTCGCCGGGTTGGCGGACGCGTACGGCGCCTCCGCCCACGAGGCGCCCGTCCGCGACGCGGTGCGCGCCGCCCTGCCCGCCTGGGCGCGCGACCGCGCCACGGTCGATTCGGCCGGCAACCTCGTCGTCGCGGCGGGGCCCGACCGCGACAGCGTCGCGATCGTCGCGCACCTCGACGAGATCGGCTTCGCCGTGACGCGGATCGCGCGCGACGGCACGGTCGCGCTCCGGCCGTTAGGCGGCTTCTACCGCGCGCTGTGGGAGGGGCAACCCGCGCTGCTCCACCGCGACGGCGCGGCGCCCCTCGCCGGCGTGTTCGTGCCACGCGACACGCCGCGCACGCGCGAGCCGGCGGAACTGACGGCGTGGTTCGGCGTCGACTCCGCGGCGCTGGCGCGCCTCGGTGTGCGGCCGGGCGCGGCCGTCACCGGCGTCAAACGCGCGACCCGGCTCGGCGCGGTCCGCTTCACGGCGCGCAGCTCCGACGACCGCACGGGCTGCGCGGCGCTCGTCCTCGCGATGCGGGCGCTCGACCCGGCGCGACTCACGCACAAGGTCGTCTTCGCCTTCACAACCCGCGAGGAGATCGGCCTCGAAGGCGCCGCGGCGCTCGCGGCCGAATGGGGCGCCAACGTGCGGCGTGTGTACGCGGTCGACACGTTCGTGGCGAGCGACGCCCCGCTCGAGAGCCACCGCTTCGCGTACACCCCGCTCGGCGCGGGAGCGGTCGTGCGCGCGGTCGACAACTCGAGCGCGGCGCCGCTCGAGGTGGTCGACGAGGTGGTCGCGGTCGCACGGGCGGCCGGGATCCCGGTGCAGGTCGGCACCACGAACGGCGGCAACGACGGCTCGGAGTTCGCGCGCGTCGGGGTCGTGGACGTGCCGTTGTCGTGGCCGGGGCGCTACAGTCACTCGCCGGTCGAGGTGCTCGACCTGCGCGATCTACGCGCGCTCGCGCGGCTCATCGCGGCACTCGCGGCGCGGTAGCGCCGTGCACCGGGTGCGGTACTCCTTACCTGCCGTCCAGAGCCCGGCGAGGGACCTGTCCTCCTCGGCGGCGGCGGTGGAAACGCGCTCGACCTGGACCCGTCGCCCCGGACTGTAGGTCCCTCGCCGCGCTCGGGACGGCAGTGCGGGTGTAATCGGCCGTCCTGCATTCTGTTTCGTTCCCAAGCCACACGTTCATGCCCCGCGCACTTCTTTCTGTTTCGGACAAAACGGGCCTCGCCGAGTTCGCCCGCGGCCTCGCTGCGCTCGGCTTCGAGCTCGTCTCGACCGGCGGGACCGCGCGCGCGCTCCGCGAGGTGGGTCTGGCCATGGCCGACGTGAGCGACGTGACGCGCTTCCCCGAAATGCTCGACGGCCGCGTCAAGACGCTCCACCCGGCGGTGCACGGCGGCCTGCTCGCGCGACGTGACCTGCCGGAGCACGTGGCGACGATCGCCGAGCACGGGATCGCGCCGATCGACGTCGTGGCCGTGAACCTGTATCCGTTTCGCGAGACGGTGGCCCGCCCGGATGTCACGCCGGATGCGGCCGTCGAACAGATCGACATCGGCGGGCCGTCGATGCTTCGCTCGGCGGCGAAGAACTTCGACTCCGTGACGGTCGTCGTCGATCCGTCGGACTACCCGGCGGTGCTCGACGCGCTCGGCCGCGGCGGCGACCCCGCGCTCCGCCGCCGGCTCGCGGCCAAGGTGTACGGGCACACGGCCGCCTACGACGCCGCGATCGCGGCGTGGTTCGCGGCGCAGGAGGGCGAGCGCTTTCCGGAGCGCCTCACGCTGAGCGGCGAGCGCCGGCAGACACTGCGCTACGGCGAAAATCCCGACCAGCGGGCCGCCTTCTACGTCGAGCGCCCCGGCGCCGGCCTCGGCGCGCTGCGGCAGCTCGGCGGCAAGGAGCTGTCGTTCAACAACCTCCTCGACCTCGACGGCGCACTGCTCGCCTGCGAGCCGTTCGCCGACGACGCCGGGTTCGAGAACGCGGGCGCGTGCTGCGCGATCGTCAAGCACACGACGCCGTGCGGGCTCGCCGTCGGCGCGACGGCGCGCGAGGCCTACGACAAGGCGCTCGCCGGCGACCCGACGAGCGCGTTCGGGTCGGTGATCGCGTTCACCGTGCCGGTCGACGACGAGACGGCGGCCGTCCTCTCGCAGCTCTTCGTCGAGTGCGTGGTCGCGCCGGCCTTCTCCGACGGCGCGATCGAACTGCTCGGCCGCAAGAAGAATTTGCGCGTGCTCGCCGGTCGGGTCATGCGCGACGCGGACGAGCTCGACGTGAAGCGCGTCCGGGGCGGGTTCGTCGTCCAGGACCGGCAGCCGCTGCCGATCGTCGGCGACGCCTGGCGCGTCGTGACGCAGCGCGCGCCGACGGGCGACGAGCTGGCCGACCTGCGCTTCGCGTGGCGAGCGGTCCGGAGCGTCAAGTCGAACGCGATCGTGCTCGCGCGGGGTGGCATGACGCTCGGGATCGGCGCCGGACAGATGTCCCGCGTCGATGCGGCGTTCGTCGCCTCGCACAAGGCGCGTGAGGCGGGGCACGCCGCGGCCGGCGCGGTGCTCGGCTCCGACGCGTTCTTTCCGTTCCGCGACGGGGTGGACCAGGCGGCCTCCGCCGGGGTACGCGCGATCGTGCAGCCCGGCGGCTCGGTCCGAGACGCCGAGGTGATCGCCGCCGCCGACGAGCACGGCATGGCGATGGTGTTCACCGGGCAGCGCCTGTTCCGGCATTGATCCGGGCGGCGCGCGCCGTCGATCTTTCGTGCCTCCCCGGGCCGGTGTCAGAGGATGACGCCGGCACGGATTATTGTTCGCGCGACCGACCGCATTGTCGACCGGGCGGCCCACGTCCCTTCCCTTGCTGATGTCTGCTGCCGTTCTCCGTCCCGACGCCGTTCCGTCCACCGCGCGCGGTGCCGCCGTCCTGCCCGCGGCCGGGGTCGACTTGGACTACCGGCCGTCATACGGGGCGGCGGGGCTGGCGGCGCTCGGCGTGTTCCTGCTCTACGTGCTCACGCTCGCGCCCTCGACGGGCATGTGGGACGCCAGCGAGTACATCGCGGCCGCGTACGTGCTCGGCATCCCGCACCCGCCGGGGAACCCGTTCTTCGTCCTCGTCGGCCGGGTGATGAGCCTGCTGCCCGTCGCCCCCACGGTGGCGATGCGCATCAACGTGCTCGCCGCGCTCTGCTCGGCGGTGGCGGCCGGCGTCTGGTTCCTCGTCGCCGAGCGCGTGCTGGTGAGCTGGCTGCCGCGCCGCGCGCTCCGGCTCGCCGGGGGCGCGCTGGCCGCCCTCCTGGGCGCGACCGCGTTCACGGTGTGGAACCAGAGCGTGGTGAACGAGAAGGTCTACACCGTCTCGCTCGCCTTCTTCGCCCTGGTCTCGTGGCTGGTCGTGCGCTGGTGCGACGACCCGGAGGGGCCCAAGGCGCCGCGGCTGCTGCTGCTGGCGGCGTACCTGATCGGGCTCGGCTACGCGAACCACCCGGCCGGCTTCCTGGTCGCGCCGGCGGTGGCGGCCGGGGTGCTGCTGCGGCGGCCGGCGACGCTGCTCGACTGGCGGCTGCTGAGCCGGGCGGCGCTCTGCTTCGCGCTCGGGCTGACGCCGTTCCTCTACCAGCCGATCCGGGCGGCGCAGTTCCCCGCGCTCAACGAGGGGGAGCCGACCGCGTGCACGACGCGGCTCACGGTCGCGTGCACCTTCACGAAGGTGACCGCCGACCGGTTCCTGGCGAACGTGAACCGCGAGCAGTACGGCAAGCCCGACCTCGCCGACCGCCAGGCGCCCTTCACGGCGCAGGTCGGGATGTGGTGGCTCTACTTCAAGTGGCAGTGGCTCCGGGACGCGCACGGCGAGCGGCCGGCCGCGCAGAGCGCGCTCGCCGTGCTCTTCCTCGCGCTCGGCGCGATCGGGGGGTGGGTGCACTTCAAACGCGACCGGCAGAGCTTCTGGTTCTTCGGGCCGCTCGTGTTCTCGGTGACGCTCGCGCTCATCTACTACATGAACTTCAAGTACGGCGCGTCGCAGGCCCCCGAGCTGACCGACGTGCCGCGCGAGGTGCGCGACCGCGACTACTTCTATCTCTGGAGCTTCAGCACCTGGGGCGTGTGGGCCGCGCTCGGGCTGATGTGGGTGTGGGAATCGCTCGCCTCGCTGCTCGGGACCGAGCGCGTGCGGCTCGGTCGCGACACGGTCGAGGTGCCGCGCGAGCGCTCGTGGATCGGCGCGTCGCCGGTGCTCGCGCTCTCCGTGATCCCGCTCGCCGGCAACTGGCACCAGGCCTCGCGCGCCGGGCACCGCGACACGGCCGCGTTCGCGCGCGACCTGCTCAACTCGGTCGAGCCCTACGGCATCCTCGTCACGGCGGGCGACAACGACACCTTCCCGCTCTGGTACGCGCAGGAAGTCGAGGGCGTGCGCAAGGACGTGATCGTCGCGTGCACCTCGCTCCTCAACACGGACTGGTACGTGCGGCAGATGGTGCGCCGCCCCGTGTACACGTACGACGCGGCGAAGGGCCCGGCGATCTACAGCGGGCGCGAGTGGCCGAAGCCCACGGGGCCGGTGCTCAGGATGAGCATGGCGGAGCTCGACGCGATTCCGCTCGGCGTCAACCTCGACCAGCCGCAAACCTTCCAGAAGGTGACCGGGCGCGACACGCTGCGCGCGACGATCTCGCAGCCCCAGCTGCTCCGCCAGGACCTGCTCGTCCTCTATCTGATCCGCGACGCCTGGCCGCAGCGGCCGGTGTACATCAGCCGCACGTCGGGCTCGTACGGTCAGGAGCTCGGGCTCAACAACTACCTCCTGAGCCAGGGGCTCGCGCGCAAGCTGCTTCCGGCGCCGCCGAGCACCGGGCGCGACACGCTGCTGGTGCAGGGCGAGGGATTCGTCGACCTCGCGCGCAGCGTGGCGCTCTGGAACACGTTCGAAGGCCCGGCGGCGCTCATCAAGCGTGGCGACTGGGTCGACATGCCGAGCGTCGGCATCCCGAACCTCTACACGCTCACGGGTTTGATGCTGTCGGACGCGCTCGAGCATACCGGCCGGACGGCGGAGGCGCGGCGCATCTACGCCACCGCGGAGCAGGTCGCGGCCGCGACGCACCAGACGCGCGAGTTCGGGTTCGACCAGCGCCCGACGCCGGGGACGCCCGTCCGTGACAACCCGCTGCAGAGCCTCGTCGCGCCCGATTCCGCGGCGATGCCGGGCGCGCGCCCCGGCGGCGCGCCGGCGCAGGCCGCCGCACCGGGCGGCAGCCCGGGCGCTCCGCGGAAGCGCTGAGCACCGCGACGCCGACGAGTTCGGCGCATTTCGCACCATTTTGTACGTACGGAATGCATCAGCTGGGGCTTCGGGTGCGGCGCTTGCGTTGTTTGCCGTGTAGCACGACGACGGCGCCCGGCCCGGGCGCGGCTCGCTGACCCGGAGGACTGATGCCCGAACCGCTCGATCCCGATCGTCCGGCGAACCCGGCCAAGGACGCCGGCGGTCCCCCGGACCGCCCCGAGCGACGGCGGCGCCGCGTCGTCGGCAGCGAGCGGAACCCGCGGGTCGCGGCCGCGCAGTTCGTCGCGCGCTACCGGCTCGAGCCGTTCCACCGTGCACTGAGCGGACTCGCCGTCGCCGTGTTCGGGGCGGACGCGACGGTGGTGGCGCACCTGCGCGCCGACGGGCGCAAACAACGGCTCACGTTTGTGGTCGACGCGGCGGACCCGCAGGCCGGGCTCGACTACGCGCAGTTTCTGCCGCGCGAGCACGCGTTCTGGACCGCGTACACCCAGCTCGCGAAGCCGGCGGTGCCGTTCGCCGTCGCGATCCGCCCCGCCCGCGGCTGGTGCCGAACCGAAGCGCTCGCGCCGTTCTTCGCGTACCTGCCGACGCGCGACGCCGTGATGTGATCTGATGTGACGGCGGAGCACGCGCCGGCGTCGCCGCGTCGTGTCCTCCCGTGTCACGCGATCAGCGGGCAGCTACGCCCCGTCTCACCCGGAGCGCGGCGCCGGGAATACGCCGGACGCGGCGTCCGGGCGTCACGGTGTAGATTGGCGGAAGCGCGACGTCGGTGAGCAGTTCGCCCGCCGCGCGACTCGCGGACGGACCGCGCGCCGCGGCGACACTCGAAGCCGCCGGCACCAACAGCGGCTCGGCGGCGGCGACGTTGACTGCGTAGCCGAGGTCGGCCAGGCTGAGCACCGTCAGGCGTGAGGCGGGGTGCGTCGTCGCCGAGCTGAGATAGCCGGTCATCAGCTCCGCCCCGAACACGGACGACCGCCAGTGCGCGTCGGCGGTGCCCGGACCGCCGAGATTCTCGACCGGCACGCCGACGCCGTCGAGGGTGAATCCGTTCGCCGCGCTGCCACTTTCGCCGAGCGGGCCGACGTACACGGGATCGAACGTGCCGGCCCCGCTCAGGTAGGCATGCACGCCGGCGACGTCCCACAAGGTGCCGATGCCGAGGACGTGTCCCATCTCGTGGCGGATCACGTCGTACGCGGTGCCGCGCGAGACGAGTGTCGCGAAGTCGGCCGAGTCGAACCGCATGGTGCCGACGACGGGCAGCCCGCGCGGCTGCGACGCGGCGTCGCTCCGGAGTACGCACGGCCCAGCCTCGCCGAGGATCTTCCCCTTCCCGTCGATGCTGTCGACGCTGAAGAAGATCGTCAGGCCGGTCATCGTCGTGTTGAGGGCGGGCGTCCCCGTGTCGCACGCGTCGGCGACGAGGCTCACGTCGGCGCTCGGCAGCGTCGCGGTGATCACCGACTCCCAGAACGCCGCGGCCCGCGCGAAGACGGCCGGGTAGGCGGGATCGACCGCGCCGAGCGCGACGAGGTCGATGTGGTACGGGCCGGGCGTCACCGGCACGATCGCGACTGGCACGGTGACGTTCACACCGCGCCCGCGAAAGTCAGCGCCCACGGTGAGCTGCGCGGTGCCGACGGCTGCGGCCATGAGTGTGGTGCCGGCAATGCTGGCGACCGCGGCGTTGTCGCTCGCGAACGAGATCGGATACCGGATCTGGTTGCCGCCCGAGTCGTAAACGAGCGCCGCGAGTGGCACGCGGGTTCCGGGCGCGGCGTCGACGCGCGTGGGTAGGGCGCGCACCCGTGCCGCCGGCGCGAGCGCCACGAGTGAAGGGGTCGCGGACGTGACGACCTTGCCGTTTGGCAGGCCGGTGACCGTGGCCGTGACCACCGCGGTGCCCGCCCCGACGAAGCGCGCGATTCCCTTGGCACTCACCCGTACGACCGTGGTGTCCGACGTCGCGTACGCGATTGTTCCGATCGTTGCCGGCCGGCCGGAGGCGTCGGCCGCGACGGCCGCGAGGGCGACGGTGTCCCCGACGATCGCGGAGTCGACGCTCGCCGCGAAGGTCACCCGCGTCGGCACGATCGGCGCGGGCCCGCCGTCGCCGCGGCAGGCCGCCGCCGTCGCGGCGGTAAGGACGGAGCGCAGCAACGAGAGAGCGGGCCGGCCGGAGAGTGACCGCATGAAGCCGGGCGAGGTTCGGGCGGAGTCGGGCACGGGAGGCGACGGATGGACGAAAGTTCGGGCGCGATACTAACTTCCGCGCGGCCGGAGGGCTGGCAGAATGGCTATTGCAACGGTCTTGAAAACCGTCGTCCGCAAGGACTTGTGGGTTCGAATCCCACGCCCTCCTCATTCGTAAGCCGTTATCCGAACAGCAGTTGCGCCAGCGCCCCGCCGCTTACCCGGCCCGGGGCGCGCCGCTTTGGGCAAGGTTCGGAGCAGATGTCCGCCCGCCGCCGGGCCCGGAACCGTTAGGCACCGTCCCCGGCGCCCTCGGCGTCGGTCAGGATCACCGGCTCGTGCGCGTCGCTCTTCGGCGCGTCGGTCAGTGCCACCGGGTTGCCCTGCCGCCACTCCTGGCGCTCGGCGGAGTCGAACGCTCAACACCCGGCCGCGCAAGACGCTCGGCTGGCGCACCCCTGCTGAAGGGCTCGGCGGGCTACTACGGTCACCGCCTAACCAAGCTGTTGCGACGACTGGTTGAATCCCGGCTCTACGCCGACGGCACTTACTCGTCCGGTGGGTGCGGGATTTGCCCCTACCTCGGCCTGACGGCCGGACCGTTCGATGTCGGTCCCGGCATCGTCGTTCGGGTGACGCGTTCGGCGTTTCCGGGCGCGAACGCGGCACTGGGGGCGGCGACGTACGCGTTTGAACTCCAGACCTCCGTCGCCTACCGCACCTGCACCACTCCCGACGCCACCACCTCGTGCCAGCCCGACTTTGCGTACGCCCCGCTCCACGGGGGGTCATTTTATCCACACCCGGCGCAGGGGGTCCCGGTGCCGCCGGATAACGTCGGGAACTACATCACCTTCAGTGTGTCGCTCGGCGACGAGGTGACCTTCACGGCGTTCGACGCCTCCGATCGGGTGGTCACCACGGACACCTTCGCCCCGTCGCTCTTCGTCGCTCCCGAACCCTCCACCATCGCCCTCACGCTCGGCGGCCTCGGCATGCTTGGGGCGGTGACGTTGCGGCGGCGCGCCTAACGCCCGTGCCGTCCCCCACCGCCCGGCCGCCCGCGCTCGTGTCGTTCGGCGAGGGACTGCGAGAGCTCTGGACGCCGACGCCCGCGCAGATTCCCGCCCTCGACGTGCTCCGGTCCGCGGCGATCGTCCTCGTGATTGTCGGGCACTTCGCGGTGCTGGGCGGCGAGGTGTTCCCGCACTCGGCCGCCGTGTTCCGCACTCCGCCCTTCCGGTTCGGCTGGACGGGCGTGGACCTCTTCTTCGTCCTCAGCGGGTTGCTGATCGGCCGCCAGTTGTGGCGTGAGTACGTGCGGAGCGGGACGGTCGACGTGCGCCGCTTCATCCTGCGCCGCGGGTTCCGCATCTGGCCGCTCTACTTCGCCGCGGTCCTGCTGTCGCCCGTGCTCACGGCCACATGGTCGTATCGCTGGGCGGACTGGCTGTTCATCAGCAACTACCTCCCGTGTCGCGTGGAAGGCGGCTGGTCGCTGTCCACCGAGGAGCAATTCTATATGCTCGCGCCGGTGCTGCTCGTGCTCGGGGCGCGTCGCTTTCGTGCGCGCCGTTGGTTCGTGCTGCTCCCGCTCGGCCTCGCCGGCGTCAGCGTCGTCCGCTGGCTCACGGCTCGGCGGCTGCTCGCGGCCGGCATGAGCGCGTACGACGTCAAGCAGGCGCTGTTCCTGCCCTTCCATCTGCACAACGAAGGGCTGGCAGTCGGGTTGCTGATCGCGCTGGCCGCGACCGTCGCGCCGGAGTGGATCAGCGGCGCACGCGCGCATCGACGACGCACCGCTGCACTCGTCGTCGGCGCACTCGGACTCGGTGCCGCGCTCGACGTCGCGAGTCCCGTCGTCTTCCCGTTCCTCGCGCTGGCCCTGATCTTCGGCGCCGTCACCGTCGCGCTCCTCGCCGCCGGCCCGGTGCTCCCGGCAATCGTCCGCGCGCGGGCCTTCTTCACGGTGTCGCGCCTGTCGTACGGGATGTATCTCAACCACCGGGCGATCATGCGCTGGATCGCGCCGCCCGTCGTGCGCGGGCTGCGGGGCGGGTTGGGCGAGCATCCGACGACGATCGCGCTGGCGCTGCTGTTCGCGCTCGCGTGCTCGGCCGCGGTCGCGGCGGTGACGTTCGTGCTCGTCGAGCGCCCGTTCTTACTGCTCCGCGAACGTATGCTCCACGCGCGCCCCGCGCTCGGCGCGCGGGCGGGTGAGGTCGTGCCCGCCTAACGCACGGCCACCCCGCGCGCGACGACGGCAGCACGACGAGCCGCGCCGTCGCCTGCTGCGGAGAGCCCTCACGTGGGCAAGGTTGTGGGCAGATTCCCCCGGGCACACTCTGCGAACGACCGCGACGGGTCGCAACTCGCGGTGGGGCGTCTCAGAGGGGCACGGGGGCACATCGGACCGGGTCGGACGCTCCGCAACGGCGTGAGTCGAACTTGAAAACCGTCGTCCGCAACGACTTGCGGGTTCGAATCCCACGCCCTCCTTCTCGCAGCACGGCCGCCGTCGACCGTACGCGCGATCCGGCCGGCGACGTGAGCGCCCGTGACCGACGACGTGCTAGATCAGCCCGGCTTCCGCGCGCGCCGGGGTACCGACGGCAGCGAAGTCGGCGCGCGGGTCGGCAACACGAGAGGCAGGTCTGTCGTAGAGGCGATGTAGCGCGGCACCTGCAATAGACCGCACGGACCAGCCTGCCGTTGTCCCGCCGGGGTACCCGTCCCGGTCCTCGCCTCGGCCCCGTCGCGCGTCGGTACGTGCCCTGAAAGCGTGTCGAGGTTCAGTTCCCGACCGCGGCGTCCGAGACTGGGCGGCATCGCGGGCGTATGGTGGCCGCGGCGGCGCGGTTCGGCGCCGATCCGGCTCGCGAGGGCTCTCCGTCCGACCCTGGTCGGGGCTCGGCACCTAAGTCGAGTAGATGCGAGGCGGGGGGCAGCCGGCGACGGCTCCCCCCGCCTCGCGTTCGCGACCCCGGTTGGCCCGCCCGCCGGGTTGCTCGCGGCCGAGCCGCGGGTTAGCGTAGTGCAGTCGCGCCGGCGCGGTCCGCCGTGCTCGTGCGGCGCACACACAGGTTGTGGAGAGGTGGCCGAGAGGCTGAAGGCACCGGTTTGCTAAACCGGCATAGTGGGAAACCGCTATCGAGGGTTCGAATCCCTCTCTCTCCGCCTTGCGGGCCCGCCGGTCGCTCCGGCGGGCCCGCTGTGCATTTGTGGCCCTTCCGCCTCGCCTTCTCATGCCCGAGCCCGAGACCCCGCCCCGCCTTCGCTTCGCCCCGTCCCCGACCGGCTACCTGCATGTGGGCGGCGCGCGCACGGCGCTCTTCAACTGGCTGTACGCGAAGCACATGGGCGGGCAGTTCCTGCTCCGCATCGAGGACACGGACAAGGCGCGGAGTACGGACGAGAGCACGCGCGCGATCTTCGAGGGGCTGCGCTGGCTGGCGCTCGACTGGGATGAGGAGGTCGTGTACCAGGGCGCGAACCTCGAGCGCCACCAGGCCGACGTCGACCGGCTGCTCGCGAGTGGCGCGGCCTACCGCGATTTTATGCCGCAGGAGGCGCTGCAGCAGCGCCGCGCAGACGCCGAGGCGCGCGGGGAGGCGTTCCGCTTCCGCCGCGAGTGGGCCGAACTGCCGCGCGACGAAGCCGAGCGACGCGCCGCGGCTGGCGACCCGCACGTCGTCCGCTTCCGCGCGCCGCTCGACGGCGAGACCGCCTGGGACGACCTCGTGCACGGGCGCATCGCGTTCCCGAACAAGGACGTCGAGGACTTCGTCGTCCTGCGCTCCGACCGCACGCCGATCTACAACATGGCGGTCGTGAGCGACGACGTCGCGATGGGGATCACGCTCGTCATGCGCGGCGACGACCACATCTCGAACACGCCCAAGCAGATCCTCCTCTACGACGCGCTCGGCGCGCCGCTGCCGCGCTTCGCGCACCTGCCGATGATCCACGGCACCGACGGCAAGAAGCTGTCGAAACGCCACGGGGCGACCGCGGTCGGCGACTACCAGTACCGCGGGATCCTGCCGCAGGCGATGGCCAACTTCCTCGCGCTGTTAGGCTGGAGCCCGGGCCACGACCGCGAGGTCATGACGAAGGCGGAGCTCGTCGAGCTGTTCTCCCCCGACGGGCTGCTCCGCAAGGCCTCGATCTTCGACCCGCAGAAGCTCGAGTGGATGAACGGACAGCACCTGTCGCTGCTCCCCCTCGACGAGTTGAAGCCGCGCGTGACCCCGGCGCTCGCCGCCGCGGGGCTCGCGACCGCCGCCGAACTCGACGCGCGCGGGGCGTGGTACGACGCGCTCCTCGACCAGCTGCGCGTCCGCGCGCGCACGATCGACGACGTTGTGCGACAGGCCGCGCCGTACCTGCGCGACGAGATCACCTACGACGCGGACGCGGTCGCGAAGCAGTGGCTCAAGGACCCGGCGACCGCGCGCGTCCTCCTCGCCGACGCGCGCGCGGCGCTCGGCGCGCTCCCGGACTGGACGCCCGCGGCGATGGAGCCGGCGCTCCGCGCGGCCGCCGAGTCGCACGGCGTGGCCGCCGGCAAGCTCTTCCAGCCGCTCCGGGTTGCGCTGACGGGGCTCACCGTGAGCCCGGGCATTTTCGACGTGCTCGCCCTGCTCGGCCGCGACCGCTCGCTCGCGCGCGTGGACGCGGCGCTCGCCCGGATCGACGTCGAGACGGCCGCGGCCGGCGGCCCGCACGCGTCGTAAACGTCGGTCTTGCCGGGTCGCCCCGGCGTTCGTATCTTCGCGCATTCAAGGCCGCCGGTAGCTCCGCGCCGCGCTCTGCGCGGTTGGGTTCGGCGGCCTCCTCTCTTGGAGATCGCGATGGCGGAGCCCCTCACGCCGATCGAACGGAAGGTCTATCAGTACCTGATCGACTTCCTCGCCGAGAACACGTACCAGCCGAGCATCCGCGAAATCGGCTCCCGGTTTCGCATCAAATCGACAAAAACGGTTTCCGACCTGCTGCACGCGCTTACCGAGAAGGGCTACATCGAGCGCGACCCGGCCCGCTCGCGCGGCGTCCGGATCATCGGACACCAGGGGCCGGCGGGGATCCAGCCGCTGCCCTACTACGGCCGCGTACACGCGGGTGAGCCGTCGCTGCTCGCGGAGCACAAGCTCGGGTCGCTGACCTTCGACCGCCGCTTCGTGGCGAGCGACCACACGTTCGTGCTTCGCGTGACTGGCGACAGCATGATCGGGCGCGGCATCCACGACGGCGACTACGTCCTCGTGACGCCGACGGCGCAGCCCAACGACGGCGACGTCGTCGCGGCCCGCATCGGCGAGGAGGCAACGATCAAGTCGTACGAAAAGCTGGTCGACGGCATCGTGCTGCATCCGGCGAACCCGGCCGACCGCGAGATTCGCCTGCGGCCGACGGACGACTACAGCATCCTCGGGCTCGTGACGGGCGTGTTCCGGCCGTCGGTCGAGCGGGACGTGTTCGAGGGCGCGGTCGCGACCTGAGAACGGCCGGACGCGTAAAGGGGCGGGTGCATCCAACGATGCGCCCGCCCCTCGTCGTTCGTCCGATCGCCGCGAACTGTCGACCGTGGGTCCGCTACTGTTGGTGCGACGTCGACGCGTCGGCCGGGGCGGCCGACTGCTCGCCTTCCGCGGCGAGCTCCGCCGCGCGACGACGCTCGGCGAGACGCTCGTTGCGCTCGCGATCCTTGCGCGCGCGGATCTGCTTGACGGCGCCGCGGAAATCGTCCTCGTTCATCGAGCGCTGGGCGTGGTCGAGGATGTCCTGGCGAATGTCACCGAGTCGGCGCGCTTCGACGTTCGCGACCGGGTTCCCGCGCAGGTTCTGCTGGAACTTGCTCGAGAGCAGCGCGAGCACCGCGTTCGGGACCGCGATCTTGCCGAGGTGGATCGAATGGTCGTCGATGCCCCACGTTCCGCCCGGGCCCTTGAACGTCCAGTCGCCCGGCTTCCGCTTGCCGGCGGCCATCTCCTGCACGGCAAGGATCGAGTCGCGCGCGGCGCCGAAGACCTGCGTCAGGACGCTGTCGACGCGCTCTTTGGCCGTTTTCGGCGCGGTCGCGAGGGTGCCGGGACGCGTCCAGAGCGCCGGATCGCGGTACTCGGGCTGAATTCCCTGCCCGGCGCCGCCGTTGCCGACCACCGCGCCGGTGCCGCCGACGTCGGTGGACGGGGCGCCGCGCGTGATCGGCGGCAGCACGCTCGGTACCGCGCGCGGCGCGACGAGGGGACGGGAGCGGGCCGGGGTCGCGCTGAGCGGCCGACCGTCGCCGCCGCTCCGGCCCGCGACCGACGGGCCCTGCGCGCGCGGCGCCTGCACGAAAGCGATGCGCTCCGGCGCCGGCGCGGCACGGCGCGGCACGCGGTCGGTCCATCGATAGCCGCGCGTCAGCGCCGCGACGAACGCGCCGAAGAGCAACGCGTTGACGCCGACCGAGGCGAGCAGCGCCGCCGCGGGACGCCGGCCGCGCGCGCGCGTTGCGTCGTCCGGCGAACCGGCCCCTCGCTGGATCGAGAGCATGGCGGACGGCTACCCCGCCGTGGGATGAAAGGGTCCCGACGCGTGCGGCACGTCAACCAACGGCGGCGACGACGGGATTACTGACCGTACTGTGCCCGACGATCTCGACCTCGACCACGTCCCCCGGGGCGAGCGGCCCGACGCCGGCAGGAGTCCCCGTCGCGACGAGATCGCCCGGTTCGAGCGTCATCACCCGCGAGATATAGGCGAGGAGCGTCGGGATCGCGAACGCCATGTCGCGCGCAGTCCCGCACTGCCGCTCGACGCCGTTGACGCGCGTGACGACGGTGAGCGCGGAGAGGTCGTCGGGCGCCGGCGACTCGAGGCCCAGGGGGCAAAAGGTGTCGAACCATTTCGCGCGGGTCCACTGTGGCTCGGCCTTCTGGAGGTCGCGCGCACTCACGTCGTTCAGCGCAACGACGCCGCGGACCGCGCGCGAGGCGGTCTCCTCGTCGGCGCGCCGGAGCCGCGTGCCGATCACGACGCCGATCTCGCCCTCGTAGTCGACGTGCGTGCTCTCGGGCGGAAGCTCGATCGCCGCGCCGGACGGGATCACGCTCGACGGCGGCTTGAGAAAGAGGAGCGGGCGCTCCGGCATGTCGTTGCCGAGCTCGCGGGCGTGCTCCAGATAGTTGCGCCCGACGCAGACGATCTTGCCGGGGCGAGCTGGGACTGCGGACATGAAAGAGAACGAGGGTCTGACGGCGAGACGTCGGGCGGTCCGGGAACGTTTACGCGCGCACGTACCGTGTGCAGATCGTCAAGAGAATCATACGCGCGCTCGACGTGCGGCGGCCGGCAACGCGCGGGCTGGCGCGCCCGGAACGAGGGTCGCGGAAGCGACGAGGACGAACGGGGGCGTCCAGATCACGACGCCGCGGCCGGGGCGGCGGTAGTCTCGCGACGCGGCCGCTCGTCGGCGGCCGGCGCGCGCCCGCGGTAGAACGCCTCGATGCTCGCGAGCGCGCGCGCCCACGGCGCGACCACGCGCGCCGCGGGCGGCAGGCCGGCGAGCAGGTCGCGGCCGTAACCCTTGGTCACCGCGCGCGAGTCGGAGAGCACGACCACGCCGCGGTCCGCCGCCGTGCGGACGAGCCGGCCGAAGCCCTGCTTCAGCCGCAGCGCCGCGTGGGGGAGCATGTAGTCGCGGAAGCTGTCGCCGCCGCGCGCCTCGATAGCCTCGCAGTGCGCGGCGGTCACCGGCTCGCTCGGCACGCGGAAGGGGAGCTTGGCGATTACCATCGCCCGCAGCGCGTCGCCCGGGACGTCGACGCCCTCCCAGAACGTCGCGGTGCCTAACAAGACCGCGCGGCCGCTCTCGCGGAAGCGGCGGAGCAGGGCGTCGCGGCCGTCCTCGCCGTGCACCAGGAGGGGCCAGCGGCGGTCGGCGCCGCGCGCGCGCAACTCGTCGGCCGCGGCGCGCACGTCCTTGTGGCTCGTAAAGAGGACGAACGCCCCGCCGTCGCTCGCCGCGCAGAGGTCGAGCGTGTGGCGCACGACGGCGAGCAGGTGCCGCCCGGGGTCGGTGTTGGGCGCGGGCGTGTCGGTCGGGACGACGAGGAGCGCCTGGCGCGGGTAGTCGAACGGCGAGGGCAGCGCCGCGGTGCGCGGCGCGAAGTCGGGGCGCGTGAGGCCGAGCCGCCCGGCGAGGAAGGCGAACGCGTCGCCGTCCGACGATGCGTCGGGCGCGCCACGGACGTCGGGCGCGCCACGGACGTCGGCCGCGCGCGCCGGCGTCACGCCCTGCTCGGCCGCGCGGTCGAGGCGGTGGTCGCCGCGCGGGCGCGTGGCGAGCGTCGCGCTCGTGAGCACCGCCGTCTCGACGCGCTTGAAAAGGTCCTCGCGCAGAATCGGCGCGAGGTCGAGCGGCACGCTCGAGACCACCACGTTGCGCTCCTTGCCGCGCAGCTCGACCCAGCGGACCGTCCCGTTGCGGTCGGCGGCCTTGGGCTTGAGCGCGCGCCCGAGCCCGTCGCCCGCGGCCTGCAGGCGCTTCGCGACGGCGCGGACCTCGCCCAGCAGCGGCGCGAGCGCCTCGAGCCGGCGCTCGTCGGTCTCGAGGCGCTCGCGCACGAGCCGCAGTCCCTCGTGCAGCAACTCGACCTCGCCTAACAGTTCGTCGAGCGCGAGGGCGAGCCCGCCCTCCCACACCGGGTCGCGCGCGAACGCGTCGGTGAGGCGGATGACCGGCTGCCCCTGCCGCTCGCACCACGTCTGCAGCAGGTCGAACACGAGGTCCGCCCGGTCGCGCGCCGCGTGCGCCGACGGGACGAGCCGCGATTGTACTAGTTCGAGGCTCGCGACGCTCAACAGGTCGGTCGAGGCGGCAAGCTTGGCGACGAGCGCCGAGAGGAGCCCTTTCCCCTTGCGGTCGAGACGCCCGAACGCGCGCTGCAGGGCGCGGCGGGTGACCGAGGTGCCGAGGTGCGCGGCGGCGGCGTCCTCGAGGTGGTGGCCCTCGTCGACGACCAGCCGCTTGTAGGCGGGGAGCACGGCCGCGTCGTCCCAGTTGCCGGTCGTGCGGCGCACCGCGACATCGCTCAGCAGCAGGTGGTGGTTGACGACGATCACGTCGGCCTGCGCGGCCTCGCGCCGGGCCTTGAACAGGAAGCACTTCTCGAAGTGCGGGCAGCGCGTGCGCGTGCAGAGGTCGGGCTCGGCCGAGACCTCGTCCCACACCTCGGGCCGCGGCGGCGTCGGCAGGTCGGCGAGCGAGCCGTCGCCCGTGCGCTCCGCCCAAGCCGCGAGCGTGCCTAACTCCGCCCGCATGCCCGCCTCGAAGAGTGCGGCGCCGCCCGCCGTCGCCTGTTCGAGCCGCGCGAGGCAGAGATAGTTGCGCCAGCCCTTGAGCAGGGCGTAGCGCACCGGCTGGTCGGTGAGCGCGTCGGCGAGGAACGGCAGGTCCTTGCCGACGAGTTGCTCCTGCAAGGCGATCGTCGCCGTCGAGACCACGGTGCGCTCGGCCGCCGCCGCGGCCCACCGGAGCGCGGGGACGAGGTAGCCCATCGACTTCCCGACGCCGGTGCCCGCCTCCAGCAGCCCGACGCCGCCGTCGTTGTAGAGCGCGGTGACCGCGTCGGCGAGGGCGCGCTGGCTCGGGCGGTCCTCGTAGCGGCGCATGTGCGCGGCGATGAGGCCGTCGGGTCCGAGGTCGTGCGAGACGGCCTCGGGGTCGAGGGCCGCGTGTGCGTTGCGCGGGACCTCGACGACGACGTAGAGCTCGGTCGCGTCGTTGTCGACGATGCCGAAGCCGATCCCGTTCCCGTAGACGCGCGCGGCGACGTCCATGTCCGGCCCCGACGGCTCGAGCAGCCCGCTCGGGTGGTTGTGGACCAGCATCTCGCCGCGCTCGGCGAATCCGGGGAGCGCGAGCACGCTCCGCACGTCGCCCCGCGCGACGACGCGCGCCGCGCGCACGACGCCGCCCTCGTCGACGGTGCACGCGAAGCAGACCTCGCGGCCGCCGGCGAGCTTGATCGCGGCGCGCACGGCGGCGGCGGCCGGGCGCGCGAGGCGGCCGTCGGTCGAGACTGGGAGGGGAAAGGTGGAGAGGACCACGGGCGGGGGAGGCGACACCCAAGATACACCGAAAGGTGCGCGAGAACTCGGCCCCAGCCGTCAGGTCTTCCGCGGCTTCTTCTTCGCCGCCGGGAACAGCACGTTGTTGAGGATCAGCCGGTATCCGGGCGAGTCTGGGTGGAGCGCGAGGTCCGTCGGCGCCGACCCGATCGCGTGCTGCGGGTCTTCCGGGTCGTGCCCGCCGAGAAACGTCCACGCGCCCTTGCCGTAGTCGCCGTGGATGTACTTCACCCACGGCGCGCCGTCCTCGATGGCGAGCACCGTCACGCCCGGCTTCACGGTCGCCTTCGTGAACGACGTCGTCACGCCGTAGAAGTCCGGGATGCTCGTCCGGTGGTCCTGGACGAGCATCGACGCGACCGGGTCGAACTTGGCCGAGAAGGCGAAGAGCTGGAACGTGCCTAACGGCTGCCGGTGGCCCGGGACGTTCACCTGGTGGCCGTCGATGTCGGAGAGCGCGGTGACGAACGGCGGCGCGAGGTGCGCGTTCTGGAAGGCGAACGAGCGCGCCCAGAGCATCTTGCGGTCCGCGTCCGGGTCCGGGGGCGGACCGCCCGCGGCGGCGCTCGCGAAGTCGACGTTCTCGCCGGCGATCGCGAGGTCCAGCGACTCCGTCGCGCCGCACATCGCGAACAGGAACCCGCCGTTCTCGACGTAGGTCCGGATCCGCTCGGCGACGGCCTTCTTGAGCGCCGGGATCGACGCGTAGTGGTGCCGCTCGGCGGCGGCGAGCAGGACCGCGTGCTGTTCGCGGTACCACGGCGCGGCCGAGTAGGCGAGGGCGAGCTTGTTCTGCTGGCCGGTGAAGTCCTCGTGGAACAGGTGCACCCATTCGTACTTGCCTAACGTCCCGGCGAGGACGTCGTCGTCCCACACCTTGTCGAACGGGATGCCGGCGTAGGTGAGCGCGAGCGTGACGGCGTCGTCCCAGGGCTGCGCGCCCGGCGGGGTGTAGATCGCGACGCGCGGCGCGCGCTCGAGCGGCACCGCGTCCATGTTGCCGCCGGCGACCTCGCGCCGGACGTCGGCGACCTGCGTCGCGTCCTCGGGCTCGACGCTCACGCCGGCGACCGCCGCGCGGCGCCGCAGCTCCGGGAGGTCCGGGATGAAGAACGCGCCGCCGCGGTAGTTGAGCAGCCACTCGGCCTTCTGCCCGTCCTTGAGCGCGCCGTAGACGAGGCCGTAAGCGCGCAGGTGGTTGCGCTGCGCGTCGTCCATCGGGACGAGCAGGGACTGCGCCCCGGCGCGGGCGGCCGCGAGCGCGGCGAGCGCGGCGAGCGCGGCGAGCGCGGCGCCGAGCGCGCGGGGGATGCGGCGTGGGGTCATACGTTAGGCACTGCCGAGGCGTTCGAGCTCGCGCCGTGCGATCGGGACCAGCGCGCTCTCGGGGTAGGTCGTGACGAGGTGTTCGAAGCGGGCGCGCGCCGCCGCGCGGTCGCCGGCCGCGAGCAGCGACCGGGCCCAGGCGAGGTCGGCCGCCGGCGCTTCGGGCGCCTCGGTCGCGTCGGCGAGGAGCTGCCGCCAGAGGGCTGCGGCGCGCGCGCGGTTGCCCGCGGCGACCGCGACGTCGGCCGCGGCCGCGAGCAGCAGCGAGCGCGCATCGGCAAGTTCGGCCGCGGCCTGCTCCAGCGCGCCCCCGGCGGCCGGCGCGTCGCCGCGCGCGGCCGCGACGAGCGCGGCGCCGAGCGCCGGGGCGGAGTCGGCGCGCGTCCGCGCGAGCGCAGCCCGGGCCGCCGCGCGCACGTCGCCCAGCAGCCCACGGCCGGCCGCGCCCGACGGCGGGGTGCGCGCGAAGATCGCGCGGGCGCGTCGCAGGTCGCCGCCGGCGAGCGCGAGCCATCCGGCCGCCTCGCTGCTGTCCGCACCCGAACGCCGCAGCACGTCGGCCGCGCGTCCGAGGTCCCCGCGCGCGATCCAGGCGTCGGCGAGCGCGTTCGCCGCGGCCGCGCGTGCGGCGGTCGGCAGGTCGGCCGCGGCACGTTCGGCGTCGTCCGCGCGCCCGAGCGCGGCGAGGGCGCGGACGCGCAGCACGCGAACCGACGCCGCGGCCAAGTCCGACGCGGCCGCGCCGGTCGCGCCCGAGCGCGCGTCGAGGAGCGCGAGTGCACCGACCGCGTCGCCGCCCTGCAGCGCGTCGTCGACGGCGCGGCCGAACGCCTCGCGCGCGTCCACGCTCGCGGGGGGGCTCGCGTCGAGCGCGCGCCGCCACGCGGCGGCCCCGTCGCGGCGCGCGCCGCTCGCGTCGAGTTCGGACGCGACGCCGCGCCAGAGCTCCCGCCCCGCCGTGTCGGGCGGGAGCGCGGACGCGATCCCCCACGCGGCCGTCGCGCGGTGCCAGCGGACGAGCAGCCCGACCGCCGCGCGCCGGGCGGGGGTTTCGCTGTTGTTAGGCACCACGGGCGCGAGTGCGCCGACGACGCCGTCGCGCGTCGAGTCCGGGGCCGGGCCGAGCGCGTAGACGACCGCGCCGACGTACTCGGGGTCGCCGGCGAGGACGTCGCGCCAGGTGCGCGCGGCGTCGATCCACGCGCCGGCGGCCGCGAGCGCCCGCGCGCGCGACGGGAGGAGCACCCGGCGCGCTTCGGCGGCGAGTGGCGCGCGCGCGGCGTCGGCGAGCACCGAATCGGCCGTCGCGCGCTGCCCCGCGTCGAGCAGCAGCCGCGCGAACTCGACGTACGGCGCGGCGTCGGCCGGCGCCGCGCGGCGCCACTGGTCGTACGCGGCGCGCGCGTCCGCGTCGCGCCGAAGCGTCGCGAGCGTTCGCAACGCGATCGCGTGCGCGACCGCGTCGGCCGGGCTCTGCCGCAGCGCGGCGGCAACGACGGCGAGGACCGAGTCTGGCTGGCCGGCGTCGATCCACGCCCGTTCGAGGCCGAGCAGGGCGGCGTCGCGCGTGCCGGCGTCGCGCGCCGGGTCGGCGAGCGCGAACGCGCGGCGGAACGCGGACGCGGCCTCGCGCGACCGGCCGCCGTTCTCGAGGTCGAACGCGAGTGCGAGCACCGCGCTCGCCGGTGGCGGCGGCGGTTCGATCGCCTGGGCTGACGCCCGACTCGGAGCGCCGATCCGCGCCACGCTCGCCACGAGCACCGCCGCACAGCAGCAGCGTCCCCTCGCCGTTAGGCACAGCGTCCTCGCGGCCGCACGCATCACGGCGCCGCGTTCAGCCGGCGGAAGTACTCGAGCACGAGGCGGCGGTCCTCGGGCGAGAGGTCGCGCAGCTCGCTCCACGTCGGCGGCGCCACGCGCGCGGCCGAGCGGCCGCGCGACGGGCCGTCCGCCGGCGCGCCGGTTCCGACGGCGACGCCGGCGCGCGCCTGTCGCGGCCCCTTGTCGTCCTGCTCGTCCCGTTCGAGCGACTGCCCGGCCTCGAGCAGCTTGCGGTAGAGCTGTTGCTGCCGCGCGAGGGTTGCCGGGTCGTTCGTCGGGCCGGCCGCCGCCTGGCGGTCGAGCGTCGCCGCGAGCGCGCGGGCTTCGGCGGCGAGTTCGTCGCTCCGACCGGACGCGTCGGCGTCGCCGAGTTGATCGAGGCGGTCGGCGACCGCGCGCTGCTGCTCGGCGAGTCGACGCGCGCCGTCGCGGCCCCCACCCGACCCGGGACGCTGGCCGTTCTTCCCCTGCGAGCCCGCCCCGTTCGCGCCCGGCTGCGGCAGCGCGAGCGACTGCGCGTTGAGCTGCGCCTGCTGCCCCGCCGCGGCGCGGAATTGCGCGAGCACCTCTTCGGCACCCGTCGCGCTCGCGGCGTCGCGCACCCGCGCGCGGTCGCGGACGAGCGCGCCCGTCGCGCGCGAGAGCGCGTCCTGCGCGTCGGCCATCGCGGCGTCGGGGTTGCGGCCGCTTCCCGCGCCGGTGTTCCCCGGCATCGCGTTCGGGCTCCCGCCGCCGGGCGTCGTGCCCGTCGCGCCGCCCTGCCGCTCGAGCGCGCGGGCCGCGGCGCCGACCTGCTGGCGCGCCTCGTCGATCGCGCGTCGCGTACGCTCCGAGAGCAGCGCCGAGGTGCGCCCCGCCTGGGCGAGGCGGCGCGCGGTCTGCTCGACGCCCTCGCGCACAGCGGCCTGCGCGCCGCGCGTGCCCGCCGGATCGTTCCCCGCGCGCGCGGCCTCGCGCACCGCCCCCTGCTCGCGGGCGAGCTGCGCGGTCTCGCTGGCCGCGCGGTCGAGCTCAGCGCCTAACGCGGCCTTCCACGCGTCGATCTGCGCCGAGCGCCCCTTCGCGAGCGCGTCGGCCGCGGCCCGCATCTCGGCCGAGGCGGTCTGGGCGGCCGACTGGGCCGCGCTCCCGGCGTCGCCCGGCGACGGCGGCGCGTCGTTCGCCGCGCTGCTCTCCGCGCCCGACCTCGCCCCGGCGGTCGGTTGCCCGGCGGCCTGGGCCGCCGCCCGCTGCATCGCCTGCGCGGACCGCGCCGCGTGCGCGTTGGCCTGCGCGGCCCCAGCCGCGCCGGCGGTCGCCTGCTCGCGGGCGAGCCGCGCGCGCAGCGAGTCGATCGCGTCGCGCACCGCGGCCGCGCGCGCGGCCGTGCGCGCGGGCGACTCGTCCGACGGACGTCCGGAGTTGTTCGCCGGCGCGTTGCCGGCCGGCGACTTGCCGGCCGGCGTCGGCGGGACCGCGCGCGCCTCGGCCGCGGCGACCTCGCGCGCGTCGTCGCCTAACGTCTGCATCGCGCCCTCGAGCGCCGCGCGGCGGAGCAGGTCGGCCGTCCGCTCCAGGCGCTCGCGCAGCGCGCGCTGCGCCTCGGCGAGTTGCTCCAGCGTCTCGCGCGTCTGCCCCGCACTCATCCCACCCGCGCCGGCCTGCTCCATCGCGGCCAGCTTCGCCTCGAGCTCGGGGGTGAGCGCCTCGCGCAGCATGCGCCGCGCGTCGGCGAGCTGCCGCGCGAGGGCCGTGTCGAGCGCGCCTGCCTGCTGCAGGCGTCGTTCGAGCGCTTCGGTCTGCGCGCGCGCGGCCGCGACGCTCGCGGCGAGCTGGCGCTGCTGCGCGGCGAGCGCGCGCGCGCGTTCGGCCGCCTCGTAGCCGAGCGGGGCGGACGCGGCGTTCTGGCCGCCGCTCGACGCGCCGGTCGAGGAGCTGCCGGTGTTGTTCGTGAAGGCGCGACTGCGCGCGGCGTCGGCGGTCCGCTGCTGCAGGTCGCGCGCCGCCGCGAGGGCGGCCGCGACGCCGGCCAGCGCGGAGTCGCCGGTCGCGCGCGCCGAGCCGCGGAGTACGTCGCGCGTCGGCGCGGCGAGGACGAGCGGCGCGCTCCACCCGCGCTGCGTCCACGGCGACGCGTCGACCGCTTCCACGCGCACGACCACCGCTTCGCCCGGCGCGACGCCGAGTCGGGTCGGGTCGACGGTAGCCGTTCCGCTCCACGCGGGCGACACGGCTCCGGCCCCGGCAAACAGCACCGTCGGCTGGCCAACCGGCGCGCCCGCGCCCCCGTCCACCGCGCGGCGCGCAACGTGGAGGCGGACGAGGGCGAGCCCGTGGTCGTCGCCGGCCGTGATCGCGACGATGACAGGGGTCGCGCCGTCGTACACCGCGCCCTGCAGCGCCGCGGCCGCGACCGGCGCCGCGTCGGGGACCGCGACGACGACGAACGGGTCGGGCACGTCGACCGGCGCGCCGTCGCGCGCGGCGGCGGCCCACGCGAGGCGCGCGCTCCCGCTCGGCGTCCAGCGTACGAGGAGCGAATCGCCCGCGCGTTCGGCCACGTGCTCGGCCGTCCGACCGCCCGCGCCCTCGACGAGCGCGGCGCGCGCGAGCGGGGCCGCGGCGTGGGCGCGGAGCTCGAGCACGGTCCCGCGCGGCACGCGCAACGTGTCGCCTAACGGTAGCTCCGCGGCCGGGAGGCCCAGATAGGCCGGGTACGCCGCCCGGAGCCGCGCCTCGCCGATGAACGCGCGGTCGTCGACGGCGATGCGCAGCGTGTCGGTGCGGGCGCGCCCGTCGGTCGCGACGGCGGCGAGGTCCGCGTCGACCGCGTCGAGCGCGAGCGCGGCGCGGCCTCGCGCGTCGGGCAGGAGGGTGCGGGTCGCCCAGCCGCGCCCGGCGACGCGCCACGCGACGTCGAGGTGCCGCCGACCGGGCGCGTCGATCTGGAGGCGCAGCGGTCGCCCGCGCGCGACGCGGGTCGGCGCGCCCGCGAAGCGCAGCGCCGGCAGCAGCGCACCGCGCGCCGCGTCGATCGGACGCGCGAGCGCGGCCGCGCCGTCCGTCCAGCGCGCCGCGCCGCCGACGAGCAGGGCCGCGGCGGCCGCGAACGCCACGCCCGACCCGGCCGCCTGCCGCGCGAGCGTCCGCCGCCACGCCGGCGCGAGCGCGGCGGCGGACGCGGGGAGCGTCGGCGCGAGTTGGGCCGCGGCGAGCGCTCCGATCGCCCCCGCCCCGCCGACTTCCAGCGCGACGCGCAGCGCGCCCGCGCGCATCGCCCGCTCGGACTCGACGTGCCGCACGACCGCGTCGCGCGCGGTCGCCCGGCGCGCCCGCCGCTCCGCGGCGGCGACGCCGAGCGCGCCCACCGCGCCTAACGCGACCCAGCAGAGCGCCGGCGCGGCGGCCGGCGCGGCGAGCCACCGGCCGTCGCCGAGCGCCCACACCGCCGTCGCGGCCGACGCGGCGACCGCGGCGCCGACCGCGCCCCCGCCCGCGGCCCTCGCGAGGCGCACGGCCGTGGTCTGCTCGCGCGCCACGCGGGCGACGAGCGACGGCGCGGGCACCGGCTCGACGACCGCCGTCATCCCGACCGCGATGTCACGGCGTAGACGAACAGATTGACGCCCATCCGCAGCGCCTGCCCGTGTAGCGCGGGCGGGTCACCCGGGTACGTGCCGACGTTCTCCCACCCGTTCCCGAGGTCGCACTCCACCGAGTAGAACACCGCGAGCCGGTCGCCGACGAAGATCCCGTAGCCGCGCGCGGGCTTGCCGTCGTGCTCGTGAATCTTGGGCAGCCCTCGCGGGAAGTCGTACACGACGTGGTAGATCGGGTGCGTGCGGGGGACCTCGACGAGCGGCCGGTCGGGGAACACGCGCGCGATCTCGCGGCGGAAGCTCGCGTCCATCCCGTAGTTGTCGTCGGCGTGGAGGAACCCGCCGCGTAGCAGGTACTCGCGCAGGCGCGCGACCTCCGCCGGGCTGAACTTCACCTCGCCGTGCCCCGTCATGTGGAGGTACGGGTAGTCCCACAGCCGCTCGTCGTCTAGGCGCACGCGGGCCTCGACGGGCGCGGGGCGCAGCGTCGTGCGCTCGCGCACCGCGGCGAGCAGGTTGGGGAGGCTCGACGCGTTCGCGTACCAGTCCCCGCCGCCGTCGTACTGCAACCGCGCGATCGTGAGCTGCGGCGGCGGCGCGGCCGACACGCCCGACGCGAAGGCGACGCACGCGAGCGCCAGGCCGCGCGCGCGCCGCGCGGACCGCCTAACGCTCGACCACGTCCGCCGCCGACTGCTCCGCCCCACGGTCCTCCCCGCGTTCTTCTTGCGTGATCCGGTACGCCGCGTTCCGCCCGAGACCGAACGCCTCGGCCAGCACCCGCGCCGCGTCGCGCGGCGCGGTGCCGCCCGCGAGCAGCGTCCGCGCCCGCGCGCGCACCTCCGCGTCGTCGAGCGCGTCCGCCGGCGCGACCGGCGGACGCCCCGCGACGACGAGGACGACCTCGCCGCGCGGGGCCGCGGTCGCGTGATACGCCGCGAGATCGCCGAGCGTTCCCCGGCGGATCTCCTCGTACTGTTTGGTGAGTTCGCGGGCGACGGCCCCGCGGCGCTCCGCCCCGCACGCGGCGACGAGGTCGGCCAGCGTGTCGGGGACCCGGCCCGGCGCCTCATAGACCACCGTCGTGAACGGCGACGCCGCGACGACCGCGAGCTCGTCCGCACGCTCGCGGCCGCGGCGGACGAGGAAGCCGAAAAAGGTGAACCGCTCCGCGTCCAGCCCGCTCGCGACAAGCGCTGCGAGGACGGCCGACGCGCCGGGCAGCGGCACGACGCGGATCCCAGCCGCGATCGCCGCCTCGACGAGTCGCGCGCCCGGGTCCGAGACGAGCGGCGTCCCCGCGTCGGAGACGAGCGCGAACGTTTCGCCCGCGGCGAGCCGCGCAACGAGCGCCTCGCTCCGTCGCGCCTCGTTGTGTTCGTGGACCGAGAGCGTCGGCGCGCGCGAGCCGAGGTGGTCGAGCAGCCGCCGCGAATGGCGCGTGTCCTCGCACAACACCGCGTCCGCCGTGCGCAGCACCTCCGCCGCGCGCACCGTCACGTCGCCGAGGTTACCGATCGGCGTGCTGACGAGGTAGAGGGTGCCTGTTGGCCCGGCGTCCGGCATATGAACGCAACATAAGATGGCCGCGCCGGGCCGGAACGCGGCGGGGGGGGGGGGGGGGGGGGGGGGGGGGGGGGGGGGGGGGGGGGGGGGGGGGTTTCGCGTTCGGCGTCGGCGGGGTGGGGGCGGCGCGCGGCCCGGGGCGGCGGGCGCCCCCTTCGGCGCGCGGGCGATCGCGGGCGCTGCGGAGCCGCTGCGCGTCTCCTTGCTGCGATCGAGCGCGCCTGCGGGGGCGCCCGCCGCCCCGGGCTCCGAGCGTTCGTCTTCGTTAGGCAGCTGCGCCGTTGCGTCGTTCGGGGGTGAGGAGGGTACGGGCCCACGTGACGGCGGTATCGTTTCCGCCCAACACGAATTCTTGGCCGATGGGGGCGCTGCGGAGGCGGACGTGGTCGGGGCCGTCGGGGCGCCAGCGGCCGGGGTGGTCGTGGTAGGTGAGGGCGCCGGAAGGCGGGGCGAACGAGGCGGGGAGGCGCCACTCGGAGCGGGAGGCGCCGGGGGCGGTGAGGACGAGGGGGGCGCGGAGGGTGCGGACGACGCCGGCGCTGGGGACGTCGCGGACCGGCTGCGCGCCGAGCGTGAGGGCGTCGGCGGCGAGGTAGACGGTGCTGGAGGGGCCGAGGTCGGCGCGGACGTGTTCGTGGGTGCGGAGCCACGCGGGGGCGGGGAGGCCGGGGCGCGCGGGGCGCACGTCGCCGACCTGGAGCCAGCCGAAGATCACGTGGAGGTCGGGGGCGCCGGGGGCGTAGCGCCAGCGGCCGGCGGCGCGTGAGACCTCGCGGAACCAGCCGAAGAAGAGGAACAGGTCGCCGGGGCCGACGCCGCGGGCCGCGAGGTGGGTCTGGGCGGCGCCGGTCTGGCCGAAGGCGGGGCGCCAGCCGCGGGGGCGGGGGAGGGTGCGGCGGTCGAGGTCGGGGTCGAGGTGGGCGGGGGTCGACGCGCCTAACGGGGCGCCCCACGGGGTGCGGCGACGCGGGGCGAGGTCGGCGAGGAGTTCGGCCGCGCGGGGGGCCGGGCCGCCGAGGTCGGCGAAGGTGCGGGAGCCGGCGGCGTAGGGGATCGGGAGCGGGCGGAGCGTGCCGTCGGGGAGAATGGGACTCGGGACGCCGCCCCAGGACGCGTCGAAGCCCTTCCGGCTCAGGACGAGGCGCACGGGGCGGAGGCGGCGTGCAACGCGGCCGCGGAACGGGGGCCGGCGGTGACGACTTCGGCACACCCGGGGATTCCGACGCGGGCGGCTTCGGCGGCGGCGAGATCGGCGAGGGCGGCGCGCATGGCCTGCTCGCCGCCGAACTGGAAGCCGAGTTGGGAGGCGTACGCGGCACAGGCGTCGAGCTTGGCGGCGAGCGCGGCGGGGTGGGCGGGGAGGGCGACGTCGGCGAGCGGCGTGTCGGGGGCGTCGATCGGGTCGGGGGGGAGAGCGCCGGGGTGGCGGATGATGTAGGGCGTGTCGCGGTACCACGCGACGGCGAGCGGGCGGCCGGCGGCGGCGCGTGCGCGCGCGACTGCGGTGACGGCGCGGACGGTGTGGCGGTGGTCGGCGTGGCCGCCGATCGCCTGCGGGGCGAAGACGAGCGCGGGGGCCGCGCCGTCGGCGGACACCTCGTCGGTGAACACTTCGTCGACGAGTGCGGCGAGGTCGGCGGCGACGGGGCGCCACGCGTCGCGGTCGGCGTCGTGCACGCCGGCGAAGAGCGCCGGCGCGGACTCGTAGCCGCGGTGCGGCGCCTCGGCGTGCGCGAGCCAGCGGACCGAGGCGGCGCCTAACGCACGCGCGGCGGCCGCGTCCTCGGCGCGGCGGAGGGCCATGTAGTCGACCCCGGGGCCGAGCCCCTTGTCGGTCTGGCAGGCGAGGGCGAAGCCGCGCGGGTCGGGGACGGAGCGGGTGAAGAGGGTGACGAGGTGGGCGTCCCAGCCGCGGGCGGCGAGGGCCGCGAACGCGGCGCCGCAGCTGAAGGCGACGTCGTCGAGGTGGGGGGAGACGAAGAGGGCGTTGGGCACGGGGCGCCGCCGGGCGGACGGTGTCGGGGTGGAGGGCGTCAGAGCAGGTGCGGGGCGGCGCGGAAGCGGCAGGGTTCGACGGCGTCGTCGAACGTCCACGACGGGTCTGGGGCGCGGTACGCCCGCACGACGCGCTCGTACTCGGCGACGATCTGTCGGGCGATGGCGGGCCACGCGTACGTCGCGCGCACCTCGGCGAGGGCGTCGGCGGCGAGGCGCGCGCGCAGTGGGGCGTCGTCGAGCACGCGGGCGAGGACCGCGGCGAGGGCGTCGACGTCGCCGGGGTCGACGAGGAGGCCGTTCTGGTCTGCGCGCAGGCAGTCGACGACGCCGACGCTGCGGGTGCTGACGACGGGGAGTCCGCTCGCCATCGCCTCGAGGATGGTGTTGCTGAACCCCTCGGCGTAGGTCGGCGAGACGAACACGTCGCCCTCGTGATAGACGCGCGGCACGTCGTCGTAGGCGGCGGGCCCGCGGAGGGTGACGTGGGCGTCGAGGCCGAGCGCGCGCACGCGGTCGGCGACGGCGGCCGAGTCGGGGCCGATGCCGGAGACGACGAGGCGGGCGCGGCGGCCGCCGTCCGTTAGGCGTGCGAACGCGTCGGCCAGGTCGAGCGCGCCCTTGCGGCGGTCGACGCGGCCGTGGTAGAGGAGCCGTGGTTCGGCGGGGTCGAGGAGGGCGCCGGGGGTCCAGCCGGGGCGCGGGGTGAAGCGCGTCACGTCGACCGCGCCGGGGACGATGGTGAAGCGGTCGGGCGGGGCGCCGAGGTTCTCGTGCACCTCTTCGGCGAAGGAGCGGGCGCCGATGAGCAGCGCGTCGGCGTGGGCGAGGACGGCCTGCATGGCGCGGCGGTGGGTGCCGCAGCAGGTGCCGACCCAGTGGCCGTCGCCGCCCTGGATGGAGACGACGACGGGGAGGCGGAGGCGGCGGCCGGCTTCGAGCGCGGCGAAGCCGGTGGGGTAGCCGTACTGCGCGTGCAGGACGTCGAACGGGCGTTCGGCGTGCAGGGCCTCGACGAGGGCGACGCGGGCGCGGAGGTCGGCTTCGAAGTCGGCGGGGGCGCCGGCGGGGGCGAGGGCCTCGCCGCGGCTCTCGAGGCCGAGGACGCGGACGCCGGGGAGGGGGGGCGGGGGGCCGCCGCCGTAGACCGCGGTGCCGGCGGGGTCGGCGCGGTAGTCGGAGAGCATCGTCACGTCGTGGCCTAACGCGACGAGCTCGCGGAGGAGGTTGGCGGCGTAGACGCTCATCCCCGAGACGGCGGGGAAGAAGCGGCGGGAGAGGAAGCAGACGCGCACGAAGGTGGTCGCGGGGGACGGGTGGACCCCCGCTCGCGCGGGGGTGACGACATCACGCGGCTCGTTCGGCGGTTTTCAGGTCGGCAAGCGCCTTGGGCACCACTTCGTGCGCGCGGTGGGAGTCGCGCGACAGCTCCACCGTCACGAGGCGGTCGAAGCCGACGTCGGCGAGGGCGCGGAGGACGGACGCGGTGTCCACGTCGCCCTCGCCGAAGGGGAGGTGCTCGTGCACGCCGCGGCGCATGTCCTCGACGGCGACGGTGCCGAGGTCGGCGGCGCACTCGCGCACGGCGGCCGCGGGGTCGCGGTCGCCGGTGACGAGGCAGTGGCCGGTGTCGAGGGCGAGGCGGAGCGGCGGGGCGGCGGTGCCTAACGTGGTGCGCAGCCGGCGCCAGTCGTCGACCGTTTCGACGAGCATGCCGGGCTCGGGCTCCAGCGACGCGACGACGCCGCGCTCGGCGGCGAGCGCGACGACCTGCGCGACGCCGACCGCGAGCCACTCCCACGCCGCGGCCGGGTCGACGCCCGGGCGCGGGACGCCGGCCCAGAAGCTGACGGTCTCG
This sequence comes from Gemmatimonadetes bacterium T265, assembly GCA_019973575.1. NCBI lineage: Bacteria > Pseudomonadati > Gemmatimonadota > Gemmatimonadetes bacterium T265. The sequence continues at coordinate 275,345 of BPUI01000002.1, forward strand.
CCGCCGCACTCGGCGCAGACGTCGAGGCAGCGGCGGAGGAAGTCGACGCGCCGCGCGCGCCCCTCGGGCGACGGGGTGACGAGGGTCGGCTCGTGCTTCGCGCGCGGGTCGAGCAGGTAGCGCGCGCCGGTCTCGACGACGAGGCCGAGGCCGAGCTCGCGGAGGCGGCGCGCGAGGGCGCGCGCGCGGCCCGGGAGGTCGGGGGCGAACGGGTCGAGGTGGTGCACGTCGAGCGTGAGCGCGACGCCGTCGTAGCCGCTGTCGGCGACGAAGGCGAGCGCGTCGTCGAGGCGGTGGTGGGCGGTGCCGTTGGTGTTGTAGGCGTAGCGGAGCACGGGCGTGCCGGGTCGCGGGGGGAGGGTGGACCCCCGCTCGCGCGGGGGGACGGCCGTTACGACGCAGCCGCCCCTTCGGCGCGCGCCGCAAAGGCGAGGACGTGCTCGCCGGGCTCGCGGTAGAGGGCGTAGAGGCGGCCGAGTCGGCGCTCGGCTTCGGCCACGTCGAACCACGCGTGGCCGCCGAGTTCGGCCTCGGCCTCGGCGGTGAGCGGGACGCGCGCGAGACCGGCGGGGAGGTCGGCGCCGCCGTGCGCGTTGACGCCGGCGAGGCCGTCGCCGCGTTCGGCGAGCAGGCGGACGCCGCGCGCGCCGACGCGGTGGTAGCTCATCCCCTCGACCTCGAGCTCGGGGACGAGCACCTTGACCGCGCGCGCCGGCGCGCCGGGCGGGGTGACGTCGACGTACCAGACCTCGAGCCCCTCGGCGCCTAACCGGCCGGCGACGTCGGCGAGGAGCGCGGCCGGGTCGTCGAGCGCGCCGGGGGTGACGGTGGGGAGGGCGGTGTACGGGACGCGCTGCCGAACGGAGAGTACGGTGTCGCGGATCAGGTCGACGACCGCCTCGGGGCCCTGGGCCATGAGGTCGCGCATCGCGTGCAGCGCGCGGCCTTCCTCGTCCCAGCCGGGCGGGTTGCGCTCGAGGCGGGCGCGGTAGCCGTCGGGGAGGAGGGGGGCGACGACGTCCCAGCGGTCGTGGGCGAAGCGCTTGCGGGCGCGGCTGGAGCAGAACTCGAGCAGCGCCTTGCGAAGCGCGCGGGCGCGGTCGGGGTGCGCGGCCTCGCCGCAGGCGGTCAGCATCACGGGGTGCGGGGCCTGGCGCGGGTCGCGCTCGCCGCCGACGACGTAGACGTTGGCGATGCCGAACGCGGTCGAGGCGAGTTTGGGGAGCACGTCGATCCCCGCCGCGTCGAATCGCGCGCGGAGGTCTTGTACGACGGGGTCGTCGACGGCGTCGAGGTCGATCGCGACGCCTTGGTCGAGGGCGCGGTACGACAGCGAGTTGCCGTCGCGCTGGACGAGTTCGAGGAGGCCGTGGGCGATGGCGCGCTCGAGGGTGTCGCCGGCGCCCATGCCGTTGGTGATCGGGGTGAAGAGCCAGTCGCCGGGTCCGGTGTCGCCGACGTTGCTCGCGGCGAACTCGAGCGGGACCCAGCGGCGGGCGCCGTCGGGCCAGCGGGTGGCCTCGACCCACTGGAGCGGGCGGTCGGCGGTGTAGCTGGTGCCCACGGGCAGGCGGCACTCGAGCGGGTCGAGGGCGAGGACGCCGTCGCGGCGGAGGTCGTTGTAGCTCCCCCCGCGGCGGGGGAGGGCGCGGAAGGAAGCGAAGGTGCCGTAGGTTTCGGCCATCTCGCCTAACGCGCTCGTCCGGGCCGCGAGGTCGTCCGGGCCGTAGCCGACGCCGGTGAGGGCGACGTCGTCGGGGGTGAAGGCGGCGGCGTAGTAGACGGGGACGCCGACGCGGTCGAGGGCGTGGAGCGGGAACTCGTAGCGGTCGAGGCCCGGGGGGATGGTCGCGCGGTACGCGGCCGCGGCGCGGGCGAGGGGGGAGTCGGGGGTGGTCACGGGGAAGGGGCGCGGCGGTGATGCGGAACGGAAAGCGCTGTCATCCTGAGCGCAGCGAAGGATCGCTGTCCGAGGTGACCGCGGCCGTGGGGCCGGTGCGCGGCAGTGCTGTCGGGGTAGCGATCCTTCGCCGCGCTCAGGATGACACGCGGGCGGCTTCCGCCGTGCCGACCGGCGGCGGACTGCCGGCCGCGTCCAGCGCTACCACCCGCCCCGCCCCGTGCGCCGCGCGCCACGCGCGCTCGCTCACCCGCCCGCCGGCGGGTACGCCGCCCGCGCCTAACAGTACGCGGTCGGTGAACGGGCGCGGCGCGGCGCGCTGGAGGTCGAGCAGGGCGCGCGCGGCGGTCATCCCGCCGTCGCGCACGACCTCCCACGGCGTGACCACGACGGCGGCGTCGACGGGAGCGAGAACGCGGGCGTAGCCGTCGACCTGCGCGCGGGTGAGCGGGACGTCGGCGTCGAAGGCGAGGTGGGTGCTGACGCTGGTCGCGGCGCCGGCGGCGTCGACGGTGTACTTGAACGCGTCGCCGCAGAAGAGCATGCGGCCAGCGAGGGCGTCGTCCCAGACGAGCGCGGTGTGCCCGGGCGTGTGCCCGCAGGTGTGGACGAGCGTGACGCCCGGGGCGAGTTCGGCCCGGTCGTCGTAGGCCCAGGTGACCGGGAGGGCCTTGGCGAAGGCGAGGTCGTCGCGGTGCAGCACCAGCTCGGGCGCGAACCGTTCGCACAGGCGCCAGAGGGCGCCGTAGACGTGCGGGTGCGACGCGGCGGCCCAGCGCACGCCGCCGGCCGCGGCGATCGCGTCGAGTGCCGCGTCGTCGTACCAGCCGCAGCCCTCGAAGGCGACGTTGCCGTGCGGGGTGCGGAGGAGGTAGCCCGACGGGCCGATGCCGAGCGGCGGCTCGGCGGCGACGGCGAGGAGGCCGGGGAGGACCTCGTCGACGCGGCAGCGGGTGCGGGCGGCGACCGCAGCGGCGGCGGTAAAGTGCCAGCCGTTAGGCGGGAGCGGGTGGCGGAAGTCCTCGCAGACCGGGCAGCCCGCGGGGGCGAAGTGGCGCTGCCAGAAGCCGCAGTGTTCGCAGACGAAGTAGGCGAGCGGCATCAGCGGCGGAGCGGCGGGCCGCAGTACGTTGTCGTCCCGAGCGGCGCGAGGGACCTACTTCCACTGGTGAGTGGTCCCGGTGCCGAGACGGACCGTACGCGCGCTCCGTGTCCCGGCACCAGGGGCGGTAGGTCCCTCGCGCCGCTCGGGACGACAGGGGAGGGCATCACGCGACGACTCCGACCGTCGTCGGTGCGATCGCCCACCCCACCGGTGCGTCGATCGTCGCCATCTCCTCCCGCCCGCACGCCTCGACCAAGCGCATGGTGTGCAGGTCGCGCGCGGGGGGGAACGGGAACGGCTCGCCCGCGAGCAGGCACGCGGCGAACGCCTCAACCTGCGCGACGAAGGGCGAGCGGTCCTCCGCGGCGAACGAGACCTCGCGCTCCACGCCGTCGAGTCCCGTCAGCGTCAGTCGGCCGCCGGGGGTCTGCCCCATCGTGTTCACGGCGAGGGCGCGGCCGCGGTCGCCGACGACCTCCAGCTCGCGGCGCGGGAAGACGTCGGGGCGGTTGTAGGCGACCGTGTGCGAGACGAGCACGCCCGAGGCCGTGCGCGCGGTGATCACGGCGCCGTCGTCGACCGGGTAGTCGAAGACGCGCCGCTGCAGCAGGCAGGCGACGGCCGTCACCGGCTCGTCGAGCAGCGTCTGGACGAGGTCGAGCCCGTGCGGGGCGAGGTCGATCATCGCGCCGCCGCCGGCGCGGGCGGGGTCGACGCGCCAGTTGTCGTGCGCGTACTCGGCGGGTTGCCAGTCGGGCGGGGTCCAGCAGGCGTAGTGGATGCGCGCGCAGGTGACCGTGCCTAACTCGCCCGCGCGGACCAGCGCCCGCAGGCGGCGGTGCGCGGCGTGGAAGCGCTGGTCGAACGCGGTCGCGTACGCCACGCCGGCCGCTTCGCACGCGTCGACCATCGTCTCGGCCTCGGCCGCCGTGCGGGCCATCGGCTTCTCGCAGAGCACCGGCTTGCCGCCCGCGGCCGCCGCGCGCACGAGCGCGGCGTGGCTGCTGTTGGGCGTCGCGACGTAGACCGCGTCGACGGCGGGGTCGGCGAGAAGCGCGCCGAGGTCGAGGTGGCGCGCGGCCGCGGGGGCGAGCGCGCCGACGCGGGCGAGTGCGGCGGGGTCGCGGTCGCAGAGGGCCGCGAGGCGTCCGTTGGTGGAGGCGACGATGGCGGGCGCGACGTAGTCGCGCACGACCCAGCCGCAGCCGACGACACCCCAGCCGACCGGGCCGGCGCCTAACGAAACCCCGCTCACGCGTAGAGCCCCGCGGCCCGCAGCGCGGCGCGCTCCACGTCCTGGTTGGGGCCCGGGTGGAGGACGTCGAACGCGCCGGGCCCCTCGCCGAGCGCGGCGTCGAGCGTGAACGCGGCGGCGCGGGCGAACCACTCCATCTCGAGCACGCGGTCGAGCGCGTCGGCGGCGTGGAAGGCGTGCGCGTCGGGCGACGCGGTGTCGGGCGGGACACGGAGCGCGTCCTCGACCGCGTCGCGGAGCGCGGGCGGGAGCTGCGCGAGGGCGCGCGCGCGCAGCACGGGGACGAGCCCCGCGAGGGCGTCGCCCAACGCGACGTCGGCCGCGTCGCCCGCGTCGGGGAGCCACGCGTTGGCGAGGTGGTGCGCGAGCCCGGCGAGGAAGACGCGCGCGGGGTCGGCGTCGTACGCGGGCGCGAGGAGCGCGCCCGTGACGGCCACCGCCCAGCAGTGCTCGGCGTGGCTCTCCGCGGGGACGAGCATCAGCCGCGGCGTGTCGGGGCGCGTCGGGCCGGCGCGCGACTGCTCCGCGAGCAGGCGGACGAACGCCGGCGCGGGCGCGTGCCCCACCCGCCCGAGGTAGTCGAGCAGCCCGGGCGCGACGTGGTGTTCGTCGCCGCGGCCGTCGTCGGGTGCCGCGGCGGCGAGCAGGGCGTCGTAGGACGAGCGCCGACCCGGGGCGTCGTCCGCGCCGTCGTCGGCTTCGCGGAGCGCCGCGGTCGCGGCGTCCCACCCGCGTCGCAGCACCTCGCCGGCCTGCGCCGCCGGCACGCGTTCGGCGCGGAGGAACTCGGCGTCGATCGCGCCGAGCCGCGTGGCGATCACCGCGGCGCCGAGTTCGGCTTGCATGACGGCCGCGGCTGGTTCTCCCGCGGCGAGCGCGCCCCACGCGCGCGCGAACGCCCGCGCCGCCCACGAGCCCGCGCGCCCGGCCGCGTGCACGCGCTTGAGCGTGTTGCACTCGCGCGCGAGCGGGACGAGCGCGGCGACGTGCGCGTCGCGGCTTCGGGCGTCGGGCTGGTCCGCGCCCGCGTGAGGTGTGCTCACCCGGGGCGCGTTGGGCGCCGCGGCCGCGCTCACCCGGCCGACGTCGCCGCGCTCGGGACGCGCAGCGCGAGGTCGGCGCGCGGCGTGCGGTCGTCGAGCGGCACCGCACCATTTCCGCCGCCGTGCGCGTTCCCGTTCGTACCCGCGTGCCCGTTCGCGCGGGCGGCGTCCCCGGGCGCCGCGGGGGCCGGCGCGCCCGCGAGCCAGGCCACGAGCCGGCGCTGCTGCTCGGGGAAGGCGTGCTCCGGGACCGCGCCTAACACCTTCGTCCCGGGCTGCTTGAAGAAGACGCCGAGCTGCTCCTGCACGCCGCCTTCGCCGCGGCGGCGTGCGAGGTCGAGCGTGCGCGCGATCTCGACGACGAGCGGCGCGGCGAGGATCGAGTCCTTGCAGAGGAAGTTCAGCTTGAGCTGCATGCGCCGCCCGAGGAACCCCTCGAGGTCGATCGTGTCCCACGCCTCCTTGTCGTCGCCGCGCGGGCGGTAGTACTCGATCGTCACGACGTGGTCCTCGACCGGGTAGCCGAGGATGCCGTCGAGCACCGAACCCTTGGTGCCTAACTTGGAGGAGAGCGAGTCCCGGTCGCGGAGCGCGAGCCCGTCGCGGTTGCCGAGGATGTTGTGCGAGTACCAGCCGTCGACGCGGAGGGCGCGGTCGCGGAGCGCGGGGGCGACGACCGTCTTCACGAACGTCTGCCCGGTCTTGCCGTCCTTGCCGGCCACGGGGACGCCCTCGCGCTCGGCCAGCTCCATGAGCGCGGGCACGTCGACCGCGACGCTCGGCGTGAAGTTGCCGTAGGGCACGCCCTCGCGGACGGCCGCGTAGGCGTAGAGTACGGCGGGGTTGAGCGCGGCGTCGTCGCGGTCGAGGGCGGCCTCGAAGCCGTCGGCGGTGGCGAACGCGGGCGCGGTCACGTCGGGGCGCGCCTCGGTCGAGGCGAGGTTGATCATCACGACGCCGTCGAGCCGCGCGGCGGCGCGGAAGCGGCGCAGGTCGGCGCGGATGGCGTCGACCGCGGCGCGCGCGTCGGGCGCGGCGACGCGGTGGCCGAAGGCGTCGCCGTCGATGTTGCGGCAGAACTTCGCGGAGCCGACCGCGGGCCACGGGCGGATCGCGGCGAGGGCGTCGTGCGCGGCGGCGAGCTGGTCGCGGTCGAGCACGCGGTGGGCCGCGGCGGCGGTGGCGAGGTCGGACCCGTCGAGGTCCCAGCCGCCGAAGACGAGGTCCTCGTACCGTGCGAGCTGCGCGGCGAGCTCGTCGGGCAGTGCGGCGAGCGGCAGGCCCGCGGTGCCGGCCGCGCCGGCCTTGAGCAGCGTCATCCCGGCCACGGCGGTGGTGGCGACCGCCCCGCCGAGCCCGACGATGGCGATGCCGACGCGCCCCGCGCCGGTCGTGCGGTGATTCCCGTTCTGCATATCGTCCCCGGCCGTTAGGCCTCCGCGTCCCGCCCCGCGGCCCGCCGCGTGCGGGTGCGGGGCGCGCGTCCGGACGCCCGATGGAGCAGCACAGCCGGCTCTGCCGTCGCGGGTGTTCGTCGCGCGGCGTTCGGCCCTCCGAACGCCGCGCGGGGATGGAGCAAGCCACGTTCCGCGGTGGCCGGCGCGCGTATAGCGTTCGACGCTTCACCCAGGCCGGAACTGCCGGCGCGTTCGACTCGTTCACCTACGTTTTCGCATGCCCACGACCGACCTCGCTCCGTACTTCGACGCGCATGCCGCGCGCGCGCGGGCGGAGCTCTTCGACTTCCTGCGCATCCCGAGCGTGAGCGCGCGCTCGGAGCACGACGGCGACACGCGCCGCGCGGCCGAGTGGGTGCGCGACGCGCTCGCGCACGCGGGCCTCGCGGCCGAGGTCCACGAGACGGCGGGCCACCCCATCGTGCTCGGCGAGTGGCGTGGGGCGCCCGGGCGGCCGACGCTGCTCGTCTACGGCCACTACGACGTGCAGCCCGCGGAGCCGCTCGACCTCTGGGAGTCGCCCGCGTTCGAGCCGACGGTACGCGACGGGCGCATCTACGCGCGCGGCTCGGTGGACGACAAGGGACAGCTCTTCCTGCACATGAAGGCGCTCGAGGCGCACCTCGCCGCGAGCGGTGCGCTCCCGGTGAACGTGGTCGTGCTCGCCGAAGGCGAGGAAGAGGTCGGGAGTGAGCACCTCGCGGAGTTCATCGAGGCGCACAAGGAACGGCTCGCCTGCGACGCGGTCGTGATCTCCGACTCGGCGATGTTCGCGCCCGGGGTGCCGAGCATCCTCAGCTCGCTGCGCGGGATGGCGTACTTCCAGATCGACGTCGAGGGCCCGTCGGGGGACCTGCACTCGGGGAGCTACGGCGGCGCGGTCGTGAACCCGGCGATGGCGCTCGCGCGCATCCTCGCGACGTTCCACGACGACGCGGGGCGGGTCGCGGTGCCCGGGTTCTACGACGCGGTGCGCGCGTGGCCGGACGCGGTGCGCGAGCAGATGCGCGGGCTGCCCTTCGACGAGGAGCACTTTCGCGCCGAGGTCGGCGCGCCGGCGTTAGGCGGCGAGGCCGGCTACACGGTGCTGGAGCGGCTCTGGACCCGGCCGACCTGCGAGGTGAACGGGCTGCTCTCCGGCTACACGGGGGAGGGGGCGAAGACGGTGCTCCCGGCGAAGGCGATGGCGAAGGTGAGCTGCCGGCTCGTGCCGGACCAGGACCCGCACGAGGTCGAGCGACTCGTGCAGGCGCACGTCGCGCGCGTGGCGCCCGCGGGGGTGACGGTCACGGTGCGCGCGCTGCACGGCGGGCGGCCGTGGCGGGCGGAGCTGGCGGGGCCGCTGTTCGACGCCGCGCGCCGCGCGCTGGCCGCCGAGTTCGGGCGCGAGCCGGTCGTCACGGGCGAGGGGGGCTCGATCCCGGTGGTCGGGGACTTCGAGCGCATCCTCGGCGCGCCGGTGCTGCTCGTCGGGTTCGGGCTCCCCGGGGAGAACGCGCACGCGCCCAACGAGTGGCTGAGCGTGGAGAACTTCGAGAAGGGGATGCGCGCGATGGCGCGGCTGTACGCGGAGTACGGGGCGCGTTAGGCTGGCCCCGTACCCCGCGCACGGCGCGGCGTCAGGCCCACCGCACGCGCCGCGCGCGGCGGCGCACGAACGCGTACCCGGCGACCGCCGCGGCGATCAGCAGCGGCCAGGGGAACGGGTGCCCGACGTAGCCGCCGTACGGCGCGCCGGCGTACGGCGCGGCCGCGTACGCGTGGTGCCACCCCGCGTGCCGCCCGACGAGCGCCCACACGAGCGTGAGGGCGAGCAGCACAGGGAAGAACCGCGGCCCGCGGCGCCCCCAGCCGCGTCCCCGCCCACGCGGCGGAAGCGGGCGCGGCAGGTCCGCCGCGAGCGCGCGGAGGTCGCCCAGGGTGCGCGCGGACATGCTCCGTTCGAGCCGCTCGGCGAACTCGTCGTCGGTGATCCGCCCTTCGGTGTGATGCGTCCGCAACAGCTCCGCGGTGGCTTCGCGGTCGGCGTTTCCGGCCCGGATCGTGTCGGGCTGCGCCTCCGTCGTCCAGGGACGGCGGTCATCGTACCAGCTTCGGTCCCACATCGTCGTGCTCCTCGTGATCCTCGTCCAGGCGCTGGATGCGTCCAGATACGTTATATCTAGATACATCTAATAACGCGGCGAAGTTTCACGACTGAGTCGCGTGTGCGGGAGGCGTCTCCGTCATGCAACCGTGGACCCCCGCTTGCGCGGGGGTGACGGCCACACACCCGTCGTCATTCCCGCGAGGTGCTCGCCAACGGCGGTGGGAATCCACCTGTGATCGACGCGCGTGTCTGTTGCGCTACCGCGCCGGCTTGCGGCTGAACGTGCCGAAGACGAGGTCCCAGAGCGGCGAGCTCACGCCGTAGTCCTCGTCCGCGTCGACGAAGTGGTGTCGCGCGTGGCGCCGCTTGAGGTAGCGCCCCCAGCGCGTCGGCAGCCCCTGGTGGTGCACGGCGTAGTGGATCGTGTCGTAAACGAGGTACCCCGTCACGAAGCCGGCGAAGGCGCCGAGCGAGGCCGCGCCGAACGCGAGGCGGAAGAGCCCGAAGAAGAGCAGCGCGAGCGGGACACTCGCCCCCGGCGGCATGACGAGGCGCGTCGGCTCGGAGGGCGCGACGTGGTGCACGCCGTGGCCGACGAAGTAGGCGAGGTGCTTCCACGACGGCATGCGCGGGATCGCCGCGTCGCCGGGCGCGAGTGACTCGACGACGGCGTGGGTCTCGTTCATGATGTCGTCCGGCCAGTGAAAGACGAACCGGTGCATCACGTACTCGATCAGCGTCCAGATCAGCAGCCCGGCGACGAAGAGCAGCGCGGTGCGGGCGGGCGCCGTCGGCGCGAGCCAGACGCAGGCCGCGACGACCGGGATGTAGAGCAGGTGCGGGACCCACGGCTGCACGTGGGTGAGGCGCTCGAGCACGTCGCTCCGGAACATCCGGACCGGGACGTACTCGGCGCCGGTAGAACGCGCGGTGTTCACGGGAGTCCTCCGGTGAAGGGGAGGCCGTGCCGTCTCGGGCGACGCCCGCGGCCTCCGTGGCTACGCGTAACCTACGGAACCCCGGTTCAGAAACGCCACTGCCGCACGAGGTACAGGCCGAGCGCACTGTTGGGGTCGATGGTCTGCGGTGCGAGGGTGGGTTGCATGAGGAAGTAGCGCGGGGCCGAGATCGCCTCGATCGAGAGGTTGGGGGAGTTCGGGAAGCGGTACTGGATGCGGAAGCCGGGGATCGGCGGGTTGGCCTCGAAGAACGCCGGGACCGTCTGCAACCCGACGTAGAGCGACGGGCTGAGGTACTTGCCGAACTCGATCTGCGTCCCCTTGAGCACGGTCTGTAGCCCCGACCCGCGGGCGAGTTCGGGCGCGAGTTCGCCGGCGGGGGTGATGTTGAGCACGTCGGCGCCGAGCGAGCGACCGAGCTCCGCCTGGGCCTGCTTGACGGCGACGCCGAGCACCGAGCCGATGAGGCGCTGTTGCGCGACGGCCGCCGCGGCACCGACGGGCGAGCCGGTCGACGCGCTCGTCGTCAGGCTCGACCCGCCAATGACCGGGAGCGCCCCCGTCGGGTTGCCGAAGGCGAGGTAGCTCAGCAGGTCGGTCTGCGGGATCGGCGGCTGGGCGTCGCTCTGGAGCGAGATCTTCGGCGCGAGCAGGGTGCCGCCGATGAGGATGCTGATCTCGAGCGGCGAGCGGCCGACCTGCGCGACCTCGTAGCCGGCCGTGATCTGGACGTTGGGGTCGAGCTCCTGCGTGCCGACGAAGGTGGCGGTGCCGCGGCGGATTTGGAATCGTTTCGAGAGGAACTCGTACTCGCCGCGCTCGACGTTCACGACGCCGTCGACGACGAGCGCCTGGCGCGTGTTGTCGACGCGCACGCGCAGGTCGCCGTCGCTGTAGACCTCGACGTTGGCGGCGGTGCCCTGGCGCACCCACGTGTTGCGGTCGATGCCGACCGCGAGGTCCGTCTGCAGGCTGTCGAGGGCCGACGCCTGCGCCGGGACGATCGCCCCGCGCGTCGCGCCGAGGCGCGTGGTGTCGATGACCGCGAAGACGGCCGGGTCGTTGGCGGAGAGCGTCTGCGTGGTCGCGGTGGCGGGCACGTAGATCGTGCCGCCGAGGATGCGCGCGCCGCCGCTGACGAAGAGGCGGCTGAGCGGGCCGTAGACGGCGATCTGCGCGTCGGCGTCGACGCGGCCGCGCTCGTTGTCGAGCACGCGCGCGTTGGCGGCGGCGACCGTGAGGTCGAGCGTCGGGTTGGTGGGGGTGGCGATGCCGACGCCGCCGGCGAGGCGGACGCGGCCCGGGCCGGCGCGCGCGCCCACCGAGTCGATGCGCAGCGTGTCGCCGCGCAGGTGGACGACGCCCGCGACGTCCTGCAGCAGCGCGCCCGCGGCGGTGAGCCGGAGCTGCGCGTTGCGCACGGTCACGTCGCCCGTGACGTCGGGCTTCTTGACCGTGCCGCGTACGGCGATCGTGCCGTTGGCCGCGCCGCGCACGTCGCTCACCGACTCGCTGAAGCGTTCGGCGAGGTCGAGCGGGAGCGAGTCGAGGCGCACGTCGGCCGTGACCGGCGCGGCGTCGGCGAGGCGGGGCGTGGTCACCGCGCCGCCGTTCGGGCCCTGGAGGGCGAGGTTGACGGGCACGCTCGCCGTCGCGTCGAGGATCCGGCGGCGGCCGGTCGCGACCTGGGTCGTGTCGATCCGCACGCGGCGGGGGCCGAAGAGGCCGAGGTAGCGGCGGCGGCCGTGGGTGGTGTCGACGACGAGGCCGTAGGCGATCGTGGCGACCGCGCGCGCGCCGAGCCGCTGGTCGGCGTAGTCGGCGGAGGCGGAGAAGTCGGGGACGGCCGTGCCGCGGTAGTCGGCCTTCGTCACCGCCGCCTCGGCGCGCAGGAGCGGCGCGGCCTGCGTGCCGGTGAGGCGCGCGTCGATCGAGACGAGCCCGCGGAAGGGGACGTCGCTCTGGACGATGCCTAACGCGTCGGCGGCCTGGAAGTCGGTCACGCCGACCCGGAGGTCGATGGGGCCGGTGGCCGGGAGGCGCCCGTCGACGGCGACGCGCCCGCCGACGCCGTTGGTCAGCTCGAGGCCGACGACTTCGAGCCCGCGCGGCCCGTAGCGCACCGCGCCCGGCTGGGTGGCCGCGTAGACGACCGTGTCGAAGCGGAGCCGGAGGTCGGCGAAGCGCAGCTCCTTGCGGTCGCCGAGGATCGCGTAGTCGGCGCGCGCGTTGTACGAGCGGCCGGTCTCCTGGAAGAGGGCGACCTGCGCGGTGCCGCCCTGCGCGCGGTAGGTGCCGCGCACGTCGGCGCTGTCGAGCGCGAAGCCGCCGGCGAGGATCGAGTCGACGGAGGCGGCGACGGCGAGCGCGCCGGTGGTCGTGTTGGGCGCGCCGAGCCAGTCGTAGGCGACGCGCGCGCGCCGCACCGAGTTGCCGAGCAGCGCGAGCCCCTCGGCCCCGGCGCGGCCGCGCAGGTCGAAGCGCTTGACGTTGCCGGCGACGGTGCCCGCCGCGTACACCGCGCCGGCGACCGAATCGCGGCGCACGGCGGCGAGCGTGTCGGGGCGCTTGAGGCGGACGACGTCCGAGTCGCCGGCCGCGACCGCGACGGCGGTGCGGCGGAAGTGGGCGGCGCTGTCGGCGCGGGCCTGCGCGACGAGCCGCGCGTTGAGGGCCGGGCGCGGGGCGACGGCGCCCGTGTCGCGCGGGAAGTAGCGGGCGAAGGCGCCTAACGAATCGACCGTGGCGCGGTAGGAGAGCGTCCCCGAGCGCCCGGCGACGAGGCCGAAGCTGCCGGACGCGTCGAGGGCCGCGCGCGGTGCGCGCACGGCGAGCGTGTTGACGGCGAGGAGCCCCGAGCCGACGCCGAGGCGCGCGCGGACCGAGTCGACGGCGGCCGTGTCGACGCGCACGTCGTGCAGGTCGGCGGCGAGCGTGGCCTGCGCGGTCGCCGGGTCGGTGCCGCGCCCGCGCGCGGCCACGACTCCCGAGAGCGCGGTGCGCGGCGCCTTGGTCGAGATCGCGCCCGCGTCGAGCGCGTTGGGCCGGGCGACGACGTCGTACGTCGTCACCTTCCCGACGCCGGCCGAACCGTGGAGCGCGAGCGCGCCGCCGTCGCGGCCCTTCAAACCGGCGAAGCGGAGGGCGGCGTCGAACTGCACGTTCGACAGATTCCCGCGCGCGTGCACCGGCCCGCTGACCGTGCCGATGAGCCCGGCCGCGGGCGCGAAGCGGCCGGCGGTGGCGAGCGAGAGCGGGCGCAGGTTGAGGTTCGCGTCGAGCCGCGTGAGGCGCGTGCTGCCGGCCGACGCGGCGGGCGCGCGGCGCGCCGGCGCGGCGCCGACCGCGGCGGCCATCGTCGCGCGGCTCGCGCCCGGCGCCGTCTTGGGCGCGGTGTTCGACGCGCCGAGGCTCTTGGCCGTCCGCGAGGCGACCTTCTCGGCGATCTTGGAGGGCCCGCCGGGCGCCGCGGGCGCGAGCGCGACGGCCACCTCGCCCGTCACGCGCGAGGCGCCCGTGCGGTCGACGTGCGTGAGGTCGACGTCGTGCGCGCGGAGCGCGGTCAGCGTCGAGCCGTCGAGCGTCGCGGTGCCGCGGAGCGTGCCGCCCACCGGCAGCGTCGGCGAGACGGTGCGCGCGAGCGCGACGTCGAGCGGCTGAAGCGCGACCTTGAGTTGCTGCGCGCGGAACGCCCCGTCGTCGCCGAAGCCGAGCCCGCCCGCGGCGAGCACGCGGCTGCGTCCTCCGTGTCGAGCGTCGAAGGTGATGTCGCTGTTCAAGCGCAGCGACTCGGCCGAGCCGGTCGCCGCGAGGTGGCCGCCTAACGCGCCCTCGGTCGGCGCCTTGAGCGTCGGCGAGAAGACGCGGGCGAGCCCGGTCGTGAAGTTCGTGAACGTGACGTCGGTCGAGTCGACGCGGAGCGGCGGCGCGCTCGCGCTGTCGAGGAGCGCGACGCCGACGCGCCCGCGCGCGGTCGCCTGGCCGCCCTCGGGCGTTGCGAGGCGCAGGCGCAGCCCCGTGGCCGCGTACTGCTGCGCGTGCGCGTAGAGCGCGGCGCGGAAGTCCGCGCTCGCCTCGCCCGTGGGGAGCGTCGGGTAGGCGACGCGCACGTCGGCGAGCGCGACCTGCGGGGCGCTCCCCGCGACGCGCAGGTCGCCGTTGTTGAGGTTGTAGTTGCCCGTCAGCGTGGCGCGCGACGCCGGCAGCTCGGCCAGCACGTTCCGGAACCAGAGCGAGTCGCTCGTCAGCTCGACCGTGCCGCGGGCCTGGCGCACCTGCACGGCGGGCGGGCGGAACGGCAGCCCCGTCAGCTGCAGCGACGCGACGTCGATGCGGCGGTAGCCCTTCCGCGTGGGGTCGGCGAGGTTCATGTACGGGAAGGCGCCCGCGAGGTCGCGGTACTCCTGCACGCGCTGGTAGGCGTTGGGCATCCCCGCCACGGGGACGACGAGCGCGCGCGACGCGGGGCCGAGCGCGACGCGGAGCGCGCTGTCCTTCTGCGCCGCGGTGAGCGGCACGCCGCGCACCGAGTCGGGGGGCGCGAACGGCGTGCGCACGGCGACGCGGCCGTCGACGAGCCGCGCGTTCCGCAGCACGACGTAGTCGCCGAACCCCGGCGTGTTGCTCGGCGGCTTGGTCGAGTCGGTCGGGAAGATCTGCGCCCAGTTCCACGCGCGCCCCGGCTTGCGGTCGAGGGTGACGTCGGCGTGCCAGACCGTGAGGCTGTCGAGGATGATCTTCTTCGACAGAAAGGGGGAGAGCGCGTAGCGGACGTGCGCCGAGTCGGCGGCGAAGAAGGGCGCGCCGGCCGAGTCGGTGATCGCGACGTCGTGGACCGTCGCGCCGTGCAGCAGGTTGCCGCTCAGGCGGCCGAGGCGGAAGCGGCCGTGGATCGTCCCGCCGAGCGCGGCGACGACGCGTTTGCGGAGCTGCTCGCGCCCCCAGTCGGTGTTGGTGAGGACGAGCACCACGGCGACGGCCAGGGCCGCGAGGGCGACGACCGCGCCGAGGACCCAGGCGAGGGCGCGGCGCAGCCGGCGGGGGGCGGGGGCGGGCGAGCCGGGCGTGTTAGGTACGCGCGGGGCGTCGGGCGCGGTCATCAGAAGGCCTCGCCGATCGAGAGGTGGAGGACGAGCCGGCCGGTGATCTTCCGGAAGCTCGACAGGCTGTCGGCCGGGTACTGGCGGCAGCCCGTGCTGGAGGCGTCGGCGCAGTTCACGCTGGCGGCGAGCGGGAGGAGCCGGTTGACGCCCGCGCTGTCGGTGGACTGCGTGATCACCGGGAGCGGGTGGCCGAGGCTCGGGCGGATGCCGAGGTCGACGCGGATGGGGCCGACCGGGGAGCGGTAGCGCACGCCGAACCCGGGCGTGACGTCGAACGAGCCCGAGGCGAGGTCGCGCAGCGACTTGTTGCCCAACGCGCCCGCGTCGACGAAGACCGCGCCGATGAGCGGGCCGAAGATCGGCACGCGCGCCTCGAGGTTCGCCTCGATCAGCGCGGAGCCGCCGAGCGCGCGGGGCGTGAAGTAGCCGTCGCCGAGCGCGGCGCGCCGCAGCGCGAAGCACTGCTCGAGCACGGGCGCGGTGTTCGCGTTCGCCGCGTTGGCGTACGGGCAGCGGTAGGCGGTGGTCGTCGCGTTCGCGACCGTCGTGTCGTAGCGGCCGACGACGTCGTTGGGCGCGATGGTGAGCGTGCGGGGCCCGAGCTGGTTCTCCCCGTAGCCGCGCACGCTCTGCGCGCCGCCGGCGTAGAAGCGCGTCTGCGGGTTGAGCACGTCGTTCGCGCCGCTCGAGCCGAAGGCCGCCACGTAGCCGCCCTGCAGGCGCGCCGCGAGCGTGACGCGCGGGAAGAGCGGCGCCGGCCGGTAGTACGACGCGCCGGCGAAGACGCGGTTGTACTTGAAGTCGGAGAGCGTGAACGCCGACGCGTGTTCGAGCGTGACCTGCCCCTGCGTGCCGTGCGTCGGCTCGAGCGGGTCGTCGGTGCGCGAGAAGGACATGACCACGGACACGGGGGAGAGCTTCTTCTGGCTCTGCAGCACGCCGATCGTCGGCGCGTCGCAGACGCCGAAGTTGACGCAGAAGTAGACGTCGCCGGCCTGCACGCGCGAGAGCGCGAAGCGGTAGGAGAGCGAGACGGGCACGTTGTCGAGCACGCGCCGCGTGAAGGTGAGGTTCGCGCCCTGCGACTGGTCGACGTAGACGCCCGGCGACGAGCGGCGGCTCGCGAAGACGCCGGCGCCTAACGTGTTGCGCGGCGAGCCGACGTACTGCTGCGTGAGGTTCACGCCGAAGTTGTAGGTCGGCAGGAAGAACGTCGCGTCGCGGTTGCCCGGGATGTTGCTCGCCTGGAACGGGTTCTGGAACGCGCCCGGCAGCGCGCGGTAGAGCCCCTTCGCGCCGAGGTTGCCGACGACCGCCTGCACGTCGAGGCGGCGCGAGGTGCCGGTGAAGTAGTTGTGCGTGAACCGCCCCTCGACCTGGAAGAAGTCGGCGGTGTTGAACCCGAAGCTCGTCCGCGCCTCGCGCAGCGGCGCCTCGGCCACGCAGATCGCGAGCGCCTTGGTGCTGTCGGACTTCGCGGCGGCCGCGGGCGTCGCGGGGCGCGCCGGGGTGCCCGCCTGCGACGCGCACACCGTGCGCCCGGTCGCGGGGTCGGTCGCCACGGCCGTGTCGATGATCGCGCTGCGGAAGAGCCCCGACTCGTAGAGCGCGCGCTGGCTGCGCCCGACCTCGCTGCGGCGGAAGAGGTCCCCCGGCTTGACGGTGATCGCGTCGCGGATCGTCTGGTCCTGGACCTTGCGCTGCGTGCCGAGGTGGACGATGTCGATGCGCGAGATCGGGGTGAGCGGGCCCGGGGCGACGGGGATCACGACGTCGGCGAGGCGGGCGGCCGTGTCGTCGCGGACGCGCGGGCGCGCAACGACGGCGTTGCCGTAGCCGTCCTCGTAGTAGGCGTCGCGCACGGCGACGACGGTCGAGTCGAGGCGTAGGGTGTTGAGCGGCTGCCCCGCCTTGGGCGCGAGCAGGCCGGCGAGTTCGCGCGGCGTGACGGTCGTGCGCGGCGGCGTGACGCGCGCCGCGTCGGCCGCGGTCGCGGCGCTGTCGCCGACCGCGATCGCCCGCACGCGCGTCGGCGTGCCCTCGTGGACGGTGAAGGTGACGGTGACCGCGTTACGCCCGGCCCGCGCGACGGTGGTGTCGACCTGCGCGTCGCGCCAGCCGCGCTTGTAGTAGAAGACGAGCACGCGCACGACGTCGCGCTCGAGCTCGGTGTGGTCGAGGTACGCCCGCTGGTAGATGTAGGGTGACTTCGAGAAGAGGCAGAACGGCCGGAAGATCAGCTCCAGGCACTGCGACGCCTGCGTCGCGACCGCGAGGGCGAGCGCCGGTTTGGGCACGGCGTGCACGCCGACGAAGCGGACCTCGCGCACCTCGGGGCGCTCGGTCTGCGCGGACACGTCGCGCGCCGGCTGCGCCCGAACGTTCGACGCGGCCGCGCCGACGGCGCCGACCGCGGCCGCGAGCGAGAGCACGAACGACAGGACGAGCGCGGCGGCCGTCCGGGAGGTGGAACCCCGGGCGGGGAAGGTCTTGGGCATGATGAGATCGGCCGAGCGTGCGGGGCGTCGGATGACGCACCACGCACAGATCAGCCCGGTATGCGGAAAGTCGGAGCGGATGTCGCCCAAAGTAGTGACGCCGGGACGACGTACGGCAACGCCCTCCCCGTACGCCGTTGCGGCCGTCGAGGTCCGCGGGGCCGCGCGGAACGGCCCGCCGCGCGCCCTCGTGCGCGCCCGCTCGCGCGCCGTCCGACGCACCCTCTGACGCGCCCTCTTGCGAGCCGTCGGTCCACGCCGCACGCTACTCGCCCCCCCCAACGCACACGTCTCTCCCAGGAGCGAACGATGCGAGCGTACGGCAGCGCGGAGATCCGCAACGTGGCGGTCGTCGGCCACGGCGCGAGTGGGAAAACGAGCCTCGTGGACGCCCTCTGCTTCGCGAGCGGCACGAGCAAGCGCCGTGGCAGCGTGACCGCGGGCACGGCCCTCACCGATTTCACGGCCGAGGAGGCCGAGCGCGGCTTCTCGATCAGCCTCGGCTGCGCGGCGGCGGAGTGGGAGGGGTGCAAGGTGAACCTGCTCGACACGCCCGGCTACCACGACTTTCAGGGGGACGCGATCGCCGGCGTCGCGGCCGCCGACGGCGTGCTGCTCGTCGTGAGCGCGGCCGGGGGCGGGGTCGAGGTCGGGGCGGAGAAGATGTTCCGCGAGGCCGTGCGCCGCGCCGACCCGGTGCTCGTCGCGGTGACGATGATGGACAAGGAGCACGCCGACTTCGACGCGACCTACCGCCGGCTCCGCGAGCGGCTCTCGCCGAAGGTCGTGCCGGTCGAGGTCCCGTTAGGCGAAGGGTTCGGGCTGCGCGGCGTGATGAACCTGTTCACGCAGAAGGCCTACGTGTACCACGAGGGCGGCCGCGCGGGCGAGTACGACGAGGTCGACGTCCCGCCGGCGGCGCGCGCCGCGTTCGACCGCTACCGCGAGGCGCTCATCGAGGCGGTGAGCGCGACCGACGACGCGCTGCTCGAGCGCTACCTCGAAGGCGGCGACATCGGCCGCGACGAGGCGATCGGCGGGCTCAAGGAGGCGATGAAGCGGGGCGACCTCTACCCGGTGTTCGCGGTCAGCGCGGAGCGGATGGTCGGCGTGCGCGCCCTGCTCGCCGAACTCGCGCAGCTCATGCCGAGCGCGTACGAGATGGAGGAGCTGCACGCGTTCACCGGCGCGGAGGGCGACGCGACGGTCGAGATCCACGCGAGCGACGAGCGGCCGTTCGCCGCGCTCGTCTTCAAGACGTACCACGAGCCGCACGTCGGCGACGTCAGCTACTTCCGCGTGCTGCAGGGGAGCGTCGCGGCGGGGCAGGAGGTGTTCAACGCGACCCGGGGCGCGGCGGAGAAGCTCGCCCACCTCGCGGTGCCCGTGGGGCGCGACCGGATCGAGGTCACGCGGCTGCACGCGGGCGACGTCGGCTGCGTCGCGAAGCTCCGCAACACGCACACGAACGACACGCTCTCGACGCGCGAGCACCCGGTGCGCCTGCCGGCGATCGCGTTCCCCGAGCCGGTCGTGCACCTCGCGGTGCACGCGGAGCACCGCGACGCGGAGGAGAAGCTGCAGCAGGGCCTGCACCGGCTGCACGACGAGGACCCGACGTTCACGGTGGCGTACCAGCCCGAGACGCACGAGACGGTGGTCGGCGGGATGGGGGAGCGGCACCTGGAGGTGCAGCTCGCGCGACTGCGGCGGAAGTACGGTGTCGGCGCGACGCTCACCCGCCCGACCGTCGCCTACCGCGAGACGATCACCGCGAGCGAGCGGGCGCAGGGCCGCCACAAGAAGCAGACGGGCGGCAAGGGGCAGTTCGGCGACGCGTGGGTGCGCATGGCGCCGCTCGCGCGCGGGGAGGGCTACCGCTTCGAGGACCGGATCGTCGGCGGGGTGATCCCGTCGAAGTTCATCCCGGCGGTGGACAAGGGGATCCAGGAGGCGGCCGCGCGCGGGGTGCTCGCCGGGTTCCCGCTCGTCGACTTCCGCGTCGAGTTGGTCGACGGGTCGTACCACTCGGTCGACTCGAGCGAGCAGGCGTTCAAGATGGCCGGGATCCTTGCGTTTCGCGCGGGGGCGGCGAAGTGCCGGCCGGTGCTGCTCGAGCCGCTCGACGTGCTCGAGGTGACCACGCCGGACGAGTACCTCGGCGACGTGTTAGGCGAACTCTCGGGGCGGCGCGGGCAGATCCTCGGGACGGAGCGGGGCGAGGAGGGGACGCGGGTGCGGGCGATGGTGCCGCAGGCGGAGCTGCACCTGTTCGCGACGCAGCTGTTCTCACTGACGCACGGGAGGGGCGGGTTCGTGCGGCGGGCGGGGGGGTACGAGCGGGTGCCGGGGGAGGTGGAGCAGAAGGTCGTGGCGGAATACGCGAAACGGCGAGAAGAGGCGCTGGCCGGGTAGGGAGGGCGGGCCGGTTGGACCGTTCGCGGCGCCATCGCGAACGGTCCTCCCGTCCGCGCCTTACACCTTGGAGTGCTCCACCTTCACCGCCTCGCGGCGGTCGGCGGCCTGGTATACCGTGAAATCGCCGAAGAACGCCGGCGCGGCCTCCTGGAGCACGCGGAGCGCCGCGACCGCGAGCCGCCGGATCTCGAGTTCCGCGGCCTCGCCGCCGCGCATTTCGAGGATCGCCCGCCACGCGCGCGCGTTGGCCGTGAAGAGGATCTTCGTCTCGGTCGAGTTGGGGAGCACGCCGCGGGCGGCCTCGCGCGCCATCTTGCGGCGGTGGACCTTGTCGTCCACCCACTTGTAGCGATCCATCAGGCGCTCGACGAGCGCGACGTAGCTCGCCTGCGCCGCCTCGACCTGCGCGCGCCACGCGTCCTCCAACTCCGCCTCGCCGATGATCGCCGGCGGGACGACGAAGTTGGCCTCGCTCTCGTCGACGTAGCGCTGGCTTAATTGACTCATTGCGGTACCAGCCCGGTGCCGCACGAGTTCGTGCGTGAGCGAGCGGCTGACGCCCTCCAGCAGCAGCGAGTAGCTGGCGTGCTCGAGCACCGAGCCGTGGCGCTGGCGCTTGATGTTCTCCAGGTACTCGGCCGTCGTGCGCCCCGCGGGGTTGTGCTGCGACATGTAGCAGAGCCGCCCCGCGAACTCGGCGAGCCGCTCTCCGTCGGTGCTCTCGCCCTGCCAGGCGACGGGGAGGTGGGCGGGTTCGACGAACTGCGGGCGGGCGACGAGGGTGACGACGGGCGCGGTGTAGAGCACGGCGGGCTGGACGCGGCGAGAGTGGGGCGGGGAGCGGCAAGCTAATCGGGCGGCGGGCCGCGCCTCACCAGTCGAGCGCGTCTCGCAGGCGGCAGGTGAACCCCGGCACCACGTCGCGGCCGTCGAGCCGGTCGTCCTCGCCGAGTGACCGTGGGGCGACGCCGGGCGCGTGGATCGTCGCGCAGCGTTTGCGCGGTTCGATGTGCCACACCAGGCGGACCCCGGCGCTGATCAGCCGCGTGACGCGCGTCGCCTCGCGCCCTTTGCGATCCCCGGGCGACCGTACCTCGACGGCGAGGTCGGGCGCGAACGGGATGTAACGCGTTTCGTCGACGATGCCTGCAAGGCGCGCGGCGCTGACGAACGAGAGGTCGCAGCCGACGACCGTGTCGGGGTTGCGCGCGAGCCAGGCGCCGGACTCGGCCACGACCGTCCCGAGACGATGTCGAAGTACGTAGCCGGTGAGCAAGTACGAGAGCTTGATCTGCACCCGCCCGTGCTGGTACCCAGGCGGCTCGCCGACGACGAGGCGTCCGGCGATGAGTTCGCACTTCTTGTCTCCGGCCGGCGTCCACTCGTCGAGTGTGTAGAGCTCGTCGGCGGTCATCAGCTTGCGGCGCGGGCGGGCGTGGGGCGTCGTCACGGGAACACTCCGGGGCCGAGGGGAGGTGCGAACGATCGCCTCGGCCTGGCGGCCGCGCCACTCGGTTGCGTTGCGGGGTGGGCTGGTTCGTTTCGGCGGGGGTCAGGGCGGCAGCGCGCCCCCGGTCAGCGCGATCAGCACCCGCACGCCCCAACTCCCGGCCGCCGCCACGATCGGCAGGAGCGTGACCCCGACGGCGAACACGAATCCGTAGCGGAAGATGGTCGGCCCGACGACGGCCCAGCGCTCGCCGCCGGCGCGCCGCGCCCACAAGTCGGCGAGCGGACCGGCCGAGTAGCAGACGTTGGCCATGACGGCGTAGAGCGCGACGATTTGCCACGGCACGCGCACGACGGCCGGGTACGGCGGGAGCGCCCCGAAGCCGTAGGCCGCGGCGAGCGTGAGCAGCCCGGCGGCGCCGACGCAGAGGTTGTAGACGGGGCGGCGCGACTCCCACCAGGCGAGGACGGCCCGGCGACTCGTGGGGCGGGCAACGGGGGCGAAGAAGAACGAGGTCAGGGCACTCACGCGCGTCTCCAAGGTCCTACCCACGGCGAAACCGGGTCACCAGATAACGTACGCGGAGTGCTTTGCAATGTAAAGCAATACGTGCCTCACGGCGGGAGTTCACGCCCAAGCGCGTCCGGCGTGCCCGGGGTCGCCCCCTCGGGCTCCAGCCCCGCCTCGGACAGCAGGTCCAGCCGCGCCGCCGCGTACGCCCGCCGCGCCGCCACGTGCGCGAGCGCCCGCGCCGCTCCGGGGGGGAGCGGCGGCAGCGCCGGGTCGTACTTCACGTCGCCGAGCGCCGCCTGCCCCGGGACGGGCACCTTCACCCCCGGGTTGAGCACGCCCGCCGGGTCGCACGCGCGCTTCACCGCCGCGAACAGCGCCCGCGCCTCCGGCCCCCAGGTGCGGTCGAGGAGCGGCGTGCGCAGCCGCCCGTCGCCGTGCTCCCCGGCGAGCGTGCCGCCGAGCGACGCGGCGAGCGCGCTCACGTCGTCGAGCAGCGCCTCGACCTTGGCCCGCCACCCGGGCGCGCGCGTGTCGACGAGCGGGTTCACGTGCGCGTGCGCGTCGCCCGCGTGGCCGAAGATCACGCCGCGCACTCCCCGCCGCGCGAGCGCCGCCCGCACGCCCCGCACGTAGTCCGGCAGCCGTCCGGGCGGCACGCAGCCGTCCTCGACGAACTGCATCGAGGCGAGTGCCGGGTCCAGCCGCGCGAGGATCGGGCTCGCCGCGTGGCGCAGCGCCCAGAGCGCGTGCTCCGCCCCGGGGTCGAGCGCGAGCGCCACCGCCGTCGCCCCCGCCGCGCGGAACGCGTCGCCTAACGCGTCCGCCCCCGCGCGCGCCGCCCCCGCGTCCGCCCCCTCGACCTCGGCCAGCAGCACCGCCTCGGGCACGGCGCCTTCCGCGGTCCGCACCGCGTCCGGCAGCGCCCCGCCCTCGGCCGCGACGTCGAGGAACGTGCGGTCGAGGAGCTCGCAGGCGGCCGCGCCCGCGTCGCGCGCCCGCTCCGCGCCGTCGACCGCCGCCTCGAGCGAGGGGAAACTGCCTAACACACTCGCCGTCGCGCCCGGGAGCGGGGCGAGCGCGAGCTCGACGCCGACGAAGAGCGCGAGCGTCCCCTCGCTCCCGACGAGCAGGTCGACGAGCTCGCCCGTGCGCGCCCACTCGGCCAGCGCGTAGCCGGACGACTCCTTGCGCGTCGCGTGTTCGAGTACGGCGCCCGCGGCCAGCGCGGCGCGCACGCGGGGGAGTACCTCGTGCGCGAGGCGCGCCACCGCCGGCGCGTGGACGGGCGGCGCGTCGTCGCGCCGGACCACCGCGCGCGACCCGTCGGCGAACACGCAGTCGAGCGCGGTCACCCACGGCCTCATCGCGCCATGCCGCAGCGTGTGCGCGCCCGCGGCGTTGGTCGCGGCCATCCCGCCCACGGTCGCCCACGTCCAGCTGGAGGGGTCGACCGGGAACCGCAGCCCGACCGCGCGCGCGGCCGCGTCGACGGCGGCGCCGCTGACGCCGGGCCCGCACCAGACGCGCCGCGCCGCGGCGTCGACCGTGCCTAACGCGTTCAGGCGGCCGAGGTCGGCGACCACGCCGTCGCCGACGGCGCCGCCGGCCATCGAGCTCCCCGCGCCGCGCGGCACGAGCGGCGTCCCGGTCGCCGACGCCCAGCGCGCGAGCGTCCGCACGTCGTCCGCGTCGGCGGGCACGGCGACCGCGCGCGGCACGACGCGGGCGATCCCGGCCGCCTCGCTGTAGACCGCGCGCGCCTCGGCGTCGGCGCGCCAGACGCCACGGAACTCGGGCGGGCCTGATGGGAGAACGTCGGGCATGCGCGGACGGCGGGGAACGGGGTGTGCGGGACGCGACGCGGGACGCAACGTCCTGCCCCCGCCCGCGCACCGGAAGCGGCGCCGGCCGTCGTCCCGGCCGCGCTCTCGTCCGAAACCTACGTCGCCGGCAAACTCCGGCGCCCCGTTCCTACGCCACCACTCCGCACGACGTGTCTCACGCGCGCCCCGCCGCGTTCGCCCTCCTGCCGGCCGCCGCTGGCTCGCGGCCACCCACGCGCGCCAGTACCACGACCGGCGTCGGCACGGCCGGGGGCGTGCGGACGTACGGCAACGGCGAGCAGTGACGGACGGAACGCGCCGCCCGGCCGGACGCGCCGCGCCCCGTTAGGCGCCCCCCGGTGAGCGCGATGGAAGTCGTCGACCACGAGCCGGCCGCGTGGTTCCTGCTGCGGGAGTCGGACGCGTTGTTCCTCGACGCGAACTGCAACCACGGCGCGTTCGGCTACACGTTCCTGATCCGGCTCACGGCGGACGAGGCGCGCGAGTACGGCCGCGCGGGGCGGGAGTACCTGAGCCGGCTCGCGCGGGCGATCCAGGACACCGCGCCCATCCTCGAGGCCAGCCGGTCCCCGTACAAGGGCCGCGACCTGTCCCGGTCGCACGGGGAGCGCGTCACCGCCGCGGTCCTGGCGTGGCGCGCCGGCCGCGCGCCGGGCGGCGTCCCGGGCGGCGCCTAACGTTAGGCGACGGCCGGCCGCTCCCGGTCGAACGGCTCGAGCGCGGCGACGAGCTGGCGCACCAGCTCGCGGCGGAGCGGCGGGCGCTCCGCGGCCGGCAGGCCCTGCACGTGGAAGAGCACCGCGTGCACCGTCTCGACCTGCACGACCGCCGTCGCGCGCCGCTGCGCGGGCGCGACCCAGGGCATGCGCCGCGCGACGAGCGCCTCCACCCGGTTGACGACCGTCGCGTGCAGCGCCGCGTCCGCCGCCGCGGCCTCGCTCCCCGGCGTGGTGCCCGCGGCGAACACGTGCCGGTACGCCGGGTGCTCGTCGCAGAACGCCGCGATCGGCTCGACGATCCCACGCATCATCGCGTCCAGCGGCTGGTCGGCGACGTCGGCCGCGAGGATCGTCTCCTTCAGCCGCCCGAACATCGCGGTGTAGCGCATCGCGAGCGCCTGCACGATCGCGTCCTTGTTGGGGAAGAACTGGTAGAGCGACCCCACCGAGGTCTCCGCGCGCGCGGCGATGGCGTTGGTCGACGCGGCCTCGACGCCGACCTCCCCGATCACCGCCGCGGCCGCGTCGAGGATCCGCTCGATGCGGCGCTGTCCGCGGTCCTGCTGCGGCACGCGGCGGAGCACGCCCGCCGGCGGCGCGGGCGTGGGCAGGTCGACGGGTTCTGTGGCCATGGGTCAAACATGAGCGGTAACTCGCCTATTGACAAGGTGAGCGAATGCTCGTATCTAGACGCGAGCAAGTGCTCACATGAGCGATCGCTCATGTTGAGAGCTTCCCTTCCGCCGATCCGTCGATGCCCACGCCCGACCGCCGCCCGTACAGGCCGCTGCCGTATCGGCCGCTGCCGCGCCACCCACGCGCCGCGGTCGCGGTACTCACGCTCGCGACCGCGGTCGGCAGCGCCGCGGCGGCCGCCTGCTCGCGCGACGCCCGCGCCGCCGCACCGGCGACGAACGCGCCCGCCGCCCCCGCGACCCCGGTGCGCGTGCAGTCCGCCGAGCGCGACACGAGCCGCGCGGTGATCCGCGCCGGCGGCGTGACCGAGCCCCGCGCGACCGCCGACCTCGCCTTCCAGGTCCCCGGGCGCGTCGTCGCCGTCGCCGTCGACGAGGGCACCCGCGTCGCCCGCGGCCAGCTGCTCGCCGCGCTCGACCCCACCGACTACCGCCTCGCCTACGAACAGGCCGAGCTCGCCCGCGCCCGCCAGGCCGACGAACTCGCGCGCGCCCGCGTCCTCCGCGCCTCCGGCTCGATCGCGGCGAACGACTTCGACAAGCTCGACAACGGCGCGCGGCAGGCCGCCGTCGCCGGCGCGCTCGCCGCGAAGCGCCTCGCCGACGCGCGCCTCACGGCCCCCTTCGCGGGCACGATCGCGCGGAAGGCCGTCGAGGTCGGCGCGACCGCGGGCACGGGGTCGACGGTGCTCACCCTCGTCGACCTGTCGGAGGTCGAGGTGCGCGTCGGCGTGAGCGAGGCCGACGTCGGTCAGGTTCGCGTCGGCCGGCCGGCCTCGGTCGAGGTGCCCGCGTTAGGCCGTACCTTCGACGGCCGCGTCGCGCACGTCGGCGTCGTCGCCGACCCGGCGAGCCGGACGTACGCGGTGAAGGTGGCGCTGCCCAACGCCGCGGGCGCCCTCCGCGGCGGAATGGTCGCGACCATCCTCCTCCCCACCGGCCGCGCGCGCGACGCCGTGGTCGTCCCCGCCGCCGCGGTCGCGCGAGACCCGGACGGCGCGACCGAGGTGTTCGTCTACGACCCGCGCGCGCGCCGCGTCCGCGCGCGCCGCGTCGAGGTCGGCGACGCGCGCGGCGCGGACGTGGAGGTCACGCGCGGCCTCGCGGTCGGCGAGCCCGTCGTCGTCGCCGGGCAGCAGCGCCTGCGCGACGGCTCGGCGGTGGTCGTGGCGGGGGAGCGCTGAGATGCGCGACGCCACGTCCCGGGCGCCCGACGGGTCCGGCCGGAACCTCGTCCGCGCCGCCCTCGCCAACCGCCAAGTCGTCTACGTCCTCACCGCGCTCGTCGTCCTACTCGGCCTAACGTCGCTCGCCCGCATGCCGCGGCGCGAGGACCCGAAGATCACGATCCGCCAGGGCCTCGTCCTCGCGCTCTACCCGGGCGCGACCGCCGAACAGGTCGAGCGGCAGGTCGCCGAACCCGTCGAGCGGCGGCTGTTCGCGCACGCGGAGGTGAAGAAGGCGAAGACCTACACCACCTCCCGCCCGGGCGCCCTGGTCGCCAACGTCGAGCTCAACGACGACGTGCGCGACCCCGAGCGCTTCTGGTCGACGCTGCGCCACGACCTCAACGAGACGCGCGCGGGGGAGCTCCCCGCCGGCGTCGTCGGCCCGGTCGTCAACGCGGACTTCGGCGACGTCGTCGCGGTGCTGCTGACCGTGCACGGCCCCCCGGGGCGCTACGGCTCGCGCGAGCTCGCGACGTACCTCGACCGCATAGAGGACGCCGTGCGCACGCTCCCCGACGTCTCGAAGATCAAGCGCTACGGCGAGCAGCCCGAGGAGATCGCCGTCACCGCGCGCCCCGAGCGCCTCGCCCAGTACGGCGTGACGACCGCGCAGCTGTTAGGCGCGCTCCGCGCCCGCAACGCCGTCGCCGACGGCGGCGCCGTCGACGCGGGCGCGAGCGAGGTGCGCATCCGCCCCGCCGGCCCCTTCGACACCGAGCGGGAGGTCGGCGCCCTGCAGGTCGGCACGAGCCCGTCGGGGACGCCGGTCACGCTCCGCGACGTCGCCGCGGTCGAACGCCGCTACGCCGACCCGACCTTCCTCGCCCGCGTCGACAACGCACCCGTCGTCCTCATGTCGATCGAGGCGCAGGAGGGGCGCAACCTCGTCAGCGTCGGCAGGCAGATCGACGCGAAGCTCGCCGCGGTGCGGGCCGAGCTCCCGCCCGACCTCCGCATCGACCTCGTCGCCGACCAGCCGGCGAGCGTGCAGCACCGCGTGCTCGGCTTCGGCCGCGAGTTCACGATCGCGGTCGTCGCGGTCGTCCTCGTCACCGTGCTGCTCCTCCCGCTCCGCGTCGCGGCGATCGCGGCCACCGCGATCCCGATCACCGTCGCGGTCACCGTCGCCGCACTCAACGCGCTCGGCATCGAGCTGCACCAGATGAGCTTCGCCGGCCTCGTCGTCGCGCTCGGCATGGTCGTCGACGACGCGATCGTCATCGCCGACAACTACGTCGAGCTGCTCGACCACGGCGTTCCCCGCGACGAGGCCGCGTGGCGCTCCGCGAGCGACCTCGCGGTCCCGGTGCTCGGCGCGACGCTGACGATCGTCGCCAGCTTCCTCCCGCTCGCGTTCCTGCTGCCCGGCACGGTCGGCGAGTTCATCCGCGCCCTCCCGCTCACGGTGAGCGTCGCGCTGCTCTGCTCGTACGCCGTCGCGATGCTGCTCACGCCGCTCCTCTGCCTGGCGTTCATCACGACCGGCCTGCGGCCGCACGTTGCCGACGAGAAGCCCCGCCGCTTCGACCCGTTGGGCGCGATGCAGCGCCTCTACGAGCGCACGATGGCGCTCGCGATGCCGCGCAAGGGCCTCACGCTCGCCCTGAGCGCCGCGGCCTTCGCCGCCGGCGTCGCGATGCTCCGCGTCATCCCGATGCGCTTCTTTCCGGCGGCCGAGCGCGCGCAGTTCGTCGTCGACGTGTGGACGCCCGAGGGGACGCGCTTCGAGGAGACGGATTCCGTGGTGCAGCGCCTCGTCGCCGACGTGAGGCGCGTGGACGGCGTGCGCGCCGTCGGCTCGTTCACCGGCAGCGGCTCGCCCCGCTTCTACTACAACATCAACCCCGAGCCGCCCGCGACCAACTACGGCCAGCTCGTCGTGAACACGCGCGAGACGGAGGGGACGCCCGCGCTCGCCGCGTCGCTCCACGCGCGCCTCGCCGCGCTCGCCCCCGAGGCGACGGTGATGGTCAAGGAGCTGCAGCAGGGCGCCGCACTCCCCGCGCCGATCGAGGTGCGCTACAGCGGCGCCGACCTCGCCGTGCTCCGCCGCCTCGCCGACTCCGCGCGCGCCGTGCTCGAGGCCACCCCGGGGAGCGAGTACGTGACGACCAACTGGCGGGACGACCGCTACGGCGTGCGCGTCGACCTCCGCCGCGAGACCGCGGCCCGGTTAGGCATCACCGACGCCGACGTCGCGCAGCAGCTCGCGGGCGGCTTCGACGGGGCCGTCGCCTCCACGTACTACGAGGGCGACCGCCGGATCGACGTGCGCCTGCGGCTCGACAGCGCGAGCCGCCGCGGCGTCGGCGACGTGCGCGACGCGTACGTGACCTCGCCGGCGACCGGCGCGCGCCTGCCCCTCCGCGAGGCCGCCGACGTGCGGCCCGAGTGGCAGCCGAGCCGCATCGTCCGGCGCAACGGCGTGCGCACGGTGACGGTGCAGAGCTTCGCCCGCCCCGGCGTGCTCGCCTCGACCGTGTTGAACGCCGCGCTCCCCCGCCTCGACGCCGTCCCGGTCCCCGACGGCTACGCGATGACGTTGGGCGGCGAGGTCGAGAACCAGGGCGAGGTGCAGGGGCCGATGAGCGTCGCGCTCTCGGCCAGCCTGCTCGGGATCTTCCTCATCCTCTTCCTCCAGTTCCGCAACGCGCGCTACCCGCTCATCGTCATGGCCTCGATCCCGCTCGCCGTCTTCGGTTCGGCGTTAGGCCTGGTCCTCACGCGCAACCCGTTCGGCTTCACCGCGCAGCTCGGGCTCACCGCGCTCACCGGCGTCGTGGTGCGCAACGCGATCATCCTCGTCGACTTCATCCTCCTCCGGCGCGCGGAGGGCGAGTCGCTCGAGGACGCCGCGCTCGACGCCGGACGGCGCCGGCTGCGGCCGATCTTCCTCACCACCGTCGCCGCCGCGGTCGGCGTGGTGCCGCTCATCGTCAGCGGGTCGAGCCTCTGGTCGCCGCTCGCCAGCGTGCTCGCGGTGGGGCTCGTCTGCTCGATGGTCTTCACGCTCGTCGTCGTGCCGGTGTTGTACGTGCTCGTCGAGTCGCGCCGGGAGCGGCGCGCGGCGCGCCGGGCCGGCCGCGGCGTACCCGAGGCGCTCGCCACGACGCCCGCGGCTGACCCCGCCCTCGTGCCGCTCGGCCGCGCGGCGTCGACGCTCGCGCCCGGGCTCGCGGCCGGTGCGCTGCTCCTCGTCGCCCTCGCCGCGGCGCCCCCGCGGCAGTTAGGCGCGCAGGACGTCACCCCCGCGGCCGCCGCCGCGCGCCGCCTCACGCTCGACGAGGCGCTGCGCCTCGCCGCGGCGAACGGCCGCGCGGCGCGCGTCGCCGCGGCGCAGGTGGCCGAACAGGCGGCGCGCGTGCGGGGCGCCCGGGCCGAGCTGCTCCCGACGCTCTCGGCCACGGGCAACTACTCGGGGCGGAGCGGCGTGCAGAGCGTGCTGATCCCCCAGGGCGCGCTCGGCAACGACGTGAACGGCCGCCCGCTCCCGGGCGCCGACCGCGACCTCTCGCAGGCGAGCCGGAGCACGTTCTACTCGATCGTCACCGCCACCCAGCCGCTCACGCAGGGCGTGCGCATCCGCGCCGGCCGCGACGCGGCGCAGGCGGCGTACCGGCGGAGCACCGCGGCGCGCGACGCGACGGCGCGGGACGTCGCGTTAGGCGTGACGCGCCTCTACCTCGGCGCGCTCGCGGCCGAGCGGCAGCGCGACGCCGCGCGGCTCGTGCTCGCGGCGCGGCGGCGGCGGGCGGGGGACGTCGCGCGTACGGTCGCCGCCGGCCTCGCGCTCGACGCGCGGGCGGCCGAGGCGCGCGCGGCGGTGCTCGACGCCGAGCAGCAGCTCGTCGCGGCGGGCAACGAGGCCGCGGACGACGCGGCCGACCTCGCCGAGCTGATCGGGTGGCCGGCGGACGTGCCGATGACGCTCGACGCGCCGGCGCCGCTCGACCGGCTCACGGCGCCCGCGGACGCGTCCCCGGCCGGCGCGCCGCCGGCGGGCGGGACGCGGCAGGGCCGCGACGCGTTAGGCACGCCCGCGCTCGCGGACCGCGCCCCCGACGCGCTCACCGCCGGGGACAGCGCCCGCCTCGCGGCGCTCGTCGGCGCCGCGCTCGCCGCCAACCCCGAGGTGCGCGCGGCCCGCGCGACCCGCGACGAGGCGGCCGGGGGCACCCGCGCCGCGCGCGCGGCGTACGTCCCCGACGTCGCGCTCTACGCGCAGTACTACCACCAGACGCTCACCACGGTGCTGCCGCAGAACAACCTCACCGGCGGGCTCTCGTTCTCGTGGACGATTGCCGACTTCGGCCGGCGGCGGAGTGCGGTCGACGCCGCCGCCGCGCGTCAGCTCGCCGCGTCCGAAGACGCGGCGCGCGTCGAGGAGCGCACGACGACCGCGGTGTTCAAGGCGTACCGGGCGGCCGTGCGGGCCGAGCGGCTGTGGGACGCCGCGCGCGCGGCGGCGGCGGCCCGCCGGGACGTCGCGCGCGTCGCGGCGGACGAGGGGACGGCGGGGCTGCGCCTGGCCTCCTCGCGCGAGGAACAGCAGGCCGCGGCGGCGAGCGCGGACGCGGCGGCGTTCGCGGCGGAGGTGGGCGTGCGCCTCGCGCGGGCGGACTTGGCGCGGGCGGTCGGGGCCGACGTTAGGCCGCTTACGCCGGGCGCGACCAGTCCTCCACGGTGAGGCCGGGGAAGCGCGAGAACTCGCCGACGTTCGCGGTCACCAGCGTGCTCCCCGTCGTGACGGCGTGTGCCGCGATCAGCACGTCATAGGGACCGACCGGCGTACCCGCCCGCTCCAGCTGCGTGCGGAGCGCGCCCGCGGCTTCGGCCTGTTCCTCTGCGAACGACACCACATTGACGCCGCCCGCGAGGAAGCGCCGGAGCAGCTCGGCGTTCAGCGCCGGCATCGCGCTCCGGCCGACGCCGTACCACAGCTCGACGAGCACGATCGACGACACCGCGACGGCCCGCCCCCCCTGGTCGAGCGTGCGGGTTAGCCGATCGCGGACGGCCGACGGGCGCGGGCGCAACACCTCGAACACGACGTTGGTGTCGAGCATCAGCGGCGTCGTGTTAGTCAATCGAACAGATCCTTGGGCGGCGGCATCGGCGGCTGCTGACGTCCGTCCGCCATGAAGGACGGATCCGTCGCCACGGCGTCCATTGCCGCGAACCACTCCTCCGTCGTCGCGTAGATCGGCTCGAGCAGCACGCGGCCGCCCTCGACGCGTCGCACGCGCACGCGGTCGCCCGGCATGCGGAACGCCTTCGGCAGCCGCACCGCCTGGCTGCGCCCGTGTTGAAACAGCTTCGCGATCCCGGTCTCTCCCATGACCACGCCTCCCCGTAGTAGATACCAATGATATACACTCACGCGTCCGGGTGAAGCAACGGCGCCCCACGCGCCGGGCCAGCGTGGGTGACCTCGACCCAGCTGCCGAGGTAGACTGTGCGGTTGCCCGCCCGCCGCCCTGTCGTCCCCGCGCCATGCCCGCCCTTCCGGAACGCGCTCTCGCCGACGCCGTCGCCCGTCGCGACGCCCGCCGCTTCTGCGAGCTGGTCCTCCCCGCCGTCTCGCGCACCTTCGCGATCGGGATCCGGGCGCTCCCCGGCGACCTCGGCCGGGCCGTGCTCACGGCCTACCTCATCTGCCGCCTCGCCGACACCGTCGAGGACGCGCCGGGGATGACGCCGGCCGAGAAGGCCCCGCTCTTCGAGGCCCTGCTCGACTGCTTCGACGGGCAGGGCGCGGCCGACCGCTTTCCGTCGATGGCGGCCGCGGTCACGGGCGACCCCGCGCACCTCGCGCTCGTCCGCCACGCCGACCTCGTCTTCGCCTACTTCCTCGCCCTCCCGGCGGGCACGCGCCGGGTCGTACGGCACTGGGTAACCGAGATGGTGACCGGGATGCGCAAATTCGTCGAGCTCTACCCCGACGGCATCCGCATCCAGACGGTCGAGGAGTTCCGCGAGTATTGCTACTATGTGGCCGGCACGGTCGGCTACCTGCTCACCGACCTCTGGCACGAGCACTCGCCCGCCGTCGGCCGCGCCACGTACGAGCGCCTGCGCGAGCGGTGCCGCGCGTTCGGCGAGGCGCTCCAGACGGTGAACATCCTGAAGGACGTCGGGCACGACGCGCGCGTCGAGAACTCGATTTACGTCCCCGAGCAGCTCCTCCGCGCGCACGGCAGCACGCACGCGGCGGTGCTCGCGGCGGAGTGCATTCCGGAGACGCGCGCCGCGGTGGCGCGCCTCATCGAGCTCGCCTGGGCCGACCTCGACGAGGCGCGGCGCTACCTGCTGCTCATCCCGCGGCGCGCCGTGCCGATCCGGCTCTTCTGCGCGCTGCCGCTCCTCTACGCCTACGCGACGCTCCGCGACCTCGCGCGCACCTCGGCGATGCTGCTGCCGGGCGGCGGGGTGAAGATCTCGCGGCGGGAGGTGAAGGCGCTGCTCGTGACGGGGGTGCTCGTCGCGGGGAGCAACGGGCTGGTGCGTCGCCTGGTCGAGCGCGTGCGGCGGCGGCCCTTCACACTCGCGTTAGGCGAGACGTAGCGGGCGGCCGGGGGCGCGCCTTCCCGGACGCGCTGGTCGCGTCGTCGGCCGTCGTCTCCGGGGAGTCGTCTCGGACCGGGATGTACGGCCCGCGGGACCGTCCCGAGACGCCTCGCCCACCGCCCCGCTACCGTAGTGCCGCCGCGATGTTCCCGCCGTCGACCGTGGTCACGCCGCCCGTGGTCTTCATCGCCAGCGCCTGGTGCAGGAACGCCTCGGCGACGTCCTCGGCGGTGACTTCCTGCTGCAACAGGTTCCCGCGGAGGTAGGCAGCCTGGTCGACGCCGCGCGCCGACGCGCGCGCGGCGATCCTCGCCTCGGTCAGGAGCCCGCTCCGGACGCGGTCCGCGTTCACGACGTTGACGCGGATGCCGTCGACGCCGTGCTCCAGCGCGTACTGCCGCGCGAGCAGGAACGTCGCGGCCTTCGGCGCGCCGTAGGCGCCGAACCCCGGACCGGGATTGATCGCCTGCTTGGACACGTTGAAGAGCAGCGCGCCGCCGGTCCCCTGGGTCTGCATCACCCGCACGGCGTGCTGCGCGACGCGCTGGTGCGCAAAGAAGTTGAGCTCGAAGCTGCGCCGCAGCACCTCGTCCGGGAGCGTGGCGATCGCGCCTTCCCACGCCGCCCCGGCGTTGGACACGACGACGTCGACGCCCCCGAACTGCCGACACGCCGCGTCGAAGGCCGCGCGCACGGCGTGCGGATCGGTGACGTCGCACGCCAGCCCGAGCGCGTGGGGGCCGCAGGACTGCGCGACGCGCTGCGCCGCGTCGCCGTCGAGGTCCAGCACGACCACTTCGGCGCCCTGGCGCGCGAACAGGCGGGCGGTGGCCGCGCCGATGGCGCCCCCGCCGCCGGTCACGAGCGCCACCTGCCGCGCCAGGGCTGGCTCGGCCGTCTTGTCCAGCTTCGCCTGCTCGAGCGACCAGTACTCCATCGCAAAGAGGTCGGCCTCGGCCAGCGGCTCGAAGCGGCCCACCGCCTCCGCCGCGCACACGGTGGCGATGGTGGTCTCGGCGAGGTCGGCGGCGACCTCGGCCTCGGCCTTGGACCTGCCGAACGCGACCACTCCCACGCCGGGGACCAGCAGCACGCGGGGCGACGGATCGAGCATCACGCGCCGGCCCCCCGTGTGGGCGTCGTGGCGCTCGAAATACGCGCGATACTCGTCGCCGTACTGCGCCACGCGCCGCCGCACCTCCTCGCGGTACGCGTCCGGCCGCCCCGCCTCGGGCGCGGGCAGCACCAGCGGACGATTCTTGATGCGGAGACTGTGGTCCGGCGTGACGACCCCGCGCCAGGCCGCCTCCGCCAGGTCGGCCCGGTTACAAAAGGCGAGGGCCTCAGGCCCGTCGCGCAGGCTCGCCACCAGACGACGGTAGCGACCATCGCCTAACGGCGCCGCGCAGGCGCCGCGCAGCACGGGCAGCACGTCGGCCGCTGCCGCCGGCGCGGCGGGCAGCGACGCCGCCGGCACGACGACCGCGCGGCCGCGCGCGATCCGCGCCTCGGCGAGCGTGACCATGCTGATCATCCGCTCGTACGCCTGCGCGGCACTGTCGCCGACGGTGACGATGCCGTGCTTGTGCAGCACGACGCCCTCGAGGTGCGGCTGCCGGTCGAACGCGTGCGCCACCGCCTTGGCCAGTCGGAACCCCGGCATGACGTAGTCGACGACGGCCAGGGCGTCGCCGAACACGTCGCGGCAGATCGCGAGACCGTCGGGCTGGTCGGACAGCGCGAGCACCGCGTTGGCATGCGTGTGGTCGACGTAGGACTGCGGCAGGAACGCGTGCAGCAGCGTCTCCACCGACGGCGTGGGCGCCGCGGCGTCGAGCAGGTTGCCGCGTACCACGTTGACCATGGCCTCGTCGCTGAGGCGATCCAGCGCGTGCAGCCGGCGCAACGGCGCGAGCCGTACGGCGGGCAGCCCCGCGGGCTCGATGGCGGCCAGGTCCCAGCCGGAGCCCTTCACGCACACGACCGCGACGTCGTCGCCCGCGAGGTCGCGCGCGCGCGTCTTCACCGACGTGTTCCCGCCGCCGTGCCGCACGAGCGCCGGCTCGGCGCCGAGCAGGCGCGAGGTGTACACCCGCAGCGCGAGGGCCGCGTCGTGGCCCCGGCGGCCGTAGTCGTCGACGAAGCGGCGGGCCTCGGCCGCGGACCAGCGGTTCTGCATGGGACCGGGACCTCAGCGGAAGAGGGACGCGAGAGTGTCCCCGAACGGCGGGCCGACGAGCCCACGCTCGGTGATGAAGCCGGCGACCAACGCGTGCGGCGTGACGTCGAACGCGGGGTTCCGCACCGCCACGCCCTCGGGCGCCGTGCGGCGCGCGCCGACGCTCGTCACCTCGTCGCTCGCGCGTTCCTCGATGACGATGTCCTCGCCCGTCGGCGTGGCGAGGTCGAGAGTGGACGACGGGCACGCGACGTACAGCGGGATGCCGAAGTGCCGCGCGAGTATGGCGACGCCGAGCGTGCCGATCTTGTTCGCGACATCGCCGTTGGCGGCCACGCGGTCGGTGCCGACGAGCACCAGGTCGACCAGCCCGCGCTGCATCGTGGCGGCGGCCATGCTGTCGGTGAGCAGGGTGACGTCGAGGCCGGCGCGCTGCAGTTCGAACGCCGTGAGCCGCGCGCCCTGCAGCAGCGGTCGCGTCTCGTCCGCGTACACGCGAAAGCGCGTGCCGCGCCGATGCGCGAGGTACATCGGCGCCGTGGCGGTGCCGATGCCGGTCGTGGCGAGCGCGCCGGCGTTGCAGTGCGTGAGGACCCCGCAGCCCGGGCGGATGAGGGCCACGCCGTGTCGCCCGATCCCTTCACACAGCGCTTGGTCCTCGGCATGGATGCGCCGGGCCTCGTCGACCAGCGCGTCGTACAGGGCGGCGGCCTCGCACGCGTGCGCCGCCTCGTGACGGACGACGCGGGCCTGCAGGCGCCGCAGGGCCCACTGCAAGTTGACCGCGGTGGGCCGGGCGGACGCGAGATATGCCGCCTGTGCGGCGAGGCGCGCGCGGAAGGCGTCGACGGGTGCGGTGAGACTGGCCTGCATCGCCACGCAGAGCCCGTAGGCGCCCGCCACGCCGATGGCCGGGGCGCCGCGCACCTTCAGCGCGCGGATCGAGGCCCACACCTGCTCGACGCTCGCCTGCCGCTCCACGACGATCTCGAGTGGCAGCCGGGTCTGATCCAGCAGGTATAGCGTGTCGTCGTGCCACTCGAGCGTGGCCGGGACCGGGAGCGACGCCGACTCGGCGGCGCGCGCGGTCGCGCTCGGCACGGCGGTCATACGTCCAGCGGCGCGGCGCCCGGGGCCGCGTCGGGGATGCCCGCCGTGTCGGCCACCGTACCCCGCACCGTACCCCGACCCACCAGGCGTCGCACCCTGAGGGACGCGGTGACGCCGAACGCGTCGCCGCCCACGTGGCGCACGGGCTCGGCAACGCACGGCCTGGCGCCGAGCGCACCGCTATGCGATGTGCGCCGCACGCGGTTCACGCCGCGGGGCGTCGTCCCGGTAGCGCCGCGACACGAGACGGTCGTGTGATGATTCGGCCTCGCCACTTGACTCGCACGTTGACTTGACGGCTCCGGCGACCGCGGGATCCCCCGCATCGGCGAGACGGTGCGGCCCTGGATCGTCGAGTTCGGGGCGCGGGATGCGGCCGGGCGGCACGCACACCCTCGCTGTGTGGACGTGAGTTGGCCGGCTGGTATCTAGCGGAGGCGTCATCCTGCGCGCAGGGTAGGGACGGTGTCAGCCCGGTGCTGGCGGGGTGGAGCCCGGACGCGGACACGGGACGGTAGCAGGGGCGGTCGCGGTGGGCGGGCGGGACCGCACGGCCCACCACGACGACACGCTCGGCCGGGACGTGGTTTGGAACACGGCCGCCATCCGCCCGCACTGCGGCGAGCAGCTCGTCGTCGAGGATGGCGCCCTCGACGACGGCGCTCTCGAGCGCCGCCTCCCCGCGCCGGGCGCCGGGTCCCGCGTGCACGACGCCGGTCGGCGCGGTCGCTGCGCCGGCGCCCGGGCCCTTGCCGGGTGCCGGGAGGTGGTGCAGCGACCCGTCGAGACCACCAGAGATTCCGCGACCGTGTCGTGCCGTAGGCGGGAGCGCTCACGCGCGGCCCGGCGCGGCCCGCGCGCCCCGTCCCGTGATGCCGGAACGGGGCGCGCGCCGTGGGGCTACGGTGTCACGGAGCCGCCGCCGAAGTCGTCGAAGGTGGCGCCGCTCGCGCCGACGTCGACGAGGCCGATGTAGCCGCCGCGCCCGCCGAAGTACGCCTGGTCGGCCGCGCCGAGCGTGACCGTGCCGGACGAGGGCGCCGTTCCGGTACACCTCGACCGTGCCGGCCGCCGTCGCACGCGCGCCCAGCTGGTCGCCGGCCGCGAAGGCCACCGCGAGCGCCGGGTACGCGGTCCCGGCCGCGGGCGGCGCGCGCAGCGCGGCCACGCGCACCACCCCGGCCTGCGGGTCGTAGGTGACCGTGATCGCGCCGAGCGTGTGGTTCGCCGGGTCCTGCCCCTTGAGCACCAGCCCCTGCGCGCTCGCGCGCCCGGCGGCGTCCAGGCGCGTGAGCATGACGAACGCCTCCTGCGCCGTGCCGAACGCGTTCGGCGCCCAGCCGATGCCGCCGCCGAGACCGACGGCCCCGTGCTGCTGGCTGACGCGGAAGAAGAGCGGGGCCGCGAAGCCGCCCCAGTTGGCGCCGAGCGCGCCGTCGGCGCGGCTGAAGGCGTCGAGCACCGGGGTGGCCGGGAAGCTCGCGACGACGGTGACGGCCTGCGTGGC
Source organism: Gemmatimonadetes bacterium T265 (assembly GCA_019973575.1). NCBI lineage: Bacteria > Pseudomonadati > Gemmatimonadota > Gemmatimonadetes bacterium T265. The sequence continues at coordinate 312,984 of BPUI01000002.1, forward strand.
CTGCGTCGCCGGCGCATAGGTCGCGCTCCCCGCCTGGTTCGCGGCGACCGTGCACGCGCCGCCGGCGACGAAGCTGACCGTGCTCCCGCTCACCGCGCAGGTTGCGGGCGTGAGGCTCGAGAACACGACGGTGTTGCCCGAGGCGCCGCCGGTGGCCGCGACGGCGTACGTCGCGCCGACGCGGGCGGGGCTCGGCGGCGTCGACGTGAAGGCGATCGCCTGCGGCCGGAGCGCGACCGTGATCGTCTGCGTCGCCTGCGTGGCGGGGGCGTACGTGGCGTTGCCGGCCTGGTCGGCCGCGAGCGTGCACGCGCCGGCGGCGACGAAGCTGACCGCGGCCGTGGCGGTCGCGCCGGCCGGCACGGTGCACGTGGCCGGGGTGAGCGAGGCGAGCGCGGCCGCCAGCCCCGAGGTGGCCGCGGCGGTCGCGGTGTAGGGCGTGCCGACGTAGGCCGGGCTTGGGACGACCGAGGTGAAGGCGACCGTCTGCGTGGCCTTGCTCACGGTCACGCTCGCGGCGTAGCTGGCCGTGTCGCCGTCCTGGTCGATGACCTTGCCCCGGACCGTGAGCGGGCCGGCGGCCGCCGGCGTGCAGGACGCGCTCGCGCTGCTCGTCGCGGCGCCGTACGTGCCGGTGCCGCAATCGAAGGCGTAGGTGAACGTCGTCGCCTCGGGGTGGCCGGGCACCTGGGGGTTGGCGAGCGTGAGCACGAACGGCTGGGTGGCGACCGCGGTGCTGGGCGCCGAGAACGCGGCGGTCGGGAGCACGATCGTCGTGACCGGTGTGGCGGTCCGGGTCGCCGGCGCCTGGCCGTTCGCGTTGTTCCCCCAGCACTCGACCACCCCGTCGGCGCGGAGCGCGCAGCTGTGAAACGTGCCCGCGCTCACCGCTCGGAAGTAGTCGCTGGTGGGCGCGCGGACCGCGGGCGCCTCGCCGTCATCGTTGAGCCCCTAGCACTCGACGACCCCGTCGGTGCGCACGGCGCACGTATGCAGGTGGCCCGTGCTCACGGCCGTGAACGTGCGGGCCGCGGCCGTGCGCGTCGCGGGCGCCTGGCCGAAGAGGTTGGATCCCCAGCACTCGACGACGCCGTCGCCGCGCACGGCGCAGGTGTGGAACTCGCCGGCGTCCACGGCCGTGAACGCGCGCGGCGTGTACATGCGGAGTGCGGACGGCGCGCCGGGGTGGCGGAGGGCGGGCGAGACCAGGGTGTGCTGATCGCTACATGCGGCGGCGCCCAGCGTCAGGAGGACGGCTGTGGCGGCGGCCGCCATGCGGCGCACCAGAGTCGGGAAGGGCATTGGTCGGGGCACGGTTGACGGGACCCCGGCACGGGCCGGGGCGCGGTGGTGTGGACGTCCACGCGCAGGCGGAGCGACCGCGCAGGACGTCGCATACCGTCCATCGCGACACCGCGGCAGATTCCTTCACATGCTCGTGCCCCCGCCGGCCGATGACCCGACGCCGGGCCCGTCGGACCCGCCAGCCGCCCAGCCGGGCGCGGTCACGCGCGGCCTCCGCGCCGCCCGTGCCGGCGACCCGGCCGCGTGGGACGCGCTGTACACGCAGCTCTACGACGAGCTGCGCCACCTCGCGCGCCGCGTGCGCGCCGGGCGCGCCGGCGCGACGCTCTCCACCACCGCGCTCGTCCACGAGGCGTACCTCAAGCTCGACCCCGCCATGGGGCTCGCCGGCGAGCGGCGGGCGGACTTTTTTGCCCTGGCCGCCTGGGCGATGCGCGGCGTACTGATGGACGCCGCGCGCCGGCACGGCGCCGGGAAGCGCGGCGGCGGGATGCTCCACGTCACGCTCGGCGAGGACGCGGCCGCGTCGGTGCGCCCCGACGAACTGCTCGCCCTGGACGAGGCGCTCGAGCGGCTGCGGGCGATCGACCCGCGACGCGCCCGGGTCGTCGACTACCGCTTCTTCGCCGGCCTCACCACCCTCGAGACGGCCGAGCTGCTCGGCGCGTCGGTCTCCACCGTCGAGCGCGACTGGCGCACCGCGCGCGCGTGGCTGCTCCAGGAGCTCGGCGACGGCGCCGCGGCGGCCGTCCGCGCCGGCTGATGCCCGCCGACACGCCGTGGGCGCGCGCGCTCGCCGTGTTCGACGAGGCGCTCGACGCGCCCGACGCCGCCGAGCGCGCGCGGGTGGTCGACGGGGCCTGCGCGGGCGACCCGGCCCTGCGCGCGGCGGTCGAGCGGCTGCTCCGCGCCGACGCCGCCGACTCCTCCCTGCTCGACACGCCCGCCTCCGAGCACGCCGCGGCGCTCGTGGACGATCCGCCCGCCGCTCCCGCCGGGCGGCAGGTCGGCCCCTACCGCCTCGTGCGCGAGCTCGGGCGCGGCGGGATGGGCGTCGTCTACCTGGCCGAGCGCACCGACGTGCCGCTGCGGGTCGCCCTCAAGCTCGTGCGCGGCGGGGTAGCCGCCCCCGACCACGTGGCGCGCTTCCTTCTCGAGCGCCGCGTGCTCGCCCGGCTCGCGCACCCGCACATCGCGCGGCTGCTCGACGCCGGGGTGGCGGACGACGGCACGCCCTGGTTCGCGATGGAGTACGTGGACGGGGAGCCGATCGACCGATTCTGCGACGGGCGTCGGCTCGGCGTCGCCGCGCGGGTGACGCTGGTGGAGCAGGTGTGCGAGGCGGTGCAGTACGCGCACGCGAACCTCGTCGTGCACCGCGACCTCAAGCCGTCGAACGTGCTCGTCACCGCCGACGGCGCGGTGAAGCTGCTCGACTTCGGTATTGCCAAGCTGCTGGCGGAGGGTGCCGCGGACGGCGCCGCGCCGGACGACGGCGCGACGGGGGTCGGCACGCGGCTGATGACGCCCGACTACGCCGCGCCCGAGCAGGTGCGCGGCGAGCGGGTGACCACCGCCACCGACGTCTACGCGTTAGGCGTGGTGCTCTACGAGCTGCTCGCCGGCCGCCGGCCGTACGCGACGCCGGGCGCGTCGCCGGCCGCGGTCGAGCGGCTGGTGCTCGCGGCCGACCCACCCCGCCCCTCCGCGGCCGCGGTGCGGGCCGGCGCGAGCGGCGACCGGGCGGCGGCCACGCCGGAGGCCGTCGCCGCGGCGCGCGGGACCACCCCCGAGCGGCTGCGCCGCGCGCTCGCCGGCGACCTGGACACGATCGTCCTCAAGGCGCTCGACGAGGCGCCGGCGCGCCGGTACGCCTCCGCCGAGCAGCTGCGCGACGACCTCCATCGCCACCGCGTGGGGCTGCCGGTGCTCGCGCGCCCCGACACGCTCGGCTACCGCACGCGCACGTTCGTACGCCGCCACCGCGTGCTCGTCGCGGCCGGCGCGACGGCGGCGACCGTGCTCGCCGGCTTCGCGGGGGCGATGACCTACCAGCAGGCGCAGACCGCGCGCGCGCTCCGCCGGGCGGAAGCCGAGAGCGCCAAGGCCCGCGAGGTGACCCGCGTCCTCATCGGGGTCTTCCGCGACGCCGACCCGTACCAGCAGCCGGCCGACACGGCCGGGGGTGTCGCGACGGCGGAGGCGCTGCGGCTCGGCACGGCGCGGATCGAGCGCGAGCTGGTCGGGCAGCCCGAAGTGCGCGGCGAGGTGCTCCACGCGCTCGGCGTGATCCAGCGGAACCTCGGCAGTACCGGACAGTCGGAACGGCTGCTCCGGCAGTCGATCGCGGAGCGCCTCCGCGTGCTCGGCGCGCCGCGCCGCCCCGACCGCGAGCTCGCCGCGCTGCTCACCGACCTGGGCGTGACGCTCCGCCAGCGGAGCGACTACATGGGCGCCGACTCGATCCTTTCCCAGGCCCTGGCGATGCGCCGCGCCCTGCTCCCTGCGGACCATCCGGACGTCGCGGCGACGCTGCTCGAACTCGGGATCGTGCGCCGCTACCGTGGGGAGTACGCCGACGCCGGGCGACTGCTGCGCCAGGCTGCGGCGATCGGCGAGCAACGGGCCGACGGCCCGGAGCTCGCGACGACGCTCCAGCAACTCGCCGTGGTACGCGCAGCGTCGGGCGGGTTGGACGACGCCGAACGCCTGCTGCGCCAGGCCGTCGCGATGCGCGAGCGGGTGCTCGGGCGCGGGCACCCGGCCGTCGCCAGCACGCTGGTCGAGTTGGCCGACGTGCTGGACGACATCGGACGACCCGACGCGGCCGAGGGCGCGGCGCGCGAGGCGCTTGCCATCCAGCGCCGGCGCCTCGCCCCCGGGCACCCGGAAATCCTGGCCACCGAGTCGACACTGTCGCTGATCCTCTGGGATCAGGGGAAGCGCGCCGAGGCCGAGCGGCTGCAGCGCGCGGTGCTCGCCGGGCGGCGGCGGCTCACCGGCGACTACCACCGCGACGTGGCGGGGAGCCTGCACAACCTGTCGCGCATGCTGCACGGGCGCGGCGACCTGGCGGGCGCCGAGAGGGCGGCGCGGCGGACGATCGCGATTTACGTCCGGCTCAACGGCGAGGGCGGGGACCTCGGCCCGCTTCTCGCGGACCTCGCGGTGATCCGCCACGAGCGGGGGGACGACGACGAGGCGACCCGCCTGGCCCGGCGCGTCGTGGCGGCGAGCAGCGGGGCGGTCTGGCTGTGGGACCGGGAGTCGGCGCGCCGGCTGCGCGAGCTGGCGGCGGTGCTGGGCGGCCGTGGCGACTGCGTCGGGGCGCGCATGCTGGAGGCGCGAGCGGACGCGATCGCCGCGACGCTCGCCCCGCCGGGCGTCGCCGCCCACCGGCCGACTCCGACGCGCGACCCCTGCGGCGTACGCGGCCGCTAACGAGACAGGGAGCGGACGGGCCGGCGCCTGTCGGTACCCCCGTCCGCGGGGCCGCCGCGCGGCGAGGCGCTGCGCGGGGCGCGCCCGACTACCGGGCGCGCCCCGCGCTCCCCCACCATCCGCGAACCGCGCCGAATTCCTTCACCGCCCGCTACATCGCTGCGCGCTCCTCGTCCCGGTCACGCACCGGGCCCACGCGGCCGAGCAGGACTTCGCGCTCGTCCGGGTGTGCGACGCCTTAGTCCGCGCCGGCACTGCGCTCGTCAAGCACGTGCGCGCCGGGCCGCGTGATCGCGCCATGCCGCGCCACCGAACGTCCAACCGCTGTCACCGTGCCCCGCGGGCGGCACGGCCCGACTTCCCTGAGCCCAGCGCGCCGCGTGCGCCTGAGTTCCCCCGCCCGGACCGGGCGACGGCGAGGTCGTTTCGTGCCCACGGACCGGATCCATACGCAGGCGTAAGTGGCGACGTTCAACAAGTAGATCAGGACCGGCCCCTGGACGCGGTACGCCGTCACGCGGCGCGGTGTCGCCCACCCACCGCCAGGCGCGGTCGGGCTCGCGGCGAACGATGCACGGCTGGCGTAGGGGGCGCCGGCGGACGGGCGTGGGCGGCAGGGACGAGGTCGGGCGGGTGCGACGCGAGGGCAGCATGGGAGTTCAGCGCTTGGCGTTCCGCACGTGCGCGGGGTGAACGGCACGGGAGCGACCGTAAGCCCGGCGGCCGACTGCCCTGCCACCCGCGAGGCTGTTCGCTCGTCGCGCTGCACGCCCTGGAGCAGCGGAAGCGGTGACGCGCGCGTGTCCTGGAGAGCACGGCGGACGGCGCGGGCACTCAGGCGCCGTGCGGACCTGCCCGCCGCGCCAGCGAGCGCCACCCCCGCAGAACCATCCGCCATGCTGCACCTTCCCTGTTCGCCGTCGCGCCCACCCCAGGCCGGGCTCCCCATCGGCCGATCGTTCGTGCCTCGACCGCCGCGGGCGGCTGGGGCAGCACTGCGTGCCGCCGCCGGCGCGGTGCTCGGGCGCTGGACGCGGGGGCGTCGCGCGCGGCGGTACATCGTGCACTACGAGCACGTCCTCGGCACCTCGCTCGAGCTCCAGGTCACGGCGACGCGCGTGTCCGCGGCTCGGCGCGCCGAACAGGCGGTGTTGGCGGAGGTGGACCGGCTCTCGGCAGTGCTGAGCGGCTACACGCCGGAGAGCGAACTCGCCCGCTGGCAGGCGACGCGGGGCGAGGCCGTCCCGGTGTCGGCCGAGCTGGCCGAAGTGTTGGAGGCGGGCGAGGCGTGGCGGGTGCGGACGGGCGGAGCGTTCAACGCGGCCGCCGTTTCGCTCGTCGAGCGGCTGCGCGACGGCGGGGCCCAAGCCGCGCCGTTCGCCGGCGCGCCGCGTACCAGGGACACCGTAGACACGCGGGCGATCGGCGACCGCGTGCGCGCGCTGGGCGGGCCGCTCTGGGCGGTGGACCAGACGCGCGGACTCGCGACGCGCCTCACGGACCTTCCGGTCTCCCTCGACGCGATCGCGAAGGGGTACATCGTCGACCGCGCCGCGGCGCGCGCCTCCGCGACCGATGGGGTCGTCGACGTGCTGCTCAACGTCGGCGGCGACCTCCGGCACGTCGGTAACCGCGCGTTCACGGTCGGCGTCGCCGACCCGCGCGCGCCGGCCGAGAACGCGCCGCTGCTCGCCGCCGTCCGGCTCCGGGGCGAGGCGCTCGCCACGAGCGGGGGCTACCGCCGCGGCTTCCGCATGGGCGGACGCCACGTCTCGCACATCGTCGACCCGCGCACCGGGCGCCCGGCGGACCGGGTGCTGAGCGCGTCCGTCCTCGCCCCCGACTGCGCCACCGCCGACGCGCTCTCGACCGCGTTCAGCGTGCTTGACCTCGCCGAGAGCGTGGCGCTCGCGGACGCGCTCCCCGGCGTCGGGTGCCTGCTCGTCGGCGCGGACGGCGCGATCACCGCGAACGCGTTCTGGCGCTCGCGCACCGTCCCCGTGAGCGGGACCGACGCGAGGGCCCGCGCCGACGGCCCGCGCGATTCCACACCCGGAAGCGAAATCCTCCACACCGTCAACGCCGCATGATCACGGATCCTCCCACGCCCCACGACGCCACCTCCGCGGGCGTCCCGCCCGGGGCGCCGCTCGGGCGCCGCGCGCTGCTCGCCCACCTCGCCCGCGCGGCGCTCTCGGCCGCCGCCCTTTTCGCGCTCCCGCGCCGGTCGCGCGCCGCACCGCCGCGGCTCTGGGAGCGCCTAACGGACGCCCGGGCGGGGCGTGCCGCCGCGGGCGCGTTCGGGGCCGGCCCGTCGGGGGTCGACGCATCGGCCGCCCCGCTCTGGGACGACCGGTTCGAGCTGCTGGTCGAGTTCGAGGTCGCGCCGCCGCAGGGCGAGCGCTGGCACCGGCCGTACGTCGCGGTCTGGGTCGAGGACCCGGCCGGCACGCCGGTGCGTACGCTCAGCCTGTGGGTCAACACCACCGGACGCGGTCCGCGCTACATCCGCGAGCTCACACGCTGGGTCGACGCGGCGCGGCAGGAACAGTCCGCGGGCGGCCCCGACCTCGTGGCCACCGTGTCGAGCGCGACCCGGCTACCCGGCCGCTACGCGGTGACGTGGGACGGCCGGGACGACCGCGGGCGCCCGGTCGCGCAGGGCACCTACCGCGTGTTCATCGAGGCCGCGCGTGAGCACGGCTCCTACCAGCTGATGCAGCAGGATCTCGCGCTTGCGGCCGCGCCGGTCGCCGCGGCGCTGCCGGGGAACACCGAGATCGCGGGGGCGCGTGTCGACTACCGCCGCCGCGCCTAACGGCACCCGTGACGGCACCCGTGACGGCACCCGTGACGGCGCCCGCGTCGGCGCGGCGGGGCGCGCGTCGCGGGGCGCACCCCCGGGGGCGCGCCGCCCGCGCCCGCTCCGCCTGCGCGCCCGCGCGGTGCTGCACTGGCTGCACGTCTACACGTCGATGGCGAGCCTGCTCGTCGTCCTCTTCTTCGCCGCTACCGGCGTCACGCTCAACCACCCGGACTGGCTCGCGGGCGAGTCCACGACGGAACGTTCCGGCCGCCTGCCCGCCGCGTGGCGGTCGCCCCGCGGCGTGGACTGGATGGTGGTGGACGAGTACCTGCGCGCGACGCACGGCGTGCACGGGGCGGCGGCGGACCGCCGGGTGGACGACCGCGAGGGGTCGCTCACCTTCCGCGCGCCGGGCTACGCCGCCGACTGCACGATCCAGGTGGCCGACGGGTCGTACCGGCTCACGGTGTCGTCGCAGGGGCTCGTGGGCGTGCTCAACGACCTGCACCGCGGCCGCGACGCGGGGCGCGCCTGGGCGTGGGTGATCGACGTGTCCGGGGTGTTGCTCGCGCTCATCTCGGTCACCGGGCTCGGCCTGCTCTGGTATCTCCGGAAGGTGCGCTCTTCCGCGTTCCTCACCGTCCTCGGCGCGGGGGCGCTGGTGCTGGCCCTCGCGCGGCTCGCCGCGCGCTGAGGCGCGGTACCCCGGGCCGGTCACCCGCCGGACGCGCCCACCGCGGCGGCCGGCTCGGCCCGTTCCTCTCCCGCCCCGGCGGCCCCGGACGCGGGGAGCCAGAGCACGGACGTGCTCCCCTGGCCGGGCGCGCCCCGCACCGCGAGGTCTCCGCCTAACGCGCGCGATGGTCCTGCTAAATATTCTCGACGGCACGCGCGGGTGCCGTACCGCGGCCCCGGTCCCACGCGGTCGCGCCGAACGCGAGCGCCGCGAGGGCGACGACGAGCACGGGGCCGTGCGCGGCGGCACCCTCGACCCACGGGCCGACGGGGTTTGCGAGGCCGAACGCACGCTCCCCGATCCAGCCGAGCGCCGTGACACCGGCCACCGCGGCGCCGGCCACACGCACGGCGCCGTACGCCGGCGTGCGCGCGAGGAGGAGCAGCCACGGCACCGTCGCGGCGACCACGGCGAGCTGCATCAGCTCGATGCCGAGGTTGAAGCCGAACACGGTGAGCACCGTGTGCCACGGGTCGATGCCATACCCGGCGATCGTCGACGCGAAGGCCAGGCCGTGGACGAGCCCGAACCCGCCGGCGACGAGCACCTCCCGCCCGGGGAAGAGCGGCCGGAGTGCGTGCAGCGCCGAGACGAGGATCGAGAGCGCGATGAGCACCTCGATTGGGGCGCTCGGCACGTGGACCCACCCACCCGCCGCGGCGGCCAGCGTGAGCGAGTGCCCGACGGTGAACGCGGTCACGACCCGGAGCAGGCGCGTTGCCCCGCGCCGCACGCCGGCGTAGCCGCCCCAGCGCGCGCGCGGCACGTGGCCTAACACGACGAGCGGCGCCGGGAGGAGGAGGGCCAGCACGAAGAGCAGGTGGTCCGTGCACTCGGCGATGTGTCGCATGCCGAGCCGGAGTACGCTCGCGAATCCGTCCCACGCGCTCCCCCCCGGGCGCTCGACGGAGAGCGCCGTCGCGCCCGCGCGCACCTCGCCGAGCATGAGCGGCGGACCGTTCAGCTCCCCCGCGTCCCAGTCGCTCCGCACCGAGACGAGCGCGCGGTGGTCGGGCACCTCGCGCTGGATCACGTCGTAGCGGAGCGTGAACCGGCGCGCGGGGTCGCCCGTGGGCGCCAGGAGGCGCAGGTGGGCCACGACTTCGCTTGCCGGCGTGCCGGTGTCGACCTCGACGCTCGCGACCTCGACGTTCCACGGCCGCCCGTCGGGGCTGACGGCCGCAACGTGCGACGCGACGTAGGCGGCGAGCGCCGGGACGCGGCGCCACGCGTCGCGTACTACTGGCTGGCGATCCTGATCATCCGCACCGGGGCGACGAACATCGCAGACTTCCTCGCGTTCCGCGTGCGCGTCCCGCAGGCCCTGCTCGCCGTCGGTCTCATCGCGCTCATTGCGGCCGGCGCCGTCCTGAGCCGGCGTGGCTCAGGCGACGAGCACGGATTGCGGCCTCCGAACACGAACGGCTATTACTGGCTGGCGATGCTCGGGGCGGGCGTCTTCGGCACCGTGGTCGGCGACGTCTGCTCGCACGCGCTGGGTGAGGGAGTTGCGGCAGTCGGTCTCACCGCCGTGCTACTCGCGGTACTGGTCGCCGGGCGTGGCCGCTGGACGCAGGTCGCGGTTTACTGGAGTGCGCTCGCGGTGGCGCGCACGGCAGGGACAGCGCTCGGCGACTGGCTCGCGGAGAACCCGACGCTTCACATCGGGTTGCTCGCGTCTACCGTACTGACGACGCTCACGTTCGTCACGGTCGCGGTGCTCCGGCAACGCGGGCGTGGGAGCGCGAGGGAGGGTTGGGCCGATCGCCCGCTCGTTGGCGTCGCAGGGCCGGAGCGGTCGTAGTCTCCCCGAGTGTGCGACTACGTCCGCCCGTGACCCGAGGGTCGGTGTGGCCGCGCGCGTCGCGCCCACGGTTGGGGGGGCGATGCGCGAGTGGCGTCCAGTAAACGCTGAGCGTGTGTGACGCGCTCCGGGTGTCCACGGCCACTCCGGCGTTCAGCATGAGGAACGGCTTCGGCGGCGCCGGACGGCGCCGCCGGTGAACGCGGCCGCGCGTCAGCAGCCGAGGGCGGTGCGGAGCTGGGCGGCCTGGGCGAGCCACGCGTCGGCCGTGGCCGCCGGGATCGCCTTCCCGCGCTGGGCCTGCACCTGGTTCTGGAAGGCGCCGAGCTGGGCGCACGCCGCCCCGGTCTGACCGGCGGCGAGCGAGGCGCTCGCCCCGTCGAGCTTGTCGGTGAGCCCTGCGGCGACGGCGGCGCTGATCCCCGAGCCCGCGATCGCCTGGCGGAGCTGGCTCGTGGCCTGGCTGGGCGTGAGCGCCGTCATCGTGAGCATGACCGGCGGCGCGTCGGCGTACAGGGCGGTCCCGATCTGCGTCGCGGCCACCGTGCAGCCGCCGGCGGCGGTGAGCGTGAGCGTCGCGCCGTTCGTGCCCGTGGTGGAGCACGTCGCCGGCGTCTGCGAGGTGAACACGACCGGATTGAGGGAGGGGCCGCCGGTGGCCGCCAGCGTGAAGCGGCTCGTCACGACCGCGCTCGGCGGGAGCACCGTGGTGACCGTGATCGTCTGCGGCCGCTTGACGATGGTGAACAGCTGCGTTTGCTGCGTCGCGGGGGCGAACGTTGCGTTCCCGCCCTGGTTGGCGGCGATCGTGCAGCCGCCGGCGGCGATGAAGCTCACCACGGTCCCGGTGATGCTGCACGTCGCCGGCGTGAGCGAGCTGAGCGCGAGCACGAGCCCCGAGCTGGCCGCGGCGCCGACGGTGTAGGTGGCGTTCACGTACGCCGGGTTGGGCGGCGTGGTCGAGAACGTGATCGACTGCGCGCGGCGCGAGACGGTGATCTGCTGCGTGGCCTGCGGCGCCGCCAGGACGGTCGAGGTGCCACCCTGATCCGCGGTGACGGTGCAGGTGCCGACGCCGACGAAGGTGACCACGCCGCCCGCGAGCGTGCAGACGCCCACGGAGTTCGCGCCGAGGCCGATGACCACGGGCAGGGCCGACGACGCGGTCGCCGCCGGCGTGTACGAGCCGCCGACGTAGGCCGGGTTCGGGGCCGCGGAGGTGAAGCTGATCGACTGGACGCCCTCGATCTGGACGTTCGCCGTGTACTCCTGCGTGTCGCCGTCCTGGTCCTTGACCGTGCCCCTCACCGCGCGGGTCGACGGCGTCGCGGAGGCCGTCGTCGCACAGGTCGCCGTCGCGGTCGCGCCGAAGGCGCCGTACCCACTGCCGTCGCCGCAATCGAAGGCGTAGGTGAAGGTGGTCGCGCTCGGGGAGCCCGGCACCTGCGCGCCGCTCAGGGCGAGCGTGAACGCCTGACCGGCGGTGGCCGAGGCCGGCGCCGTGAACGTGGCAGTGGGATACACATGCGTTGGCGGCGGCGGGGACGATTGTCCGTAGCCGTTGTTCCCCCAACACGTAATCGCGCCGCCGGTCGTGACGGCGCAGCTGTGGGCGCCGCCCGCACTTACCTGGGTGACGCCGCTCAACGCGCCGGGTACGCTCCCCTGGCCGTAGTTATCGATGCCCCAACACCTCACCGTACCGGCGGTGGTCACGGCGCACGTGTGCCAGTATCCCGCGCTCACCTGCGTGATACCGCTGAGTCCGGTGGGCGTGCTCGTCTGCCCGGACTCGTTGTACCCCCAGCACGTGACCGTGCCGGCGGTGAGGAGGGCGCACGTGTGCTGGTGGCCCGCGCTCACCTGCGTGACGCCGGTCAGCAGAGCGGGCGGGGTCGACTCCCCTTGGCCGTTCTCTCCCCAGCATGTGACCGTGCCGCCCGTGCCCACCACGGCGCAGGTGTGATCGCCGCCCGCGCTCAGTTGCGTGACGCCGGTCAGGTTGGCCGGCGGGGTCGCCTGCCCCACATTGTTGTCTCCCCAGCACGTGACCGTGCCGGCCGTGGTCAGGGCGCAGGTGTGCCCGGATCCCGCGCTCACCTGCGTGACGCTGGTCAGACTGGCGGGCACGTTGGTCTGGCCGTAGTAGTTGCCTCCCCAGCAGGTGACGGTGCCGCCCGTGGTTCGGGCGCAATTGTGAGCGTCGCCGGCGCTCACGTCCGTGACGCCGGTCAGACGGGCGGGCGCGGTCCCTTGCCCGACCGTGTTCGCGCCCCAGCAGGCGACCGAGCCACTACCTGTTACGGCGCAAGTGTGCCACTCGCCTGCGCTGACCTGCGCGACGTAGGTTGTCGGGACCAGGAGCCGGTGCGGCGCGTCGACCGTCGCGCGTGGGGCCGTCAGGGTGTCGGGGCTGCACGCGCCGAGGAGCGCGAGCGCGAGACTGCCGAGCAGGACGAGCGCGTCGCGGGCGCGGGCGGTGGTGAGCGCCGTCGGGCGGACGGCCGCAGGCACGCGGGGCAGCGGGCGGGAGAGCAGGCGGGACATGGGGGTGGCTCTTCGGGTGGGGATGACCCGGCCCCTCGGCGCGAGTGGTCCGCGCGAGGGGGGGCGACGCGTCGCGGCGTCGACGCACAACTTCCGGCGGCGCACGGCCGGCGCCTACCGCCGATGTTGCGGGTATCGTCGGCACGGTTGCGTGCAACCGCCGCGACACGGCGTACAACGTCCGCGACAGCGCCGGCGCCCGAAGACGTACGGCCCGGTTCGCCCCCGCGCCGGCCCGGGGGGGCGTCAGCGGCGCGCGTCAGCCGCGCGCCGGCTGCTCGCGGTACTGCGACGGGCTGACGCCGTGCGCCTCGCGGAAGCTCTGCGAGAAGTGCGAGACGCTCTGGAACCCGACGGCGTAGGCGACCTCGGCCACGCTCCCGGCGCCCTCGCGGAGGAGCTGTGCGGCGCGCTCTAGCCGAGCCCGCCGCAGGAGCTCCGAGGGCGTCGCGTCGAGCATCTCGCGCGTACGGCGGAAGAGATGGGAGCGCTCCACCGCCACGGCCTTCGCCAGCTCGGCCACGCCGAACTCCGGGTCGCCCAGGTTGGCCTCGATCGCGGACCGGATCCGGTCGACCAGTGCGCGGTCGGCGGGGACGAGCCCTGGTGCGGGGGTCGGCAGCTCGACACCAGCGCGGCCCAGCCGCTCACGCAGGCGCCGCCGCGACGCGATGACGTTCTCGACGCGCGCCCGCAGCTCCCGCGCGTCGAACGGCTTGACGAGGTAGTCGTCGGCGCCGCGCTCCAGGCCCGCGATCCGCTGCTCGTCCTCGGCCTGCGCTGTGAGGAGCAGGACCGGCAGGAAGTCGGTCTCGGGGCTCGCGCGCAGCGCGCGGAGGAGCGCGTGCCCGTCGGTCCCCGGCATCATCACGTCAGAGAGCACGACGTCCGGAAGATGCCGACGGGCGAGCTCGACGCCGGCCGCACCGTCGCCCGCCTCGAGCACGCGGAACCGCCCGGCGAACTGGTCGCGCACGTAGGCGCGGAGGTCGGCGCTGTCGTCCACCACGAGGAGCGTGGGGACGTCCGCGCCCGGCCCGTTCCCCGCCGTGGCCGCCGCGACGGCCGCCGTGTCACCCCCGTCGAACTCCACCGTCGGCGCGCCCGGGCCGACCCGCACCGGCTCCGGCGCGGGCTCGGCGTCCAGCGCCGCCGGATCGGCCGCAAGCGGCAGCAGCACGGTGAACGCCGCACCCGTGCCGGGCCCGTCGCTCGCGACCGTGATCGTGCCCCCATGCAACTCGACGAGCTCCTTCACCAGCGAGAGCCCGATCCCGGTCCCGGGCTGCGTGCGGGCGGCCGACTCGTCCACCTGCCAGAAGCGCTCGAACACGTGCGCGAGCTGGTCCGCGTCGAAGCCGCGCCCCGTGTCCGCCACGCGGAGCCGCGCCGCGTCGCCGTCGCGTGCGAGCGCGACCGTCACCCGCCCGCCTTCCGGCGTGAACTTGACCGCGTTGGAGAGCAGGTTGGTGAGGATCTTCTCGACCGCGTCCGGATCGAAGGCGCCCCGGAGCACGTCCCCCGGCGGGGTGTCCACCTCGAGCGTGATCGCCCGACGCTCGGCCGCGGACTCGAACGCGCCCGCGACGCCGCGCACGAACCCGCCGAGGTCCATCGGGCGCGGCGCCAGGCGCATCTGGCCGGCTTCGAGCTTCGCGACGTCGAGGATCTGGTTCACCAGCCGCAGGAGGCGCCGGGCGTTGCGGAGCGCGAGGTCGAGCCAGCGCTCCGCCTGCGCATCGCCCCCAGCGCGCGCCCGCAAATCCTCGAGCGGCGCGATGGTGAGCGTGAGCGGGGTGCGGAACTCGTGGCTGACGTTGGCGAAGAAGCGCGTCTTTGCCCGGTCGAGCGACCGGAGTTCCAAGGCCTGCCTCTCGAGCAACGCGTTCTGGTGTGCGAGTCGTCGCTCGTGCGCGCGGAGCGCGGCGGTGCGCTCGTCCACCACGCGCTCCAGCGTGCGGGCGCGGGCCCGAAGGCTCGCCTCGCGCCACCGGACGCCGGCGAGGAGCAGCACGCCGCCCGCCAGCACACCGGTCGCCGCGAACCACCAGGTCTCGTAAACGTAAGGTGCGACGTCGAGCGCGACCGCGGCCCGGACCGGCGCCCACTCTCCCCGCACGTGAGAGGCGACGACCTCGAAGGTGTAGTGGCCCGGTGGGACGTGCGTGTAGTACGCCACCCGCCGGGAGCCGGCTTCCTGCCAGTCCCGGTCATAACCCGCCATCCGGTACCGAAAGCGGATCTCGTCGGGCGCGCTGAGCGCCGGCGCGGTGTAGTCGACGTGGAAGTCGCGCTCCCGCGGGCGTAGGCGCACGCCGCCCGCGGCCGGAACGACGGATCGGGCGCCGGCGACTACCTGTTCCAGCTGTACGTGGGGGCGCGACTGGACCACCGCGAGCCGGTGCGGGTCCACGATCACCAGCCCCGCCATCGAAGCGAAGAACAGGCGACCGTCGCGGCCACGCCAGGCGGACGGCTGGCTGCTGCCGTTGTACTCGCGCCGGCTGCCGTACCACGCGGAGGCGATCGGTGTCCGCGCGCCGTCGAGTCGGGCCTCGACGTCCCGCGTGCGCGCGTAGTACAGCCCCCGGTCGCTGCTCATCCAGAGCCGGCCCGCGCCGTCGTCGAGCACCCGAAAGGCCTCGTTGTCCGCCAGGCCGTCGGTCGTCGTGACCGTGGCCAGCCGCTCCCCCCGGATCCGCGCGATCCCGTCGCCGAACGTGCCGACCCAGAGCGCGCCGTCGGCATCGAGCCGCATGCCCCGGACCCCGGTCGCGATCGTCGCGCCCCCGGGGAACGGCGCGTAGGTGCCATTCCGATACCGGAACAGCCCGCGCGCTTCCGTGCCGATCCAGACGGAGCCGTCCGCCGCGCCCTGAATGCTCCAGATCGCACTCGACGTGAGGCGCGGGTCCGCGACCGGCCGGAACGCACCGCCCGTGTAGCGATACAGCCCTGCGTTCTCGGTGCCCGTCCAGACCACGCCGTCGCCGTCGCGGTAGATGGCCGTGATGATCGCGTCCCGGAGCGGCGGCGTGGTCAGTGCGACGAATCGCGTTCCGTCGAAGCGGTTGAGGCCGTCCTTGGTCCCCACCCAGAGGACCCCGGTGGCGTCGCGATGTAGCGAGTACACCTCGTCCGAAAGCAGGCCGTCGCGCGTGGTGAACACGTCCAGATGGCCGCCGCGAACCCGGTGCAGGCCGCCGCCCTTGGTCGCGATCCAGAGCGACCCGTCCGAGTCCTCCAGCACCGCGCGGACGTTCCGGCTACGGAGACCGCTGCGTTCGTCGAGCACGTCGACCACGTCCCGTCGCAGGCGGACGAGCCCGTCGTTGTACGTCGCGAGCCAGAGGTCGCCGTCGCGGTCCTCCGCGACGGCGGTGAGGCGCGAGCCGCCGCGTGCCACCGCCAGCCCGCCCGCGGCCGCGCGAGCGCCCGTGTCGATCCCGCCCGGCAGTTGCAGCAGACCGGTCATCGCGCCGGCCCATACCGCGCCGCGCCGGTCCACCAGCAACCCCCGGAGCCGGTCGCCGTCGGGGCTCGTCGCGCGATAGCGGTGGATTCCCCCGTCCGGCGCGATGCGATCCAATCCCGCGCCCCACGTCGCGATCCAGACGGCCCCCCGCGCGTCGACGGCCAGCACGCGGATGCTGTTGGACGAGAGGCCATCGGCCGTCGAATGCCGGACGATGCCTCCGCCGCGCCGCGCGAACAGGCCGCCGTCGACGGTCCCGATCCAGAGCGTGCCGGACGAATCGACGGCGAGCGCCGACACGGGGCTCGGGCTGAGGCGCTCCGGGGGCAGACGCGCGACCACGTGGTCGCTGGCGTCGACCCCGATCAGCCCGTGGTCGGACCCGACCCAGACCACGCCCGAGCGGTCCTGGACGATCGCGCGGACGCGACCACCGGGCACGCTCGCCCCCCCGCTCGGCCGCTCGACCCGGCCGCCGCGCAGGCGGAACACGCCAGCGCCCTCGGAGCCGATCCACAGAGTCCCGTCCCGCGCCTCGAACAGCGCGCGCACGGCGCGGCCCGCGAGATCGGGCGCGGCAGGGCGCCCGAACGTGGCGAACGACACGCCGTCAAAGCGCGCCAGCCCACTCTCCGTGCCGAGCCAGAGATAGCCGTCGTGCGTCTGCGTGACTGCCCAGACGATGTTGCTCGGGAGGCCGTCGTCGGTGCGCCACATGCGCTCGACGTACGGCGACGCGCCGGGTAGCGCGTCCGCGGAGCCGCTCGTCTGGGCGGCCGCGGTCGGGCGCGTCGAGAAGACCACCGACACGAACCCGGCCGCCGCGGCGAGGCGCGCGCGCCACGCACACCGCGCGTGCGCCCGAGGCCGCGCGTGGGTGCGGCGACCACGCGGGCCGAGCGAGGACGCAAGCCGGTCGCGCAAGGAGGCGAGCACGGAATCCTGGGAGGCGCCGCGGCGCGGCGCGCGACGTCGGCAGACCAACGCCCAAAATACCACCACTCGACCACGCGCAGCGACGCGCGCTCAGCAGCCGAGGGCGGTGCGGGCGAGTGGGCGCGGTGACGTGGTGACCGGATCGGCGCCGTCGGGGGGTGCACACACCCGGCCACGCGACCGGGTGTGCGCGCGTCCGCAACCCGCTCGCGGGCGACGGGTTACCGGCGCTGTATGCGCGGGACCGCGGGCGGCGGGAGGCGCGAGTGCGACACCACGGCTGCCGGTCTGCCGCAGCAGCAATCCACCGGCCGGACGCGATCCGGCCGTGCTCAGCCCCCGAACGCGGCCTTGAGCCGGCCGCCCGCGTACTGCTCTGCGTCCTTGGCCTTCGCCACGGCCGCGCCCATGCCAAAGAACTCGTGCGTGACGCCGCGGTATAGACGGCGCTCGACTGGCACATGCGCGGCCTTGAGCGCCTGCTCCAGCTGCGCGCCGTCGTCCTGCAGCGGGTCGATCTCGGCGTTCACGATCGTCACCGGCGGCAGCCCGGCCAGGTTCGCGTGCACGAGGTCGAGACGGGGGTCCTTCAGGTCGGCCGGGCTCGTGACGGTCTGCTTGAAGAACCACGCCATCATTGCCCGGCTGAGCGGCTTCGCGGTCGCGTAGGTCGTGTACGACCCCGTCGTCGTGTCCACCTGGGCGATCGGGTAGACGGAGAGCACGGCCGTCGGCTGCTGCAGCTTCGCCTCGCGCGCGCCCATCGCGGTCGCGACCGCGAGGTTGCCGCCCGCGCTCTCGCCGGCGAGCCCGACGCGCTTGGGGTCGCCCTTGAGCGACGCGGCGTTGGCGAGCGCCCACCGGTACGCGGCGAGTGCGTCGTCGTGCTGGGCCGGGAACTTGTGCTCCGGCGCGAGGCGGTAGTCGATCGAGACGACGACCGCGTGCGCGGCCTGCGACAGCGCGCGCGCGCCGCCGTCGTAGACCTGCTTGTTCGCGATCACCCAGCCGCCGCCGTGGTAGTAGACCACCACCGGAAACGGCCCCGCCCCACTCGGCGTGTAGATCCGCGCGGGGATCTGTCCGGCCGCACCGGCGATCGTGCGGTCGGTGGAGGCCACGCCCGGCACGAGCGCGGTCGGCGTGGTGTCCTTGCCCGCCTTGGCTGCGACGATCCCGGCTGCGGCGGCCGGCGTCGGCTGTTGGCGCGCTTGGATGGGCGTGAGCGTCTCGATCGGCTTGCCGCCCATCGACGCGAGCTGGTCGAGCACGGCCTTCATGTCGGCGTCGGGCGTCGCGGGCGTGGTGCTGGCGCGGCCGGCCGAGTCCGTGCCCGGCGCGACGGCGCCCGGCGCGGTGGCACCGGCCATCGGCGCGGCGGCGGTCTGCGCGGAGTCGCCCGCAGCCGGCGCGGGCTTGCTCGCGGTACACGCGGCCAGGATGCCAGCGGCGGCTGTGAAGCCCGCGGTGCGCACGCGCGTCACGGCGCGTGTCACCGGTCGCGGGAAGGTCGGACGTGCGGAGAGCGGATGTGCCATGTCACCGTGGGGAGCGGAAGGCGATGGGTCGCCGGCAGAGGCGTGCCGGAGCTGGACGGTCGCGGCCACTTCGCACGTGGTCGGCCACTGCCCTCTCCCCAGCGGGCCAGCGGGCGCGTGACTTGCCGTCTGGCACGTGCGACCGGAGTCACGGCGGTTACCGGTCAGCGGCTACCGGCTCCGCGGTCAGGAGCCCCCTGGTGTTCGGGTTGCGTTGCTGGCATCGCGAGGCGTTCGCACCCGGCGCCGCGCGCACCAGCACGCCGACGTCTTCCGCGCCTGAGGCCGATGTCTTTCCCGCTCTCCCCCTCGTACGAGGGGATCGCCGACGCGATCCGGCAACGCGTCCTGAGCCGCCTGCACCTCGGCCTGTTGCAGCCCGGCGCGCCGCTGCCGAGTGCCCGCGAGCTGGCTGCCGAACTCGGGGTCACTCGGCGCGCCGTCCTCGCGGCCTACCACGCCCTCGCCCGCGAGGGCCTCGTCGACCTGCGGCCGCGCTCGGGGGCATACGTCGCCTCGCCAACGTCGCCGGGGACGGCGGGCGCCGATGCGCTCTCGCGCCGCGCCCGCCGCGTCGTCCAGTTTCTCGTCCAAGAATTGATGGACGGCACGCCGGCGCCGCTCGTCCCGGACCGCTTGCATCAGGCGCTCGACACGCTCCGACTCCGCGCGGTCGCAGTCGAATGTAACGACGACCAGATCGCCGAACTCGCCGCCGAACTCCAGACGGACTACGGTCTCGAGACGACCGGGGTGGACGTCACCGCCCTCGTCGTGGACGCGCCCTCCGGAGCGCCGCGCGAGGTCCGACGCGCCGACCTGCTCGTCACGACGCCGTTCCACGCGGGGGCGGTGAAGGCGGCGGCCGAGCGGCTCGGGAAGCCGTGGCTCGCCGTCGCGACGCGGACGGACATGCCGGCCGAGATCGCGCGCCTCCTCCCAACGTGTCCCGTGTACGTGGTCGTCACCGACCCGCGCTTCGCGGCGAAGCTGGGCCGCCTCTTCGCGGCGGCGCCCAGCGCGGACAACCTGCGCCCGCTCGTCGTGGGCCGGGACGCGGTCGACGGGATCCCGCCCGGCGCCCCGACCTACGTCACCGCACCCGCGCGCGCCTGGCTGGCGCATGCGCGCGCGCCGGGCGGTGCCGCGCTCCTGACCCGGGGTAGGCCCGAGCCCCGCGCGCTCTCGGCCCGGTCGGCCGCCGAGCTCCTGGGCGTCATCGTCCGCGCGAACCTAACGGCCCTCGCGGCCGCGGCGCGGCGGGGGTAACGGCCGAGCCGTGCGACGGGGGTCCGACCGCCCCAAGAGGGACCTGCCCCGGCGCGACCGGGCGTCGCTCCACGTGAGTGACGAGCCGGAGAGTGCTAAGCACCCTCGTCTTCTGCGGCCGATGTGCCCCTCGCCGAACGCGTCAGTGTCTCACGCGCCGCCGAGTCCCGAGGCGAGATGGCCGGCTCCGCGTTGTTGCCTCAAACGTGTCGGAGTCCTGGTTCGGCCCATTGCGTGAGACCCGCGGCTGTGGCTCGCAGAACGGACGGTGCGAGACGCAGCGGGCGCGACGTCAGTCGACGAACACCGTCTCCGCGGCCAGCGCCTCGAACGTGAGGTTGACCGTCCGCCCGACGGCGCGCGTGCGGTGCACCACGCCCGCCGGTACCACCACGGCCTGCCACGGGCCGAGCGCGAGCGTCTGGGGGCCTGCGGTCGGGCCGCCGGCCACGTCGAGCTCGAGGCGGCCCTCGACGACGAGGAACAGCTCGTCCGACCGCGGGTGCTGGTGCCAGCGATACTCGCCGCGGAACACGGCCAGCCGCAGGCAGCTCGCGCCCGCGCCGGTGTCGACGCGGCTCAGCACCATGTTGCGGTAGTCCTCGGCGACCGCGCGCTGCTCGGTTGGAACGTCGACGACGACCAACGGCGGGTGGCGGACCGGCTCGCTCGCGTACGCCGCGGCCGACGGAAGGGGCGCGTCCATGGGGGCGAGCATAGTCCGGATGGACGCGACTGCACAGCCCCAACCGGCGCGACCGGTCCGCGGATCCAATCACGACCCGTGAGCGCCGACGCGGCGCGGTGTGTCGAGTTGCCGGGCCGCGCGGGCCGCGCACCGCACCCTCGGCCGCATCGCCGCCGCCCCGATGACCGCCGCGCCCGATCCCGCCCGCCGGCCCCGCGCCCACGTCGGGTGCGCCGGCTGGAGCCTCCTCGTGCGGCGCAGTCCCGCTTCCCGGCCGAGGGCAGCCACCCGGCGCGCTACGCCGCCCGGTTCCCGGCGGTCGAGATCAATTCGTCGTTCAAGGCGCACTGCGGCCCGGTCGAGGTGCGCCCGACGCGCGCCGTGCCGTCGGCGTGAGAGGCGCACCGCACGCGCCCCGCACCGTACGAACGGCCGCTCGGCGGGTGGCACGCGCGGCGTGACGCACGCGGCCGCCCCCGCGGGGCAAGCTCACTGCCGCTCGAGATGACGGCGGATCCGGTCCGCGACGTCGTCGGTCGCGGGGTTGTAAACGACCATGCCCAGCTCCGGCCGGCCGTCGACGGCGAAGGCGGAGAACTCCAACTCGAGCAGGCCGAGCTCGGCGTGGTGAAGCCGCTTCAGCCCCTCGCCGTGCGCCACCACGTCGTGGTCGCGCCACAAGGCGTCGAACTCGGGGCTCGTCCGCGACAGCTCCCCGACGAGCGTCGTGATGTCCGCGCTCGCGCCCGCGCGCGCCGCGTCCGCCCGAAACGCCCCGACCACGAACCGTGCCACGTCCGGCCAATCCGCTTGGCGGGCGCGCACGCCCGGGTCGGCGAACATGACCCGGAGGATGTTGCGTTGCTCGCGCGGGAGCTTCGCGTAGTCGGTCAGCAGCACCGCCGCGGCGCGATTCCATGCGACGACGTCCCAGGTCGCGGTCTTGATGAGCGCGGGACTCACCGTCAACGCATCGAGCACGCGCTGGAGGCGCGGCGTCACGCCGTCGACGGGCTTGTAGCGGACTTCGGGCGGCCGCCCGAGCCCGAGCATGAACAGGTGCTCGCGCTCGGGGTCCGTCAGCATCAGCCCCGCGGCGATGCGCTCGAGCACGTCGGCGGACGGCGCGCCGCCGCGCCCCTGCTCCAGCCAGGTATACCAGGTCGGGCTGATGCTGGCGCGCTGGGCGACCTCCTCGCGCCGCAGCCCGGGGGTGCGCCGGCGCCCGCGCGGGAAACCCAACGCGGCGGGATCGAGGCGGGTGCGACGGTCACGTAGGTACGTGCCAAGCCTGTTCGCGTCGGCAGTCACGGCGATCCTGTTGGTTATTGTACTAGGATAATCCCACTACTTCAATAGGACACAACGTAGGCCGATATTGGCTCCGCCACAACTTTTTCACCACTATCGGAGACCTCCCATGCGCGTGTTCCTCACCGGCGCGACCGGCTTCATCGGCTCGCGGATCGTGCCAGAATTGATCGACGCCGGGCACCAGGTGCTCGGGATGACGCGCTCCGACGCCGGCGCACGCTGGCTGGAGCAGGTCGGCGCCGCGGCGCACCGCGGCACGCTCGAGGAGCCGGACACCGTCGCGAGCGGTGCGGCGCAGGCGGACGCGGTGATCCACACGGCGTTCGACCACGACTTCTCCCACTTCGTCGAGAACTGCGAGAAGGACCGCCGCGTGATCGAGGCGATGGCGGGCGCGCTCGCCGGCTCGGACCGGCCGCTGATCATCACCTCCGGCACCGGCATGGGCAGCCGCGGGCCTGGCGCGCTCGCGGTCGAGGAGGTGTTCGACCGCAACAACCCCAACCCGCGCCGACTGTCCGAGTTGACCGGCGAGGAGGTGGCGAAGCGCGGCGTGTCGGCCGCCGTGGTGCGGCTGCCGCAGGTCCACGACACGGAGAAGCAGGGGCTGATCTCGCCGGCGATCGAGATCGCCCGCCAGAAAGGCCTGTCCGCCTACGTCGGCGACGGCGCCAACCGCTGGCCGGCGGCCCACGTGGACGACGTCGCGCGCCTCTACCGGCTGGCCCTGGAGCGGCACGAGCCGGGCGCGCGCTGGCACGCCGTCGCCGAGGAAGGTGTGCCGGTCCGCGAGATCGCCGAGGTCGTTGGCGCCGGGCTCGGCGTGCCGGTCAGGTCTCTCTCGGCCGACGCGGCGGCGGCGCACTTCGGCTGGCTCGGGCCGTTCGCCGGGATGGACCTCCCGGCGTCGAGCGCGCGAACGCGCGAGCGGCTCGGCTGGGCGCCGACCGGGCCCGGCCTCCTCGAGGATCTGCGGAACATGGACTACGGGTCGGTCGAAGCCTAACGACGCGCCGGGTCGCGCGCCGACCGGTCTCGATTTCGCGACGCGCGGGCGGACCTCGCCCGGGCGCCGCTCAGGCGTCGGCCGGCGCGAGCGTGGCGGCGAGCACGTCGCGCATCGTCTGCGGCCGTCGGCCGAGCAGCGCCTCTAACGTTTTGTCGGTCGCGGCCAGTTCGCCCCGCCGGGCGGAGCGGTACATGCCGAGGAGCGCGTCCGCGAGCGGCGCGGGCACGCCGTGCGCCAACGTCGCATCGCGCCACTCGGCGTCGGGTACGACGACCCGCCGGACCTCGCGCCCGGTCACGTCCGACGCGATGGCAGCGATGTCCGCCATGGTGAACGCCTCGGGCGCGGTCAGCGGGGGCGTGATGCCGGCCAGCCGCCCCTCCTCGGCGAGCACGATCGCGTCCGCCGCCGCCAGGTCGGCGCGCGCGGTCCAGCTCACGGGACCGTCCTCGGGCGCGCGGATCTCGCCGTCCTCGAAGACGCGGCCAATGAGGTGCAATGCACTCTCGGCGTAGAAGCCGTGGCGCAGCGACGTGAACGGCATCCCGACCTCGAGGAGGACCGCCTCGGCGGCGGCATGGTCCGCGAAGGCCGAGTCCGGCCGCGCCCCCATCTGGCTGGTGTAGACCGCGCGCCGCGCGCGCGCGGACGGTGACGCCCCGCCCGGCGAGCGGCGCGGCCTTGGCGGGGTCGCGAACAGTGGCGACGATCTGGTCGGCCGGAACGCGGGCGAGGAGTTCCTCGACGACGCCGCGTCCGAGGTGGCCGGTGGCGCCAGTGACAACGATTATGCAGCGCTCTCGCTGATGTGCGGGTGCGTCGGCGATACACGGACGACAACATCGCCGCTAACGACCGGCGAGTAGCACTGGTTAGCGCTGGCAACAAGCCACGGCTATTGCCGGAACGTCCCTCGCGTTAGTTCACCGCCATGCACGGCGCGAAGCACGACACGAACACATTGCACGCGGCCGCCGACGTCGACATCCGAGGAGACGCTGAGCGGGCCGATGACGAGCCCCACGCCGCGGCACCCGGCGGCGAGACGCTGGGCGACGTGGGCACCGATGTGCGAGCCCGCATCGTCGCGGCCGCTGCCGCGCTGATTGCGGCAGGCGGCCGGGAAGCGCTGACCACGCGCGCGGTGGCCGCCGCCGCCGGGGTGCAGGCGCCCACCCTGTACCGCCTCTTCGGAGACAAGCAGGGCCTGGTCGACGCCGTGGCCGAGCACGGCTTTACCACCTACCTGCAGCAGAAACGGACCGGCGATCCGGACGGCGATCCGGTCGAGGATCTGCGGGTCGGGTGGGACCTCCACGTCGGCTTCGGGCTCGCCCACCCGGCCCTCTTCGCGGCCATGTACGGCGACCCGCGCCTGGGCGACCAGCACTCGGGCGGCGCGTCGCCCGCGGCGGCCCGGGCGCTGGCAATGTTGCAGAGGCGCATGCGGGTGCTGGCACTCGCCGGGCGGCTCAGGGTCGACGAGCGGCGGGCGGCGGACCTGGTGCGCGCGGCTGCCTGCGGCGTGGTGTTCATCCTGCTCGAAACGCCCGAGGCGGACCGCGACCTCGGCCTGTCCGCGGCGACGTGCGAGGCCATTCTCGCCGCGATCACCACCGACGCGCCGGCACCCGAGCGCCCGGCCCTGGCACCGGTCGCGACGACGCTGCGCGCGTTGCTGCCGGGGGTACCGCCCGGCGCAGATGGGTTGACCAACGGCGAACGCCTCCTGCTGGCCGAATGGCTCGACCGGCTGGTCCGGTCGGCCGCGAGCTAGCGCAACTGGCGGTTGCGTTGATCACGGGCAGACCCCCGCGTGCGCGGGGGGCGCGCGGGGGGCCACGGCCGCACGACCGAGTGCCAGCACGACCGAGTGCCAGACGTAAGCGCGGATCGCTCTAACACTACCCCTGGCGTATTCATCAGCTGCACGCATATTGGCGAAACAGAGAGCGACCGCAGCGTCCCCGCTGCGCCCCGTGTCGGCCCGCACGCGCGGCCAGCTCCCGGTGCGTGGCGCCGACGCTGACTCCCCTTGCCACTGGAGCACCCGGATGCCGTTGGCCGCTCGTCACCGGATCGCTGCTGCCGCCGCCGCGCTCGCGGTCGTCCCGCCCCTCGCCGCGCAGCCCGCCGCCGCGCCGAGTGACTCCGCCCTCCGCGCGCGACGCGACTCGCTCGAGAAGGCGCTCGAGGACGTCGCGGTCATCGACCGCAAGCTGATGCTGCCCATGCGCGACGGCGCGCGCATGCAGTTCGACGTGTACCGGCCCAAGGGCGCCGGCCGCGTGCCGGCGGTCTTCGTCCGCACGCCCTACAACATGAACTTCTGGGACGTGCGGCTCGGCGCGCCGGCCGACATGACGGCGCCGCTCGCCGCGGTGAAGCGCGGGTACGCGTACGTGATGGCGAACGAGCGCGGCCACTTCTTCTCCGAAGGCAACTATGACATCCTCGGCGCGCCGGTCTCCGACGGCGTCGACGAGATCCGGTGGATCTCGACGCAGCCCTGGTCCAACGGCAAGGTCGGGCTGCTCGGCTGCTCGTCGACGGCGGAGTGGCAGATGGCCGTGGCGGCCCAGACGCCCCCGGGACTTGCCGCCATCAACCCGCAGGGGTTCGGGGCCGGCGTCGGGCGCGTGAAGCCGTACTACGAGCAGGGGAACTGGTACCGCGGCGGCGCCGTGCAGATGCTCTTCATCGACTGGCTCGAGGGGGAGCAGAACCAGGTCCGGCCGATGTTCCCGCCCAACACGTCCCAGGCGGACCTCGTGCGCGCGGCGCGGGCGTACGACCTCGCCGAACGCCTGCCGCCCGTCGACTGGAAGGCGGGGTTCTGGCACCTGCCGGAGCAGGACCTGATCGAGGCGCACGGCGGGCCGCACGGCATCTTTGCGGATTCGATGTCCGGCATCGGGACCGGCGGCGCGATGATCAAGCGCGGGCCCAACGACCCGGCGTGGTACCGGGGCGGGCTCTTCACCGACAGCATGAAGATCAACGTCCCGGGGCTCTGGTTCATGTCCTGGTACGACGTGTCGGTCGGCCCCAACCTCGCGACGTACAACTACGTGCGGCGGACCGCGGACCCCGCCGTCGCCGCCGAGCAGTACGCGGTGATCGCGCCGACGCTGCACTGCTCGTACACGCGCGCGACGGAAAACACGGTCGTCGGCGAGCGGAGCGTCGGGGACGCGCGGCTCGACTACAACGCGCTCACCTACGGCTGGTTCGACACCTTCCTGAAGGGCGAGCACACCGGCCTGTTAGACACGCTGCCCAAGGTACGCTACTACACGATGGGCCTCAACAAGTGGCAGCGGTCGGACACGTGGCCGCCCAGGGGTGCCCAGCCGGTGACGTTCTACCTCGCGAGCGGCGGGAAGGCGAACACCGTGCACGGCGACGGCGTGCTCGCGGCGCGCGCGCCGGCGACCGACGCCCCCGACAGCTTCACCTACGACCCGATGCACCCGGTGATGTCGAACGGCGGCAACGTCTGCTGCCAGGCCAACGCCCTCACCGGCGGCGCGCTGGACCAGCAGAAGGCCGAAGAGAACGACGGCATCCTCGTCTACTCGACCGAGCCGCTCAAAGAGGGCATGGAGGTGAGCGGGCCGGTCCAGTTCACGACCTACGTCTCGTCCGACCGCAAGGACACGGACGTGACCGTGAAGCTGATCGACGTGTACCCCGACGGCCGCGCGTACAACCTCGACGAGACGATCCAGCGCCTGCGCTACCGCAACGGCTACGACGCGCCGGTCGCGTGGATGGAACCGGGCCAGGTCTACAAGGTCGCGCTCCAGCCGATGACGACGAGCAACTACTTCGAGGCGGGCCACCGCATTCGCATCGAAGTCTCGAGCAGCAACTTCCCCCGGTTCGACCGGAACCTGAACACGGGGGGCCACAACTACGACGAGACGCAGGGGCTGGTGGCGCACAACAGCATCCACCACTCGCGCCAGTACCCGTCGGCCCTCACGGTCACCGTCGTCAAGCACTGATGGCGGTTCCACTCGTCTCCAGGGAGGGAGTTGCGATGAGAGTGTTCGCCCGGTTCTGGTTCGCGCTCGCGCTGCTCGCGTTCGCGCCCGCCGTCGGGAGTGCGCAGACGCGCCGCGTCACGGGCGTGGTCAGCATCGAGGGGAGTAACGAGCCGGTGTCCGGCGCGACGATCCAGGTGGTCGGGACGACGCTCGGCGCGACGGCGGACGAGAACGGACGCTTCGCCGTCGGCGTGCCCGCGGGCGCCCAACAGCTCCGGGTGCGGCGCATCGGCTTCCAGGCCAAGCTCGTCCCCGTCGCGGCGAACGCGACCGCGGTCACCATTCCGCTGACGCGCGACGTCCTGCAGCTCGAAACCCAGGTGGTCACCGGCCAGGCGACCACGGTCGCCCGCGCGAACGTGGCGAACGCGGTCACGGTCGTCACCACCGAGCAGGTCAACCGCGTGCCGCAGCAGACGATCGAGAACGCGCTGCAGGGCAAGGTGCCGGGCGCGGTGATCACGCAGAACTCCGGCGCGCCGGGGGGCGGCATCCAGGTCCAGATCCGCGGGACGAACACGATCAACGGCGCGTACCAGCCGCTCTACGTCGTCGACGGCGTGATCGTGAGCAACGACGCGTACGGGATCGGGCTGAACTCGATCACGCGCGCGACCGGGGGCGGGAGCGGCGCGGCGGCCGGCGCCGTCCCGGTCGGCTCCGCGCTCAGCTCCAACCAGGACCAGCAGGTCAACCGCATCGCCGACCTGAACCCGGAGAACATCGAGAGCATCGAGATCCTCAAGGGGCCGTCCGCGGGCGCGATCTACGGCTCGCGCGGCGCCAACGGGGTCGTCATCATCACGACGAAGCGCGGGACGTCCGGCACCCCGTCGCTCGGCGTCATCCAGCGCCTCGGCAGTCAGGCGATCTCGAACGAGCTGGACATGCGCTGCTTCAGCCAGGAGCAGGCGACCGCCTTCGTCGACGCCAACCCGCCCGGCGGCTTCAAGGGCGCCGCCGACTACTTCGCGCAGTACCCCTACGCGGGCTGCACCGACCCGCAGCAGCAGCTCTACGGGAACCACGGCCTCAACTACGAGACGACGGCGTCGCTCCGCGGCGGCTTCGCGAGCACCACGTACTTCGCCTCGGGCACCGCGAAGCACGACGCCGGCCTCGGCCCCACCGACCGCTACGACAAGCAGTCGCTCCGGCTCAACCTGAACCAGGGCCTCGGCTCGAAGCTGTCGCTCAGCGCCAACTCCGAGCTCATCCACACGCTCACCCAGCGCGGGGTCTCGGGCAACGACAACGCCACGATCGCGCCGGCCGCGATCTTCTCCGCGACGCCGACGTTCTACGACTTCAACCGCCGCCTCGCGAACGGGCAGTACGCCCCCAACCCGTGGATCGCGAACCAGGCGAACGCCCTCCAGGACGCGGAAGAGATCCAGACGCCCGAGAACGTGTACCGCCTGCTGGGCAACGCCCAGGCGTCGTGGACGCCGCTCAGCACCGCGCGGCAGACCGTCACGGTCCAGCTGTTAGGCGGGGTCGACTCGTACGCGGACCACGCGATGGTCTACTCGCCGCCGGGGACGTACATCGAGCAGTCGCACGCGATCTCGCCCTACCCGGGCAGCGTCGTGAACGCCAACACGAACGTCGTGAACGCGAACCTCAACCTGTCGGCCGCCGACAAGTTCACCGCCTCGGCGTTCACCGCGACGACCTCCGCCGGCCTGCGCCAGGAGCGCGCGCAGAGCGACTACGGGACGGTGCTCGGCCAGGGGCTGTTCCCCGGCGTGAAGAACTTCGCCGCCGCGCAGAACGTGCTGGTCAGCGAGGCGACGTACCTGTTCAAGACCTTTTCGTACTACGCGCAGGAGGAGGTCCTCACGCTCGAGGAGCGGCTGCTCCTCACGGCCGCGGTGAACGCCGAGCGGTCGAGCACGAACGGGGACCCGAAAAAGTTCTACGCGTACCCGAAGTTCTCGGCGTCGTACCGGCTGCCGTTCGTGCCGCGCTTCACCGACAACCTCAAGCTCCGCCTCGCCTACGGGAAGGCCGGCAACCGCGTGCCGACCAACTACGGCTACACGTTCCTCACGCAGGTCGGCGAGGGCGGCAACGGGCTGCGCGCGTCCAACACCATCGGCCTCCCGACGGTGTTCCCGGAGAACACGTCGGAGCTGGAGGGGGGCCTCGACGCGGCGTTCCTGCACGGGCGGGCGAGTCTGGAGGTCACCCGCTACCAGAAAAAGACCACCGCCCTCGTGCTCACGGCGGGCCTCGCGCCGTCCACCGGGTTCGCGACCCAGGTCATCAACGGCGGCAGCCTGAAGAACGTCGGCACCGAGCTCGGGCTCAACCTGATCCCGGTCCAGGACCGCGCCTTCACCTGGACGAGCAACATCACGTACGCGCGCAACCGCGGCGAGGTCACGAGCCTCCCGGTCCCCGCGTTCGCGACCGGGAGCGCGTTCGGGGAGCGGTTCGGCAGCTCGAAGATCCAGGTCGGGTACTCGCCCACGCAGGTCGTGACGTACGGCGGACTCGACGCGAACGGCACTCCCATCGAGATCCACCCGGGCGACCAGCAGCCCGACTTCATCATGGGGTTCACCAACTCCTTCGACGTCGGCGCGTTCCGGCTCTCGTCGCTCCTCGACTGGCGCAAGGGCGGCTACGTGGTGAACCTCACGAACCTGTACTTCGACGGGTCGCTCCCCGGCGGCAACTTCGCCGACACTGCCGCCTCGGCGGCCCGCGTGGCGGCGTACGGGAAGTACCAGCCGGTGTTCCTCGAGCACGCGAGCTTCGCCAAGCTGCGCGAGGTGACGCTGTCGTACCGCCTGCCCGCGACGATCTCGCGTTCGCTGTTCCGCGGCCGCGCGTCGGAGGCCCGGGTCGAGCTCAACGGCCGCAACCTGGTGACGTGGACCCACTATACGGGATACGACCCGGAGGTCTCGAATTTCGGGAACGCCGCGATCGGCCGCTTCATCGACGTGGCGCCGTACCCCCCGTCGCGCCAGTACTTCGTCTCGATCAACGCCACCTTCTAACGCCCCGGAGACTCGTCGCGCCATGCCCACGCGCATGCACCCGCGGATGATCGCGCTCGCCGGGGCCCTCGCCCTGCTCGCGGGCGCCGGCTGCAAGGACAACCCGTCGGCGCCGAGCACCGACCGCGTCGTCGCGGGATCGCAGCAGTCGCTGCAGACGCTCTTCCTCGGCCTCGTCGGCTCCGACCGGGCCGCAGCCGGCACCGAGAGCTACTACGCGACCGCCGACATCTGGGCGCGGGACGTCATCCGCCCCGACCCGAACGAGCCACGCTGGCTCACCGAGTTCTACGAGACGCCGCCGGACCCGTCGGGGTTCGGCGGCGTGCAGTGGGACCCGTATTACGTCGCCCTCCGCGCCGCCCACTCGCTGCTCGCCGACCCGTCGCTGACGTCGCTCGCGCCGGCGAGCCGCGCCGCCGCGAGCGGCTTCATCCGCACGCTCGAAGCGCGCGAGTACCTGAACGTCGTCGAGTACCACGACGTGAACGGCGCGGTGATCCAGGGCGACAACCCGAGCACGCTCTACCCGATCCGCACCAAGCAGGCGGTGCTCACGTACGTCTCCGCCCTGCTCGATTCCGCGAACGCCGACTTCACCGCCGCGGGCGACATCGCGGTTCCGTTCGCCGTCCCGGGCGGGTACCAGACCCACGGCGATTATTCTCTGGTCTCGAACCTCGTGCTGTACAACCGGGGGCTGAAGGGGAAGGCCGAGGTGTACCTCACGCTCCTCGACGCCAACGCCCCCGACCTCACGCACGCGCAGGCCGCGGCGACGGCGCTGAACGCGGCGCTGGCCGGGGGCACGGCGTCGGCCGCGTACCTGCTCCAGGGCCCGTACTACGAGTTCACGCCGTCGGCACCGGACCTCGCCCCGAACCCGCTCGTCGACGCCAAGCTGCTGCTCACGAGCAACTTCGTCAATTCGATCAACCCCGCCGACGCGCGCCGCGCAAACATCGTCCCCACGCCGTCGCAGTCGGCCGTCGGCTACACCTCGGCGCCGGCCCGCCTCGCGATCACCGACCCGAGCAACACGGCCAACCTCACCACGCCGCTCCCCATCCTCCGCAACGCGGAGCTGTACCTGCTGCGCGCGCAGGCCGAGATCGCGCTCGGCAACCTGGCGGCGGCGACCGCGGACATCAACGTCGTGCACAGGGTCGAGGGCGGCCTGCCCGCGTACGGCACGTTCGCGACGCCGGCGAGCGCGATCCAGGCGTTGCTCTACGAGTACCGGTATTCCTTCGTCGCGCAGGGCCCCCAACACCTGGTCGCGCTGCGGGAGTACGGCGTGTTGAACGACGCCTACATCTCACAGCCGGGCATTCCAACGCCCGGCGCCGGCAAGGACCCGCTGAACCAGCGGAACCCGATCCCGAACAGCGAGGCGACGGCACGAGGCGGGAACGTCACGCCGCAGCCGTAGCGGGTCAGGTCGCGTGGCCGCGGCGCATGATCACGGTCGCCTCGGAACGCGTGTCCGTGGCCGGCGTCCGACGGAGTCGTACTCGCGCCGTGAGGACAGGCGGGTGGTGCACCGGGTTCTGGAACGGCCTCCCGTGCACCCGCCGCCAGTAACCGGGCGACCCGTGACGGGCCGTTGTCGTCGGCCTGCCATGTCCGGACATCACGCGCGCCCGGCGAGCGCTCGCCACACGTGCCACGCGACGACCCCGGCCCCGACGGCGCACGCGCACGCCAGGTACAGCAGCACCAGCCGCGGGCGGCGGAGCACGCACCGGCTCTCGGTGAGCCCCCCGCGCACCGCGCGCGCGTAGGCGACGAGCCCGAGCCCCGCCATCGCCGCCACGACCACGGGACCGAGCACCCACGCGAGCAGCGCGACCGTGGTGAACACGCAGAAGCGGAGCGGGTCCGCGGCCACGCCCGCGGGGGGCGGCGGGCCCGCGTTAGGCACACCGTCCGCGTACGCCGTCGGCAGCCCGCCCAGTGGGCGGCGCGCGCCGGCGCCGCCCGCCCCCGCCGCCGGCGCGGTCACGCCGACGCCCCCGCGAGTACGGCGAGCGCCGCCGCGTCGCGCCCGCGCGCCCGCTCGCTCAGCTTCTGCGCCGCGAGCGGCGCCCACGCCTGCGCCGCGCAGAACGGCGCGCACTGGTGCGCCCCGCCGTCCGAGTCCGCCCCCCGCGTCCCGACGTGCACGCAGCACTGCAGCAGCCGCTCCTCGAGCATCGTGTGCACGTCCATGAACGGCTTGACCGTGACGCGCTTGATGCGCTCCCCGACGAGGCGCCGGAAGCGCGCGCGGTTGCCGACGAGCGCGTCCCCCGCGAGCCGCAGCAGCGTCGAGAGCCCGAGGTCGCACGCCTCGCACACGTCCCGGAACAGCCCCGCGAGCGACGGGTGCGTGAGCGAACTCTGCTCGCTCAGCAGGCCTAACAGCGACTCCTTGACGAGCCCGCGCAGCTCCGCGCTCACCTCCGGGTCGTTGATCCGGTTGGCGACGAGCCCGAGGTGCGCCCGCAGCCGCTCGTGCCCGATGATCCCGACGAGCGAGCGCCACTCCCCGCGGTCGGTCTTCAGCAGGTAGCCCACCGAGCAGCAGTGCGGGTGCGAGCACGGCAGCGCCGTGAGGTCGCGCCACGTGACCAGTCCGCCCGTCTGCGGCCCGAGCCGCGCGAGCACCCCGCCGTGCGTGAGCCGCGCGAGCGGGTCGACCGCGCCGGCGCGCCCGGAGCCGAACACGGGCTGGACGCTCACCCCGCCGACGAACGGCGTGTCGAGCGCGAGCCGCAGCACGCCGCCGACCTCGTCGTCGTTCACGCCTAACGCGGCGGTCATCGTGAGCGTCGTGAACACGCCGGCCTCGCTGAGCCGCCGCACCGCGTCCGCCTTGACGCGCCCCAGCTCCGCGCCGCGGTGGTACCGGTGCGTCTCGCGGCGGAAGCCGTCGAACTGCAGGTAGACCTCGACCCGCTCGCGGTGCCGCTCGAAGACGCGCAGCAGTCCGTCGTCCCTCGCGAGCGCGAGGCCGTTGGAGTTGACGAGCACGCGCACCACGTCCCGCTCGAGCACCCGGTCCAGCAGCTCGGCGAAGCGCGGGTGCGTCGTCGGCTCGCCGCCCGAGAGCATCAGCACGTCCAGGCGGCCGTTCTCGCGCGCGAGGCGCTGGTCGACGTTCGCGAGCACCTCGTCGACCGGCACCACCCCGCCGAGCCCCGGCGCCGACTCCGCGAAGCACGTCGGGCAACAGAGGTTGCACGTGGCCGTGACGTCCTCCAGCAGGATGCAGGTGTGCTGCGTCTGCATCTCGCCGAGCCCGCGCAGGTAGGCGGCCGGCACGGGGTCCCAGTTGCCCGCGTGGTCGGGCACGTGCGCCTTCGTCGGCGCCGTCCACTGCTCCAGGTAGGCGAGGATCTCGGGCTCCTCGTCGTAGAGCGTGACGACGCGCCCGTGGGTCGGACAGCCACGCACGAGCCACACGCGCCCCTCCGCGACCGCGAGGTAGCCGGCGAGCCGCGCCACCTCGTGCAGCGCTCGGTCGGGCGATTCGGCGTGGCACGCGGGGCAGAACGCGGTCACGTAGCGGATCACGCGGTCGGGGCGAAGGGCCATGCCGGGCATGCGCGAAGGGGTAGGGGAAGACGTCGGGGCAGCGGGCGCGGGCGCCGGTCAGTGCATGTTGCCCAGATTCGAGAGCACGAGCACGGTACACCCGCCGAAGATGACGAGGCCGAGCAGGAGGCCGACGAGGAAGCGTCGCACGCGCGCCCGCGACGGCTCGTCCCGCCGCCACGCGCGTGCGCCCGTCCACCCCAGCCAGCCGACGCCGAGCAGGAACCCGATCCCGTACGTCATGACGCCGACGAGCGGCAGCCCGAAGAACGCGAGCACGCCGAGCGCGATGTACTGAACCGTCTCCGCGCCCGAGAGCACGGGCCTAACGGGCGCGAGCAGCTCCGGCGCCGGCGGCTCCGGCGGCTCCGGCGCCGGCAACTCCGGCGCGAGCGGCGCCTCGTCGTCGCTCACGCGCGGGCCACGCCGAACGACGCCGGCCGGGGCGCGGGCGTCGCCATCCGCCACGCGCGCCATGCGAGTCCCGGCCCCGCCGCGAGCAGGAACAGCTGTCCGCGCGTGAGCCCGTGCCACACCACGTCGTTCCCCCGCACGAACTCCACCCCAAACCGAAACACCGCGTAGGCCAGCAGGTACCACGCCCAGCGCGCGCCATCTGGGGCGGGGCGCCGCCGCGTCGCCCACAGCACCGCGAACGCCAGCAGGTGGAACGCCACCTCGTACGCGAACGACGGGTGCAGCGGCCGCCCCGCGGCGCACCACGCCGGGCACCCCGGCGTGCGCGCGGCTTCCGCCGCCGTGAGCCGCACGCCCCAGGCGCCTCCGGTCGGCGTGCCGGGCGGCTCGCTCAGGAGGCAGCCCACCCGCCCGACGGCCATGCCTAACGCGACCGCGGGCGCGAACAGGTCCCCCGTGCGCCGCCGGTAATCGACGAGCCGCTTGGCGAGCACCGCCCCTGCGTACGCGCCCGCGAGCCCGCCGAGGACGCTGCGCCCGCCGCGGACCATCACCCCCGCGAACGACGCGTCGCCGGTCACGGCCACGTAGCGCCACGCGGTCGACAGCTTCGCGCCGAGTGCGCCCCCGAGGAGGGCGCCGGCGACGACCCACAGCAGCCGCTCGTCCCCCGCCACCCCGCGCCGCCGCGCCTCGGCGAAGAACACGACCGCCGCCGCGGCCACCCCGAGCCCGACGAACGCCTCGTGGGACGGCACGGCGAACCGGCCGATCGTGAACAGGGTGGGGTGCATGGCGGGGCGGCGGAGGGCGGGGTGGCCGACGCGCCCGCCGCCCGTACGCTAACCCAGGCGGGCGCTACCGCAACGCCCGCCGCACCCCCTCGATTGCGTCGAGCAGCCCCGCCGCGCTCCGCACTCCGCCTGCGCCCACGGCCCCGGCCGGGCCGGCTCCAGCCGCGAGCTCGCCCTCCACGCGGTCGAGGAGCGTCTCGAGCGCGACCGTCCCGCGGGCCACCGCCTCCCGGTGCCCGCGCGCGATCGCCCACGCCGCGGCCCCGCCGGCGAGCACGGGCAGCACGGCAACCGGCGCGACGACCGCGAGCATCGCGTGCGCGACGACGCCGACGCCGAGCGCGCCGCCCCCCGCGAGCACGCCCCCCGCGGCGGCGACGCCGCCCGCCGTGAGGCGCTGCCGCCGCGCGCCGCCCAGGTCGAGCTCCAGACGCAGCAGCGTGCGCCCGGCGTCGGCCGGCAGCGCGACCGCGCGCACCCCACGCGCGCGGCGCAGGCCGGGCGTCCCGCCGCCGCGGCGCAGCCCGCGCGTCAGCTGCCCGACGAAGTCGGTGCGCGCGTCCCACGCGGCGTAGACGCCGTTCGCGTCGGCGGCGCGGCGCGCGAGGCGCATGCACTCCTCGCGCTCCAGCCAGCGGCCTAACGCGTCGACCGCCGCCGCCGGCGCGCCGGCCACGAGCCGCGCCGCCCCGGCGTGCTCGGGCCCCGCCAGCCGGCCCGCGAGGTCGCCGGCGTCGCCCGCGTCCGCGGGCACCACGGCGCGCGGCCCCGCCGCGCGCAGCCGCTCTTCCGCGAGCGCGGCGCGCACGTGGTCGAGCGAGAGCCCCGCCTCGCGCGCGGCGTCGAGCAGCTCCGCGTCGCTCAGCCGCGGCTCGTCCCCCGCGCCCGCCGCGGTCTGCAGCTCCGCCGCGCGCGCGAGCACGCGCTCCATCGCCGTCCGGTCGAGGGCCACGCGTCAGATCCCGCCGAGCACGACGTCGAGCTGCCGCGCGAGCGCGTCGACGATCGCGCTCGGCAGCGGGAACGCGGCCTCGAGCGCCGCCTGCGGGTTGACGTTAGGCGCGGCGAGCCCGGCCCCGCGCAGGTAGAAGCGCGCGTAGCCGTCGGCGAGCTCCGGCGCGGCGCGGCGGAGCAGGAGCAGCCCCCCGCGCACCTGCCCCGCGCCGACGTAGCGGCCGGCCACGCCCGAGCGCTGGTCCGCCGGCGACGTGTTGTCGGCCACCACCTGCCCGACGACCGCGCCGACCATCTCGTGCACCGCCGCGTAGCTCGCGTCGGCGGCGTCGGCCACGCGCGCGGGCAGGCCCACCGCGACGACGTTCTCCGTCTTCGACCCGTTCTGCGTGCGTCCCTCGCCGCCGAGCACGGGCGAGAGGAGCAGCGCGCCGTCCCCCTGCTGCGAGCCGGACAGGTAGCGCTGGATGCGCGGGCGGACCACGCCCTGCCACACCGAGTCCGCCGCGGCGAGCGGCGCGGCGCGCGTCTGCTGCAGCGCGAGCCAGTACTTGTGGTAGAAGCGGTCCCGCTCGTCCTGCAGCGCCGTCGTGTAGAGGCGCACCCAGTCGCGGTCCGCGGCGGCCGGAAACGCCGCCGCGAGGAACGCGACCGCGTTCGCCGTCTGTGCGTCGCGCACCGCGCGCGCGTCCCCGCCCGCCTGGACGAAGGCGTCGACCGCCCGGCGGAGCTCCTCGAACGAGTTGAAGGCGAGCGGAACGAACTGCGCCGAGAGCGCGAGCTGCGGGTTCGTCGCGACGCGCGCGCGCAGCCGCTCCATGTTCGCGTCGAGCTCCGTGTACGCGTTCGCCCGCGTCCGTTCGGCCCGCATCGCGGCGCGGTAGCCGCGCGCGAAGAGCGGCACGCGCGCGGTGTCGTCGAGCACGAGCGCGATTCCGTGCAGCCACAGGTCCACATGCTCGGCGGTGCGCACGCGCCACGGCCCGCTCGTCCGCACCGGCGCGGTGGTCGGCACGGCGCCGGCGGCCGGCGTCTGTGCGGCCGATGCCTGTGCGTGCGCGACGCCGGCCGCCAACACGAACGCGGCGGCCGGGAGCGCGCGGTAAAACGTGCGGCAGAACGTACGGCGGACGATGCGGGTGGTCGGGCGTGGCATGCGGCGCGTGCGACGGAAACGCGGACGACGAAGCGGGGCGGACGACGAGCCCGCATCCGTACGCCGGCCGCCTTCCGCGCGATTCATACGCGGCTCATACCCCGCGCGGGCCGGACTGGTTACGCATCGTCCGCGGGGCGGCCGCAGGTGATGCAGAACCGCCAGCCGACCTCGAGCTCCGTGCTGCACGCCGGGCAGCGGTGCACGGTGAGGTTCTCCCCGCAGTAGGGGCAGAAGGTCACCGGACGCCCGTCCGGCAGCTGCCGCGCGCACGCCCGGCACGTGCCGCCGAGGATCGGCGTCGGCGGGCGGATGGGGAACGGCACAGCGCGCGGCGCGCTCGGGTCGCCGGGCGTCAGCGACGTGCCGTGCTGTCCGCGCCGTCGGCCGCGCCCGCGCGCCCGTCGAGGTCGGAGTCGTACTTGCCCCGCGCGCCCCCGCCGGCGTGCGCGACGATCTGCTCGATCACACGCCGCACGACGGTCTCGTCGTGGTGCTGGGCGTCGCGGAAGCCCGCGGCGTAGCCAGCCGCGGCGCCGAGTGCGAGGAGAAAGAGGGGGCGTGACATGCGTCGCGGACGGGAAGGGGCGTGGGAGCGGTCACCCGAGAGACGCCGCCGCCGGCGCGCCGGCAACCGGCGTCTCGCCACCGGTCGCGCGCGCGGCCGGGCGCACTCCCGGGTACGCCGGCGCCGGCACGAACGCCTCGGCCTCCGGGAACGGGTCGAGCGCGCCGCGCAGCTTCCCCTTCGCCCGCTCGGCCGCCACCCACGCGTCGAACCCCGACGGCACGAGCCCGCCGGATCCCGTCTGGTCGGCCGCCGCGCGCGTCGCGAGGTGGTTCGCGTACTCGTTCTGCGGGTGCCCGTTGTGCCCGCGCACCCAGCGCCACATCCGCTCGTGCTTGGAGGCCGCATCCACGGCGCGCCGCCACAGCTCGAGATTCTCGATCGGCCCCGTCTTGCGCGTCCACCCGCGCGCCATCCACCCGGGCACCCACGCCGTCATGCCGTCGACGACGTACTTGGAGTCGCTCGTGAAGACGACCGAGAAGGTGCGCGCCCTCTGCGAGAGTCCCTCGAACGTTTCGATCACCGAGCGGAGCGCCATGCGGTTGTTCGTCGTGTCGGGCTCGCTCACCCACCAGTCCCAGCGGAGGATCTCGCCGGACCCCGGGTGGCGCCACTCGACGAGCCCCCCCGCACCGCCCGGCGTGTCGCCGGCCTTGCCGTTGCCGAGGCAGGACTCGTCCGCGTAGACGGCGACGAGCGGATGCCCAGCGCCCTTCGCCGTGCCTTTCGCGGCGGTCATCTCACGACGTCGAAACCGACGAGCTCGTCGACCCAGAGGTCGAGCCGGTCGCCGGTGGTCGGGTGGACGGCGTCGATGCGTTCGCGGCCGTCGACGAGGCGGAGCGACCGGGGGACGACGACGAGGTCGTGCGCGGCCTGGCGGCGTACCTCGATGCGGCGCCGGTCGGCGATCGCGCGCTCGAGGGCGTCGTACTGCGCGGGAGAGAAAGTGGCCATGCGCGAACGATAGTCAGGAACGCCGCTCACCCGCACCACGCGCGCACGAGGCGCTCCAGCACCCCCGTCGCGCGCTCCACCTCGTCGAGCGGGACCCACTCCTCCGCGCTGTGGGCGAGCGCGATGTCCCCCGGCCCGAAGCACACCGTGGGCACCCCCGCCGCGTTCAGCAGCGCGGCGTCCGTCCACGCGGGCATCCCCTCGACACGCGCCCCCTCCCCCGCGCCCGCGAGCGCCGCGCCTAACGCCTGCACGATGGGGGCGTCGGCCGGGACGTCGCTCGGCGGCTGCGCGAAGTCGAGCGCGGCCTCCGCCCGGAACGGCTCGCGCCCCGCCGCCCGCAGCCGCGCGGCCACCCGCGCCCCCGCCGCCTCGATCTCGCCGAGCGCGGACTCGGCGCTCTCGCCGGGGATCGTCCGCCGCTCGAGCCGCAGGACGCAGCGCTCGGGGTAGGTCGTCAGCCCGGCGCCGCCCTCGACGAGCGACGCGTGCAGCGAGCCCCGGCCTAACAACGGGTGCGGCGCGCGCGTCGGCAGCTCCGCGGCGTCCAGCACGTCCAGCTCGGCCAGCAGCAGCCCCGCGTGGCGGATCGCGTCGACGCCGATGTCGTAGCGGCTGCCGTGCGCGGCGCGCCCGTGCACGGTCACCGTGTACCACGCGAAGCCGCGGTGCGCGGGCATGACCGCGAGGCGCGTCGGCTCGGTGATCACGCATGCGTCGGCGCGCAACGCGCCGCTCTTCAGGCGCTCGACGAGCGCCAGCGTCCCCGCGCTCTCGAACTCCTCGTCGGCCACGGCGGCGACGACGACCTCGCCGCGGAGCGCGCCCGCGGCGTGCGCGCGGGCCGCGCCCGCGCACATCGCCGCGATGCCACCCTTCATGTCCGCCGCCCCGCGGCCGTACAGCCGACCGCCCCGCTCCTCGCCGCCGAACGGCGCGTGGGTCATGCCGTCGGTGCCCACGACGTCGAGGTGCCCGTTGAGCATGAGCCTCGGCGCCCCCGGCTCCGCGCGCCCGAGCCGGGCGATCACGTTAGGCCGCCCCGGCACGGCGTCGTAGAGGTCGACCGCGAAGCCCCAGTCGCGCAGCACCGCGGCGAGCAACTCGGCGCACGGGCCCTCCCCCGGCGCGCCGGGGATCATGTCCGGGTTGCGGGAGTCGACGCGGACGAGGGCGCGGGCGAGGGCCGCGGGGTCGGCAAAGGTGATGGGCGTGGACATGCGCAGGGCAAGGTACTGCGGGCGGGGCGGTGGGGCCGGCCGTTTCGCCCGGCCCCGCTCCTACGCCCCGTCCTGCACCCGAACGCCGTCCGCGTCCACCGCGAACTCGACCAACGCGCCCCACCCGCCGACCGCCGCCCGCACCGCCGCCTCCCGCCCCTCCGCCGCGACGAGCAGCACGCACCCCCCGCCCGACGCGCCGAGCGCCTTCGCGCCCAACGCACCCGCCTTGCCCCCCGCCGCGACGATCGCGTCGATGCGCGCCGTCGGGATCGCCGGATGCAGCGCGCGCTGCGACGCCCAGTGCTCGCCGACGAGCGCGCCTAACGCGTCGACGTCGCCGCCCGCGAGCGCGGCCGCCATCGCCCCGGCGAGCGCGCGCATCCGGGCCAGCGCGTCGACCACCCGCCGCCCGCCCGCGGCGTAGGCGTCGAGCACCGCGGTGATCGTGTCCCCCGAAATCCGCGACTCCCCGGTGTAGACCACCACGCACCGCCGCTCGAGCGCGCGGCGCGTGGCATCGGACAGCGGGAGGCGCGTCACCCGCGCCGGCGCGCCGCCCGCGGCCGCGCCGAAGTCCAGCCGCAGCGCGCCGCCGAACGCGGCCGCGTAGTGGTCCTGCCGCCCGCCCGCGATCCCCGCGTCTTCCACCTCCGCGGCGCGGCTCGCCTCCGCGAGCGCCGCGCGGCCCGGGTCGTCCGGTTGCCCGTCGCGCCGGGCGGCCGGACCGCGCCACGCCGCACACGCGGCCGCGAGGGCGACGCCCAACGCGCTCGACCCGCCGAGCCCGGCGCCGACGGGGAGGTCCGTACGGGTGCCGACCGGGGGCGGCGCGCCGTCGAGCCCCGCGCGCCGGAGCGCCGCGCGCACGAGCCCGGCCGCGGGGCCGTCGGCGCGCCGGTCGAAGGCGGACGCGTTAGGCGTCGCCGGCGCCGCCGCGCGCGGGTCGCCGAGCACGACCGTCGCCCGCCGCGCGATGGCGAGGTTACACACCGTGCCGCCCTCGCGGTCGCAGTAGGGCGGCACGTCCGTCCACCCGCCGCCGAAGTCGAGGCGCGCGGGCGCGTGCGCGGTCACGACGCGCGGCACCCCACCCGGCTGCGCGCTCACCCGCGCCTCACGAACTGTGGTCGTGCACGATCTTCCACTCGCCGCCGAGCCGGCGCACGACGAGCGACGTCGGCCCGCGCGCAATGGTCGAATCGGCGCCGGCCGCCGTGCGCTGCGACAGCACGTAGTAGGCGATCGCGTTCGCGACGTCGGGTGCGAGCAGGTCGACTTCGAGCTGTTCGAAGCGGAGCGTCCCGCGCGCGACCCCCGGCGCGAAGCGCGGCGCGTAGGCCGCCCGGATCTCGGGGACCCCGCGCACGATCCCGTGCCGTCCGATGTATGTCGTCCCCTCGCCAGGCGCGTAGAAGCTCACGAAACCGTCGAGGTCGCCACGATTCCATGCGATCGCCGAACGCTCCAGCATCGAGCGGACTCCGGCCAGCGCGGTCGAATCCGCCGATGTGGGCCGCCGCACGAGCCCCCGGCGCACCGGCGGCTGGACGGGCTGCGCGGAGGCAGGAGGACGCACGGCCATCGCTGCCACGACGACCAGCGCCACACCGCGCCCGAGGCGTCGTCGGTCACCGCGGATTCGCTGCACGACGTGTAACATTGAGGCGGGAAGTGGAGGAAAGTGTGCCGGCGCGTCCGCGCCCGCGTTCGGACTGTGAGAGTCCGGGCGCCGCGAATCTACGTCGTGAGAAATCCGTAGCACCGCTGCTGCAGGGCATGCCGTTTGCCCCCGAGAGAGACCGATGCCGGACTTCGAGCAGTACCTCCGCGGTCGCACCTTGATCCTGCTCTCGAACCGGGAGCCGTACGAACACACGGCCGCGAGCGACGGCGGCGCCCCGTCGGCCCGCCGTCCCGCGGGCGGTCTCGTCTCCGCGCTCGACCCGACGATGCAGCGCACCCAGGGCACCTGGGTCGCCTGGGGCTCCGGGTCGGCGGACCGCGAGACCACGGACGCCGAGGGGCGGGTGCAGGTCCCGCCCGAGGCGCCCCGCTACACCCTCCGCCGGGTCTGGCTCGACAGCGCCGACGTGGAGGGCTACTACCAGGGCTTCGCGAATAGCGCGCTCTGGCCGGTGTGCCACATGCTCCTGCAGCACTACAGCTTCCGGCAGGAGCACTGGGAACGCTATGCGGCCGTGAACGTCCGGTTCGCCGACGCGGCCGCCGAGGAGTGCCGACGGGCCGCGCACCCGCCCGTCGTCTGGACGCAGGACTACCATCTCGCCCTCGCGCCCGCGCTCCTCCGCGCGCGCCTGACGGCAACCGGCACGCTCAAGCGCGCGTTCCTGCACCACTTCTGGCACATCCCCTTCCCACCGCCCGACCTCTTCAACCTCCTGCCCACGCACGTCCAGGGCGAGGTGCTGCGCGGGCTACTCGGCAACGACCTGCTCGAGTTCCACACCGAGCGCCACGCGATGAACTTCATGGACTGCGTGGCGACTTTCGTCCCGGGCGCGCAGGTCCGCCGCGAGCACCACTTCGTACGCTACGAGGGCCGCACCGTACGCGTCGGCGCCTTCCCGATCTCGGTCGACGCCGCGTATTACGAGCGGCTCGCCCGCGAGGGCGCCCCGCGCGCGGCCGAGCTGCGCGCGCGCTACGCGGGGCCCGGGCGCACGCTCGCCGTCTCGGTCGACCGGATCGACTACACCAAAGGCATCCCCGAGCGTCTCCGCGCCCTCGACGCGCTCTGGTCGGGCGCGCCCGATCTGCGCGAGAAGCTCACGGTGTTGCTCGTCGGCACGCCGTCGCGCAGCGAGATCGCCTCGTACCAGGCGATCGAGACCGAGGTCGAGGACCTCGTCCAGCACATCAACGCGCAGTGGGGGACCGCTACCTGGACGCCGATCGTCTACGTCCACGAGAACGTCGCGGCCCCGGAGCTCGCCGCGATGTACCGCGCGGCCGACCTCTGCCTCGTCTCCTCGCTGCAGGACGGGATGAACCTCGTCGCCAAGGAGTACGTCGCCTGCAACGTCGACGAGCAGGGTGTGCTCGTGCTCAGCCGATTGACCGGCGCGGCGGAGGAGATCTACGGCGCGGTGCTCATCAACCCCTTCAACGTCGACGGGTTCGTCGAGGGGCTGCGCGAGGCGGTTGCGATGCCACCGGTCGAACGGCGGCGGCGCATGCACGCGATGCGTGACCAACTCGACCGCGCGACCATCTTCGACTGGCTTGCGGCGATCCTGTCGCGCGTCGCCGAGCTCGCCCCGCCCGCCGACGCCGTCGCGGCCGGCGTCCCCTCGAACGACTCGGCCCCGCTCCGCACCACCGCGTCGGGGCGCGACCTCACCCTCGGCGCGGGGTCGACGGTCTGACGCGAGCCGACGTGCTCGCCCCACCGGCGCCCCGCGCGCCGATGGCCGACGCGCCCGCGGACGGCTCGCCCCGCGACGGCTCGCCCGCGGACGCGTCGCCGCCGCACCCCGGCCGCGCGGTGGCCACGCTGCTCGCCGGCCGTGCGCGGGACCACGCTCTCACTGTGCTCGTGGCGGGGCGCCCGCTCGCGCTCTGCCTCGACATCGACGGTACGCTCGCGCCGATCGCGCCGCGGCCGGAAGACGCGCGCACGCCCGAGCCGACGCTCCGCACGCTCGAACGACTCGCCGCGCACCCGGGCGTGCGGGTCGCGCTCGTCACCGGGCGCTCCACCGCCGCCGCACGTGCGCTCGTGCCCGTGCGCGGGCTCTGGATCGTCGGCAATCACGGGGCCGAAACGCTCGCGCCGGACGCGCCCGAGCCCGAGGTCGATCCCGCGGTCGCGGCTTACGGCCCGGCGCTCGACCGCCTCGCGGCCGCGCTCAAACGGTTCACAGGCACGCCGGGCGTCCTCGTCGAGAACAAGCGCTGGAGCCTCTCCCTCCACACCCGCCTCGCCCCGCCCGACGCGCGCCCGGCGATCGTCGACGAGGCCCGCGCGCTCTGCGCGGCCGAGGGGCTCCGCGCGGACGACGGCAAGGCCGTGCTCGAGTTCAAGGCGCCGGTCGCGGTCGACAAGGGCACGGCCACGCTCGCGCTGCTCGCGCGCTGGGGCGCGACCGCGCCCGAGGCGGGTGTGCTCGCCGCGGGCGACGACGCGACGGACGAGCATCTCTTTCGCCGACTGCGCGAGGCCGCCCCGGCCGCCTGCACCGTGCGCGTCGGCGCCGACGCCCCGACTTGGGCCGCGTACCGCCTCGACGACCCGGCGGCGCTGGCGGAGTTCCTCGACGACCTCGCGGACGCGTTAGGAGCCTGAGACGACGCCCGGCGGACCACCGCCGGCTCGCCGTGCGATCGCCTCGCCCTCGTCCCGCGTCAGCCGTCCGAGCCGCACGAGGAACTCGACCGCGTCGCGCGCGCTCGCCGGGTGTAGCGCACCCAGTTCGGCCGGGTCCGCGAGTACGGCGGCGAGCGCGTCGGCGAGCACAGTCGTGGCCTCGTCGGCGATCACCCGCCCTTCGTCAGCGAGCCGGTCGCCCGCGTCTTCTAAGTGGCTCGGCTCGGCCGGCGGCATACCCCCAAACTACCGTT
Organism: Gemmatimonadetes bacterium T265; assembly: GCA_019973575.1. NCBI lineage: Bacteria > Pseudomonadati > Gemmatimonadota > Gemmatimonadetes bacterium T265. Next base: position 357,147 of record BPUI01000002.1, read on the forward strand.
CTGCCAACTCTGGACAGGACGTACATCGCCGAAAATCTGAGTGGACGAGATCCGGTGTCGCAGGTCACAGTAATCCAGCAGATCGGAGCAGAACTCCAGATCTGCGGCGTTACCTCCCCCATAGCGCCTCGTCCCTGTGCTGAACGTCGTACCGCGATCCCGTATGACCGGCCATTTCGGCGCAGGGCCGGCCTGTCGGGCGCCGCAGCGGGGGGTTAAGCTCTTGGCCGTGTCCACCACCACGGTACCCGGGGCGAACCTCGACCCCTCCGATGCGGACCAACAGGTCATCACGAGCGTACTCGCGGGCGACCGCGACGCGTTCTCCGTCCTCATCCACCGATACAGCGACCCGCTGTACCGGCACGCGCTGGGGATGACCGGCAGTCCGGACGTCGCGGAAGACATTCTCCAGCAGTCGTTCATCAAGGCGTTTCACCACCTCGCCGAGGTGCGCGGGCGGTTCGATGCGTGGCTCTTCCGGATCGTAGCAAACGGGTGCAAGGATTGGCTGAAGAACATCCGCCGCACCCACGTCAGCTACGAAGAGGACGACCAGCCGTCGAGCTACGCGACCCCCGACGAGGACCTCGACCGCAGCGAGCTGCGGCAGGACCTGGACCGCGCGCTGGCCACGCTCAACGCGAGCCTCCGCGAGGCCTTCGTCATGAAACACGTCGAGGGGCGGTCGTACGAAGAGATGAGTGACCTGCTCGGGACCACCGTCGGCGCGCTCAAAATGCGCGTCCACCGCGCGCGCGAGGCGCTGCACGCCATTCTGGAGGAGAAATACGCCTGATGATGGACAACCTGACCCCCGAGTTCGGCCGCCCCGAACAGGAACGCGTCCGCCGCCCGGACGCCGCCGTCGCCCCCACGGCCGCTCCGCGTCCGGAGACGGACACGGACGCCGAGCCGCTCACCGGCCACCCCGCCCCCGTCGTGCAGCAGTGGCTTGACGGCGAGCGCACCGAGGCCGAGGCGCGCCGCACCGCCCCGCAGGACGTCGCGATGTGGGCCAAGGTGCAGGGCGAGACCGAGCGGCGCGGCCGCATGACGACGCCCGCGCCCGTGATGGAGCGCCTCCTGGCCGCCATCCCGGCCGCGCCGGAGCCGCAAGGCGACGGCGTGGTGGACAAGGTCAAGAAGCTGTTCGGGAAGTGACAACACGGGGCGCCTCGTGGCGCCCCGTGTTGTCATCCTGAGCGAAGCGAAGGATCGCTGGCCCTGGTAACGGGCCCCTCGGGGGTCGTCGCCGGGGAGCGATCCTTCGTCGCTTCGCTCCCCAGCATGACTCGCGGGCGGTAGTCCGCCCGCGCGTCAGATGTGGATCGCCCGCCCCAGCACCGCGAGCGCGGCCTCCTTCACCGTCTCGCTCAGCGTCGGGTGCGCGTGCACCGTGATCCCGACGTCCTCGCTCGCCGCGCGGTACTCGAACGCCAGCACGACCTCCGAGATCAGGTCGCTCGCGTTGGCCCCGATGATGTGGCAGCCGAGCAGCTCGTCCGTCTCCGCGTCGGCGATGAACTTCACGAAGCCGGTCGTCTCGGCCATCGTGCGCGCGCGGCCGTTGGCGGAGAAGGGGAACTTGCCCGTCTTGTACGGCCGCCCTTCGGCCTTGACCTCGTGCTCCGCGTAGCCGACCGAGGCGATCTCCGGCCAGGTGTAGACCACGCTCGGCATCGAGTGATAGCCCATGTGCACGGGCTTCCCCGCGATCACCTCGGCCGCGACGACGCCCTCCTCCTCGGCCTTGTGCGCGAGCAGCTTGCCGCCCACGACGTCGCCGATCGCGTAGACCGTCGGGACGTTGGTCCGCATCTGCGCGTCGACGACGACCTCGCCGCGCTTGCCTAACGCGATCCCGAGCGCGGCCGCGTCGACGCCGCGGAGTGCGGGGCGCCGCCCGACCGAGACGAGCGCGTAGTCGGCCTCGAGGACCTCGGGCGCGCCGCCCTCCTTCTCGACCGTGACGCGGACGACGTCGCCCGCGCGCTCGGCGCCGGCCACGCGCACGCCCGTCTTGAGGACCAATCCCTGCTTCGTAAAGACGCGCGTCGCCTCCTTCACGACGTCCTCGTCGTTGCCGGGGAGGATCGTCGGCGCGAGCTCGACGACGGTGACCGTCGCGCCTAACCGCCGCCACACCGAGCCCAGCTCGAGCCCGATCACGCCGCCGCCGATGACGAGCAGGCGCCCCGGCACCTCGGGGATCTTGAGCGCGCCGATGTTGGAGAGCACGCGCTCCTCGTCGAAGCGCAAGAACCGCAGCTCGCTCGACACGGAGCCCGTGGCGATGATGACGTTCCGCGGCGCGTAGCTCGTCGTCGTGCCGTCGTGGCCGCGTACGTCGACCCGGTTCCGGCCCTCGCCCGCGGCGACGAGCGTGCCCGTGCCCTTGGCCCAGGCGACCTTGTTCTTCTTGAAGAGGAACTCGACGCCTTTCGTGTTCGCGCCGACGACGTCGTCCTTGCGCTTCATCATCGCGCCGAGATCGAACTTCACGCCGTCGTACAGCACGCCGTGCTCCGCGGCGTGCAGGCGGGCGAATTCGTAGTGCTCGCTCGACTGCAGCAGGGCCTTGCTCGGGATGCAGCCGACGTTGACGCAGGTCCCGCCTAACGTCTTGTCGCTCTCGACGCAGACGGTGGCGAGGCCGAGCTGCGCGGCGCGGATCGCGGCGACGTAGCCGCCGGGCCCGCCGCCGAGGATCAGGACGTCGCAGGGGGTGGGGGTGGTGCTCATAGGTGGTTCAGTAGAGATGAAAACCGAAGTGCGTGGCGTGACGTGGCCCAGGGCGCAGCCGTGTCATCCTGAGCGCAGCGAAGGATCGCTGTCCCCGCGGGGACCCCGAGGCGATCACCCCGGCGGAACGACGCAGTACACGGCATTGTCCCAGGGACAGCGATCCGTCGCTGCGCTCAGGATGACACACGGCAGCGCGGCCCGCCGTAACGCGTGCACGTCACCGGCCCACCATCCCCTCCGTCGCCGCCCACAGCGCCTCCTGCACCGCGACGTCGTAGCTCGGCCCCGACGACCGCCTCGCGCGCTGCTTCTTGTAGTACCCGCCGGTTGCGCCGCGGATCGCCGGGTCCGAGGCGAGGTACACGCTCGTCCGCGCGCCCTTATTCGGGCTCGTCATGAAGGGCCGAGCGAGCTTGAACATCAGCCCGGTCGCGCCTTCGGCCCCGACCGCGAACCCGCTCGCGATGACGCCGGGGTGCAACGCGTTCGCCGTCACCCCGGTTCCGCCGAGCCGCCGCGCGAGCGCGTAGGCGAACATCACGTTCGCGAGCTTGCTCACGGCGTACGCGCGCATCGGCGACCACCCGCGCGTCAGCTGCAGGTCGTCGACCGGGAGGGTGCGCGCGGCCTGGTGCGCGTCCGAGGCGACGACGACCACGCGCGCGTCGCCGGTCGCCGCGCCGGCCGCGCGCAGCGGGTCGAGCAGGAGCGCGGTGAGCAGGAAGTAGGCGACGTGGTTGAGCGCGAGCGTCGCCTCGACGCCGTCGACGGTGAGCTGCCGCGTGTCGAAGATCGCCCCCGCGTTGTTGACGAGCACGTCGAGCCGCGGTGCGCGCGCGCGCACCGCGTCCGCGAGCTGCCGCACGTCCGCCTGCCGCGACAGGTCGGCCTGGAGCACCTCGGCCGACCCGCCGCGCCCGGACGCGGCGGCACGCGCCCGCACCTCGCGCAGCGCGTCCTCCCCGCGCGCCCGGTCGCGGGCGACGAGGAGGACGCGGTCGCCGCGCTCGGCCAGCGCGGCCGCGGTGGCGCGGCCGATGCCGCCGGTCGCGCCGGTGACGAGGACGGTCCGCTCGGTCGGGCGGTCCGTCACGCGATGAGCATCGCGGCCGGGTCTTCCATCAACTCCTTGACGCGCACGAGGAAGAGCACCGCCTGCTGCCCGTCGATGAGCCGGTGGTCGTAGGAGAGCGCGACGTACATCATCGGGCGGATCACGACCTGGCCGCCGACCGCCACCGGCCGGTCCTGCGTCTTGTGCAGGCCGAGGATGCCGACCTGTGGGTAGTTGATGATCGGCGTCGAGATGAGCGAGCCGAAGACGCCGCCGTTCGTGATCGTGAACGTGCCGCCGGTGAGGTCGTCCATCGTGAGCTTGCCGTCGCGGGCGCGCTTGGCGATCGCGACGATGTCGCGGCTCACGTCGAGGACGCCCTTGGCCTGCGCGTCCTTGATGTTGGGCACCACGAGGCCGGCGTCGCTCGCGACGGCGATCCCCATGTTGACGTAGTTGTGGTAGACGATGCTGTCGCCGTCGATGCTCGCGTTGACGAGCGGGTACTGCTGCAGCGCCATCACCGCGGCCTTGACGAAGAACGGCATGAAGGAGAGGCGCACGCCCTGCTCCTTCTCGACGCGCTCGCGCACGCGCTCGCGGAGCGCGGTCACGGCGCTCATGTCGATCTCGTTGAACGTCGTGAGGTGCGCGGTCTGCTGCTGCGAGGCGAGCAGGTTCTCGGCGATGCGGCGCCGGCGCGTCGTCATCTTCTCGCGCGTCTCGCGGGCGCCGTTGCCGTTCGCCGCGGCGGGGGCGAACACCGGCGCGGGCGCGGGGGCCGGTGCGGGCGGCGGGGGGGCCGGTCGCGGGGACGCGGCCGGTTGCGCGGCGGGCGCCGGCGCGGCGGCGGGTGTGGCCGCCATCGCGTGCACGACGTCTGGCTTGCTCACGACGCCGCCGCGGCCGGTGCCGGGGACGGTGCCGATGTTCAGCCCCGACTCGGCCGCGAGGCGCTGCGCGGCGGGCGACGCGCGGACCTCCGCGGCGGGTGCGGCCACAGGGCTCGGCGGCGGCGCCGGGGTCGGCGCCGCGGGGGTGGCCGGCGCGGGAGTCGGCGCGCTCGGCTGCGCGGTCGTGGCGCCCGCCGCGGCCTTATCGTCGATCTCGCCCAGCTGCTCGTCGACGTTCACGACGTCGCCTTCCTGCTTCAGCCGCTTCGTGAGCACGCCGGCGCCGAGCGCGGGCACCTCGACGGTGATCTTGTCCGTCTCGAGCTCGATGAGCGTCTCGCCGGCGGAGACCGTGTCGCCCTCGCCCTTGAGCCAGCGGGAGATCGTCGCCTCGACGATCGATTCGCCGAGCGGCGGCACCTTGATCGCGATCATTGCAACCCGATTTGGTAGTGAAGGCGCTCGACGTCGGCTGCGCCCGGAAGCGGCTAGCACCCGCGGGCGCGCGCCGGTAGCGTTCGCGGCGCAATATAGCCGTCGCTCCCGAGCCTCCCGCCGAGCTTTCCTCTCCGTTGCGCGCGCTCACCATCTCCGCCCACGGCGGCCTCGACCAACTCGAGTACCGCGACGACGTCGCCGAACCCGAGATCACCGGTCCGCACGACGTGCGCGTCCGGATCGAGGCCGCGGCGCTCAACCACCTCGACCTCTTCGCGCTCGGCGGGCTGCCGGGCGTGACGATCACGCCGCCGTGGGTCGTCGGGTCGGACGGGGCGGGCGTGGTGGAGTCGGTCGGGGCCGCGGTGACGCGCGTGCGCCCGGGCGACGCCGTCGTGATCAACCCGGGGACGAGCTGCGGTCATTGCGAGTACTGCCTCGCGGGCGAGGAGCCGCTCTGCCCGCGCTACCAGATCTCCGGCGAGCACCGGCCGGGTTTCTGCGCGGAGTACGCGGTCGTGCCCGAGGCGTGCGTGCACGCGGTGCCCGCGACGATCCCGGCCGCGGAGCGCGCGGCGTTCTCGCTCGCGACGCTCACGGCGTGGCGGATGGTGGTGACGCGCGCCCAGGTGCGCCCCGCGGACCAGGTGCTCATCTGGGGGATCGGGGGCGGGGTCGCGCTCGCCGCGCTGCAGATCTGCCGTCGCATCGGGGCGGCGACGTGGGTGACGAGCGGCAGCGACGAGAAGCTCGATCGCGCGCGGGCGTTGGGCGCGGACCACGTGCTCAACCACCGCACCGAGGACGTCCCGCGCGCGCTGCGCGCCGCGACGGGCAAGCGCGGCGTGGACGTCGTGGTCGACTCGGTCGGCGAGGCGACGTGGGCCCGCTCGCTCGGTGCGTTAGGCCGGCGCGGGCGGCTCGTCACGTGCGGCGGCACGTCGGGGCCGATGGTCGAGACCGACGTGCGCCGGCTGTTCTGGAACCAGTGGACGATCATGGGCTCGACGATGGGGACGAACGCCGAGTACGACGCGGTCGTCGGCGAGCTGCGCGCGGGGCGGCTCGTGCCGCCGGTCGACTCGGTGTGGCCGCTCGCGGAGGGGCGGCGCGCGTACGAGCGGCTCGAGAGCGGGCGGCAGTTCGGGAAGGTCGTTGTCCGCGTCTGACGACGCGCCGGCCGAGCGGGCGGCGCCCGGTGAGGCCGCGGCGGACTCCGCGGCGGACTCCGCGGCGGACTCCGCGGCGGCGTACGCGCCGGCGGAGCAGCGCGCGCTGCGCGACGCGGTGGCGGCGGGCGCGGCGCCGGTGTGCCCGCGCGACGGGACCGCGATGACGCGGCGGCCGGTCGGGGGCGGGTCGTTCGGGCTCGGCTACTCGCGGCGGCGCGAGTGGCTGATCTGCCCCGCGTGCCGGCGGAGCGCCTTGTTCGACGTGAAGCGGGGGACGCGGAACTGAGTATTTTCGCGGGCATGGACCTGCTCCAGCCCACCGCCGCCCCCGCCGCGGACTTCGGCGGCCGCCTGCAGGACAGCGTCGCGCAGCTCGGCACGCTCGTGCCCAACCTGCTCGCCGCGCTCGTCATCCTCTTCGCCGGCTACCTGCTGGCGAAGCTGATCCAGCGCGGCGTGCACCGCGTGCTCGTGCGCGTGCGGCTGAACGACGCGCTCGCGCGCGGCGGCGTGACGACGGCGGTCGAGCGCTCGGGCGCGGGGGTGAACCCGGCGCGCCTGCTCGCCAACCTGGTGTTCTGGTGCGTGATGTTCGCGGTGCTCCTCGTCGCGGCGAACGCGTTAGGCCTCAAGTCGCTCGCCGACGTCTTCGCGGAGCTCGTCGGCTACATCCCGAGCGTGATCGCGGCGGTGGTGATCGTCATCGCCGGGATCCTGCTGGGCGGCTTCGTCGAGGGGCTGATCCGCGCCTCGGCGGGGACGATCCACGGCGGGCCGACGCTCGCGCGGGTGGCGCGGGTGGGCGTGGTGGTGATCGCGGTGTTCATGGCGCTGCAGGAGTTAGGCGTCGCGACCGAGATCGTAACGACGGCGTTCGCGATCCTCTTCGGGGCGGTGGCGCTCGCGCTCGCGCTGTCGTTCGGGCTGGGGAACCGCGAGCTCGCGGGCGAGGTGACGCGCGAGTGGTACGTGCGCTACCGCGCGGAGCGGGCGGCGATCGACCGCGAGCAGGCGCTGGAGGCGGCGGAGGACGAGGCGGAGCTGGCGCGGCCGGTGGCCTTCCGGCGGGCGCCGCGCGGGGGCGCGGCGCCCGCCGCGGCCCCGCCGAACGTCTCGCCGACGGCGCCGGAGTGAGGACGCCGGGATTCCCACACGCCGCGGCGCGAGACGCCCGGCCGGCCATCTTGTTGGCACGGGCCGCTCGGCCGGCATAGGTTCGCCCGAGACGTACGGCGGCCGCAGCCGCGGTAGCTGCGCGGCCGTCCAGTCTCCGACGTCCCACCGCGCCCGCGAGCCTCCCCCATGACCGAGATCCGCTCGTCCGACAACCGCCGCGACCTGTCCACGAACAGCGGGTTCCAGTTCGAGTTCTACTGCGAGCGGTGCGGCGAATCGTGGCGCTCGCCCTTTGACCGCTACGCCGCCGGCACGCTCGACGGCGTGCTCGGCGCAGCCGACGGCCTGCTCGGCGGGTTCTTGGGCGGGGCGCGCAACCTCGTGAACGAGCTATCGACCGCCGGCTACTCCAAGGCCAAGGACGCCGCGCTCGAGCGCGCGGTCGAGACCGCGCGCGGTCACTTCCACCGCTGCCCGCGCTGCTCGAACAACTTCTGCGACGATTGCTGGAACGCGGACGAGGGGACGTGCATCTCGTGCGTGCCGCGCCTCGAGGCCGAGGTCGCGGCGATCACGCGCGACGCGAAGCTCGTGAAGGCGCGCGAGGTCGCGGCCGAGCGCGCGACGGTGAGCGAGGCGGAACTGCGGGAACGCGTCGTCACGTGCCCGTCGTGCCACGCGCCGGTCGGGCAGGGCAAGTTCTGCCCCGAGTGCGGGACGCCGGTGTCGCTCACGCGCGCTTGCGGGGCCTGCGGCGCCGCCGTACCGCGTACGGCCAAGTTCTGCCCGGAGTGCGGGTCGAAGGCGTAGCCGCCTCACCTGTTCGTCGCCGCGGCCCCGGTGTCGGCGTCTAACGCCGTGCGACTGTCGACGCCGACGCCGCCGGAGTAAGGAGGAGCGCCGCCGTACGACCGGTCGAGCGGTCGACGCCGTGGGCGGCGATCTGGCCCGACCCGTTCACGGCGGCGAGGGAGTCGATCGTCCACGACGTCCCGGCGGTCTGGACCCGCGTCGTGCGGCCCGTCGCCGGGCGCCAGAGGTAGATCGCGCCCGTCGGGTCGAGCGACGCGACGATCTGGCCCGTGCGACTCAGGTGGACGGCCCTGCTCGCGCCGACCAGGCGGTCGAGCCAGCGACTCGTGCCGCCGCTCGGCGGCACCCAGACGAGATTGCCGCAGTAGCTGGCGATCAGGTTGGCCGACTCGTCCAAGTCCACGGGCACGAACGTCGAGTAGCGGCCGATGCCGCGGTCGCAGTCGGACGCGGCGAGGGTGTTGGGAAGATCGGCCGGTGTGAACCCGTGTGGAACGAGGTAGGTGGACCAGTAGAGACCGGATGCGTCCGTAACCGCCTCGACGGACTGCCCCGCGTTGTTCAGAGCGACGAGCTGGCCCGCGGTGCTGTCCACCCGGACGCCCCGCGTGACGTCGAACGTGAGAGATTTGTAGCCATAGGCGTCATAGGAATACGATCTCGCGACGGCCAGGCGCGTGTCGGAAAGGTCGGCGCCGATCCCGCAGCACGACGGGACGGACACGGTGCCGCCGTCACTCGTCGAGTACGTGTACGCCATGAGGCCGAGGTCGAGCGTCGCGCCGTCCGCGCGCCGGACGCGCACGTACGGGCCCGACTGGCCGAAGACATTCGGCGGATGGTACTGCAGTAGCACGCCGCCCGCGGTGTTCGTCCGCGTCGCCGTGCCCGAGCACCCAACCGGCTACGGTGCCGCTGGCGTGCACGAAAGACGTCCCGCTGCCATTCCCCGAGTCGGGGAGCGGCGTGACCGTGTACGCCTCGCCCGGGAGCCGGACGGTCCACGCGGCGGAGGCGCCGAGCGCCCGGCCGGACGAGTCGACGCCGACGACGGAGACGGTGTGGCGTCCGGGGCCGGGGAGGGGGACGACGCTCCAGAAGTGCGACCCGCCGCCGTTACAACACAACGTCGTCGCGGTAATCGGCTGCACGTTCGGCCCGGAGTCGACGTAGACGCTAACCCCGGTCAGGTACCCGCTGTCGCTCCGCGCCACCGTTAGGCCAACCGCGAGTTGCCCGAGCGAATCGCTCGGCGGGGTCTCGAGCGCGAGGACGAGGTGCGGGCGGCGGGAGGCGGGCCCGGTCGCGTCGCCGCAGGCCGCGGCGAGCGCGAGCCAGGCACCGGCACAGCAGCCGGCCACGCGCAGGGGAGGGTGTGTGCGGCGCATCAGGGTCCGAAGTCGGCGGCGGTCCGGCCGGTATACCCGCGCGCCCGGCCCACCGTCACCGGCGGTCCGCCGTGCGTCGCGTGGCAGCGTCCCACCCCGCGGCGGCGGGGGCACCTTTGGCACGCCCGAGAACAATCACCCCGCAGCGGGGTAAGTTTATATGCCGCATCGATTTGCCTTCGGTGTACCGGAGTCGCCGAGCCCGCCGGAATCGGCTACATTCCAGGGCTGCGCCGGCGCGCAAGCGCGCGCGCACTCCCTCGTTCCCGTCGTCCCCGCCATGACCGCACCCAACGCCCGCGAACGCATCCTCCCCCGTCTCATCGACGAGGAGATCAAGGAGTCGTTCATCAACTACTCGATGAGCGTCATCGTCTCGCGCGCCCTCCCGGACGTGCGCGACGGGCTCAAGCCGGTGCAGCGGCGCGTGCTCCACGCGATGAACGAGATCGGCCTCGTCCCCGGCCGCCCCTACAAGAAGAGCGCGACCGTCGTCGGCGACGTGCTCGGCAAGTACCACCCGCACGGCGACAGCTCCGTCTACGACGCGCTCGTGCGCATGGTGCAGGAGTTCTCCCTGCGCTACCCGCTCGTCGACGGGCAGGGGAACTTCGGCTCGGTCGACGGCGACCCCGCGGCGGCCTACCGGTACACCGAGGCCAAGCTCACGCGGATCGCGACCGAGCTGCTCGCGGACATCGAGAAGAACACGGTCAACTTCGCGCCCAACTTCGACGACCGGCTCACCGAGCCGACCGTGCTGCCGGCGGCGGTGCCAAACCTGCTCGTCAATGGGTCGTCGGGGATCGCGGTCGGGATGGCGACCAACATCCCGCCGCACAACCTGCGCGAGGTGGTCGCCGCGCTGCACGCGCTCATCGACGACCCCGAGCTCTCGACCGACACGCTGCGGAAGCACGTCCGCGGGCCTGACTTCCCGACCGGGGCCTACATCTACGGGCGCCAGGGCATCCGGGACTACATCGAGACCGGGCGCGGCAAGGTCATCATGCGCGCGCGCGCCGTCATCGAAGAGAAGGAGAGCGCGAACAAGTCGCAGATCGTCGTCACCGAGCTGCCCTACCAGGTCAACAAGGCGAGCCTCGTCAAGCAGATCGCCGAGCTGCACCGCGAGGGCAAGGTCGAGGGCATCTCGGCGCTGCGCGACGAGAGCGACCGCGACGGCATGCGCATCGTCATCGAGCTGAAGCGCGACGCCATCCCGCGCGTCGTGCTGAACCAGCTCTACAAGCACTCGACGATGCAGGCGACGTTCGGCGTGATCATGCTCGCGCTCGTCCCCGACACGCAGACGGGGCGGCTCGTGCCGAAGGTCATGCCGGTGAAGACCGTCCTCGAGCACTTCGTCTCGCACCGGCACGAAGTCATCGTGCGGCGCACGCAGTTCGAGCTCGACAAGGCCGTCGACCGCGAGCACATCCTCGAGGGGCTCAAGATCGCCGTCGACAACATCGACGCGGTGATCAAGATCATCCGGGGCGCGGCCGACACGCCGGTCGCGAGCGCGCAGCTGCAGCGCCGCTTCAAGCTCTCCGAGAAGCAGGCCGAGGCGATCCTCAACCTGCGCCTCGCCCGGCTCACCGGGCTCGCGATCGAAGAGTTGGAAGAGGAGCTGCGCGGCGTGCGCGCGACGATCGCCGACCTGCGCGACATCCTCGCGAGCCGGCCGCGCCGCATGCGCATCATGAAGGAGGAGCTCGGCGAGATCGCCGCGAAGTACGGCGACGAGCGCCGCAGCGAGATCATCGCCGACGAGGGCGAGTTCTCGATCGAGGACCTGATCGCCGAGGAGGACATGGTCGTGACCATCTCCCACTCGGGGTACATCAAGCGCACGCCCGTCAGCACCTACCGCAAGCAGCGCCGCGGCGGCCGCGGCCTGAGCGGGCAGGACCTCAAGGACCTCGACTTCATCGAGCGGCTCTTCATCGCGAGCACGCACGACTACATCATGATCTTCACGGACGACGGGCGCTGCTACTGGCTCAAGGTCCACGAGATCCCCGCCGCGGGCCGCGCGACGCGCGGCAAGCCGATCGTCAACCTCATTAACGTCGGCCCCGAGACGAAGATCCGCTCGATGGTCGCGGTGCGCGAGTTCCGCGAGGACCAGTACCTCTTCTTCGCGACCCGCAACGGGACCGTGAAGAAGACCGCGCTCTCCGAGTACGGCAACGTGCGCGCGGCGGGCGTCAAGGCGGTGAAGATCGAGGACGGCGACGAGCTGATCGACGTGCAGATCACGAGCGGCGCGAACGACGTCGTGCTCGCGACCAAGCACGGGCTGTCGATCCGCTTCCCGGAGAACGAGGTGCGCGACATGGGGCGCGACACCACCGGCGTGAAGGGGATCACGCTCCGCCCCGAGGACAAGGTCGTCTCGCTCGTCGTCGTGCGCCGCGGCGACGCGACCCTCCTCGTCACCACGACGAAGGGGATGGGCAAGGTCACCGACCTCTCCGAGTACCGCGTGCAGGGGCGCGGCGGGAAGGGCATCCTCACCCTCAACCGCACCGAGCGCACGGGCAACATCGTCGCGACGATGGAGGTCATGCAGGACGAGGAGATCATGCTGATCACGAAGAACGGCGTCGTGATCCGCTCGGGCGTCAACGAGGTGCGCAACACGGGGCGCAACGCGCAGGGCGTGAACCTCGTGCGGCTCGACGCGAACGACGAACTGTGCGCCGTGGCCCGCGTGGTCTCGGAGAAGGAGGAGGAGGGCGAGGCGCTCGCGGACGATCCGCTCGTCCCCGACGGCCTCGACGACGAGGACGGCGTGGGGGCGAACGGCGCCGGCCCGGCATAACCGGTCCGAGCTGCCCCGCCCGTCGCGGGCGCCCTTCACAGGTGCCTGCAACGGGCGCGCTGCACGAGGACACAGCCGAGCCCGGGACGAGCGTTGCTCTCGCCCCGGGCTCGGCTACATTCGATCTCCTGGCGTTTATGGGCGGACCGTCATGGACGGGTACGGGTGATCTTGCTCGCCTGAAGCCAGCGGCATGGCAGTCGCGCCTGCGCCCCCCACCGTGTCCTCGCCCTCCTCCTCACCGCCGGCCCTCGTCTCGCTCGACGCACTCCGGGCGGCACAGCAGCGACTCCGGGGCGTGGCCGTCCGCACGCCCCTGCTGCCGGCGGAGGACGCGCTCCCGGCGGAACGGCTGCCCGCGGACCCAGCCGCACGCGTGTGGGTGAAGCCCGAGACGCTCCAGCGCGGCGGGGCCTTCAAGCTGCGCGGCGCGTACAATTTCCTCGCCGCACTCGACCCCGCGGACCGCGCCCGCGGCGTCGTCGCGCCGTCGTCGGGCAACCACGCGCAGGCGGTCGCGCTCGCCGCGCAGCTCTTCGGCGTCCCCGCGACGGTGGTGATGCCGGCCAACGCGCCGGAGGCCAAGCGCCGCGGGGCCGAACGCCTCGGCGCGCGGGTCGTCCTCGTCGGGCCGAGTAGCGACGAGCGCGCGGCGCGCGCGGCCGAGATCGTCGCCGCGACGGGCGCGGTGCTCGTGCCGCCGTACGACCACCCGGACATCGTCGCGGGGCAGGGGACGATCGGGCTCGAGATCGCCGAGGAGTTGCCGGACGTGCGCCTCGTACTCGTGTCTGTGGGCGGCGGCGGGCTGCTCGCCGGGGTCGCGACCGCGGTGAAGGCGCTCGCGCCGCGGGCGCGTGTCGTCGGTGTCGAACCGGCCGCGACGCCCAAGCTCTCGCGCGCGCGCGCGGCGGGCCGCCCGGTCACGCTGCCGTACGCGGGCGGGATGGCCGACGGGCTGCTGACGACGAGCGTGGGGGCGCTGCCGTTCGCGCACCACGACGCGTATGTGGACGAGGTGGTCGCGGTCTCCGACGACGCGCTCCCGAGCACGATGCGGGTGCTGCTCGACCGCCTCAAGCTGGTGGTCGAGCCGAGCGGCGCGGTGACGCTCGCCGCGCTGCGCCTGGGGCTCGTCGCGCCCGCCGCGGACGGCGACACGGTGTGCGTGCTGAGCGGCGGCAACATCGAGTGGGACGGCCTCGCCGACGTCCTCGGCGGCCACGGTGCTTGAACCCGCCGCGGCCGACCCGTCACTCCTTGCGCCCGTCGCCGTCGTGGATTCGACGCCGGTCGTGACGCCGTCGACCGCCCGCGTGCTCGTCGTCGACGACGACGCCGCCTTCGTCGAAGGGATCGTCTGGGCACTCGGCGAGCACGGGTACGCGGTGCAGGGCGTCAGCAGCGCGGGCGGGCTACTCGCGCGGATGACCGCCGACGCCGCGACCGGCGCCGCCCTCCCCGACGTCGTGCTGCTCGACATCCTGCTCGGCGACGGCGACGGGGTCGAGCTGTTGCAGCGCCTCAAGGCCGACGAGCGGTGGCGCGACGTGCCCGTGCTCATGCTCTCGTCCGCGGCGGCCGAGGAGTACACGGTCCGCGCGCTCGGCTTCGGCGCGGCGGACTTCGTGCGCAAGCCTGTGCGCCCGCGCGAGCTCGCGGCGCGCGTCGACGCCCACCTGCGCGCGGGCGCGACGCTCCGCACCACGCGCGAGGCGCTGCGGCGGACCGAGGCGGAGCTCGCGCGGGCGCGGGCCGACGCGGAGAACCGCCGCAAGCTCGTCGACATCCTGCACGAGGTGACGGGCGACCTCGCCGCCGACGAGATCTACCACCTGCTCGCGCGGCGGGTGGCGCGCGGCCTGTCGGTCGCGCACTGCGCCGTGATCCTCGACGCGCACGGCAACGTCGGCGTCGTCGCGACCGCGTTCGAGCTGCCGAAGCTGCGCGCCGCGGAGGTGCCGCTCGCGCACTTCCCCGAGATCGAGCACGCGCTGGCGACGAGCGCGCCGGTGCTGATCGAGGACGTCGACTCGCACCCGCTCTACGCGGGGCGCACGCCGTCGGGGCTCGACGGCGCCGCAGTCGCGGTGCGCTCGAGCATCGCGCTCCCGTTCGCGGTCGACCGGGCGCAGCGCGGGGTGTTCCTGCTCCGCCGCACGCGCGAGCAGCCCCCGCTCACGCCGGAGGACGTCGCGTTCGCCGAGGCGGTGATCGGCGCCGCCGTCGCGGTCGTGCAGCGCGCGCAGGTGATCGAGACGACGCGCGCCGACAACGCGCGCCTCGAGCACCTCGCCACGACGGACCCGCTCACCGGGCTGCTCAACCGCCGCGCGCTGTCGGAGCGCCTAACGACCGAGATGGAGCGCGCGCTCCGCTACGACACCTCGGTCGCCCTGCTCCTCGTCGACCTCGACCACTTCAAGCGCGTCAACGACACGTACGGCCACCTGGCCGGCGACGGCGTGCTGCGCACGGTGGCGGAGCTCTTGGGCGAGGAGGCGCGGTCGAGCGACCTCGTCGGGCGCTACGGCGGCGAGGAGTTCATCGTCGTGCTCCCGGAGACGGACGACGCGGGGGCGGCCGTGCTCGCCGAGCGGATGCGCGAGCGGGTGGCGGGGCACGTCTTCCGCGCGTGGGAGGACGGGCGCACGCTGCGCGTCACGGCGAGCATCGGCGTGGCGACGTTCCCCGCGGCGCGGATCGAGAGCGTGGAGGACCTGTTCGCGCGGGCGGACGGCGCGTTGTACCGCGCGAAGGCCGAGGGGCGCGACCGGGTGCGGGCCTGACTACCGCCCGATCGCCTGCATCTCGACCAACAGACACCGGTCCTGCACGACGTCGATTCCCTCGCGCGCGAGCTGCTCAGCCACCGGGTCGTTCCGGATCCCGAGTTGGAACCACACGGCCTTGGGCCGCGCGGCGAGGATGTCGTCCACGTGCGGCGGGATGTCGTGCGGGCGCCGGAACACGTTCACGAGGTCGATGGATCCTGGCACGTCCGCGAGCCGCCGATAGACGGGGGCGCCGAGGACCTCGGTCACGTCGGGGTAGTAGACCGGAACGGGGATGACCTCGTAACCGGCGCGCTGCGCGTACGCCGGGACGTAGTACGCGGGGGCGCCGGTCTCGGGCACCTTGATGCCCAGCACGGCAATGCGGTGGATCCGGCCGAGCAGGGTGCGGATCGCGGCGGGCGTGTCGAGCAGGTGTGCGCGCCAGGCGTCAGGGGGCGCGGGGGCGTGGGACGGTGCGTGGGTCATGCCGATTGCTGGTGCGAGGATCATGCGCGGCCGACCGCGCGGGCGGCTACCTTGCCGGCCGAGGGGCGCCGGGGAATCGGCCGGGGCCGGTACACGTACTTCCAAATCTGCTTTATGCGCATGCTCGTCCTCGGGGCGGGGCTGCAGGGGTCCGCCTGCGCCTACGACCTGCTGCAGAGTGCCGACGTGACCGAGGTGCGGCTTGCCGACGTGCGCGTCGCGCAGCTGCCCCCGTTTCTGGCCCCGTACACCGACCCCGCCCGGGTCGGCGCGGGGCGGCCGCGACTCATTCCGACGCCCTTCGACGCGCGCGACGGCGAGGCCGTGCGCGCCCTCATGCGCGGGGTCGACGCGGCGATGAGCGCGCTCCCGTACTACTTCAACTTCGAGATGGCGCGCGCCGCCGCCGACGTCGGCGTGCACTTCTGCGACCTCGGCGGCAACACCGAGATCGTCGAGCAGCAGCGCGGGCTCGCGCCGCAGATGGTCGCGTCGGGCAAGTCGATCGTCCCGGACTGCGGGCTCGCGCCCGGCATGGTGAACATCCTCGCGCAGTACGGGATCGACCTCATCGAGCGGGACGGGGCGCGGGTGACGTCGGTGCGGATCTTTGTCGGCGGATTACCGGAGCGCCCGGAGCCGCCGCTCAACTACCAGATCGTCTACTCGCTCGAGGGCGTGCTCGACTATTACACGACGCGCTCGTGGGTCGTGCGCGACGGGCGGCGTGCGCAGGTGGACGCGCTCTCCGAGGTCGAGCGCGTGGACATTCCTGGGGTCGGCGAGCTGGAAGCGTTCCACACCGCGGGCGGCCTGTCGACGATGGCCGAGCGGTACGAGGGGCGGATCCCGACGATGGAGTACAAGACGCTGCGGTACCCCGGGCACGCGCGGATCATGGAGGCGGTGCGCGCGCTCGGCTTCCTCGAACTCGACGCGGTCGACGTCAAGGGGCAGCGCATCGTGCCGCGCGACGTCGCGGTGGCAGTGATGGGGCCGCGGCTGCGCAAGCCGGCGTCGCCCGACCTCGTCGCGGTGCGCGTGGTGGTTGAGGGGGAGGACGACGCGGGCTCCGTCTCGCGCGCGTGGGAGCTCGTCGACCGGTACGACGCCGAGCGCGGGATCTCGGCGATGATGCGCGCGACGGGCTACTCGCTCTCGATCACGGCGCAGCTGCAGGCCCGCGGCGAGATCCGCCCCGGCGTGTGGACGCCCGACGAGTGCATCCCGCCGGAGCTTTACGTCGCGGAGCTCGCGCGGCGCGGCGTCGTGATCCACGCGACGAGCGCGGACCGGCGCGTCGCGGCGCCCGACCGGCGCGCGCACGACGACCGGCGCGCCTCCGCGGCTACCTCGTGAACCCGGCCATCGTCGCGCCCATCGCGTCGATCGTCGCCCGCGCGTTCCAGCGGTCGCGCCCGTTGAAGATGAAGGAGAACGCGAGCACCTCGCCGTCGGCGGCGGTGACGTAGCCGCCTAACGCTATCACGTCGTCGGTCGTGCCGGTCTTCGCGTGCAGGTTGCCGACGGCCGGCGTGCCGACCATGCGGTAGCGCATCAGCTCGCTCTCGCCGGCGACGGGGAGCGAGGCGTGGAAGGCGGGGCCGAACGGCGCGCGGTGCGCGAAGCCGAGGAGCTGCACCATCGCGCGGGCCGTGACGCGGTCGAGGACCGAGAGCCCGCTGCCGTCGGTCACCGCGACCGCACCCGGTCGCGCGCCGACGCTGTCGGCGAGGAAGCGGCCGAGGAGCGCGTTGCCCGCGGCCGCGGAGCCTAACGAATCGCGCCGCGGGCCGCGCGCGGCGTTGCGGAAGATGAGCTCCGCGAAGTGGTTGATGCTCTCGCGGTTCATCACCGCGACGAGCTCGGCGAGCGGGGGCGACTCGAGCCGCGCGACCGGCTCCGCCCCGGCCGGCGCGGGGCCGGTGCGGAGCGGGCCGTCGACCGTGACGCCCTCGGCCTCGAGCGCGCGCTGCACCGCGCCGGCCGTGAACGCGGTCGGGTCGGCCACGGTGACGAGCCGCGTGAACGGGCGGACCGACCGGCCGACCGCTCCGCGCGCGATGATGTGCCCGTCGGCCGCCCGGTAGATGCTCACCGCCGCGCCGCTCCCGCGCGTGACGCGCACGGCGTTCTCGACGCGGATCGCCGACGTCGGCGGGTCGAGTTGGACGCGGCCGTCGGGGAAGAGGTCGACGACGACGACGTTCTCGTTCATCGACAGGGCCCCGAACGGCGCGGCGTACGCGGCGCCGGCGTAGCGCGAGAGCCAGCCGTCGGGCACGGTGCGCGCCTCGAACGCGGACGCGTCGCCGACGACGCCGCCGACGACGTGTTTGACGCCGGCCTGCGCCACGCGGCGGGCGAGGGCGCGCGCGGGGGCGTCGTAGCCGGTGCCGTACTCGCCGCCGCCCCAGAAGCGGCGCGAGAACGACGGGTCGCCGTCGCCGCGCACGACGAGGTCGCCGCGTACCGTGCCGTCGGCCTCGAGCGGCCCGGTTCGGAGCACTTCGGTCCGAAAGCGCCAGTCGGGGCCGAGCCGGTCGAGGGCGAGCACCGACGTGAACATCTTCATCGTCGACGCCGGCATGACGGGCGCGTCGGGCTCGCGGGCGAAGAGCGTGTCGCCGCGCGAGAGCGAGACGACCATCGCGCCCCACCGGCCGTCCTCGCGGCGCGAGAGGATGTTGGCGAGCGCCGCGTTGAGGTCGGCCGCGCTACGCGGGGCGGTGTAGGCGGGGCGGACGACCGGCGCGGGGCGCGCGGCGGTGCGACGGGCCCGCGCCGCGGCCCCCCGGCGCGCGACGCGGGAGCGGGCCTTCATGCCCGCCGCGTGCGCGCTGGCCTTGGTGCGGTGCTTGTGGCCGGGCTGGGTGGCCGCCCCGGTAACGGACGGTGCGGACACAAAAGCGGCGGCCGCGAGAAGCGCGGCCACCGCTCGGCGCGGCAAACGGGCAAAGACGGGCGACAACATCGCGGGGTACGGCGACGACGAAGACAGCGGGCCGGGCAAGTCTATCCAGTGCAGAGCGGATTGTGACTCGAAGGGCGTACGGTCGTGCCGTTCGCGGTCGGACCGACCCCAGCCGTTCGCGGACGCGCGGGACGGCCCACCCCGGGGTGCAGCCCCACCGCCAGCGGCACTACCGTCTACCACCCTACGGCAAACAGCCCATCACACCCGAAACACAATCTTCTTCTTCCAGCACCACGCCAGCACGACATACCAAAACCCGACGAACAACAACGCGAACACCAACGACGCATCCCGCGGCGCGAGCCACGGCAGGAGCGCCGTCTGATAGAACGCCTCGACCAGATTCGTCCGCTCCCCGTGCAGCTGGACGTGGAAGATCGAGTAGAGACAGCGCGCCATGACCCCCGACCCCGCGAACGCGATCATCGGGTTCGTGCCGTAGATCGCGAACGGCCGCGTCCACGCCGTCACCCGCTGCGCGTCGACGAGCCACATGCACGTCGCCAGCGCGACGCACGCCATCCCCGCGGTGAACAGCGCGTAGGAACTCGTCCAGAGCGACTTGTTGATCGGGAACACCCAGTTCCACATCAGCCCGCCCATCATGCCGAGCGCGCCGGCCGCGTAGAGGCCGTTGATGCGCTCCGCGAGCGGGCGCGCGCGCTGCCCGATCCAGCGCCCCGCGAAGTTACCGAACATCGCCGTCCCGACCGCCGGGATCGTCGAGAGCAGCCCCTCCGGGTCGCGCACCCGGTTGCCGCCGACCCACAGGTGGTCGGGCGTGAGCAGCGTGCGGTCCACCCACGCGTCGAGCGTGAGTCCCGGGCGGCCTAACACGAACAGCCCCTGCACGCCCCCCGACCCCGGCACCGGCAGCAGCGTCATCGCCCACCAGTAGCCGTAGAGCAGCGCCGCGAGGATCACGACCTGCTGCTTGAGCGACGTGCGCAGCGTGAGCAGCCCCGCCGCCGCGTACGCGAGCCCGATGCGCTGCAGCACGCCCATGACGCGGAGGTGCTCCAGGCGGTAGAGCACGCGCTGCAGCACGTTCGGGTCGGGGACCCCCTTCAGCTCCCCCCACTGCAGGAACGGGAACCAGTTGAGCAGGAGGCCGAAGAGGAAGATTAGCGCGCCGCGGCGGAGGATCTGCCGCGTGATCGCCGCGTCGTCCGCCCCCGCGGCGCGGCGCGCGCCGAGCGAGAGCTGGGTCGTGATGCCGACGATGAAGAGGAAGAAGGGGAAGATCAGGTCCGTCGGCGTCCACCCGTGCCACTCCGCGTGCTCGAGCGGCGGGTAGATGTGCTCCCACGACCCCGGGTCGTTGACGAGGAGCATGCCCGCAACGGTGAGTCCGCGGAAAACGTCCAACGACAGAAGGCGCTCGCGCGGCGGCGCGGCGGCCGTCGGCGGTGGCGCCGGGGCGGCCGTCTCGCGAACGGCGGCCGCCGGTACAACAGGAGGGACGAGGGTCGCGGACATCGGCACCGGCCACGGAGAGAAGCGTCCGCGGCGGCGCGGAACGGAGATTGAAGTCGTACGTTACACGTAATACGGCCGGCCGGTACTGTCCCGTTTACGTCCCGGCGCTAGGTTGGCGCAGGTGTGCGCCCGCGGCGGTCGCCGCGGGCGCGCGAACGATTACCCGGGGGGAGTCGGCGTATGGCGATCGAAAACCGGACGTTGCGCGAAGGGATCGTCGGAGGCCTGCTGGCGGCGGCGTCCGTGGCCATCTGGTTCCTCATCATCGACACCGTGGGCGGCCACCCGTTCGGCACCCCGCTCCGACTCGGCGAGAGCGTGGCCTCGTTCTTCGGCGGCACGGGGGGCGGCTCCGGGGTCGCGTACGTGCTCGGCTACACCGTCTTCCACGTCATCGCCTTCACGATCTCGGGGATCATCGTGTCGGCCGTCGTGAACCGGGCGGAGACGGAGCCGTCGCTGCTCTTCGGGCTCCTCATCCTCTTCATCGCTTTCGAGCTCGGCTGGTACGGGCTCACGGCCATCCTCTCGGGCCCGCAGGCGTACGGGTCGATCGCCTGGTACCAGGTGATGGTCGCCAACCTGATCGCGGCGACGACGATGGGCTACTACCTGTACCGCCGCCACCCCGCGCTCCTGGCCCGGGCGTCGCACGCGGTGTCCGGCGGGTACGACGGCGATCGCCGCATGGCTCAGGCGGCCCGCACGGGCGAGGAGCGCCGGCGCGCCGCCCAGGTGTAGACGACGGGCCCGAGCGCGACCGCGGCGAACGAGCCGAGCACCGCGGTCGCGCCGATCTCCCCGCCCGCGATCGAGTAGCCGGTCGCGGCGACGAAGACGAACGCGGGCAGCAGCGCGAGCGCGGCCACCCCGGCCGTGCCTAACGGGATCCGGAACGGGCCGCGTAGCCCGGGCTCGCGGCGCCGGAGCCGAACCAGCGCGCCGAACTCGAGGAACATCGCGAGCGCGTAGAGCAGCGCGTCCGCGACGACGAGCTGCGCGAACGGCAGCACGGTGAACAGCGAGTAGAGCGCGGCCGCGACGAGCACCGCGGTCCGCGGCGTCCCGCGCGCGTCGACCCGCGCGAGCGCCTCGGGGAGCAACCCGTCGCCGGCGAGCACGAGCGGGACGCGGCTGAAGGCGAGCAGCAGCGCGTTGTAGAGCGCGAGCGCGCTCACCATCCCCGCGACCGCGACCGCCGCGGCGAGCGCCGGGCCGGCCGCGCCTCCCGTGGCGCGCGCGATCGCGGGCCACGCGCCCTCCTTCCACGTCGTCCAGTCCGACGCCGCGAGCGTGGGGAGCAGCGGCACGAAGTAGCCCGCCGCGACGAGCGGCACCGCGACCGCGAGCGCGCGCGGGTAGGCGCGCCCCGCGTCCTCGACCTCGCCGAGGACGGTGCTCGCGTTGTCCCACCCGAAATAGTTCCACATCGCGACCGAAAGGCCGACGCCGAGCCCGGCGAGTGGCGCGGTCCCACCCTTGGCGAACGGCGCCCACGGCGCGTGCAGCGTCCCGCGCGCGTGCCCGGTCGCGAACGCCGCGACGCCGATCGCGCCGAACGTGGCGATCACGAAGTACCCCGCCCAGGTGCTCACCCGCCCGACGCGGAGCGCGCCGCGCAGGTTGATCGCCGTCGCGCCCCAGATCACGGCCAGGCGCACCGCCCACACGGCCCACGACGGCAGCCCCGGCGCGAACCACGCGAGGTACTGCGTGAACAGCACCGGGTAGATCGCCATGTCGACGAGCGAGTACAGCCACGTGCACCACCCGTTCTGGAACGCCCAGAACGGTCCGAACGCGCGCCGCACCCACTGGTAGTAGCCGCCCTCCTCGGGCAGCATGCTCGCGAGTTCGCCGATCAGGAGCGCCTCGGGCACGCTCCACAGCACGGGCACGACGGCGAGCAGCAGGAGCGCGAGCCCCGGCCCGACGTCGGCGACGAGCGCCTCGGTGGTGAACGCGCCCCCCGAGACGGTGAAGAAGAGCAGGAAGACGACGGCGCGCGTCGTGAGCGTGCGGCGGAGCCGGACGGGAGCGGTCAATAGAGGCGGGGTGAGAGGAAAGGGCGCGGAATCTACACCGGCGCGCAACGGCCTCCGCGACCGGGCGGAAGACGAGGCGTGTCATCCTGAGCGCGGCGAAGGATCTCGCCCGAACGCCGAGGAGGCCGGTTCGGCGGGACGCCCCGTCCCGACTCGGCCGGCCTCCTCGTGCCGCACGCAAGATCCTTCGCTGCGCTCAGGATGACACAGCTCCTACCCGCGGTCGCCTAACGCCTCACACCACGAGGTTGAGCAACCGCCCCGCGACGAAGATCACCTTCCGCGGCTCCCGGCCTGCGGCCGTCACGAACTTCGCGATCCCGGCCTCCGCCATCGCCGCCGCGACCGCCTGCTCCTGTGTCGCGTCCTTGGGCAGCTGCACCGTCCCCCGCGTCTTGCCGTTCACCTGCACGGCCACCGTCGCCGCGTCCTCCGCCGCGAGCGCGGGGTCGTACAGCGGCCAGCCGCTGTCGAACACGCTCGGCCCGTCCGCGCCGCCGAGCGGCCCGCCCGCGTGCGCGCGCGCCCACAACTCCTCCGCGAGGTGCGGCGCGAACGGCGCGACGAGCTGGACTAACGGGAGCACCTCGTCGCGGTGCGGCACGCGCTCGCCCTGCCGCAGCACGTTCGTGTAGCTCATCATCGCCGCGATCGCCGTGTTGTACGACAGCCGGGCGACGTCGTCTCCCACCTTCTTGATCGTCTGGTGCAGCTTGCGCAGCACCTCGCGGTCGGGCGCGCCCTCGGCGGTCATCTCGCGCGCGCTGTTGTAGAGCCGGTCGAGGAAGCGCCGCACGCCCGAGATGCCGCCCGTGCGGTAGTCGCCGCCCTCCTCGTAGGGCCCGAGGAACATCAGGTACGTGCGGAAGGCGTCGGCCCCGTACTGCGCGATGATCTCGTCGGGGTTGATCACATTCCCCTTCGACTTCGACATCTTGGCGCCGTCGCGCACGATCAGCCCGTGGGCGCGGAACTTCCGGAACGGCTCGTCGAAGTCGACGTGCCCCGCGTCCTTCAACGCCATGGTCACGAAGCGCGCGTAGAGCAGGTGCAGCACCGCGTGCTCGTTGCCGCCGATGTAGCTGTCGACCGGGAGCCACGTCCGCGTGCGCTCGCGGTCGAACGGCACCGTCGCGCAGTCCGCGCTCGGGTAGCGCAGGAAGTACCACGCGCTGTCGAGGAACGTGTCGCTCACGTCCGTCTCGCGCCGCGCGTCGCCGCCGCAGGTCGGGCACGCGACGTGGTACCACGTCGCGTCGCGCGCGAGCGGGCTCACGCCCGAGTCGTCGGGCTTGAAGTCCTCGAGGTAGGGCAGCACCACCGGCAGCTGCGACTCGGGCACCGGCACCGTGCCGCAGTGCGCGCAGTAGACGATCGGGATCGGCGGCCCCCAGTAGCGCTGCCGCGAGATGCACCAGTCGTGCAGCCGGTAGTTCGTGGTCGCGCGTGCCGCGCCGCGTTCGGCCAGCCACGCGACGATCGCCCGCTTCCCCTCCTCGACCGTGAGGCCGTCGAACGGCGCCGACCGGACGAGGCGCGCGTCGGCGCCCACGTCCTCGACCACCTGCACGACCGGGAGCGCGAACTTCTCCGCGAACTCGAGGTCCCGGGCGTCGTGCGCGGGCACGGCCATGATCGCGCCCGTGCCGTACTCCATCAGCACGTAGTCGGCGATCCACACCGGGATCGGCGCGCCCGTGGCCGGGTTGGTCGCGTACGCGCCGGTGAAGACGCCCGACTTCTCCTTGTCGATCTTGCGGCTGACGACGTCCTGGAGCCGCGTCGCGACGCGGTAGCGGTCGACCGCCTCGCGCTGCGCGTCGGTCGTCACCGCCTCGACGAGCGGGTGCTCGGGGGCGAGCACGAGGTACGTCGCGCCGAAGATCGTGTCGACGCGCGTCGTGAACACCGTCGTCACCTTGTCGCCGTCCGGCGTCCCGATCGCGAAGTCGACCTGCGCGCCGGCCGAGCGCCCGATCCAGTTCCGCTGCGCGGTCTTGGTGGTCTCGCTCCAGTCCAGCCAGTCGAGGTCGTCGAGCAACTTGCCCGCGTAGTCCGAGATCCGGAAGAACCACTGCTCGAGGAGGCGCTGCTCCACGGGCGTGCCGCACCGCTCGCAGCGGCCGTCGATCACCTGCTCGTTGGCGAGCACGGTCTTGTCGAACGGGCACCAGTTGACCGCCGCCTTCTTCTTGTACGCGAGTCCCTGCTTGTGGAGCTGCAGGAAGACCCACTGCGTCCACTTGTAATAGTCGGGCTGCGACGTGTCGACCGAGTAGCGCCAGTCGACCATCAGCCCCGCGCGCTCGAGCTGCCGCCGGAAGTTGGCGACGTTGCGCGGGGTCATCGTCATCGGGTGCGCGCCGACCTTGAGCGCGTAGTTCTCCGAGTGGATGCCGAACGCGTCGAAGCCTAACGGCTCGAAGACGGTCCGCCCCTGCTGCCGCAGGAAGCGCCCCTGGATGTCGGCGCCCGTGAACGCGAACAGGTTCCCCACGTGCAGCCCCTCGGCCGACGGGTAGGGGAACATCATCAGCTGGTAAAAGGGCGGCCGCGCGGGGTCGGACGCGGCGAGGTCGGTGTGGTTGGTGCCGCGCTCCTGCCAGCGGCGCTGCCACGTGGCCTCGATCGCGGCGGGGTCGTAGCGGTCGGGCTCGGACGCGCCGGCGGCGGGCGCGGGGGGCTCCGGGGCGGAAGCGGGGGCGGTCGGGACAGTCATGCTGGCAGGCAGATCGGGTGATTCGTCACAATCTAGCCCAACTCGGCGACCGGCCCTGACGCACCCGGCGGACCGTGGCGCGAATCTCGCCTGCTTGGTTGAGTATGCGTCAGTACTCCGCCGCCTGCCAGCACCGAGGCCGACCCATGCCGAACCGTCACCCGTCATCCCCCATCACCGCCGCGTCGACTGCCCTCCTTTTCGGCCTCGCCGCGCTCGGCGCCACCGCGTGCGACGCGGACCGGACCGCCGCCGACGCCCGCCGCGCACTCGGCACGCAGCTCGGCAGCGCGCCCTCGGCCACGCACGCACCGCTCGACCGGCAGACCGCCTCGGCCGACGACCTGACGACGGCCCGCCGCTACCTCGAAGCCACGCTCCGCCTCGATCCCGCCAACGCGGGCGCCCGCGCCGCCCTGGCCGGACTCGGCGGGCCCACGTCCGACGACGTCGACCTCGCCGCGGTCGACGTGGTGCACATGCCCGGACCCGTTGCGGCCCGGGCGACCGGCGGCCGGCGTGCCGCGTCGTTCACCCAGACCGCGTTCGGCGAGGTCGGGGCGTTCGGCGCGGATGTGGCCGCGGCGGTCAGTCCGTGGGCGACCGTCCCGACAATGCATCTGCCGATCACGCGGTCGTCGCCGGACTCCGTCCGGCCGATCACGGAGATCGTCGCGGCGTCGCAAGCGACGGACTCGGCCGCACGCGACAGCGTCGCCCGCGTCGCACGCCGTTCGCGTGCGCGCCTCGCGGCCGCACGCCGGCGGTCCGCGCGCGACGCCCGGGTCACCGTAGCCGCGCGCGACGACAGCGGCACGGTGAGCGACGCCGACAGCGTCCGCACGGTCGCGGCCGTTGCGGCGCCCAAGCACAAGCGCACCTGGCCCTGGACGCGCGCCCAGCGGTGGCTCGTCGCGAAGGGGATCGGCGGCGGCGCGGGCGCAGGCGTCGTCGTCGGCGCGCTCATCGGCAACGTGCCGGGCGCGCTGCTCGCGGGGTCGCTCACCGGCGGCGCCGTCGGCTTCAAGAAGGCCACCAAGGTCGGCCCCGCCGCGCCCTACCCGAGCAAGAGCGACAGCGCCGCCTTCGACGCGGACAAGCGGGCCCGCGAGGCCGCCGAGCACGAGCCGAAGCTGCGGGCCGACACGACGGCCCGGGTCGCCCTCGGCCGCCCCTGAGCGCGGGCGCCCGGTAGGTCCCGCGGGCCGCTCAGTGCCCCGCGGCGGCGCTCCCGGACGTCGTCGCGCCGGCGGTCGCGTGCGGTTCCACGACGCGTTCGACAGCGGTCGCCGGGACGTACCCCATCATCGGCGCGCCGCCGGCGTCGGGCACTTCGACGCGAAGCCACCCGCCGCCCGCGGCCCCGTCCACCGCGAGCGCGGTCCTCGGCGCGACGAGGGCGAGCGTCGACGTTGCCGCGCCCGGCCCGGCGCGCAGCGGGATCGCCCCGCGCGCCGCGCTCCGCACCGTGCGGCCGACAAGCGCCGTGTCGCGCCCCGGCGCGCTCGCGATGCGGCGCCGGTCGTCGAGGTACGGCATCGGGTCGACGGCGCCGTCGCCGGTGTAGATGCCGAAGTGCAGGTGCGTCGGGCCGCCGCTGGCATTTCCCGTGTTCCCGACGAAACCCACGGTATCGCCCGTGCGGACCGCCTGCCCGTCGCGCACGGCCTGCCGGTCGAGGTGGGCGTAGTAGAGCGAGTGCCCGCGCTCCGGCGCGTCGACCGAGACGACGCGCCCGCCGAGCCGGTCGTCGCCGACGTAGCGCACGACGCCGTCCTCGGCGGCGAGGGCCGGCGTGCCGCGCGGCGCCATGATGTCCACCCCCTCGTGCGAACGCGCGCCCCCGTCGCGCTCCGCGCCGAACCCGCTCGCGACGGCGCGCACGTCCTTTCCCTGGACCGGGAAGGCGAGCGACGGTCCGACGCCGAACGCGACCGCCCAGCGCACGTTCCGTCGCAGCTCGGGCTGCACGCGCACGACGTAGGCGGCCCCCGCGTCGTCGGCGAGGACGTTGTACGCCGCGTGCAGGCCGTCGCCGCTCGCGACGAGGCGGCGCGCGCCCGGGTCGCTGCCCTGCTCGCGCCACAGCTCGGTGAAGAGCCGCGCGCCCGAGTCGGCGGCCGCGTCCACGCGGACGGTGACGCGCTCGCCGCGGCGGGGGCGCACACGCCATGCGAGCGCGGCGGCGGCGGCGCCGGAGAAGGCGCCCTGCTCGCGCAGGGGGAGCGGGGCCGCGGCCGGCGCGCCTAACGCGCGGTCCCCGGCCGCGTCCCACGCGCGGGCGAGCGCCGCGCCCGCGTCGCCCTGCCCGCGCAGTTCGTCGGCGTAGCGCTCGCGCGCCGGGGCGTTCCGCAGGCGGTCGCCGACCTCCCGGATCTGCCGGCCGATCTCGTCGCGGATGCGGCCGGCGCCGCAGGCGGCCGCGAGGCCCGCCGCGGCGAGGGCGAGCGCCAGGCGAGGCGGCGAGAGCGTGCGAAACACCGGGCGGGGCATCGACCTGCATACCCCGCCGCCCGCACGAGGTGCTACACCGTACGCTGCGGGCCGCTCAACTGCGCCGCGGCATCGACCCCGTCATCGGCCGCCCGCGGGGCCGCTCGTCGCGCTTGAACAGGTATGCGCAGTCGGCCAGACGCGCGCCCGCGGCGTCGGCGACGGCGTAGCGGGTGCCCTCGTACGCGCACGCGCCCGCCACGCGCCCGTCCTTGTGCAGCGCGTAGAAGGTGAGGTCGAAGTAAGGCCGTCCGCGTTCGTCGAGCAGGCGCGGCTCGGTCATCGCGATCACGCGTTCCATCACCTGCATGAGCGCCTGCTCCGGGCTCTTGCCCTGGCGCATGAACTCGACGGCGAGGAACGCGCCGCACACCTTGATGTTGGCCTCGCCGCGCCCCGTCGAGCCGGCCGCGCCGACGGTGTTGTCGCAGTACTGGCCCGCGCCGTGGATCGGCGAGTCGCCGACGCGCCCCGGGATCTTCCACGCGAGCCCGCTCGTCGTCGTCACGCTCGCGACGTCCCCGGCCGCGGTCACCGCGTTCATGTTGATCGTCCCGGTCGTGTACGCGAGGGCGCCCTCGTCGGCGTACTCGTGCTCGTGTTGAAAGAACGCGCCGGTGCGCGCGGCGCCCGGCCGCGTGTCGATCCAGTTGTTGTAGCCGCCGGGGTTTTCCTTCCAGCGCAGCCACATCTCGCGGCTCTTCTCGGTCAGCAGGTTCTGCTCGGCGAAGCCCATGCGCCGCGCGAACTGCAGCGCGTCCTGCCCGACGATGAGCACGTGGTCGGTGTGGTCCATCACCGCCTTCGCGACGAGCGACGGCGTCGCGATCCCCTCGAGGCAGGCGACCGCCCCCGCGCGCTTCGTCGGCCCGTGCATGCAGCTCGCGTCGAGCTGCACCACGCCGTTCTCGTTAGGCAATCCGCCGAGCCCGACGCTCTGGTCGTCGGGGTTGAGCTCGACGACGTTCACCCCGGCGACGACCGCGTCGAGCGGGTCCGCGCCGGCCGCGAGGCGGTCGTAGGCGACCTGGATGCCGCGCTTCCCCGAGGCGTCGGCCGTCATCCCGTTCGCCGCGGAGACGACGACGGGGCGCGACGCGGGCGGCGGCGCGGGCGGCGTCCGCTCCGCGACGGTGATCCACGGGAGCGCGCCCGCGGGGCGGGCGACCGTTAGGCCGGCGGCCGCCGTCGTGGCGGCGCCGAGAAAGTCGCGGCGGGAGAGAGGCACGGGAGGAGGTGAGAGGGGGACGCGGCGAACCGCCGACGCCGTCGATTACGCCGTCGGAGGGCCGAACGTTGCGGGCGGGACGTCCGGGTCGATCAGGTCGGGCGGCGGCGGGGGGATGTCGGTGTCCGCGTAGACATCGCCGAGGGTGAGGACGGCGTCCACGCACGGGGGGGCGAACTCGGTCACGCCGGTCGCGTCACTCGCCTCGAAATGCGTCCACGCCGCGTCGTCCTGCCGGACGTAACATTCCATGCGCCGCACGGCCTGCTCGACGATGACGTACGCGCGGAGCGATGGGATCGTCTGGTACTGCCCGAGCTTCTCTTCGCGGTCGACCACCCGGGTCGACGGCGACGTGACTTCGACGATGATGCAGGGGCTGCGGGCGTACCGGTCACTCTGCGCGAACGGCCCGCAGCGGACCACGACGTCGGGGTAGTACGAGCGGCCCGATGGCGTACGTACGCCGACGTCCGTGAAGTGCGAGCGGCATCCGGCGGCGCGGGCCGGGCCACGCAGCCGCGCGTGCACGTTGTCGACGATCGCGTTGTGGCGCAGCGTGCCCCCCGTCATCGCGCGCACGAACCCGTCGACGAACTCGTAGCGGCGGTCCTGCGCTTCTTCCCACGCGAGGAACTGCTCGAGCGTCATCTGGACCATGCCGCTCGCGGGGTCGGGCGGCTGCGGGCGAACCGGGGCGGCCATGCGCGAGAGTATACGCGCGCAAATCCCGGCGCGACAGGACGCCCGCCGGCCGGCGACGCAACCGCGTTGCTACCCCGTTGCTAGGTCGTCGTTCGGGCGCTCGCCACCTCCTGGTCCCGCCCCTACGTTGGTCGACATGACGGCTTCCACCCTGCTACCTCCGCCCGCGCCGACCGCACCGGCCGCGCTCGCTGAACGTCTCCGCGCCACGAGCTTCCTCGTCGGCCTCCCCGACGCGTACTTCTGGCGCCTCTCGCGCGCCTTCACCGTCCGGACGTTCGGCGAGGACGCGACGCTCTTCGAAGAGGGCGCGCCGCGGCAGTTCGTCGCGGTGCTGCTCGCGGGCAGCGTCGCGGTCGAGAAGGCGGCCGAGGGGCGCGCCGTGCGCCTCACGACGATCGGCGCGGGCGAGGCGTTAGGCGAAGGCCTCCTCCTCGGCGACACGGACGCGCACGGCACGACGGCGCGCGCGCTCGCCCCGGTCAGCGCCGCCGTCATGACGCGCGCCGGGATGGACGAGCTCCTGAAGGAGAACCCGCCCATCTTCGCCGCCCTCGTCGCCCGCTCGGCCCGCGCGATCGCGCGCCGCCTGCGCGCCGCCGACGCGACGCTCCTCGGCGCGGGCCGCGCGACCGGCTTCACCGGCGGCGGGACGCGCCGCGAGCGCGACCTGCTCGGCGACCGCGACGTGCCCGCCGACGCGCTCTACGGCGTGCAGACCCTCCGCGCGCTCGAGAACTTCCCGATCACGAAGGTGCCGCTCCGCGAGTTCCCGGCGCTCGTCGCCGCGCTCGCCGCGGTCAAGGCCGCCGCCGCGCGCGCCAACGCCGAGCTCGGCCTGCTCGCCCCCGACGTCGCCGACGCCGTCGAGCGCGCGGCCGACGAGGTGCGCGCCGGCCGCCACCACGAGCACTTCCTCGTCGACATGATCCAGGGCGGCGCCGGCACGTCGACGAACATGAACGCGAACGAGGTCATCGCCAACCGCGCCCTCGAGCTGCTCGGCCTGCCGCGCGGCACGTACGACGCGGTCCACCCCACCTCGCACGTCAACCTCAGCCAGAGCACGAACGACGTCTACCCGACCGCGCTGAAGCTCGCCCTCCACGCGAGCATCGACGCGCTCCGCGGCGCGATGCGCACGCTCGCCGAGGCGTTCCTCGACAAGGGGCGCGAGTTCGCGCCGTTCGTCAAGATGGGCCGCACGCAGCTCCAGGACGCCGTGCCGATGACGTTAGGCCAGGAGTTCACCGCCTTCGGCCACACGATCCTCGAAGACGTCGACCGGCTCGGCGAGGTGCAGGGCCTGCTGCGCGAGATCAACATGGGCGCGACCGCGATCGGCACCGGGATCACCGCGCCCGCGGGTTACGCGGAGGCCGTGCGGCGCCACCTCGCCGCGATCACCAACCTCGACCTCGTCACCGCCCCCGACCTCGTCGAGGCCACGGCCGACACGGGCGTCTTCGTGCAGCTCTCCGGCGTACTCAAGCGCTGCGCGGTGAAGCTGTCGAAGATCTGCAACGACCTCCGGCTGCTCGCCTCCGGCCCGCGCGCGGGCCTCGGCGAGATCAACCTGCCGGCCATGCAGCCCGGCTCGTCGGTCATGCCGGGCAAGGTCAACCCGGTCATCCCGGAGGTCGTCAACCAGGTGTGCTTCGACATCGTCGGCGGCGACGTCACGGTGACGATGGCGGCCGAGGCCGGCCAGCTCCAACTCAACGTGTTCGAACCGGTGATCGCCTACCGACTGTTAGGCGGTCTCACGACGCTCCGCAACGCCTGCGACGTGCTCCGCGAGCGCTGCGTCGTCGGGGTCACCGCGAACCCGGACCGGATGCGGTACTTCGTCGAGCACTCGATCGGCGTCGTCACGGCGCTCGTCCCGGTGATCGGCTACGACAAGGCGACGGAGGTCGCGCGCGCGGCGCTCGCGAGCGGGCGGGGCGTGTACGACATCGTGACCGAGCGCGGGCTGATGACGCGCGCGGAACTGGAGCGCGTGCTCGACCCGGCGAGCATGGTCGGCGTCTGACCCGGGCGGCCGGTCCGGTCCCCGCCGGGCCGGGCCCGGCGGGGTCGGTCCTGCTCCTCATCGACACGCTGCAGGTCGGCGGCCCGGCGCGCCTCGTCGTCGCGCTCGCGACCGCGCTCCGGTCGCGCGGGGCGGACGCGCGCGTCGCCCACCTCGGGACCGGCGACGTGCGGCGGTCGCTCGACGCGTTAGGCGACGCGGGCGTCCCGGTGCTCGACCTCGCCGTCCGCAGCCTGTTCGACCCGCGCCCGGTGCTCCGCCTCGCCGCCTACCTGCGGCGCGAGGCGGTCGAGGTGCTGCACACGCACAACCGGTACGCGCACCTCGTCGGGCGCCCCGCGGCGGCCCTCGCCGGTCGCCCCGTGGTCTCGACCGACCACTGGATCGTCGAGACCGACGCCGGCCTGCGCGGCGCCGTCCGCTGCCGCCTCGACGACCTGAGCGCGCGCGTGTTCCGCGGCGACATGGTCATGGTCTCCCGCGCGCAGCGCCGGGCGCACGAGGCCATGGGGCGCCTGCGGGGCGCGCGCGTGACGGTGATCCCGAACGGGATCGACACCGCGGCGTTCCGCCCCGACCCGGAGGTTCGGCGACGCGTGCGCTCGCGGCTCGGGATCCCGGACGACGCGCCGGTGCTGATCGCCGTCGCGATGCTCCGGCCCGGCAAGGGACACGACCACCTCCTCGCCGCGGTCGCCCGGCTGCGCGGCGCGGTGCCCGGCCTGCGGCTGCTCGTCGTCGGCGACGGGGGCGAACGGGCGGCGCTCGAGTGCCGATCGGCGGCGCTCGGGCTCTCGGACGCGGTCACCTTCTTGGGCACGCGGGGGGACGTCGGCGCGCTACTCGCCGCGGCCGACGTGTACGCGCACCCGTCCCTCTTCGAGAGTCTGCCGACGAGCATCCTCGAGGCGATGGCCGCGGGCCTCCCCGTGGTGGCGTGCGCCGTCGGCGGCGTCCCCGAGCTCGTCACCGACGGCGCCACGGGCTTCCTCGTGCCGGCGGCGGATCCGGGCGCGCTCGCGGCGGCCCTGGCCCGCGCGCTCCAACCCGGGGCGGCCGCGCGCCTCGGGGGCGCCGGCCGCGCGTGGGTCGAAATGCACGGCGCGATCGGGCCGTGGGTCGACCGCCACGCGGCGCTGTACGAGGCCGCGCGCCGGCGCGCCCGAGGTGCCTAACTGTATTTCGCGAGCGAGGGCGCGTGCTTCGCGATGCGCGTGTCCAGCTCGCAGTGGCAGTTGGGACAGTTGAGCTGGAACGCGTCGCGCGACGCCCGTCGGTGCGTCTCGGTGAAGACCATCTCCGACAGCCGCTGCTCGTGCAGGTTGCCGAGCCGGAACGTGACGTAGCAGAGCTTCACGGTGCCGTCCGCGCCGACCCAGATCATCTGGTAGTTGTCGCAGGGCACCTTCATGTCCGGCCCCTTGAGCAGCCAGTTGGGCATCGACCGCATCCCCGCGACCGCCTGGGTGAAGCGCGCGGGGTTCGCGAGCCGGCGCTCCAGCAGCGCGTCGACCACGGTGCGGAGCGCCGGCTCGTCCTCGGGGCCGAACTGCAGGCAGCGGTCCGGCCCTTCGTCGAAGTACGGCAGCGAGTAGTGGATGAGGTCGACGCGCACGAGCAGGTCGTATTTGTCGGCGAACGCGAGCATCTCGTCGAGCGCCTCGACCGAGCACGTCGGCTTCATGAGGAGCCAGTTGACGCGGAGCCGGACGTCGTTCCCGTAGCGCTCGCGGACCCGGGCGATGCTCGCCTCGACGCGCGCGAACCGGCCGGCGCGTTGGGCGTACCGGTCGTACGACTCGCCGATGCCGTACAGCCCGACCGTCACGCTGCGGAGCCCGGCGTCGTACAGCTCGTCGATCTGGCCGCCGAGCCGCACGGCGTTGGTCGTCACGTAGCACTGCATGCCGAGCTTGACCGTGTGCTCGACCATCTTGGGCAGGTCGGGGTGGAGGAGCGGTTCGCCGCCGTAGAGGCGGACGTCCCACATCCCGATCGCGCGGGCGTCGTCGAGGAGGTCCCGCACGACGGGCCACGGCAGCTGACTGCCGGGCATGAAGTCGCGCCCGTACCGGCATCCGATACACCGCTGGTTGCAGTGCGCGGTGATCGCGACGTGGAGGCGGCGCGGGTCCGGGCGGATCACGACCGGCAGCACGCGCCCGACCGAGTGCCGCGTGCGCTCGATGGACGCGTCGACGGCGCGGGCCGCGCGCCGGATCTGCGGGAAGTCGTCGAGCGCGGAGCGGAGTTGCGAACGTACCGTCATGGGCGGCGTGACTCCGGCGGCGGGTGCGTGGCGGCGGGAGGTGCTGCGGGGCGCGCCAATGTGGGTGCGAGGCTCGGTGGACGCAAGCGCGCCACAGACCGCGCCCCGCCCGGTCGTCAGGTCCGGAAGCCCGCGATCAGCGCGCGTACCCCCGCCGCCCCGGCCGCGAGCTGTTCGGCCGTCGCGGACACCTCCTCGACACTCGCGGCGGTCTCTTCCGTCGCCGCGGCGACTTCTTCCGCGGCCGTCGCGTGACGCCCCGCCGCCTCGCGCGCCCGGGCGAGCGCGTCGTCGGCGGCCGCGACCGCCTGACGGCTCTCGCGCACCGCGCCCGCCACGCGCGCCGCCGACGCCGCGACGCGCTCGACCGCGGCGTCCACCCGGCCTAACGCGCCCGAGGCGCCGCCCGCGACGAGCTCCGCGTCGCGGAGCCGCGCCGCGCCCGCGTCCGCCGCGGCCACCGCGCCGGCGACCTGCGCCCGCATCCGGCGCACCTGCCCGGCGACCTCGTCGGCCGCCGACGCGCTCTGCTCGGCGAGCGCGCGGACCTCGTCGGCCACGACGGCGAACCCGCGCCCGGCCGGCCCCGCGCGCGCCGCCTCGAGCGCGGCGTTGAGCGCGAGGAGGTGCGTCTGCGCCGCGACCTCGCCGATCACCGCGGCGAAGTTGTCGGCGACGCCGGCCGCCTCGCGCAGCGCGCCGAGCTCGCGCGCGGAGGCGTCGGCGACCTCGCGCGCGCCTAACAGCAGCGCCACCGCGCGCCCGATCTCCGCGCGGGCCGCGGCGGCGGTGCGCCGGATCTCGCGCCCCGCCCGCTCGGCCTCGACCGCCGCGCGCCGGATCGCGAGGCCGCGCTCGGCCAATTCGCGCACCGCGCCGCCCGCCTCCTCCAGCGCGCCGAGCTGCGTGGCCGCGCCCGCCGAGATCTCCTGGACCGCGCCCGTCACGTGCTGCGTCGCCGCAGCCGTGCCGGTCGCGTTCCCGGCCAGCTCCGCCGAGGCGGCCGAGACCTGGTCGGCCTCGTCCTGCACGCGGGCGAGGAGCGCCCGCAGCCGCTCGCGCGCCTGGTCGAGCGTGCGGCCGAGCCGCGCGTACTCGGCCGAGGCGTCGCGGTCGCCGGGGGCGCCGGCGTGCTCGCCGGTGTCGCCGCGCGCGTCGCGCAGGTCGCCCTCGCCCATCGCGCCGAGCTCCGTGCCTAACGCGACGAGCGGACGGGTCACGGCGTCGGAGGTGCGCATCGCCGCGTACGCGCCGACGACGACCGCGGCGAGGAGCAGGCCGACGAGCCCCGCCTCGCGCTCGCGGAGCAGCCCGGCGGCTTCGGCCTCGCGCTGGGCGGCGCGCACCGAGGCGGCCGCGCGCAGGCGGCCGAGCTCCTGCTCCACCTGGTCGACGTCGGCCGCGGCGCGGGCGACCGCGGCGGCCGCGTCGGCGCGCCGGCCGAGGGCGGCGTAGGCGTGGACCATCGCGAGACGCGCCTCGATCGCCGCCTGCGTGCGCCCCACCGCCTCGAGCCGCTCGCGCTCGACGTCGCCGAGGCCAGGCAGGGCGACCGCGTCGCGACGCAGCCCGTCGGCCTCGTCCATCGCGCGCTGGTAGCGGCGTGCGGCGTCGTAGTCGCCCCCGTCGGCGTAGCGCGTGCCGGCGACGATCTCGCGTAACAGGGCGGGACTTACCTGCCCGACGGTCTCGTAGTGGGCATGAAGTGATGCGACGATGTCGGCATGACGCGCCGACGCCGCATGGAGAGTGGCGAGCCCGAGGGCGCCCGCGGCGCCGAGTAGCGCGAGCGTGCTGCCGAAGCCGAGGCGCAGGCGGCCGGTGATCGTCCAGCGCGCCGGCGTGCGCGGCAGCGCGCCCGAGATCGCGCGCGCGGGCGACGGGAGGGCGAGGCTCACGGAGCGCTCGGACGGACGGCCGCCGAACGGTCGACGGGCACCGTCGCGACCACCACGCCGCGTCCGACGACGCCATGCCCCGCGTCGAAGGCGATCGGACCGGCCACACCGGGCACCGCGGGCGTGGCGCCGCCGAGCGTGGCGAGCCAGTCGCGCACGCGGCGGCGGCGGTCGGGGGCATCGAGGTCGACCGCGAGCGCGGCGCGACCGAGCAGGAGGGCGGCCTCGTAGGCCATCGCGGCGCGCGCGTTGGGGCGTTCGCCGTAGCGGGCCACGTAGCGCGCGACGAACGCGCGCGCGGCGGCAGGGGCGCCGGGGCGCGCGGCGGTCGCTGCCGCGAACGGTACGGCGTAGCGCATGCCCGCGAACTCGGCCGAATCGGCGAGCGGAGCGACCGCGTCCCCGCCGACGAACGGCGTGCGGTCGCCCGCTGCGCGCAGGGCGCGGAGCAGCTGCCCCGCGTCGTCGGCGGATCCGGGGAAGAGGACAACCTCGGGGTGGCGGGACGCGAGGTAGCGCGCGTAGACCGGCCATTCGGTGACGCCGGCGAGGTACGGGTCGCGCGCGACGAGGGCGCCGCCGCGGCGCGCGAAGGCGTGCGCGAAGGCGGCGGCCCAGTCGCGGCCGGACGCGTCGTTGCGGTAGACCACGGCCGCGCGGCGCGCGCCGAGCGAATCGGCGACGTACGCGGCGACCGCACGGCTCGCCGTCTCGTCATCGGGCGAAAGGCGGAAGAGCCAGGGCGAGCGCCCGACGAGGGCGGCGTTCGTCGCGGTTGGGGCCACCGTGGCGAGCGCGTGCGCGTCGCCGTGCGCGGCGTCGTCGATCGTGGGCCGTGTGCCGGGCGAGCGGCCGTTCCCGGAACGGCCGCTCTCGGAGCGGCCGCTCTCGGGGTCGCCGACGACGCCGATCACGGCGGGGTCGTCGCGGAGGCGTTCGGTGGCCGCGACCGCGGTGCTGGCATCGGGCCGCGCGCCGCGGACGGTGAAGCGGACGCGGCGTGCGCGGGCGGCGGGGTCGTCGGCGAGCGTCTGCGTGGCGAGCGTCACGCCGCGTTCGAGCGCGAGCA
Organism: Gemmatimonadetes bacterium T265; assembly: GCA_019973575.1. Lineage (NCBI taxonomy): Bacteria > Pseudomonadati > Gemmatimonadota > Gemmatimonadetes bacterium T265. Next base: position 393,779 of record BPUI01000002.1, read on the forward strand.
TGCCCCCCCGGTCCGTGTCGAGCGCGAGGCCGATCGCGACGTCCCGCGGGGCGGCATCCTGCGGGGATGCGCGGTCCGCACCGGCCGCGGCCGCCTGCGAACAGGCCTGGGCACAACTCGCCAGGATCAGCGCGTTGAGCGGGCACCTGATTGCGGGCGTGCGATGCGTCGGGCGACCCGGCACACGGAGTGCTGGCATCAGCGGCAGGACGGGCGTGTGGCGGAGGCGGCGGAGGGCGGTGCGCCGGAACGACGATCGGCGCGCGGCCGGCGAAACCGCTGCGCGACTCGGCAGAACGCTCTGTCGCGCGCCGTACCGATGCAGTGCGTCTCACGCATGAGCTGGCCGTGTGCTCGCTTGCTACTCCGGAAACGCGACGGTTACCTTGCCCACGTTGCCGCACGACCGCAGGTCACGTTTTGCTGGCGCCCGCCGTTCGGACGACGAGCGGGCGACCACACGCCGCCTCACATCGACTGGCATGACACGCACTTTCCGCCCGCGGCCACGCGGCATGGCCGCGGCTGCTCGCGCGGCTGCTCGCGCGGCTGCTCGCGCGGTCTCGGCATGCGCGCTGCCGCTCGCGGCCGTCGCGCTCCTGGCGATGACGGCCTGCGAAGGCCCGGGCACGCCCGATTCGGTCCTCACGACCCACAGCGAGACGAACGTCGCGGTCCTCGGGTTGTGGAAGTACCTGTTCTTCTTCGGCACGCTCGTCTTCATCATCGTCGAGGTGCTGCTGCTGTACGTGATCTTCAAGTTCCGCCGGAAGCCGGGGCAGGCGGAGCCGCGGCACGTGCACGGCAACACGACGCTCGAGGTGCTCTGGACGGCGATCCCGGCGGTGATCCTCGTGTTCATCGCCGTGCCGACGGTGCGGACGATCTTCCGCACGCAGGCGAAGGCGAAGGCGGGCGCGCTGCAGGTCGAGGTGATCGGGCACCAGTGGTGGTGGGAGTTCCGATACCCCGAGTACAACATCACGACGGCCAACGAGCTGTACCTGCCGACGGGGCGCACGGTGAACTTCGCGCTGAAGACCGCCGACGTGCTGCACTCGTTCTGGATCCCGGCGCTCTCGGGCAAGCGCGACCTGATCGCGAACCACACGAATTACCTGTGGTTCACGCCGGACTCGGCGCTCGGCGCCGCGGCGTGGAACGGGCACTGCGCCGAGTACTGTGGGGCGAGCCACGCGAACATGAGGTTCCGCGTGTATACGGTCAAGCCGGCGCAGTTCGAGAGCTGGGCGAAGGGTCAGCAGCAGATCGCGGCGTACGGCGCGGTCGCGCCGGCCGGTGGCGCGCCGGGCACCGGCGCGGCGCAGGGCAGCATGCCGGTGTCGGCGGGCGACTCGGCGGCTGCCAAGGCCACCGCGCGGCAGCAGCAGCAGATCTCGACGGGCGGCCCCAAGTCACAGACCGGCCAGCCCGCCGTGAGTGGTGACGTGGCCGCGCGCAACAACCCGGCCCCGACCGTGAACGCGTCGGGCGCGGGCACGCCGCAGGCGGGCGTCGCGGGTGCGCGCCCGGGCACGGTCACGGCGCAGGCTCCGGTCACCCCGCAGACGGCGCAGCAGCAGGCGCAGTACGCGGCGGTGCCGGCGGGCTACACGTTCCCGGCGGCCTCGCTCAACGCGGAGCGGCGGGGCATCATGCCTGAGACGCCGATTCCCGACGGGCTCCGCATCAACACGGCCCTCGCCGGCGACGCGGCCCGCGGGCTCAAGACCTACTCGGTCAAGGCCTGTATCGGCTGCCACTACATCAACGGCAATCCCGCGTCGATGGGCAAGGTCGGGCCGAACCTGACGCACATCGGGTCGCGCAACACGATCGCCGGCGGGCTCTTCCCGAACGACACGCGGCACCTGACGGCGTGGGTCAAGAACTCGCGCGCCATGAAGCCCGGCGTGACGATGCCCACCCTCGGGCTGAACGAGTATGATCCGACGACCAAGGCCAAGGTCACGGCGGGCCTCGGCGGCCTCACGGATCAGGAAATCGCCGACATCGTGGCGTACCTGCACGCGTTGAAGTAACCCCGACGACACGAACCCCTCATGGCCACCACGATTGCACCGCCAGCCTTCGCGCCCGCGGACACGCGCGTCTCGGAGGAGCACACCGGCCTCTGGGGCTGGCTCACCACGGTCGACCACAAGAAGATCGGGACGCTCTACCTCGTCACGTCGCTCGCCTTCTTCATCTGGGGCGGGCTCGAGGCGGGGCTGATCCGCGCCCAGCTCGCGCAGCCGAACGAGCACCTCGTCTCGGCCGAGACGTACAACCAGCTGTTCACGATGCACGGCACGACGATGGTGTTCCTCGCCATCATGCCCCTGTCGGCGGCGTTCTTCAACCTGCTGATCCCGCTCCAGATCGGCGCGCGCGACGTCGCCTTCCCGCGGCTCAACGCGTTCTCGTACTGGATCTACCTGTTCGGCGGCATCTTCATCACGCTCCCCGTCCTCTTCCACGCCGCGCCGGACGGCGGGTGGTTCGGGTACGCGCCGCTGACGACGAGGGCGTACTCACCCGGGATCAACATCGACTTCTGGGTGATCGGGCTCCAGATCCTCGGCATCAGCACGCTGGCGGCGTCGTTCAACTTCATCACGACCGTCATCAACATGCGGGCGCCCGGGATGAACATGATGCGCATGCCCATGTTCACCTGGAACGCGTTCATCGTGCAGTTCCTCGTGCTGCTGGCCTTCCCGGTCATCACGATCGCGCTGCAGTTCCTGATCTTCGACCGCTTCTTCGGGACCAATTTCTATACCATCGCCGCGGGCGCCGACCCGCTGCTCTGGCAGCACCTGTTCTGGATCTTCGGCCACCCCGAGGTCTACATCCTCGTCCTGCCCGCGTTCGGGCTGGTGAGCGAGGTGATCCCGGCGTTCAGCCGTAAGCCGATCTTCGGCTACCCGGTGATGGTCTACGCCACGACGCTGATCGGCTTCCTCGGCTTCGGCGTGTGGGCGCACCACATGTTCGCGGTGGGCATGGGCCCGGTCGCGGACTCGCTGTTCTCGCTGACGACGATGCTCATCGCGATCCCGACGGGCGTGAAGATCTTCAACTGGATCTCCACGATGTGGGGCGGCGCGCTGAACTTCACGACGGCGATGAAGTACGCGACCGCGCTCGTCGGCCTATTCACGATCGGTGGCATCTCGGGCGTGATGCACTCGTCCCCCCCGGCCGACCTGCAGCAGACGGACACGTACTTCGTCGTCGCGCACTTCCACTACGTGCTGTTCGGCGGCTCGATGATGGGGCTGTTCGCGGGCATCTACTACTACTTCCCGAAGTTCACCGGGCGCCTGCTGAACGAGCGGCGCGGGAGCTGGAGCTTCTGGACCATGCTCGTCGGGATGAACCTGACGTTCTTCCCGATGCACTTCTCGGGGCTGCTCGGCATGCCGCGCCGCGTCTACACGTACGACGCGGACCAGGGCTACGCGGGCTTCAACCTCGCGTCGTCGATCGGCACGGCGATCCTCATCGTCGGCGTCTGGTTCACGATCTACAACCTGATCAAGAGCTGGAACGGCGGCGAGAAGGCGGGCAACGACCCGTGGGGCGCGGGGACGCTCGAGTGGACGATCCCGTCGCCGCCGCCCGACTACAACTTCGCCGAGCTGCCGCGCGTGACCTCGCGGTACCCCCTGTGGGACGTGAAGGCGCCCGAGCTCACGGCCGAGGTGCCGCACACGGAGCGCGGCGACACGCGGCTCGGGATCGGGGTGCCGGGCGCGGGGACGGGGGCGAACGGCGCCGAGGCGACGCACACGCACGTGAACCCGACGGGCGGCGAGGCGCCGCTAGGCGGGGCGCCGGTGATGGTGAACGCGAACGTGCCGGCCGGCAGCCGGACGCCGGGCGACCGGCCGTCGAGCGGCGAGATGGCGCGCACCGGCGTCATCCCGACCGCGAAGGAGCTCGGCATCCCGATGCCCTACCCGACGATCATGCCGCTCGTCTGTGCGCTCGGCGTGGTGGTGATGTTCTCGGGGCTGATGTTCCTCGAAAAGAACCTCCTGCTCGGCGTCGGCGTGATGGCGTTCGGCGCGCTCTGGTGGACCTCGTCGCTCTTCAACTGGCTCACGAACCCGCTCGAGGACGCGCACTAAGATGGGAGCGACCGTCACCACGATGACGTCCGCCAACCAGGCGGATACGCACACCGCGGGGCACTACACGACCACGGGGCTCGACAGCCGGAAGATCGCCATCTGGGCGTTCATCGGGTCGGAGTGCATGCTCTTCACGTCGCTCATCTCGACGTACCTGATCTACAAGGGCCGGTCGCTCGTGGGGCCGTTCCCGCACGAGTACTACTGCCCGTCGACCAACGCGACGGCCGGCGCGGAGAACGCGGCCGCGTTCCTGCGACAGTGCCCGGGGGCGCTGAAGCCGATCCTCAACATCCCGGTCACGTCGGCGTCGACGTTCGTGCTGCTGATGTCGTCGCTCTGCATGGTGCTCGCGCACAACGCGGTCGTGAACGCGGACAACCCGCAGCGCGCGCGCTGGAACAGCTCGAAGCTGTGGCTCGCGATGACGGCGGTCCTCGGCGCGACGTTCCTCGGCTTCCAGGCGTACGAGTTCACCTCGTTCGTGCACGAGGGGCTGACGATCCGCACGAACCTGTTCGGCTCGAGCTTCTTCACACTCACCGGCTTCCACGGCGGCCACGTCACGGCCGGCGTGATCTGGCTGCTCGCGCTCCTCGCGATCGACGTGAAGCGGGGGCTCCGGCCGGGCGACGCGCTCGCCGTCGACCTCGCCGCGCTCTACTGGCACTTCGTCGACGTCGTCTGGATCGTGATCTTCACGCTCGTCTACCTCATCCAGTAGGAGCGCGCGATGGCAACCGCCCCGTCCGCCAACCCCGTCGCGGCCCAGGCCGCGCACGACACGCACCAGGCCGCGCACGGCGACCACCCGACCGCGCTCACCTACGTCAAGGTCGGCTTCATCCTCACGGCGATCACCGTCGCCGAGGTGTGGGCCTACTACATCCCGAGCCTGGTGGCGATGAAGGGCGTGTTCGTCACGCTCCTCCTCACGCTCTCGGCGATCAAGTTCTTCACGGTCGTACTGTTCTACATGCACCTCAAGTACGACAACAAGCTGTTCCGCTTCCTGTTCACGGGGCCCCTCCTCGTCGCGGCGATGACGATGATGATCCTGATGTTCCTGTTCGGGAAGCTGGCGGTCCGGCTCGGCCTCCTGACCTGATCGCGCCTAACACGGACGGCGGGGCGGCCGGGCGCGGGTCACCGCCCGGCCGCTTCGCGCGTTGCGGGGTACGAGGGGCGTGCCCGTGCGGCCTGTGTCATCCTGAGCGCAGCGAAGGATCGCTGTCCTTAGAGACCGCCTCGTCGACGCTCGCGGTACGGGTTCGTCAGCCGGGATAGCGATCCTTCCCCTTCGCTTCGCTGCGGGTCAGGATGACAGCATCAGTTCCTCGAAGGTCGTGATTTCATGTTGATGCTCCTCCACCCCGTCGCGCAGGTCGGCGCGGGACTCTCGATCCACGCGAGCACGGTCGTCGGCTCGCTCGCGCTCGGCGCGCTCTACGAGTGGCGCGCGCGGCAGGCGTCGGTCTCGACCGTGGACGGCGCGCACCCGGGCTCGCCGACGACGGCGCAGCGCGCGATGTTCTTCGGCGCGCTCGCCGTCCTGCTCGCGACGCTCAACGGCCCGCTGCACGACCTCAGCGACACGTACCTCTTCTCGGCGCACATGGTGCAGCACCTCGTGCTCGAGCTGGTCGTACCGCCGCTGCTCGTCGCCGGAACCCCCGGGTGGATGTTGCGGCCGCTGCTCCGGCCGCGGCGCGTGCGCCGGCTCGCGGAGGTCGCGCTCACGCCGGTCAGCTGCTTCGCCATCTTCAACGTCGTGCTCGCGGCGTGGCACCTGCCGCCGCTCTACAACCTGGCGCTCGCACAACATCCGGTCCACATCTTCCAGCACCTGATGTTCCTGAGCGCGAGCGTGGTGATGTGGTGGCCGCTCCTCAGCCCGCTGCCCGAACTGCCGCGGCTGAGCTACCCGGGGCAGATGCTGTACTGCTTCCTCATGACGCTGCCGATGTCGGTCGTCGCAGTCTACATCACGATGGCGGACCGGGTGCTCTACCCGCTGTATGCGATCGCGCCGAGGGTGGTCGGGATCTCGCCGCTCGAAGACCAGCGGTACGGGGGGCTGGTCATGTGGATCCCCGGGGGGATGTTCTTTTATCTCGTGATGACGGCGGTGTTCTGGAAGTGGTCGCGGACGGGGGATGAACCGGAGGCGGCGCAGGTGGCGGTACGAGTTAGGACGGCGTGAGCTGGGGCTGGTGTCGTTAGGCGGGGCGGGCTGGCGGGGCGGGTGGAGCGACGGGTGGGGCACAGCAACCGGGGCGGAGCTACGGGACGGGAACGGCGGCTGACTAACGACAGGGCTGGGGCAGGCCACCCCCGGCCGTGCCCGACCCGGCCGCCGCTGCCGCCCCGCAGCACGGGCGCCGCGGGTCGTGTCCCGCCTTTCCTGCCCCGCCCCAACGACCTGCCCGCGTGCGCCCACCTGGCACGCTCCCCCACCCACGCCCCACCCGTCGCCCTCCCCGCTCACGGTCTACCCGCGGCGCCTCAGAGCTTCAGAAGCTCGGGCCGAGCAGCACCGCGTTGAGCACCAGGCGGTCCATACTGCGCACCCAGCCGCGGAACGTCGGGTCGTTCTGGAAGAGCACGACGTGCCCCCGGCCTAACGGCTCCTCGACGACCAGCGCGGTGTTCCGGAGCAGCCGCTCCGTGTTCCCGGGCCAGGTGAAGCCCGCGCGGGTGACCGGCCCCGTGCGCGGGAAGACCGCGACGTTGGTGCCCTCGCGCGAGAGGCGGAGGAAGGTCCCGCCCTCGACGAGGGCCGTCACGCGCGGCTGGTCGTAGCCGAAGGTCAGCCAGTGCGTGCGGTCGAGCACCGCGTCGAACATCGCGCCCGGGACCGGGGCGGGGGTGTTGGGAGCGGCGCCCGGGCTCGTGACGGCGAGCAGGTCGTCGCGCGGCGGCGCGGTGGTGTCCGCGGTCGCGGGGCGGGCGGCGTTCGAGGTTGTGTCGCCGCCGACGCGCCGGGCGCTCGTGAGGTCGACGTCCGGGCGGGCGGCCCACTCGGTCGCGCCGCCCATCGTGACGAGCGTGCCCCCCGCGCGCGCCCAGCTCTTCAGCCGCGCGAGCGCCTCGCCGCCGACGGCCCGGCCGATCGCACCGGGCGAGCCGTCGGGTACGACGATCACGTCGAAGCGCGACAGGTCGCCGTTCGCGAGCGCCGCCCAGTTGAGGTGCACGAAGTCGACCGACCAGCGGCGGTCCATCGTCCACCAGAGCGCGCCGAACGCGGTCTGCGAGACGCCCTCGTCGCCGACGACCGCGACGCGCGGGCGCTTGAGCGCGGTGAGCGCCGAGGAGCCGATGCCGAACTGCGCGCGCTCGGTGTAGGCGGAGGCGACCGGCGTGACCGGGACGCCGCGTTCGCGCGCGAGGCGGTCGAGCGTCGCGCGCAGCGACGGGTCGTTGCGCGACGCGACGAGGACGAACGTGCCGCGTGGCCACAGGCGCCCGCCGGCCTCGACCGAGTCCGTCGCGACGTCGACGCGGTACCCGGAGGCGAGGAGGCGGAAGGCGAGCGGGGCCGCGCCGCTCGGCGCCGCCGTGAAGAGGTACGCGGTGGGCGAGGCGACCCCGCCCGTGACGCCGCCGCCTAACGGTGTGGCGAGCGGCTCCGTCGCCAGCGGCTCGGCGCCGGCACCGCCGTAGGGCGCGGCCGCGGGGCCGGCGAGTGCGACCGGGCGCGCGGCGTAGGGCGCCGCCGCGTCGGCCGCGGCGAGAGGCGGGCCGGGGAGCCCGGCCGAGGGCGGCTGGAGCAGGGCGCCGCCCCCGCCGGCCGCGTCCTCGGTCCAGTACGCCTCGACGCCGAACGCGAGGGGGAGCGACCAGGCGGTGATGTCGTAGAACTCCGCGTCCTCGCCGCTCGCCCCGGCGCGGCGCAGGTTGCGGCGGAAGCGTTCGACCTGGCGGCGCGCGAAGGTCGAATCGAGTACGGGCGCGGGCTCGAGCACCGCGCGCGCGAGTCGGCCCTGCGGCTGCGCGAGGTCGACGACGTACGCGCCGCCCGCGAAGCGCCGCGCCGCGCCGCGCGCGTTAGGCGCCTCGATCGCGGAGCCCGCGCCGTACGCGTGGGCGCGGGCGCTCGCGAAGCCGACGTTCGTCTGCCGGACCTCCACGCCCGCGCGCACGAGCGCGGCGGCGAGCTCCGCGGCGCGCTGCGGGTCCGCGCCGGGCACGAGCACGACCTGCCGCATCCGCCCCGTCCGCCCCTGCTCGACCGCGTGCCGCCGGAACGCCGCGTAGTCGACGAGCCGCTCCGACGCGCGCGCCGCGGTCGCCTCGATCGTCGCCATCGCCGCCGTCCAGTGCTTCGCGATGCCGTCGCGGAAGGAGAGCAGCGAGCCGTCCTCGCGGCGCCACGCGATCCCCTTCCAGCCGCCGCCGTCGGTCTCGTAGGTCATCCCGGTCGCGCCGTTGAGCGACGGCCAGGTGTCCCAGTAGCCCGGGTAGTAGAGGTCGAACTCGTTGCGGACGAAGTACTGCCAGCCCTGCGCGTCGAACGCCGCGGCGTTGGCGCGGCCGATGATCGCGAGCCACTTCTCGCCTTCCGGGCCGATGTTCGCGTTGACCGGGCGCGCGGCGGGCGGGAAGAAGTACGTCGGCACCTGGCCGTGCTGGTCGACGGCGACCTGCGGGTGCCAGCGGAGCATCCCGCCCATGATCGCCTGCACCTCGGGCTGGGTGCTCGCGATCACGTCGCGGTTCATGTCGAACCGGTAGTGGTTGAAGCGGCCCTGGATGCTCCACGGCTCGCGGTGCTCGTAGGCGTCGTTGGCCGGGTCGCTGCGCGCGACCGAGTTGTACCACACCGCGAAGCGCTCGTGGCCGTCGGGGTTGGAGCTCGGGTTGATGACGACGACCGCGCGGCGGAGCGCGGCGAGCGTCGCGGGCTCGGTGCTCGCGGCGAACTGGTAGAGGAGCTGCATCCCGCTCTCGAAGCCGGGCGACTCGTTGCCGTGCACGCTCTCCGAGATCCACACGACGGCGGGCGTGCGCGCGGCGATCACCGCGGCCTCGGCGGCGCCCGTGACGCGCGGGTCGGCGAGCCGCCCGAGGTCGGCGCGGATCGCGTCGAGGCGGGCGATGTTTTCGGGCGCGCTGACGACGAAAACCCGCATCCGGCGCCCCTCGTGCGAGGCGCCGATCTCCTCGACGCGCACGCGGTCGCGCGCGGCGTCGGCGACCGCGAGGAGGACGCGCTCCTGCTCGCCGTACTGCGTGTTGCGCGCGCCTAACGGGTAGCCGAGCAGCGCCTCGGGGCGGGGGACCTCGGGGCGGTACGGGCCGCGGGCGGCGAAGTCGAAGCGGCGGTCGTCGCGCGCGGCGGTGTCGCGGGCGGCGGGGAGGAGGGGCTGGGCGGCCGTAACGCGGGGCGCCGCGGCGAGGAGGGCCGGCAGTGAGAGAGCGGCGAAGCGGCGGGAGGAGCGCACGGACGGCGAAGGGGAGAGAGGGCGCGTGACGGCGGGAACGTTAGACGATGGTGCGGCACGCGACGCGCGACGATGTCATCCTGAGCGCAGCGAAGGATCTTGCGTGCGGAACTTGAAGCAACGCGGGGACGACCCGACTTCACGGGCGGCGCTCCTCACGGCGCAGAGAAGATCCTTCGCTGCGCTCAGGATGACAACTCTCGGGACGCGACGGCGCCGTGTGCCGGTCCGTCCGCGCCCTCCCGGCCCGCGCGGCGACGGCGCGCCCCCTCAAAACTCGATCTGCGTCCCCAACTCGACCACGCGGTTGGGCGGGATGTTGAAGAACTCCGTCGCCGAGCGCGCGTTGCGCGACATGAACACGAACAGCTGCTTGCGCCACCGCTGCATCGGGCTGTCGCCGGTCGGCAGCAGCCGCTCGCGGCCGAGGTAGTAGCTCGTCTCCATCGGCCGCGCGCGCACGCCGTGCGCGGCGAGGAGCGTCATCACCTGCGGCACGTTCGGCGTCTCCATGAAGCCGTAGCTCACGACGACGCGGAAGAAGCCGTGGCCGAGCGGCTCGACGGTGAGCGTCTCGGGGCGGTCGACCTCGGGGACGTCGGCGGTGTGGACGGAGAGGAGGACGACCTGCTCGTGCAGCACCTTGTTGTGCTTGAGGTGGTGGAGCAGGACGACGGGCGCGCCGCCGGACGACGAGGTCATGAACACCGCGGTGCCGGGCACGCGCGGCGGCCGGCGGCGGCCGACGTCGGCGAGGAACGTCTCGAGCGGGAGCGACGCGTCGCGGAGCTGGCGCGAGAGCAGTGCGCGCCCGCGCTTCCAGGTCGCCATCAACACGTAGAGCAGCGCCGCGATCGAGAGCGGCACCCAGCCGCCCTGGGCGATCTTGAGCACGTTGGCGCCGAAGAACGCGAGGTCCACGGCGAGGAAGAGGCCGGCGAGGGCCAGCGCCCGCGGGCGCGGCCACTGCCACCGCTGCCGCGCGACGACGTAGAAGAGCAGCGACGTGATTGCCATCGTTCCCGTGACGGCGATGCCGTACGCGGCCGCGAGCGCGCTCGAGGTGCGGAAGCCGACGACGATCGCGACGCACCCGGCGGCGAGCGCGGCGTTGATCTCCGGGATGTAGATCTGCCCCGCCTCCTGGACCGACGTGTGCCGGATGTCGACGCGCGGCGCGAAGCCGAGTTGGACGGCCTGCTGCGTGAGCGAGAACGCGCCGGAGATCAGCGCCTGCGAGGCGACGATCGCGGCGAAGGTCGCGATCACGAGGAGCGGGATCTGCAGCCCGGGGGGCGCGAGCAGGTAGAACGGGTTCGCCGCGGCCGCGGGGTCGGCGAGGAGGAGCGCGCCCTGCCCGAAGTAGTTGAGCAGCAGGCAGGGGAAGACGAGCGCGAGCCAGGCGAGCCGGATCGGCCGCCGCCCGAAGTGGCCCATGTCGGCGTAGAGCGCCTCGGCCCCGGTCACCGCGAGCACGACCGAGCCGAGGATGACGAAGCCGTGCCAGCCGTGCGCGGCGAAGAAGCGGACGCCGTACCCGGGCCAGAGCGCGCGGAGCACGCCGGGGTGGTGCCGGAAGCCGGAGATGCCTAACGCGGCGATCGTCGCGAACCAGACGAGCATCACCGGCCCGAACAGCCGCCCCACGCGGTCGGTGCCGAAGCGCTGCCCCGCGAAGAGGACGACGAGGATCGCGATCGCGAGGATCCACACCCAGCGCTCGAGCGCGGGGGCGATCACGTTGAGCCCCTCGACCGCGCCGAGCACGGAGACGGGCGGGGTGATGACGCCGTCGCCGTAGAGGAGCGCCGCGCCGAAGAGGCCGAGGACGACGAGCACGCGCCGCGCGCCGCGGTCGCTCGGGCGCCGGTTCTGCTGCATGATGAGCGCGAGCAGGGCGAGGATGCCGCCCTCGCCCTTGTTGTCGGCGCGCAGGATGAAGGTGACGTACTTGACCGTCACCACGAGCGTGAGCGCCCAGACGACGAGCGACAGCACGCCGTAGACGTTGTCGGGCGTGGCGCTCACGCCGTGCGGCGCCGTGAAGCACTCCTTGAGGGCGTAGAGCGGGCTCGTGCCGATGTCGCCGAAGACGACGCCGAGCGCGGTGAGGGTGAGCAGCGCGAGGCGGCGGCCCCCGGGCTCGTGGTGCGAAGCGGTCACGCGCGGAAGTAAACGGTCACCGACGGTGCGCGCGTTCCTCGCGCTCCTGTCGTTCGAGCCGCGCGACGTACGCGTCGTAGCGCTCCTGTTGGGCGGGCGTGAGGCGCTGGCGGATGTCGCGGCGACCGGCGGCGCGGATCGCGTCGAGCTGCGGCCGCACCGGCGCGATGAGCGCGTCGATCGCCTGGCGGCGCGCGTCCATGATGGAATCGATGGCGCTCCGCTGCGGCGGCGTGAGGTCGAGTTCGGCGGCGAAGGCGTCGAGGCCGCGCGGCGCCTCGACCGGGCCGCGCGCGAGCACCAGCCGGTCGGCGGCGACGCCGATCGCGCCGCCGGCGAGCACGGCCGCGACGACGACGGCCGCGGCAAGCCGGCGCGAACGTGCCTCGCGCCCGGACACCCCGGCGGCGCCGGCGCGGGCCTCGCCGGGCGCGTCTGCGCGCCGGCCCGCGTCGGCGGGCGGCGCCGGCACGGCGCTCACCGCCGGGGCAGCAGCTCGCGGAACGTCGCGTCGCGCCGCTGCCGGTCCGCGGTCGGGTCCGACGCCGCCTCGGTCGTCGGCCCGCGCTCCGGCTCCGTCACTCGTTCGGCAGCCCGCTCGATTGCCGACGGGTGGCGCCGCGCGACGCCCCCACTCAGCAATTCATCGACGAGCCGGGCGCGCCGCGCCTGCGCCTGTTCGGCGGTGTCGTCGCTGGCCGCGTCGTCGCCCGCGCGCGCGAGCCCGGCGTCGAACACCGACCCGCCCGCCGGCGATGTGTCGGTGCGCGCGGTGCCGGCGGACTCCACGAGCGGCGCGTCGAGCACGTCGCGGAACGCCGAGTGGGCGCGCGACGCCGCGACCGTGGCCCGCGCCTCGACGAACACCGCGGTCGCGATCACGAGCGCGACGCCCGCGGCGGCGAGCCCCGGCTCGGCCCACCGCGCGAGCGCGTGCCACCACTCGACGGCCACCGCCGGCACCGCGCGGAACGCCCCCGTCGTGGTCGCCGTCGCGCGCGCCGCGCCGTCGCGCACCGCGGCGAGAATGCGTGCCTCGAACGCGTCCCAGTAGCGCGGCTCCTCGGGCGCGGCGTACTCGGCGCGCAGCTCGCCCGTGAGGCGGTCCCCTGCGACACGGTCGCCCGTCGACCGGTCGCCCGTCGACCGGTCGCCCGCGTCGGACGGGCGGCGACGGCGCGACGGGCCGAAGGGCGGCCGCAGCGGCCGCTCGGGGGCGCTCACGGGGCGGATCTCACAGCCCGCTCCGCACCCCGCCGAGCCAGCCGCGGAGGGCCGCGCGGGCGTGGTGCAGGTCGGAGCGCGCCGTGCCCTCGGGGATGCCTAACATCGCGCCGATCTCGGCGTGCTTGAAGCCCTCGACGTCGTGCAGCACGATCACCGCGCGCTGCCGCTCGGCCAGGCGCGCGAGCCCCTCGCGCAGGCGGTCGCGCAACTCGTCGCGCTCCGCGGGGTCGCGGTGCGGGCGCGGCGAGGCGACGCTCTCGGGGAGTTCGTCCGCGTCGCGCACCTTGCGGCGGCGCGCGATGTCGAGCGCCGCGTTGGCGACGATCCGGTGCAGCCACGCGCCGAACGCTTGCTCGGGGCGGAACCGGTCGAGCGCCTTGTAGGCGTGCAGGAATCCTTCCTGCACCGCGTCCTCGGCGTCCTCGTGCGTGAGCACGATCGCCCGCGCGACGACGTATGCGCGTCGCTGGTGCAGGCGGACGAGACCGGCAAACGCACCCGCGTCCCCGGCCTGCGCGCCGAGGACATAGCCGCGCTCGGCGGCCGCACGCTCGGCCGCCTCGTCGGTCGCGGCGAGGGGCCGCGGCCGCTCCGCGCGCGGGGCGCGGTCGGCGATCGCGAAGGGCAGCGGAAAGGGAAGCGCGTGGCCGTAAGACATCCGGCCAAGATAACGCGGACCGGGCCGGCCTCGTTGGCGGACCGGGTGCTCAGCGGTCGCGCGGCGCAGCAGTCGACGCCCGTGCATTCGCCCCGACCGCAGCCGGAGGGGCAAGCGCGAGCACGCACCGGCCGAGCGCCGCGCGCGCCTCCGCCGTCTGCCGACTCCCGACCACGAGGTCCCGGCGGTCGATCTCGAGTGCCGCGCGCAGCATCGGCTCGGCCTCTGCGGCGCGCCCGCGCGCCGTGAGCACCCCGCCGAGTCCGGCCAGCGTGACGGCCGTTCCGACGTGCCCCGCTGGCAGCGACGCGCGCTGGATGGCGAGCGCCTCGCGGAACGTGGCCTCGGCCCCGGCGAGGTCGCCCTCGTCGCGCAGCACCGCCGCGAGGGCGTCGAGCTTCGGCGCGACCAGCGGGTGCCGCGGCCCGAGCACGCGGCGCGCCCCGGCGACCGCCTCCCGCTGCAGCGTCCCGGCTTCGGCGAGTCTGCCCCGCGCGCGGAGCAGCTCGCCTAACGCACTCAGGTGCGCGGAGGCGGCCTGGTCGTCGTCGCCCGAGGTCCGGCGCATCATCGTCACCGCCTCGCGCAGCAGCGGTTCCGTCTCCGTATAGCGCCCCTCCTCGTACAGCACGCGGCCCAGCCCGTTCAGGACGACCGACCAGTCCCGGTGGGGGCCGCCGAAGGTCGCCGGCGCCGCGGCGAGGGCTTCGCGATACAGCCGCTCCGACTCGTCCAGCTCGCCGCGCGTCTGCAGCAGGGACGCGAGCGCGGTGAGACTGCGCAGGGTGCTCTGGTGCCGTGGCCCGAACAGGCGCCGCCGCATCGCGAGCGCCTCGCGCAGCAGTCGCTCGGCGCCCGCCAGGTCGCCCGCGTTGTAGAGCGTCCGGCCGAGCGCCCAGAGGCTCTCGCCCACGTCGAGGTCGTCGCCCGGGTGCAGCCGTCGCGCGAGCGCGAGGGCCTGCGCCAAAATCGACCGCGCGCGGGCGTAGTCGGCGCGGTCGTTGTACGCGCGCCCGAAGCCTAACAGCATGCGGACCTGCAGGTCGGGGTTGTCGGCGAGGTCCGCGGTGCTCCGGACGCCGCGCGCCAGCAGGTCGGTCGCCGTGATCCCGTTCCCGCGCGCGTCGACGATCGGGGTCGACAGGAAGATGTCCGCCAGGAACGCGGATGCCGTCTCCGCCGTCGTCAACTCGCGTTGCGCGCGGTTGCGCTCGCGGGCGAGTTCTGCCCGCTGGTAGGTCATCACCGCCGCGAACCCGCCGAGGAGGCTGACGAACGCCGCGAGCGCGCCGACGGCGGCGCGGTTGCGCCCGACGAACTTGCGCGCGCGGTAGCGCCACGTGTCGGGCCGCGCGGCCACGGGCCGGCCGGCGCGGTGGCTGCGCAGGTCGTCGAGGAGTTGCTGGGCCGACGGGTAGCGCCGTGCGGGCTCGGCCGCGAGCGCCTTGAGCACGATCGTGTCGAGATCGCCCTGGAGTTGGCGCTGCAGTCCCGCGGGCGTGCTGCGGCGTGCCGCGCTCACCACCTCGGGGGTGACCTGGGGTACTCCGCCGCGCTTCCCCGCCGCCTCGCTCGTCCGCGCGACCGCGGCGGAGGGACGGGGCGGGTCCCCCGGCGGCGCGTACCGCCCGACGTCGCTCATGCCGTCGCGTCCGGCGCGGGCGCGGTGTCCGGTGAGCAGCTCGTAGAGGACGCAGCCGAGGGCGTAGACGTCGGTGGTGGTGGTGACCGGCTCGCCGCGGAGTTGCTCCGGCGCGGCGTACTCGGGGGTGAGCAGCCGGGCCTCGGTGCGCGTCACGCATCCGGGCGCGTCGGGATCGTCGCCGAGCAGCTTGGCGATGCCGAAGTCGAGCAGCTTCACCTCGGCGGAGTCCGTGACGAGGATGTTGGACGGTTTGAGGTCGCGGTGCACGACCAGCGCGCCGTGCGCGTACTGCACCGCCTTGCACACCTGTTCGAAGAGGGCGAGCCGCTCGGCGATCGTGAGGCGCCGCGCGTCGCAGGCGCGGTCGATCGGCGCGCCCTCCACGTACTCCATCGCGAACCACGGCGTGCCCCCGTCGGCCGTCACGCCCGCGTCGAGCAGGCGGGCGATGTTCGGGTGGTCGAGCCGGGCGAGCACGCGCCGCTCGACGAGCATGCGCCGCACGCGCTCCGGCGCGGCCAGCGGGTCGCGCACGAGCTTGAGCGCGACGCGCCTCGCCACGTCCGAGCGCTCGGCGAGGTACACGGTGCCCATCCCGCCGCGCCCGATCTCGTGCAGCACCCGGTACGGGCCGACCGTGCGCCCCGCGGCGGACGACGGCGCGTCCGCCGCGTCGCCGCACAGCAGCGACGCGAGCGCCGAGCGCGTGGCGTCCAGGAGGCCCGGCGCGTTCGCCTCGGCGTCGAGCAGCGACTCGACCTCGGCCCGCAGCGCGGCGTCGCCCGCGCACGCCGCGTCGAGGTACGCGGCGCGCTCGGCGGCGGGCCGCTCGGCGGCGTCGCCGAACACCGCCTGTACCCGGTGCCACCGCTCCGGACTCACGGCGCGCGCAGCTCCCGCGCGAGCCAGGCGCGCGCGCCGCGCCATTCGCGCTCGACCGTGGACAGCGACACGCCTAACGCCAGCGCCGTCTCGTCGGCCGTGAGGCCGGCGAAGAACCGGCACTCGACCACGCGCAGCTGCCGCGCGTCGAGCGCGCCGAGGCGCCGGAGCGCCTCGTCGAGCGCGAGCACCTCGTCCGGGCGCACCGCCTGCGCGGCGTCGTCGCCGAGCGTGACCAGGGCCGCGCCGCCCCCGCGCTTCTCCGCCGCGCGCCGGCGCGCGGCGTCGACGAGCACGTCGCGCATCGCCCGCGCGGCCACGGCGAAGAAATGCGCGCGTTCCGCGTCCGCCCCGGCGTCCGGCGGCGCGACGCGGGACGGCTGCAGCCGGACGTACGCTTCGTGGACGAGCGCGGTGGTGGACAGCGTCGCCCCGGCACGTCCGGCGCGCACGCGGTGGGCGAGCCGGTGCAGCTCGTCGTACGCGCGGGCGTACCAGTCGGCGAACGCGGCGGGGCCGCCGGGCCCGGTCGCCCCGAACCGCCGGGCGACGTCGTCGTCGCGACGGGGCTGCACGTGAAGGGTTTTGAGGCCGTTTTGCGGAAAACGAAGTGGGGAGGCTTCGCGTGAAGCCCTCCGCCGATCGCGCGGCTCTCAGTAATGCGACGCCGCGCGGACGGCGGCAAGACCTCCTCGCGCCCGGAACCCGCGCGCACCCCTCTCGAACCCCCTCCGACCATGTCCCGACACCTTCCGGTCCCCCCGGCGACGTTCGCAATCCACGGCCTGTGCGCGGCCGCCCTCGCCGCGGCCCTCGCGGGCTGCAGCAGCGACTCGACGGCGCCCCCCACGACCTCCCTCGTGGGGAACTACGCGCTGACGACCGTCAACGGCTCGGCGCTGCCCTACACGGACGGGAGCGGCGACAAGATCGTCGGCGGTAGCCTCCAGGTAAACGGCAACAGCACGTACACGGCCGTCCAGCAGTCCGTCCCAGCCGGCGGCGGCACCGAGGTTGATAGCGCGACCTCCAACTGGTCGGGCAACAGCCGCGCGGCGCAGTTCTCCAACGGCATCAACAGCGTGAACTACCAGGGATCGCTGAACGGGTCGGTGCTCACCCTCGCCGGCGGTGGCCTCACCTGGGCGTACCAGAAGCAGTAGCGGGGTGGGCGGCGCGGTCCGGCCAGCCGTGGCCGCGATCACGCCTCCACACCGTCAGAGTCCCAGTGCGCCCGCCTCCGCCTGCATCGCCGCGAGCACGCGCCCGACGTGTTCGTCGAGGTCGACCCCGAGTTCGGCCGCGCCGTTGATCACGTCGTCGCGGCTGACCCCGCGCGCGAATCCCTTGTCTTTCATCTTCCGTCGCACGCCCGCCACATCGACGTCGGCCACACGCCGCGACGGCTTGACGAGCGCGGCCGCGGTGATCAGGCCGGTCAGTTCGTCGACCGCGAACAGGGCGCGCGCCATCGGCGTCGTGCGCGGCGTGCCCGTATAGTCGGCGTGCGCCAGGACCGCATCGAGCACGTCCTCGGGGTAGCCGAGCGCGCGCAGGTGGAGCACGCCCGCGGCCGGGTGCTGTTCGGTGGCGGCGCGCTCGGCGTTCGGGTAACGCTCGTAGTCGAAGTCGTGTACGAGCCCGGCGAGCCCCCAGCGCGCCTCGTCCGCGCCGAAGTGCCGCGCGTAGGCGCGCATCGCGGCTTCGACGGCGAGCATGTGCTTGCGCAGCGACTCACCCGCCGTCCACTCGTGCACGAGGGCGAGCACGTCGGCGCGCGCGGGGAGGGGCGCCGCGCCGGGCGCCACGTCGGACACGGCCGGGTCAGCGCGCGCCGCCGTTCGCCGCGGGCGCGGCGCCCGGCGCGGCCGCCGCGTTAGGCGCCGCGCCTTCCTTCGTCGCGACGCGGGCGTACACGCTCATCCCCGGGCGGAGCGGGCGGTTGGCGCCGAGCCCCTGCGTGATGCGGACGCGCACCGGCACGCGCTGCACGACCTTCGTGAAGTTGCCCGTCGCGTTGTCCGGCGGGAGGAGCGCGAACTTGGCGCCGCTCGCCGCCGAGATGCTCTCGACCACGCCCTTCGCGGTGGCGCCGTCGTAGGCGTCGACGTCGAGGTCGACCGGCTGGCCGATGCGGATGTCGTCGAGCTGCGTCTCCTTGAAGTTGGCCGTCACCCAGGTGCCCGTGTCGGCGACGACGCTCATGAGGGTCTGGCCGGGCTGCACGAGCTGGCCGACCTCGACCGTCTTCTTGGAGACCACGCCGCTCACCGGGGCGGTGATGTGCGTGTAGGAGAGCTGCAGCTTGGCGTTGTCGAGCGCGGCGCGCGAACTGGCGAGGCGCGCGTCGGCGAGGCGGACGCCGGCCTGCGCGTTGCCGATCCCCGACCCGGCCGCCGCGGCCTGGCGCTGCGCGGCGGTCACCTGCGCCGCGGCCACGTCGACCGCGGCGCGCGCGCCGTCGAGCTGCTGTTGCGAGATGATCTGCTCCGCGGCGAGCTGCTGGTAGCGCGTGAAGTCGGCCTGCGCCTTGGCGAGCGTGGCGCGCGCGGCGGCGACGTTCGCCTGGCCGGCGGCGGTCTGGCTCTCCGCCGTCTGCACGAGCGCCTCCGACGAGCCGCGGCCGCCGACCCCGGCCTGCGACGCCTGCAGGTCGGCCTGCGCCTGCGTCACGCGCACGGCGTAGTCGGCGCTGTCGATCTGCACGAGCAGCTGGTCTTCCTTGACCGGCTGGTTCTCATCCACGGTCACGCGCTGGACGTAGCCGCCGACCTTGGCGAGCACCGGGACGATGTGGCCGTCGACCTGCGCGTTGTCGGTGGTCTCGTGGGCGCGCGCGTAATTCCAGGTCTTGAACCCCCAGCCGCCGCCGAGGAGCAGGAGCACGGCGATGATCGGCAGGACGATGCGCCGGCGGTTGCCGGCCGGCGCGGGCGCGGCGGGAGGCGGGGCCGGCGCGGGAGCGGGGGCGGCCGGCGGGGCGGGGGCGGGCTCGGGTCGGGTCGCGGTGGACATGGTTCGGTCCGATGGTGGCGATGTGAGACGAACTACGGCAGGTCGACGACGGTACCCTGCGCGCGGGCGAGCGAGACGCGGGCGTTCTGGTACGCGGCGAGCGCGTCGACGTAGCCCGTGCGCGCGGTCGTGAGCGTCTGCGACGCGGTGATCACGTCGGCGTTGCCCGAGACGCCCGCGCGGAAGCGGTCGCGGGCCTGCGCGACTTCCTGCTCCGCGAGGCCGAGCCGCTCGCGCGCGGCGGAGACCTGTTCGCGCGCGGAGCGCAGGTCGAGGAGCGAGCTGCGCACGTCGACCGAGGTCTGCGTCTGCAGGTCGCGGGCGCGCACGTCCAGCTCCGCCGCGGCGGCGCGCTGCTCCTGCTCGCGCCCCTGGCGCAGCCCGCCGGTGTAGATCGGCCACGAGACCTGCACGCCGTACGTGTACGTGTTCAGGAGCCGGCTGCGGGTGAAGCCCAGCCCCGTGTTGCCGTCGTCGACGAAGGCCTGGAGCGCCGGGTAGCGCTCGGCCTGGATCGCGCGCGCGGTCTGCTGCGCGGCCTGGGCCTGCTCGGCCGCGACGCGGAGGTCGGCCCGGCGCGTCGCGGCGACGCGTTCGGCCGCGCCCTCGTCGGGCAGCAGCCCGCTGGTGTCGACCGGCAGCGCCGTGAGGCGGTCGGTGAGTGTGAGCGTCTGGTCGAGGGAAACGCCGACCGCACGGTTGAGGTCCAGGCGCGCGCGGTCGCGCGTGTTGCGGGCCGCGATGAGGGACGCGCGCGTGGCCGCGAGCTGCGACTGGGCGCGCGTCACGTCGAGCGCGACGCCGGTGCCGGCGATGAGTTGCTGGCGCGCGATGGTGAGCAGCTCGGAGGCGAGCACCGAATCGGCGAGGCGGTTGTCGAGCTGCGCCTCGGCCTGCTGCACGCGGAGGTACGTCACGGCCGCGCTCGCGGCCGCGAGCTGCCCCTGGTTCTCGGCGTCGGCCGTGCCCGCGCGCACGAGCGTGCGCGAGGCCCGCACGCGCGCGCGCGCGCTGAGGTCGAGGAGCGTCGCCGCGAGGCGGGCGCGGAAGTCGTAGATGTTGACGGGCCCAGCGATCTGCCCGTTCGGGTCGAAGAGCGGCGGCTGCCCCGGCACGCTCGGGAAGGTGATGCCGAACGAGGCCGTGTTGAACGTGCGCTGGTTCTGGCTCCCGAGCGCCGACAGCGAGGGGAGGAGCGACGACTGGCTCTGCCGCAGGCGGCCCCGCGCCTGGTCGATGCGGTAGCGCGCCTCCTCGGAGTTGGCGCTCTGCACGGCGGCGAGACGCGCCGCGCCGCCGAGTGACAGCGGACCGACGGGGGCGGCGCTGAGCGACGCCGCGCCGGCCTGGCCCGCGTCGCCCGGGGTGCGCGGCGCGCCGGGGTTCCCGGGCGTCACGGGCGCGCCGGTCGTCGTCCCGTTGCCGGGGACGTTGGGCGACGTGGGCGACGTGGTGGGCGCGGCTGGCGCCCCGGGGTTCGGGAGCGTCGACCCCGGGGTCGACGGCGACGTCGGACTCGACGGCGTCGAGCTCGGCGACCCGGGGCTCGGCGGGGCCGGGCTCGGGGAGCTCGGCACGGGCACCTGTGCGAGCGCCGCCGAGCTCAGGGCGGCGCTCGCGAGCGTGGCCGCGACCGCCGCAACGGCGAGGACGGGGGCGGCGCTCGGGCGGCGCCGCCGGGTCAAAGGCCTGCGGTCGTTCATGCGTTCGATTCGGGAGTAGGGCGGAGAGCGTGAAACGCGAAGTCCCGCAGCTGCGCGAACACCTGGTCGGGGGAGAGGGCCTGCAACGTCGGCATGAACGCCTGGTTGGGACCCATCCAGAGCGAGTGAGTGATGAACATGGCCGAGAGCATACGAGCTGCCGCGTAGGGCTCGACGGCCCGAAACTCCCGCCGCTCGACCCCGCGCGCGATCACGCCGCCGATGAGTCTGTTGGCGCGCGTGAGCACCTCGGCCGCATAGAACTCGACGAGGTCGGGGAAGCGGTGCAGCTCGCTCACGATCAACCGATAAACCGTGCGGTAGGGCTCGGCGCGCAGGTAGTTCCACCACTGCGCCATACAGGCATCGAGCTGGCTCGCGGCGCTCGCGTCGGGGGCGGCTTCGATGGCGCGAGAGAGGCGGTCGAGCCGGTCGACGACGGTCTGGCGGACGACCTCGCGGAACAGGGCTTCCTTGTTCGGGAAGTAGAGGTAGATGGTGCCCTTGGCGATCCCGGCCCGGCGCGCAATATCCTCGAGCCGCGCGCCCACAAGTCCGAATTCGCCGAAGATTTCGAGGGCGGCTTCGAGGATTTGTTGCGGGCGTTCGTCGGGCGCGCGGCGCCGGGTAGAATCACAAGCGAGAGACATCTGATTACTGACTGGTCAGTCATTACAATCTGCAAGAAACGGGGCGCTTGCGCGCCCCGTTCCCGTTTCGCCGTCCGCGGTCGTTACTTCGTCGATTCGGCCGCGGGCGCGCCCGCCTTTTCGGCGTTGAGGTGGTGGTTGGTCCACCGGACCATGCCGAAGAGGAAGCTGCCGAGCAGGACTGCACCGGCGATGAAGCCGACGAACGCGGCGCCCTTGTCGTCGCTGACGTCGTGGTGGGCGGCGTGGCCGTGCGCGCCGTCCGCGTGACTGCCGTCGTGTGCCATGCGCGCTCCCTCAGCTCACGCGGACCGTGTTCATCACGTCGCTGCCCGAGATCTGGCGCACGACGTCCATCCCCTCGACCACCTTGCCGAACACGGTGTGCACCCCGTTGAGGTGGCGCGTGTTGGGCGTGCTGAGGACGATGAAGAACTGACTCCCGCCGGTGTTGGCGCCCGCGTGCGCCATCGACAGCGCGCCCTCTTCGTGCTTGCGCGGGTTGCCCTTGAGCTCGTCGGGAATCGTGTACCCCGGGCCCCCGGTGCCGATGCGGCGGTCGCCGGCCGGCAGGTCGCGCGAGAGCGGGTCGCCGCCTTGGACGACGAAATCCGGGATCACGCGGTGGAATTTGACGCCGTCGTAGAAGTGCTCGTTGGCGAGCTTCTCGAAGTTGGCGACGGTCTTCGGGGCATCCGCGTCGTAGAGCTCGGCGACGATGGTGCCCTTGTTGGTCTCGAAGGTGGCGCGCTTGGACATGGGAGGTAGAGAGGAGACACGCCCAAGCTAAGGGAGTCGGGGCGAAACGTGGACCCTACCATCGCCTAATCTTCGAGGAGCGCCGCCCGGAGCCGTGGCCCCACCGTCGCGGCGCCGTAGCGCGCGCGGACTGCGGCCGCCGCGCGCGCGCGGCGCCGGTCGGCCTCGGCGTCGCTCAGCCCCCACACGGCCGCGAGCGCGTCGGCGAGCGCGTCGGAGTCGAACGCGTCCACCGTCCACCCGAGCGCGCCGCCGTCGAGGATCTCTGCGGGGCCGCCGTGGTCGGGGCCGATCAGGAGAAGTCCGCGGAATGCCGCCTCGGGGAAGACCATCCCGAACGGCTCGTCGAGCGGCAGCAGCGCGAACGCGTCACAGCGCGCGTAGACCGCGGCGAGCGCGGCCTCGTCCAGGTACCCGTGCCAGCGGACGGCGTCTCCGAGCCCGAGCGCGTCGCCTCGGGCGCGCAACCGGTCGAGCCACGCGCCCGTGCCGACGACGTGCAGCACGTGGGCCCCCGGTACGCGGGCGCGGAACCGCGCGAAGCCCTGCAGGACGCCGTCGACGTTCTTCATGGGTTCGAGACGCGCGTGCGCGAGCACGTGCAGTCCGCCGCCCGCGCGGTCGATTCCGGCGCGGCGCGGGCGCGCCCGCGGCTCGGGAATTACCGGCGGCACCACCGCGTCCACGGCGCGCCCGTACACGAGCCGCACGCTATCCGCGGAATATTCGCTTAGTGTGATGATTCGGTCCAGTCGGCGCACGCGCTCGACGTCGAGCGTGCGGTCGAGCGCGAAGCGCCAGCGCTCCGCGAGCCGGCGGCGGTAGGTCTCGAACTTCTGCGCGGCCCAGGCGACGTCGGGGAGGAAGGGCGCCGGTGCGTGCGGCGCCGTTTCGTCGGCGTACGGGCCCGCGCCGGCGCGCGCGACGGCGGTGCGCGCGGCCTCCGCGAAGTGCAGCTCGCGCGAGGGTTCGTTGCAGTGCCAGACCGCGCGCGCGCCGGGCGGCCGGCGCGTGGCGAGGATGGCGGGCGCGGGGGCGTTGTACGCGACCACGCCGGCGGCCCCCGCGAAGTACGGCGCGAGTCGCCGGGCCGAACCGAGAAGCCAGCGCCGGGGACTGCGGTAGAGCTTCCGCTCCAACCAGTCGCGGGGGACGCAGTCGACGCGGACGCCGTGCTCGGCCGCCCACGGCTGCCACGTGCCGGCGTCGTACTCGCGCGTGACCAGCCGCACGTCGCACCCCAGCTCGCGGAGCAGCATGGCGTGGCGCAGGACGAGCACCTCCGCGCCCCCGACGGGGCCGAACGCCGGATGGAAGAGGGTCACGCGCGGCCGCGCCCGAGGGGCGGCGCGGACGGCGGGCCCGCGAGCGGGGAACGCGGTCATCAAAGGGCGAGCATCAACAGCACGTCGGGGAGGACCGGTACGCTAAGCGAGCCGGGCGGGCAGGGCACGTGAAGCACCTCACGAACACCTGATCGCGAGTCGACCCCGAGTGAACGCGACGGCGGGAGATGTGAGTTCGCCGGGGAGTCTACATTCCCGGCCCGGATGCGAATTCTCGTCAGCCGGACCGACCGCCTCGGTGACGTCGCCCTCACCCTTCCTCTCTGCGGGCTTCTCCAGGCGCGGCTCGGCGCGACGACCGTCTTCCTGGGCCGCGGCTACACGCGCCCGCTGCTCGACGCGAGCGGAGCGGTCGACGAGGTGCTCGACTGGGACGCCGTCGCCGGCAACACGTTCGCGCGTCGCCGCGACTTCCTCCGGGCGGCGCGGGCGGACGCGGTGCTGCACGTCTTCCCACGTGCGGCGATCGCCTGGGGCACACTCGCGGCGCGGGTCCCGCGCCGGGTGGGAACGACGCACCGCTGGTATCACTGGCCGACGTGCAATGTTCTCGAGCCGTTGGAGCGGCGGGCCTCGCCGCTGCACGAGGCGCAGCTCGACGTGCGGCTGGCGCGGTCGCTGCTGCCCGACGCCGATCTCACGCTCACGCCGGCCGAGCTGGCACCGTTCGCGCGTCTGGCGCCTCGCGTGCCGGTGGCGCCGGCGTTGGCGCCCCTCCTGGCCCCCGACCGCTTCGTCCTGGTCGTGCACCCCCGGTCGTCGGGGAGCGCGGGAGAATGGCCGCCGGACCGGTGGCGCGCGCTGGTCACCGCGCTCGACCCCGCACGGTTCCGCGTGCTCGTCACGGGGTCGGCGGCGGAGGGCGCGGCGATGCGGGGGTGGCTGGAGGTGCTGCCACCGCACGCGCACGACCTCACGGGCCGGCTCGCGCTTGCGGAGCTGATCGCGGTGCTCGGGGCCGCGGACGGCGTGGTGGCCGCGAGCACGGGGCCGCTGCACATCGCCGCGCTGCTCGGGCGGCACGTGTTAGGACTCTACGCCGCGGTACGGCCGGTGCACGCGGGCCGGTGGGGGCCGATCGGTCCGCACGCGGAGGTGATCGAAGCGGGAACGGTCGAGGAGATCGCGGTCGCGCGGGTGCTGGACCGGGTCGGGCGGTGGGTGGGGTAAAGGAGGGTGAAGCCGGACGGGCGCGCTGAATCCAGGCCCGTCCGTACCCTCCGCTGTACCCGCGGCTTACGCGCCTCGTCTGCCGCCGACCTCGGCCCACAGCGCCTCGAATCCCGCGATCACGGCGTCGACCGGGATCTCCCGAATCGGCCGCCGGTCGTCGGCGTAGACCACGCGACGCGGCCCGCCCCATGCGCCCCACAGGGCGACCGCCGTATACGCCGAGTACACCGCGACGTACGGCGTGCCGACCGCGGCGGCAATGTGCATGTTGGCCGTGTCGGGGCTGACGACCGCCGCGGCGTGGCGGATCAGCGCGACGAGGTCCCGCAGGTCTGCCGACGCGGGCGCGACGACCACACGCGACTCGGTCACACGCGACTCGGTCGCCCCGGCGTCGCGCGCTCCCGCGAGGCGCGCCCGTGCCGCCTGCGCGATCGCCTCGGCCTCGCCGACCGCCGCCGGCGCCGGGGTGATCGCGACGACCAGCTCGGGATGCCGGGCGGCGATCCCGGCGACGATCTCCGCCGCGACCTCGACGCCGAAGCAGCGCTTGGGGTCGCTCCCCCACGCGGTGAACGCGACGACCGGGCGTCCGCCGCCCGCGTCGTACACGAACCGCGCGGCGCGCGCGTCCGCCGCGGCGTCGGCGGGGAGAGCGGCCGGCGGCACGGGAAGCGGCGCCCCGCCGGGCGCCTCCGCGGGATCGCCTAACGCGGTGCGTGCCGCGTAGAGCAGCCGGTCGACGACGTGGGCGTGGCGGGGCGGGACGCGGATCGGACACGTGAAGAACCCTGCGTACCGACGCGGGCGCCAGGCGGACGCGCGGACCGCGCCGCGCGGCGCCACGAGGGCCGCGAACAATCCCTCGCTCAGGTGGCTGAGGACCTTCGTGCTCAGGACCAGGTCGTACCGGTGCCGGCGCAGGGCGAGCGCCGCGCGCCACCACCCCGCCCGCGTCGGCTCGCGGCGCACGACCGCACGCAGGCGCGGGTCGCCCGCGAGCAGCGACGCGTTCGCGGCGGACGCGGCGACGTCGATCGCCGCGTCCGGCAGCCGCGCGCGCAGGTAGCTGAGCGTGGGGCCGAGCACGACGAGGTCGCCCACGCGGTGCGAGGCGACGACGAGCACGCGGCGGATCGCGGCGGGGCGCGGGCCGGCGGGGAAGAGCGCGCGCTCCGCGCGGAACATCCACCGGTAGAGCCGGCGGTCGACCCGCCGCCGCCAGCGGCCCAGCGGCGGGCGTCCGTTCGGCACGCTCAGCGCGCGGCGCCCCGGGCCCCCGCGGGCTGCGCCGCGCCGCGGGGGGTGGTGGGATCGTCCACCTCGGCCCACAGCGACGCGAACGCCTCCGTGACCATCGCCGGCGGGATCTCCCCCACGGGCCGCGTCGTCGGCAGCGCGACCACACGATGCGCGACCCCGAACGGGCGCCACGGGTTCGGCTTGCCGTCCGAGAGGGCGCGGTAGAGCGCGACGACCGGCGTCCCGACGGCGGAGGCCAGGTGGACGTTGGCCGTGTCGGGCGTGAGCACGATCGCCGCGCGCGCGACGAGCGCCGCGAGGTCGACCAGCCGCGGCGACGGCGGAAAGACGAAGAGCCGCGGGTCGGCGAACCCCAGGCGCCGCGCCGCCGCGTGCGTCGTCCGCACGACGGCGTCGGCGTCGGCGCGCGGGTGCGGCGTCAGCACGAACGCGAGCTCGGGGTGCGCCGCCGCGAGGGCGGCGAGGATTTCGCCCGCCTGCCCGTCCTGCATCGAGCGGTTGGGGATCGTCGACCAGCAGTTCACGGCGACGAACGGCCCCGGCGGGAGCGTGCGCACGAACGCGTCCACCCGCGCCGCGGCGTCGGGCGGGACCGCGACCGACAGCGGGTAGCGGTCCGTCTCGGGGAACGCCGGGGGCGTACCGTCGTACACCGCGTGCTGCACGACGTGCAGGAAGCGTTCGGGCATGGTGCGCCGGTCGTAGCCGGGGACGCGGCCGAGGTGGGTCCAGAAGCCGCGGTACTGGGGCGGGCGGTAGACCGTCGCACGCGCCGTGTGTCGCCGCGCCGCGAGCCCCGCGATCCACCCCTCCGGGATGTGTTTGCCGAACACGCAGACCACGATGAGGTCGTAGCGCTCGCGGCGGAGGACGGGGACGGCGGGGAGCATGCGCCAGCCGCGCGCCGCGAACGGCACGACCCGGTCCACCCGCGGGTCGCCTTCGAGCAGCGCGGCGTTGCGCCCGGTGGCGAGCACGTCGATGCGCGCCTGCGGCGCGACGGCGCGCAGGTACGAGAGCACCGGCGTGGTGACTAACAGGTCGCCGAGTGCCTCGTTGGGGTGGACGAGGATGCGGCGGAGCGACGCGGGGGGGAGTGGGCCGCGCGGGGCCGTGGTCGGGAGGACGAGGCGGTAGACGCGGAAGAGCACGCGGTTGAAGCGGCGGCTCAGCCGGCGGCGGAAGCGCTCGCGGGCGGTCATCGGGGGCGGGGCCTTACGCGCCGGCGGCGGCGAGGGGCGCCGGACGGTCCGCCCCGGCCTCGCGCGCGGCATCGCCTAACAGCTCGTCGAGCGCGTCGGCCGCGCGCCGCGGGTCGAGGGCGGCGAGCGGGTGCGGCCCGTCGACCACGACCGCGCGGAACGGGGTGCCCGACGGAATCCAGTGCGCGATCTTCTCCGTCGCGACCAGGGTGTACAGCGCCACCACGGGCCGCCCGACCGCGGCGGCGAGGTGGATGTTGGCGGTGTCGGGCGTGACGACGGCCCGCGCGCGCGCGAGCAGCGCGACGAGGTCGGCGAGCCGCGGCGACGGCGGGAGTACCGCGACGCGCGCGCCGCCGTCTGTTAGGCGCGCCGCGTCGGCCATCGCGCGCGCGTCGTCCGCGGCGGCCGGGGGCGGCGTGAACACGACCGCGAGGTCGGGGTGCCGCCGCGCGATCTCCGCGGCCAGCTCGGCCGCCTGGGCGACGGCGAGCGTGCGCACCGGGTCCGACGCCCACGCGTTGAGCGCGACGAACGCGCGCCCGCCCACCGCCTCGCGGAGGAAGGCGGCGGCGCGCGCGGCCGCGTCGGGGGCGACGGCCAGCCGCATCGGGTACGGCGCCGCGTCCGGGCCGCCCGGCAGCGCCCGCCCGAACGGCGCCTGCACCGCGTAGAGCAGCCGCTCCGCCATGTAGCGCCGCTCCAGCCCCGGGACGCGCGCCCGGTGCGTGAAGAACCCCCAGTAGCGCGTCGGCCGGAACGGTGTCACGCGCGCGCCCCGCCGCCCCGCGACGAGCGCCGAGATCAGCCCCTCGCGCGCGTGGTGCGGCAGCACGAAGTCGACGACGAGGTCGTAGCGCTCGCGCCGCAGCCGGCGCACGACGGGGAGCCACGGCTCGCGGAGCGGCTCGTGCACGAGGACGCGGTCCACGCGCGGGTCGCCCTCCAGGAGCGACGCGTTGCGCGGCGAGACGAGCACGTCGAGCCGCGCGTGAGGCGCGGCCGCGCGGAGGAAGGCGAGCGCCGGCGTCGCGACGACGAGGTCGCCGACCTTGTAGTTGGGCAGCACGAGCACGCGCCGCAGCGCCCCCGCGTCGAGCCGCCCGGGGCCAACGTCGGTCGGGAACGCGAGGCGCTCGAGCGCGTAGAGCAGCCGGTACACGCGCCGGTCCACCCGCCGCCGCAGCCGCGCCGCGCCGGTCATCCGTCGGCCGGGGCGCCGTTTTCAGGCGCGGCCGACGGGCAGAACGCCGCGAGCGTGCACGCGCCGCAGCGCGGCCGGCGGGCGTCGCACACGCGCCGCCCGTGGAAGATCAGTCGGTGCGAGAGCATCGCCCAGTCCTCGCGCGGGAAGAGCGGAATCAGCTCCTGCTCGATCGCGACCGGGTCGTCGCCGCACGCCAGGCCCAGCCGCCGGCTCAGCCGGTGTACGTGCGTGTCGACCGTGACGCCGGCGTTGACGCCGTACGCGTTGCCGAGGATCACGTTCGCGGTCTTGCGCCCGACGCCCGGGAGTTCGACGAGCTCCTCCATGGTGCGCGGCACCTCGCCGCCGTGCCGCGCGACGAGCCCGCGCGCCATCCCCACCAGGCTGCGCGCCTTGTTGCGGTAGAAGCCGGTCGGCTGCACGAGGCGCTCGACGTCGGCGACGTCGGCCGCGGCGAGGGCGCGCGCGTCGGGGTAGGCGTCGAAGAGCGCGGGCGTCGTCAGGTTCACGCGCTTGTCGGTACACTGCGCGGAGAGGATCGTCGCGCAGAGCAGCTCGAACGCGTTGCGATGGGCGAGTTCGCAGTGCGCGTCCGGGTGCGCGGCGGCGAGCGCGTCCCACACGCGCGCGGCGTGCGCGGGGAGCTCGCGCTTGGGCGGGCGTTTCGGCGCCCGCTTCGCGGCGGGCTTCCGGGCCACCCGCCTAACCGGCACGGCCCCCCTCGCGCTTCGCCCGCGCGAACGCGAGCACGGCGTCGGCGTCGCGCGCGTTCAGCACGTCGGCGGGGCCGAGCCATCCCTTGCGCGCGGCGCCGACGCCGAACTCCACGTTGGCGAGCCCCGCGGGCGAGTGCGCGTCGGGGCCGATCTCGATCATCACGCCGCGGTCCCGGGCCCCCCGCAGCTCGCGCCAGTCGAGGTCGAGCCGGTGCGGGTCGGCGTTGAGCTCGACCGCCGCCCCGTGCTCGGCCGCCGCGGCGACGACCGCGCCCAGGTCGACGGCGTACGCGTCGCGCTGGAGGAGCAGCCGCCCGGTCGGGTGGCCTAACACGGTGAGGAACGGGTTCGCCACCGCGCGGCAGACGCGGTCGGTCATCTCGCGCCGCGCGAGGCCGAAGCGCGAGTGCACGGAGCCGATCACGAACTCGAAGCGCGCGAGCGTGCGCTCGTCGTAGTCGAGCTCCCCGTCGGCGAGGATGTCGCACTCGATCCCTTTCAGCACGCGGAAGTCGACGCCCTGCAACGCGTACGCGTCGTTCACGCGGTCGATTTCGCCGTGCTGTCTGACGACCGCCGCCGGCGTGAGGCCGCCCGCGTACGCCGCGCTCTGCGAGTGGTCGGTGATGCCGACGTACGACCACCCGCGCGCCCGCGCCGCCTCGGCCATCTCCGCGACGCTCGCGCCGCCGTCGGAGTAGGTCGTGTGGCAGTGGAGCACGCCGCGCAGGTCGCCGGGCTCGACGAGCGCGGGGAGGTCGTCGGCCGCAGCCGCCTCGACCTCGCCGCGCCCCTCGCGCAGCTCCGGGACGACGAACGACATGCCGGCGAGTGCGTACAGCTCCGCTTCGTCGCCAACTGAAACGATCGCGCCCCTCGCGTCGCGCACGGCGTCGCCGTCGGGGTGGTCGCTCACGACGTTGTACCCGCGCGCCGCGAGCCGCTCGGCCACCTGGGCGACGTGCGCGTCGTTGCCCGTCGCGCGCCAGAGGGCGACCGCGTAGCGCGCGGGCGCGGCGCGCGTGAGGCGGGCCGCGACGCCGTGCGCGGCCGGGAGCCGGACCGGGACGTCGTCGGGCGCGGCCGCGACCACGTCCACGGTGCCGACGACGTCGAGCCGGCGCCGCACCTCGCCCGCGGCCTGCGCGGCCGCGACGCCGGGCTGCGCGCGCACGGCCTCGACCAGGCGTGCGGCCTCGACCGCCGCCTCGGGGAAGCGGACGAGCCCCGCGTTCGCCCGCAGGAACGCGACACCCTGCGCGATCTTCTCGGCCGTCTTCGCCCCGAACCCCTTCACCCCGGCGAGCGTGCCGTCGCGCGCGGCGCGCTCCAGGGCGTCGAGCGAATCGACCCCGAGCGTGGTGTGGAGCTGGTGGATCTTGGAGGTGCCGAGTCCGGGGACGCGGAGCAGCTCGGCGAGCCCCGCGGGCGTCTCGGCGGCGAGCTGGTCGAGGAGGTTGCTGCGCCCGTTGGTCACGAGGTCGCGCACGACGGCAAGCGTGCCCGGGCCGAGGCCGGGCGTGGCGTCGAGTGTGCCGTCGGCGAGCAGCAGCGCGAGGTCGTCGGCGTCGAGGGCGGTCAGGGCG
Source organism: Gemmatimonadetes bacterium T265 (assembly GCA_019973575.1). Taxonomy (NCBI): domain Bacteria; kingdom Pseudomonadati; phylum Gemmatimonadota; species Gemmatimonadetes bacterium T265. The sequence continues at coordinate 424,563 of BPUI01000002.1, forward strand.
CGGGCGGCGTTGTGGTACGCGCGCGTCTTGAACGGGTTGTCGCCGCGCAGTTCGAGGAGTTGGCCGATCCGTTCGAGGGCGTCGGCGGCGGCGCGCGAGTCCATGCGGCCAAGCTAACCGCGACTCGACCGGACCTCAGCTTATTACCTCCGGGAGGCATTGGCTAACTTCCTGGTCTACTCTCCCGCGGAGTCTCCCATGCTGCAGGTCCCCGTGCACGAAGCCAAGACGCACCTCTCCCGCTTGCTGGCCGCCGTCGAGCGGGGGGAAGAGGTGGTGATCATGCGCGACCGCACGCCGGTAGCGCGGCTGGTGGCGTTCGAGGAGAAGCGCCGGCACCCGGTGTTCGGCGACATGCGCGGCCAGCTCGGGGACATGCCGCCCGAAGCCTTCGCCCCGATGACCGACGAAGAAGCAGAGGAGTGGGGGTTCTGAGCGCCGCGCCCCCGCCGCGCCTCCGCATCCTGCTCGACACGCACGCGCTCGTCTGGAACCGCGCCGGGAGCACGAAGCTCTCGGCCGCCGCCCGGGCCGCACTCGACGACCCCGCGAACGAGAAGTTCGTGAGCGCGGCGACGGCCTGGGAGGTGTGCACCAAGTTCCACCTCGGCAAGTGGCCCGACGTCGCGGCGCTTGCCGAGGACTTCACGCGGCGGATCGTTGCCGGCGGGTACACGCCACTGTCGGTGACGACCGAGCACGCCCAGGAGGCCGGCGCGCTGCCCCAACACCACCGCGACCCGTTCGACCGCATGCTCATCGCGCAGGCGCTCGCCGAGCGCATGCCGCTCGTCTCGAACGAGGCGCTGTTCGACCGGTACGGCGTGCGGCGGATCTGGTAGTGCAGAGGGGCGCTTCGAGCGCCCCTCGCCTGCTCCCGCCCGCGGCGCCCCGCTACGCGCGAGCGCTCGTGACGTCGGCGAGGAACGGCAGCACCGCCGCGAACAGCGCCTCCGGCTGCTCGACGTAGGGCACGTGCCCGCACCGTTCCAGCACGGCGAGCCGCGCGCCCGGCACGGCGGCGACGAGCGCCTCGCTCGACGCGAGTGGGATCGGGTCCTCGCGTCCGTGCGCGACGAACACGGGGCAGGCGATCCGGCCGAGGTGCGGCAGGAGGTCGTAGTCGCCTAACGACTCCCAGACGCTCTGCTGCACGCGCCCGGTGACGCGGAAGGGCGTGAGGTCGCGCGCCTTGTCCGGGTCGAAGAAGTAGCCCGCCACGGACAGCTCGAACGCGCGCTGGCGGTAGGCGTCCGGGTCGCGCTCGCGGAGCCCGCCCGCGGCGAGCTCGGCGCGCATGGCGGCGATGCGCGGGTCCTGCGAGCGGCGGGCGAACTCGCCCTCGAACTGCTCGCGCAGCCGGCGCGTCACGGGCGCCGGGTCGACGAGGGTGAGCGACGCCGGCGCGACGCGGGCGTGTGCCGGCGGCCCGCCCACGGGCGCGCCTAACGCGGGCAGCACGACGCCCGCCGCGTCGAGCGCGTAGAGTAGCGCGAGCAGCCCGCCCCACGAGTACCCGACGAGGTGCAGCGGCCGGTCGCCGACCAGCTCCCCCGCGACGCGCGCGAGGTCGTCGACGTGCGTGCGCCAGGTGACGGGGCCGACGTCGTCGGCCGCCGCCTTCGAGTGCCCGCCGCCGCGCTGGTCGTAGAACACGCAGTCGTACGCGTCGGCGAGGCGGAGGAGTTGCGGCAAGAGGTACCGGTGGTCCGCCCCCGGACCGCCGTGCAGGACGAGGAGGCGGGGCACGTCGGACGCGGCCGAGTCGGGGCCCGCTGCTTCAGAACCCCAAGTGGCCCAGTAGAGCGGGCGCGTGGTCGTCGTCGTCTCGCCCGCGGCGCGCGGGGCGGGGATGGGGAGCGGCATGGGGCGAAGATAGTGCGCGCTCCGCCGCCCCCCGGCCTACCCCCGGCGCCGTAGCCCGGCGAACATGGCGCCCACTGGCATCTGAAACTCGGGCACGACACCCTCGCCGCGTGCCACGTCGTGCTCGCCGAGCCACCGGACCGGGCCGGACGGGTGGTAGACCGTCACGCTCCGGGCGCGCGGGTCGACGACCCAGACGAGTCGCGCCCCGGACTCGAGGTAGTCCCGAACTTTGCCCATGATTTCGCTTGCGGTGTTCGAAGGCGAGAGCACCTCGACGGCCAGGTCTGGCGGGAACACCTCGTCGGGGCCGTCCTCGTCGGGTACCCCGTCGGGCTGGCGCGCCGCCTCGACGAACGAAACGTCGGGCGAGAGGAGGAGCGGCGGTTCGCGGCGCAGAAGGAACCCTGTCGACGAGTCGAATACCTCCCCCAGCCCTCGCGGGGTGACGTGGGCCGCGAGCGCGGCCAGGATGCGGGCGGCGACGGAGCCGTGTGCGCGGCGGCCTGGTGACAGGTCGAGGTCCTCGTCCATGTAGCGCAGGACGCCGTCGACGAGCTCGACGCGCGCTTCATCCGGCAGCGCGAAGAATTCTTCGAGCGTCATGCGCGTCCCGTGGGGCGGGACGTTCTCGTGCGGCGGGGCGGTGACGGCCATCGTCGGAACCCGTTACGGGTTCGGGGCGGGCGTCGGGTCGAGGTCCGCGAACACCTCTGCGGTCACCACGCGCAAACCGGGGAGGACGTCGCCCCCGTCGAGCACGTCGTCGCCGCGCAGCACCTGCGGCAGCGCCCGGGGCCGGTGGACGGTGATCGTGCGCGCGTCGGTGTTCACCTCCCACACCACCGCCACGCCGTGCGTGAGGTAGTCGACGACCTTGCGGGCGACGTTAGCCGGCCGGCTGGTCGGGGAGAGCACCTCGACGGCGAGGTCCGGCGGCCCCTCGAGCACGCCGCGCCCGATGGGGCCCGGGAGCCGCGCGTACGAGATGAACATCCCGTCCGGGCACCGCACCAGGTCCGGGTCGCGCCGCAGCCGCGTCGCGGTCTCGGCCGCAAACACCCGACCGAGCCGGTGCCGCTTGACGTGGTTGCGAAGCAGCGCGCCGAGCTCGAGCGCCACCACGCCGTGCGGCCCCCCCGCGCCGGTCACGACGCCGTCCGGGTACGTCGGTACGAACACGCCATCCACGATCTCGCCGGGGTCCTCGTCCGGCCACGCCAGCAGCTCCTCCGCCGTCGTGGGCGGGTTGATCCGGGCGGACACTTCGAGCTTCACAGCAGCCGTCATCCGTCCCTCCGTCGCGGGTCCCGCCCGAAGCATACGCTCGGCTCGGCGCGGCCCGCTACTCGGCCGCGGTCGACCACCTCACGCGAACCGCGCGACCACGCCGACCGTGTTCACGTGCACCGCGACCGTGTCGCGCACGTCGCGCCCGTACCCCCCGGCGATCGTCGCGCACACCGGGATCCCCACCTCGCGGCACGCCTCGAGCACCATCCAGTCGCGCCGCACGAGCCCCTCGAACGTCAGCTTCAACCGCCCCAGCCGGTCCCCCTCGTGCGGGTCCGCCCCGGCGAGGTAGACGACGAGGTCGGGCGCCGCGTCGCGCAGCACGCGCGGCAGGTGCGCGCCTAACAGGGCGAGGTACTCCGCGTCGCCGGTGCCGTCGGCGAGCTCGACGTCCCGCGTGCCCGGCACCTTGTGGAAGGGGAAGTTCTTCGCGCCGTGCATCGAGAACGTGTACACGTCCGGGTCGCCCGCGAAGCAGGCGTGCGTGCCGTTCCCCTGGTGCACGTCGAGGTCGACGACGCACGCGCGCCTGACGTGCCCGCCGCGGCGCAGCCGGCGGAGCGCCACCGCGACGTCGTTGAACGTGCAGAACCCCTCGCCCCGGTCGGGGAACGCGTGGTGCGTGCCGCCGGCGAGGTTCATCGCCACGCCGTACTGCAGCGCGGCCTCCGCCGCCTCGCACGTGCCGCGCACGACGCGGTACGCGCGCTCGACGAACGCCTCCGACCACGGCAGGCCGATGCGGCGCTGCTCCGCCGCGGGCAGCGTGCCGTCGGTGACCTGCCTAACGTAGTCCGGCGTGTGGACGAGCAGCAGGTCGGCGGGCGGCGCGCGCCCGGGGTCGTGCAGCCGCTCCGGCGGGACGAGCCCCGCCGCGAGCACGCCGTCGCGCAGCAGGGCGTACTTCGCCATCGGGAAGCGGTGCCCCTCCGGCAGCGGGATCGCGTAGGCGGCGGACGACCAGAGGTGGAGCGGCACGCGCGGCCGGGGGAACCCGTTAGGCGCGCGCCGGCGGCCCGCGCGTCAGGCGTTCGGCCGCCCGCACGCGCCGCCGCCCGGCAGCGACGCCGGGTGCCGGGCGCGGGCGCGCATCGCCGCCTCGACCTCGTCGGCCTCGCGCGGCACGCCGGCCGAGAGCCACTCCACGCCGCCCGCCGTCATCGCGTAGTCGTCCTCGATGCGCACGCCGACGTTCCGGTAGCGCGCCATGACGGGGCGGAGCCGCGCCACCATCGCCCGGTTGCGCGGCGTGTCGGCCAGCCCGTCGAGGACGGCCGGCTTCACGTACACCCCGGGCTCGACGGTGAACACGTCGCCCGGCTGCACGAGGCGGGCGCCGCGGTAGTACTGCGCCGGGTCGTGCACCTCGAGGCCGAGTCCGTGACCGCCGTAGCCGTGCCAGGCGTAGAGCGACACCTGCGGCACCTGGCGGTACGCCGCACGGCCGCCCGCGGTGTCCGCACCCGCGGTGCTCGCGCCGGGCGCGCCCGGGGGTGTGTTAGGCGCGTCGAACGTCGCGTCGGGCGCCTCGATCAGGCCGAGCCGGGCGAGGCCGGCCGCGACTACGGCGCGCCCGGAGTCGGACGCGGTCGCGATCGACGCGCCCGGCCGGAGCTGCCGCACGTACGCCGCCTGCGCGTCGCGCACGATCTGGTAGACCGCCCGCTGCTCCGGCGAGAAGCGGCCGTTCACCGGCAGCGTGCGCGTCACGTCCGCGGAGTAGTGCCCGAACGCGGTCGCGGCGTCGATGACGAGCAGGTCGCCGTCCTGCATCACCCGGTCGTCGGCGTCGTAGTGCAGCACCGTCGCGTTAGGCCCCGAGCCGACGATGCTGGCGTAGCCGGGCCGCTCGCCGCCCATCCGGCGGAAGGTGCCGTCGAGCAGTGCTTGGATCTCGCCCTCGTTGCAGCCCGGCGCGACGGCGCGCATCGCCTCGCGGTGCCCGGCCGCGCTGATCACCGCGGCGCGGCGGAGGAGCGCGACCTCCGCGGGGCTCTTCTGCGCCCGCAGCCGGAGCGCCACCGTGTCGAGCGACCGCACGTCCGCGGTCGGCCGCGCGGCACGCACCGCGGCGACGAAGCGCGCGCCGCGCGTGAGCGTGTCCGCGCGCGCGTAGTCGGCGGTTTGGACGTCCGAGACGACGAAGAGCGGCAGCCCGGTCGCGAGCAGCGAGTCGACCGTCGGCCGCAACTCGGCCAGCAGCCGCCCCGGCACCCCGGCGCGCGCCGGGACCTCGGCCGGCCCGGTGCGCGCGCCGACGAACAGCTCGAGACGCGGGTTCCGCGGCGGCACGAAGAGCGTGGACGTCCGCGCGCCGCCGCGCTTCACCAGCAGCAGCACGGCGTCGCCCTCGTGGAAGCCCGTGAGGTACTCGAACGAGGGGAGCTGCGAGAACGGCGGGTAGTGCACGACCGGCTCGACGCCGCCGAACGCGACGACCACGCCCGAGTCCACGCGCGCCAGCAGCGAGTCGCGCCGCTCCGCGTACTCGCGCGTCGGGACCTGCCCCGCGACGGCCGCGGGGCGGCCGGCGAGCGAGAGCGCGGCCGCGGCGAGCGCCGCGGCGGCGACCCGGCGAACGACGATCGGGCGCGCCATGAAGGTGCGCGCCACCGCTCAGCGCTCCGCGGTCTGCGCCGCCGCGCCGCCCTGCTTGTAGATGACGCCCCCCTTCATCACGAAGCTCACCCGCTGCGTCGCCGTGATGTCCTGCAGCGGGTCGCCCGGCACCGCGACGACGTCGGCCAGCCGCCCCGCCGCGAGCGTCCCCACGCGGTCCTGCCAGCCGAGCAGCCGCGCCGCGGTCGACGTCCCGGCGACGATCGCCTGCATCGGCGTCAGCCCGGCGCGCACCATGAGCCCGAACTCCTCCGCGTTCTTGCCGTGCGGCCCGACGCCGGCGTCCGTGCCTAACGCGATCGGGACGCCGTACTGCAGCGCGAGCTGGATTTTCCGCGGGCCCGCCGCGTACGCCGCGAGCGCCTTCTGCGCCCGCAGGCCCTTGAGCGTTCCGTTATCCGCGGCGGCCTTCGACGCCTCGCCCGCCTGCAGCGTCGGCACGAGGAACGTGCCACGCGCCTTCATCATCCGCGCGCCCGCGTCGTCGAGGAAGGTGCCGTGCTCGATGCTCGTCACGCCGGCCTGCACCGCGAGCTTGATCCCCTCCGTCCCGTGCGCGTGCGCCGCGACGGGGCGCTCCAGCTTCTTCGCCTCGCCGACGATCGCCTGCATCTCCTCGAGCGTGTACTGCGTCGCGCCCACCGCGTCGCCCTCCGACAGCACGCCGCCCGTCGCGCAGATCTTGATCACGTCGGCGCCGTACTTCACCTGGTAGCGGACCGCCTTCCGCCCCTCGTCCGCCCCGTCCGCGACTCCCGTGCGGTAGTCGGCGTCGATGAGGCCGGGCTTGAAGCCGTTCTCGTCGCAGTGCCCGCCCGTGATCCCGAACGAGTGCCCCGCGTTCTCCATCCGCGGCCCGACCGCGTGCCCCTCGTCGACCGCCTTGCGGAGCGCCATGTCGTCGAAGTCGGGCGAGCCCACGTTACGGATGCTCGTGAACCCCGCCATGAGCGTCTTGCGCGCGTTCTCGACGCCGAGGATCGCGTTGTAGCCCTGGTAGTCGCGCACCGGCGCGTCGTCGCCGCCCGGCTGGCCTAACGAGCGCCCGATGATGTGCGTGTGCGCGTCGATGAACCCGGGCAGGAGCGTCGCGTCGCCGAGGTCGACGACGCGCGCGCCGGCCGGCACCTGCACCGACGTGGCGGGACCGGCCGCGGTGATCCGGTCGCCGACGACGACGACGGCCGCGTCGCGCACGGCGGGCGCGCCCGTGCCGTCGAGCAAGCGCGCCGCGCGAAGGACGACGGTCTGCCGGGCGACGTCCGCCGTGGCGGCGGGGAATTGCGCGGCGGCCGGGCGAACGGCGCTCACGCCGAGGAGCGCGAGCGAGGCGAGGGAGAGGCGGCGCATGAGGGGGCAGGGAAGGAAGCAGGGTGGGGGACATCCGAAGTTACGCGGCGCGCGGCACCGCCTGCAGCGCGCCCGCTACGCGGCGCCGCGCGCGCCCGGCCTCCGCCACGCGCCGCAGCTCCCGCAGCGCGAACGCCGCGACGGCGACGCAGAGCACGACGCCGCCCACGGCCGGCCAGAACACCCGCGCGCTCTGGGCGTAGCGCGCCAGCATCGCCTCGTCCATCCGCGGGGCGATCGCGCCGAGCACGATGAGCGACGCGTTGTACGCACCGTGCAGCACGACGCTCGGCCAGATCGACCGCGTTGCCCACGCCGCGTACCCCGAGGCGAGCGCGAAGCCGAAGCGGAGCGGGAAGCCGAACAGCTGCGCGTGCACCGCGGCGAAAAAGAACGCCGTTGCGACAATCGCCTGCCACGCCGGGAGCCGCCGCTCGAGCCCGCGCTGCATCCAGCCGCGGAAGAGGAACTCTTCCATGAGCGGCGCGACGGCCGCGACGAGCACGAGCAGCGCGACCGCGCCGAGCGGCTGCCGCAGGTACGCCTCCGTGAACCCGTCGGCGCTCCGCGGAACGGGAAGCACGCGCGGCAGCACGACGAGCGCGCACTGCACCCCCGCGATCACCGCCGCGGCGGTCACGCCCACCCACGGCCACGCGCCCGCGGGCACCGGCCGCAGGCGGAACTGCGCGGCCCGCCACCACTCGCGCCGCCGCACCACGCGCACGGCGAACCACCAGACGAACGCCGCGGCGATCAACGCGTTGCCGACGATGCCGATGACAGGCGGAAAGAGGAAGCGGACCGGCCCGTCGAACGCGAGCGTGCGCGGGGCGAGGAAGGCGCCCTGCACCACCCCCCAGAGCAGGACCGCCCCCGCGCGCCGCAGCCAGAGCGCGGCGCCGCGCGGGCGCCCGGCCAGCCGCCCTTCCACGGCCAACGCCCCCGCCGCGCTCACTCCCCGCGCTTGCCTAACGTGACGCTCGCGCGCACCCGCTCCCCGCCGCGCACGACGACGACCGCGACCACGTCGCCCGGCGCGTGGCCGTAGAGCGCGTCGGTGTACGTGTACAGGTCGGTCACCGGCCGCCCCCCGAACTCGACGACGACGTCCCCGGCCCTGAGCCCGCCCCGGTCGGCGGGGCTTCCGGGCGTCACGCCCTGCAGCCGCAGCCCCTTCACCTCGTCGGCTGCCATGTCGGGGATCGACCCGAAGTAGGGGCGCGGCCCGGCCGCCGGGTCTCCGCCCGGCGCCGCCGCCGTCTGCCCCGCGCCCGGCGCGCGGCGGAACGTGAGCCGCGCCGGCCGGTCGCCGACGCGCCGCAGCACGCCCTCGGCGAGCGCGATCACGCGCGCCTCGCCGGGCGCGTTGATCTTCGCGGCCACGTCGGTCGCCGCGTGGTAGTCCGGGTGCTGGTCGGTGAAGAAGTGCAGCACCGGCACGCCCGCCGCGTAGAACGACGCGTGGTCGCTCGGCCCGAACCCGTCGCCTAACGCCTTGACGGCGAGGCGCGGGCCCGCGGCGTTGGCCGAATCGACGATCGCCGGCAGCTCGTCGGCGGTCGCGACGCCGTAGACGAGCAGCCGGTCGTTCGCGAGGCGGCCGACCATGTCGAAGTTGAGCATCGCCGCCGCGCTGTCGAGCGGCAGCGGGCTGTGCTCGACGAAGTACCGCGAGCCGAGCACGCCGAGTTCCTCGCCGCTGAAGGCGACGAAGAGCACCGACCGCCGCAGCGGGCGCGCGGCGACGCGCCGGGCGAGCTCCAGCACCGCGGCGACGCCCGACGCGTTGTCGTCCGCGCCGGGGTGCACGACCGCGCCGGCCTGCGGGTCGGTCGCGAACATCGTCTCGCGCCCGAGGTGGTCGTAGTGCGCGCCGACGACGACGAGCTCGCCCCGGAGCGCCGGGTCCGTGCCCTCGACGAGCCCGACGACGTTCTCGGCCGCGAGCGCGAACGGCTTCCCCGCATGCGCGAGCGCCGCGGCGCGGGCCTCGAAGCGCTGGTAATAACCCGCGCAGGGGACGCTATCGCCGCCGGCGGCCGGCCCGTGCACGGCCGGCGCCAGCGACACCCGCGTCGCGCAGCGCGACGCGTCCTCGGCGTCGACGACGACCGGCTTGAGCCCGAGCGCGCCGAAGCGGCGCGCCACGTACGCCGCCGCCGTGTCCGCGCCGGGCGAACCGGTGAACCGGCCTTCGAGGCGCGGCGCGGCGAGGAACGCGACGTCCGCCTGCACGCGTGCCGCGACGGCCGCCGCCGACGTGTCGACGCCGCCCCCCCGGGCGTGGTCGGGGCGGGGCGCCTCGTACCGGCCGTGCCCCGGGTGCTGCGCGGCGAGCGCCGCCGGGAACGCCGCGAGCAGCGCCGCCGCGCGGCCGAGTCGGCTTAGGTGCAACATGAGCAGTTTACCGCCTCGGCCGCGTCAGCGGTCCGTGAAGTCCGTCCGCGCCGTCACCGCGCGGCACGCCTCGGCGATCACCTCCGCGGCGCGGTCGAGGTCGTCGAGCGCGACCATCTCGTTCGGCGAGTGCATGTAGCGGTTGGGGATCGAGACGAGCGCCGTCGCCACGCCCGCGGCCGCGTTGTGGATCGCGTCCGCGTCGGTGAAGCTCTCGCGCCCCGCCGCGTGCAGCTGGTACGGCACGCCCAGCCGGTCGGCCGCGTCGCGCACGAGCCGGAACGCCACCGGCGAGACCACCGACCCGCGCGTGAACACCGGCCCCCCGCCGAGCGGCGCCTCGCCGAGCTCCTTCTTCTCGACGCCCGGGTGGTCGGTCGCGAACGTGACGTCGACGACGACCGCCATCGCCGGCCGCACGCGCACCGTGCTCGGCAGCGCCCCGCCGCCGCGCCACGCGATCTCTTCCTGCGTCGTCGCCACCGCCACGACGCGCGCCGCGCCGGGCCGCTCCGCGTAGCGCCGCAGGGCCTCGAGCACGACGAACGCCCCGACGCGGTTGTCGATCGAGCGCGAGACGATCCGCCCGTTAGGCAGCTCCAGCAGCGGCGTGTCGAGCACCCCCGCGTCGCCGACCTCGACGCGCGCGAGCGCCTCGGCCCGGCTCGCCGCGCCCACGTCGACCCACAGCTCGGTGATCTTCGTGGCCTTGTCGCGCTCCTCGGGCTTGATCAGGTGGATCGGCTTCTTGCCGACGACGCCGAGTACCGGGCCGTCGCGCCCGAGAAAGCGCACGCGCTGGCCGACGAGCACCTGCGGGTCCCAGCCGCCGATCGGGCTCACGTACACGTACCCCTGGTCGTCGACGTGCGTGACGATGAGTCCGATCTCGTCGACGTGGCCGGCGAGCAGGATCGTCGGGCCGTCCGCCGGGCCGGCGGCCGCGTAGCTGTTGCCGAGCACGTCCGAGGACACCTCAGCGAAGGCGCCGGCGTGGTCCCGCCAGACGCGGGCGGGGGCCCGCTCGTAGCCGGACGGGCCGGGGGTGTCGAGCAGGCGCTTGAGAAACGTGGTCGAGAGGTCGCTGAGCATGGGGCGCACGAACGCCCTAAGCCGCCGGCCTTGTCAACCCCGACCCGGCGCGGAGGCCTTGTAAACCGCGGCCCGGTGCGGAAGGTTGCCACATGCTTCTCATTTTCTTGGCGATCGGATTCGCCGCCGGCGTCCTCTCGGGGCTGTTCGGCATCGGCGGCGGCATCGTGATCGTGCCGGCGCTCCTCTACTTCGCCCGCATGCAGCCCGCGCGGGCCACCGGCACGTCGCTCGGCGCGCTCCTCCTCCCCGTCGGCGTACTCGGCGCCTGGGAGTACTACAAGAACGGCGACCTCGACGTGCGCGCGTCGCTCCTCGTCGCGGCGGGGCTCACCGTCGGGGCGTACTTCGGCGCGCGGCTCAACCACCTGCTGTCGCCGGTGCAGGCGAAGCGCGCGTTTGCGGTGTTCCTCGCCGCCGTCGCGGTGCGGCTGTGGGTCACGGCCAGGGGCTCATAGGGCGGGAGAGGCGTGCCGCCACCGCGGCCCGGCCGTGCCGTACGCCGATGGTCATGTCACGCCTACCGCGCCGGACCCGCGCGACCGTCCGACCCCGGCCGCGTCGCCATCCGCCCCCCCGCGCACGAGCGCCGCGACGAGCGCCGCGGCGTGCTCGACCGGCACGCGCCCGGTGTTGAACTCGACGTCGTAGAGCAGCGGGTCGCGCCAGTCGCGCCGGTGGTAGCGCTGGACGTAGCGGCCGCGCTCGTCGTCCATGCGCCGCGCCTCCGCGGCGGCCCGAGCCGCGTCGCAGCCGAGTCGGGGAGCGATGCGGCGAACGCGCTCCTCGACCGGCGCGACGAGCCGCACGTGTAGCGTGCCCGGCCGGCCGTGGAAGAGGCACTGCGCGCCGTGCCCGACGACGACGAGCGGCGGCGTGCGCACGGCGTCCGCGATCACCTGCTGGACCGCGGTGGCGACGTCGTCCGGCCCGAGCTGCGCGCCCGGCGCGACGTACGCCGACGGCAGCTCGGGCGGGAAGACGAACATCGCCGCGGCGATCCGCGACAGCCGCGTCGGCGGGTGTTCGTCCAGCCGCTCGACCACCCGCGCGTCCAGCTCGAGGCGCTCGGCCACGTCGTAGACGAGCGTGCGGTCGAGCACGGGCCAGTCGAGGCGCGCGCCGAGGGCGTGGGCGAACTCGCTCCCGCCGCTGCCGAACTCGCGGGAGACGGTGACGAGGTCGATCGGGGCGATGGACATACGACACTCCTCCGGGCACCCGCGGCGTCGCGTCGGACGCCGCGTCGTTTGACGTCGCCCGGGATTCTACGCGGCGGCACGCGAGTGCGTTGCCCCCAACGAGCGAGGCGCGGCGGCCGCGGCGGTTAGGCGACGCGCGCGGCCCGCTCCGCCTCCGGCGCGCCGAAGAGCCGCGGGTGGAAGATCCGCGCGAACAGCTCGACGCCGTCGACGAGGCGCGGCCCCGGCCGGCTGACGTACGCGTTCGCGTCCACGGCCCACACGGCGCGGCCGCGCAGCCACGCCCAGCGCGGGTCGCCGGCCAGTGCCGCGGCTTCGGCGCACGCGCGCGCGAGGTCGTAGCCGCACGGCGCCACGACGACGAGCTCCGGCTCTGCCGCCGCGAGCGTCTCGTGCGCGACGGTCGTCGAGTGCGCGCCGGCGGTGCCGAGTACGTCGACGCCCCCGGCGCGGCGGACCATCTCCGGGCCCCAGTGGCCGGCGAGGAACACCGGATCCGTCCACTCGACGACGGCCACGCGCGGGCGCGGCGCGCGGGCGGCCTTGAGCACCTCGTGCACCGCGGCGAGCCGGGCGCGGAACGCGTCGACGAGCGCCTCACCCGCGGCCGTACGGCCGAGCGCCTCGGCCACGCGGCGGACGTCGTCGCACACGCCGGCGAGCGTGGTGCCGCCGAGCGTGACGACGGCGGGCGCCGGGCCGCTCGCGTCACCGAGCCGCGCCGCGATCGCACACACGTCGTCCTGCGACACCGCGCACACGTCGCAGAGCGCCTGCGTGAGCAGCACGTCCGGGCGGAGCGCGGCGATCGCGCCCTCGTCGAGGGTGAAGACCGGCGCGCCCGCCGCGGCCGCGTCGCGCACCGCCGCGTCCACCTCGCCCGGCGGCGCGTGGACCGGGACGGCGCTCGCCGTCACGCGCGGCAGGCGCGCGGCCTCGGGCGGGAAGTCGCACTCGTGCGTGACGCCGGCGACGAGGTCGAGCGCGCCTAACGCGGCGCAGATCTCGGTGGCGGCGGGGAGGAGGGAGACGACGCGCATGGGGGTGGGCGAACGGCGGGGCGAACGGCGCTGTTGGAGGGCTGCTGTTGAGGAGCGGCGGTTGACGTGGCGCGGTTGACGTGGCGCGATTGGCGTGGCGCCGAGGACGCGGGGCACGGTGTTTCGGGCCGGTGCGCAAGGAAATGATGTACTCCGTCGCGCGGAAGCGCGGTATCGTGACCCGCATGCAGCCCAACCCTTCACCCGCTCGCGCCGCCTCGCGCCCCGGCGGCCTCCGCGTTCGCTACGAGGCCGGCCTCCTCGCGCGCGCCACCTTCGACGCGGCGACGAGGCTGCCCCGGGGCAACCGCGGCGACCTCGCCGACCAGCTCCGGCGGGCGGCGACGTCGGTGTACGCCAACCTCGCCGAGGGTGAGGGACGGGCGACGACAGCCGATCGACTGCGCTGCTTCACCATCGCCTGGGGCTCGCTGCGCGAACTCGACGCCCTGCTCGACCTCGCGGAGTACGTGAGCGCCCCCGACGGCCGCGACGCGACCCGTGCGCGCGCGCACGCGCGGCACGTCGGCCGCTTGCTCATCGCCCTCCGCCGCACGCTCGCCGACTCGGCCGTCGACCGCCCCCCTCCGCGCCGAAGTAACAGCGCCCCCCAACCGCCGCTCCTCCACAGCAGCCGTTCAACAGCGCCGTCCACCCGCCCTCCATCCTTACCGCCCCACCAGCCGCAGAATCCCCGCCAGCACGAGCGCCCCGCCCGGCGCGAGCCACGCCGACGGCACCTCGCCTAACGCCACCGCCGCGACCACCGCCGAGACGACCGGGACGAGCAGCAGCGACGCGCTCGCGAGCACCGGCGACAGCCGCCGCGACGCCGTCGCGAACCCCACCGTCGGCACGAACGTGCACGCGACGCCAAAGAGCGCGAGCAGCGCCCACCCGCGCGCGTCGAGCGCCGCGGCCGGCACGAACGGCACCCCCGCGACCGCCGCGTGGAGCGCGAGCGCGGCGCTCCCGACGACGAACGTGAGCACCGCGACGCCGAGTGCGCCGGGCGCCGCCCGTCCCCCGGCCGCGGCGCGCCGCCTCGCGTCCTGGAAGGCGAGCGCGTACCCCGCGGAGAGCACCGCCGACACGAGCGCGAGCGCGGCCCCGACCGCGTGCGCGAGCGCGCCGCCGCCTGCCCCTTCGCGCAGCCCCGCCCGCAGCGCCGGGACGAGTGTCACCGCCACGCCGACGAGCGCGACCGTCGCCCCCTGCCGCTCGGGCGGCGTCGCGCGCTCCCCGGCAATCCTGCGCAACGCGAGCGCGCAGAGCGGCGCCGTCGCGATCAGCAGCGCCACCTCGGCCACCGGCGCGATGCGGAACGCGACGACGGCGACCACGTAGTACGCGGTCAGCAGCGCGGCGAGCAGCCACGCCGCCGGCGCGCGCAGCGCGGTCGCGACCTCGCGCCGCACGCGCGGCGCAGCCGCCATCGGCGCCGAGGCGGCGAGCGCGAAGGCGAGCCGCCCGGCGACGAGTTCGCGCGGCGAGAGCGCCGGGATCTCGCGCACGAGCGTCCCCACGAGCCCCCACGCGAGCGCCGTCGCGCCGGCGGCGGCGAGGCCGACGCGGTCCGGTCCGACGCGCTCCGGCCCGACCCGATCGAGCCGCGCCGCGTCGATTGCCGTGCGGCTCACCGCGTGGACGCCGACGGCGCCGCCTCGTACACCGCGCGCCCGCCGACGTAGGTCGCGAGCACCCGCGCCCCGAGAATCTCTTCCGGTGCCGCGCGCATGACGTCGCGGTCGAGCACGACGAAATCGGCGTACTTGCCGGCCGTGAGCGAGCCGAGGTCGCGCTCCTGGAACGCCGCCATCGCCGGCCAGAGCGTCACCGAGCGGAGCGCCTCGTCCCTGGTCATCCGCTGCTCCGGGTGCCAGCCGCCCGCGGGCCACCCCGCCGCGTCCTGTCGGCTCACCGCCGCGTGGAAGGAGATCAGCGGGTTCACCTGCTCCACGGGAAAGTCACTCCCGTTCGGCACGATGCTCCCCGCGTCCAACAGCGAGCGCCACGCGTACGCGCCGAACAGCCGCCCCTCGCCGAGCCGCGTGGCCGCCCAGTACATGTCGCTCGTCTGGTGGCTCGCCTGCATGCTCGGGATCACGCCTAACCGCGCGAACCGCGGGACGTCGTCGTGGTGGAGGATCTGCGCGTGCTCGATCCGGAAGCGGTGGTCCGCGGTCGGGACTTCCTGCAAGGCCGCCTCGTAGGCGTCGAGCACGAGGCGGTTGGCGCGGTCGCCGATCGCGTGCGTGCAGACCTGGAAGCCGGCCCGCAGCGCGCGCACGGCGACGTCGCGGACGTGGGCCGGCGCGCTCACGAGGAGCCCCACGTTCTTGGCGTCGTCGCTGTACGGCTCGAGCAGCGCGGCGCCGCGGCTGCCTAACGCGCCGTCGGCGTAGAGCTTGACCGCGCGCACCCAGAGCCGCCCGCCGGCCAGCCCCGAGCGCGGCCCGCGCGCGAAGTAGTAGGCGAGCGCGGCGGAATCGTCGGCGACCATCGCGTACGTGCGCAGCTCCAGCTCCCCGCGCCCGGCCATCTCTTCCATGAGCTCGAGCACCGCGCGCGGCTCGCCCGGGTCGTGCACGCCCGTGAGGCCGTACCGGTGTAGCGCCGCCGTCGCGTCGCGGAGCGCGGCCCGCGCCTCGTCCGGCGAGGGCGGCGGGACCACGCGCGCGACGAGCGCCTGCGCGTTGTCGACGAACACGCCCGTCGGGTTCCCGGCCGCGTCGCGCTCGATGCGCCCGCCCGCGGGGTCGCGCGTCTCGCGCGTGACGCCCGCCGCGCGCATCGCCGCCGCGTTCGCGAGCCCCGCGTGGCCGTCGATCCGCTCCAGCCACACCGGCCGGTCCGGCACCGCGGCCGACAGCGCGTCGTGCGTCGGGAAGCGCGTGTCGCCCCACGCGTTCTGGTCCCACCCGTGGCCCAGCACCCACGCGTTCCCCGCGACCGCGACGTGCGTGCGCGCGTGCTCGGCCACCCGCCGCACCACCTCCGCGTACGCGCGCGTGCCCGCGACGTCGACCTGGTGCAGCACCAGCCCCAGTTCGAGCAGGTGGCCGTGCGCGTCGACGAGGCCGGGGAGCACCGTGCGCCCGCCGAGGTCGACGACGCGCGTGGCCGGGCCGCGAAGCGCGCGCGCGCCGCCGTCGTCGCCCACGAAGGCGAGCCGCCCGCCGCGCACGGCGAGCGCCGTCGCGAGCGGGCGCCCCGCGTCCGCCGTGTACACGCGCGCGTTGACGACCACGAGATCGGCCGCGAGCGGCCCCGCCGCGGGCGGCCGCACGGGCGTCTGCGCGCGCACCGGCGCCGCGGCGCACGCGGCGCCGAGTACGACCGCGAGCGCCACGGCGGCGAGCCCGCGCGCGCGGCGGCAAATCCACAAAGACGCGGACATGCGCGGCAAGGTAACCGCGCCCGCGGCGGCCGACCCGCGCCGCGGCCGGGGTGACACCCCGCGCGCACCGCGGGTCTTGCCTTCCGGCGAGCACGGTGTGACCGTCCCGGACTGCGGGGCGCTGCGCACACCCCGCCGTCTTCGCGCATCCCCCCTCTCAACGCTCGCCCGCAGGAGATCAGCACATGAGGCTTCGTGCGCACGCACGCCGGCGGCGGAACCACCGCCGGTGGAGCCACCGCTGGTGGCCCGCCCTCGCCGCCGCCGGTGCGGCCGCCACCGGCGTGACGGCCGCGGCCCCTGTCGCCCTCGCGCAGGGATTCGGTCTGAACGAGATCGGCAGCTGCGCCATCGCGCGCGGCTTCGCCGTCACCAGCGCCCCCTGCGACGACGCGTCGTCGCTCTACTGGAACCCGGGCGCCGTCAGCAACCTGCCGATGGGCGTCTCCGCCTACGTCGGCGGGACGGCCATCGGCATCAAGGGCAAGTTCACCACCGACTACACCGGCCGGCAGTACAACTCCAACGTGCCGACCGCTTTCCCGCCGTACGTCGGCCTCGCGGTCCGGACGTCGCCGCGCCTCATGCTCGGCATCGGCGCGTACGTGCCCTACGGCCTCACCTCGGAGTGGAACAACGACTTCCCCGGCCGCTTCTCGGCCCAGAAGTCCGCCCTCCAGAACTTCTACATCCAGCCCACCGCCGCGTACGAGCTCGTGCCCGGACGCCTCTCCGTCGGGGCGGGCGCCATCCTGGCCCTCTCCAGCATCGAGATCCGCCAGTCGCTCGACTTCTCGCAGAGCCCGGTGCCCGGCGCGGGCGTCGAGGGCAGCGGGATCCCAGCCGGCACCACGTTCGGCAACCTCGGCGTCCAGCCCTACACCGAGTTCGCCCGCGCCCGGGTGAACGCGTCCGGCCACGGCGGCGGCTTCACCCTCGGCATCCACGCGCACCCCGTGCCCTCGGTCTCGATCGGCGCTCGCTACCTGAGCCGCGTGCGCATCGAGTACCGCAACGCCGACGTCAAGTTCTCGACCGTGGCCGCGGCCGACAGCGTCGTCTTCGCGGCGAACAACCCGCTCGGCGTCCCGGCCGGCACCTCGCTGCAGCAGGTCGTCGCGGGACAGTTCGCCTCGGGCGGCGCGCTCGCCCCGGGGCAGTCGGCCAACACGGTGATCACGAACCCCGCCCAGTTCCAGGTCGGCGTCGCCTACACCGGGCTGTCCAACACGACCCTCTCGGCCGACTTCGCCCAGATCCAGTGGTCGTCGTTCAAGACGCTCCCGTTCAACTTCACGTTCGCCGGCGGCATGCCTAACACGGCGCTCTCGCGCCTGCAGCTCGAGGACTACAAGAACTCGAACTCCTACCGCTTCGGCCTCGAGCACCGCTTTCCCGACGCGGGCGGCGTCGCCGGCCGGCTCGGCTTCGCGTACTCGCAGGCCGCGGCGCCCGACGTCACCGTGACGCCGCTCCTCCCCGACATGGACCGCTACAACTTCGGCGGCGGAATTGGCGTCCCGCTCAGCAGCCTCCTCGGCCCGGGCGGCCGCCGCTACGCGGTCGACCTTACGTACTTCCGCGTCGAGACCCGCGGCCGCCGCGGCCGCACCGGCGAACGCCCGAGCGAAGCGCTCACGGCCGACCAGGTCAACAACGGCTTCTACAACCTGAACGCGAACGTCGTCTCGGCCAGCGTGCGGGCCACCTTCTGACGCCTCTGACGCGCCCCTCTTCATGACCTCGCGCCACACCTCCCGCACCGCCGCGCGTTCGGCCCTCAAGTTCGCCGCCGCCGCCGCCGCGCTCGCCGCGGCCGCCTGCAGCAGGGACCCGGTCGTCGTCGGCACCACGCCCCCGGCGACCGCGCCGTTCATGGCGCGCTACGTCGCCGTCGGCAACAGCATCACCGCCGGCTACCAGTCCGGCGGGATCAACGACTCGACCCAGCGCCGCAGCTACGCCCGCATGCTCGCCATCGCGGCCGGGGTCGGCAACACGTTCAGCTACCCGTCGTTCACCACGCCGGGCTGCCCGCCGCCGATCGCCAACTTCCTGACCGGCGTGCGGACGAGCGGCGACACGTCGAGCACCTTCTGCGCCCTGCGCGCGACGAGCTCGGTCACGGCCTCGCTCAACAACGTCGCCGTCCCGGGCGCCAACTCGTGGGACGCCGTCGGCCGCGGCGTCGTCCCGACGACGACCTCGCCCGCGTCGCTCACCGTCGGCGGCTACAGCGCGCTCACCACGCTCATCCTCGGCGGCCAGACGCAGCTCCAGCGCGCCGTGCAGCTCGACCCGACCTTCGCGACGGTCTGGATCGGCAACAACGACGTCCTGCTCGGCGCGCTCCAGTACGCCGGCGACAGCAGCAAGGCGACTAACCTCGCCAACTTCACGAACAACTACGCCACGCTCGTCAACGGACTCGTCACCGGCAGCCCGCACCTCAAGGGCGGCGTGCTGATCGGCGTCGTCGACGTGACCAACGTGCCGCTGCTCGTGCCGTTCGCCATCTTCAACCCGAACACTCCCGTCTTCAGTCCCGCGGCGTACCAGGCCGTGCTCGGCGTCCTCGGCGTCGGCACGACGCGCCCGCTCACCTTCCGGCTGCTCTTCGACGGCAACTGCACCAACTCCGCGGCGTCCATCGCGTTTCCGGCGCTCGTCCAGCTCGGCAAGCTGATCCCCGCGGCGGCGCCGAGTTTCACCATCGATTGCAGCGGCGCGACGCCGATCTCGGCCACCGCCACGCAGACGTCGTTCCTCGTCACCGACGCCGAGCGGATCTACTACGCGACCCGCGTCGCCGCGTACAACGCGTACATCAAGGCGAAGGCCGACAGCATCGGCTGGGCGTACATCGACCCGAACACACTCCTCGCGACGCTCCGCAGCGAGGGCGCGATCCCCCCCTTCCCGAACCTCGCCGCGCCGACCGCGCCGTTCGCCACGGCCGCGGGCCGCTACATCACGAACGACGGCGTCCACCCGAGCACGTCGGCCCACTTCCTTCTCGCCAACGCGCTCATCATGGCGATCAACACGAAGTACGGCTCGACCATTCGCGCGCTCACGCCGGCGGACACGACGGGGCTCTGAGCGGGGCCGGTAGGGAGTCGTGGCGCGGGGCCGGTCGCAGGGTGCGACCGGCCCCGCGTCGCGTACGGTCCGTTGCGACGATATCTTTCACGCATGGACGCCGACGCCGAACGCGAGGCCCGCAGGGCGCACCGCCGGGCGACGATGCGGGTGCGGAAGACGACGCTCGCCGACGAGGACGAACTCGCGGACTACCGCGAGTTGACGCCTTCAGAGCGCATGGAGATGATCTGGTCCCTCACGCAGTCGGCCTGGGCCTTCATGGGGCGTGATGCAGAAGCTGAATCCCGACTTTCGCGACGCACTGCTCGCGTTCAACGCGTCCGGCGCTGAGTACTTGATCGTCGGCGCGTTCGCGATGGCCGCGCACGGTTTGGCCCGCAACACCGGGGACATCGATTTTTGGGTTCGGCCGACGCCCGAAAACGCTCGGCGGGTGTGGAACGCGCTCGCGGATTTCGGGATGCCGATGGACACCTGCTCTGTCGAGGAACTACTGGACCCCGACATGGTCTTCCAGTTCGGCCAGCCGCCCGGGCGTGTGGACGTCATGACAACCGTCAGCGGCGTCACGTTCGACGACGCGTGGGCGGCGCGCGTCAGCCTACCGCTCGACGGCGTGCCAGTCTGGGTGATGTCGCGCCAGCACCTCGTCGCGAACAAGCGCGCGTCGGGCCGGCCCAAGGACGCTGCGGACGTTCACACGCTCGAGTCGGAACGGCGAGGACGTGCCTAACGCTCCGCCGGTCGTCGCGCCGTCAGGTACAGAGGCACCAGGATCGCCGCCACGAACACCGCGAACGCCACGCCCGGGTTCGTCGCCACTGCCCCCAGCCGCTCCTCCAGGCTGATCCCGCCCGCCACGTCGTACGCCGCCAGCGCGGCGAGCGCGATCCCCGTGATCGCCCCGCCCGCGATCAGCCCCGACGAGATCAGCACCCCCGGCCCGCTCTCCGACTCCGCATCGGTCACCGCGCCGAGCCCCGCCGCCGAGCGCCGCCGCGCCACCGCGCGCTCCGCGAGCCAGCGCACCACGCCCCCCGCGAAAATTCCCGCCGAGGTCGAGATCGGCAGGTACAGCCCCACCGCCACCGGCAGCGACGACACGCCGATGATTTCGAGCGCGACCGAGAAAAAGGCGCCGACGAGGATCAGCCCCCACGACAGCTTCTGCGTCAGGATCCCGTCGACGACCAGGCGCATGATCTGCGCCTTGGGCGAGTCGAGCTTCTTGACGTGGCGCCCCGTCGTCGTCGTCTCCTCCGTCCCGCCGATGCCGGGGTCGACGAGGTAGGTGATCGCCCCCGCCTGATCGACGAGGTAGCGCCCCGCAGGCGCCGCGCCCGTCTGCTCATAGAGGTGTCCCAGGCGCAGCGGCCCGTCCGCCGACGCGACCAGCCGGTCACCGGCGAGCTGGTAGCGCGCCGGCTCGACGTCGCGCACCGCGACGCCCGCGTACGTGCGCGGCGCGTAGGTCGTGTACGCGCGGTCGAGCGCCTGGATCGTGAACCCGATGAGCAGTGCGCTCGTCGTCACGCCGAAGAGGAGCCCGACCTGCTGCCGCGCCGGCGTCGCGCCGACGAGGTACCCCGTCTTCAGGTCCTGCGACGTCGCGCCCGCGACCGCCGCCGCGACGCACACCACGCCGCCGATCGAGAGCGCCAGCACCCGGTGCTCGATCCCCGTCCACCCCACGGCGAGGAAGATCAGCGACGTGAGCAGCACCGTCGCGACCGTCATCCCCGAGATCGGGTTCGACGACGCGCCGATCTGCCCCGTGATCCGGCTCGACACCGTCACGAACAGGAACGCAAAGAAGAGCGCGAGCAGCGCCCCGCCGAGGTTGATTCCGATCTGCGGCAACAGCACCATCGCCGCGACGAGCAGCAGCGACCCCACGCCGACGACCGCGAACGGCAGGTCGCGCTGCCGCCGGTCCGCCGCCGCCGACCCGGGCACGCCGGGCACAGCGCCGTTCGCCCCCGCGCCCCGCGCCTGCGGCCCGCGCCGGAACCCGCCCTCGGCGCGCGGCACACGCCGAAACCCGCCCAGCAGCGCCGCGACGATCGTCGGCAGCGAGCGGCCTAACGAGATCAGCCCGGCCATCGTCACCGCACCCGCGCCGATGTAATACACGTAGTTCGCGCGCACGTCCATCGCCGACATCCCCGCGATCAGCTTCGTCGCCGGCGCGACCGGGGCCGCGAGCCCCGCGCCGAAAAACTTGATCGCCGGGATCAGCACGAAGAACGACGTCAGCCCGCCGCCGAACAGCAGCCCCGCGATCCGCGGCCCGATGATGAACCCCACCCCCGCCAGCTCCGGGCTCACCTCGCACTGGATCTCGCCGAACAGCTCCGCCCGCCCGTTCGGCAGCGCGCGCTGGAAGGTCTGCTTCGGCACCTCCGCCCACAGGTGCACGCCCGAGTTGAGGAACTTGTAGACCGCGCCGAGGAAGAAGCCGCCGAACACCGTCTTCGCCTGCGTGCCGCCCTCCTCCCCCGCGATCAGCACCTCCGCGCACGCCGTCCCTTCGGGGTACTTGAGGTTCCCGTGCTCCTCGACGATCAGCGAACGCCGGAGCGGAATCATCAGCAGCACGCCTAACGCCCCGCCGACGAGCGCGACCGCGGCCACCCGCGTCCACGGCAGCGAGTAGCCGAGCAGGAGCAGGGCGGGGAGCGTGAACACCGTGCCCGCGGCGATCGACTCGCCGGCCGAGCCCGTCGTCTGCACGATGTTGTTGCGCAGGATCGACGGGCGCCCGCCGGTCGCGTTCGTCACCCAGCGGAAGATCGTGATCGAGAGGACCGCGATCGGGATCGACGCGCTCACCGTGAGGCCGATCTTGAGCGCGAGGTAGACGCTTGACGCCGCGAAGACGAGGCCGAGCACGACGCCGATCGCGACCGCCGCGGGCGTCAGCTCCGGCAGGTCCGTCGCCGCCGGGACGTAAGGCGCGAACTCGGCGGTATCGCCGGCCAGCGGGACGCGGTCGGCCGCGGGCGCGACCGCGGGCTGCTCGGGGAGGGTCACAGTGGCCATGTCGCCCAATATGCGCCGCGCCCAGGCGCGCCGCAGGCGCGCCGAGCGGGCGCGTCAAACCGACCGCGCGCGTCCGCGCCTGCCACGATGCGCGGCCAGCGGCACCAGCAGCGCAAGGAAGGGCGAGGGCCGCTACCACTTCGTCGAGCGCAGCTACGGCAGCTTCTCGCGCGCCTTCACGCTCCCGCAGGGCGTCGACGAGTCGCAGATCCGCGCCGACTTCGAGCACGGCGAACTGATCATCCATGTGCCGAAGCCCGCACTCCCGCAGCCGCGCAAGGTGCAGATCAGCGCTGCGAGCGTCGGTGGAAGCGGGTCGGCGGCGGCGTCGCGGGGCGCGGGCGGCCAGGGGACGACCGCCGAGGGCGCGTCCGCGCCAAGTACCGAAACGCCGGGCGACGGCTCGGCATTGAACGACCAGCGCTGAGACATCGATCCGACATCCTGCGTGTGAAGGACCGGGGCCGCGGCACACACCGCGGCCCCAATTACGTTGTGGACTCGGCGCGCGGTCGGCGTCGTTCTACCCGCGGTGCGCGCCAGTGTGCAGCGGTCCCGCTACTCTCGAAGTGGAGGACCACGAACTTCCAAGGGTATTTAGGAATCTTTGTGCCTTCGTGAGCGTACTCACGTCCGCTCGGCGCTAGCGTGTGATGCACCCGCGAGTGCTGCAACGCCTCCTCCCCACCAGTCCGACATGTCCCCGCACACCCGCCCCACTCACGCCTGGGCCGTGCGCGCCGTCGCCGGCGCCGTCCTCGGTCTCGTTGCCACCGCGGCCGGCGCTTCCGCGCAGGTCCTGCACGCGCGCACCGGTCCCGAGAATCCGCTGCTGCTCCGCGCCGATTCGCCGGGCGGCACGTACAGCCCGAGCGATCCGTCGCTACGGAACTACTACGGCGCGACGATGGACGGCGTAAACCTCGACGGGATAGGCGTCATTCAAACCGCCGACCCGAGCACCCCCGGACTCTACGCGACCTGCACCGCCGAGCGCATCGGCCTGCGCGCGCTCATCACCGCGGCGCATTGCGTGACCGACGAAAACACGGGTACGGTCTTCTCGACACACGACAACCCGACCTCGGTCCACTTCATCGGCCCGGGCGCCGGAGGCGTGGGAAGCAAGTACTACTCCTACACGTCATCCGCGACCTTCGTCCAGTCGACGTTCCACGGGTTCTACAACTCGACGACGATGGCGTATCAGGACGTCGCCGTGCTGCTCTTCGATAATCCCCTCCCGAGCTTCATCACGACCTACGGGCTCTACGACACGGGCCCGCTCGGCAGCGAGGACCCGATGGGACAGAACACCGTGAACGCGGGGACCGGCACGTTCGGCAGCGGGACCGGTCCTACGGGCTTCGACTTCCGCCGTCGGGCGGGGGACAACGTCGTGGACTTCGTCGGCAACGACCCGAACGCCAACGATTTCGGGGACCTGTACACCAGCTTCGAAGACCAGTACGACCGCTACAACTCGACGTGCTACGTCTTCGGCATCTGCTACCCGAGCCGCGGCGCGACCGAGGCCGGGATCGCGTCCGGCGATTCGGGCGGCCCGCTCTTCATCAACGGCGAGCTCGCCGGCGTAACGTCGTTCTCGACGTACTTCTGCGACCCGACCGTGACGACGAAGTGCGTGCCGCTCGTCGCCGACCCGTCGCGCCCTTTCAACAGCTACGGCGCGCTGAACGCCTTCGCCCCGGTCTGGGCGAACTCGGCCTTCATCGCCGACGCGATCGCCGCCCCCGAGCCGACGACCGTCGCCCTCGTCGGGTTCGGCATGGCGGGCGTCGGCCTCGCGGCCCGTCGCCGCCGCCAGAGCTAGAGTAGTCCGCGTTAGGCCGCCGTGGACCCCCGCGCGCCGGCGACTGAAGTCAGTCGCCGGCGCGCGGCGCGTTTCGGGAACCACGACGCGCGCCCGCCGTGAGCCCGAGCACCGCGAGCGCCCCCAACCCCGCCGCGAGTAGTACGCCCGCGCCGCCGCGAGGCGCGCGCGCCGCGACGCTCGTGTACGCGCTGTGCGCGAACACCGGCCCGTCGTAGCGCCCGCGCTCCGCGGCGGCGTCCACCGGCGCGTCGAGGTTGCCGCGCGCCCCCGCCGGCGCCTCGTCGCTCTGCTGCGCGTCGAAAAACAGCCCCTCCATCACCCGGTCGGTTAGGCCCGGCGCCAACTCTTCCGACGCGCCGAGCGCCACCGCCGCACCGCCCGCGTACAGCTCGCGCGTCGGCCGCGTCGCGCAGGCGAGGATCGCGCGTGCCGGCACCTCCGGCGCGTAGAGCGGCGGCACCGGCCGCGGCCGGCGCGGCATGTAGTTCCGCGCGACGTCGTAGAACGGCGTGTCGATGCTCGCCGGCTTGACGAGCGACACCGCGACCGGCGCCCCGCGGTGCGCCAGCTCCATCCGCAGCCCGTCCGTGAACGCCTTCACCGCGTGCTTCGTCGCGCAGTACATCGCCTGCAGCGGAATCGTCCGCTCCGACAACACGCTCCCCACGTTCACGAGCGCCCCGCCGCCCCCCGCCTCGAGCAGCGGCACCGCCACGCGCGACCCGTACACCGTCCCCCAGAAGTTCACGTCCATCAGCCGCCGGAGGTCCTCGACCGTGACCTCCTCGAGCGTGCCGTAGATGCTCGTCCCCGCGTTGTTCACCCACGTGTCGACCCCGCCGAACGCGTCGCGCGCCACCCGCCCGATCCGCGCGACCGCGACCTCGTCGCTCACGTCGCAGACGACGACCTCCGCCTCCCCACCCGCCCGCACCACCACGCCCGCCGCCGACTCGAGCGCGTCGCGGTCCCGCGCCGCCAACACCACCCGCGCCCCCACCTCCCCCGCCAACCGCGCCGTCGCCCGCCCGATCCCACTCGACGCGCCCGTGATGACGAGAACCTGCTCGGATAACGGCTTCAACCGAACGCGCATGGGCAGTGAGCTGCGGAACGAGGGTGCTCGAACGGCGGAGAGTCGGGGAGCGGCGGCGGGGCTGAATCCGCTGTTCTCTTGCTGAAGCCCCGCCGCCGCCCCCACCCTCCGCCCCGCGCAACAATCTGGCCCCCGCCTTCAGCGGAGCACGCCCGCCCTTACCTCAGCACGTTCCGGGCGATCGTCTGCAGCTGCATGTTCGATGTCCCCTCGTAGATCGTCCCGATCTTCGCGTCGCGGTAGAACTTCTCCACGGGGTACTCCTTCGTGTACCCGTACCCGCCGAACAGCTCCACGCAGAGCGACGTCACCCGCTCGGCCACCTGCGACGAGTAGAGCTTCGCCATCGCCCCCTCGTGCGCGATGTCCCGCCCCGCGTCCTTGAGCCGCGCCGCGTTGTACACCATCAGCCGCGCCGCCTCGAGCTCCGTCGCCGCCTGCCCCACCTGGAACTGGATCCCCTGGAACTCGGCGAGCGACTTCCCGAACTGCTTGCGCTCCTTCAGGTACTTGGTCGCCGCCGCGAGCGCCCCGCCCGCCACGCCGATCATCTGCGCGCCGATCCCGATCCGCCCGCCGTTCAGCGTGTCGATCGCGACCTTGTACCCCCGGCCCGGCTCGCCTAACACGTTCTCGTCCGGCACGAACACGTTGTCGAAGTGCAGCGACGTCGTGCTCGACGCGCGGATGCCGAGCTTGTCCTCTTTCTTGCCGACCGAGAAGCCCTCCGCCGACTTCTCCACGAGGAACGCCGTGATCCCCTTGTAGCCCGCCCCCGGGTTCTCCGAGGCGAACACGACGAACACCTCGGCCTCGGCCCCGTTCGTGATCCACGCCTTGCTGCCCGTCAGCCGGTGCCCCCCAGGGACCTTGTCGGCCCGCGTCGCCAACCCGAACGCATCCGACCCCGACCCGGGCTCCGACAGCGCGTACGCCCCGATCGCCGAGCTCGTCAGGCGCGACAGGTACTTCGCCTTCTGCGCCTCGGTGCCGTAGGCCGCGATCGGGTACTCCACGAGCGTGTTCTGCACGTCCACCTGGATCGCCGCGCTCGCGTCCACCTTCGACAGCTCCTCCACCGCGAGCACGACCATCATCGCCGACCCGCCCGCGCCGCCGTACTGCTCGGGGATCTCGATCCCCATCAGCCCGAGCTCGAAGAACTGCCGCGTCAGCGCGGGGTCGATCTGTTTCGCGGCCTCCATTTCCATCACCCGCGGCCGGACCTGCTCCTCAGCCAGCGCCGTGACGGCGTCGCGGAAAAGCAGCTCCTCCTCGGACAGAAGCGTGAGCGGCGGGCGGGCGGTGGCGAGCGCGGTATCGGTCATCGGCGGCAGAAAGTCGGCGCGTGGGGCGGGCGAACAGCGAGTCGCCCTGATACCCCAAACCTAGCCCGCGGCCCCGCCCCGGACCGCGCACCGCCGCGGCCGCGGCTACTCGAGGTCGAACGCTTGCGGCGGCCCCGGCTCGCTCAGCACGCCGCGCAGGTACGCCCCGTACCCCGTCTTCGCGAACGGCGCGATCAGCCGCTCCAACTGCTCCGCGTCGATGTACCCCAGCCGGTACGCGATCTCCTCGGGGCAGGCGATCTTGAGCCCCTGCCGCCGCTCGACGATCTCGACGAAGTTCCCCGCGTTGAGCAGCGACTCATGCGTGCCCGTGTCGAGCCACGCCATCCCCCGGCCGAGCAGCTCCACACGCAGCCGCCCGCGCCGCAGGTATTCGGAGTTCACGTCCGTGATCTCGTACTCCCCGCGCGCCGACGGCTCGAGCCCCGCCGCGATGTCGAGCACCGCGTTGTCGTAGAAGTAGAGCCCCGTGACGGCCCAGTTCGACCGCGGCACCGCGGGCTTCTCGTCGAGGCTCACCGCCCGCCCCGCCGCGTCGAACTCGACGACGCCGTAGCGCTCCGGGTCCCGCACGCTGTACGCGAACACCGTCGCCCCGTCCGGCCGCTCCGCCGCGCGGCGCAGCATCCGCTGCAGCCCGCTGCCGTGGAAGATGTTGTCGCCGAGCACCAGCGCGACCGGGTCCGCGCCGACGAACGCGCGCCCGACCACGAACGCCTGCGCCAGACCGTTCGGCACCGCCTGCTCCGCGTACGACAGCCGCATCCCCCACCGCGCCCCGTCGCCCAACAGCTCGCGGAAGCGCGGCAGATCCGCCGGCGTCGCGATGACCAGGACCTCCCGGATGCCGGCCAGCATGAGCGTCGACAGCGGGTAGTAGACCATCGGCTTGTCGAACACCGGCAGGAGCTGCTTGCTCACCCCGAGCGTGATCGGGTAGAGACGCGTGCCCGACCCGCCCGCGAGGACGATCCCCTTCACCGCGCCAACACCACGTTAGGCGGCCTCGAGCCGCCCGAGCCGCTCGCCGCGGTACACCCCCGACCGCACGCGCTCCCACCACCACCGGTTCTCGAGGTACCACGCCACCGTGCGCCGCAGCCCGCTCTCGAACGACTCGGCCGGCGCCCACCCCAGCTCGCGCGCGACCTTCGACGCGTCGATCGCGTAGCGCCGGTCGTGCCCCGGCCGGTCCGCGACGAAGGTGATCAGCTCGCGCCGCGGCCGCGCGCCGGGGCGCAGCTCGTCGACCAGGTCGCAGACCGCCCCCACCACGTCCAGGTTGCGGCGCTCGTTGTGCCCGCCGATCGCGTACGTCTCGCCAACCGCCCCACGCGCGAGCACCAGCCGCAGCGCCGCCGCGTGGTCCTCGACGAACAGCCAGTCGCGCACCTGCTCCCCCCGCCCGTACACCGGCAGCGGCCGCCCCTCGAGCGCGTTCAGCGTGACGAGCGGGATCAGCTTCTCGGGGAACTGGTACGGGCCGTAGTTGTTCGAGCAGTTCGTGACGACGGCCGGCAGCCCGTACGTGTGGTGCCACGCCCGCACGAGGTGGTCCGACCCCGCCTTCGTCGCCGAATACGGCGAATTCGGCGCGTACGGCGTCGCCTCGGTGAAGTGCCCCTCCGCGCCGAGCGACCCGAACACCTCGTCGGTCGAGACGTGCAGGAAGCGGAAGCGCGCGCGGGCCTCCGCCGGCAGCGCGCGCCAGTACCGCAGCGCCTCCTGCAGCACCACGAACGTGCCGACGACGTTGGTCCGCACGAAGTCTCCCGGCCCGTCGATCGACCGGTCCACGTGCGACTCGGCCGCGAGGTGGACCACCGCGTCCGGCCGGTGCGCCTCGAACGCGCGGCGCACCGCGGGCGCGTCGGCGACGTCGCCGCGCACGAACGCGTACGACGCCGCGGCCTCCAGGTCGTCCGTCACCTCGCGCAGCGAGTCGAGGTTCCCCGCGTAGGTCAGCGCGTCGAGGTTCGCGACGCGCTCGCCCGCGCGCACGAGCTGGCGGACCACCGCGGAACCGACGAAGCCGGCCCCGCCGGTGACGAGCACCGCCATGTGTTAGACCGGCACCTGTTAGACCGGTACCTGTTAGGCCGGTACCGCGACGCGGACGGCGCCGGGCGTGCCGCCGCCCGTGCCGCCGCCCGCCGCGGCGGCCCCGCGCGGCGCGAGCACGCCGTCCAGCACCTCGAGCGCCAGCTCCGCGCGCCCGAACGGCGCGCTCACCTGCACGCCCTGCACGAGCCCCCCCACCCGCGCCAGCATCTCGCGCGCGATCGCGATCCCCTCCTGCACCGCGTGCTCCTTGCCGACCGCGCTCGCCCGCCGCATCCGCTCCAGCACCGCCGCGGGGACCGTCACGCCGGGCACCTCGTTCGCCAAGAACTCCGCGTTGCGCGCCGACACGAGCGGCCAAACCCCCGCGACGAGCGGCGGACGCGCCGCACCGAGCGCGGCGTCGACCTCGGCCACGAACCGCTCCAGCTGGTCGGCGTCGAACACCGGCTGCGTGATCGCGTACTCGGCCCCGGCCTCCACCTTGTAGCGGAAGCGCTCGAGCTCGTGCGCCGGGTCGATCGCCGCCGGGTTCACCCCGACGCCGACCGCGAAGCGCGTCGGCGCGCCGATCGACCCGCCGCTCGGGTCGAGCCCGCGGTTGAGCTGCGCGACGAGGTTCGTCAGCCCGACCGAGTCGATGTCGAAGACCGCCGTCGCGTCGGGGTAGGGACCCATCTTCGGCGGGTCGCCCGTCACCAGCAGCACGTTCCGCAGGCCGAGCGCCGACGCGCCTAACAGGTCGCTCAGCATCCCGAGCAGGTTGCGGTCGCGGCAGGCGTAGTGCGTCACGGCCTCGATCCCCGCCTGCTGCTCGACCAGCAGCGACGTCGCGATCGCACCCATCCGGCTCTGCGCGCGCGGGCCGTCGGGCACGTTGATCGCGTCCACCCCCGCGGCGCCGAGCCGGCGCGCGTCGGCCACGAGCTTCGCCGTGTCCACGCCCCGCGGCGGCACGATTTCCACCGTCGTGACGAACCGCCCCGCCGCGAGCCCCGCCGCGAACCGCGACCGCTCGGCAAACGGCACCGGCTCGACGCCGGCCGGGCGCGCCGGCGCGGCGACGCCGTCCGCCGACGCGTGAGACGTCGCCTCGGCGTGCGCCGGCCCGCCCGCGGACGCGCGCATCGCCCGCGTCACCCGCAGCGACTGGCTCATCGCGCGCACGTGCTCGGGCGTCGTCCCGCAACATCCGCCCACCACGTTCGCGCCCGCGAGCACCAGCCGCCGCGCGTACGTCGCCAGGTACTCGGCGCTCGCCATGTACATCAGCCGCCCGCCTACGTCGCGCGGCAGCCCGGCGTTCGGCATCGCGGAGAGCTTCCGCCGTGTCACGACCGCCATCTGCTCGATCGCCTCCAGCATCGCCTGCGGACCCACGGAGCAGTTGAGCCCGATCACGTCCGCCCCCCACGCGTCGAGCGCGCGCGCGACGTCGGCCGGCGTGGCGCCGTACGGCGTCCGCAGGTCCGCCCCGACCGTCATCTGCGCGATCACCGGCACCGCGGGGTCGACCTCGCGCGCCGCGCGGATCGCCTGCTCGATCTCGATCAGGTCGCCGAACGTCTCGAAAATCACGCAGTCCGCGCCGCCGGCGACCAGCGCCGCGATCTGCTCGCGGAACATCGCCCGCGCCTCGTCGCGGCTCGTCGGCCCGTACGGCTCGATTCGCACGCCGAGCGGGCCCACCGCGCCCGCGACGAGCACGGTGCGGCCGTGCGGGGCCGCGTCGGCCGCCGCGCGCGCCAACTCCGCGCCGCGCCGGTTGATCGCCTCCGCCTGCCCCTCCAGCCCGTAGTGCGCGAGTTTCACGCGGTTGGCGCCGAACGTGTTCGTCTCGACCACCTCCGCCCCGGCCGCCACGTACGCCTCGTGCACGGCGCGCACGAGGTCCGGCGCGCGCACGCACAGCTCGTCGTAGCACTGGTTGATGAACACGCCCCGCGAGTACAGCTCGGTGCCCGTCGCGCCGTCGAACAGCACGATCTGTGAGGGGTCGAGCAGGCCGTCGAGCGCCTGGCGTCGAGATTCGCGGGTCACGGCGACGATCGTGAGACAGGGGAATGGCCGAGCCAGCAGGTCCGCGGCGCGTCCGTACGGTCCCATTATATCCTTCTAGCCGGGTAAACGGATAGATGCGCCCTGGTCCGGCACGCGCGCCGACTCACCCCCGACGCGCCGGGCCGGCCCGCCACGTTCGGTTGGAAACGCGCTACTCGACCGGGCCCAGGCCGTTGATCCAGAACAGGCGCGGTCCGATCGCCCGGGTGACCGTGAACGGCAGCCGCCGCCCGTCCGCGAGGCGTAGCGTTAACCGCACCCCGACGTACGTCCCGAGCGCGCCCGGGTCCGCCGATTCGAGGCGGCCGTAGACGTTCCGCTCCGCCCCGAGCGATGGGAAGGTCTCGCCGCCCCGGATGCTCGCGTCGCGCGGCTCTTCGACGTCCATGAGGAGGTACGTCACGTCGGCGATCGACTGCTCTCCGTCGTACGCCTGGCCCCGCCCGCGGATCCTCTCGCGCACGCGGAGGAGCGCCGTCGCGTCGTCCACCGTCGAGTCGGCGCGCGTCACGCGTACAGCATCGACTCGGCGAGCGTGTGCACCGCGTCGGCCTCCGCGTGGCGACGCGCGTTGTACGCGATCAGCTCCGGGGTGATTGTGTCGGTGTCACACGCGAGCGCGGCGCCGTGTTGCGCGACCTGCCGCTCGAGGGCCGCAACTACATCGGCAACCTCGACCATGTGCAGGCACACCCGGTCGTACGGGCAGGCGTTGAGCTTCCAGCAGGGCGAGCAGCTCACCGCGGAGTACAGGTTCTCGTTGCACGGGTAGCCCGACTGCGCCGGGGTCTCGCGCCCCCCGTAGACGATCACGCTCCGGCAGTCGACCGCGCGCGCCAGGTGCATGAGCATCCCGACCTGGCCGACGAACGCGAGCGAGCCGGCGAGCACCGCCGCGGTCTCGCGCAGCGACGTCTTCCCGCGCAGGTCGAGCGCGCCCGCGAGCGGCGGGTCCTGCACGGAGCCGACCTGAACGAAGTTGTACCGCGCCTCGAGCGCCGACACGACGCCCTGGTACCGCTCGGGGAGCCAGTTCTTGTTCCGCATCGAGTGCCGCGCGTTCAGCCCCGAGCTCTGAATCGCGACCTGCCGCTTGACGCGTCGCCCGAGCCGGACCTCGTCGTCGCCGAGTGTCAGATACGGCCGCAAGGCGACCGTCCCGGTGATCCCGGCCTTCTGGCACATGAGCGAGATCAGGTGCTGCTCGGGCATCGGGTCGTCGCGGTCGAACGCCGGGTGATAACTCGTATACCACGGGTGGACGACCTGCACGCCGAGGCGCCGGAGCAGCAGGCCGATCCGCGGCAGCAGCGGGGCGACGACCGACACATCCGCGTTCCGCGCGTAGAGCTGCGCATACTTGCTCGCCGTCCAGAACCGGTCCCGCCCGCGGCGGCGTAGCTCGCGGAAGATCGCGGTGCAGAGCAGGTCGTCGCCGATGCCCGCCTCGCCGGCCGTGATGAACAGATCCGGGCGACCGTGACGCGCCAACAGCGACACGACCGGCGGCGCCAACCGCGCGTAGTCGAGCGGCGGCCGGAGGAATCGGCCGCCCGTCTGCCCCAGCGTCGCCGCGACCCCGGCAAGCCCCTGGCCGCGAACGAGCCGACCGAGCGTGCCAACTTTTTTCGCGAGAAGAGTCATTGTCAGGCGGCGGCCGACACGGGCCCCGACGCGGGCGCCAGCGCGGGAATGTGGGCGACGTCCGTCACGAGCGGTTCGTCGGCGCGCGCCGCGCGCTCGTGCACCGCATTCACCACCTCATCGACGGTGATGCGCCGCATGCACAGGCGCTCGACCGGGTTGTGACAGGCATTCCACCGCCAACAGGGAGAGCACCAGAGCTCGGTCGCGAGGTTCGTGTTGCACGCGTACCCGGACTGCCACGGCAACTCGCGCCCGCCATAAATGATCACCCCCGGCCGGTCGACCGCGCGCGCGAGGTGCATCAGCAGGCCCACCTGCCCGAGAAAGAGCACCGAGTTCGCAAGGATCGCCGCACTCTCGCGGATCGACGTCTTCCCGCGCAGGTCGACGCACCCGTCGAGCGGCGGGTCGTCCGCCGCGCCGAGTTGGACGAGCGTGTAGTCGCCGCGAAGCGCGTCGACCACGGCCTGGAGCCGGTCGGGGAACCACTCCTTGTTCTTCATCGCCGACTGCGCGCTCGCCCCCGAGCTGTGGAGCGCGATCTGTCGCGGCGCGACTCGGCCCCGCGCGCGCTCCGCGTCCGAGAGGTACAGGTAGGGCCGCAGCGCGACCGACCCCGTGAGGCCGGCCGCCTCGCACATGAGCGCGATGATGTGCTGCCGCGGGACCGGGCTGACGTCCGCCGCCCGGTCGTACCAGGGCGTGTACTCGGCGAAGCAGTCGTGGCCGCCCACCCAGTTGACCATCCGCTGGTAGCGATAATCGTGGGGCACCACGACGTCCACGTCCGGGTTGCGCGCGAACAGCGCCGGGAACCGGGTCATCATCCAGACGCCCCGGTAGCGGCGCCGGCGCATCTCCCGGAGCACGGCCGTGCACATCAGGTCGTCGCCTAACGTGTAGCCGTGGAAGTAGACGAGGTGGCGGGGGCGCCCACGGCGCAACAATTCCGTCGTCATCCAGCCGCCGTGCTGCCACGCGATGCGCGCGAGGTGCGCGGGCGTCTTCATGCATACCTCATTGGTACTTCATCCCTGCATCATCCCTGCGTCATGCTCCCGAGCGTCGCCGGCCCCGGCCGCGGCGCCGTGAGACCGCCGTAGAGCCGGCCGGCCAGATCCCACCAGCGGAGTTCGCGGTCGAAGCGCTCCCACGAGCGGGCCGCCGGCCCCGACCGCATCCAGCCGCGCGCAGATTCGAGCGACCCGCGCAGCGCCCCGCCCCACACCCACCGCGGGACCCCGAGCCACCGCGGCCCGGCCGACCCGTCGTCGGCGTGGGCAGTCGGCATGCGCGACATCGAGACTGCATGCCAGAACATCCAGCGCCGATGATAGCCCTTTCGCAACCGGGCGGGCGGAACATAGTGATGAATTATCAGGTCCGGCCGGTACTCGCCCCGTCCGCCCGCCGCGAGCAGTCGGAGGTACATGTCGTGATCCTCCCCCGACCCCAACCGCTGTCCGGCAGTCGGGCCGAGGGCGGTCGAGTAGGGGCCGGCCCGCTCCAACAGCGCGCGGCGGATCACGGCGTTCCCGCCCATCAGCATGGCGTTGAATCCCGGCGCCCCGAACCGTTCCACGCGCTCGCTCGGCGCCACCCACCCGACGATGCTACTCGGCCGCGGCGGCAGCCACCCCGGCGCCGGCGCGCCCCACCGCGGCCGGTACGGCCCGCCCACGAAGTCGAGCGACGGATCCGCGAACGCGCGCGCCACGACGTCGTACCACGTGGCGTCGATCTCCTCGTCGTCGTCGATCATCCCGACGAGGTCGCCGTCGGTCGCCGCAATGCCCGTGTTGAGCGCGTACGACTTGCCGACGCGGCCCTCGTAGCGATACCGCAGGCGTCCGCCAAACTCGGCCATCGCAGTCTCGACGGCCGCCCGGGTCCCGTCGCGCGACCCATTGTCGACCACCGTCACCTGGACGTCCAGCCCGGCCGGGACTCGGGCCTCCTGCAGACTCGCGAGCGCTCGCGCGAGCAGCGTGTGCCGATTGAACGTCGCGATGATCACGTCGAGCTGCATGCCCGATTATATCTAATCATCCGGATAGACGGATGAAACCACGCCCAGACGCTCCCGTGACGACCCTCGCCGACGCCCCGGCCGCCGCACACACTCGCGCCGACCGCCTTGCCCTGCTCGAGCCCGCGCTCGCGCGGCGCATTCTCGTGCTCGACGGGGCCATGGGCACGATGATCCAGCGCCACCGGCTCGGCGAGGACGACTACCGCGGCATCGGCGGCCCCGCGGGCGACCGCTTCGCCGCGTGGGCGAGCGACCTCAAGGGCAACAACGACCTCCTCTCGATCACCCGTCCCGACGTCATCGCCGGCATCCACCGCGCCTACCTCGAGGCCGGAGCCGACATCCTCGAGACGAACACCTTCAACTCGACCGCGATCTCGATGGCCGACTACGGCATGTCGGACCTCGCGTACGAGCTGAACGTGGCCGGCGCCCGCCTCGCCAGAGTCGTGGCCGACGCCGCCGAGTCGGCCGACCCCGACCGCCCGCGCTGGGTCGCCGGCGTGCTCGGCCCGACGAGCCGCACCGCGAGCATCAGCCCCGACGTCAACGACCCGGCGTTCCGCAACGTGACCTTCGAGGAACTCGCCGAGGCCTACACCGAGGCCACCAACGGCCTGCTCGACGGCGGCGCGGACATCCTGCTCGTCGAGACCATCTTCGACACGCTGAACGCCAAGGCCGCCCTCTTCGCGATCGAGGGCGTCTTCGCCGAGCGCGGCGAGCGCGTGCCGGTGATGATCTCGGGCACGATCACCGACCAGAGCGGCCGCACGCTGAGCGGGCAGACGGCCGAGGCGTTCTGGTACTCGCTCATGCACGCGCGCCCGCTCTCGATCGGCCTCAACTGCGCGTTAGGCGCGAAGGACCTGCGCCGCCACGTGCAGGACCTCGCGCGCGTCGCCGACTGCTTTGTCACCGCGCACCCCAACGCCGGCCTCCCCAACGAGATGGGCGGCTACGACGAGAGCCCCGAGGCGATGGCCGCCGTGCTGCGCGAGTTCGCCGGGGCCGGGATCGTCAACGTCGTCGGCGGCTGCTGCGGCACCACGCCCGACCACATCCGCGCGATCGCCGACGCCGTGCGGGACCTCCCCCCCCGCGCCCGCCCCGACCTCCCGCGCCGCCTCCGCCTCTCCGGCCTCGAGCCCGTCGTCGTCGGCCCCGAGACCAACTTCGTCAACGTCGGCGAGCGCACCAACGTCACCGGCTCGCGCCAGTTCGCCAAGCTGATCCTCGCCGGCGACTACGCGGCGGCCCTCGCCGTCGCGCGGCAGCAGGTCGAGAACGGCGCGCAGATCCTCGACGTCAACATGGACGAGGGCATGCTCGACTCGCATGCCGCGATGACGACGTTCCTCCGCCTGCTCGCCGCGGAGCCCGACATCTCGCGCGTGCCCGTGATGATCGACTCGTCCAAGTTCTCCGTGATCGAGGCCGGCCTGCGCTGCATTCAGGGCAAGGGCGTCGTCAACTCGATCTCGATGAAGGAGGGCGAGGCGGAGTTCCTCCGCCAGGCGGCGCTCGTCCGGCGCTACGGCGCGGCGGTCGTCGTCATGGCCTTCGACGAGGAAGGCCAGGCCGACACGGTCGAGCGCAAGGTCGCGATCTGCACGCGCGCCTACCGCCTCCTCGTCGACCGCGCCGGCTTCGCGCCCGAAGACATCATCTTCGACGCGAACATCTTCGCCGTCGCGACTGGCATCGCCGAGCACGACAACTACGGCGTCGCGTTCATCGAGGCCGTGCGGCGCATCACGGCCGAGCTGCCGCACGCCTCGACGAGCGGCGGCGTCAGCAACGTCTCGTTCTCCTTCCGCGGCAACGAGCACGTGCGCGGCGCCATCCACGCCGCGTTCCTCTACCACGCCGTGCGCGCGGGCCTGACGATGGGCATCGTCAACGCCGGCGCGCTCCCGGGCTACGACGACATCGAGCCCGAGCTGCGCGAGCGCGTCGAGGACGTGCTGCTCAACCGCCGCGCCGACTCGACCGAACGCCTGCTCGAACTCGCCGAGCGCTACCGCGGAAAGAAGGGCCAGGCGGGCGCGGGCGAGGACCTCGCCTGGCGCGAGCGCCCCGTCGCCGACCGCCTCTCGCACGCGCTCGTCCACGGCATCGACCAGTACGTGGTCGAGGACACCGAGGAGGCGCGCCAGCAGTTCGCGCGCCCCATCGAGGTCATCGAGGGCCCGCTCATGGCCGGCATGAACGTCGTCGGCGACCTGTTCGGGGCGGGGAAGATGTTCCTCCCGCAGGTCGTCAAGAGCGCGCGCGTGATGAAGCGCGCCGTCGCGCACCTCATCCCCTACATCGAGCAGGAGAAGCTCGACCGCGCGGCCGAGCCCGGCGCGGAGGCGGCCAAGGGCGCGGGCAAGGTGCTGCTCGCCACGGTCAAGGGCGACGTGCACGACATCGGCAAGAACATCGTCGGCGTCGTCCTCCAGTGTAACGGCTTCGAGGTCATCGACCTCGGCGTCATGGTCCCCGCCGCGACCATCCTCGAGCGCGCGAAGACCGAGGGTGTCGACGTCATCGGCCTCTCCGGCCTCATCACGCCCTCGCTCGAAGAGATGGCCTTCGTCGCCGGCGAGATGCAGCGTCAGGGCTTCACCGTCCCGCTCCTCATCGGCGGCGCGACGACGAGCAAGGTCCACACGGCCGTCAAGATCGCGCCCAACTACGAGGGCCCGGTCGTCCACGTGCTCGACGCCTCGCGCGCCGTCGGCGTCGCGAGCTCGTTAGGCAGCGACACCCTCCGCGACGCCTTCGTCGGCGACGTGCGCGCCGAGTACGACGCCGTGCGCGAGGCGCGCGCGGGCCGCCGCGACGCCGAGCGCCTGCTCCCGCTCGAGGTCGCCCGCCGCAACCCGGTCGCGATCGACTGGTCGGCCTACACGCCGCCCGCGCCCACCTTCACCGGCACCCGCGTCGTCGAGAGCTGGCCGCTGGAGGACCTCGTCCCGCGCATCGACTGGACGCCCTTCTTCCAGACCTGGGAGCTCGCCGGCCACTACCCCGCGATCCTCGACGACCCCGTCGTCGGCGGGGCCGCGCGCAGCCTCTTCGCCGACGCGCAGGCGATGCTCGACCGCATCGTCCGCGAGAAGGCCCTCACGGCCCGCGTGGTCGTCGGCTTCTGGCCCGCGGCCGCGGTCGGCGACGACGTCGTGCTCTACGACCCCGCGCGGAGCGAGCGCACCGGCACCGTCCACTTCCTCCGTCAGCAGCAGGACAAGCGCAAGCCGACCGGCGAACACGACGGCCGCCCTAACTCCTGCCTCGCCGACTACGTCGCCCCCGTCGAGAGCGGCCGCCCCGACCACCTCGGCATGTTCGCCGTCACGGCCGGCGTCGGCCTCGACGCGCTCGTCGCCGAGTTCGAGGCGCGGCACGACGACTACTCGTCGATCCTCGCCAAGGCGCTCGCCGACCGGCTCGCCGAGGCGCTGGCCGAACGGCTGCACGAGAAGGTCCGCCGCGAGTGGTGGGGCTATGCACCTGACGAGGCGCTCGACAACGCGGCGCTCATCCGCGAGCAGTACCGGGGCATCCGCCCGGCGCCGGGCTACCCCGCATGCCCCGACCACACCGAAAAGGGCCCGCTCTTCGAGCGCCTCGACGCCACCGCCCGCATCGGCATCGCGCTCACCGAGAGCTTCGCCATGACGCCCACGGCGGCGGTCAGCGGCTACTACCTCTCACACCCGCAGGCCCGCTACTTCGGCGTCGGCAAGGTCGGCCGCGACCAGGTCGAGGACTACGCGCGCCGGAAGGGCATCGAGGTCGCCGAGGCGGAACGGTGGCTCGCCTCCAACCTCGCCTACGCGCGTTGAAGCACCGCCGCGTCCGGCGCGACGGCCCGTGCGTCGCGCCGACTCGGCGCGTCCACGACGCCCGCGAACCGCTCGGCGACCTGCCCCCACTCGTACTCGTCGCCGGCCCGCCGCCAGAACTCCGCGACCGTCGCCGCGTTCTCCGACGGTCGGTCTAACACGTCGAGGATCACGGCCGCGAGCCCCTCGGGGTCGTCCGCCGCACTAAACAGCGTGCGGAGCCGATCGGGAAGGAACTCAAACGCCATCGACGTTCCTACGACGCACACCCCGGCGGCGAGCGCCTCGACCACCTTGTTCTTGAAGCCGCTCCCTTCGACCATCGGCGCGACGTAAAGCGCGCTCCGCGCCAGCTCGCCTCGCATGTCGTCCACCCAGCCCGTGACCTCGACGTTCGGCCCCGCGAGGGCGCGCAATTCGGGCGCCGGGTTCGTCCCGGCGACCACGAACCGAACCCCGGAACGACGGGCGACCACGCGCGGCAGCACCTCTCGGATGAACCAGAGCGCCGAGTGGTGGTTCGGGCCGAAGTCCATCGTCCCGGTGAAGATCAGGCGGTCGGGCTCGTGAACAACCGCGGTCGGCGTCGGACGCGCCCGGATCCCGTTCGCGACCGTGTGGACCGTCGCCGCCGAGCCGATCACGCGGGCCATCTCGGCGGCGTCAACGGGCGACACGAGGACGTTGTGGTCCGCCCGGCGTCCGTAGTACCGCTCGTAGAGCGCCGACTCCCACGTGCGGAACTGCAGAGACGCCGCCTCCCGCCAGTCGCGCCGCCGCAGCGCGCCACGCTGTGCCCGCGCGTACTGCAAGGTGTGCGAATCCTTCCAGTCGATCGTCACCGGCGCGTACCGACGCAGGTGCGGTGCGGCGAACAGCAGGTGCGGATCCGTGATGACGAACGCGTCCGGCGCGACCGTCCGGGTGACCGCGTCGAGCGACGCGATCATGCCCCGCCGCTCCGGCCCCAGCGCGACGTCGCGCGCCGCGGGGTGGAGGACGGCGCGGGCAACCTTGCCGCGGAACCACGTATGCCGAAGCCGGAGCCGGTCGAAGCCGGTGATCACGCGCTCCGCCCGAAGGCGCTCGAGGTACGGCCCCGGCAGCGTCGGGTCTGTGTGGTCGAACTCGACGGCGACGAAATGCACCGCCGCGCCCCGCCGCACCCAGTCGCGCGCGATCGCGAACGTGCGCAGATGCGATCCGTGCTCCCACCCGTGCGCGTAATACAGGGTGACGAGCCAGACACTCCGGGGCGGCGGGGCCACGCGCGCGCGGGGCGGAGAAGACGTCATGCGTGCGGCAATCGGTGACACGAGCGTGACCAGGCGCCCCGACGAGCGCCGGGCGCGGCGGGCGGCACACGTCCGCCGCGCGGCGCGCTCCGCGACGGCGTGCCGGCGGTTGGTCCGAGACGATCGAGAGTCGCCTACGTTCCCAGCAACGCCCCGCCCACGACGCCCAACACGAGCCGCTCCAGCAGCGACAGCGCGAAGTACGCGACGATCGGCGTGACGTCGAACATCCCGAGCGGCGGCACGACCTGCCGCAGCGGGTTGATGATCCAGTCCGTGAGCGCGAACGCCCAGCGCACCCACTTCGACGACGGCGAGAGCCCGAACCAACTCGACATCACGCGCACGAACAGCGCGAGCTGGAGCACCGCGAACGACCACGAGATCAGCACGTACACGAGCGGCCCCGAGCCCAGGCGCGCCGCGCCGAACAGCGCGCCGAGCTGCGCGAGCACGAACCCGAGCACGTAGAGCAGCAGCATCCCGCCGACGACCACGGCCGCGAGCGTCCACCACGGCGCGTTAGTCGGCACCCCGCCCGCCCGCACGAGGCGGCGCTCCATCGGCGCGAACAGCGGGTCGACCCGCGCGCGCACGAAGCGCCCCAGGCCGCCGAACGGGTTCACGCGCCGCGTCCGCACGGCCCAGCTCAACGCCGCGAGCACCGCGACGACCGCCGCGGCGCCGACCACGACACTGCGGAGCAGCGTGAGCGCTAGGCCGAGGGCAATCACGAGAGGGTACACGCGTGCAAGCTCGCCCCCTCGGACCGCCGCGGCAAGGCGATCCCGCGCGCGCGGTACGGCGACGTTTCGGCCCCAGTGGAACAATCGTCCGCACACACGGGTCGCATGCCTCCGACGTCGTGATCCCGTCGTCGCGTCTCGGCGAGCCGCCCCAGCCGGCGCGGGCGCTGCGTGTTACGTTTGCGGTCGGCCCGGCGATACTCCGGCCTGGCAGTCCTCCCGCGCCGCGCGCCGCGGCGCACCCGCTCTCTTTCCGCAACCACCCCACCGCCCGTGCTTTCCGAAGACAACCTCCTTCGGTACGTCCGCGCTCTATATCCAGTCGGCCTGATGCTCATCCTCGTCCCGCTCGTGGACGTCGGGCTGCGGACGTTCCCGCCCCAGGCCGGAACGCTACAGTGGCGCTTCGCCTCGGTCGGGTTGCTACTCGGGAACTACGGGACGATGGTCCTCGGGGCGGCGCTCATCGGCCTCACCGCCGCGATCCTCGGCGATCGCGGGATCCTACGCATCGTCGGCACCGCGGCGCTCGTCATGGGCGTTGTTACCCTCGCTCTCCTCGTGCTGTTCGCCCTCGACGCGGTGCAACTGCGCCAGCTCGTCGCGATCAACCTCAAGCGTCAGGTCGGGCTCTCGTCGATTGGCGCAGCCGTCACCGGGCTCCTCGGGACAATTGCGTGGTTCGTGGTCGGACGCGGCGCGATGACCGCCAGCCGGTCGGGTCGCGTCGTGTCGAACCGCGGGCGGGCGCCCGCCCCGCTCGTGATGGCCTCCACCACCGGAGAGTCCGTGTGACCACGCCCGCATTGCCCGCACCACTCGCCGGGGGCAGTGCGACCGAAAGTCTTCCGGAGCGGACACGCCCAGGCGGCGCCCGCCAGGATCGCGGTCGCGCGGCGGTCGACGAGTTCTCCCGGTTCGCATCGCAGCTGCGCGCCGTCGCGAGCCCGACCGGCCTCGCGACGGCCGCGCTGTTCGCGTTCCTGTACGCCCGGCCGGCGTACCTGCTCGTGCGCGACTGGTGGACCAACCCCGAAGCGGGGCACGGCCTGCTCCTCGCCCCGCTCGCACTCTGGTTCGCCTACAAGAGCGGGATTCGCCCCGACGCGCGTCCGAACCGCGCGGTCGGCGCGGCGCTGCTCGTCGCCGGCGTCGGCTTCCGGTGGCTCGCCGATCTCGCCGCCGAACTGTTCGTCATGCGCGGGTCGATGCTCCTCGCGCTCGCCGGCCTCGTCGTCTGGCACTACGGCGTGCGCCAGGTCGTCCGCTGGTGGCTGCCCTTCACGCTGTTCGCGCTCTCGATCCCGCTCCCCGAGATCGTCCTGAACAAGATCGCGCTGCCCCTGCAGTTCCTCGCCTCGAAGATCGGCGCGTCGCTGCTCGCCTGGCGGCAGATCCCCGTGCTGCTCTCGGGCAATGTCATCCGCATCCCGCGCCACGAGCTCTTCGTCGCGGAGGCGTGCAGCGGGCTCCGGTCGCTCACCGCACTCATCAGCCTCGGCGTGCTGCTCGGCGCCATCGTGCTGCGCCACCCGATCAGCCGGCTACTGCTCCTCGCGGCCGTGATCCCGGTCGCGATCGTGCTGAACGGCGTGCGCGTGTTCCTGACCGGCTTCCTGGTCTACTTCGTCGACCCCGCGCTCGGCGAGGGGTTCATGCACAAGACCGAGGGAATGGCCGTCTTCATCGTGGCCTTCGCGATCATCGGCGCGCTCGCCTTCGGCGTCAGCGCGGTCGAGCAGCGCGTTCTGCCAGCCCCGGAGCGTCGCGACGGCAGCCGGGTACCAGAGCCCGTAACTGGTTTCCCCGCCCCGGAGTTCGCGAATGGCTAACATCGTCCGCTTCGCGCCCGCCGCCCTCCTCGGCGTCGGATGCGTCCTGATTTCAGGCATCCGCGGCCAGCAGCGTGTCCCGCCCAGCCGGCCGCTCGCCACACTCCAGGTGAACGTGCCCGGCTACGTCGCCCGCGACACGACGGTCGACGTCGCGGAGCAGAAGGTCGCGGGCATGAGTCACTACCTGTCCCGCCTGTACCAGCGCGGGCCCGACAGCCCCGGGTTCGGCGTGTACGTCGGGTACTACGACATGCAGGTTCAGGGCAAGAGCATCCACTCGCCCAAGAACTGCCTCCCCGGCGCCGGCTGGGAGCCGCTCGACGTCGGCGTGCGGACGATCGCGGTCCCCGGCGGAGGCTCGGTACGGGTCAACCGCTTCCTGCTCGCCAACAAGGGCGCGCAGGCCGTCGTCTACTACTGGTACGAAGGGCGCGGACGCGTCGAGCCGAGCGAGTACGTCGTCAAGTGGAACCTGATCCGCGACGCGGCGCGCTACGGCCGGACCGAGGAAGCCCTGGTCCGCATCGTCGTCCCGATCGACATGCGCGGTCTGCAGCCGGGCCAGCGTCCCAACTACGACCCGGCCGACCAGCTCGCGACGACGGTCGCCGCGCAACTCGTGCCCGGCGTCAAGAACGTGCTTCCCGCGCCACCCAACGCCTGAGCAGACCGCGGTCAGCGGAGATTTGGGCGAGTAGATACGAGTAGATACGCGATAAAGTGCGGAAGCCCGCGGCGCCATGGACGGCGCCGCGGGCTTCCGCACGTTGTTCCGCCCCGCGTGCTCGTCGCGGCCGGTTACGCGGCCACCGCGTGCGCGGCCTCGCGATCCCCGTCGGTCGCGGCGGGTCTGGACTCGATCGCGAAGCGAGGACGCAGGAACACGAATCCGTCGTACGCGCCGGCCGACTCGACCCGCAAAAACGCCGGCGGCGACGTGGAGTGGTTGACGTGCGCCGTGTCGTCCCAGCTCTCCACGGTGATGGTGTAGTCGTGTGCCATCACGTTGAGCTGCAGGCGGACCGTGAGCTTGAAGTCGCTGTTCGGTTCGATCTGAATGCCGTGGACGCTCGTGCTCACGCGGAAGTGCACGGTCTGGTCGTGCGCCGTCCGAAAGAGGATCTGGAGCGCGCGCTCGCCCGCGGTGAACCAGTTCCGGGTGCGCCCCTCGATTTCCACCGTGACGTCGCTCCCGGTCGTCACCGGCGTGTCGCCGAGCACCCGGATCGTGTGCAGGTGCACGATGCCGTCGGTCGTCCCCGCCTGGGCGCGCGACGGGCCGATCGCCTGGCCGAGGTAGAACGCGGTGCAGTCCGCCGGCGCGCCCTCCATGATCGGACGGCCGCGCTGCAACACGATCGCCTTCGTGCAGAGGCTGTTGATGCGGTCGAGCTGGTGCGAGACGATCGCGACCGGGATCCCGCTCGTCGCCATGTCGCGGATACGACCGAAGGCGCGCTGCTGGAACGACGCGTCGCCGACCGCGAGCACCTCGTCGATGATGAGCACTTCGGGCTCGAGGTTCGCGGCGATGGCGAATCCGAGGCGCGCGTTCATCCCGCTCGAGTAGCGCTTGACCGGCGTGTCGATGAAGTCGCCGATCCCGGAAAAGTCGACGATCTCGTCGAACTTCTGCCGGATCAGCTGCTTCGGCATCCCCATGATGGAGCCCTGGAGGAAGACGTTCTCGCGCCCGGTGAGGTCTTGGTGGAAGCCGGCCGCGATCTCGATCAGAGCGCCCACCCGGCCGCGGACGATCCGGCGGCCGCGGCTCGGCCGCAGGATGCTGGTCATGATCTTGAGCGCCGTCGACTTGCCGGCGCCGTTCCCGCCGAT
This sequence comes from Gemmatimonadetes bacterium T265, assembly GCA_019973575.1. NCBI lineage: Bacteria > Pseudomonadati > Gemmatimonadota > Gemmatimonadetes bacterium T265. The sequence continues at coordinate 468,603 of BPUI01000002.1, forward strand.
GAGGCCGAGGACCTCGCCCGGGTTCACCTCGAACGAGAGATCCTCGAGCGCCCAGAAGTCGTCCTTGCCCTCGAGCCGGTCCGCCCGCGGCCCGTTGCCGGCGAGGCGCCGGGCGAGCGAGGGGATGAGGTCGCGCAGGCTGTCGTGCACCTCGCCGCGCTGAAATTTTTTCCAGATGCCGTCGAAGACGATGCCAGGTTGGGTCATCGATGAACGCTCAGATGTACTCGGCGAAGGTGTCTTCGGCGCGGTGGAAGAGCAGCGCCGAGAGCACGAGGCCGCCGATCGCCCAGACCGCGGCGTACAGAAGGTACCACGGATGCCACGCCGCCACGGCCGCGCCGGTGTGCGTGTGAACCGTGAGCGGCTCGAGCAGGTTGTGCCCCTGCACGACCGACAGGCGAAGCCCTTCGAGGATCGGGGCGAGCGGGTTGATCATGAGGATCCGCGCGCCCTTGGCGCCGAACGTGCCGGCGTCGAAGAAGACCGGCGTGAAAAAGATCCCGAACGTGACGAACACCTGCACGAGGTACTTGACGTCGCGGAAGAACAGGTTCGCGCAGGACAGGAACAGGCAGACCGCGGTCGTGAACGTGAGGAGCAGCAGGAGCATCACCGGCGCCCACAGGAGCTGCACCGACAGCGTGCCGCCGACGAAGCAGAGGGCGACGGCGACGCCGACGCCGGCGATCACCATGTCGAACATCTGCGCCAACACCGACGACAGCGGCAGCACCTCGCGCGGGAACGCGACCTTCGTGACGAGGTTCATGTTCCCGAGCAGGCTCGCCGTCGCGAAGTTGATCGAGCCGACGAAGAACGACCACGGCAGCGCCTTGACCATGATCCCGCCGATTTCGGCCTTCGGGAGCGAGGTGCCGCTCGCGACCGCCATCCCGAACCGCACGACCACGCCCGCCAGCACGACGATCGTCGGGATCAGGACGGCCCAGAGGAAGCCCATCGCCGCCTGCTTGTAGCGGATCGTGATGTCGCGCCGCGTCAGCTGCCAGAGCAGCTCGCGGTGGGAGATGATGTCGCGGACGATCTCGACGAACACGTTGGGACGGTCGTCGCTCTCGGTACCGCGCGTAACGTGGACGACCGTCGTTCGGTCCGGCGGATCGATCAGACGCGCTTGCGTCGTCATGGCAGGTGGGAAAGGGTCACGCGGCGAAATGTACGGCCGCCGGACGAGAACGGGACACCGGCCGCGCTCGCGGTGGACGCCTCGCCGCTTCGACCGGTCACGATGATAGCCGGTCAGGAGATGAGCGACGCGTCCGGGAGCTGCGTACCCCGGACCCGGCGCCAGAGATCGCGGGTGAGCTGGCGCGGCCACCAGAGCACGTGCCGCGCGATCATGGCCGTCCAGTAGGGAGCGGGCGGCAGCCCGACCTCGGCGCGCATGGCGAGCGCGGAATCGAGGTTGGCGGTGAACTCGGACCGCCACCCGTCGCGTAGTTCGTAGCGCCATGCCGCAACTGCGGCGCGCTCTGCCGCGCGCTGACGCGGGCGATCGCCGGTACGACGTACCGCGTCGAGTGTCCGCGCGCGCGCCGCCCACGCGCCTCGCCGCAACGGCAACGCATTCCGAGAGGCCTGCGCGGGATGGGCCTCGCGCCAGCACGTAATCTGATGCGTACAGATGAACGGCCCGACGAGCGCGAGCCGCAGCCACAAGTCGTAATCTTCCGAGTACCGCATTCGCTCGTCGTACCCGCCCGCGGTGAGGGCCGCCGCACGCCGAAGGACGACGGCCGATTGCGTGACGGGATTGAGTCGCAGTACCTCGTTGAGTGCGTCGACGGCTTTCCCCGAGGGCAGGCCGTCGGACGACCGCAGCGTCGGAAACTGAATGAGTGCGGAGCGACCGAACGCGAGCACGGCCTCCGGCGTGCGCTCCAACAGCCCAACCGTCAGCGCACAGTGCGCCGGCGTCCAGCGGTCGTCGGCATCGAGGAATGCGACGAGATCTCCGCTCGCGCGTGCCAGTCCGACGTTCCGCGCGCGCGACGGACCGGCGTTCTCCGACAGCGTGATGACTGTAGCACCGGCGTCACGCGCGACGTCGGCAGATCGATCAGTAGAGCAGTCGTCGACGACGATGATCTCGTCGACCGGGCGCGTCTGCGCGCGCACGGATCCGACTGCGCCGGCAATGTAGCGCTCGCCGTTGTAACACGGGATCAGGGCCGTCACACGAGTCATGACGCTCCTCGTGCCTCAGCCCCGGCCATGTTGGTCCAGCACGCGCTCGTAGACGCGACCGAGTCGCTCGCCAATCCCGTCCCACGAGTAACGCGCGAGGACGAACGCGCGCCCAGCTTCCGCGAGACGTCCGGCGAGCCCGGGGTCGTGCTCGAGACGTGTTACCGCCGCGACCGTGTCGCCCACGTCGTTCGCCTCGAGGTAGTGCTCGCCGGGCACGAGGCCGATCCCTTCGACGCCGATGCGCGTCGCGACCAGCGGCCGCCCGATCGCGAGCGCGTCGAGCACCTTCAGCCGCGTTCCGCCGCCGACGCGGATCGGGCAGATGTAGGTGGCCGCGCGGCGCACGTGCGGCCGGACGTCGTCGACGAATCCCAGCACCCGGACGCGCGGATCGGCGGCCGCCAACGCGACGGCGGGTGCCGGCGGCTGGCGCCCGATGATCACCGCCGTGCGCGTCGGATCATCGGCGGCGAGCGCCGGCCAGAGTGCCGTCGCGAACCACTCGATCGCGTCGGCATTCGGGAACCAGTCCATCCCGCCGGCCCAGACGAGACTGCGCGGCCGGACCGGTTCGGCCGCGTCCGGTGCGAAGAACGTGACGTCGACGCCGTTCGGGATGGTTTCGATCGTCGCCCGCGGCGCGAGCTCGCGCAGCCGGTCGCCGTCCAGGTCCGACACGACAAGGTTCGTCGTGGCGCGCGCGCCGAACTCGCGCTCGAGCTGCACGGTCGCGCGCGCCTGCCGGCGAAAGAACGACCGTGCGAAGCCGCCCATCCGCTCTGCGCGCCGGTCGAGCAGGTGCGACTCGACGTTGTGATGGTTCAGCACGAACGGCACGGCGCCGAGGAGCGACACGTACCCCGCGAGGAACACCGTGTCGAGGTGGGCGATGTCGAATCGCGCGTCGCGTAACAGCCCGCGCACGTACTCGGCCGCCTCCGTGTGCACGAAGAGCCGCTCCCAGTACGTCGGGCGCGAGACGGCCGCGCGCGCGACGCGCACCGCCGTCCGTGCGCGCGTGAAGTCGTCGGGCAGAGAAAAGATCCGCGCCGACGCGGTGATCCGCCCTAACGCGCGTTCCGCGTCGTCGCGCGCCCGTGCATCCCCGAGCGAGCGCGGGGGCGCGAGCGCGACGAGGTGGGTGTCGTACCGCCGCGCGGCCTGGGCGAGCAGGTGGTGCGTGCGTTGTAAGGCGCCGTGGCCCGTCGCCGGGTACGGTGCGAAGTGCGAAAGCCAGAGAAGCCGTGACATCGGAGGAGGACCGGCGGTCGACGTTCGAGTCCCGACGCCGGCGCCGCGATAGGGTAACGCGACCCGCGGGGGAAAGTCGATCGCGGTGGCGATCAGCAGTTCGGCGTGACGGCGCGCCCGCGCACGGCGGTGCGTTGTTTCCCGCAGCCGTGTTACAGGCCCGACGAACGCACGTCATACCCGCGCACGCGGCGCGTGACGCCGCGCGCCGTGTGCGAGCCGAGTGGCGGCCTTCCGCGCGCGCGGCGACGGCCTGCGACGCGCGTCCCGGCCCCGTGGTCCTCACGATCGGCGACGATAGCTTACGCAGCGCGGGCACGTCGCTCGCCCGCCCGTCGCGCCGGCCCGCGGGGCGGCCGGCAACACGCTTCGTCTGCTGCGCCCGCGCGGGTAGGTCGTCGACGCCACGGCCGCCCGCCGTCGGAGGACGGACCGGTCGTCGGCGTCGGGAACGACGGCCGCTTGGTGGTCGCCAGACCGCAGCAGTTCAGCGCGTCGGACGTCGGCACCGCTCACGTCCTCGCGACGTGCCGACTCCGGCGAGGCGCAGTTCTTCCCGCCGTACCGCATGCCTACCGTCATTCTCACGTCGCTCGTCGTCGGGTCGCTCGCGCTCGCGCTGTTCACTGCCGTCGGCTACCCGGCGCTGCTCCGCCTGCGCGCGGGGGGGCGCCGTTCGCCGATCGAAGGCGCGCTGGCGGCGGCCGACGCCGCCCGCGACGCGGACGTCCCCTGGGGGCCGCCCCGTGTCACCGCGGTCGTGGCCACCCGGGAGCCCCCGGCCGCGATCGTCGACCGCGTGCGCGACCTGCGCGCGGCGGACTTCCCGCAAGACCACCTCGACGTCGTGATCGCGGTCGACGCGGGCGGCCCGTACCCGACCGCCGCGTACGCGGACGCGTTAGGCAACGCCGCCCGCGTCGTGGCGGGCGACGCGCCGGGCGGGAAATCCGCCGCCCTCAACGCGGGCGTGCGGGCGGCGGCCGGCGACGTCCTGCTCTTCGCCGACTCTGCCCAGCGGTTCGCGCCGGGCGTGATCCGCGACCTCGTGGTCGCCGTGCAGGCCGAGGACGTCGGGGCGGTATCGGGCGTCATCGCGCCCGCGGCGGACGACCCGCTGCTCGATCGCTACTGGCGGTACGAGCTCGCGCTCCGGCGGCGACAGGCCGCGGTGCACAGCATCATCTGCGTGTCCGGCGCGGTCTACGCCATGCGGCGCGCGCTCTGGCGCCCGATGCCGCCCGCGCTCATCTGCGACGACCTGTTCGCGACCACCCAGGTCATCCTGCAGGGCTGGCGCGTCGCGATCTGCGAACGCGCGCTCGCGACCGATCCCCGGGAGTTCACGCGCGAGCAGCACTTCCGCCGCAAGGTGCGGACGCTCACGGGGTTGGTGCAGCTCTGCGTCTGGACGCCCGAGGTCCTCCTGCCGTGGCGGAACGCGATATGGATCGACTTCGCGATCCACAAGCTCACGCGCGTCCTGCTCCCGTACCTGGGCCTGGTGGCCGCGTTCGGCGGCGTCTGGCTGGCGGTCCGCGTCGCGGGGACGGCGGTCGCGTGGGCCGGCGCCGCCGGCGTGGTCCTCGCCGCAGGCATCGCACTACTCCGGCCCGGGGTCGTGCGGCAGGCGGCGTGGGCGGCGAAGCTCTCCACGGCGCCGGTGATCGCACTCGCGAACGCGGTGCGCGGACGGTGGGGCGTGTGGCAGCCGGCCGCGGCGACCCGCCCCGCCGCGGCCGACTGACGACCGCACCTCGGACTGCCCCCGTCGCTCAGACGGGCATCGGTCAGCCAGAGGTTACGGCGCGGACCGGCGCGCGCGCGATGCCCCGACGACGCGCGTGTGGGACGCGCCCGCCCCGCGGCACGCCTCCGCCCCGCTCCGCCTGGTAGACCGCGCCGGCGTACGTGGCGAGCGAGAGCGAGAAGAACAGCAACGGATTGTACGCGTGCGACAGGAACGTCGCCGCGGCGAGGAACCCGATCAGCGCCGCGAAAATCTCGGGCCGGTACAGCCGGTCGGGCGCGTTCGGCGGCGGCCGGCGCCAGAGCGGGAGCGCGTTCCGGACCGCCACCCAGATCATGCCGGCGAGGGCGATCGCGCCGAAGATCCCGAGCTCGACGAGTACCTGGATGTACGTGTTGTGCGCCGTGAGCCACGCCCCGGTCCGACCGTGACTCGCGAAGTACTCGCCTTCGCGAAGACCGTAGCCGGCCGGACCGACGCCGATGAGCGGACGGTGCGCGAAGTACCCGAGCCCGCGCTGCCAGATGATCCACCGTCCCGCGTCAGTTTGGAACGTGTAATCGTTCTGAATGTTGAGCAGCGACGCGGTCCGCACGCGGAACGACTCCGGCCCGAACATCCACATGAGCGGGATCGCGACCGCGATCACGCCCGAGAGTGCGAAGAACCGCGCGGGCTTCTGCCCGAGGAGGAGCGTGAACGTGCTCACGCCCAGGGCGACCACCCCGCCGCGTGATCCCGTCTTGAGCGCGACCACGAGCGCGGCAACCGCGGCCGCGATGCTGATCAGGCGCCACAGCCCGCGGTCACGCAGGACGAGGCCGAGCGCCAGTTGCAGCACGATGACCATCAGGACCGCGAGGTCGTTCGGGTCGTACATGCCCGCACCCCCGAGGCGCGGGCCGCCGAGGCCGTCCTGGTAGACGTGGCCGAACACCATTACGTACGCCGCGTAGACCCCGCCGAGCAGCACGCTCCACCGCACGAGGCGGTCGAGCATCTCGCGCGTCGGCGGACACATCAGGATCGAGACGAACAGCAGGCCGAAGAACGGGAGGGCGTACAGCGAATTCGCGGCCCCGCCCGGCCACAACGAGAACGGGATCGTAATGATGATGACGCCGAGATACACGGCCAACCACCGTACGGCCGGTTGTCCGAGCACGGCTCGCCACGCGCGCGCCTTGACGTGCTGCAGCATCAGGATTCCGATGACCGTGCCGGCGAGGATCGACGGCCGGATCCGCACGATCGGCGGGTACACCTCCGGAAGTCGGATCACGAGCATGCCGATCAGCACGACCGTGGCCTTCCACATACCCGGCCAGTACCCGGCGACCGCCGCGGCGCGTCCGCGTACCGCCGCTGCAGCGCCGCCCGCCTGATGCCCGAGGAGCCGCCGCACGCCGCGAGCGTAGCGTGTCGTCGGAGCGGCCCCAGGTCGGGGTGCGACCGGAAAAGGAGGAAGGGCAGAAGCCATAACAGTCGAATCAGAAAGCGGAGGTGACCAGCCGTCCGCGCCGCCGCGCGACCCGGTAGTACAGCGCTTCGTGCGCCGCGACCATGCGGTCCATGCCGAACTCCGCGCGCGCGCGCTGGCGCGCCGCGTCGCCCATGCGCCGACGCAGGACGGCGTCCGTGAGCACGCGCGTGAGCGCGGCCGCGAGTGCCGCGACGTCGCCGGGCGGCACGAGCAGCCCTTCGCGGCCGTCCCGCACCGCTTCGGGGATCCCGCCGACGGCCGAGGCGACGATCGTCGCGCCGCCGAACATCGCCTCCAGGAGTGCCATCGGCAGCGCCTCGCGGAGCGACGGCATCGCGAACACGTCCGAGGCGGCCAGCAAGTCGGGCACGTCATCGCGCGGACCGAGCAGGCAGGCCCGCTCCTCCCACCCGCGTGCCGCGATCGTGGCGTCGAGCGATTTCGCCGCCTCTTCACGACGGCCGGCGACGACGACGCGCCACGGCACGGCATCCGGAACGCGCCCCAGCGCCTCCAGGAGTACCGCGTGCGCCTTGTTGTGAAACAGGTTGCCGACCGCGACGATCAGCAACTCGTCGTCGCGCACGCCCAGGGCACGGCGCGTCGGCTCCCGTGCGCCGGCGCGCTCGGGGACTCCGTTCGGCAGTACGTCCATGCGGCCGGCCACGGGGCCGATCAGCGTACGCAACTCGCGGCGGAGGCCGTCCGACACGGCGATCGGCGCGGCGCTCGCGCGGAGCGCCGCGCGGAGCGCGAGGCGACGGCGGGCGGCGCCCGTCTCGTGCCCGGTGCCGTGCATGGTGATCACGTGCGGCACCCCGGTGCCGATCGTCGCGGCCGCGCCGAACATCGCGAGCCCGATCATGTGGCTGTGGAGCACGTCGGCCCGCATCTCGGACAGCGCGCGCCGGATCTCCGCCACCGGCGCCCAGCGGACGCGCCCGAGCGACAGCGGGCGCGTCGGTACATCGGCGCCTTGCAGCTGTTCGCCGAGCCAGCCGGTGCCGTGCGCCGGCACCAGGAGCTCGACGTGGTGGCCGCGCGCGCGCAGGCCCGAGGCGAGGTGCGCGAGCATGCTCTCCGCGCCGCCCATGCGGTCCGACTCCGTCGCGAGCGCGATCCGCAGCGGCCGCACGCCGACGGACCCAGTTCCGACCGCGTCCGGAACCGCGGTCCCCGGCGCAGGAGGTGCCGACGTGAGCGCCGCCGTCATGCCGCGACGGGTTCCAGCACGAGCGACTCCACCTCGGACCCGTTCCCGACACGCGTGACGACGCCGAACCTGCCGTCCGGCGCGCGGCGGAGCACGCTCGCGTGGTTGGTCCGCGTGTCGTCGTGCGTGCGGCAGAGCACGAGGAGCCCGTGCGGCCGCACGTACGTTTCGAGGTGGCCGAGCATGCGCCGGAGCGTGGGAACGTCGAAGTAGTCGTGGTTGAGCACGTTCGCGGCACGGACGACGTCGAACCCGCCGACCCACTCCGCGCGCGGGTTTGCGAGGTCGTGCTCGACCACCGTCGTGCCGGGCCGCCGCACGAGGCGCGGCGAGACAAGCTGGACGGGCGTACCCCGGCGCGCGCCGCCCGGTCCGCCGATCAGACGCTCCGCGCCCTCGAACACCCGCTGCAGCGCCGTGCGGGCCAATGACCCTTCGGGGTCGTGTGGCCGCCCCTTGACCCCGAACGGGGTCGCGATCTGCAGCACGCGGCCGTTGGGGTCGCTGAGCAGGTCGACGCCGGCGCGACGGTGGAGGAAGGCTGACACCGAGAGGTCGACCGCCACGACGTCGGCGGCCAGCCCGCGCGCGGCCAGCGCGTCCGCGAGCTCGAGCGTCGTCACCCCGGACGAGACGCCGACGTCGAGGACGCGCACGCGCGTCCCCGGCGGGAGCGCCGCGGCGACCGCGGCGTCCACGTCCGGCATGCGGTCCGGGTACGTCGTCTTGTACGTGCCGTTAGGCAGTCGCAGGTGGCGGAAGAACAGCGTCTCCGTCGCGACTTCGGCCGCGGGCGACTGCCGTGCGTCGGGGAAGAAGAACGACCGCGCCGGGGGAATCGCCACGGGTGCCTCGCGGCTCACGCCCGCGACGCGGCGGCCGCGTCGAACGGGACGGGGGCGGCCGGCGGGAGGTGGCGGACCGGCGTCTGCCGCCGCCCCTCCGCGAGGTACCACGCCACCATGCGCCGGATGCCCTCGTCGAGCGCGACGCGCGGCCGGAAGCCCGCCGCGCGGACCTTGTCCGCCTCGAACTTCGTGCGGTCCGCCGCGAGCTTGCGGACGCGCGCCGACGAGACCGGCAGGTTGCGCCCGGTGAGCCGGATGACGAGGTCGAAGGGCGCCGCGAGCGCGACGGCCACGCCTAACGGTACGCGGAACCGCGGCGCCCCGCGGCCGAGCGCCGCGGAGATCGCCGCGGCGATCTCGCCGCTCGTGAAGTCGGGCTTCTCGACCCAGTTGTAGGCCTCGAACGCCGCGCCGGCCGGGCGGTCCCACAGAAAGAGCGTCGCGTCGACGAGGTTCTCGACGTACGACAGGCTCTTTACGTTGTCGCCCGCGCCGACCTGCACGAACAGCCCGCTGTCGATCTGCCGGATGAGCGAGAACATGTTGGCGAAGTTGCCCGGCCCGAACGTGACCGTCGGGCGGACGACGAGCACCCGGCGTCCCGGCGCGGCCTCGGCCCAGCGGCGGAACACGGCTTCGCCGGCGAGCTTCGACGCCCCGTAATCATTGTTCGGCGCTTTCGGCGCGTCCTCGTGGTGCGGCTCGGGCGCGTCTCCGAACACCGCAACGCTCGAGTAGAAACAGACCTCGCGCACGCCGACCGCGTCCATTGCGGCGCAGAGCACCTCCGCCGCGCCCTCGTTCACGCCGAAGTACGTCGCGCGGTCGATGCCGAAGTCGTGGTGCGCCGCGGCGAGGTGGAAGACCGCGTCGCACCCGGCGAGCGCCTCGCGCACGGCCGCGGGGTCGCGCACGTCGCCGCGCACGACCCGCGTGGGCACGCGCTCGCCGGCCCGCGCGGGCGGAACGGGCGCGAGGTCCAGCACGGTGACGCGGTCGCCGCGCGCGAGGAGGGACGTGCAGAGCAGCCGGCCGATGAAGCCGGCGCCGCCGGTGACGAGATAGTGCATCCGTCGGAGAATGGGGTCGAGTGTCTCGGAAGATGACGACACCCGGGTGCCGATGTCACCCGCGGACGTCAGACCGGCGGCTCCTCAAGTCCCTCCACCGTGCGCCCCGCGACGACGGCCTCGAACGCGCGCCCCGAGCGCTCGACGAGGCGGGCGATCGTGAACTCGGCCGCGATGCGCGCGCGCGCCCGGGCGCCGAGCGCGGCGCGTGCCGCCGCGTCGAGCGCCAGCGTGCGGAGCAACCCGTCGGCGAGCGCGGCGGGGTCGCGCGGCGGCACGATCGTCCCCGCGTCGCCGACGATGATCGCGGCGTCGCCGCTCGCCGCCGCGACACACGGGGTCCCGCAGGCCATCGCCTCGCCGAGCACGTTCGGAAACCCTTCGCCGAACACGGACGCGCTCGCGACCACGTCCGCCCCGTTGTACAGCCCGACGACGTCGCGCACGGATGGTGTCCAGGTCACTCGGTCGTCGATCCCGTGGTCGGCGGCGACGGCCCGCATCGCGCCGCGGTACGCGTCCGTTCCATCGCCCGCGCAGACGATGCGGAGCGCCGGGCCGGACGTCGCGGCCAACACGCGCGCGGCGGCGTCGAGGAAGATCGGATGACCCTTCATCGGGTCCAGGCGCGCCGGGAGCGCGACCACGAGGTCGTCGGCCGCGATGCCGAGCGACGCGCGCCACCGGCGGCCCGCGTCCGCGTCGGGCCGGAAGCGCTCGACGTCGACGCCGTTCGGGATGACGATGAACGACCCCCGCGGGTATCCCTCGGCGACGTGCGACGCGCGCCCGGCGAACGAGTTGGCGATCAGCAGGTCGGGGAACCGGGACAGCCGCACGCCGACGCGGTGCACCGTCCGGCGGAAGCGAGTGTACGCCATCGGGTCCTGGTCGGAGATCCGGACGCCCCACGCGACCCTCGCGCCCGCGACGCGCCCCGCGAACAGCGAGAGCTCGTTGGCCGGGATCATGTAGCCGTGCACGAGGTGCGGGCGGACGTCGCGCGCGAGCCGGGCGAGGCGCGCGAAGAAGCCGGCCACGTCCCACCGCCGGGCCTTGCCTAACGAAACCACCCGGACGTGCGGCGCCGCCGCGAGGTCGTCGTAGATGGGGCCCGCGGAGTCGTAGAGCGTCGCGACCGTGACGTCGAAGCGGTCGCGGGGGAGCCCGCGCGCGAGCAGCGCGAGCTGCCGCTCGGCGCCGCCGACCGCGATGTCGCGGATGAGGAAGAGGACGCGGAGCCGCTCGGGGAGCGGGCCGGGGGTCGCGTGCGGAACGGCCATTGCCTGCGAAGATATGTCGTCCCGACCCCGGCGGAGCGTAACGTTCCATTTATGCGCCGTGCGCATGCGCGCCGTCCGGAACGCGCGGCCGGCGACACGCCCGACCCACCATCTCGATTCCAGCGCCCATGTCCGCTGCCGTCCTCGTCACCGGCGCCGCCGGCTTCATCGGAATGCACGTCGCCGAGCGGCTGCTCGCGCGCGGCGAGCGCGTGATCGGCCTCGACGACCTCAACGCGTACTACGACCCGACGCTCAAGGAAGCGCGGCTCGCGCGGCTGCAGGCGCACGCCGGGTTCGAGTTCGTGCGCCTCACGCTCGCGGACCGCGCGGGAATGGAAGCGCTCTTCGCCCGCGGAGAGGTCGACCGCGTCGTCCACCTCGCGGCGCAGGCGGGCGTGCGCCACTCGATCGACCACCCGCACGACTACATCGACGCGAACCTCGTCGGCTTCCTCAACGTGCTCGAGGGCTGCCGCCGCGCGCGCGCGCGGCACCTCGTCTACGCGTCGACGTCGTCGGTCTACGGGCTGAACACGAAGATGCCGTTCAGCGTGCACGACGACGCGAGCCACCCGATGAGCCTCTACGCGGCGACGAAGCGTGCGAACGAGCTCATGGCGCACACGTACAGCCACCTCTACGGGCTGCCCACCACGGGGCTCCGGTTCTTCACGGTGTACGGGCCGTGGGGGCGCCCGGACATGGCGCTGTTCAAGTTCGCGCGCGCGATCCTCGCGGGCGAGCCGATCGACGTCTACAACAACGGCGACATGCAGCGTGACTTCACCTACGTCGACGACATCGCCGAGGGCGTCGTGCGCGCACTCGACCGGCCGGCGGCGCCGGACCCCGGCTGGCAGAGCGGCGCGCCCGACCCGGCGGGCTCCTCGGCGCCGTACCGGCTCTACAACATCGGGAACAGCGCGCCCGTCCAGCTGCTCCGCTTCATCGCCGCCCTCGAGCAGTCGCTCGGCCGGCGCGCCGAGATGCGCATGCTGCCGATGCAGCCGGGCGACGTGCCCGCCACCTCCGCGGACGTGAGCGACTTGATGCGCGACGTCGGCTTCGCGCCCGCGACGCCCGTCGAGGAGGGCGTGCGGCGCTTCGCCGAGTGGTACGTCGGCTACTACGGCGCGACGCCTAACGACACGCGGCCGGCCCGCGCGGCCGCGGTAAGTTCGGTGTAGAGCGCGAGGTGCGCGTCGACGCGCGCGTCGAGCGAGAACCGCCGCGCGGCCGCAGCGCGCGCCGCCCCGGCGTCCGGATCGCCGGCGAGGGCGACGCCGCGCCGGATCCCGTCGGCGAGCGCCCGCGGGTCCTCGGGCGGCACCACCACGCCCGCGAGCGGGTCCGTGAGCACCTGCGGTACGGCGCCGACACGCGTCGAGACCACGGGGAGGTCGTGGTCGAGCGCTTCGAGTAGCACGTTGGGTAACCCCTCGCTCCGCGACGGGATCACGAGGCAGGTGAGCTGCTGGTACGCCTGTGCGACGTTCCGCACCGCGCCGACGAACGCGACGCGGTCGTCGAGCCCGAGCGCCCGCGCTCGCGCGGTCAACGCCGCGCGGTCCGGCCCGTCGCCGACCACGGCCGCGCGGAACGGCACGCCGTCCTCCGCGAGGTGCGCGCACGCGTCGAGGAACACGTCCACGCCCTTTTCCGATGACAGCCGCCCCACGACGCCGAGCATCGGCACGTCGGGCGCGGGGGGCGGCGCGAACGCGCCCGCGAGGTCGACGGCCGGCGCGTCGCCGGCCGCCGGGAGTTGGGCGACCGCGTTGTAGACGACGCGCACCCGATCGCCCATGTGGGCGAACCCGTCGCGGTGCAGCGGCGACATCACCGCGAGGCGGTCGGCGCGCTGCATCACGCGGCGATCGAGCCAGTGGTACGCCCGGACCTTGAGGTTCTCGGTCGTGCTGCCGTGGAAGAAGGCGATCCACTTCCACCGCGGGTTGCCGACGGCGCGGAGCGTTGCGGCGACGGTGCCGGGTTTGTACCCGTGCGTCTCGACGACGTCCGGGTCGAACGCTTCGAGTTCCGCCGCGGTCCGTCGCAGGATCCCGACGTCCATCGCACGCCGCTCGGGGACGACGACGTGGTCCGCACCGAGCTCGGCGAGGTACGACGCGTACGGCGCGGGCCGGCGTCCCGCCCGGTGGAAGACGACGACGCGGTGGGCGACCCCGCGCTCGCGTAAGGCCGGACCCATGGGGGCCAGCTGGCGCCCGGCCCCGAGGACGTCGTACGTGTCGATGAGGGCGGCGACGCGCAACGCGCGCCCCGCCTCGCGGCTCAGTGCGCGCCCTTGCGGAAGATCATCACCGGGAGCGTCATGCACATGATCCGCACGTCGAACCAAATGCTCTGCCGGCCGATGTAGTCCAGGTCGTACCGGACCTTTTCCTTGACGTCCTCGAGACACGAATCGTAGCTGTGGTTGATTTGCGCCCAGCCGGTGATTCCGGGCCGGACACGCAGCCGCTGCGTGTACTCGGGAATGTCGGCACGAAGTCGCACGACGATGCTCGGGCGCTCCGGGCGTGGTCCGACGATGTTCATCTCGCCGCGCAGCACGTTGATGAGCTGCGGAATCTCGTCGAGCCGCGTCTTTCGTAAGACGGCGCCGATCGGGGTCACGCGCGCGTCCTGCTTGGTCGCCCAGACCGCCTGGCCGTTGGCCTCGGCGTTCACGCGCATCGAGCGGAACTTGAGGATCGTGAATGGCTGACCGCCGAGGTCCTCGATGCGGCGTTCGCCGGGGGCAGCGCCGGCCGGCCGCCGCCAACGCCGGTCGAGTCCGACCCGCGTCTGCGTGTAGAACACCGGGCCCGGCGAGGACACCTTGACCGCGAAGGCCACGAGGACGCAAATCGGCGCGAGGATGAGCAGCGCGACCGCGGCGATCACGATGTTCATCGCGCGCGTCACCCACTCGAGTCGCTCCGCGGGCGTGACGCCGAGTTCATCCATCGGCCCCGGGGCCGGCGTGCTGATGGCGCCCACGCCCACGTGCGGCCACGGCGCGACGGCGATCTCCCCCGTCGACGCGAGGGCGGCCCGTCCGAGCCCGTGATGGGCGCTCAGCGGAGTGCTCGCGCCCGGACCAAGCCCGCGGTTCCCGTCGGGAACGAGCAGGCCCGGGTGTAGGCTCGGCAGCGCGCGCGAGGCGGCGTCGTGGTGCAGCACGGCGTTGGGTACGTGCGGTCAGTTCGAGTTATAGAGCGACCGAATGAGTGCGAGCAGGCCGGTGATGGCCGTCACGCCCCAGAAGATCGTCTGCACACTCGGGAAGCTGCTCTGCTTCGGCTCCTCGATCCGCACCTCGTCGCCCGAGCGGATGCCGAGGTCGTCGAGCGTGCGCCCGTCGCGGATCGCGGTCTGGACCTGTTTGGTGTCGTACAGCCGCTTGGTCCCGCGCATCACGGTGATGCGCCCCTTCTTCTGGCTCGCGGCGCCCGGGCCGCCGGCGAGCGTGATCGCGTCCGTCAGCTGCCGATCGGCGTCGACCACGTAGTAGCCGGGCCGCGGCACCGAGCCGGTGATCGACAGACGCGTGAGCGGCACCACGCGCAAGCGCGGGTCGCGCACGTACGTGCGCTCGTACGCTTCGACCGCCGTGGGAAGTTCGGCACGCAGCACGCCGCGCAGCGATCCGTCGGGCCACGCGTTGAGCGAGTAGACGGGTCCGGACACCCCGTCGCGCACGACCACGGTGTCGCCGGCCGTCGGACGGTCGGACACCGTCCGCGCGAGCAGCAAATCCTGCACGAGGAAGCGGTCGCCCGGACGGAAGTCGCCGTTCGTGAGGCGGTTCCGGATCTCGTCGATTTCGTCGCGGCGCGCGCGACCGGCCGTGCTCGTGGTGTCGAACCGCGCGAGCGAATCGCGACGCGCCGTCAGCTGCGCGCGCGTCGCGTCCGGCGTGTAGGCGGTCACCAGCGTCGGGACCGCGAGCGGCGTGACGCCCGACGTCGGCTGCGGGGCGTTCGACGTCGTCTGCGGCGCCGTCGCATTCGCCGCCGGCGTTGCCGGCACTTGCGCGGCCACCGCGCCGAGTGGGGCGAGCAGCGCGACGCAGAACCCGGTTCGCGTCCGGCGGGCGAACGAGCGGCGGAGCACAGAGTGAGGCGTCATGGAGTCGAATGGGGTGAGGCCGGGCGGGTGGTCGGCGCCGGTGGTCACCGCCATCTATCGTACTGCCGTAGGTGCCACTCGGCAATGAATGTCGGCACCGTGCGTCGAAAAAGAAGCGTCACGAACGTGATGAGTTCCGTCCGCGACGCGCGTCACACCCGGGGCGGAGCGTTAGTGCTACGCCCCGGCGTGAGAAGGCGCCTACTCGCGCGTCGCCACGAGACGCGCGGGTAGGCGCGTGGACTCGCTCTCGTCCGACAGCAGCGGCTGCCGCGGCCCGTCGTCGACGGCGGCGTAGTCAGGGTCATACGAGTAGTACTCGTACATGCTCGCGTCGGTCGCGACGCCGTTGAGGATCGCGCCCGGGATCGCGATCGGCAGGTGCTCGAGGATCTTCAGCTTCGCCTTCGCGAGCCGCACGTCGGTGACGCCGCGCCGCAGGACGACGGCGAGCTGTCCGCACGCGGCGCCGACCGAGTACGCGTCCGTGCCGGCGCCTAATGGGGGCGTATCGACAATAATCGCGTCGTGCTCCGCGCCGAGCGCGGCCAGAAGCTGCGGGAGCCGCGCGGTGGCGAGCAGTTCGGGGGCGCGGCGGTGGCGCTGGCCGGCGGGGACGACCCAGAGGTTCTCGTGGTGCGTCGGGTGCAGGACCTCGGACAGCAGGCTCGTGCCTTCGAGGTACTCGACGAGTCCGGGCGAGGCCGGCAGGTCGAACGTGCCGTGGAGTTGTCCGCGGCGCACGTCGGCGTCGACGAGCACCGTCCGCCACCCGCCCTGCGCGAAGGCGAGCGCGAGATTACTGGCGACCAGCGACTTGCCATCGCCCGCGCCGGGGCTCGTGATGCCGAGCGCGACGGGCTGGTTGGGCGGGGCGGCGTAGCGCACGTTGAGCCGGAGGGCGCGGAACGCCTCGACGATCTGCGCCGCGCGCTCGGCCGACTGGCGGCCGCGGCCCTCGTCGATGCGGGGCACGACGCCGAGCACCGACAGGCCGAGCTCCTTCGTCACCTGGTCCGGGTAGCGGAACCGGCGGTCGAGCAGGTCGAGCAGGATCGCGAGCGCGACGCCGAGCGCGAGGCCCGCCGCCGTGGCGACGCCGATGATCCGGACGGTCGTGTTGTTAGACGGCTGAAGCGGCGTGACCGCGGAGTCCAGCACCTTCACGTCGGGCACCGACGCCTGTTGCGCGAGGCTCGCGCTCGCGTAGTCGCCCCGAAGCCGCGAGTAGATCTCACCCTGCACCGAGACCTCGCGCTGAAGCGCGGTCTGCTCCGTAGTGCGTTGCGGGATCGCTTCGAGTTCGCGCGTCGCGTCGCCGAGCTGACCCCGGATATTCGTCTCGCGCTCTTTGAGCGTGCCGATGAACGCCAGATTCTGCCGTAGCACGTTCTGACGCGCGGCGTTGAGCTGGATGCGCAGCTGCTGGGTGGTCGGTTCGGAATCGGTGAAGGTGACGCGCCACTTCTCGAGCTTGCTTTGCTGGTCGTTGTAGTCGGCGATCGCGGTGCGGAGCGGGGTGGCACCGGGGTCGCGTGCGACGGTCGTCACCGAGTTGATGGCGTCGACGGGGAGCGGGCCGCCGCTGCGGATGGACTGCGCGATGCGCTCCAACTGCTCGCGGTCGCGTCGGATCTGGTCGTAGTCGAGCTTGCGGATGCCGTAGTTGGTGATGACCGGATCGCTCGTGACCGTGCCGACGCCGGCGTCGACGCCCGCCGCGGCCGGCGGCGCGACGGTGACGCCCTCAGACGGCTTGGTGATCGCGCCGACGCGGAACTGTTCGAGCCGGCGTTCGGCCTCCTCGAGCTTCTGCCGCGCGGCTTCGAGCTGCGTGGCGAGGGTGGTCGACTGCTGGTTGAGCTCGCGCTTCTTGAGGTCGGTCGCGACGGTCACGAACTGGTCGAGCATCGCGTTCAGCGTCGCCGCCGGACGCTGCGCGGCCGTCCCGCTGAGGCGGAGGTAGATGATCGGGCTACGCTCGTTCGCCAGGACGCTCAACCGGCGGATGACGTCGGTCGTCGCCTCTCGGGGCGTGACGACGTTGAACTTGATCGTGGCCTTGTTGTGGAGCAGCCGCGCGGGCGGCACCCAGGCGAAACCCGCCCGCCGCCCGATCGAGTCCCCGACGACCCCCGACTCGGTGATGGCGCCGACTTGGTCGGTCAACGTCCAGCGCCCGCCGTCGACCTTGAGCGTGTAGTCGCCGGGGTAAAAACGTGCCTTCGAACGGTCGATCGTAAAGTTCTGGAAGAGCACCGAGTCGGCGGCGTGCTCGGGGCGGAGATACAGCGCGAGCCGGATGACGACGGGATCCGCGATTGCCGGCGCTTTGAGCAGATCGCTCCACCCCTGGATCTGCGTCAGGTTTCCGCCGCGTGCTGCGCTGCCAGTGCCGCCCGTCTGCTGCGAGGGCGTCGTAAAGATGTCGGCATTCACGTCGTATTGCGGGTCGACGAAACGTCCCGCAATTACGCCGCCGAGGACGCCGAGCGCCGTCGTCGCAACGATGATCCACTTGAACCGTTGCAGCGCGCTTGCGATGCGGCCGATCGAGATGGCCGTGCCGGGCGCCGCTTCGCCCTCGGGGGCCGGACCGTAGCCGGCCGCAGAATCGTAAGGCGCGAGGCCGGCGGCCTCGGCGGGGACGGGCAGCGACGGCTCGCCGCCGACCGGCACGGGCGTCAGGTTCGCAGACATCTAGAGGGGAAGCGCGGAGGAACGGCGGTGTGGGCCGTAGGAGAGGCAGTCGGGAACGAGTGTCGACCCGATCGGGCGCCCGCCGTAGCGCCAGTGCAGCACCGTCGTCAGGTGTGGCGTGCGTCGCTCAAGCTGACATCGCGCCCGACCGACACCACTGCATGCGCCACCGTCGCAGTCACAGTCGTGACCGCGCCGTGGCGCCGCCGTGCGTTGGCATACGGGACGACGTCGGTCACGTACCCCGTTCGGCGGAAAAAAGTCTCGCCGCGCGTGCTTGTCGAGAGCTGGCGAGGTTCGTAGCCCCCGTGCTTCGCCCCTGTGTTCGTCGGCGCCTCCCCCCCGCGCCGGACCCCGCGTCCCCCTCCCATGTCCGATCCTCGCTCCGCGACCCCTTCGTCCGACTCGGCGTCGCACGGGGCCGCGCCCGCGCTTCGCATCCTCGTCGTCGACGACGACCGTACGCTCCGCGAGGGGTGTGCAAACATCCTACGCCTCGACGGGCACCACGTGGTGGCGTTCGGGCGCGGCGAGGAGGCGATCGACGCCGCCGAGCGCCAGCACTTCGATATCGCGCTCGTCGATCTATACATGACGCCGATCAGCGGGATGGACGTGCTGCGAGCGATTACCGCGTCGAGTCGCGATACTCTCGTGGTCGTGATGACCGGCAACCCGACGGTCGCGTCGAGCCTCGACGCGCTGCGGGCCGGCGCGTGGGACTACCTGCCGAAGCCGTTCTCCGCGTCGCACCTCCAGGTGCTCGTCGGGCGGGCGGCGCACGCGGCGCGCGGCGGGCGCGTCTCGCGCGAGCTGCGCGATGCGGGTGGGAGTGCGGCGGCGCCGGCCGCGGCGCCCGTAAGTGCCCGGGCCGCGGGTGACGCACCGACGCCCCGTGCGGGAGGGGAGGGGGACCACTCGCTCATTGGCGACTCGGCGGCGCTCCGGCAGGCGGTGGCGATGGCGCGCCGCGTGGCGCCGTCCGACGCGTCGGTGATGATCTTCGGCGAAAGCGGCACGGGGAAGGAAGTCATCGCGCACTTCATCCACCGGCACAGCCGGCGCGCGGCGCGCAAGATGATCGCGATCAACTGCGCGGCCATCCCGGGCCCGCTGCTCGAAAGCGAGATGTTCGGGCACAAGAAGGGTGCGTTCACGGGCGCGGACCGCGACAAGGCCGGCCTGCTGGAGGCGGCCGACGGCGGGACGCTCTTCCTCGACGAACTGGGCGAGATGCCGATGCCGCTGCAGGCCAAGCTGCTGCGCGTGCTGCAGGACGGCGTCGTGCGCCGAGTCGGGAGCGAGCGGCAGGACGCGGTCGTCAACGTGCGGTTCATTGCGGCGACCAACCGCGACCCGCACGAGGCCGTGAAGCAGGGGTTGTTGCGCGAGGACCTGTTCTACCGCCTCTGCGTCGTGCCGATCAAGCTGCCGCCGCTCCGCCAGCGCCCCGACGACGTCGCCGCGCTCGCGCAGCACTTCCTCGAGCGCTTCTGGCGCCGGCACCGCTCGGCGGGTTCCGCCCGGCCGACCTTCTCGGTGGCCGCGCTAACATTCCTGCAATCGCGGCCGTGGCGCGGCAACGTACGTGAACTGCAGAACGTCATCGAGCACGTGACCGTGGTGGCCGAGTCGGGGCGGCCGATCGAGCCGGAGGATATTCCGCTCTACGAGGAGCAGGTTACCGACGAGGGCGCGTCGGCCGTTCCGGCCGGGCTGTACGCGGAGGCGTTCCACGCCGCGAAGGAGCAGCTGGTGACGCACTTCGAGCGCGAGTACCTCAATCGCCTGTCGAATCGCGCGGCGGGGAACATGTCGCGCGCCGCGCGGCTGGCCGGGGTCGATCGGACTACCCTGTACCGCCTGATGGAGAAGCACGGCATGCGGCGCGAGGACGCGCCGCTGATGACCGCCGTCGGGGCGTGAGGCGTCGATGCCGCGACGTACGACGTCGTCCGGCCTCCGCCTGGTCCGGGGTGGCAGCGCGGTCGACGAGCCGCCCGAGCCCGCTCCTCACCCGCTAACGACGCGCGGCGCGCAGCTCCTCGCCCCGCGTGGCGCGGCGAGCGGCGCGCCGCACGTCTGGGAGGAGTTGGACCGCGCCGCGGCGTGGGTGAGCGACCATTGGGCCGGCGACGCGCGCGAGGAGGTGCGGCACGCGCTCCGGGTGCTGTGCATCGCACTCCGGAACGCGCCACGCGACCCGGGGCCCGGGGCCGCGGACGCGCTCCGGGTCAGCGATCTGCCGTGGCGGGTGCCGGTCGCGGAGCTCGCCTGCCGGCTGCGCCGCCGCCTCGTCGAGCAACTACGGAACGACGCGCTTCCCCTCGGCGCGGACGCGTCGGAGGTCGCCCTCGGGCTTGTGGCAGCGCTGGACCGGGTGGAGACGTCGGCGCGGGCCGACGGGGCGCGGTCGGTGATGGACCAACTCGGCGGCACGCACGCGTTGGAGCTGCTCGTCGAGGTCGCGCACGACATGCGCTCGCCGCTCGGCTCGATCCTCTTTCTCGTCGAGCGCTTGCGCGACGCCGGGGGGCTCGACGGCACGCAGGCGCGGCAGCTCGGGCTCGTCTACGGCGCCGCCTTCGGGCTCAGCACGGTGGTAAGCGACGTGATGGAGCTGGCCCGCGGCGGCGACCGGCTCGCCGGTGGCGCGACCGGCGCGTTCGACGTCGCCGGCCTAGTCGAGGAGGTGCGGGCGATCGTCGCGCCGCTCGCCGAGGAGCGGGGGGTGACGCTCGCGGTGGCGGTGGGGGCGGTCGGCGTGCGGGTCGGGCGTGCGACGGCGCTGCACCGGGTGCTGCTGAACCTTGTGACGAACGCGCTCAAGTTCACGCCGGCAGGAACCGTGCAGGTGACCGTGGAGCCCGCGCCACCGGCGGTGGGCGGGACCGACGGCGTAACGTTCGGCGTCGCGGACTCGGGACGGGGAATCCCGCCGACCGTCCTGGAGCAGGTATTCCAGGCGTTCCGGCGCGGGCCGGACATGCGGAGTCACGCGTTCTCCAGCGCGGGACTTGGACTGGCGATCTGCCAGAAGTTGGTCGCCGCCATGGGCGGCGAGTTGCAGGTAGACTCGGCCGTGGGCGAGGGGACGCGGTTCCGGTTCACGCTGGAGTTGCCGCGCAAGGTGTAAGGTGCGCCGAGTTCGCCAGATCGTGAGGATGGGTGGACCCCCGCGCAAGCCGGGGTCCATACTTTCCCCGCGCGCATGTCAAACGCCGCCACCTCCGCCGACCGCCGCCACTGGCTCGTAAAGTCCGAGCCGACCTCGTTCAGCTTCGACGACCTGCTCGCCGTGCCGGGGTGCACGACCGTCTGGGACGGGGTGCGCAACTACCAGGCGCGCAACTACATGCGCGACGACATGCGGCCGGGCGACGGCGTGCTGTTCTACCACTCGAACGGCGATCCGACGGGGGTGGCTGGGCTCGCGGAGGTGGCCGCGGCGGCGCGCCCGGACCTGACCGCGTTCGACCCCGAGCACCCGGGCTACGACGCGAAGAGTCGGCCCGACGTGCCGACGTGGGTGGCGGTGGAGGTCCGGGCGGTCGAGCGATTTCCCGCGGTGGTCTCGTTGTCCGAGCTGCGGGCGGACCCGGCGTGTGCGGGGCTGCAGGTATTGCGGCGGGGGAACCGGCTCAGCGTGACGCCGGTCTCGGAAGCCGAGTGGAACGCGGTGTGCCGCCTGGGGCGGCGCGACGCGGCCGGTTCTGGCCGCGCATAGATTGGCCGGCGAGCCCACCCACCGAGAGAACGGCATGAGCCAGACGGACACGACCACGACGGCAGCGAACGGCGCGACGGCCACCGGCGGCGCTCCGGCCGGCCCGGGCGCGTTGGAGCTGCGCGACCCGCGGACCGACAAGCAGTACACCCTGGCGCTGCTGCCGCGCGGGACGGAGGGCGACGAGGCGGTCCGCGCGTCGGATCTGCGGAACGTGAAGGTCGACGCCGGCGACTTTGGCGTGATGAGCTACGACCCGGCGTTCATGAACACGGCGTCGTGCAAGAGCGCGATCACGTTCATCGACGGGGACCAGGGGATCCTGCGCTACCGCGGGTACCCGATCGAGCAGCTGGCCGAGGGCTCGACGTTCCTCGAAGTGGCGTACCTGCTGCGGAACGGCGAGCTGCCGACGCAGAGCGAATACCAGGCGTGGACGCACGACATCACGTACCACACGTACGTGCACGAGAACATCAAGCGCTTCCTCGAGGGGTTCCGGCACGACGCGCACCCGATGTCGATGCTGTGCAGCGCGGTGGCGGCGCTGTCGTCGTTCTACCCGGAGGCGAAGAACATCTTCGACCCGGAGGAGCGCTACCGGTCGATCGTCCGGTTGATGGCGAAGCTCCCGACGGTGGCGGCGATGATCTACCGGCACATGAAAGGGATGCCGGTGGTCTACCCGGACAACTCGCTGAACTACACGGAGAACTACCTGTCGATGGTGGCGCGGATGAGCGAGCCGCGCTACGAGGCGAACCCGGTGTTCTCGCGGGCGCTGGAGGTGCTGTTCATCCTGCACGCGGACCACGAGCAGAACTGCTCGACGAGCGCGGTGCGCGCCGTAGGTTCTTCGCACGTCGATCCTTTCTCGGCGCTCGCGGCGGGGATCGCGGCGCTGTACGGGCCGCTGCACGGCGGAGCCAACGAGGCGGTGCTGCGGATGATCGAGGAGATCGGGCACCCCAAGAACGTGCCGGCGTTTATCGAGGACGTGAAGAGCGGGAAGGGAAGTCGCCTGATGGGCTTCGGGCACCGCGTGTACAAGAGTTACGATCCGCGCGCCCGGATCGTGAAGCAGCTGGCGGACCAGGTGTTCGCGCAGGTCGGGATGGACAAGGACCTGGAGATCGCGCTGGAGCTGGAGCGGGTCGCGCTGAGCGACGACTACTTCGTGTCGCGGAAGCTCTATCCGAACGTGGACTTCTACACGGGGCTGATCTACCGCTCGATGGCGTTCCCGACGTCGTACTTCACGGTGCTGTTCGCCGTGGCGCGCGCGGCGGGGTGGCTGGCGCAGTGGGAAGAGATGCTGCTGGACAAGGAGCAGAAGATCGCGCGGCCGCGGCAGATCTACGTCGGGCCGGGCGAACGGCAGTACGAGTCGCGGCTGACGGACAAGTTCCCGACGGCGCGCAAGGATTCGATCCGGAAGTGAGCGCGGCTGTGCGACGGAGGGGCGCCCCGCGCGTTGCGGGGCGCCCCTCGTTCACGTCACCTACCTGATATGGCTTCGTTGATACTCCGCCGGATGGCGATGGCCGACACGTCGCTCGGGCGCACGGCGCGCGCCGCGCGGCGCTTCGTGCTCGACTTCTCGCTGCCGGCGCCGGCCGTGGTCGTCCGGCCGCTGCTGTGGCTGTTCCTCGGCGTGCGGCAGGCCTACTACTTCGTCTACCGCGTGTTCGTGTGCGAGCCGCTGTTCAAGGCGTCGTGCGCGCGCGTGGGGCGGCGGGTGCGCACGGGACCCTTTATCCAGTGGGTGCAGGGGGCGGGTCGCATCGAGGTCGGCGACGACGTCGCGATCTACGGCAAGATCTCGTTCACGTTCGCCAGCCGGTATAGCGACTCGCCGACGATCCGGATCGGCAGTCATTCGCACATCGGCCACAACTGCGCGTTCGTGATCGGGCGTGAGATCACGATCGGCGAGTACTGTCAGATGGCGCCCGACGTCGTGATCTTCGACGCCAGCGGCCACCCGTCCGACCCGGTCGCCCGTGAGGCGGGCGAGCCGGCGCCGAGCGACACGGTCAAGCCGGTGGTGATCGAGCGGAACGTGTGGATCGGGCGCGGGGCGATGATCTTCCCCGGCGTGACCGTCGGGGAGAACTCGGTCATCGGCGCGCGCGCGATCGTCATGAGCTCCGTACCCGCGAACAGCCTCGTGCTCGCGCCGGCGGCGCGGCGGATGGGCGCGGTCGGGGCGGTAGCGGCCGGTCCGGCCGCCGCTGCTCCCGAGCTCCAGACATCAGGCGCCCGCTGACTCGTAGTACGACACGATCGCCGGCAGGGAGCGCAGGGTCGGCATCACGTCTTCGGGGAGCTCGCCGCCGAACTCCTCTTCGAGGCCGAGGATCAGGTTCGCGTGGCCGATCGAATCCCACGCCGGGAGGTCGGACTGCGAGGCCGTGTCGGTGATGGCGTCGGCCGGCACGTTGAACGTGAGCGACATGACGTTTTTGATACGATCGGTAACATTATCCGACACTGGAATTCTCCGAAGCCGTTGACGAGGATGGACGCGCCGTGAAGCTACTGGAGGCCTACCGCATCATCAACGCGCCGCCCGACCCGGCGCTCGGGACCCGGCGGTTCGCGCTCGCGTGCGGCTTCACGCCGCTCGCGCTGGAGTCGTTCTTCCACGCGCACCTCCGCGGGCGCGTGCGCACGCACAACGTGGCGGTGACGTCCGGTCGTTTCGGCGACGTCGCGGGGAACGTCGAACGCGCGGCGGCGGAGACGCCCGACGGCATCGCGGTCGTCGTCGAATGGGCGGACGTCGACCCGCGACTCGGGCTGCGCGGGCACGGCGCGATCGCCAGCGCCGAGGCGGCCGCGGACCTGCTCGACTCGGCGCGCGGCGCCCTCGCGCGCGTCGCCGCGGCGGTCGAGGCGGCCGCGGCCGCGACGCGCGTCGTGGTCTGCCGACCGACGCTTCCGTTGCCGCCGTACTTTCTCGACTCCGCCGGGACCGTCGGTGCGCTGCGCGCGCGCGTGGACGAGGCGGTCGCCGCGTGGGTCGCGCGCCTGGCCGCCGTACCGCGTGTGCTGGTCGTCGACCCCGACGCGGTCGCGGCGTCCTCGCCCGTTGGGCAGCGCCGCGACGCGGCGGAGGAGCTGCGGACCGGGTTCCCGTACCGCCGCGAGCACGCGGACGTGTTGGCGCGCGCGCTCGCGACCGCGTTGACGCCGGCCGCCCCGAAGAAGGGCATCATCACGGACCTCGACGACACCCTCTGGCGCGGCCTGCTCGGCGAGGTCGGGGTGACCGGGGTGCAGTGGGGCCTGGACCACGGCGCGCACCCGCACACGATGTACCAGCAGATGCTCGCGAACCTCGCGGAAAAGGGCGTGTTAGTCGCGGTGGCGTCGAAGAACGACGCGGCGCTCGTCGCGGACGCGTTGCGGCGCGAAGACCTCGTGCTGTCGTCCGAACGCGTCTTCCCCGTGCACGCGAGTTGGGGCCCGAAGTCGGACGCGGTCGGGGCGATCCTGAAAACGTGGAACGTCGGCGCGGACAGCGTCGTGTTCGTCGACGACAGCCCGCTCGAACTCGCGGAAGTGCAGGCGTCGCACCCCGAGGTGGAGTGCCTACGGTTCCGCGCGGATTCGCCCGAGGCGGTGGTCGAGCTGCTCGAACGGCTCGATGATTTGTTCGGGCGCGAGGGCGTGCGCGAGGAAGACCGCATCCGGGCGGAGAGCATCCGGAATGCGGGCGTCGTTCGCGAAGCGCTGAGCGGCGGGGCCGAGAACGCCGACGCGTTCCTTTCCGGACTACGCGGTGAGGTCGAGGTCGACGTGACCCACGCGGCGGACGACGAGCGCGCGTTCGAACTCGTGAACAAGACCAACCAGTTCAACCTGAACGGGCGCCGGTACACGACGGCGGAGTGGCGTGGCGCCGTCGGGCGGCCGGGCGGGTTCGTCGCGATGGTGAGCTACCGCGACAAGTTCGGCCCGCTCGGCAAGATCGCGGTCGCGGCCGGGGTCGAGTCGGGGGCGGAGTTCCGGCTCGACGCGTGGGTACTGAGCTGTCGGGCGTTCGCGCGGCGCATCGAGTTCACGATGCTGCGGGCGCTGTTCGACACGTTCGGCGCCGACGCGGTCACGCTCGACGTCGAGCGGACCGCCCGGAACGGCCCCGTGCAGGAGTTCCTCGCCGCGCTCGGCGCGCCGACGCCCGACCGGGGCGTCGTTCGTATCGAACGCGCCGACTTCGACCGGCTCGCGCCGGCGCTGCCCCACGCCGTCGTGGCGCGGGCCGCGGAGCGGGACGTGGCGGCGGCCCCGGCGGACGCCTAACACGATGCGCCTGCACCACCTCGGGTACGTCGGGCGTGACCTCGCGACGCTCCAGCGCCGGTTCACCAGCGAGTCGTCGGAGGTGATGACGCCCGCGACGGCCGACCCCGTCCAGCGCGTCGTCGTGCAGTTCTTCCGCGACGCGGTGACCGGGGACGTGCTCGAGATCATCGCCCCGCTCGACACGGTCGAGGCCTCGCCGCTCGCCGGGCGTATCGCGCGCGGGGGGGGGCTCGACCACGCGTGCTACGAGCTCGAGGCCGGCGACGGAACGCTGGAAGAGGTGCTCGACGCGGAGCGCGCGCGGGGCGCCCGCGTCACGTGTCCGCCGGTGCCGGCGACGGCGTTCGGGCGGCGGATCGCGTTCGTGCTCCGGCGGTCGGGGCGGCTCGTCGAGTACGTCGAGGCCCGCCCGGGTCCGGATTCCGTCGTCTGAGGGCTACGGGCGGGGGCTCGAGTCCGCCGCCCGCGCCCGCGTTCGCCGGCCGGGGCATCCGCGCGCGGCGTGGGTCGCGCACTGCGGCCTAACGGGGCACAGCTCGCAGCGCCGCGCGCGGGCGGTGCACACCGTGGCGCCGAGCTCCATGAGCGCCTGGTTGTGCGTCCACGCGGCGCGTCCGGTGCGCGGCAGCACGGCTTCGGCGATGCGCCAGAGGCGCGCGAGGTCGCGGGGGCGTTTGGGATTCAGCTCGGGCGCGAACACCCTCGCGAGCACGCGCGCGACGTTCGTGTCGACGAGCGCCGCGCGGCGTTCGTACGCGAAGCTGGCCACCGCGCCCGCGGTGTACGCGCCGACGCCGGGGAGGGTGCGGAGCGACGCGGGGTCGGCGGGGATCTCGCCCGGCCCGGCGGCGTCGGTGACCTGCCGCGCGAGGGCGTGGAGGTTGCGCGCACGGGCGTAGTAGCCCAGTCCGGCCCAGGCCTCCGTCACGTGCTCGACCGGCGCCTCGGCGACGTGGCCTAACGTCGGGAAGCGTTCGAGGAAGCGCGCGTAGTAGTCGACCACGCGCGCGACCTGCGTCTGTTGCAGCATCAGCTCCGAGACGAGGACGCGGTACGGGTCGCGGGTGCGGCGCCACGGGAGGTCGCGCCCCGAGCGGCGGAACCACGCGCGCAGGCGCCGGCCGAAGGCGCGGGCGCGTGCGGGGTCGAGTTCGGGCTCCGGGCGGGACGGCTGCGCCACGTTGCGCCGCGTCACTCCGCCGGGGGAGCTACTTCGGGGGCGGCGCCCGGAACGCGCTTGACGACCCGCGCGGGGTTCCCGGCGATGATCGAATCGGCGGGGTACGAGCCGGCGCACACGGCGCCGAAACCGACCACCGAGTTGCGGCCGATGCGGGTGCCGGCGAGGACGCCGACCGATCCGCCGAGCCAGACGTTCTCCTCCAGGACCACCGGCTTCACGCGCACCGGGGCGTCGGGCGAATGCCGGTCGACGTGGGTGCTGTGGAAGTCGGTGTCGGAGATCGAGGCGTCGCTGAGGATTGCCCGCGGGCCGATCGTGATCGACTGGCTGCACCCGAACTTGGTTCCGTTCAGGAAGCTGCCGCTGCCGATCTCGATGACGGCCTCGGGCGTGTTGGTCCAGGGCGTGA
Source organism: Gemmatimonadetes bacterium T265 (assembly GCA_019973575.1). Lineage (NCBI taxonomy): Bacteria > Pseudomonadati > Gemmatimonadota > Gemmatimonadetes bacterium T265. Next base: position 496,185 of record BPUI01000002.1, read on the forward strand.
CGACGCGTGCAACGTTCACGTTGTCGCCGAAGATCACCCGGCCGGGGCCGCGGATGACGAGGCGCCCGCTGACCCGCAGGTTGCGCCCCGCGGTCACGCGTCTGCCGAGCAGGCGGCACCAGAGGAGTGTCCAGCGCCCCCGCGCGAGGGCGGAGACGTACCGGACCCCTCCCAGCGGGTCGGCAAGTCCCTGCCTCAGCTTCGACCGGCCGCTCCCTGGAATGCTCACCGCTCTACTCACCGGATGGTCGCGCGACGTCTCGGCTCTCGCGCATATGTGATGTCCCTCGCACCGTGGGCCGCGTTCTGCGCGCGGCGGGTTCGACCCCAAGTTATCAATCGGAGTCGGGACACTGGTGCTCGTCGCGCGGGCGAGGACGCGCCCGGACAGCTGGCGCCGTCGTCTGAACGCCGCAATGTTGGGCTGCACACGACGCGGCCGTTCACCCGCACGACCGACGCGCGGTCGGTGCGACGGTCTTGCCGCACCGCTCGCGCATGGCACTCGGGATCGGTCGATCAGTTCGGGAATATCGGGGCACGCCCGCGACCGCCCCGGGGGAGGCACTCGGCGTCGTGCCGAGGGGTGCGTTGCTGACCGCGGGCGCTCGCCGCGATGGGTGGCCGGTCACCCACGCGGTGGGCTGGCTGCGTCGGCTGTTCGCGGTCCCCGACAACGCGCACGCGGTCCCGGCGCTCGACGGCGTCCGCGCGCTCGCCGCGAGTCTGGTCTTTCTGGTCCACTATCAGGCCGCGTTTCGATTCCTGCTCGTTTCGAACCCGCCCCTGTATAACGCCGGCGAATACGCCGCGCTCGTCGGGTTCCACGGCGTCTACGTCTTCTTCGTGCTGAGCGGGTTTCTGATCTACGGCTCGCTCATCGCCCGGCCGGTGAGGCCGACGCGGTATCTATGGCGGCGCGTCCAGCGGATCTACCCCACGTTTCTCGTCGTTCTCGCCGTGTACCTCGTCATCGGCGCGTTCGCGCCCGTGCGGAGCAAGCTGCCGTCCGGGGTGAACGGGCTCCGGCTGATCGCCGCGAACGTGTTGCTGCTGCCCGGGGTGTTTCGGATCCGCCCGATCATCACCGTGTCGTGGTCGCTCAGCTTCGAGCTGGTCTTCTACGTCCTGATCCTCGCGGTGGTCGTCGCGCTCGGGCTCCGCCGCTGGGATTCCCGCGGCCGCGTCCTGCTGTGGACGGGGCTCCTCGTGCTGTGGCTCGCGGGTGGGACGGCGGCGATCCGTGTCGTGCGCGATTTCATCATGTTCCTTCCCGGCATTCTGCTGGCCGAGGCGGCCCGGTCTGAGCGCGCGCGCGCGCTGGTGGCCCTCGTTCCGGTCTGGCTCGCGGCGTTGCTGGCCGGGTCGGCGATCGCGGCGCAGCCGCTGTTCATCGCGTGGGGGGCGGTGCCGGGGGCGCGCGTCCTCTGGCTCGCGCCGACGGTGGTGGCGTTGCTGCTCCTGTCGGCGACGACGTCGCTGTTGTTGTTTCGCCTGCTGCAAGGGCCGCGGACCGCGACGATCTTTGCGCACGAACCGCTACGCCGGCTCGGCGTCGTGAGTTACTCGTTCTACCTGAGCCACGGGCTCGTCATCCACGTCATCGCCGGGCTGTGCGCGCGCACGGCGGTCCTCCGGGCGCTGCACGCGGTCGGGCCGGGGGCGTACGTGCTGCTGTTCGCCCCGGCGTTCGCGGCCGCGGTCGTGGCGGCGTTCGTCCTCTTCCGCGCCGTCGAGGAGCCGCTCTCGCTCCGGGCACTCGCCGCGGCTCGTTCCGGCTGAACGGGGTTGGGCCAAGTAGATCGGTGGCGGGCGCACGCGCGCGGGCATGCGAGGGCCCGGCCACGTCTGGCCCGCCGTTCCGGCCCGGGCGCCGCGGGAACGGCGCCGGCGGGCGGTGTACCAACCCGTGTGTGAGGGGCATGTGTCAGGAGCACAAGCGCCGCGTCCGATGAACATACCTATGCGCCATTCCGTCCGGGTTCCGATCACGCTCTGTACGGCCCTACTGCTCGCGGGCGGCGTCGCGGCCGGGTCCGCGGCCGCCGCTGACGGAGTCGCGGGCCGACAGCCTCCGCCGTCCACGGCGGCCGTCGTGGCGCCGGCGGCGGTGTTGGCCTTCATGGCCGCGCCTAACACGCCGTCGGTCGGGGCGGTGCGGGCCAAGGGCGGCGTGTACGCGAAGTACGAGTCGGACTTCGTCAAGTACGCCGACTACCACTGGGGGCTGACGAACCCGGACAGCACCTCGTTCGGCGCGAACTTTTACGACCGGGCGATGATCTACTACGTGTGGTGGGCCCGCACCGGGAACGCGACGTACCTCGACCGCGCCAACAAGCTGGCGATCCAGGCGCGCACGGACCTCGAGGGGTGGCACCACTACCCGATGACGTACAACATGATGCTGGACGGCGTGGCGCTGCACGCGCTCGTGACCGGCGACCAGCACTCGGCGGCGGTGGTGGCCAAGGTCGCCGACAACATGGCAAACCCGAAGGGTTGGTTCTCGTACGTCGCCGGGCACACGGGCGACGCGGAGGGCGACAGCCGCAACTCGGCCCGGATCCTCGGGGCGGTGCTCGACGCGTACCTGCTGAAGGTGAAGAGCCCGGCGGGGTACGACTACGCCGCGCGGTTGCGTGACATCGAAAATCGTATCCTGGCCACCCAGAGCCCCGACGGCGCGTACCGCTGGCCGAACCAGTGCGGCTACGACAAGCCGTACATGACGGGGATGCTGAACGACGCGCTGATCCGCTACTACGCGTCGTTCCAGCCCGACCCGCGCATCCCGGTCGCGGTCAAGAAGGCGGTCGACTATCTGTGGGCCAACGACTGGGTCCCGAGCGCGCACGGCTTCCGGTACCTCGGCGGGGTCTGCAAGACGCCGAGCGGCGGCGATCCGTCGGTCACGGCCGATCTCAACAGCCTGATCGTGTCCGGCTTCGCGTTCGTGGCCAAGCTGACCGGGGACGTGACCTACGACGAGAAGGCGGACGCGGTGTTCGCCGGCGGCGTGAACGGCGCGTGGATGAACGGGCCCAAGCAGTTCAACCAGGCGTACACCGCGTCGTACCGGTACCTCTCGCTCCGGTTCTGACGCGCAGCGCTGGGCGCCCCGCGCGGCGGCGGACTCGGGCGACACACGTCGGGCTCGGCGCGCCGCATGCGCCGCTACGACTCCGGGTGCGCGAACACCCAGTATCGTTGCAGCACGAAGTTGGTGACGGTGGTGGCGCCGGTGGCAATCACCCACCACACGGATGCGGTTAGGCGCCCCGACCACACGCCGAGTTGGATCGTGAGGAGGGAAAGGAGCAGCGACCCCCCGTGGGCGACGAGGAAGCGGACGGCGGTGCGTCCGTGCGGGGCCGTACTCCCGAACGTCCACCGCCGATTGACGACGTAGCTGACGGCGACGCCGGTCGCGTACGCACTGGCCTGCGCCAGGCTGGCGGCCCACCGCTGGTCGCCCGCGACTCGCAGCAGAAGTCGGAAGATGAGGAACGTCCCGGCCGCGTTCGTGCCCCCGGCGACGAGGAAGCGTGCAGCGGCGCTCCGAAGCGTACTGCCGGACGCCGCGGGGCTCGTGAGCGTCGTCGCGGATGGGGATGGATTCGTGCTCGAGGCGTCGCGCCCGGGGTCACGAGCTACCGCGCCGCGACGATGCACGTGGCCGCGTGCGGCGAATTGCGGCAGGCCTGCTACGCGCCAGTGCTCGCATCGTGAGGCGCGTTCACGCGCGAGGTAGCGCTGTCGACGTGATGCGCGAGTGGCCACAGCGGCAGCAGCCGACGTGCGCTGAGTCACGCGTTTAGGACGAGCGCCGACCGGCCGACATTATCGACTGCCGCCGGCGCTCAGTCGCAGCGGCGTGCTCTGAGGTACGCGTGTATCGCGGATTCCCAGGGCGACAATGGCAAACCCGTCGAAAGGCGGGGACGCAAAGCTACGAGGCTACCGCTCGGCTGCCGCACGTGCGCAACACGCGTGCGACGGCCGCTGCCACGTCAGTCGGGCTGCCGAACCCCCTCCACACCTCCCCGCGACATGCAGTTCCCCTCCCTCGCCGGCGGTTATCCGTCCGGCCGTCTCCGCCGCGCCCTGTCCGCGGCCGTCCTCGCGCTCGCGGGCACCGCGTGCCAGGACAACAACGTAACCGGCCCGGCCTCGACCGAGACGTTCCCCCCGGCCTTCAGCACCGGCGCAACGCAGGGCACGTCCGCTGCGGGCTCGATCGTCAGCCGCGTGAGCCCCACGCGGTGCATGGACGTTCTCGGCACGGGCGCGACGCACGACCCGCGGATCGGGATCTACTCCTGCGACGGCAGTGCGGAGCAGCAGTTCGTCTCGACGGCGGCGGGCGAGCTCCGTAACGGCGCGATGTGCGTCGACGTGGCTGGCGCCGGCCGCAGCGGCGACGCGGTCATCGGCCGTGCCTGCAGCGGCAGTGCGAACCAGCGTTGGGCCAGGACGTCCGACGGCACGATCCGGGGCATCAACGGGCGGTGCATCGAAGTTCCCGGCGGCAACACGGCGAACGCGACGAAGCTCGTGTTGAACGACTGCCGCGGCGGGACGAACCAGATCTGGGACAACGTCCGGTCGACCGCCACGGCCACGGCCGCGATGCCGAAGTCGACCGTGAAGCCGTCGGCCGTGCTCGCCTTCATGGGCGCGGCGAGCGTGCCCGGTGTCGCCGCCGTGCAGGCGAAGGGCGGCGTGTACGCGCGCTACGAGAGCAACTTCAGCAAGTACGAGCAGTACCAGTGGACCTTGACCGCCAACGGCATCGACAGCACGTCGTTCGAGGCGAACTTCTACGACCGCGCGATGATCTACTACGTGTGGTGGGCCCGCACCGGCGACGCGACGTACCTCGACCGCGCCAACAAGCTGGCGGTGAGTGCACGGACGTACCTGGAGGGGCTGAAGTACTACCCGATGACGTACAACATGATGTTGGACGGGGTGGCGCTGCACGCGCTCGTGACGGGCGACCAGCGGTCGGCGACGACGGTGGCGAAGGTCGCCGACAACCTGGCGAACCCGAACGGCTGGTTCTCGTACGTCGCCGGGCACGCCGGGGACGCGGAGGGCGACAGCCGCAACTCGGCCCGGATCCTCGCGGCCGTGCTCGACGCCTACCTGCTGAAGGTGAACAGCCCGGCGGGGTACAACTATGCCAAGCTCCTCCCGGACCTCGAGCGGCGGATCCTGGCGACGCAGAGCGCGGACGGCGCGTACCGCTGGCCGAACCAGTGCAACTCCGACAAGCCGTTCATGACCGGCATGTTGAACGACGCGCTGATCCGCTACTACACGTCGTTCCAGCCCGACACCCACATCCCGGGCGCGGTCAAGAAGGCGGTCGACTATCTGTGGGCCAACGACTGGGTGGCCGGCTCGCAGGGCTTCCGGTACCTCGGCGCGTACTGCAGCAACCCGAACAGCGGCGGCACCAACGGTCCCACGCCGGACCTGAACAGCCTGATCGTGTCCGGCTTCTCGTTCGTGGCCAAGCACACCGGGGACGCGAGCTACAACGCGAAGGCCGACGCGGTGTTCGCGGGCGGCGTGGCGAGCGCGTGGCTCAACGGGCCCAAGCAGTTCAACCAGGCGTACACGGCGTCGTACCGGTACCTCGCGCTGCGCTTCTGAGCCCGGCGGGGGACACGCGAAGGGGGGTGGGGCCGCCGGGACGGCCCCCACCCCCCTTCGGCGTTCCGGACCCTACTGCACCGTCTTCGTCTTCCGCCGCAGGAAGTCCATCAGCACGAACTGGCCTAACGTCATCGTGCTTGTGAAGTAGGCCTTTCCGCGCGCGATCTCGCTCACCCGCTTGACGAACTCGACGAGCGAGCGGTCGCGCGCGAGCATGAACGTGTTGATCATGATCCCCGCGCGGCGGCAGTCGGCGACCTCCTTCAGCGTCTCCGCGAGGACGCCCGCGTCGAGCCCCATCGGGTTCTTGTAGATCATCCCGTTGGGCAGCGTGAGCGCGCTCGGCTTGCCGTCGGTGATCATCACGATCTGGCGCATGTCTTTCTTCTGCGCCTGGAGGATGCGGCGCGCGAGCTTGAGACCCTCGGCGGTGTTCGTGTGGTACGGGCCGACCTGCGCGTGGGCGAGCTGCGAGATCGGGATCTCCTCGGCCGAGTCGTGGAAGAGGACGACGCGGACCGTGTCGCCGGGGAACTGCGTGCGGATGAGGTGCGCGAGCGCGAGCGCGACCTTCTTAGCGGGGGTGAAGCGGTCCTCGCCGTAGAGGATCATCGAGTGCGACGTGTCGAGCATGAGCACCGTCGCGCAGCTCGACCGGTACTCGGCCTGGCGCACCATGAGGTCCGGGTAGTCGAGGTCCATCGGGACCTCGATCCGGCCCGTGCGGGCGAGCGAGTTCTTGAGCGTCTCGTTGACGTCGAGGTTCAGCACGTCGCCGAACTCGTACGGCTTGCTGAAGCCGTCGCTCTCGACGCCGGTCGCGAGGTACGGCGTGTCGTGGCTGCCGACGCTGCTCTTGCCGAGGCTGCCTAACAGATGGCGGAGCGTCTTGTAGCCGAGGAAGTCGATGCCCTTGTCGGTGAGGTTGAACTGGACGTCCTTGCTCGCCGCGTGGCCGACGGAGCCCTTGCCGGTGACCGGCTGCTGCGCGCCGGGCATCTGGGGCGGGGGGCCGTCCGTCTTCAGGTACCCCTCGCTCACGAGGCGCTGGACGAGCTGGTCGAGGAGCTCGGCGAGCTTGGCGTTCGCGTCCTCGTCACCGTCGCCGCGGAGCGCCTCGAGCATCTCGGGGGTGAACTGGCCGCTCTCGAGGAGGGCGTCGAGGATGGCCTGCTTGAGGCCGTCGAGCGAGCGGTCGGCGTCCTCGCCGGTCTCGCCCCAGAACGGGTGCGACTGGGCGCCGCCGGCGAACCCCGAATCGAGCAGGAAGCCGGCGAGCTTGTCGAGCAGCGACTGCAGGTCGACGGCGTCGGCGATCTCGGGGCTGTACTTCGTGTAAGTGTGGAAGCGCATCGACGACGGCTCGCGGCAGGAAGCGGGGAGGGCGACTACGGGAAGCTACCGGGTCTTACCCGGGCGAGGGGCGGAGGTGCGGGGGCGCGGGCGCCCGTGTCGCGCAACCGTGGACCCCTGCGTTCGCAGGGGTGACGGCTCTGGTCACACCGCCGCCGGATCGATGCCGAGGACGGCGGCGACGCGGCCGACGAGGACCTCGGGGGTGAAGGGCTTCGGGAGGAAGGCCACGGCGTCGGCGGAGACGCCGCGGTGGAGCACCTCGTCTTCCGTGTAGCCGGAGGTGAACAGCACGCGTGTGTCCGGACGTTCCTGCGCGAGCGCTTCGGCGAGTTCGCGGCCGCTCAGGCCGGGCATGACGACGTCGGTGAGCAGGAGGTCGATCGGGCCGCGGTGCGTGCGGGCCACGGCGAGTGCCTGCATTCCCTCTTCGGCCACGAGCACGCGGTACCCGCCGCGCACGAGCGCCTCGCGCGCGATGGTGCGCACGGTGCGCTCGTCCTCGACGAGCAGGACGGTCGCGGGTGAATCGTCGCCGTCGGGGGCGCGGGCGGCGGCGCGCGCGGGCGCGCCAACGTAGACGCCGTTCGCCGGGGTGGCCTGGCGGTCCGTCGCGGCGGCCACGCGCGGCAGGTAGAGCACGAACGTGCTCCCCTCGCCAGGGGCGCTGGTCACGCGCACCAGGCCGCCGGCCTGGGTGACGATCCCGTACACGGTCGCGAGCCCCAGACCGGTGCCCTTGCCGCGCGCCTTGGTCGTGAAGAACGGCTCGAAGATGCGGGCCTGCGTGGCGTCGTCCATCCCGATGCCGCTATCGCACACGGCCAGGCGCACCCACGGACCGGTCGGGACCCCAGGGTGGTCGGGGTCGGGCGCGTGCACGTCGACGTCCGAGACGTCCACGCCGAGCGTGCCGCCGGAGGGCATCGCGTCGCGCGCGTTGAGCACGAGGTTCATCACGACCTGCTCGAGCTGGCCGCGGTCGGCGAGGACGCGGCCCGTCGCCGGGCGTGCTGCGGCGTCGCCTTCCGGCGCGCCGTTCGCCGACGTGCCGTTCGGCCGCCCGATGCCGCTCGTCTTCAGGCGCACGTCCTCGCCGATGACGCGGGCGAGCATGGGCTCCAGTTCGGCGACGACGTCGGCGGGGGCGAGGACGCTGAACTGGGTGACGTGGCCGCGGCTGAAGCTGAGGATCTGCCCGGTAAGCGCGGCGGCGCGCCGGGCGGAGTCGCGGATCAGCGCGACGTCGTCGCGCACGGGGGAGTCGTGCGGCAGGTCGGCGAGGGCGAGGTCGCAGGCGCCGAGGATGCCGGTGAGAAGGTTGTTGAAGTCGTGCGCGATGCCACCCGCGAAACGGCCCAGTGCTTCCATCTTCTGACCGCGGCGGAGCTGCTCCTGCGACTCGGCGAGGGCGCGCTCGGCCTCGCGGCGCGCGGTGACGTCGACGGTGACGGAGAGCCGGGCGGGTCGGCCTTCGTACTCGGTGTCGGCCGTGTAGACCTCCGCGTCGAACTCGGTACCGTCGCGACGCAGGTGGCGCGTGACGCGCGGGGTCCGCCGGGTGCCGGCCGCGGGCGACCGCCAGACGTGCGACTCGGCGAGGAAGATGAGGCGCTCGGACTCGGGGCGGAGGTCGAGCAGGGTGCGGCGTGTGAACTCGTGACCGGTGTAACCGTACTGGGCGAGGGCGGCGTCGTTGGCGGCGAGCACGGTGTAGGTGCCGACGTCGGCGAGGTACATCGGCAGCGGCGACGCCTCGAAGAGCGAGCGGTAGCGCTGCTCGCTCCGGTGCAGCTCGGCGGTGCGGGCCGTGAGCGTCGCAGCCATCTCGCTGAAGGTCGCGGCGAGCGTGCCGAGCTCGCCGGGCAGGTCGGCGGGCGTGCGGCGGGTGTGGTCGCCGGCGGCGAGCGCGGTGGCATCGGCCGTGAGGTCCCCCAGCGGGCGCGTGATGCGTCGGGCGGCGACGAGGGCGAGGAGGAGTGCGACGCCGAGCGTCAAACCGCCGAGCGTGATGTCGCGCCGTAGCTCGTGCTGGACCGGGGCGAACGCGGCCGAGGTGGGGAGTACGACGTAGACGCGCCATGGCAGCAGCCGCGGACGGACGGCGGCGATCAGGCGACCGGGGTCGGGGCGGCCGTCCGCGCGGGCGTCCTCGTCCACGCTGACGCCGTCCGCGCCGTCGAGCGTGTGCGGCGGGCGGACGGTCGCGTCAAGGGGGCGGCCGATCCAGGCGGGGACGATCGGCGCGCTCGCGACGACGTGGCCGTGTGCGTCGGCGAGGACGACGGTCGAGCCGGGTGGAAGGCCCGTGGCGTCGAGCGTGTGGCCGAGAGTCGGGAGGTGGACGGTGCCGAGGACGACGGCCTGCACGTCGCCTGCGGCGGTCGTGACCGGGTGCGCGAAGATGACCGACCAGATGCTCGAGTCGGGGCGCGCGCGCACGGGGTCGCTGACGGTCGGGCGGCGCGTCGCGAGCGCCTCCTGGAAATACGGGCGGTCGGCGGCGTTGATCGCTGCGCGCGGCGGGACGGGACGACGCGACGTGCCGATGTTCGCGCCGGTGCGGTCCTGCACCCAGAGGTTGGTGACGGCGGGCGCGGGGAGCGTGCTCTTGACCGCGAGCAGGAGGGAGTCGTTCGCGGCCGTGCCGGCGCTGGTGCGGCGTACCTGCGGTGCGAGCGCGCTCAGCAGCGTGCCGATGACCTCGGAGCGTGCGTCGAGGCGGGCGGCGACGATGTGGGCCGTCTCGAGGGCGCGCGATGCCGCGGCCGCGCGTGCCTCGGCGGCCCGCGTGCGGGCGCGCCAGACGGTGAGCACGATGAACGGCGCCGTCGCGGCGCAGGCGAGCAGGAGCAGGCCGGCCCGCACACTCGGGCCGCGGCGCCGCCAGCCGACGGCGGCGCGGCCGGGCCTACGGACTCGCGGCGTGACCACGGGCGGGGCCGGCGAAGTGTTCGCCGGCCCTGAGCGTGCGGGCATTCAGGATCCGAAGAGGTCCTCGCCCGGACGGCGGCGCTTCTCGCTCACCGCGCGGCCATACTGGCCGCGGTCGTTGCGCGAGATCTTGCGCCGGGCGACGAGCGCCTCGAGCACGAGCTCGCAGGCCGCCGCGGTCGCGCCCGGGTCGTCGGGGGTCGCGAGGCCGGTGTGGTGCACGATGTCGAGGAGCTGCGGCACCGCGCTGAACGCCTGGGCGACGAGCGCGGACGGCTGCTCGTCGTCGACCTGGAGCGCGCCGCCCTCGTCGAACCAGATGATGACCTGGTCGAGGTTGGGCGTGCCGGCGCGGGCCTTGAGCGTGGCGTCGGCCGCGCGGCGGATCAGCTCGCGCGCGATCGAGGCGCCGCCGACGAGCTCGCCCTCGTACTCCAGCTCGAGCTTGCCGGTGATCGCGGGGAGCGCGGCGAAGACGTCGGCGATGCGCGGCACGACCTCGGTCTCGCCCGTGCGGACGGCACGTCGCTCGGCGTTGCTCACGACGTTCTCCATCGCCGTGATGGGCATGCGCTGCGAGACGCCGGAGCGCTTGTCGATGCGCTTGTCGCCGCGCGCCTCGAAGGCGACGCGCTCGATGACCTCCGAGACGAGCTCGGGGAGGCGCACCGGGCGCGAAAACTCGTCGCGCGTCTCGCCCGCGCCCTGGCGCGCGGTCCAGGCCTCCTGCTGCGTGATTGCCATCCCGAGCTCGATCTCTTCGGGGTAGTGGGTCACGATCTCGGAGCCGATGCGGTCCTTGAGCGGGGTGATGATCTTGCCGCGCGCCGTATAGTCCTCGGGGTTGGCGGTGAAGCAGAGGAGGACGTCGAGCGGGAGGCGGACGGGGTAGCCCTTAATCTGGACGTCCCCTTCCTGCATGATGTTGAACAGGCCGACCTGCACCTTGCCGGCGAGGTCGGGGAGCTCGTTGAGGGCGAAGATGCCGCGGTTGGCGCGCGGCAGCATGCCGTACTGGATGGTGAGCTCGTCGGAGAGCAGGTGGCCGCCGCGCGCGGCCTTGATCGGGTCGACGTCGCCGATGATGTCGGCGATCGTCACGTCGGGGGTGGCGAGCTTCTCGACGAAGCGCATGTCGCGGTCGACCCAGGCGATCGGCGCGTCCTCGCCCTGCTCGGCGATGAGTTGCTTGGCGAACTTGCTGATCGGCCGGAACGGGTCGTCGTTCACCTCGCTCCCGGCGACGACGGGCATCTCGGGGTCGAGGAGGGTGACGAGGGCGCGCAGGATGCGGCTCTTCGCCTGGCCGCGCAGGCCGAGGAGGATGAAGTTGTGCCGCGAGAGGAGGGCGTTGACGATCTGCGGCATGACGGTGTCCTCGTAGCCGAGGACGCCCTCGAAGAGCGGGCCGCCGCCGGCGAGGCGGGCGAGCAGGTTGCGGCGCAGTTCGTCCTTGACCGAGCGCGCGCGGCGTTCGGCGTACCCCGCGGCGCGGAGGGCGCCGAGGGTGGTGGGGAGCGTGGTCGTCGACACGAAAGGGAGCGAGAGAGAGCGGGACGCGAGGGGCGGACGCAGAGGACGGGGGGCTCGCGCGACGGGCGAATTACCGGGTGCGTGCTAGCAAGTGCAACGCCCGGCGCGGCTTGACACGTTTCCGGGGGTCCGTAACTTCTCGACGCCGATCCCGAGTTTGGCGGCCGTCGTTTGCTGATGGCCAGTCGCTCGGAGCGTGGCGTGTTCATCCCCGTACGCGCCCGATACCCCCGATCCTCCCGAGGAGATCCTGATGAAGCGCTTCGCTCTCGCCGCTGCCGCGGTGGTGCTCGCCGCCTGCTCGACCAAGGAACAGACCCCCGCGACCGACACGGCCGCCCCGGCGATGACCCCGGCCCCGGCCGCCGGCACGACGACGACGACCACGACCGACAGCACCGCGATGAAGAGCGGCATGAAGGCGGATACGGGCGCGATGAAGGCGGACACGGGCGCGATGAAGATGGGTGACTCGTCCGCGATGAAGAGCAGCACGAAGACGACCACCAAGAGCACCACCAAGACGCCGTGATGTCGGTCGGCCGCGCGAGCGGTCGACGAGCGGTTGAACGAACAGAGGGCGGCGCTGCGGCGCCGTCCTCTGTGCTTTGGGGGACGGTGACGCCCCGGGGACGACACGGCTGGGGTTAGGCGGGGTCGGCGTGCGGGTGGCCGGGGAACGGGAGCGCGGAAACGGTCACGCCGCGCTCGCCGCCTTCCCATCTGGCCTGGAGCGTTGCGCCGGGAGGAACCTCGCGGCGCACCATGCCGATCGCGACGCCGCCCAGGCGCGGCGAGATGGCGCTGCTGCGCACGTCGCCGACGATCTTGCCGCCCTCGTCGGCGAGCTCGGCGCCGGTCGGGATGGCCGGGTCGTCGGGCGGGTAGGCGATGCCGCGGAGGTGGCGGTTGACGTGGCCGCGGAAGTGGATGCGCGCGACGACTTCCTGCCCCGTGTAGCAGCCCTTCGTGTACGAGATGGCGTGCAGGTCGTCGAGGTTGGCTTCCTGCGGGATCGTCGTCTCGTCGATGTCGACGCCCCACTCGGGGTAGCCGGCTTCGATGCGGGCGATCGTGTACGCGTCCTCGTCGCCGACGACCACGCCGGAGACGGCGCTCCGCACGCGCTCCCAGACCGTCTCGTGCTGGCCCTGGGGGCCGACGAGGAGGAAGCCGTCGACGCCGAGGTCGGGGACGCGCGCGACGAGGAGGCGCGTGTTCTCGACGCTGATGGTCGCGTGCGCGTAGGTGGGGAGCGCGGCGAGGGCGGCCGGGGGGGCGCCGAAGGCGTCGGCGATCGCGTTGCGCGCGCGCACGCCGTAGATGCCGAACGCGCGGAGGCGCTCGTGCTCGCGGCGGTAGGGTGCCGACCGCGGGTTGACGAACTTGCGAATCAGGGCGCCCCATCCCTCCGCCGCGCGCGGCGGGACGTCGACGACGAGGGTGACGCCGTCGAGCCAGTCGGTGCCGGCCGCGGCTGGGTTAGCTACTTCGCAAACGAAGATGCGGACGTCGGCAACGATGCGGCCCTTGGCCGTGAGCGCGGCCGCGTAACACCCGAGCCCAGGCGCGAGGCCGGCGACATCGTTCGTGACGAGGCCGGTGACGGTCTCCGCCGCCTTCGGCCCGCGGAAGGTCCAGAGGTCGCGCGCGCCGTGGTCGACGAGCAGGGCCCCGCTCCGGAGCGCGGCGTACTGCGTTGCAACGTCGCGCTCGGGCTGCGCCTCGGCCGGGGCGAGCGCGGTTCCGCCGAGCGCGAGACTGCGTGCGGACGAGATCGGGATGACCGCGGGCTCGGACGTGTCGCTCATCAGGGCGGGGTCGACGTAATTACGAGGGACGAAGCGCCGAGCGACGACTCGCGATCGATGAGCTCGGCGAGGCGGTCGGGGGTGAGCATGCGCAGTGGAAGATGATCGCCGACGCGCACGGCGCGCGCGCCAGCCGCGCGCGCGGCGTCGACGCTGCTGCGGCCGACCACTGCGAGCACTCTAGCCGCGTCGGTCATTCCGGGGCGCGCGAGGCGTGCGACGGCGCGCGCGAATCGCACGGTCGTGGATGCGAACGCCGGGCCGTCGTCCGCCGCGACGACGAAGCGGACGCTCGCGTCGAGGCCCGCCAGCGCGAGCACGCGCTCCGCGTCGACGCGGTGCCACCCCGTCACGATCCCGACGCGCCACCCGACGGCGCACGCCTCGACGAGCGCGCGCGCACCGTCGACCAGCGTCACGCCCGCGGCGATGCGCCGCGCGTACTCGCGCTCGGCGCGAAGGGCGACGAGCGCGAGGGCGGTGTCGTCGAGCGCGCCCGCGCCAACGTCGCCCGCACGGGCGCGCGCGGCGGCGACGGCGCGGGCGAGGTCGTCGAACGACGCGGACGTGTCGAGAACGTCGAGGACCGGGCGCGCGGCGACGCTCTCCGTCGCGAAAGCTGCGGCGAGCGACTCTGTGCGCGGCACACGCGTGTCGACGAGCACGCCGTCGAGTTCGAAGAGGATCGCCGTCCGCATCCCGAACGGTAACCGCTCGGGCGGCGACTCCCATGCTGGGACGGCGTGTGATGCGACGGCGTGGTCGTCGCGCGGTCAGGCCGTCGCGTCCGGGGCGTCGTGCGGGCCGTGGCCGTTCGAGCGGGCGCGCCCGTGGAGTTCGGCACGGGCCTCGACGTCGGGCACCGCGCGCTCGAGCAGGCGGGCGACGTACGCGGTGCGTTCGGCGGGTTCGGGGGAGGCGAGGACGCGCTGGCGGGTCGTGAGTTCGAGTTCGACGGCCGCGGCGACGGCGAACGCGACGGCCGCGTCGTCGTCCGGGAGGGGCGCGACCTCGGCGGCGGGTTCGTCGGCGAGCGCGCGTGCGGCGCCGAGGACGCGGGCGAAGGCCGCGCGGGCGCGGCTGGCGGCGTCCGCGAGGGCGATGGGGTCGCGCACCGCCTCGTCGCGGAACGGCCGCACTTCGGCCACGTAGTACGGCGTCCCCGCGTCGATGAGGCGATCGACCGCAAACCGCTCGCCCGCGTCGACGAGGACGTTGCTGCGGCCGTCGCCGAGCGGCACCGCCTCGCGCACGATGGCGTAGCAGCCGACGTAGCCGCGCGGGATCGCACGCTCGTCGTCGCCCGCGCGCAGAACGATGCCGAACCGGCCGTCGGCCGCGCGGACGTCGGCGAGCATGGCGCGGTAGCGCGGCTCGAAGATGTGCAGCGGGAGTTGCGTGCCCGGAAAGAGGACGAGCCCGAGCGGGAAGAGGGGGACGCGCGTCAGCCCGTCGGACCGGCCGCCGGTCACGACACCGCGCCGACCATGCGCCCGACCATCGCGCGGAGCTCGGCTAACTCGAACGGTTTGTTGAGCACCGGGCACGCCGAGCGGCGGAGGAACTCGGACGCTTCGGACGACACGGAGTCGCCTGTCGAGAGGATCAGCCGGTCGAGGAGCGCGGGGCGTTGGGCGGCGAGCCGTTCGTAGAGGTCCATGCCCGAGATGTCGGGCATGCGCAGGTCCGAGATGATGACGTCGTAGTGCGGGCCGTTGTCGGCGAGCAAGATTTCGAGCGCCTGGCTGCCATTTTCCGCCTCGTCGACCGCCCAGCCCTGCCGTTGGAAGAAGCGACGGAGGGCGTGACGGATGACGGCCTCGTCGTCGACGAGGAGGGCGCGGCGCGGCGCGGCGCGGCGCGTGTCATTCTGCATGGCGTCCTGCATGGCGTCGGGGCGAGAGTTGGCCGACGCCTGCCATGGCGGCGTCGGGCACGGTGATGCGTTCAAGATCGCGCGCGTGCGGCTCGCGGCGACGGCGCCCGCTCGATCTGCGGCCCCGCGCTCCCGGACAAATTAGTGAACTCCGTGAGCGCCGACGTAAGGATCTGCTACCGAATCAATCGCTCACGCTGCGGTCCAGTAGTCGCTCAGTGCCGGGCCGTCGGCCGATTCGCGCAGTTTGGCGAAGGCGCGCTCGCGGATTTGCCGGATGCGCTCGCGCGTCACGCCCATGACGTCGCCAATGCGCTCGAGGGTCATCTCTTCCGAGCCGGGCTCGAGACCGTAGTAGAGGATGAGAATGCGCCGTTCGCGCGGGGTGAGGTAGTGCTGCAGGGCGTGCTCGAGGTGCTCGTGGACCAACCGGTCGCTCAGCGCGTCCTCGATGGCCGACGCGTCGTCGTCGGCGATGCGTTCGCCGAAGGTGCCGGCCTCGCGGGCGCCGCGGTCGACCGGGGCGTCGAGCGCGATCTCGGGCGCGGACAGTTGACGGCTCTGGCGGACGGTGTCGGCCGGCTCGCCGAGAAGTTCGCCGAGCTCGTCGTCGGTGGGGTCGCGGCCGAGGCGCTGGGCGAGGATCGCGTGCGCCCGGCCGGCGCGGATGAGCGCGGTGTTCTGGTTGAGCGGCACGCGCACGGCGCGCGTCTGCTCGGCGAGCGCCTTGAGGACCGCCTGCCGGACCCACCAGACCGCGTAGGAGATGAACTTGACCCCCTGGTCCGGGTCGAACTTGCGCACCGCCTTGAGGAGCCCCTCGTTGCCGATCGCGACGAGGTCGGCGAGGTCGAGGCCGCGTCCCTGGTAGCGCTTCACGTACGAGATGACGAAGCGCAGGTTGGCGGTGACGAGGCGTTCGGCCGCGTCGGCGTCGCCGTTGCGGGCGAGGCGGGCGAGGCGGCGTTCCTCTTCGACAGTCGGGATGAGTGGGAGTCGCTGGATGTCGCTCAGGTACTGGTCGAACGAGGTGCCGCCGGGTGCTGCGGTGGGGTGGAGCGCGGGGCGGGCGCGGGGTGCGGCGGTCACACGCTGCATGGACACCTCTCGCAAGGGGGCGGCACGCGGGCGAGCGACGCCAGGGGGCGGGCGGCGCGCTCGGGGGGCCTACGGGAGCGCCACGGTAATGCCGCGGTCCGAAGCGGTCAATAGTCCGGCCCGGCCGGGGCCGGGGCCGCCGGCCGTGCTACGCGCGGGGGCGCCGGGGGCGCGCCGTGGCGACCGCGAGGGCGCCGGCCGCGGCGACGAGCACCGCGACCGCGGTCCAGAGCGGCGGGACGTTGAGCAGCGTCGCGCCGAACGCGACACCGGCGAGCAGCAGCGCGACCAGCGCGAGGAGGAGGGCCGTGGGCGTCATGTTGGCTGCCGGGCCAAAAGGCGAGTGAGGAGCGCGGGGCGCCTGGTCACTCGCCGAGCGCGACGAGGGACGCGACGCCCGGTCGCGTGCCGAACCGCTCGGCGTCGTCGCAGTCGGGCGTCCAGATGTCGATGTGGGCCCCGTGGACGGCGCCGCCGGTGTCCTCGATGCGGAAGCGGCCGAGGTAGCGGCCGGCGGCGAAGAGTTCGACGTGGCGGGCCATCGGAAAGATTCGCGGGTCGGCCGCGACGATGCCGGCGCGGGTGCGCGTCCCCTGGTTCGTGGTCCCGTGGAGGCAGTACGCGGTGAGAGTGACCGTGACCGGCTCGCCGGGGCGCGCGCGGGCGGCGAGGGCGCGCAGGGCGGGGAAGTCGGGGGTAAGCGCGCGCGGCACGCGGAGCCGCGGCATGATGAGCGGCGAGGCGAAGCTGCGCAGCGCGGCGAACGGGCGCGGAAGCCGGTCGCGCCGGGACGGCGGGTGCGCGGTCGCGCCGTCCGCGGCGATGCTGTCCGCGGGGGTGGCGAGGACCTCGACCGGGTCGTGCCACCACTCGCTCGTCACGACCACGGGCGGGTGGCGGGCGATGGTGTCCGCGAGCGGCGCGAGCAGCGGTGGCGCGTTCGGGTCGGGGGCCGGGCGCACCGTGCGCTGGCTGAGGACGATCACGCTCGCGAGGGCGAGCCAGCCGAAGACAGTCAGGGGATGCGGCGTGCGGCGCACGGGCCGCGGCACCTCCGACCCGGGCCCGGAACCAGTCACGCGAGCGCGCCCGCCCGAGCGGGCGTGGGCGACGGCGCGCGGCAGGCCTCGATCGCCTCGCGCACGAGCGGGTCGGGGAGCGGCACCGTCCACCGCCCGCCGCCGTCGGCCATCGCGCCGATGTCGGTCGGGACCGCGTACTCGAGCGTGCCGCGGCGGGCCTTCTTGTCGAGACGCGCGGCGTCGAGGATCGCGTCGGTTCGCATCGCGGGTGGGGGCGCGGTGGGGAGGCCGCCGGCGGCAAGCGCGTCGGCGATCCGGGCCGCGGTGCCCGCGGAGGCGATCCCGGCGCGTTCGGCCGCCGCAGCCTCGACGACCATCCCGATCGCGACGGCGTCGCCGTGGCGCAGGCCGTAGCCGCTGAGAAGTTCGACCGCGTGGCCGACGGTGTGGCCGAAGTTGAGCACGTGGCGCCGCCCGCGCTCGCGGGGGTCGTCGGCGACGATGCGGGCTTTGATCTCGACGCTCGCGGCGATGAGGGTCGCGAGGGAGTCGACGTCGGCTGCGGTCACACCCGCGTCGGCGGTGTGGGCGAGGAAGGCGGCCGCGTCGGCGAAGTGCGCGGGGCTCGCGATGACGCCGTGTTTGAGCGCCTCGACCGCACCCGAGCGGAGGTCGGCGGGGGGGAGGGTGGTGAGCGTCGTCGGGTCGATGACGACGAGCGCGGGCGGGTGAAAGGCGCCGACGAGGTTCTTTCCCGCGGGGGTGTCGACGGCCACCTTGCCGCCGACGCTCGCGTCGACCATCGCGAGAAGCGTGGTCGGGGCCTGCACGACGGGGACGCCGCGCATGTAGGTGGCGGCGACGAAGCCGGCCAGGTCGCCGACGACGCCGCCGCCGAGGGCGAGGACGGCGGTGTCGCGGCCGCAGCCGGCGGCGAGCATGCGGTCGGTGAGCGCGGCCCACTGCTCGCGGGTCTTGCTCACCTCGCCCGGGTGCACGGTGAGCAGCAGGGGCTCGGCGCCGCGGCGTGCTTCCGCGAGCGCTCGGAGGACGACGCCGGCGTGCGCCGCGGCGACGGCCGCGTCGGCGACGACGACCCAGCGCTCGGCGGCGACGCCGGCGACGAGGGTGCCGAACGCGCCGAGTGCGCCGGCGCCGACCAGGACGCGGTAGGGAAGGAGGCCCGCGGCCGCGTCGGGGTACGTCGCCACGGCCGCGCTACCACATCGCCTCGTCCGCCCCCGCGCGCCGGTTGGCGACGCGGGCGAGGACGAAGAGCAGGTCGGAGAGCCGGTTGAGGTACATCACGACGAGGCTCGGCACCTCGACCTCGCGGGCGAGCGCGACGACGCGGCGTTCGGCGCGGCGGCAGACCGTGCGGGCGACGTGGAGGGCGGCGGCCTTTGGCGTGCCGCCGGGGAGGATGAAGGCCTGGAGCGGGGCGAGCTCGTGGTCGCCGTCGTCGATCGCCTGCTCGAGCTCGGCGACGCGGTCCTCGCCGAGGCGGGCCTTGGCGAGTTGCTCGTGCATCCGGTCGCGGTCCGGGGTGGCGAGCAGGGCGCCGATCGCGAACAGGTCGCGCTGGATGGGGACGAGGACCTCGTCGACGCGCGGCATGAGCTCGATTGCGCGGGCGAGGCCGAGGGCGGCGTTGAGTTCGTCGACGTCGCCGTACGCGTCGACGCGGACGTCGTCCTTGCCGACGCGGCCGCCGCCGAAGAGGGCGGTGTCGCCGCGGTCGCCGGTCCGGGTGTAGATCTTGAGGGCCATAGCGCGCGTAGTGTAGGCGCGGGCGCCGGCGGCGGGGTAGGGGCGCGGCGGGGGGTCTGCCGGGGCCTCTTACTTTACGGGATGCCAGGAGAGACGCATCCGATCGTCGACATCACGGTCATCGGCGCCGGCCCCGCGGGGCTGTTCGCCTCGTTCTACGCGGGCATGCGCCAGGCGACCGCGCAGGTGGTCGACGCGCTGCCGCAGCTCGGCGGGCAGCTGACGGCGCTGTACCCGGAGAAGTACATCTTCGACGTCGCGGGCTTTCCGCAGGTGCTCGCGAAGGACCTCGTGAAGTCGCTCGCCGACCAGGCGGGACGCTGGAACCACCCGGCGCACCTGAACCGCCGCGTCACGGGGCTCCGCGAGGAGGAGAACGGCGAGGGCCGCCCCCACTTCGTGCTCGAGACGACCGACGGCGAGTTCCCGACGCGCGCGCTGGTGATCGCGGCGGGGATCGGGGCGTTCAGCCCGCGGCGCCTGCCGCAGCCGGTCGCGGAGGGGTGGTACGGGCGCGGGATCTATGACGTGGTGACCAGTCCGGACGACTACCGCGGCCAGCACGTCGTGATCATCGGCGGCGGGGACTCCGCGTTCGACTGGGGGACGCAGATGGTCGGCAAGGCCGCGCACGTGACGATCGTCCACCGGAGCGACCGGTTCCGCGCGCACGGGGCGACGGTCGCGGAGTTCAACGGGTACGTGGACGAGGGGCGGGCGTCGCTCTTCACCTTCCACGAGCTGGCGGACGTCCGCGTGCACGAGGGCGGCGAGCGGTTCAGTCACCTCGTGCTGAAGGACGTGAAGGCGAAGACGACGCGCGAGGTCGAGGCCGACGTGGTGCTCCCGATGCTCGGCTTCGTGAGCGACCTCGGGCCGCTAGCGGAGTGGGGGCTGACGCTCGACAAGGACGAGATCTGCGTCAACTCGCGGATGGAGACCGGGCGGCCGGGGATCTACGCGGCGGGCGACGTGACGGCGTACCCGGGGAAGTTGAAGCTGATTGCGTCGGGATTCTCGGAGGCGGCGATCGCGGTGAACCAAGCGGTGCACTGGATCCACCCCGAGAAGAAGGTGACGCCGGGGCACAGCTCGAACATGATGGTGTTCGGGCAGAAGGACGACTGACGAGGGCCGCGTCAGTCGTACCGCACGCGCGGGTCGGCCTTCGCGTACGCGACGTCTGTGAGCAGGTTCACGAGCACGAAGATCCCGCTCAGGAAGAGTACGCTCCCCTGGATCGCGGGCAGGTCGCGGCGGCCGATCGCGTTGACGACGTAGCGGCCGATCCCCGGCCACGAAAAGATCGTCTCGGTGAGGATGCTGCCCGTGAGGTAGTAGCCGAAGTCGAGGCCGAGGACCGTGACGACGGGGATCAGCGCGTTGCGGAGCGCGTGCTTCGCGACGACCGCGCGCTCGGCGAGCCCCTTCGCGCGGGCCGTGCGGACGTACTCGCCGCCTAACACCTCGAGCATTGCGGAGCGCGTGACGCGGGCGAGGAAGGCGACCGAGCGGGTGCCGAGGGCGAGGGCGGGGAGGACGAGGTACTTCGCCCCGGCGAGGCCGGGGGCGTAGCCGGAGGCCGGGAGCCAGCGGAGGCGCACGGCGAAGAGCAGGATCGCGAGCAGGCCCACCCAGTAGACGGGGAAGGAGATCCCGAGGTAGGCGGCGCCGAGCGCGAGGCGGTCGGCGGGGCCGCCGGGGCGGCGGGCGGAGAGGACGCCTAACGCGACGCCGGCGGCGGAGGCGAAGAGCATCGCCGTGCCCGCGAGCAGGAGCGTCTTCGGGAAGCGCTCGGCGACGTCGCGGGCGATCGGGCGGTCGGTGATGAAGGAGCGGCCGAGGTCCCCGCGGAGGACGCCGCCGGCGTAGTGGGCGAACTGCGCGGGGAGGGGCTCGTCGAGGTGCAGCTCGTGGCGGAGGCGGGCGATGGTGGCCGGGTCCGCGCGCTCGCCGACCATCTCCTGGACCGGGTCGCCGGGGGCGACGAAGAGGAGCAGAAAGGTGACGACGACGACGCCGGCCAGCGTGGGCACGGCGAGGAGGAGGCGGCGGAGGACGTAGGCGCCCATCGGGGGCGATGGCGCCTAACGCGCGCCGCCCGGGGCGCCGCCGGCGGCCGCGCCGGAGGACGCCGCGCCGGAGGACGCCGCGCCGGAGGAGGCGGGTGCGGGGGGCGGGGGCGCGGCCGCCGCGCCGTTATTATGGTCGACCGAGACGCCGAGCCAGCGCTGGCCGTTGTAGATCACGGGCACCTGGAAGTTGCGGAGCCAGGGCTGGGTCGCGTAGAGCACGTTGTAGTGGAACAGGTAGAGCAGGGGCGCGTCGGCGAACGCGGCCGAGTCGGCCTGGCGGGAGAGCGCCGCCCGCTGCTGGTCGTCGGCGGTGCGCCGGGCGAGGGTGATGAGCGAATCGACGCACTTATTCGCGTAGAAGCTCAAATTGCCGCCGACGCCCCTGCTCGTCGAGGCCAGGAGCGGGGTAAGGAAGGCGTCCGCGTCGGGGTAGTCGGCGAACCAGTCCTTCACCACGAGGTCGACCTGCCCGTTGCGTGCCGCCTCGCGCACGCTCGGCGCGTCGCGCTGGACGAGCGTGGCGCGGACGTTGGCGGCCTTGAGGTAGCCCTGGATCGCCTGCGCCATGCGCGCGACGGTGGGCTGCTGGGACGACCAGAGCTGGACGTCGATGCCGTTCGGGAACCCGGCGTCGGCGAGCAGCTGGCGGGCGCGCGCCGGGTCGTACGGGTAGGGGGCGCGGTCGTCGGCGAGCGAGTCGAGCGCGCCCGGGATGACGCCCGAGGCGCGGACGCCGCGCCCCGCGACGAGGCGGTCGAGGATCGCCTTCTTGTCGACGGCCAGGTTGAGCGCCTGTCGCACGCGCACGTCGGCGAGCGGGCCGCGGGTGGTGTTGATCGCGACGTAGTAGAGCCGGAGCGCGGGAGCGCTCTGGAGGCGCGCCTGGCGCTCGTCGGTCTGCTCCCACGCGCGCGTCTCGCCCTCCGGGACGGCGAGGACGTCGACCGTACCGTTCTCGAACTCCGCGACGGCGGTCGACGGCTCGGGGATGATGCGGGCGGTAAGCGTGTCGACGCCCGGGGTGCCACCCCAGTAGCCCGGGTTGCGCGCGAAACGCAGGTAGTCGTCGTGCTTCCACTCGACGAAGCGCCAGGGGCCGGTGCCGACCGGGTGCTGGCCGAAGTCGGCGCCCGCGTTAGGCGCGACGACCGAGGCGACGGGCATCGCGAGCAGCTTGGGGAAGATCGCGAGCGCGGTGTCGAGCGTGACCTGGACCGTGCTGTCGTCGAGCGCGCGCGCGCCGGCCAGCGCGGGGGCGCGGCCGTCGGCGACGGCGCGTGCGCCCTGGATGGGGAAGAGCGGGAGCTTGTTGCCGCCCTTGATCGACGGGCCGAGCGCGCGCGCCCAGCTCGCGACGACGTGCCGGGCGAGGAGGGGGGTGCCGTCGTGGAAGCGGACGCCGGGGCGCAGGTGGAACGTGTAGACGCGTCCGTCGGGGGAGACCTCCCAGCGGGTGGCGAGCCCGGGCGCGACGCGCGCGTCCGGGGTGAAGCGCGTGAGGCCGTCGAACACGTACGAGACGACGCGCCCGGTCGGGACGTCGGTCGCGAGCGCGGGGTCGAGCGTGCGCGGGTCGTACTCGTCGCGCGAATCGACGAAGCCGTCGCGGTTGGGCGCGGCGTCGCCGCCGCGGCACCCGGCGGCAAGGGTCGCGCACGCGGCGAGGGCGAGGGCCGCGGCCGCGCGGCGCGACGCGGCGGGGCGCGGGCAGAGGGTGCGGTCGGGCGTTCGGGCGGGCGGGGACAACGCGAGCATGGATCGGGGCTGAGGGCGCGGGCGGGTAAGGTAATCCGCCCGGGATCGCCCCGGTCGCGCGGCGTTCGACGGCGGGGCGTCGGCGCCGGCGCGTTGACCCGCCCCGTCGCGGCGGAGAACTTACGCCCCGCTCATGTCCGCCCGTCCCGCTCTCGTGCCCGCTCCGCCGACGGCGCGCCCGTTGCCCAGCGGCGCGGCGCGGAATGCCTACGCGCCTCGCGTCATCCTGCACCGCGCGCTCGCGCGCGACGACCGGGTCGCGGCCGCGGCCACCGGCGTCGCGGCCGGCCTCGCGGTGGGGCTCGCGACGTTCTACCTGACCACGCTTTGGCGCGCGCGCGACCCGCGCTGACGCGGCCGGCGCTCGGGCCGGCGCTCCGCCTGGCGCTCGCGGCGGGCGTGCTCGCCGCGTGCACGCCGGCGGCGCGGGCCGGCGCGCAGGACCTCCGCTGCGAGCGGGGCGACCGCGAGGTGCGCACGCTGCGCTTCACGGGCAACCACGCGTTCGGCGACGGCGAGCTCGCGCGCGTCGTCGTCACGACGCCCTCCGCGCTGCTCAGCGGCATCGGGCTCGGCGCGCGCCGCTGTCTCGACCCCGACGAGTTCGGGCGCGACGTGCTGCGCCTCGTCGCCTACTACCGGAAGCGCGGGTACCGCAGCGCGAGCGTCGACACCGTCGTGCACCAGACCGGCGGGTCGGCGGCGAGGCCGCGCGTGGCCGTGACCTTCGCGATTCACGAGGGGCGGCCCGTGCGGCTCGACTCGCTCACCGTCGTCGGGCTCGACGGCGTGCGCGCGCCGGTGCGCGCGCGGGCGCGCGCCGCGATCCGCCTGCGCCCGGGTGACGTGTTCGACCGCGTCGCGCTCGAGGCCGGGCGCGACACGCTGCGCGAGCGACTCCGCAACGGCGGCTACCCGCAGGCCGACGCGCTCGTTTCGTCCAACACCGACACGGCGACGCTGCGGGCCGAGGCGACGGTGACCGCGGTCCCGGGGCCGCTCACGCGCGTCGGGCGGATCGTCGTCCGGGGGAGCGGGCCGAACGGCGGCCCGCCGCACATCCCCGACCGCGTGGTGCGCGGCACGCTCGGCATCCGTCCGGGCGACCCGGTGCGCCTGGGCGACCTGCTCGAGGCGCAGCGGACGCTCTACCAGACCGACGCGTACCGGCGCGTCGAGGTGCGACTGGACACGATCCGGCCCGTGCCCACGCCCGGCGGCGCCGCGGCGGACGGCCCGGGCCTGGCGGTCGCCGACGTGCTCGTGACGGCCGACGAGGGCGCGCTGCGCGCCGCGGAGGCGTCGGCGGGGTGGGCGACGCTCGACTGCTTCCGGCTGCGCGCCGACGTCACCGACCGCTACTTCATCCCGCAGGCGCAGCGGTTGGAGCTGTCGGGGCGGCTCTCGCGGATCGGCGTCGGGCGCCCGCTCGCCTTCGCGCCCGGCCTCTGCGCGCCGCCGGCGCGGAGCGACGCCTACGGCGACCACGTCAACTACTACCTGGGCGCGACCGTGCGGCAGCCGTCGTTCTTCCGGCTGCGGCGGGTGCCGAGCGTGACGCTCTTCACGTCGCGGTCCTCGGAGTACAACGCGTTCGAGCGGGTGACGCCGTTAGGCGTGCTCTTTTCGCTCGCCTCGCGCCCGGGCTCGCGTCTGCCGAGCACGTTCACGTACCAGCTGGAGCGCGGCCGGACGGGGGCGAACGTGGCCGTGTTCTGCGCCGTGTTCTCCGCGTGCGACGACCTCACCCGCTCGGCGCTCGACCGCAACCGGACGGTCGGGACGCTGGGGTACGCGATCGTACGCAACCGCGCCAACGACCTGCTGAACCCGACGTCGGGCAACGTCGAGCGGCTCACGCTCCGCCACTCGTCGGCGCTCACGGGCTCGGAGGCGACGCAGCGCTTCAACAAGGCGGTGTTCGACGGCTCGTACTACCGGCCGTTCGCGGGCGGCGTGCTCACCCTGCACGCGCAGGGGGGCACGGTGCTCGGCGACGCGCCGCAGCAGGAGCGCCTGTTCGCGGGCGGACCGACGACGGTGCGCGGGTACCGGCAGAACGAGCTCGGGCCGCAGGTCTACCTGCTGACGAACGTGGTGGCCGACACGGTCGGGGGCGTGCTGACGTACCACGCCGCGCCGGGCGCCAAGCCGGAGCGGACGATCCCGGCCGGGGGCAACACGCTCGTCGTCGGCAACGTCGAGTTGCAGCTGCGCAGCCCGGTGCTGCCGGAGCTGCTCGCGCTCGCGCTGTTTACGGACGCGGGGGAGGTGTTCAACCGCGGCAGCGCGGGGACGACGGCGACGGGCGGGGGGCGGGCGTTGCGGGTGACGCCGGGGGCGGGGGTGCGCGTGCGCTCGCCGTTCGGGGCGATCCGGGTCGACCTCGGGTACAACCCGTACGCGGCGACGGCGGGGCCGGCCTACTACATCACGCCGGGGGACCCGCAGACGCAGCAGTTGTACTGCGTGTCGCCGGGGAGTCCGGGGACGGTGGTGGGGAACGGCAGCGGGGGGGGGTGCGTGCCGACGTACCGGCCGCCTAACACGAGCAGTTTTTTTCGAAGGTTGAATCCGAGTATATGGATCGGGCAGGCGTTTTGAGGGCGGTCGTACCGTTCGCGGTCGTACCGTCGGCGGTAGTGCCGCTGACGGTCGTGCGGCACCCGGGGCGGGGGACGGCCTCGGCCCGCCGGGGCCCGCGTCGCCAGTCGTGAGTGCACCCGGATCTAGCGTGCTGCGCTCGCCCCCGCCCCAGCCCCACCAACCCCGGCGGTTCCGACCCTTGCACCACCCCAGCAGCGTCACCGATCCCGGCCGGTCACGGACCCACGCGACGGCCCACCCCGGGTGCAGTCCCACCGTCAGCCACCCCACCGCGAACGGTACGACCGTCTCCCACCGCTAATTTCCCCGTTTCCCCCCCTTTCCCCTCCATTGCCCCGGTCCCGCCGTCGACTTGCCGCGTACGTCGCGGCCGGTACCCTGCTCGCCCTCACCGGAGCGACGGTCGGGCTCGTCGTCGGCGCGACGCAGACGGACTTCGGGCGCGACTATGTGCGGCGGACGCTGCTCGCGCGGGTCGCGCCCAACGTGCGCGGGCGGCTGTACGTCGGCGCGATCCGGGGCGGGTTCTTTTCGGGGGTGACCGTCGATTCGGTCGAGTTGCGGAGCGCGGACGACTCACTCGTCGCGGCGGTCGGGCGGGTGCGCGTCGCGTATAAGCTCGGCGACCTTGTCGACCGGCGCGTGCTGCTCAAGCAGGTCGAGATCGAGCGGCCGGTCGTGCACCTGCGGCAGTTCGAGGACGGGTCGTGGAACTACAACGGCCTGTTCAAGAGCGGCGGGCCGAGCGCGCCGAAGACGGGGCCGGGGTTCGGCGACTACATCGTCGCGGACTCGGTCCGGGTGCGCGGGCTGCGGTTCGTGCTTACGCTCGCCTGGCACCCCGCCGACTCGCTGCGCGGCGTGCGGCGGGACAGCGCGGTCGCGTACGCGCTCGCGCAGCGCACGCAGGGCGGGGCGGAGATCCGGCGCGCGGGGCACTACCTGACGCGCACGTACCGCTGGAGCGGCGACGTCGACGCGCCCGCGGTCCGGATCGCGCGCCCCGACAGCGCGGGGATGCGCTTCGAACTCGCGCGCCTCGACCTCGACGAGACCGACCCGCCGTTCCGCTGGCGGAACATCCGCGGCGTCGTGCGGGTGCTGGGCGACAGCGTGTGGGCGCACCTGCCGCACTGGGACCTGCCGGGGAGCACCGGGCGCGGCCTCGCCAAGGTCGTCTGGGGGAGCGACCTCCCGATCCGTTGGGACGTGCGCGTGCACGCCGACTCGATGGCGCTCGCGGACGTCGCGTGGGTCTACCCGACGCTGCCGACGACGGGCGGCGGGACGATGGACCTGTACATGCACAACCGGCGGACCGACCTGCACGTCATCGAGTACGCGCTCTCGAACATGGACGTGCGTACGACGCGGTCGTCGCTCACGGGGGCGATGACGTTCGCGGTGGGCGGGCCCGTGTTAGGCGTGCAGGACGTCGACGTGCGGATGCGGCCGGTGGACTGGGCGCTCCTCCGGACGTTCAACGGCAAGCCGTTTCCGTACGACTTCGCGGGCACGCTCACCGGGACGGTGCGGGCGCGCGGCGGTCCGCTCAACCGGTTCGTCGTCGACGACGCGGACGTGACGTGGGCGGACGCGCACGTGCCGGGCGCCGTCTCGCACGTGCGGGCGTCGGGCGGCCTCGACGTCCTCAAACCCGCGGAGACGCACTTCCGCGGGCTGCGCGTGACCGACGTATCGGTCGACCTCCGCACGCTCGAGTTCCTCAACCCGAGTTTCCCGCACCTGCGCGGCGTCGTGACGGGGAGCGCGACGCTCGACTCGCTCTACACCGACGTGCGGCTGAGCGACGCGCGGCTCACGCACACCGACGGGCCGGGGACGCCGACGACGCTCGCCGGCGGCGGCCGCGTGACGTTCGGCGAGGGCCCGACG
The DNA here is from genome assembly GCA_019973575.1 of Gemmatimonadetes bacterium T265. NCBI lineage: Bacteria > Pseudomonadati > Gemmatimonadota > Gemmatimonadetes bacterium T265. The sequence goes on from BPUI01000002.1 coordinate 523,582, forward strand.
CCGACGAAGTACGATCTGACGCTGACGGCCGAGCCGCTGTCGTTCACGATGCTCGCGCGGTCGTACCCGCTCCTGCTCGCGCGGGGGGCGTACACGGGGCCGCTGCGGATCACGGGCGCGACCGACACGCTGGGCCTCGTGACGACGTTGACCGGGCCGGCCGGGACGCTGACCTACGACGGCGTCGTGAACGCGCTAGACCCGCGCTATGGGGCCACGGGCGTGTTCACGGGGGCGGAGCTCGACGTGCGCGCGCTGTTCGACGACGCGCGGATGCCGCGCACGTCGCTCGCGCTGCGCGGGCAGGTCGGCCTCTTCGGCACGGGGCTCGCCGACCTCGTCGGGACGCTGCGCGCGGACCTCGGCCGCTCCGAGATCGGTGGGGTGCGCGCCTACGGCGGCGCGCTCGGGCTGCGCTTCGGCGGCGGGCGGCTCGGCGTCGACACGGTGCGGCTGGAGACGGCGGCGGGGCAGCTCGCGGGCGCGGGCGGCCTCGGCCTCGCGGGCCCGGCGCGGGACTCGCTCCGCCTCGCGGTCACGGTCGATTCGTTAGGCGGCCTGCGGCGCTGGCTCGCGCCGGGCGCGGTGACGGCCGCGCGCGCGGCGGTCGCCGGCGCGAGCCCGGCGGCGCGGGCGGCGGCGCGGGACCCGGTGGCGCGGCTCGTCGACCGGGCCACGCGGCAGCCGGCGGGCGCCGTGCTCGCCGAGGCGGCGCGGGCGGCGCAGTCAGCCCCCGCGGCGGCGGACAGCGCGGCCGGGGCGCCGAATGCATCGCCTGACACGACGGCGGGCGCGCCCGTCGACTCGCTCGCGGGGACGCTCCGTGCTTCGGTCACGCTCGCGGGCACGCTCGACACGACGGTCGCCGACGGGCTCAGCGCCGCCGCGCGCGTCGACGGCCGCGACCTGGTCTACGGCGGGTTCGTGGCGCGGGCCCTCACGCTCACCGTGGGCGGCACGGCGCTGCGCTCGACGCCGACCGTGACCGTCGCCGCGACCGCGGATTCGGTCGGCGCGGGGCGGGTCACGTTTGCGACCGCGTCCGCGCACTTCTCCGGCGCGGCCGCGGGCGGGCGCTTCGACGTCGCGATGGGGAGCGACTCGGGGCTCTCGGTCGCCGCGGCGGGGCGCACGCTCTCCGCTGGCGACAGCACGGTGGTCGCGCTGGACAGCGCGCGCGTCGTACCACGGCCCGGGCACCTCTGGACGCTCGCCGCGCCGACGCGCTTCGTCGCGCGCGGCGGGACCGCGCTCGCGCCGGGAACCGCGGAGGCGGGCGGGGTGCTCGCGCTCGACTCGCTCACCCTGCGCGGTGAGGGCGAGGATCTGGGGTCGCGTCTCACGGCCGCTGCGACGTTACCCGAGCGCGGGGCGGTGACGGGAACGTTCCTCGCCAGCGCCGTGTCGGTGCAGGACGTGGCCGAGGTGGCGGGCGCCGGGCGCGCCGTGCTGCCGGTCGACGGTCGGCTGGACGCGACGGTGCGCCTCGCGGGCACGCGGGCCGAACCGCTGATCACGGCGCGGGCGGGCGTCGGCGCGCTGCGCGTCGGGACGGGCGCCGGCGCGGCGCGCCTGGACAGCGTGACCATGCGGGCGGACTACGCCGCGCACCACCTCGCGCTCGACCTCGGCGCGTTCGCGGCGGGGCGGCGCCTGCTCGAGGCGACGGGCGCGCTGCCGGTCGACCTCGCGCTCGAGCCGTCCGCGGGGCGGCTGCCGCAGGGCACGGCGGCGGCGGATTCACTCCGCGCGCGCGTGCGCGCCGACTCGCTCGACCTCGCGCTCGTGGCCGCGCTCGCGCCGGGCGTGCACGACGCGCGCGGGCATCTCGCCGCGACGTTCGACGTGGGCGGGACGTGGACCGCGCCGCGCCTAGACGGCGAGGTACGAATCCCAGCGGGCGCGCTCTCGGTCGAGGCGTCGGGCACGCGGCTGGAGGACGTGCGCGCGGACGTCGCGCTCTTGGGCGACAGCGTGGCGGTGCGGCGCTTCTCGGTGCGCAGCGGCGCGCCCGGCGACACGCTCGCCATCGTCGGCTGGGTGAAGCTGACGCCGAGCGACGACCCCGCGCTCGCGCTGCGGATCACGGCGCGGGACTTCCTCGCGGTCGACCGCGCGCGCCTCGCGACGCTCGCGATCTCGACGCCGACGCCGGTCGACATCACCGGCACGTTCCGCGCGGCCACGGTGGGCGGCGCGGTGCGCGCGGAGCGCGGGCGCATCTACATCCCGGAGCTGCTGGACAAGCGGATCATCGACCTCAGCGAGTACCGCGACGTCGTCGACACGACGGTGTTCCGCAACCGTACGCTGCTGCCCGGCGCGCCGACGGCATTCGTCGAGAACCTCGCGCTCAACGACGTGCGCCTCTCGGTGGGCGACGACGTCTGGCTGCGCAACGCGGAGGCGAACATCAAGCTCGGCGGGTCGGTCGCGGTCACGCGCGCCGTGGGGCGGGTGAACGGGCGCGCGGTGCCGCAGCTCGCGCTGCTGGGCTCGCTCGCGGTCGAGCGCGGCACGTACCGGCTCGACCTGCTGCCGCTCGCGCAGCCGGTGTTCGACGTCGAGCCGGGGACGCTGCGCTTCTTCGGGGTGCCCGACCTCAACCCGACGCTCGACATCCGCGCGGTGCACGTGGTGCGGCAGACGCGGCAGCTGACCAACCGCCCCGACGTGCGCGTGCAGGTCGCGATCGGCGGGACGCTCAACCAGCCGACGTTGCAGCTGTCGAGCGCGGACAACCCGCCGATCCCGGACACGGACCTGATCAGCTACCTCGTGACCGGCGAGCCCGCGGCGGCGATCTTCGGGAACTCGCAGTCGACCGACCAGCTCGCGGCCGCGGCGTCGATCGTCTCGCGGCTCGCCGGGAGCCTCGTGTCGGGCGCGCTCTCGCGCGGCAACGGGCCGTTCGACATCGTCTCGGTCGAGACGGGCGCGGTGACCGCGGACCCGGCGCTCGCGCGCTCGACGAACAGCTTCTCGAACATCCTCTCGAGCACGCGCCTCGGCGTCGGCGGGCAGCTCGGGCAGAAGACGTTCTACACGTTCAGCACGGGCTTCTGCAGCTTCTCGCAGAACGCGGACGCGTCGACGAGCCTGTTCAACAACTTCACGCGCGGGCTCGGCGTGCAGATCGAGCGCCGCGTGACGAACTCGTTCTCGGTGCAGCTCGGCGTCGAGCCGGCGCTGCAGCAGCAGGCCTGCCTGAACAACGCGACGACGCGCTTCTTCCAGCAGACGCCGTCGCAGGGGAGCATCGACTTCACGAAGCGGTGGTCGTTCTGACGGCGCGCGCGCCGGGCGACGCGCCGGGCGCGGTCCGCCGCGCGCTGCTCGTGGTGAACCCGGCGGCGCGTCGGGCCGGGCCGCGCGAGCGCGAGGCGGTGGCAGCGTTCGCGCGCGCGGGCGTCGCCTATGACGTGCGCCGCACTGAGGCACCCGGGCACGCGGGGGCGCTCGCGCGCGGGCTGGCGCTCGCCGACGGCGCGGCATACGACGCCGTCTTCACGCTCGGGGGCGACGGGACGGCGATGGAGGTCGTCGGCGCGCTCGCCGGGAGCGGCGTGCCGGTCGGGGTGCTCCCGGGCGGCACGGGGAACCTCGTCGCGCGCACGCTCGGCATTCCGTTAGGCACCGGGCGCGCGGTGGCCGCGCTGCTCGCCGGCGGGCGGGCGCGGGTCGACCTCGGCGCGCTCCGCGTGGGGGGCGAGGCGGCGGGGCCCGCACACCTGTTCGCGTTCGCCGCGGGCGTGGGCGTCGACGCGCGGATGATCGAGGGGACGTCGGCGGCGTGGAAGCGGCGCGTCGGCGTGCTCGCCTACGCGGTGACCGCCGCGCGCGCGGTCGTCGCCCGCGAGCGGTTCGCCGTGCGCGTCGTCGTCGACGGCGAGGAGCTCACCGCCGACGCGACCGCGGTGATGGTCGCCAACTTCGGCGCGGTGCTCGGCGACCTGTTCCGCTTCGGGCCCGGCATCCGCGAGGACGACGGACTCCTCGACGTGTGCATCTTCCGCCCGGGGTCGTTCGCCGAATCGGCCATCGCGTTCGCGCGGCTGGTGCGGAAGGACTTCCGCCCGCACGCGGCGCTCCTCTACCGCTCGGGGCGCGCGATCGCGGTCGAGACGGACCCGCCGCGCCCGGTCCAGGCCGACGGCGAGCTGCTCGGCCGCACGCCGTTCGCGGTGCGCGCAGTGCCGCTCGCCGCGACGCTGCTCGTCCCGGCCGGGCGCCGGCCCCGGGCCGCGGCCGCCTAACAAACCCACGGTGCGCGCGCCGACCGTCGACCTCGCGCCGTTCGGCCTCGCGCTCGGCCACGCCGCGGACGCGGCGGGCGCGACGGGGTGCACCGTCGTCCGGGGCGTCGACCGCGCGCTGCGGGCCGCGGCGGTGGTCGTCGGGCGCGCGACGGGGACGCGCGAGTTCGCCGCGCTCGCGCCGGAGCACCGCGTCGGGCGGGCGGACGCGGTGCTGCTCACCGGCGGCTCGGCCTACGGACTCGACGCCGCGGCGGGCGTGATGCGGTGGATGGAGGCGCGCGGGCGCGGGTTCCCGGTCGGCGGGCCGGACGGCCGCGGCGTGGTGCCGATCGTCCCCGCCGCGGTGCTCTTCGACCTCGCCCCGTTAGGCCGCTTCGACGCCCGCCCGACGCCGGCGATGGCCTACGCCGCGTGCGACGCGGCCTCGCCGCTCGTGACCGAGCAGGGGAGCGTCGGCGCGGGCACGGGCGCGACGGTGGGGAAGGCCTTGGGCGCCGGTGCGGCGATGAAGGGTGGGATCGGATGCGCGACCGCCGGGACGGGCGAACTCCGCGCCGCCGCGGTCGCGGTGGTCAACGCGTTCGGCGACGTGCGCGACGCGTCGGGGGCGATCGTCGCGGGCGCGCGGTCGGCCGACGGCGGCTTCGTCGACACCGCCGCCCTGCTCGCGGGCGGCGGTGTGCGGACGTTCGCGGCCGGCGCGGCGACCAACACGACGCTCTGCGTCGTCGCGCTCATCGCCCCGGTCGACCGCGGCGCGCTCGCGCAGGTCGCGTCGGCGGCGACGGCCGCGCTCGCGCGTCGCGTCACGCCGAGCGGGACGAGCTTCGACGGCGACGTCGTGTTCGCGCTCTGCCCGGACGCGCCCGCGGCGGCGGCCGAGCCGGCGTTCCTGCTGCGGGCGGAGGCGCTCGCGACCGCCGCGCTCGAGGCGGCGGTCGAGAACGCGGTGCGCTACGCGGTCGGGCGCGAGGGCGTGCCCGGGCTCGCGGGCTGACGCCGCCGGCCGCGCCTAACGGCCGGCGCCGCTCGGCAGAACCGGCGCGCGCCGGGGCCGCGGGTCCGGCGTCGCGTCGGCGTTCGGGCGGGCGTCGCTCGGGGACCGCCACGCGCAGGTGTGGTTGTCGCCGACCTGCACCTTGTCGAACACGTCGCCCTTCACGCGGCAGGTCGAGCCGTCGTCCGCGACCAGGGTTTTCTCGCCCTCCTTGCGGGCGACGAACGCCTTGCCGACGTAGCCGTATCGGGGAAGCGGGACGCACCCCGTGCCGAGGACGAGTGCCGCGGCGGCGAGCGCGGGAAACCAGCGTCGATCGGTGTGACGGGGCATGTGAAGGGCGGGGAGGTGTGTTTGGCGTCGGTCAAACGCTAAGAAGCTACAAAGTGGCTCGGCGTCGTGCGCGTCAGCCGATCGCGTCCGGCGGGACGGCGTGCGCTGTCGCGGGATCCGTCGCGCCGGCACCTTTCGCCCATGACTCAGACGTCGTCGGAGCCGGGATTCGCCCTTGTCCGGGTGCCGATCGCGCCCGTGCACGAGGCGCCGCGCGTGTCGAGCGCCCAGACCACGCAGGCGACGTTCGGGCACGTGGTCGTCCTCGGCTGCCGGGACGGGGACTGGTGCGACGCGCAGACCACACCGGACGGGTACCGCGGGTGGATCCATGCCGGGTACGTGACGCCGGTCGGGGGTGGAGAGGTGGCGGGAACGCCGGCCGCCGCGGGGCGGCCGGGCGCCGGGCTCCGCGTCTCGCTCGGCTGCACGGCGCGCGCCGGGGCGCGGACGCTCCGGCTGCCGCTCGGCGCGTGGCTCGGTCCGGAGGTCGCGGTGCTCGACGGCGAGGCGGTCGCGATGGATGAACTGCCGGCACGGTTCGCGCGCGAGGGCGACGCGATCGCACGGAGCGCGGCGCGGTACTTCGGATCGACCAGTTACCAATGGGGCGGCGTCACGCCGTGGGGCGCGGACTGTTCGGGCTTCGTGCAGACGCTGTTCGCGCTGCACGGCGTCGACCTGCCGCGCGACGCGTCGCAGCAGGCGCGGGTCGGCGGCGAGGCGGCCCGCGAGCACGCCGCGCACGCCGCGCACGCCGCCGGCGACCTGCTCTTCTTCTCGGAGCGCGAGGACGGGCGCGTGACGCACGTCGGCGTCGCCGCGGGCGGCGGGCGCATGCTGCACGTCGCGCTCGGGCGCGGCGGCTTCGCGGAGGAGAACCTGGCGGGCGACGACGACCCGTACGTGGCGACGCTGCGCGCGCGGTTCGTGGGCGCGCGGCGCGTGCTCGGCTGAGCGCCGCGTCCGGCGGCCCCGGCGCGCGTCGCGGCCGGCCGGCGTCGTTAGCTTTGTGCGATGGCAACGACTGTGCAGGGCCTCGCGCCCGGCCCGTCGGACGTCGCGCCGGCCGGCCCCGCGCCGGCGCCGACCCCGCGGCCGGGCGCGACGCGTGCCGCCCCACCTCCGAGCGCCCCGGCTGCGGGCACGCGCGCCGACCACCTGCTGCTCGTGCTGATGGCGCTCGTCTGGGGCGTCAACTTCAGCGTGCTCAAGGTCGGAACGCGCTACGTCGACCCGGCGACCTTCAACGGCGCGCGCGTGCTGCTCGCGACCGCCGTGCTCGGCGCGATCGCCGCCGTCCGCCGCGCGCCGCTCCCGCAGCGCGCCGATGCGGTCCGCCTCGTCCTGCTCGGCGTGCTCGGCCACGGCGTCTACCAGCTCCTCTTCATCGAGGGGCTCGCGCGGACGGCGAGCGGGACGACGGCGCTCATCCTCGCCGCCGGCCCGGCGTTCGTCGGCGTCGTCGGGCGGCTGCTCGGGGTCGAGCGGCCGACCGCGCGCGCGTGGGGCGGGATCGCGCTGCAGGTGGCCGGGATGGCGGGCGTGGTGCTCGGTTCGACGGCGGCGGCCGACGCGCGGGGCACCATTGCGCTCGCGGGCGTGCTGCTCGTGCTCGGCGCGTCGCTCGCCTGGTCGGTCTACGCCGTGCTGCTCAAGCCGCTCACGCGGCGCGTCGACGGCGTCCAGATGGCGGCGTGGACGCTCGTCGGCGGCGCGCTCACGTTAGGCGCGTCGGCCGTGCCCGCGCTCGCCCGCGGCGCGCTCGCGGCGCTGCCGGCCGAGGGGTGGGCGGCGATGCTCTACAGCGGCGTGCTCGCGCTCGCGCTCGCGTACCTCGTCTACTACCGCGGCGTGCGCACCGTGGGCCCGGTGCGGACGGCGATGTACAGCAACCTCCAGCCCGTGGTGGCGCTCGGCGTCGGCTTCGTCGTGCTCGGCGAGCGGCCGGGCGGGTGGCAGATCGCGGGCGCGGCCCTCATCGGCGCGGGGCTCCTCGCGTCGCGCCGCTGAGGACGTGACGGTGCCCGTCCGCCTCGTGCTGTTCGACATCGACGGCACGCTCATCCGCGGCAACGGCGCGGCCAAGCGCGCGTTCGAGGCCTCGCTCGCCGAGGCCTTCGGCAGCGCGGGGGACACGAGCATCCCGTTCGACGGGAAGACCGACCGCCAGATCGCGCGCGAACTCATGCGCCCCGCGGGGTTCGACGACGCGACGATCGACGCGCGCATGGATGCGGTGGTCGCCGGCTACTTAGAGCGGCTACGGGCCGAAATCGCGCGCGGGACCGGCACGTTCGAGGCGTTGCCCGGCGTGCCCGCGCTGCTCGACGCGCTCGACGGGCGCGACGACGTGGTGCTCGGCCTGCTGACGGGGAACGTCGCGCCGGGGGCGGCCGTGAAGCTGCACGCGGCCGGGATCGACCGCTCGCGCTTCCGCGTCGGCGCGTTCGGGTGCGACGCCGAGCACCGCCCGGATCTCCCCGAGCTGGCCCGCCGGCGCGGCGAGGAGCTGTTAGGCACCCCGGTCGCGGGCGCGGACGTGGTCGTGATCGGCGACACGCCGGCCGACGTCGCGTGCGCGCGCCCGATCGGCGCGCGGAGCGTCGCGGTCGCCTCGGGGCGTTATAGAGTTGACGAGCTCGCCGCGCACGGGGCCGCGGCGGTGCTCCCCGACCTGCGCGACACCGACGCGGCGGTCGCGGCGCTGCTGGGCTGACGCGTGTCGGAGCCGCCGCCGGAACGGCCGTACGCGATCCCCGAGCTGACCCGCGCGCTGCGGGCCTTCGCGTCGCACCGCGGGGCGCCGGGGTCGGACCACGACCGCTACTTCGCGCCGCTCGTCGACGCGCTCCGCTCGGCGCGCGACGCGGTCGCCGCGGACGGCGTCGCGCCGTGGCGGGCCGCGGCGCGCGTGGACGCGGAGGCGATCGCGAACGCGGTGCGCGCCACGTGTGCGGCGCTCGCGGAGGAGCGGTCGGCGGGCGCCGCGCCGGCGCGGCGCGCGCTCGAGGCGGAGCTGGTCGAACTGGCGGAGCCGTTGTTCGCGGCGCTGGCCGACGTGGGGACGGCGGCGCGCGCCCTCGCCGCGGCGCCGGAGGCCGCGCGCCCGGCCGCGTGGAACGCGTGGACCGCCGCGTTCGGCCGCGCGTTCGCGGCGGCCGACGCATGCTGGGAGGCGTCGCTCCCCGCGCTCGCCGATCCGCGCGGCGGCGTCGGGCGCCTCTGGCGCTCGCTTCTCCGCCAGCGCGGCGTGCGGGGCGCCGGCCCGTGATCCTCGGCGTCGGCTTCGACCTCGTCGACATCGCGCGCGTCGCGGCGCTGCTCGAGGCCAAGGGCGAGCGCGCGGTGGCGCGGCTGTTCTCGCCCGCGGAGGCCGAGTACGCGCGCGCGCGGGCCGAGCCGGCGCGCCACTTCGCCGCGCGGTTCGCGGCGAAGGAGGCCGTCTACAAGGCGCTCGCCGGGAGCGAGGACGCGCGGGGGATCGGCTGGCGCGACGCCGAGGTCGCGGTCGCGTGGGACGGGCGGCCGCGGCTGGCCCTGCACGGGCGCGCGGCCGAGCGGGCCGCGGTGTTAGGCGTCGTGCGCGTCCACCTCTCGCTCACGCACGCGGACCACGTGGCCGGCGCGGTGGTGGTGCTCGAGGGCACGCCGCCGCCGTAGGCGGCGCAGCAGCCGGCGCCGCACGGCCGCTTCGACCCGGCCGCCGGCGACGAGCACGGCGAGCGTGAGCCCGGTGCCGAGCAGTACGAGCACCCACGCGCCGAGTCCCGAGGCGAGACCGAGCCCGGCGGCGACCCAGACGGTGGCCGCAGTCGTCAGGCCGCGCACGTCGCGCCGGCGCCGCGGGCGGCTCGGCCGTGCGGCGGCGCCGACGCCGCCGGAGCGGACGGCGACCGCGGGCGGGCGCGGGTGGAGGATCACGCCCGCGCCGATGAAGCCGATGCCGGTGATCACGCCCTGCATCACGCGGGTCGCGCCGGCGGGGTCGGCGCCCGCCGCGGCGGCCGTGACGAGGGCAGCGCCTAACGCGACGAGGGCGTGCGTGCGCAGCCCGGCTGCCTTGCCGCGGAGGTTGCGGTTGACGCCGAGTGTGGCGCCGGCGATCGTCGCTGTGGCGAGGCGCGCCGCCGCCTCGGCGGCGGGCAGGACGGTCGCGGACGTCACGCCGGCTCCGCGCGCCACGCCGTCCAGTCCGCGACCACGGTCCCCGTCATGCGCGCCGCGGCGTCGGCGAGCCAGTGCGGGCCGTGGGCGCGTTCGACCGCGCGCAGCTCCGATGCGAGCACGCGGCGCGTCGTGCCGCCGAGGTGCACGTTCGCCGTCTCCCAGCCCATCGCGTGCAGGAGGTGACGTTCGTCGTGGCGGCGTGGCAGCTCGGCGATGTCGAACCGTCGCATGTCGGGCGCGAGGCGTCGCACGAGCCAGCGGCGTCGCGCGCGGTAGAACGGGTCCGCGCACCGGACTGCGCGCTCGACCGTCTCGCGGATGTGTACGTCCGCGGCGCGCGGCGGGCACCCCGCCGCCCAAGCGGCCGCGCTCGGCGCCACGGCCTTGACCTCGCGCGCGATGCGCCCGCCCTGCCATTCGGCGATGGCGACGAGCCGCGTCCGCCCCAGACTGCCGAGCCCGGCGACGCGCCGGACGAGGCGGTGCGCGAGGTCGGGCGCGGGGAGCGAGCGGGCGAGCGTGCGGCGCGCGCCGGGCCGCACCGCGTCGTCTGCCGCGAGCGCGGGCAGCGCGTCGAGCCTTGCCCAGAACACGCCGGCGTCCGGCCGCTGCGCCTGCCAGAAGGCGCGCAGGGTCGGGTGCTGCTCGGCGAGGACGTAGGGCATGCCGCCCGCGACGACGGCGTCGCGGTAGCCGCCTAACACCGCGCTGGCGACGTCGCGCGGGTCGGTCGCGAGCGCGCCGCGCTCGGCGGCCAGGTGCGCGCTCGCGGCGAGGCGCACGAGGTCCTGCGGCCAGGCGAGCGGCCACGCCTCGTCGAAGTCGTTCACCCCCCACGCCACGCGCCCCTCGGCGTCGCGCCACGTGCCGAAGTTTTCGACGTGCAGGTCGCCGACGCTCGGGACGGGCGGCCTCGCGGCCAGCTCCGGGCAGCGGACCGGCCACCGGCTCGCCCACCGGTAGTACGTCGCGCGCAGGAACACGAAAGCGCTCTCGCACATGCGCTCGTGCTTGCGCGCGAGGTCCGGCGCGACGACCGGCGTGTAGCGCGCGAGCCACTGCTCGTAGTCGGCGGTCGCGTGCTGGATGGTCCCAAGGGGCATGGCGCACGATGGCGGCCGGCGCGCGCGGGCGCCAGCAGCTGACGGCGTTAAACCGCGATCAAGCGCGCGGGCGCGACGCGGCCCCATCTTTCGCCCGGTCGCCTCTGCGCCTGATACTCTCGTCGACGTCACTCTTCGAGTTCCTCGTGCCGACCGACCCGCTGTCCCGTCTGCGCGCGCTCTGCCTGGCGCTGCCCGAGGCGCACGAGGCGCTTGCCTGGGGCGAGCCGACCTTCCGCGTGCGCAACAAGCTGTTCGCGACGTACGCCAGCGCCGGCAGTCACCACGGCGCCGGTCGACCGGCCGTCTGGGTCAAGGCCACGTCTACGAACCAGGCCCTTCTCGTCGAGGCCGCCCCGGCGCGCTACTTCGTCCCGCCGTACGTCGGCGCGAGCGGCTGGGTCGGCGTGTGGTTGGACCGGCGGCCGGCGTGGCGCGCGCTGGAGGGCCTCCTGCGCGACGCGTACTGTCGGACGGCTCCGAAGACCCTGGTCGCACGACTCGCGGGCGAATCGCCCGCCGGGCGCGAGCGGCGCTAAACTCGGCTGTGGCTAACGTGTGGACCGCGGCGAACGCCCACCGCGGGTCAGCTCTTCGCCCAGTCGCCGGTCGCGCCCGACGCGGTGGTCCCACACCCGCAGCCGTCGCCGCACCCGGCCTTGGCGGGCCGCAGCGTCTGCCACGCCCTGCGGGCGACGAAGCCGAGTGCCACGGCGACGACGAGGACGATGATCAGCGTCTGCATGCGAGTGTTCTCCTCCGGTTAGCCCAGCCCGAGCAGCCGTCCGCCCTGGTACACCACGAGCGCCGCGACGTACGCGAGCGCGAGCATGTACCCGAACTGCACCGCCGCCCACCGCCACCCCGCCGCGCCGCCGCCCGTCTCGCGCACGGTCACCGCGACGGTGCTCATGCACATGAGTGCGTAGACGTAGAACACCATCAGCCCGATCGCGACGAGCGGCGTGTAGGTCGCCCGGCCGGTGCGCGCGTCGCGGTCGGCGCGCAGCCGGTCGCGCAGCGCCGCGTCGGCTTTGCCCGAGCCGTCGTCCTCGCCGACGCCGTAGATCGTGCCCATCGTCGAGACGAACACCTCGCGCGCGGCGAAGCTGGCGGCGATCGAGACGCCGATCTTCCAGTCGTAGCCGAGCGGGCGTACGGCGGGCTCGATCGCGCGGCCGAGGCGGCCGAGGGCGGAGTGCTCGAGCTGGGCCTCCTTCTGCGCGGGCTCGGGGAGGCGCGGGTCGACGGGCGACTTGGGGTACGTCGCCGCCGCCCACAGCACCACCGAGAGCGCGAGGATCACCGTGCCCGCGCGCTTCAGGAACAGCTTCGCACGCCCGGTCACCGAGATCGCCAGACTGCGCACGCTCGGCCGGCGGTACGGCGGGAGCTCGAGGATCATCGGGCGCGCGGGGCCGCGGAGCAGCGTGCGCTTGAACAGCGCCGCCGCGCCGAGCGCGGTCGCGGTGCCTAACACGTACATCACGAGCATCGCCGCGCCCTGCAGCGTGAGCAGCCCGCCGAGCAGCGGGAGCGCGGGCACGAAGGCGCCGATGAGGAGCGTGTAGACCGGCAGCCGCGCCGAGCAGCTCATCAGCGGCACGACCATGATCGTCGCGAGGCGGTCCTTTTCGTGCTCGACCGTGCGCGTCGCCATGATGCCGGGGACCGCGCACGCGTAGCCCGAGAGCATCGGGATGAAGCTCTTCCCGTGCAGCCCCACGCGGCGCATCACGCCGTCCATGAGGAACGCCGCGCGCGCCATGTAGCCCGTGTCCTCGAGCACGCCGATGAACAGGAAGAGCATCGCGATCTGCGGCAGGAAGACGATCACGCTCCCCACGCCCGCGATCACGCCGTCGACGACGAGCGAGCGCAGGTCGCCGGGCGGCATCCACCCGCTGACGGTCGTGCCGATCCAGCCGACCGCGGTCTGCATCGCGTTGCCGATCGGCAGCCCGACCGAGAACACCGACTGGAAGACGAGCGCCATGAGGACGACGAACACCAGCCACCCCCAGACGCGGTGCAGCGCGACCGCGTCGAGGCGGTCCGTGGCCGTGCGGCCGCGCCGCGGCGCGCGGTGCACGGCGCGGGCGAGCACGCCGCCGATCCAGCCGTAGCGGATCTCGGCCTCGACGCGCTCGGGCGCGAGGCCCGCCGCGCGCAGCGCCGCGCGGGCGCGGTCGAGCGCGTCGGCCAGCCCTGGCACGCCGGCGACGTGCGACTCGGGGACCGCGACGCCTAACAACCGCAGCGCCTCCATCCCGGCGGGGTCGGCGGCGAAGCCCGCGCTGCGGAGGCACGCCTCGACCGGCGCGAGCGCGGCCGCGACGGGCTCGGGGAGCAGAAACGGGCGGCTCGCGCGCGGCAGGCCGGGCGCCCGGGCGATCGCGCGCTTGAGCTGCTCGAGTCCCTCGCCGCGCTTGGCGACGGTCGGGATGGCCGTCGCGCCTAACTCGTGGATCAGTTCGGGCACGTCGACGGTCACGCCGGCGGCCATCGCCGCGTCGACCTGGTTGAGCGCGACGACGACCGGCAGGCCGAGCTCGAGCACCTGGCTCAGCAGGAACAGGTTGCGCTCGAGGTGCTGCGCGTCGGCAACGACGACGACGACGTCCGGCACGGGCACGTCGCGCCCGCGGCCGAGCAGGACTTCGAGCGCGATGCGTTCGTCGGGCGAGCCGGCGGAGAGGGAGTAGCTCCCCGGCAGGTCGAGCACGCTCACGCGGCCGCCGTCGTCCGTCCGGTAGTGGCCTTCGGTGCGCTCGACGGTGACGCCGGCGAAGTTGCCGACCTTCTGCCGCAGCCCGGTGAGGGCGTTGAAGAGGGTCGTCTTGCCGGTGTTCGGGTTGCCGACCAGGGCGACGCGCAGGACGCCGTTGCGCGGGGGCGCGCTCGGCGGGGCCGCGCCGGCGAGGGGCGGCCGGAGGTGGGGCGCGGCGCCAACGCCCGCCGCCGTAGGCGCGGGCGGTGTCATCCTTAGTGGGCCGGCGCGGTCGCGCCCGGCAGGGCGCCGTTCCGCACGCCCGGGCCGGCCGTCGTCGCGTCGATCGGGCGGACGGTGATCCCGGCGCCGAGCGCGCGGCCGAGGGCGATGCGCGTACCCCGCACTTCGAGCAACACGGCGTTGCGCGCGTCCACCACGTTGATGCGGGCGCCTTCGCAGAGGCCGAGGGCGCGGAGGCGACACGCCTCCTGGTCGCCGCAGTGCACCTCCATCACCGTCGCCCACGAGCCGGCGCGGCAGCTCGCGAGTGTACACGCGCCTGCGACGGCCGCCGGCTGCGGGAGTGCAGCGGGGGCGACGATCGGCAACGCGCGGCGCGGCGGATGGCCTTGCGAACGACGGAGGAAGCGGAACACGGGCGGGTGCGGCGGAAAGGCGACGGCCCGCGGGTGCGGGACGTGTCGCGTGTTGTGCAATCTGGTGGCCGCTCGGAATCCCGTCAATACGGTTCGGAATTCTGTAGCTCGGGCTGTGGCGCCAGCCGCGCGTCGAGCGCGGCGCGGACGGCGGGCCACTCGTCCCGGAGCACGCTGAAATACACGGTGTCGCGCGTTTCCCCCGACTCATTGATCATGTGGCGGCGGAGCGTGCCCTCCTCCACCGCGCCGATGCGGGCGATCGCCGCGCGGGAGCGAACGTTGCGGGCGCTGGTCTTGAGCTCGACGCGCGCGGCGCCGAGTGTGTCGAACGCGTGGGCGAGGAGGAGGCGCTTGGCTTCGGTGTTCGTCGGGGTGCGCTGGAAGGGTTTGGCGAGCCACGTCCAGCCGATCTCGACGCGGTGGTGCTGGGGTTCGTAGTTGGCGAGGCGCGTCGAGCCGATCACGTCGCCGCTCCGGACGTCGACCTGGGCGAACGGGAGTGCGCTCCCCCGCGCCTGCTCGGCGAGAGCGGTCTCGACGTAGCGGCGCATGTCGTCGGGGGTGCGGACGACGATCGTCGTAAAGGCCCAGAGGTCGGGGTCGAGGCCGACCGCGGTCAGCGCGGTGAGGTGCGCGAGGGTCAGCGGCTCGAGGCGGACGTGCGCGCCGGTGAGCGTGACGGGGGTGAACGGCGGGAGGGGGGCGGGGCGCATCGGCCGGCGGGCGAGCGTGTCGGATGCGAGTGCTGTCGTCCCGAGCGCAGCGAGGGACCTGCCGTCCGAGGCGACGGGGCGGTCATCGGGCGAGACGGTCGCGTGCGCGGGCGGCGGCGCGGGGCGCTCCGCGCGCTCAGCGACGCACGGCCCATGGATCGTCGCGAGGGCGGGTGATGGGTGGGCCGCGACGTCGACGCGCGCTCCGGTCCCGCGCCGCCGCCCGCGCCGACCGCGAGCCGTTAGGCGGGTAGCGGTTCGGGTATAGAGTCGGCGTACACGCCGGGGCGACCGGGGCCGGGGACGCGGCGGAGCTGCATCAAGGCGACGCCGACGAGCATCACCAGGACCGAGATCGCCTGCGCGGTCGTGAAGGGGCCGAGGAAGCGGTCGTCCTTGGCGCGGAAGAACTCGACGACGAAGCGTTCCACGCCGGCGAGCACGCAGTAGAGGCCGAACAGCCAGCCCTCGGCGTGGCGGTGGCCGCGTAGGCGCCAGAGGACGGCGAACATGATCAGGCCCATCGCCACTTCGTAGAGCTGCGTGGGGTGGACGGCGACGACCGCGTCGGGCGGGGTGCCCGCCGGCAGCCGCGCGCCGAACACCTGCGTCAGGTTCGCCGCGGTGCTCGGCGGGGCGCCGTTCGGGAAGGTGACCGCGAGCGGGCCGTTCCAGGGGCGGCCGTAGTCGTCGCCGACCGCCCAGCAACCCGTGCGGCCGACCGCGTACCCGGCGGCGATCGCGATCCCGGCCACGTCGGCGTAGCGCGCGAACGAGAGCTTCTTGTAGCGCACGGTCGCGTAGCAGAGCGCGACCGACCCGATGAAACCGCCCCAGAACACAAAGCCGCCGCGGCTGAAGATCGCGTGCCAGTCGCGCATCAAGATGACGTAGTAGAGCTTCGCGCCGATCATCGTGCCGAGCAGTGCGGCGAGGACGACGTCGGGGGCGCTCGCGGCATGGTCGAGGTGGCCGCGGCGCGTGAGCTCGCACACGACGACGACCTGCGCGATCGCGAAGGCCGCGAGCACGGCGAGGCCGAAGCCCGTGAACTGGAGCGGGCCGACGTTGAACTGGAGGGGCTGTGCGACGATCGGGTGCGGCATGGCGGACAGGTTGTGGGGAACAACTTACTGCCGAGGTGGCCTTTCCGGTCGCGTGCGCAGTCCGGGGATGGGCAGCGAGGCGCGCGCGCCGAGCCCGAGCCCGGCGACGTCGCCGCGCGCGAGGCGGAAGAGTCCGGCCCGCGCGATCATCGCGGCGTTGTCGGTGGCGAGGCGGACAGAGGGCGCGTACACGCGCACGCCGCGCGGGCCGAGCCGCGTCCGCATCGCGGCGACGAGCGCGCCGTTGCAGGCCACGCCGCCGCCGAGCACGACGCGCGTGCGGCCGAACGCGCGCGCGGCGCGGTACGTCTTCTCGACGAGCGTGTCGACGAGCGCGTCCTGGAAGCCGCGGGCGATGCCGGCGCGCTCGCCTGCCGCGCCCGCGCCGTCGAGCGTGCCACGCGCCTCGGCCGCGCGTACGGCGTGCAGGACCGCGGTCTTCAGGCCGGAGAACGAGACGTCGTAGTAGTCCGCGTCGTCCGGCCGCTGGTTGGCGCGGAGCATCGGGCGCGGGAAGCGCGGCACGTCGGGGGCCGCCTCCGCCGCCAGCCGCTCGACGTGCCGGCCGCCGGGGTACGGGAGGCCGAGCAGCTTGGCGACCTTGTCGAACGCCTCGCCCGCGGCGTCGTCGCGCGTCGCGCCGAGCAGGGTGTACTCGCCCCACGCTGCGACGTCGAGCAGCAGCGTGTGGCCGCCGGACACGAGGAGCGCGGTGAACGGCGGCTCGGCCTCGGGGTGCTCGAGCGTGGCGGCGAAGAGGTGCCCTTCCATGTGGTGCACGGGCACGAGCGGGACGCGTAACGCGTAGGCGAGCGCCTTGGCGTAGCTCACGCCGACGAGCAGGGCGCCGACGAGGCCCGGCGCGTGCGTGACCGCGACTGCGCCGACGTCGCCGACCGCGAGGCCCGCGTCGGCCAGGGCGCGTTCGGCCACGGGGACGACGGCGGTGAGGTGCGCGCGGCTCGCCAGCTCGGGGACGACGCCGCCGAAAAGGCGGTGCACGTCCTGCGAGTAGATGACGAGCGAGCGGAGCGCGGCGCGGCCTCCGCCGTCGTCGCCCGCGCCTTCGACCACGGCGGCCGAGGTTTCGTCGCAGGAGGTCTCGATCCCGAGCACGCGCACCGCGGCGGTCGTCGCGGGCGCGGCGGCCGGCGCGGTCACGGCCGGTCGCCGACGACGACGTTGCGCACGCTGAGGCCGGCCAGCCCGCGGGGGAGGATCACGTCGTCCGGGCGGAGTCCCGCGGTGCCCGGCGCCTGCGTCGCGGCGCGGGCACGCAGCACGGGCGGGCGCACCGCGAGGAGGGCGAGCGTCCCGGCCGAGCCGTCGACGAGCGCGTACACGCCGCCCGCGGCCGCGTACGCGCTCGCCGTGCGTCCGAACACGCGCACCGGCACGTACGCGCGTGCGGGCTCGAGCGCGCGCACGAACACCCAGAGCGCGACCGCGACGACCGCGCCCGCGACCTTCTGCGGGACGTGGCGCGCGTACCAGCGGTCGGGGACGTTCACTGCGCGCCCGGCTCGTCGAGCAGCCGGCCGACGAGGGCGCGGTTCTCGGGCGAGTTCCAGTCCTGCGCGTAGGCCTTCTTGCGGACGACGCCGTCGGCGCCGATCACGAAATTCTCGGGGTACCCGGTGACGTGGAACGCTTTCTGGACGGAGCCGTCCGCGTCGTGCAGGATGTCGTACGTGACGTGGTACGGCGCGAGAAACTCGCGGATCTTGCGCGGGGCGTCGGCGCCGTCGTCCACGCTGACCGCGACGATCTTGAACCCGCGGGGCGCGAAGTCCTTGTAGAGCGCCTCGAGGCTCGGGATTTCCTCGCGGCAGGGCGCGCACCACGTCGCCCAGATGTTGACGAGCACGACCTGGCCGGGGTAGTCGGCGAGCCCGCGCGCGCCGGCGGCGGTCCGCGCCGCGCGCGCCGCGCCGGGCGGCGTCGCGGGCGGCACGACGTTCGCCGTAAACTGCGGCGCCCTACTGCCCGGGTCGACGGACGAGATCTCGTCGCCTAACGTCCGCGTCGCCACCCAGCCGCCGAGCCCGAGCAGCGCGACGACGGCCGCGATGACCGTCCACTGCTGGCGGACGGTCACGCGAGGACCTCCGTCGCGCGCTCGGCCGCCGCGCGGAGCGCGCGCACCGCCGCGGCCGGGTCGGGCGCGGCGAACACGGCGTTGCCGGCCACGAAGGTGTCCGCGCCCGCCCGCCGGCAGCGCACGATCGTGTCGGCCGCGACGCCGCCGTCGACCTCCAGGTGCGCCGGGCTTCCGGCCGCGTCGAGCAGTTGCCGCGCGCGCGCGATCTTGCCCTCGGTGTAGGGGAT
The DNA here is from genome assembly GCA_019973575.1 of Gemmatimonadetes bacterium T265. NCBI lineage: Bacteria > Pseudomonadati > Gemmatimonadota > Gemmatimonadetes bacterium T265. The sequence continues at coordinate 541,963 of BPUI01000002.1, forward strand.
GAACTCCTGCCCGCCGAAGCCGGGGTTCACGGTCATCACGAGCAGCAGGTCGAGCTCGCCGACGACCTCGCTCACGTGCGCGAGCGGCGTCGCGGGGTTGAGCGCCACCCCCGCGCGGCAGCCGACCTCGTGAATGTGCGCGAGCTGCCGGTCGAGGTGCGGCACGGCCTCGGCGTGGATCGTCATCCCCGTCGCGCCCGCGGCCGCGAAGTCGTCGAAGTAGCGCTCCGGGTGCTCGACCATCATGTGCACGTCGATCGGCAGCGCCGTGGACCGGCGCACGGCGTCGATGACCTTCGCGCCGAAGGTGAGGTTCGGGACGAAGTGGCCGTCCATCACGTCGACGTGGACCTGGTCGGCGCCGCCGGCCTCGGCGCGCGCGAGGTCGTCGGCCAGGCGCGCGAAGTCGGCGGAGAGGATGGAGGGGGCGATGCGGATGGGCACGGGGCGTGAGGTAGAGCGTCTAACGGTCGGAGGTCGCCCAGAACGAGGCTGTCATCCTGAGCGCAGCGAAGGATCGCTGTCCGAGGCGACCAGGCCCGCATGTGCGGACGTCGACGTCCGTCGCCGGGGGTAGCGATCCTTCGCCTGCGCTGCGCTCCTGCTCAGGATGACACGCGGCGTGCGACACCGATGGTACACCGGCGACCTCACGGCTGCGCCGCCGCGACGATCGTCACCGTCGCCCCGCGCGGCTTCTGGGTCGCGGGCGCGGGCGACTGGTCGAGCACCGTCCCGGCGGGCACCGACGCGTTCACGCGCGGCGCCCCGGTCTGCGCGTCGAACCCCGCCGCGCGCAGCGTGCGCTCCGCGTCGTCGACGAGCTGGCCGCGCACGTCGGGCACGGGGCGGTCGTCGGGGACGAGGCGCGTCGGGAAGACGAACACGTACACGAGCACGTAGGCGAGCAGGAACCCGGACGCGGCCGCCACGGCGTACGGAATCGACCCGCGGGCCGCGGCGCGCCACCGCCCGATCACGACGCGCCCGCCCGGCGCATCCGCGCCGCGAACGCGCCGTCCACGCCGTGCTGCTGCGGCAGCACGCGGAGCCGACCCCGGTCGAGCACCGCGTCCGGGACCGTGCCGGCCGGCGGCGGGTCGAGCGTCCACTCGCCCGCGCCGGCGGCGAGGAACCGGTCGACCACGTCGTCGTTCTCCTCCCCCTCGATCGAGCAGGTCGAATAGACGAGCAGCCCGCCCGGGCGGACGAGCGCGGCGGCCGCGCGGAGGATCGCGTGCTGCGCCGCGCTCGTCACCGCGACGTCCGACGGCTTGAGGCGCCAGCGCGCGTCCGGGTGCCGGCGGAAGGTCCCCGTCCCGGTGCACGGCGCGTCGACGAGCACCGCGTCGACGGCGCGAAGCGGCGCGTCGAGCACGTCGCCCGCATACGGAAAGACGTTAGGCACGTCGAGCCGGGCGACGTTCGCCCGCACGCGGGCGAGGCGCGCGGGGGAGCGGTCGCCCGCGTACACGGCGGCGGCCGAACGCGCGAGCTCGAGCGCCTTGCCGCCGGGCGCGGCGCAAACGTCGGCGGCGTGCGCGCCGGGCGGGAACGCGGCGTAGAGCGTCACGAACGTCGAGGCCGGGTCCTGCACGTGCATGCGCCGGCCGACCGCGCGCCCCTCCGCCGCCGCGTCGCGCCCGAGGAGCGCGCCGACGGCCGTGCCGCGCGCGAGGCGCACGCTGTCCGCCGGCCACGCGGCACCGTCGGGCGGCGGTTCGGTGACGACGCCAAACGCTTCCAGCGCGTCGACGAGCGCGGCCGCGCTCACGCCGTACGGGCGCGCGACGACCGGCGCCTCCGCGTTGTTCGCGCGCAGCAGCGTCGCGGTCGCGTCGAGTCCCCAACGCTCCGCCCAGCGCGTGACGAGCCAGAGCGGGTGCGACTCCGCGAGCGCGAGCCGTTCGAGCGGGTCGTCCGGGAGGGCGACCGGCGGCACGCCGTCGGGGCCGCGCTCGCGGTCGACGCGCCGCAGGACGGCGTTGGCGAGCGCGCCCGCGCCGTGCCCGGCGCGGGTCTTCGCCAGCTCGACCGTCTCGCCGATCGCGGCGTACGCGGGCACGCTCGCCATCGCGAGCAGCTGGTAGGCGCCGAGCCGCAGCAAGTCGACGACGTCCGGGTCGAGGCGGAGCAGCCCGCCGCGCACGCGCTCGGCGAGGAGCGCGTCGAGCCAGGCGCGGCGGCGGAGCGTGCCCCAGACGAGCTCGTGGGCCCAGCGGCGGTCGCGGGCGTCGAGCGCCGCCGCGCGCCGCTCGAAGGCGGCGTCGAGGAGTACGCCGTCGCGCAGGTCGGCGAGGACCGCGGCCGCGCCCGCGCGCGCCGGGGTGACGGCGGTCGCGCGCGCGGGCCGCGCGCCCGGCCCGCGCCGGCCGGCCGCCGCCCGCGCCGTCATCCGCCCACGCCGGGGGCGCCTAACGTGCCGAGCCAGATCCCGACCGCGAAGACGATTCCGCCGCCCACGATCACCTGCGCGACCGTGCGGCCGAGCGGGCTCTCCATGAAGTGGTAGCGGATGTAGGCGATGACGAGCAGCTCGACGACGACGACGCCGTACGCGACCCAGAGCGCGGTGCGCAGGTCGTTGATCAGGAACGGGAGGGTGTGTCCCATCCCGCCGAAGAGGGTGCCGCCGCCGGTGACGATCCCGCGCGTGATCGGGCTGCCGCGCCCGCTCACCTTGCCGTCGTCCGAGAGCGCCTCGGCGAGCCCCATGCTGATCGCCGCGCCGACCGACGCCGCGAGGCCGACGAAGAAGGCGTCGTGCGCGCTGTTGGTGAGGCGGGCGGTCGCGAAGATCGGCGCGAGCGTCGAGACCGAGCCGTCCATCAGGCCTAATAACCCCGGCTGCACGACCTGGAGCACGAACTTGTGCTCCTCGGGCGGCGTCGGGATCGGCGGCGTGTCGGCCGCGGCCGGGGCGGGCGCGCCCGGCCCGGGGCCGGCGTCGACGAGGGTTTCAGCCACGGGAGGCGTCCGCCGGGTTGGGGTCGAAGAGGTCGCCGAGCTCGGCGCCGCGGCCGCGCACCCAATCGGCGGCGGCGGTCCGCGGGCGCCCGGCGGGCTGGACGTACGTCACGCGCACCGCGTCCTCCCCGCACTTCACGACGAGGCCGTCCGTGCCTAACGCGACGACCTCGCCGGCCGCGACGTCCGGGCGCTCCTCGACGGCGACGGCGCGCGCGCCGAAGAGCTTCACCTCGACCGGGTCGCGCCCCGCGCCGCGCAGCACGCCGTACGCGCCCGGGCGCGGGTCGTACGCCCGCACCGCGCGGGCGACGTCCTCCGCGGGGCGGGTCCAGTCCAGCCGCGCGTCGGCGCGCTCGGTCTTCGGCGCGTAGGTCGCGCGGGCGTCGTCCTGCGGCGTCTCGCGCGCCGCGCCGACCTCGATCAGCGTCAGCGCCTCGACGAGCGCCTGTGCGCCGAGTTCGGCCAGGCGCTCCCACAACTCGCCGTACGTCTCGTCGTCGGCGACCGGGGTCTCGAGCGTGTGGAGGACGGGGCCGGCGTCGAGCGCGGGGACCATGCGCATGATCGACACGCCGGTCGTCGCAACGCCGTGCAGCAGCGCGGCGCGGATCGGGTCCGCGCCGCGGAACGCGGGGAGGAGCGAGGCGTGGATGTTGACCGTGCCGAGGCGCGGCAGGTCGATCGCCGCCTTCGGCAGGATGTGCCCGTACGCGACGACGACCGAGAGGTCGGGCGCGAGCGCCGCGAGCTCCGACAGGAACGCGTCGCCGCGCGGCTTCTCCGGCTGGAGCACCGGCAGCCCCTCCGCGGCCGCGAGCGCCTTCACCGGCGACGGGTCGAGCCGCGAGCGCGAGCGCCCGCGCGGCTTGTCGACGCCGGTCACCACGCCGACCACGTCGTACCCCTCGCTCAGCAGGGCGCGGAGCGGCGGGACCGCGAAGTCGGGGGTGCCCCAGAAGAGGACGCGCACGGTCGCCGGCCTAACGCTGCTCGGTCACGCGGCGGCGCTCACGGGCGCTCACAGCGCCTCGTCGTGGTGCTGCCCGGCGAGGTCCTTCGGCGCGACGGTGAGCGCGCGCCGCAGCGCCGGGTACTTCGCCTTTTCCCGCTCCCACTTCGCGAGCGCGGAGCGGCGCTTGAACGGGCTCAGGTGGTCGAGAAAGAGGCGGCCGTGCAGGTGGTCGATCTCGTGCTGCAGGCAGCGGCCGAGGAGCTCGGTCGCCTCGATCTCGACCTCCTCGCCGTCGCGCCCGACGCCGCGCACGACCACGCGCGCGGCGCGCTCGACGTCGGCGTAGACGTCGGGGATCGACAGGCACCCCTCCTCCCCCTTGGCCTTCCCCTCGGCCGTGACGATCTCGGGGTTGAAGAGCGTGACGACTCGTTCGTCGACCTCGGCCACGAACAGGCGTTCGGTGCGCCCGACCTGCGGCGCGGCGAGGCCGATGCCGCGCGCGGCGTGCATCGTCTCGTGCATCTGGTCCGCGAGCGCGCGCAGCTCGTCGGTGACCTCCGCGACGGCGACGGTCGGCTGGCGCAACGCGGGCGCGCCGAGCACGTGGATGTCGAGCAGGGCCATGAGCCGCGTTACGCGCCCGGGCGCGCACCGGTCGTCGCGGCGGCGGGCCCGCCCACGCGCACGATGCGCCCGCGCTCGACGATCAGCCGCGACTCCGCACTCTTGATCGTAATCCGGTCCTCGTCGCCCGGCTGCCCGGACGTCCGCTCGGCGATGTGCACGACGTTGCCGACGATCCCGCCCGCGGTGAGCACCTCGTCGCCCGCGCGGAGCTTGCGCACGGTGTCCTGCTGCTGCTTGCGCTGCTGCGAGGTCGGGCGCCAGACGATGAAGTAGAAAATCGCCGCGATCGCGACCGGCATGATCAGGTTCGCGAAGATCGCGTTCGGATTGCCGACCTGGAGCAGGGCGAGGGAGGCCAGGATGGGAGTGGGCGCTGACATGCCCGGAATCTAACGCCGGCCGGGGGGCACTCCCTGGTCGAGGGTCCACCCGTGCTCAAGTCCCGAGTTGGGCGCCGTGCGGCGTGACCGGCCGGGGCCGGGCGCCGCGCGTCCGCTCGCCCGCGAGATACCGTGCGAGCCACGCCGCACACCACGCCTCGAAGTCGTCCCCGACGAGGTGCTCGCGCGCCTCGCGCATCAGGTCGACGAGGAAGAAGACGTTGTGGAGCGAGAGCAGGCGCAGGCCGAGCATCTCGTCGGCGAGGACGAGGTGGCGGAGGTAGGCGCGCGAGAAGCGGCGGCAGGTCGCGCAGCCGCACTCGGGGTCGAGCGGGCCGGCGTCGTCGCGGAAGCGCGCGTTGCGCAGGTTGACGCGGCCGTCGCGCGTGTGCGCGGCGCCGTTGCGCCCCATGCGCGTCGGCGCGACGCAGTCGAACAGGTCGACGCCGCGGCGCACCCCTTCGAGCAGGTCCTCGGGGTAGCCGACGCCCATGAGGTAGCGTGGCCGGTCGTGCGGGAGCTCGCCGTCGACGACGTCGAGCATGGCGTACATGTCCGGCTTGGTCTCGCCGACGCTCAGGCCGCCGACCGCGTACCCCGCCCAGTCGCCGGCGCCGGTAATCGCGCGCGCGGAGGCGAGGCGCAGGGCGGGGTGGATGCCGCCCTGCACGATCGGAAAGAGCGCCTGCACGGGCGTCGGCGCGCCCGGGTCCTCGGCCGCGAGCCGCACGAACTCGGCCCGACAGCGGTCGAGCCAGCGGAGCGAGCGCTCCATCGCCTCCCGCGCGAGGGCGAGCTCGCTACGTCCCGGCGCCACGTGGTCGAACTGCATGACGACGTCGGCGCCGAGGTTGCGCTCGATCCGCATCACCGACTCGGGCGTGAGGCGGAGTCGCCGGCCGTCGACGTGGCTCTGGAACTCGACGCCGTCCTCGTCGATCCGGCGCATCCCCTCGAGCGAGAACACCTGGAAGCCGCCCGAGTCGGTGAGCAGGGGGCCGTCCCAGGCCATGAAGCGGTGCAGGCCGCCGAGGGCGCGGACGAGCGCGTCGCCGGGGCGGAGGTGCAGGTGGTAGGCGTTCGCGAGGACCATGGTCGCGCCTAACGCGCGCAGGTCGTCGGGGTCGAGCCCCTTCACGCTCGCGAGCGTGCCGACGGGCATGAAGGCCGGCGTGGGCACGGGGCCGTGCGGGGTCGCGAGGGTTCCGGCGCGCGCGCGGCCCGCGGCGTGCGCGACGCGGAAGGCGAACGGCCCGCTCACACGACCGCCATCGCGTCGCCGTACGAGTAGAACCGGTACCCCGCCGCGACGGCCTCGCGGTACGCGCGCATCGTCATCTCGTACCCGGCGAGCGCGGCGACGAGCATGAGCAGGGTGGAGCGGGGCAGGTGGAAGTTGGTCACGAGCCGGTCGACGGCGCGGAACGCGTACCCCGGCCGGACGAAGAGGCGCGTCTCGCCAGCGCCCGCGCGCACCACGCCGTCCGGGCCCGCGGCGCTCTCGAGCGCGCGGGCCGACGTCGTGCCTAACGCCCAGACCGCCCCGCCGCGGGCGCGCGCCGCGTTCACGGCCTCGGCGCCCGCGGGCGGCACGTCGTACCACTCCTCGTGCATCACGTGCGCGGCGGGGTCGTCGACCTCGACGGGCTTGAACGTCCCCGCGCCGACGTGCAGCACGAGCTCCGCGCGCCGCACGCCGCGCGCGGCGACCGCGTCGAGCAGGTCGGGCGTGACGTGCAGCCCCGCGGTGGGCGCCGCGACCGAACCCGATTCCCGCGCGTAGACGGTTTGGTAGCGCTCCGCGTCCGCCGCCTCGTCGGCGCGCTGGATGTACGGCGGGAGGGGGACGTGCCCGTGCCGCTCGATCGCGCCGGCGACGTCGCCGTCGGCGGCGTGCAGGCGGACGACGCGCGTCCGCCGCTCCGGGAGGACCGCGAGCACCTCGACCTCGAAGCCGTCGGCGACGTGCAGCCGGCGCCCCGGCTTGAGCTTCCCGCCCGGGCTCACCATCGCCTCGTACGCGTCAGGCCCGTGCGCGCCGGCCGGGTCGAGCGCGCGGAGCAACAGCGCCTCGCCGCGCGCGCCGTTCTGCCGCGTGCCTAACAGCCGGGCGCGAAAGACGCGCGTGGTGTTGAGCACGAGCACGTCGCCCGCCCGCATGAGCGACGGGAGGTCCGTGAACGTGCGGTGCGCGATCGTCCCCGCGGCGCGGTCGACGACCATCAGCCGGCTCGCGTCGCGCCGGTCGAGCGGGGTCTGCGCGATCAGCGCGGGGGGGAGGTCGAAGTCGTAGTCGGCGCTGCGGGAGCCGAGGGATGGCGCGGCGGACATGAGGGGAACGTAGCGCTGGCCAAACGTGGCAATGAAACGGCCCACTTCGCACGATTTTGACGCGCACGGCCGCGGCTGTGGTCACACAAATTCGCCACGCGGACTGTCCGCCGTGCTCATACGCGATCGGTGACTACACCTGCACCCCGGACAGTCGTGCCGCGCTCCACACGATTTGTTCCCCGCCCGTCAGCACCTGAACGGCCGACCCGTTACTACCGCCTCGAATCTCCTACCCAGACCATGGAAGATGCCGCGCTCCAGGAGCGGAGCGGCGAATTCTGGGGCCGCGCACCCCGCGACTCCTATATTCCTGCGGTGAAGGCGTACTACGCTACGGCCCGTTACCGACGGGGCGGCGCGGAATCGAGTTCACCACAGACGTACTGCCCGACACCCGCACACCTCCGACCGACGCCCGCTGGACAGGGCCGCGACCGGGCGTCATCATCGATGGAGAGTTTGCCCGAATCGCCATCCTCGTCACGACGAATACTCAGCGCTGATGCCACGGACACCAGTTCTCCCTGAGTATTCGGCCTTCACACCGGTCCTACTGGAAACGTTTCGCTGGCCGGGCGGCATCGACCAGGGACTCGTCGTCCTGCACGCCGAACCCGATGAACTCGCCGCCCGGTACGGCGTCGAGTTCGCCCGCGACCTCGACGACCTGGATTGGCACCAGGTCGCGGTGGTGCGGCTGCGCTCCGGCCGGCTCGTCAAATTCTATCGTTACGAGCGGAGTCCTCACCCGGGCACCACTGTGACGATCGACCGCAACGATTCGCTCGACGCAGCGTGGGCCGAATTGCGAGCGGCGCTCGGCGTCGACGACTCGGCGACGAACTGGCGTTCGGAGTTCATGCGCGGCGCTGCTCCGGCACCGTAGTCGGCTGTTCAGCGCCGGATCGCGCCGGCGCGGGCCCGCTTCGCCCCATCACGGGATGCCACGGAACGTCGTTCGGACACAATCGCCCCCGCTCGCGCGCGCGGCGGTCGCTGAGCTGCGCGCGGCCGAGCGGCGAGTTGACGGACCGGTCTGCGTGACTTGCGACCGGCCGGCAGATACGCCCTTCTGTCCACACTGCGGCGAGCGGCGCGCGGCGGACCGCGTCTACACGCTGCGCGCGCTCACCGCCGAGCTGTCGGAGCACGTGACGGCCGCCGACGGGCGGGCCGTCCGCTCGCTGTGGACGCTGGTCCGCCGGCCGGGCGCGCTCACGAGCACGTACATGCGCGGCGTGCGCCAGCCGTATTTGACGCCACTCGGCTTATTCCTTTTCGTGAACGCCGGGTATTTCGTCTACGTGGGCGTCACGGGGCAGAACACGTTCACCACGCCGCTGCGCGTGCACGTCGCCGCGACGCCGTACGCGCCGGCGGCCGCGCGGTTGGTGGCACGGCGGTTGGCGGAGCGGCACGTCACCTTCGAGGCGTACGCGCGCCGCTTCGATCCGACGGCGGCGGCGCAGGCGAAGTCGCTCGTCGGCGCGATGGTCCCGGGATTCGCGCTGCTCGTCGCGGCCGTGGAGCTGCGCCGCCGCCGGCCGGTGCTGCAGCACCTCACGTTCTCCCTCCACGCGATGGCGGCGCTGCTCGTCGTGCTGATGACCGTGGGACTCCTCGGCGGTCTCGCGCTCGGACTCGCCGCGCGCCGGTACGGGCTCGACCTCGGTGCGCAGCGCGACGACAACATCGTGTCGAGCGCGCTCGCGCTCGCCCTCGCCACCTGGCTGACGCTCGGGTTGCGCCACGCGTACGGCGACGGCCCGCTCCGGAGTGTGGTGAAGGGAATCGGCCTGGCGTTCGGGACCGCGTGCGTCGTCTCGGCCTACCGCGCCCTGCTCTTCTTCACGACGTTCTGGGCGACGTGAGGGTGCGCGGCGCGCCGTCCACCCCGCCGCCGTTCGCGGCGCTGGACGGCGCCCGCACGCTCCGGCGCGCCGACTGGCGCTGGCTCCTCCCGCGCGCGACGTTCGACCGCGTCCTGTGCCTCGACGCGGCCGACCTGGCCGCCTCCGCGCGGAGCATCGCGCGCGAGCTCGGCGCCTGCGTTGACCGGGCAACGGTCGACAACGCGACGGCGGTCGATACGTACGACCTCGTCCTCGCCGCGCGCACCGACGCGCGCACGCTCGGCCGCGCGCGTGTCGCGCTCCGGGCGGACGGCGTGCTCTACGTCGAGGGCCGCGCCGGTCACGCGCGCGGCGTTCCGGGCGGCGTGCGCGGGCTGCGGGCGCGGCTCGCGGCGGCGGGGTTCGCCGACGTGCAACCCGTCGCCCCGTGGCCCGCCGTCGGCTCGGCCCTCGCCTGGTTCCCCGTCGACCCGCCGGCGGCGGGCGCGCGCTACCTCCTGCTCCGCCACCCGCTGCCCGCGCGGCACCCGCTGCGCCGCCTCTGGATCGCGGCGCGGCGCCGGGCGGCGCTCGCGCGGCTCGCGGCGGGGCGGCCGGGGGAGGTCGTCGCGGTCGCGCGCGCGCCCGCGGCGCCGGACCCGATCGCGCCGTGGTGGGCGGCCGCCGTGCCTAACGCGCGCCCCGGCGACTGGGTCGTCCTCACGCCCGGGCGCGTCGACGAGTCGCGCGTCGTCGGCATGCTCATCCTGCCGCGCGGGCGCCGGCCCGCGGCGGTCGTCAAGCTCGGCCGCACGCCGGACGCGCGCCGCCGCATGGCGCGCGGCGCCGACGTGCTCGACGTCCTGCGCGCGGCGGGGTTCACCGCGGACCGCCGCGCCCCCGCTCCGCTCGGGCGCCTGCGGGACGCGGACGGCGAGCTGGTCGCGGCGGCCGAGGTCGCGCTCCCCGGCCGCTGGCTCGACACCGCGCTGCGGGCGCGCACCCTCGTCGCCTACACCGAGGCCGCGACGGACTGGCTCATCGCGCTCGCGCTCGCGACCCGCGGGCCGGCGCGCGACGACACCTGGGCGCGGTCGTTCGCGCCGGTGTTCCGGCGCTTCGCGCGCGCGTGCGGCGCGGTCGTCGACCGGGTGCTGCTCGACGAGGCCGCGGCGCTCCTGGCCTCGGTGCCGCCGACGCCGACGGTCCTCGCGCACGGGGACTTCCGGCCCTGGAACGTCTACGTCGGGCCGGGCCGGCGGCTCGCCGCGTTCGACTGGGACGGCGGCCGCGCGGACGGCCTCCCGCTCCTCGACCTCCTGCACGGCCACGCCGCGCTCGGCTTCACGCTCGACCGCGCGTTAGGCACGGGACGGTTCGCCGCGTCCCGGCGCCGGCGCGACGCGGGCGCGCCGGGCCGGGCGCGGCGCGACGGGGCGGCCCGGTACGCGCGGGCGGTCGGCGTCTCGGACCACGCCGCGCGCGCCGTCCGCGCCTTCGCCTGGATGGACCTCTCGGCCGACGAGGCCGACACCGCCCGCGAGGCGGGGCGCCCGGTCACGCGGGCGGACCTGCCGCGCACGTACCTCGGGCTCTGGGAGGACGAGGCGCGCGCGGCCCTCGCCTAAAGCAGTGCGTAATTGGGCGTGGCGCGACCCGCGAGGTGCCGGACCGTCCGCCGATCGTTAGACGGCCCTCACTGACGCACGTAGCGCACGTGGGTGGCGGCCGAACCGTCGAGCACCCTGTCGACGCGAAACCGCGGTCCGGGCTCGCGGAGGTTCTCGAAGAGACGCCGCCCGCCGCCGAACAACACGGGTGCCAGGGCGATCTCCAGCTCGTCGACGACACCCAGGTTCAGGTACTGTTGGATCACGTCCGCTCCACCCGCGATACGAATGTCACGACCGCCCGCGGATTCTCGCGCCAACTCGAGGGCGCGCTCCGGCCCGTCGTTGACGAAGTAAAAGGTCGTCCCACCGGGGCGCACCCAGGGTTCGCGTTGTTCGTGGGTCAGCACGTAGACCGGCGTGTGAAACGGCGCCTCTTCTGGCCAGGCGACCTCGCCCTGGTCGAACATGCGCTTGCCCATGACGTTGGCACCGATGCGCTCCGTGGTGCCGCGCACCAGGTCGTTGACCGGGCCGGTCTCGCCCCCTGGTCCGAGCTTGAGGACGTTCTCGCGGAAGTACTGTTGCTTGAAGATCCAGGCCATCATCGCCCCCCACTTCGCGCCCCAATTCTTGTACTCAGGCTTGCCCATGGTCATGCCCTCCGGTGCCATGTAGCCGTCGAGGCTCAGCCCGATGTTGACGAATACCGTGCTCATGATGCTCCTCTCGCATGTTCGGATGTCGGCCTAACGCCCCAGTTCCGCTGCGGGCCGTGAGAACGCGTCGGCCGCGACGGGAGCGGCGGTCGGTGAAGGCGCGTCACGCACCCACGGTACGCGCGCGGCGGCGTCGAGGCGCACGCGGCGGACGTATCCGACATGTCCGGACGTAGTGGGGAGAGAGTGGCGTGCGCAGCCGCGAGGACGATGGCCGCCGTCAGAACAGCGTCGCCTGCCCGTCCGCCGTGCCCGGCGGCGTGTACCCGAAGTGCCGGTACGCCTGCCCGGTCGCCACGCGTCCGCGCGGCGTGCGCTGCAGGAACCCGTGCTGCACGAGGAACGGCTCGTACACCTCCTCGATCGTCCCCGCGTCCTCCCCCACCGCGGCCGCGATCGTCGAGATCCCGACCGGGCCGCCGTCGAACTTCTCGATGATCGCCTTCAGCACCCGCGCGTCCATGTCGTCGAGCCCGAACTCGTCGACGTCGAGGCGCTTGAGCGCGAGGTCCGCCACTTCGCGCGTGATGCGGCCCTCGGCCTCGACCTCGGCGTAGTCGCGCACGCGGCGCAGCAACCGGTTCGCGATGCGCGGGGTGCCGCGCGAGCGGCGTGCGATCTCGTGCGCGCCGCCCTGCTCGCACTCCACCTTGAGCACGTCGGCCGTCCGCTGCACGATCAGCTCGAGCGCGTCCTCGGGGTAGTAGTTGAGCCGCTCGACGACGCCGAAGCGCGCGCGCATCGGCGAGGTGAGCATCCCGAAGCGCGTCGTCGCGCCGACGAGCGTGAAGCGCTCGATCGGCATCGTGATCGTCTGCGCCTTGGGCCCGTCGCTCAGGCGGATGTCGATCTTGTAGTCCTCCATCGCCGGGTAGAGGAACTCCTCGACGACGGGGCGGAGGCGGTGGATCTCGTCGATGAACAGCACGTCGCCGCGGCGCATGTTCGTCAGCCGCCCGACGAGGTCGCCCGGCTTCTCGATCGCGGGCCCGCTCGTCGTGTGGATGTTCACGCCGAGCTCGCGCGCGATGAGCTCCGCGAGCGTCGTCTTGCCGAGCCCGGGCGGGCCGTGGAAGAGCGCGTGGTCGAGCGGCTCGCCGCGGCCGAGCGCGGCGGCGATCGCGATGCGGAGGTTGTCCTTGACCTTCTGCTGGCCGATGAACTCGGCGAGCCGCTGCGGTCTCAGCGACAACTCGACGACGCTCTCTTCCGAGAGCGCCTCGGGCGTGGTGATTTCGGCGCGCGGCGCCGTCACGGGTGTGAGGCTGGGCTCGACCGCGGGCGACTTGCGGGTGCGGCGGCGGGGGGGCGTCTCAGACATCGTCATGCGGGGTCGTCCGGCCGGTTGGGGTCAGGACGAAATATACCCAAACAGACGCCGAACACCCCGCGCCGAGCGTGCTACACGATCGACGGCGACCATTCCCCGCGTTCGGCCGCGACCGCTTCGAGCTCCGGGAGTGCCCAATGGTCCTTCGGGCGATTCGCGAAACGTTTCGCTTGAACGATGGCTTCAATACGCAGCGTGGGAACTACGACGCCGAACGTCGGTGACGATCGCGGACCCCTGAATCGACGCCGCGAAACCACCCACGACCACGATCCGTGCTGCGCGCGTCACGAGCGTCTGCACCATCGAAATCAGCGTCATGACGTCGCCGGTTCGGAACCCGCGACCGCATGCAGCCGTTGCCGTGCCTGCCGCATCGCGCGGACGAACTCGGCGGCCCCGCTTGCCAGGCGCATGCGCTCCTCCGGCGTCCGACGCAGCTTTGACCTGATCAGCGACAGATCGACGCCGAACGCCTCGGCATCGGCCAGTACCTGCTCCGGCGTCCGAAGGTCGCGGGGATCGGTCATTATTGAACAATGCGCTTGGCTCGGCGCGCCGGCAACGTGGCGCCTACGCCCGCCCCGCCACCGCCAGCCCCGCGAGCCGCTCCGCCGCCGCCTCGAGCGTCTCGCGCCGCTTGCAGAACGCGAAGCGCACCATGCGCGCCTGCTCCCCCGCGGGCAGGAAGCTCGACACCGGCACCGTCGCGACGCCGACCTCGCGCGCGAGCCAGTGCGCGAAGGTGCGGTCGTCGTCGGCCGAGTGCGCGTCGTAGCCGGCGAGCACGTAGTACGCCCCCTCGGGCGGCGCGAGTGTGAACCCCGCCTCGGCCAGCGCGCCGCAGAGCAGGTCGCGCCGCGCGCGGTAGTCGGCCGCGAGGCGGTTGTAGTACTCCGCGTCGAAGGCGAGCCCCACTGCGCCCGCCGCCTGCAGCGGCGCCGGCGCGCCGACGGTGAGGAAGTCGTGCACCTTGCGGATCGCGTTCGTCGCCGCGGCCGGCGCGATCGCGTAGCCGAGCCGCCAGCCGGTGCAGCTGAACGTCTTCGACAGCCCCGAGATCGTCACCGTGCGCTCGCGCATCCCCGGCCACGTCGCGACCGGGTGGTGGTGCCCCGCGTAGACGATGTGCTCGTAGATCTCGTCGGTGAACACCCACGGCACGTCGTACCGCCGGACGAGCCGCACGACGAGGTCGACCTCCGCGCGCGTGAACACCTTCCCCGTCGGGTTGTGCGGCGTGTTGAGCACGAGCGCCTTCGGCCGCCGCGCGAGCGCGGCCTCAAGGCGCGCCTCGTCCAGCCGCCACGCGCCGCCCGCCGCACCGCCGGGCGCGCCGTCTGCGTTAGGCGGCAGTAGCGGCACGTACACCGGCCGCGCCCCGGCGAGGATCGCGTCGGGGCCGTAGTTCTCGTAGTACGGCGTGAGCACGACGACCTCGTCGCCGGGGTCGACGAGCGCGAGGAACGCCGACGCCATCGCCTCCGTCGCGCCGCAGGTGACCGTGACCTCGCGGTCGGGGTCGACCTCCAGCTCGTACCACCGGCGGTACTTCTCCGCGACCGCGAGCCGCAGCGCGGGCGACCCCCACGTCACCGCGTACTGGTTGACGTCGCCGTGGATCGCCGCGCACGCGGCGTCCTTCATCGGCGCCGGCATCGGGAAGTCGGGGAAGCCCTGCGCGAGGTTGATCGCGCCGTGCTGCTGCGCGACGCGGGTCATCTCGCGGATGACGCTCTCGGTGAAGGTCGAGGCGCGGAGTGAGGTCACGGCGTAGGAGATAAAGGGGCGAGAATCGACGGCGGGAAGCGAGTCCGCGGACACCGTGCCGTCAAGCACGCCGCCCCGGTCGTTGCGGCGTTGCCGACGCGTTCAGCGCGACGGCCTCGCGGACGAGCGCTTGGAACGCCGGCGCGTCGAGCCGGTCGCCTTCGCGCAGGTCGATGGCGCGTCGGGCGTTGCCGTCGAGGCTGGCGTTGAACAGCCGCGCGGGGTCCTGTAGCCGCGCGCCCTTGGCAAAGGTGAGCTTGACGACGCTCTTGTAGGTCTCGCCCGTGCAGATCAGTCCGTCGCGCGCCCAGACGGGCACGCCGCGCCACTTCCACTCCTCGACGACGTCGGGGTCGGCCTGCTTGATGAGTCGGCGGACCGTTGCGAGCATCGCTCCGCGCCAGTCGCCCAGCTCTTCGATCCTCGCGTCGATGCGTTGGGCGGGTGACTCGCGCCCGTCCGAGTTGTTCGTCGCTGTCATCGCGTACCCCGCGCCGTCGCCTACCGCCCGCCGAGCTTCGCAAGCGCCGCGCGGATGAGCTCCGTCGCGCTCATCTTCCCGCCGCCGTCGTCGATCGCCGTCTTCACCCCGCGCTCCGCGTCCGCCGTCGTGTAGCCGAGCGAGACGAGCGCGCGGATCGCGTCGTCGGCCGCGCCCCCGCCCGCCCCGCCGGCCGGGCGCGCGCCGGGCGCCCCCGCGTCGACCTGCACGTCGTCCAGCTTGTCCGCGAGGTCGAGGACGATCTGCTCGGCCTTCTTCTTCCCCACGCGCGGCACGCCCTGCAGCGTCGCCACGTCGCGCTCGCGGATCGCGCGCGACAGCCGCTCGGCCGTGAGGGCGGAGAGCATGCCTAACGCGAGCGCCGGCCCGACGCCCTTGGCGGTCATCACGCGCTGGAACACCCGCCGCTCGAACGCCGTCGAGAAGCCGAACAGCTGCCAGCCGTCCTCCCGGACGACGAGGTGCGTGTGCAGCGCCGCGTCGTCGCCGAGCTTGGGGAGCGTCTCGTAGACCGAGAGCGGGATGAGCAGCTCGTAGCCGACGCCGCCCTTCGTGAGGATCTCGACGCGGTCGAGCTCCTTCGCGACCACGCGCCCCGCGACGTGCGCGATCACCGGAGCGCCCCCACGCCCGCCGCCGACAACGACGGGAGCTGCGGCGCCATGCAGTAGGTGAGTGCGGCCGCGACCCCGTCCGCGGCGTCGGACGGGGTCGGGACGGACTTGAGTCGTAACAGCCGCGTCAACATGAACTGCACCTGCTCCTTGGTGGCCGCGCCGGTACCGACGACGGCCTTCTTGATTTCGGCGGGCGGGAACTCGTGCACGTTGAGCCCCGCCAACTCGCCCGCGAGGAGGATGACCCCGCGCGCGTGGCCGAGTGTGACGGTGGTGCGCACGTTCTTGGCGTAGAACACGCTCTCGACGGCCATCGTGTCCGGGCGGTGGCGGGCGATGAGCTCGGTGACCCCTTCGTACACCTCGCGCAGCCGCGCCGGCAGCGGGTCGCGCGCCCGCGTGCGCACCACGCCGCACTCGACGAGGCGCGCGAGCCCGCGCCGGTCGCGCGCGACGACGCCGTAGCCCGTCGCGGCCGTCCCGGGGTCGATGCCGAGGACGAGCACGCGGCTACGCCTCGGCCATCGCGTCCGCGTCGATGTCGAAGTTGCCTTCCACCTTTTGCACGTCGTCGAGGTCCTCGAGCGCGTCGAGCAGCTTCACGAGCTGCTGCGCGTCGGCGCCGGCGACGTGCACGGTGCTCTTGGGCACCATCGCGATCGCGACCTCCGAGGTCGCGATCTTCTTCGCCTCGAGCCCCTCGCGCACGGCGTGCAGCGACGCCGGGTCGGTGGTCACGACGAATACGTCGTCGTCGAGCGCGACGTCTTCCGCGCCCGCCTCGAGCGCGGCCTCCATGACGGCGTCCTCGTCGTACTTGGCCGCGTCGACCTGCAGCTGCCCCTTGCGGTCGAACATCCAGGCGACCGAGTTGGAGGTGCCGAGGTTGCCGCCGCCGCGCGAGAGGCGGTGGCGCACGTCGGCGACCGTGCGCGTCGGGTTGTCGGTGAGCGCCTGGATCATCAGCGCGACGCCGCCCGGGCCGTACGCCTCGTACGTCGCCTCCTGGTAGTCCACGCCCTCGAGCTCGCCCGTGCCCTTTTTCACCGCGCGCTCGATGTTCTCCTTCGGCATCGAATTCTGCCGCGCGGTGTCGATCGCGAGGCGGAGGCGCGGGTTGCCGCCCGGGTCACCGCCGCCGGCCTTGGCCGCGACCGTGATCTCGCGGATGAGCTTCGTGAACAGCGCACCGCGCTTCGCGTCGGTGGCCGCCTTGTAGTGCTTGATCTGCTTCCATTTGCTGTGGCCGGCCATCGGGACGCGCTCGCTCGTTGGGGTTCGGGTGGAGGCGGGGAAGATATGGCTAGATTCCCCGGCCGTGTACGCCCGCCTCCTGCGCTTTCTCCGCCCGCACCTCGGGCGGCTGGTCGGGGCCGTCCTCGCCAACGTCGGCGCGGCGGTCATGGACGTGTTCGCGTTCACGCTGCTCATCCCTTTCCTGAACGCGCTGTTCAACAAGCCGGCGTTCGCCGGGCACAACCTGCTGAACGACGTGCTGCACGCGCTCGTCGGCCGCCTGCTCGCCGGCACCGACGCGATGGGCGCCCTCGGCCGCGTGGTCCTCGTCATCTTCGCCGCGGTCGCCGCGAAGAGCGCGCTGTCGTGGCTCGCCGGCAACCTCGGCGCGACGCTGCAGGAGTACGTGACGCGCGACCTGCGCAACGAGGTGTACGCGCACCTGCAGCGCCTCCCGCTCCCCTGGTTCGGCGGGATGAAGACGGGGCAGGTGCTCGCGCGCGTGCTGAACGACACCGCGCAGACCAAGCAGCTCATCACCGAGCTCGCGATGCGCTCGCTGCTCTCCGCGGCCACGGTCGTGACGACGATCGCCGGGCTGCTCGCCGTCTCGTGGAAGCTGACGCTGCTCGCGCTCCTCGTCGCGTCGCTCTTCGTGCCGGCGTTGCAGCCGCTGCTCGGGCGCCTGCGGCGCGGCTACCGCGAGACCGGCAACCAGGCCGGCGACCTCACCTCGGTCGTGCAGGAGTCGGTCACCGGCGCGCGGCTCGTCAAGGCGTTCCGCGGCGAGGCGTACGAGGAGGCGCGCTTCCGCGCGGCGAGCGACCGGCTCGCGCGCGAGAGCGTGCGCGTGGCGCGCGTCAGCTTCCTCGCGCAGCCGGTCACCGAGACGCTCGGGACGGTGATCGCGATCATCGTGCTCTGGTTCGGCGCGCGGCAGGTGCTCGTCGCGGGCGCGCTGTCGAGCGCCGACCTAATCACCTTCCTCATCCTCGTCATGCGGCTGCTCGCGCCGCTCAAGCAGCTGTCGCAGGTGCCGACGACGGCGCAGCTCTCGCTCGCCTCCGCCGACCGCATCTTCGACATCCTCGACGCGCCCACCGAGGACGCGCTCGACCGCGGCACGCGCACCACGGCGGCCTTCACGCGCGACGTCGCCTTCGAGAACGTCAGCTTCGCTTACCCGGTGCGCGAGGGCGAGGGCGCGCCCGCCGAACGCCTCGTGCTGCGCGACGTCAGCTTCACCGCGCGCCGCGGGCAGGTGGTCGCGCTCGTCGGGCCGAGCGGGGCGGGGAAGAGTACGCTGGTCGACCTCATCCCGCGCTTCATCGAGCCGACCGCCGGGCGCGTGCTGCTCGACGGCGTCGACGTGCGCGACGTCCGCCTGCCCGCGCTCCGCGCGCTCGTCGGCGTGGTGAGTCAGGACACGGTGCTCTTCAACGACACCGTGCGCGCCAATCTGACGTACGGGGCGGGGGGCGCGGGCGGCCGCGGCTTCACGGAGGCGCAGGTCGAGGCCGCGGCGCGCGCCGCGAACGCCCACGGCTTCATCACCGAGCTGCCGCTCGGCTACCACACGGTGCTCGGCGAGCGCGGCGCGCGGCTCTCGGGCGGGCAGCGGCAGCGCCTCGCGATCGCGCGCGCCCTGCTCGCCGACCCGCCCATCCTGATCCTCGACGAGGCGACGAGCGCGCTCGACACCGAGAGCGAGCGGCTCGTGCAGGAGGCGATCGACCGGCTGCTCCTCGGCCGCACCGTCTTCGTGATCGCGCATCGGCTCAGCACGATCGCGCACGCGGACCAGATCCTCGTGCTCGACCGCGGGCGCGTGGTGGAGCGCGGCACGCACGCGGAGCTCGTCGTCGCGGGCGGCACGTACGCGCGGCTGCACGCGCTGCAGTTCCGCGCCGCGGCCGGGGCCCCGGTCGCCGCGTAGTGCCGGTCCTGTTCTACCACCCCGACGCGGTCGCGGACGGCCGCGCCCGCGCGTTCGTCGCGGGCGCGCGCGGGCTCGCGGACGCGGGGTGGCGCGTGGCGCTCGCGACGCACGCCGCGGCGACGCACGGCGCGGCCGCGCTGGCCGCGGCGCAGGGGATCCCCGTCCTCACGCTCCCGCCGTCGACCACGCTCGTCGGCGCGACGGCGGAGCTCTCGCGCGCGATCCGCACGCACTTGGCTGAAGTCGTCTTCGTCCACGGCGAGCGCGCGCATGTGGTCGCCGCGGGCGCGGCGTGGCGCGCGCAGCGTTCCGCGGTCGTGCGCCGCGTCGGCGCCGGCGAGGCGCTCACCTTTGGCGCGTCGGCGCGCGCCGCGCTACGCGCGGCCGCGACCGGCGTCCTCTGCACCTGGCCCGAACAGGCCTCGGCCGTGCCGGCGCGGGCCGCGCTCGGGGCGGTCGTCGCCGACCTCGGCGTGCCCGAGCGGGCGCCCGCCCACGACGGGCCGGGTTGTCGCGTCCGCTGCACCGTCGCGCCCGGCGCGGAGTTGCGCGCGGCCCTCGTCCTCCGCGTCGCGGCGATGATCGCGCCCCGCCACCGGGACCTCGAACTCGCCTTCGTCGGCCCCGGCGTGCGCGACGAGGCGCTCGCGATGCACGCCGCCGCGCTCGGCATCCGCCACCGCGTGACCTGGCACGAGACGCTCCCGGCCGACGCGCCCGACCCGGACGTCGCGTGGGTCGCGGCCGGGAGCGACGACGGCGCGTTCGCCGCGCTCGACGCGATGGCCGCGGGCGTGCCGGTGCTCGCCGAGCGCGGGAGCGCGCCCGCGCGCTACGTCGCCGATGGTATCACGGGGCTCCACCTCATCCCCGGCGACGTGCCGGCGAGCGCGGCCGTGCTCGCACGGCTGCTCGGGCAGGCGGACGCGCGGGCCGCGATGGGCGCGGCGGGGCGGAGCCGAGCGCGGCGCGCGTACGCCGAATCGGCGATGGTCGACGGGTTCGCGCGCGCGGTCGCCGCCGCGCGCGACCGGACGCGGTGGCGCCGGTGAGTCACGTGCCCGCGAACGCGCCCACGACGCGCCCGGTCGTCCTCCGCCACCGCGCCGAGTTCGTCGCGCTCCGCACCGCGCTCGCCGGGCTCGGCGCGCTACCCTGGGCGCGCGCGACCGCGGTCGGCGCCGCGCTCGGGCGCGCCGGGTACCGGCCGCTCGGCATCCGCCGCGACGTCGTCGAGTCGCAGCTCGCGGCCGCCTTCCCCGAGTGGCCCGCCGGCCGGGTGCGCGAGGTGGCGGCGGCCTCCTACGCCTCGCTCGGCCGCACGACGATCGAGGCCGCGCTGCTCCCCGCGTTAGGCACGGGCGGCGTGCTCGCGCTGTTCGCCGAGGTCGACGGGTGGGACGTGCTCGAGGCCGCGCGCGCCGAGGGCCGGGGCGTCATCCTCGTCACCGGCCACCTCGGGAACTGGGAGGTCGGCGGCTCGTACGTCGCCGCGCGCGGCGTGCCGATCGACGGGATCGCGCGGCAGCAGGAGAACCCGCTGTTCGACCGCTTCCTCACGGGCACCCGCGAGCGGCTCGGGATGCGCGTCGTGTGGGACGGCGAGGCGGTGCGGCGCACGCCGCGCGCGCTGCACGCGGGGCGCGTGGTCGCGTTCCTCGTCGACCAGGGGACGTTAGGCCTCGCGTCGACGTGGGTCCCCTTCTTCGGCCGCCCGGCCAAGACCCCGCGCGGGCCCGCGGTGTTCGCGCTCCGCCTCGGGGCGCCGCTCGTCTTCGCCGCCGCGGTGCGGCGCGCTGACGGCCGCTTCCGCCTCGGCTTCGAGCGCGTGCCGGTGGTGCCCACCGGCGACCGCGAGCGCGACGTCGACGCGATCGTCGCCGCGTACACCGCGACACTCGAACGCTGGGTCCGCCGCACCCCGGAGCAGTACTTCTGGCAGCACCGGCGCTGGCGGCACCAGCCCGCGCCGGGCGACCGGGTGGGGGAGGATGACTGACCGCGCCGTGGAGACCGCCGCCGCCGCGCCGTCGGCGCGCGCGTGGGTCGCGCTCCGCGCCGACGGCCGCGCGCGCCTCGGGCTCGCCGCGATTGCCGTGCTGCTCGTCGCGGCCGCGGGCGCGCCGCTGCTCGCCCGCCACGACCCGGCCGCGATCGACCTCGGCGTCGCCCTCGAGCCGCCGTCCGCCGCGCACTGGTTCGGCACCGACGTGCAGGGGCGCGACGTCTGGGCCCGCCTGCTCTACGGCGCCCGCGTCTCGCTCGCCGTCGGCGTCGGGTCGCAGTGCATCGCGCTCGCGTTGGGCGTCGCGCTCGGCCTCGTCGCCGGCTACTACGGGCGGTGGGCGGACGACCTCGTCATGCGACTCGCCGACGTCACGCTCGCCTTCCCGACGCTCCTCCTCCTGATCGCGATGGCGGCCGCCTTCTCGCCCTCGATCGCGACGGTGGTCGTGACGATCGGCGTCGTCGGCTGGGCGGGGATGGCGCGGCTCGTCCGGGGGCAGGTGCTCGTCGTGCGCACGGCGGAGTACGTGCAGGCGGAGCGCGCGCTCGGCGCCGGCGACCTGCGCGTCATGCTGCGCCACGTGCTGCCCAACGTGATCGCCCCGGTCGTCATCGCTGCGACGCTCGGCGTGGCCGGCGCGATCATGGCGGAGGCGGCGCTGTCCTTCCTCGGGCTCGGCGTCCAGCCGCCGACGGCGAGCTGGGGGGCGATGATCGCCGACGGGCGCGACCTCGCGCAGCTGCGCGGCGCGCCGTGGACGTCGCTCGCCCCCGGGCTCGCGATCGGCGTCGCCGTGCTCGGCTTCAACCTCGTCGGCGACGCACTCCGCGACGCGCTCGACCCGCGCGCGGCCGCCGTGCGCGGCCCCGAGCGCCGCCGCGGGCGCGTGCGCCTCCTCCGCCGCGCCGACGTCCCGACCGACGCGGGCGCGGTCCCCGTCCGCCGCTAACCGTCCGCATGACCTACGACGTCGAGGCGCTCCGCCGCGTCGAGTTCCCCTGGGCCGCGCGGGGCGAGGCGGCCTACCTGAACAACGCCAGCACGGGCCCGCTGCCCGCGCGCACCGTCGCGGCCGTGTCGGAGTTCGTCGCCCGCCGCGCCGAACCGTACCGGATCGGGGACTCGGAGCTGTTCGACACGCTCGCCCGCGTGCGCGACGGCGTCGCCCGGCTGGTCGGCGCGGAGCCGGGCGAGGTCGCCTGCATGCCCAACACGACGTACGGGCTCAACTTCGCGGCCCGCGCGCTCCCGTTAGGCCCGGGCGACGTCGTGCTGACCTTCGACGGCGAGTTCCCGGCCAACGTCTATCCGTGGATGGCGCTCGCCGTGCGCGGCGTGCGGCTCGAACTCCTCCCGGGGACCGCCGAGGGGCTCCCCGACGAGGCCGCGCTGCTGCGCGCGATCGCCGAGCGCGACGACGTGCGCGCGGTGACGGTGAGCTGGGTGCAGTTCGCGAGCGGGTACCGCGTCGACCTCGCCGCGATCGGCGCCGCGTGCCGCGCGCGCGGCGTCTGGTTCGTCGTCGACGCCATCCAGGGGCTCGGCGCCTGCCCGCTCGACCTGCGCGCGACGCCGGTCGACGTGCTCGCCTGCGGGGCGCAGAAGTGGCTGCTCGCGCCGTGGGGGACGGGGTTCGTCTACGTGCGGCGCGAGCTCGTCGCGCGGCTCGCGCCGCAGGACGTCGGCTGGCTCGCCGTGCGCGGGGCCGACGACTTCGCGCGCCTCACCGACTACGACTACACGCTCCGCGACGACGCGCGGCGCTTCGAAGTCCTCACGCTGCCGTTCCACGACT
This sequence comes from Gemmatimonadetes bacterium T265, assembly GCA_019973575.1. Taxonomy (NCBI): domain Bacteria; kingdom Pseudomonadati; phylum Gemmatimonadota; species Gemmatimonadetes bacterium T265. Next base: position 564,587 of record BPUI01000002.1, read on the forward strand.
TCGCCGGGCTCGCGGCCAGTCTCGACCTGCTCCACGCGCTCGGGCCCGACGCGGTCGCGGCGCACGTCGCGGCGCGGGCCGATCAGATCGTCGCCTGGGCCGCGGCGCGCGACGGCGTCACGCTCGTCACGCCGCGCGACCCGGCGCGGCGCGCGGGCGTCGTCTCGTTCCGCCTGCCGGACGCGGCCGCGGCGTCGGGGCTGCTGCGTGCGGCCGGGGTCGCGCACTCGGTGCGCGAGGGCGCGGTGCGCCTGTCCCCGCACGGTTACAATTCGGCCGCTGACGTCGACCGCGCGCTCGACGTGCTCGACGCGCACCTCCGCGCCGGCTGACGCGCCCGCCTACCTGCGGGTCGACCAACCTCGTCCTTGACTGCTCCCGACATGCCGACCCCGCGTCGCGCCCGCCCGATTGCCGCCACCGCCGCCCTCCTCGCGCTCGTGCTGGGCGCCGCCTGCCACGGCCGCAACGACGGCGCCCGCGACGGCGCCGGCGGCGCGAGCATGGGCGCTGGGGGCCCCGGCCAGCCCGGGCCTCAGCCGGGGGAGAACGCCGACACCGGCCTGACCGCCGCCGGCACCCCGGGCCCGACGCGCGCCACGACGACGACCAACACGCAGGCCAAGGCGGAGAGCGCGGCGTCGGTCAACTCCAAGCAGCCGGGCGCCCCGGGCGCGGGCGGCAGCGCGGCGGCCGCGGGCGCGACGAAGCAGTAGCGCCGCCGGGCGACTGCCTAACGCATCCCGCCGGCGGGGGCGCCAGCACGAGCGAGGTGACCTCGACGCCCAACGCGCCGGAGGTGCGTCCGCGGACGTCCGCGCCGCGGGTGGCGGGGGCGGGCTCCGGAGACCTTGGCGTGTGCCGCGGGACCGACGGAGGCGAGCACACACGTGCCGGCCACGCGCGGACCCCGCGCGGACCCCGCGCACCAGTGCCCGGGCGCTGCATCGTCACGGGCGCCGGACGCGCGACGTCGAACCGGCCGTCGACGTTGCGCGCCGGGGACGCCGAGCCCATGACGTCGCCATTTGCTGGAGCGATTCAGCCCCGAACACTAAGAAGTCCACGCGTGCCGCCGCGCGAGCCGGTGTGCGGTGACCCCGGGCGGCGAGCGAGGGTGCATAGCCGTGTGTGGGCGGTCGAACCCATTCGAACCGCCCCGAACGCCTCCGAACCTGGCATAGTGGGTCTGTTGTAGCGGGACCGACCCGTAGGCCGGCGCTGGTGTGGCGGCGTGTTCGGCAGTTCGGCTTCGGCAGTTCGGCCGCCGTCCGCGGGCGTCCGCGCGGCCCATTCTTCATTTACGTGTCCCTCGAGGAGGGGAGAAGTCATGGCATCAGTTCGTAGGTGCGCCGGGGCGTCCGCCGGTGCGCTGTTCCTCGCCGCGGTCCCGGCGGTCGCGCGCGCCCAGACGGGGACCATCTCCGGCCGCGTGGTCGACTCGGTCTCGCAACAGGGCGTGCCGAGCGTGAACGTGATCCTGGTCGGCACGACGATCGGCACGGAGACGCGCCCGGACGGCAGCTTCACCCTCGCCCGCGTGCCGGTCGGCGCGCGCGCCGTCCGCGTCGCGCGCATCGGCTTCGCCGCCCAGACGCACACCGTCGACGTGACCGACGGCGGCACGGCGACGCTCAACTTCCGGCTCGGCGCGCTCGTGGCCCGGCTCTCCGAGGTGGTCGTCGCACAGGCCTACAGCGGCGGCGGCGGGCAGGACCGCCGCAACGTCACCGGCTCGGTCGCCGCGGTCGACAGCACGCTCTTCAACAAGGGACGCGTCGACAGCCCCGAGCAGCTGATCCAGGCCAAGGTGCCGGGTGTGCAGGTCGTGAGCGACAACTCGCCGGGCGGCAGTATCTCGGTGCGCATCCGCGGCCAGGCGTCAGTCAACGGGGTCACCGACCCGCTCTTCGTAGTCGACGGGATCCCGATTCCGGTCGGCGGCGGCCTCTCCGCCGGGCGCAACCCGCTCAACTTCCTGAACCCGCAGGACATCGCCAACATCACCGTCCTCAAGGACGCGCAGGCCACGGCGATCTACGGATCGCGCGGCGCCAACGGCGTCGTCCTCATCACCACCAAGAACGGCACCCAGGGCGGCCCGCAGGTCACCTACGGCTCCAATTACAGCAACCGCTCGATCGCCCGCACGCCGAGCTATGTCGGCGCGGACCAGTACCGTCAGATCGTCCAGCAGTACGCCCCGGCCAACGTCTCGGTGCTCGGCAACGCCAACACCAACTGGCTCGACGCCGTCAAGCAGACCGGCGGGGGCACGGAGCAGAACTTCGCCGTCGGCGGGACGCGGCAGGACTTGCAGTACCGCCTCTCGCTCAACTACCTGACCGACAACGGCGTCCTCAAGGGCGACAACACGAAGCGCGTCTCCGGCCAGTTCAACTACGCCGACCGCCTGTTCCACAACGTGTTCGACGTGCAGGCGACGCTGCGCGCGGTGCGCACCTACGACAACTACGGCGCGGGCAGCTACCTCGCCGACGTGTACGGCTACCCCTCGACGCAGCCGATCTACAACCCCGACGGCAGCTTCTACGAGATCAACAACTTCAACGCGGCCAACAACCCGCTCGCCCGCCTCGCCGCGACGACCAACAAGGGGCAGACCGACCGCGGCATCGGGAACCTGCAGTTGCGCGCGAACGCCCCCTTCCTCACGGGGCTCTCGGGCACGGTGCGCGGCAGCTTCGACGCGGCGCGCTCGGCCCAGACGATCTTCACCCCCACGACCGACCCGACGCAGCGGTTCGTAATCGACTCGCTCCAGGGCTCGTACTTCCAGAACCTGCCCGAGGCGACGACGCTCGTCCTCGACGCGTACAGCAACTACGTCCACCGGCTCGAGTCGGCCCGCGCCGACCTCGACCTCACGGCCGGGTACTCGTACGAGACGTTCCGTGGCAACAACGCGCAGTTCACCTCGATCGGCCTGAGCACGAACGCGCTCGGTACCGGCGGCATCCCCTCGGCGACGCGTACCTTCACGCCGGCGGTCAACGTGCAGGAGAGCCGCCTCGCGTCGTTCTTCGCCCGCGCCAACGCCACGATCGCCGACAAGTACCTGGTCGGCTTCTCCGTGCGCCGCGACGGATCGTCGCGATTCGGTACGAACAACCAGTGGGGCAACTTCCCGGCGGCGAGCGTGGGCTGGCGGCTGTCGGAGGAGAGCTTCCTCAAGGACCGGCTCCCCGGCGTCTCGGACCTCAAGCTGCGCTACTCGTACGGCCTGAACGGCAACCAGCCCTTCGCCAACTACCTCGCGCAGCCCACGTACAGCTACTCGAGCGCGCAGTCGGAGGTGCAGTTCGGGAACACCTTCGTCCCGACGATCCAGCCGTCGGCGGCGAACCCGAACCTCAAGTGGGAGCAGTCGGCCACACACGACCTCGGCCTCGACTACGCGCTCTTCCGGGGGCGCGTCAGCGGCACGTTCGACTACTACAACAAGAAGACGACCAACCTGCTGTTCAACGTGCCGGTGGCGTCCGGGACGAACTTCAGCAACTACGTCCTCGAGAACATCGGCTCGCTGCGCAACGCCGGCTTCGAGGCGGGCCTCAACGTGAGCGTGCTGCAGGGCGGCGCCGGCCGGCCGCTCGGCGGCCTGCGCTACGACGCCAACTTCGCGGCGTCGACCAACCGCAACCGCGTGCTGTCGATCAGCGGCGCCGGCGGGGCCTCGCGGATCAACACCGGCGACATCGGCTTCCAGACCGTCGCGGTGGTGCAGCCGGGGCTGCCGATCAACACGTACTACGTGTTCCGGCACGTGAACGACGCCAACGGCAACCCGGTGGTCGGGCCGAACACGACGTCGAGCGGAACGGACGCCACCAAGTACTACGTGGACCAGAACCACGACGGGCAGATCGACCAGAACGACCTCGTGCCGTTCCACAGCCCGCAGCCGCGCTGGATCCTCGGCCACACGTCCAACTTCGCGCTCGGCCGCGCGGACCTCAGCTTCACGCTGCGATCTTACCTGGGCTACTGGGTGTACAACGCCGTGGCCTCCACGCAGGGCTCCTACTCGGTCGTGCAGCAGGGCGGCGCCCCGCGCGCCCTGAACACGGCGGCGCTCAAGTACAACTTCGTCACCTCGCAGGTCCTCTCGGACCTGTACGTCGAGAACGCGAACTTCCTCCGGATGGACAACGTCACGCTCGGCTACTCGCTCCCGGCGTACCGGGCGTTCCGCAGCACGCGCGTGTTCGCCACCGTGCAGAACGTGTTCACCGCGACCAAGTACAGCGGCGTCGACCCGCTCGCCGCCGGGCTGGGCGGGATCGACCAGAACGCGTACCCGCTGACCCGCATCTTCACGCTCGGTCTCAACCTCGGCTTCTGAGGCCCGCCCGACCCATGCCTAACGCTTCCACGCTCCGCCGGACGCTCCGCCGCGCGCGCCGCACCTCCGCCGCGGCCGCGGCCGGCCTCGCGCTCGCCGGCGCCGCCGGCGTGAGCGCCTGCACCGACGTCACCGTCAACAACCCGAGCGCGATCAACAGCAACACCGCGTTCAGCGACCCCGGCGCCTACCAGGCCTTCCTCGCCAAGCTCTACGCCAACCTCGCCGTCAGCGGCCCGCTCGGCTCGGGGAACAGCGACATCCAGGGCATCGACCCCGGGTTCGCGCAGTACCTCCGGCTGCTCTGGCAAATGCAGGAGCTGCCGACCGAGGAGGCGGTCATCGCCTGGTCAGAACAGACGCTGCAGGACCTCAACCGGCAGACCTGGAGCGCGCCGAACAACTACTCGACCACGATGTACGCGCGCATCCTGTCGCAGGCGACGTTCGCGAGCGAGTTCCTGCGCCAGACGACCGACGCCCAGCTCGCCAGCCGGAACGTCCCGGCCGCGCAGCGCGCGCAGATCCAGGCGTACCGGGCCGAGGCGCGCTTCCTCCGCGCGCTGAGCTACTGGCACGCGATCGACATCTTCGGCAGCGTACCGCTCGTGACCGAGGCCACGCCGATCGGCGGCGCGGCGCCCGCGCAGGCCTCGCGCACCGACCTGTACAACTTCGTCGTGAGCGAGCTGACCGCCATCCGCGACCAGCTCCCCGCGAAGACGGCCGACACGTACGGGCGCGCCACCCCGGCCGCGGCGGACATGCTGCTCGCCAAGCTCTACCTGAACGCCGCGGTCTACACCGGCACGGCGCAGTACGCGAGCGCCCTCGCGGCCGTGCAACGCATCATCAGCTCGGGCGCGTACTCGCTCGACCCGAGCTACCAGCACCTGTTTCTGGCCGACAACAACACGTCGCCGGAGCTGATCTTCGTGGTCACGCAGGACGGGGCGCACACGCAGGGCTTCGGCGGGACGACGTTCATCATCCACGCCGCGCTCGGCGGCGCGCTCAACGACAGCGCGGTGACGAGCTTCGGCGTCGGCGGCGGCTGGTACGGGCTGCGCGCGAAGCCCGAACTCGTCGCGCTCTTCGGGGCCGACACGACGGCCGGCACGGACCAGCGCGCGTCCATGGTGTACGGCAACGGGCAGACCCTCGGGATCGAGGACCTGACGCAGTTCCCGCAGGGGTACATGATCCGCAAGTACCGCAACATCACGTCCGCCGGCGTGCCCGGCTCCGACCAGACCTACGCGGACACCGACTACCCGATGTTCCGGCTCGGCGACGCGTACCTGATGTACGCCGAGGCGTTCCTACGCGGCGGCGGCGGCGACCAGGGGACTGCGCTCGGCTACGTCAACGCGCTCCGGACGCGGGTCGGGGCGGCGCCGATCACGGCGAGTCAACTCACGCTCCCCTTCATCCTCGACGAGCGAGGCCGCGAGCTGTTCTGGGAGGGGCACCGCCGCACGGACCTCGTGCGCTTCGGGGTCTTCACCGGCGGGACCAAGCTCTGGACGTTTAAATTCGGCGTGCCAACGGGCGCGGCGAGCCCGGCGAGTCACGACCTGTACCCGATCCCGGCCAACGAGCTGTCGGCCAACCCGAGCCTCAAACAGAACCCGGGGTACTGAACCGGGGCACCAAGCCGGCCGCGGTAGGCCGGAGCCCTGGCCGCCTGACGCGTCCGGTCGTCCCGAGGCCCGCGGTCGTCCGGGCGTCGCGAGGGACCTCCTCTCCGCGGGGACGGGCCAATCCCGTCGCCTCGGACAGCAGGTCCCTCGCTGCGCTCGGGACGACACCCGCCACCATCTATGCCGCGCTCTCACGCCTTCGCGCTCTCCCTCGCCGCACTGACCGCCTGCGGCGGCTCCGACACAACGACCGCCCCGCCCGTCGTCACCGCACCCTCGCCGCGGCCGACGCTCGCCGCCACCTACCGCGCGAGCGGCCACGCCGCCGCGGGCGACACGTTCGTCGAACTCTTCGAGTGGCGGTGGGCGGACGTCGCCTCAGAGTGCGAGAGTATGTTAGGCCCGGCCGGCTACAAGGCCGCGCTGGTGTCCGCGCCGCAGGAGTCGGCCGTCATCGCCGGCTTCCCGTGGTGGCAGCGCTACCAGCCCGTCAGCTACAGCATCGCCCGGAGCCGCTCGGGGACCGGGGCCGAGTTCGCGGGCATGGTCGCCCGCTGCAAGGCGGCCGGGGTCGACGTCTACGTCGACGCCGTCCTGAACCACATGACGGCGGGGAGCGGGACCGGGAGCAACGGCACCATCTACACCAAGTACAACTACCCGGGCACGTGGCAGCAGGGCGACTTCCACACGCCGTGCGCGGTGAGCAACTATCAGGACGCGGCCAACGTGCAGGAGTGCGAGCTCGTCGGCCTGGCCGACCTCAACACCGGGTCGGCGAGTGTTAGGCAGAAGCTGGCGGATTACCTCGCCGGCCTCGCGCGGCTGGGCGTCGCGGGCTTCCGGCTGGACGCGGCCAAGCACATCCAGCCCGTCGAACTCGACAGCGTACTGAGCCTTGCCGGTCGCACCCTCGCCGCGGAAGGGCGCGCGGTGCCGTACTACTTCGCCGAGGTGGTCGACTACGGCGGCGAGACGGTGCACGCGACCGACTACCTGGGGCTCAACTACACGGCGGGCGGCGCGTCGGACATCACCGAGTTCAAGGTCACGGGGCTCGGCAGCAAGTTCCTCAACACCGGCGGGCAGCGCGTGTCCGACCTGCGGACGTTCTCGGTCGCCAACTGGGGCATCCTGCCGGCGGACAAGGCGGTGGTCTTCCTCGAGAACCACGACACACAGCGCGACGCGACGGACGCGGGGTTCACCTACCGCTACGGCCCGCTGTACCGGCTCGGCATGGTCTACCTGCTAGGCCAGCCCTACGGCTACCCGTCGGTGATGTCGAGCTACGCCTTCGACCGCAGCACGCAGGCCGGGCGCGACGCGGGGCCGCCGTCGGACGCGGCGGGGAACACCACCCCCGTGACGTGCGCGTCGTCGCTCGAGACGGCCACCGTCGGCGAATGGGTGTGCGAGCACCGCGACCCGACGCTGCGCGCGATGGTCGCCTTCCGCCGCGCGGTCGCGGGCACGGACCTGACGTGGAACTGGGACGACGGCCAGAACGCGGTCGCCTTCTCGCGCGGCGCCAAGGGCTTCGTGGCGATCAACAGCAACGGCACGTCCGCGCACGTCACCACGGCGGGCGGGCTCGCGGCGGGCGAATACTGCGACGTACTCACCGGGGGCCACGCCGCCGCGGGCGGCTGCGCCGGCACGCGCGTGACGGTGCGCGCGGGCGGCGCGGTGGACCTCGTCGTCCCGGCGAAGACGGCCGTGGTGTTGGAGGCGGGAGTCGGCCCGTGAGGCGCGCCACGGACGAGGCGGCGGGGCGGTCCTCGGGGTGACCCGCGGGGCGACCGCACCCCGACTCCCTCGCGCACGTCAATCGCCGGTCACCCGCACGAGCGCGTAGTCGCGCGCGCCCTTGCGCAGCAGCAGGTACCGTCCGGCGAGCAAATCCCCCTCGGCGAGCGCCCGCTCGCCCGCGGAGAGCCGGCGCCCGCTCGCCGTCAGCCCGCCCTGCTCCAGCAGCCGCCGCGCCGCCCCCTTGCTCGGCGCGAGCCCGGCCGCGACGAACAGCTCCGGCACGTCGATCGCCGTTAGGCTGTCCGCAGGGCGCGCGACCTCGGTCACCGGGAACTCCTTCGACAGCGCCCCGACCGCGGCCGGCGACAGCGCGTGCGGGTCGCCCTTGGAGAAGAGCAGCGCCGAGAGCTCCTGCGCCACGCGCGCGCCCTCCGCGCCGTGCACGCGGCCCGTGACGTCGTACGCGAGCGCGTGCTGCGCCTCGCGCCGGTCCGGCCGCTCGGCGGTCGCCCGGTCGAGCGCCTCGACCTCCTCGCGCGCGAGCTGGGTGTAGTAGCGCAGCAGCCGCCCCACGTCGCGGTCGTCGGCGTGGATCCAGAACTGGAAGAACTGGTACGCCGACGTGCGCTGCGGGTCGAGCCACACCGCGCCGCCCTCGGTCTTGCCGAACTTCTGCCCGCCCGCCGTCGTGAGCAGCGGGAACGTGAGGCCGTGCGCCTGCGCCCCGTCCATCCGGCGCACGAGGTCCGCGCCCGCGGTGATGTTCCCCCACTGGTCACTCCCGCCCACCTGCACCGTCACGCCGTAGCGGCGCCGCAGCTCGACGAAGTCGTACGCCTGCAGCAGCATGTACGAGAACTCCGTGTACGAGATCCCCGTCTCCATGCGCGCGCGCACGCTCTCCTTGGCGAGCATCACGTTCACCGAGAAGTGCTTCCCGACGTCGCGGAGGAAGTCGATCGCGTTCAGCGGCGCGAGCCACTCCCCGTTGTCGGCCACCGCCGCCGCGGCCGGCCCGTCGAAGTCGAGGAAGCGCTCGAGCTGGGCGCGGATCGCCCGCGCGTTCTCCTCCACGACGTCGCGCGTGTTCAGCTGCCGTTCGGCCGTCTTGCCGCTCGGGTCGCCGATCATCCCCGTCCCGCCGCCGACGAGCGCGACGGGGCGGTGCCCGTACTGCTGCAGCCGCACGAGCCCCATGATCGGCAGCAGGTTACCGACGTGCAGGCTCGCCGCGGTCGGGTCGAACCCGCAGTACGCCCGCGCCGGGCCGGCCGAGAGGTGGGCGGAGAGGCCGTCGGTCGCCTGGTAGAGGAGCCCGCGCCACGCGAGGTCATCGAGCAGCGGGTCGCCCTGCGCGGGGTCCGGGGGCGAGTGGTCCGGGGCGGCCATCGGGACGTCGGCGCTCGTGTCGGTCATGCTGCCAAAATACCCCGGCCGGGGTACCGGAGCCCGTCGCCCGCCGAAACACCCGGACGCGGCCGTTAGCTTGCCTGCCGTATGCCGTCCGCCTCGCCCCCGCCGAAGTCTCCGCCCAACCGCGCCGCGCCCCGGCGCCCGCGTCGTGCCGCGCCCGGGTGGCTCGGCCGCCACGCGCGCCTCGTGCGCGGCGTCGCCCTCACACTGACCTTCGGCGTCGCGGCCGCGTTCGGCGCGATCTACGCCGGCTGGGTGCTCGTCTGCCAGAACGGGGCGTGCCCGTCGGTCGCCTCGCTCGAAGGCTACAACCCGCGGCAGACGTCCAAGCTCTTCGCCGCCGACGGCCGGTTCGTGGCCGAGATCGGCAACGAGCGGCGCACGCTGGTGAAGCTGGGCGACATCCCCGACGTCGTGAAGCAGGCGTTCCTGGTCACCGAGGATAAGCGCTTCTACGACCACAGCGGCGTCGACTGGCTGCGCGTGCCGGGCGCGCTCCTGCGCGACGTCCGGTACCGGTCGTTCAAGGAGGGCTTCTCGACGATCACGATGCAGCTCGCGCGCAACGTCTTCAGCGACGACATCAGCCGCGAGAAGACGCTCGTCCGCAAGCTGCGCGAGGCCAAGGTGGCGCGGCAGATCGAGCAGCAGTACTCGAAGGACAAGATCCTCGAGCTCTACCTCAATCAGATCTACCTCGGCGCGGGCGCCTACGGCGTCGAGACGGCGGCGCACCGCTACTTCGGCAAGGGCGTGCGCGACCTGAACCTGGCCGAGGCGGCGACGCTCGCCGCGCTGCCCAAGGGGCCGGAGCGCTACAACCCGCGCCGCTACCCGGAGCGCGCGATCCAGCGCCGCAACACGATCATCGGCCTGATGGCCCGCGAGGCCGTCGTGAGCGACGCCGACGCGCGCCTCGCGCAGGCGTACCCGCTCGCGATGGCCGGCAAGGAGGAGGCGGGCGAGAGCGCGCCGTACTTCGTCGAGTGGGTGCGGCAGCAGCTCGAAGCCAAATTCGGCCGGCAGCTCTATGAGGACGGCCTGAAGGTCTACACGACGCTCGACGCCGACATGCAGAGCGCGGCCGAGCGGGCGTTGGAGGCGCAGCTCCGCGCGATCGAGGCGGGGCGGTACGGGGCGTACAAGCACACGACCTTCGAGCAGTACGCCGCGCGCGGCGCGGGCGACGAGCCGCAGACCGGCGCGTCGAGCCCGTACCTGCAGGGGGCCTTCGTCGCGCTCGACCCGCGCACCGGCGCGGTGCGCGCGCTCGTGGGCGGCCGCGACTTCGACGACTCCAAGTTCAACCGCGCGACGCAGGCGCTCCGGCAGCCCGGGTCGAGCTTCAAGCCGATCGTCTACAGCACCGCCGTGCAGAACGGCCGCGGCCCCGCGACGATCGTCGACGACGACCCGATCACGTTAGGCGACTGGACGCCGAAGAACTTCGACGGGAAGTTCATGGGCCCGATGCCGATGCGGCGCGGGCTGTACCTGTCGCGCAACCTCGTCGCCGTGCGCGTGGGCGCGGACTTCGGCCCGCAGGCCGTGATCGGCGAGGCGCGCCGCTTCGGCATCACGACGCCGATCCCCGCCTACCCCTCGATCTACCTCGGCTCCGCGTCGGTCTACCCGCTCGAGATGGTCGCCGCGTACACGACGTTCGCGTCGCTCGGCACCCGCTCCGCCCCCTTCGCAATCACGCGCGTCGAGGGCCGCCGCGGCGAGGTGCTCTGGGAGCCGAGTCCGAAGCGCGACCCGGTGATGAGCGCCGAGGAGGCGTACCTGATGGTGAGCATGATGAAGGACGTGAACCAGCACGGCACCGCGTACAACGCCGTCTGGGGGGCGGGCTTCCAGGTACCCTCGGCGGGCAAGACGGGGACGACCAACGACGGCGCCGACGCGTGGTACATCGGCTACACGCGCGACCTCGTCGCCGGCGTGTGGGTCGGGATGGACCGGCCGCAGAAGATCAAGGCCAACGCGCAGGGCGGCGAGCTCGCCGCGCCCGCGTGGACCGCCTTCATGACCGAGGTCTACCGCCGGCGCCCGACGCCGGGCGACTGGGAGCAGCCCGCCGGCGTCGTCGAGCGGCAGCTCGTCGCCGGCACCGACAAGCTGTGGACGGCCGACTGCGTCGGCGCGCCGGTGACGACCGAGCTGTTCGTCGCCGGCGCCGAGCCGACCGATAGCTGCGTCCCGGGCGAGACCTACGGCGCCGATTCGTTAGGCGCGCGCCCCGACACGGCCGGCGCGGACGAGCTCGGCACCGGCGCGCCGCGCCCGGCCCGCCGCCCCACGGTGCCGTTCGACAGCGCCCCGGTCAGCACGCTCGACTCGCTCGGGGCGCCGCGACCGACCCCGCGGCCGCGCCGCCGCCGGGCCGTCCCCGACAGCTTCGGCATGCCGATGCCCGCCCCGTCGCCGGCGCGCCCCACCGTCCCGGTCCCATGAGCGACGACGTCACGAGCGACGACGCGATGACCTCCGCCCCCGCGTGGCGGCCGCGCGACTGCCACGCGCACACCACCTTCTCCGACGGCGCGCTCACCCCAGCCGGCCTCGTCGGCGTCGCGGGGGAGCGCGGCGTGCGGCCGAGCATCGCCGACCACTGCTCGCGCGACGTCACCCTCGCCGTGAAGGACGCCGACGCGTTCCGCCGCTACGTGACCGCGCTCGAGGCCGTACGCGCCGTCCACCCCGAGCTCGCCGTCAGCGGCGAGTTCTGCTGGCACGACGGGCTCTGGCGCGAACTGCCCGCCGCGCTCTGGGCCAGGCTCGACCACGCCGTCGGCTCCCTCCACGCGATCCACCTCGCCGACGGCACGCGCGTGCACATGTTCTCGCGCCAACTCCCGGCCGGGCTCGACCTCGACGTCTACATGGAGGCGCACGTGGCCGAGCTCGAGCGCTTCGCGCGCGGGATGCCCGTCGACGTCCTCGCCCACCCCACGCTCCTCCCGCTCCCCGTCCGCGGCCACCCGCCCGAGGAGCTGTGGACGGAGGCGCGCGAGGAGCGCGCGGTCGCCGCCCTCGCCGCGGCCGGCATCGCGTTCGAGGTCAGCAACCGCTACCGCCCGCACGAGCGCTTCGTCCGCCGCGCCGTCGAGGGCGGCGCGCGGCTCGCGCTCGGCTCGGACGGGCACGCGGTGCAGCAGGTGGCCGACGTCGTCTGGCCGCTCGCGACGGCGCGCGCGTGCGGGGCGCGCGACGAGGACCTGTACGACCCGTCGGTGCACGGGCGGCGCGGGGTCGAGGCGCGGTAGATCGCGTTAGGCGATCGTCAGGCGCCGGCCCCGCGCCGCCCCGCACGCGCCCCATGCGTGTCTACACCGCCCGCTGGCTCCTCCCCGTCGCGTCCCCGCGCGTCCGGGACGGCGCCGTCGCGGTCGACCACGCGGGCCGCATCGCGTACGTCGGCCCCGCCGCGGGCGCCCCGCCCGGCACCCCGCATCCGTTGGGCGACGCCGTCCTCCTCCCCGGCCTCGTCGCCGTCCACGCCGCCCCCGACCAGCCCGCCGCCCCGGGCGTGACGACCGTCGCGACCCCGGTCGCGAGCCCGGGCGCCCTCGCCGCCCTGCTCGCGTCCGGCGTGCGGGCGGTCGCGTACTCGACGGTCGTCGGCCCGACCCCCGCCGACCGCGCCCCCGCGCTCGCCGCGCTCCACGAATCCGTCGCCCGCACCCGCGCCGCCATCGCCGCCGCGGGCGCGACCACCCGCGTCCAGTCTGGCGTCGCCCTCGCGCCCGTCCACGCCGTCCACGAAGACCTGCTCCTCGACGCCAGCGCCTGGGCCGTCGGCGAGCGCCTCCCGCTCGCCATCCCCGCCGGCGCGAGCGCGTCCGAGCTCGCCTTCATCCGCGACGCCGCCGGCCCGCACGCCGATGCCCTCCGCACCGCCGGCGTCGACGTCGTCCGCCGCGCCCACTCCACCGTCCACCTGCTCGCTGAACTCGGCGTCGCCCCGGTCGCCCGCCCGCTCCTCGTCGGCGGCGCCCTCTTCGACGAGAGCGACGTCGCCCTCGCCGCCTACTACGACTGTCCGGTCGCCTACGCGCCGTTAGGCACCACCCCCGGCCCTCTCCCCGCGCTCCTCGACGCCGGCGCCCCCGTCGCCATCGCCGCCTCGACCGATCTGCTCCTGACCGCCGCCCGCCTCGCCCGCACCCCCGCCGAAGCGCTCCACCTCGTCACGCTCGGCGCCGCCCGCGCCCTCGGGCTCGACGCCGCGGTCGGCTCGCTCGAGGTCGGCAAGTCGGCCGACCTGTGCGCATTCCCGCTCGACCACGCCGTCGCCGAGACCTCGGGCCCCGAACGCGCCGTCCTCACGTCCGCAACACGCGCCACCCTCCTCACCACCGTCCGAGGCGATCGACTCCCCTGACGCGCCGTCCCCGACGCACTCGCTTGGGGCGGCGGGCGGACGCGGGACCGGAGCGAGCGTCGACGTCGCGGCCCTCTCGCCACCTAACCCCCGCGACACCCCGCGGGCCGTGCGTTGCTCAGCGAGCGGAGCGCCCCGCGTCCGCCCGCCACCGGCACGCCATCGCATGCCGACACGCCGCGGAACCCTCCCACCCCGTCTAGCTTTCGAAGAGCAGCAGCACCCACGCCCCCACACCGCGAGACCCCAGTGTCCGACCGCACCAACGGCCGCACCACCGTCATCTGGCGCGACGGCCAGCTCATCCCGTGGGACGAGGCGACGCTCCACGTCATGAGCCACGTCGTCCACTACGGCTCGAGCGTGTTCGAAGGCGTCCGCTGCTACGAAACGCCCGCAGGCCCCGCGGTCTTTCGCCTGCGCGAGCACATGCGCCGCCTGCTCGACTCGTGCAAGATCTACCGCATGCCGATGCGCTGGTCGCTCGACGACCTCGTGCAGGCCACGCTCGATACGGTTGCCGCGAATGAGCTCCGCGCCTGCTACCTGCGCCCGGTCGTCGTCCGCGCCGGCGAACAGATGGGCGTGCTCGGCATCGACGTGCCGGTCGAGACGTTCGTCATCGCCTGGCACTGGGGCGCCTATCTGGGCCACACCGCCCTGACCGACGGCGTCGACGTCTGCGTGTCGAGCTGGCGCCGCCCTGCCCCCGGCACCCTCCCCGCGCTCGCCAAGGCCGCCGGCAACTACCTCAACTCGCAGCTCTCCAAGATGGAGGCGCGCGCCGACGGCTACGCGGAGGGCATCGTCCTCGACAACTTCGGCTACGTGAGCGAGGGGAGCGGCGAGAACCTCTTCGTCATCCGCGACGGCGTGCTCTGGACCTCGGGGCTCGATTCGGCCATCCTCGAAGGCGTGACGCGCGATTCGGTGGTCACGATCGCGCGCGACATGGGCCTCGAAGTCCGCACGGGCCGCCTGCCGCGCGAGCTGCTGCTCCTCGCCGACGAGATGTTCTTCACCGGCACCGCCGCCGAACTGACACCCATCCGCTCCGTCGACCGCCAGCCCGTTGGGGAGGGGAAGCCCGGCCCGATCACGCGGGCCGTCCAGGACCGCTACATGGGAATCGTGACCGGCCGCTACCCGGACGCGCACGGGTGGCTCACCCCCGTCCCCGTGCGCGAGACGGCCGACGTGTGAGCCGGCCTGTGAGACGGCCTGTGACCGCCGGGCTTGGCGCGCGGTGTATGTTGTAGAAGAGCCGGCCGGCGCGACCGCGCCGCCGGGCCGCCGCCCCCGCGGCCGGGGCGACGACAAGTCGCGCGCCGCGCGGCGCCACGGGCGCCGGAGGTCATCGTGAGGGTCACGCCGACCGCACGGAGGCTGGGCACCATACGGAGGCGGAGCCACGCCGGGGCCCTTCATGGGAGGACGGCATGAAGGGCCCTGCCTGCTTAGCGCTCAACGCGTCCTACGAGCCCCTCACCGTCACGCCGATGCGCCGCGCCGTGCGCCTCGTGCTCGAGGGGAAGGCCGAGATCGTCGAGCAGGACGGCGCGGACGTGCGCGCCGGGCTCCTCTCGATGCCGCGCCCCGCGGTGATCCGCCTCAAAAAGTTCGTTCACGTGCCGCGCAAGTTCCGCCGGCAGGTGACCAACGTCTTCCTCTTCTCGCGCGACCGGCGCACCTGCCAGTACTGCGGCCGCCCCGAGGCCGAATTGCGCCCGCGCGAGTTCCTCACCCGCGACCACGTGACCCCGCTCTCCCGCGGCGGCGCCAACACGTGGGAGAACTGCGTCACCGCCTGCAGCACGTGCAACACCCGCAAGGGTAGCCGCACGACGGTCGAGGCGCACATGCCCCTCCTCTCCACCCCCACCGAGCCGCACCTCGTCTACCTCGTGTGGGCCGTCAGGCGACTGACGCCGCTACAACGGCAGTACATCGTCCAGTTCTTCGGCGACGAGGTCGCGGCGCTGCTCGAGTAGGTTCGCGGGCGGCGCCGGTCTCGTTGCGGGACCGGCGAGGACGTTAGACGGGCCGGTGCGGCCGTACCATTCACGGCCGAAACGTCTCCGACCGCACCTCGAAGTGCCGCGTCTCCCCGCCCAACACCCGTTCGGCGAGCACCTTCAGCCCGTTGCCTAACGCCGTCCCCGGACTCCGCCGTCCGCGCACGGCCGGCCGCAGCTCGCCGCGGAGCCAGCGCTCCACCTCGTCGAGGTCCGACAGCGACAGCGTCTCCACGTCGATCACCACGTTGTAGTACGCCCGCTTGCCCCGCGGCGGCGTGAGCGGCGCCCGGAACGGCCGCTCCGCCGCGGCCGACGCCCCGTCCAGATCGTCGAAGCGGCCCAGGAAGGCGACCTGGTCGCCGACGATCCGCGCGACCTCGTACACCTTCATCAGCGGGTCGAGGCGGACCACCACGTCCCACTCGCGCGTCGCCTCGAGGTCGTTGAAGAACCGGCCAACGGTCCACAGCTCCGTCTTGTAGTGGACGCGCACCGGGAAGCCGTGCCCGAGCAGGTCGCGCAGCTCGCGGTCGTCGAGCACGCGGACGACGCGCACGAGCGGCCCTTCGACCGCGAGCGACGTCTGCTCCGGCAGCCGGATCTCCGCGCCGGCGCGCTGCGCGAGCGCCCGCCCGGGCGCCGCCGCGACGAGCGCGGCGAGCGCGATCGTGCGGATCAGCCGTCGGCGTCCGCCGGCCGGCTGTACGGGCGCCGGCCGTACGCCCGCCGGCCGTACGCGGGCCACCCGCGGGTCGGTCGGGGCCACGTCGTCTAGAATCGCCGGCGGAGTCGCAGGACGAGCGCGAGCGGCCGGTTCGGCGCCGACACACTCTTCGCCACGTACACGCCGAACGCGCCCACGTCGCGGCTGCCGTGCGGGTGCCCGAAGTCGAGGCCCGCGCCCAGATCGGCGAGCACCGTCCCGAGCCCGGGAAGCGTGCCCGCCGGGTACTCGAGCAGGCCGTGGCGCGGCCCCACGAGCCAGCCGCGTCCCGCGTCGGCGAACAGCACCCACGTGAACTCGGTGCGCAGCCCCCGCCGCACGCGCTCGCCGCCCTCGTCGCCCGTGAACAGCCCGACGCGCACGTCCGTGCGGTACTCGACCTGGCCGAGCGCCATGCGCTCGCACTGCGCCGGATCGCCCGGCGGCTGCAGCCCGTGCACCGAGCACTGCGCGACGTCGAAGCGGTCGGGCCCGGCCGCCTCGCGGAAGCCGAAGCCCGGGATCGCGCCCGGCCCGCTGACCGAGAAGCGGCGCTCGACCGGCAGCGGGTCGCCGTGCAGCCAGCCGCCCGCGACGAACCGCAGGTTGAGCTGCGCGTCCGGCGTGAGCCGGTTGTAGCGGCGCACGTCGAGGAACCCCCGGCCGTAGGCGCGGTGGCCCGGCGTCTCGTCCCGCGCGCCGGGAGGCAGGGGCGCGTCCGGCTGGAGCGCGAGGCCCGGCGTCAGGAGGTCCGCCGAGAGCGGGGCGAAGCGCGCGATCGTCCCCGTTCCGTATTCGTAATTCGCGTCGACGTACCACCCCGCCCACGGCCGGTCGACGTCGTTGCGCGTGTCGATGCGGACGCCGGCCGTGAGCAGGTGCATCCGCCCCTCGTCGGCGGCCGGGTTGGGGCGCCACGTCTCGCTGCCGCGCAGGATGGTCGCGGGGTTCAGCTCCGGCCGCGACGCCCACCGTTCATCCGCGTAGCCTAACGTCAGCACGGCGTCCGGCCCGAGGTCCGCGCCCGCGGTGAGCGCGGCGCCGTGGCGGCCGTACCAGTCGCGGAAGTCGCGCCGGAGCAGGAACGCGGCGAGGCCCGTCTCCATCGGCGCGAGCTGCCAGTCCTCCACCGGGCTCACGACGTCGTACAGCCGGCCGCCGAGCTGCACGTGCCGCCGCCGTCCCGCGCGCAGCACCGCGCGCGCGTCGTGCCCGCGGTGCTCGGCGTCCCAGCGGAACTCGCCCGCGGTGCGGTAGACGCCTAACAGATCGACGGCGAGCCGCGTGTCGCGCGCGACCTGCGCCTCGAGCGTCGGGCCGACGAGCACCGGCAGCCCCTCGGCGCGGTTGTACGCCCCGCCGGAGGCGAGCGTGAACCCGGCGTACGTGCGCGCGCTCGGCGCGCCGCCGAAGCGGAAGCGCGCGCCGCCGCCGCTGTCGGGCTCGAGCGCGTTGCGGTCGAGGGCGAGCGTGTCACCGCGCACGGCGACCGGCGCCGCCCGCCGCTCGATGCGCAGCTCCCCGCCGAACCGCGCCTCGCGCCGGCCGTCGACGAGCCCGCCGACGACGAGCACGTCGCCGTCGACGCGCGCGCCCGGGCGGAAGGTGACGTCGCCGTTGACGACCGTGAGCCGCCCCGCGACGCGCCCGGCCACCGTCACCGGCCCGCCGACGACCGCGACGTCCCCCGTGATCTCGCTCCCCGCGGGCACGGCGAAGCGACCGCGCACGCGGAGGGTGCCGGGCGCGTTGTAGCGCGCGACCGCGTCGGTCACCCCGTCCGACACGGTGTCGGGCGTCGCCTCGGCGCGCGCCGGCGCCCGACGCGGGGGCGGCGTGGTGTCCTGCGCGCCCGCGGGCCGCACGTGCCCGAGCGCGGCGAGCGCGGCCGCGAGCGCGCAGCCGAGCGCGACGCCGAGCCGGCGCATCCGGCGGTAGAGGTTGGGCCGGTCGGTGCGGAGCCGGCGCGCCGCGTCCGCGACGTTCCCGCCGGCCGCCGAGAGCGCGCGGACGATGAGCGTGCGCTCGTACGCGTCGAGCGCGTCGGCGAGCGGCACGTCGAGGCCGGCCGTGTCGGGAAGCGGGCCGAGTTCGCGCGCGGCGACGTCCGGCGCGCGGTCCTCGGCGTCGGCGGCGAGCACGCGGCGCGCGTCGCCCGCGCCGACCTCGCCGCCGGGGTGCAGGATCGCGAGGCGCTCGACGACGTTCGCCAGCTCGCGCACGTTCCCGGGCCAGCGGTGACGCTCCATCACCGCGAGCGCGTCGTCGCTCCACGCCGGCGCCGGCCGCCCGGTGCGCGCGCGGTAGAGGGCGGAGAAGTGCCGCACGAGCAGCGGCACGTCGCCCGGCCGCTCGCGCAGCGGCGGCAGGTGAATGGGGATCACATTGAGTCGAAAGAACAGGTCGTCGCGGAACGCGCCCTCCGCGACCGCGCGCGCGAGGTCCTTGTTCGTCGCCGACACGATGCGCACGTCGACGCGGATCGGCCGCGCGCCGCCGACGCGCTCGATCTCGCCCGCCTCGAGCGCGCGGAGCAGCTTCGCCTGCGCCTCCGCGCCGAGGTCGCCGACCTCGTCGAGGAAGAGCGTGCCCGTGTGGGCGAGCTCGAAGCGGCCGACGCGGCGGTCCGTCGCGCCCGTGAACGCGCCGCGCTCGTGGCCGAACATCTCGCTCTCGACGAGGTCGCGCGGGATCGCCGCGCAGTTGACGCGCACGAACGGCCGCTCGCGCCGCGCGCTCGCCGCGTGGAGCCCGGCCGCGACGAGCTCCTTGCCCGTGCCGCTCTCGCCGGTGACCAACACGCGCGCGTCCGTCGGCCCGACGCGCGCGACGAGCGCGCGCACCTCGCCCATCGCCGGGCTCTCGCCGACCATCGCCCCGCCGAGCCCGATCTCCTCGCGCAGCGCGCGCGCCTCCCGCCGCGCGCGGCGCAGTTCGAGCGCGCTCGCGAGCGCGAGCAGCACCCCCTCGGGGGTGAGGGGCTTCTCGAGGAAGGTGAACGCGCCGAGCTTCGTCGCGCGCACCGCATCGCCTAACGCGGCGCGGCCGCTCATCATCACCACCGGCAGGTCGGGGAGCTGCTCGCGCAGCCGCTCGAGCATCCCGAGCCCGTCGACCGCGCCCGGCATCATCAGGTCGACGAGCGCGAGGTCGGGTTCCGCGGCGCGCGCGCTCGCCAGCCCCGCCGCGCCGTCGGGCGCGTCGCGCACCTCGTAGCCCTCGGCCGCGAGGAGCGCGCCCACCATGCGCCGGATGTTCGGCTCGTCGTCGACGATCAGGACGCTCGGCACCGCCTAGTACGGGCGCGCGGGCGGCGCAGTGGCGGCACCCGGCGCGGGGGCGAATAGGCGTTCCGTGTACCGCTGCGCCTCCCCCACGCGCTCGACCTCGACCGCGACCACGTCGACCGCCTGCTCGAGCTGCGCGACGCGTGCACGCAGTGCGGCGATCTCCTCCCCGGCCGGCGGCGCGCCGCGCCGCCCGGTGCGGATCACCCACACGATGCCCCCGGCCATCGCGAGCACGCTCGTCGTGATGACCGCCATCACGCCCGCGAACTGGATGACCTCATCCATTGGCGCCTCGCGCGGACGCGGCGACGGCGGGCACCGTCGGCGCGGGACCCGACAGCCGGTCGGTGAGGAGCTGTGCGGAGTATCGCTGTGCCTCCGAGATGCGCTCGACCTCGATCGCGACCGCCTCGACGGCCTGCTCGATGCGCGCGAGGCGCGCGACCGTGTCGGGCGGCAGGGTCGCCGTCGTCGCCCCCGCGACCGTGCGCCGCGCGGTGAACATACGGGTAATGAAGAAGACCATCGCCGCGAGACACGGGAACATGATGCCGAGAATCGGGATCAGCTCCCGCGGCACGGGATCGTTGTGCGACTCGACGGGCGTGGGCTGCAGCGCCGTCTGCACCATCTCCTGAATTTGATCGCCGTCGAGCCCCGCCTTCGGGTCGATCGTGATCGTCTTGCCGTTCGGGCCGGTCACGACGATCCGGCCGCTCCCGTCCTTGATCACGCTCGTGTTGCCGCCCGGGGCGCCCGGCGGCGCGGGGGGCATCGGGACCTGCGCCATCTCGCGTTGCGCCTGCGCCATCTGACGCTGCGCGTCGGCCATCGCCCGTTGCGCGACCTGCTGGGCGTCGCGCGCGGTCGCCTGCCCGTCGCGCACGCTCTGCGCGATGTCGGCCCGGTCCTGGGCGCTCAGCAAGGATTGTCCGGCAGTGGTCGCGGCTGGCTGCTGAATGATCATGTGCGGTTCTCTGGGTGATCGCCGTCCGGTACCCCGCGGAACGGCAGAATGAAACGGACCTCCGTCCCGCGCCCTACGGCACTGACCGCGTCAACGTGTCCGCCGTGCGCGAGCACCGTCTGCCGCGCGATCGCGAGGCCGAGCCCCGTGCCGTGCGCCTTGTGCGTCACGTAGGGGTCCCAGATCCCGGCGAGCTGCTCCGGCGCGATCCCGACCCCGGTGTCGCGGACCGCCAACTCGACCGTGCCGTCGACCCGCCCCACGCGCACGTCGACCCGCCCCCCGGGCGGCGTCGCGTCGACGGCGTTGAGCAGCACGTTCGTCAGCGCCCGCGCGAGCGCGTCGTAGCGCCCGCGCACGAGCGGCACGTCCGCCGCGACCTCGACCGTTGCCTCCAGCGTGTCGGGCACCGTCGTCGCCGTCGCCCACCGCGCGAGTTCCCCCACGTCGACGTCGGCGAGCGGCCCGTCCGGCAGCCGCCCGAACTGCGCGAACCCGCGCGCCATCGCTTCCAGCCGCGCCGTCTCGGCCGCGAGCACCTCGACCGCCTCGGTCTGGCCGGGCACCGCGTCCCGCCGCAGCCGGTCGACGGCGAAGCGGATCGGCGTCAGCGGATTCTTCAGTTCGTGGGCGACCCGCAGCGCCGACTCGCGGAACGCCTCGGCGCGCTCCGCCTCGAGCGCCCGCCGGCGCCCGACGGCCAGCTCGCGCGCCATCGTCCGCATGCGGCGCCGGAGCGTGCGGAACTCGGGCGCCCCGCGCGGCTCCGGCTCTTCGGGCAGCGGCGCGCCCTCCTGCACGAGCGCCGTCCAGCGCACGAGCTGGCCGAGCGGGCGGGAGAGCTGCCGGCTGAGGTGCCCGGCGACGCGCGAGGCGACGAGTGTGAGCACCGCGACGAGGATCGCGCCGCCGGCGAGCAGCACGCGCGCCACGCGCGGTGCCACGAAGCTGTAGCGGCGCGAGAGCTCGAGCGACGCCCGCAGCTCCTGGGCGTGCGCGTCGAGCGTGCGGTCGAGCGCCCGCCGCTCCGTGCTCGTGAGGGGCCGCCCCTCGCCCGCCCGCGCCGCGGCCCCCCGCGCCGCCGCGAGCGCGCGCTCGCCCGTCGCGGCCGCCCGCTCCCACGCGACCCCGCCGCTCAGCAGCGGCACCGCGCGCGCGAGCGCGCCCGTCCACGCGGCCGTGAGCAGCACCGACGGACAGACGGCGAAGAGCACCAGGATGGCGAAGAGCCGCGCCCGATACGAAGCCCGGAACGGGCGGAGGCGAGTGCCGATCACGCGCGCAACTTACGGCTCGT
Organism: Gemmatimonadetes bacterium T265; assembly: GCA_019973575.1. Lineage (NCBI taxonomy): Bacteria > Pseudomonadati > Gemmatimonadota > Gemmatimonadetes bacterium T265. Next base: position 586,423 of record BPUI01000002.1, read on the forward strand.
GACCGACGGCCGGAGGCCGGACGCGGATGCAGCCCGGTGCGGCGGCGGTACGGGTCGCACGCGTGCGGCGGCGCGCTTTACCGCACTCTGACGGGGGGTTACCCTTCGCACGCGATATGGCACGCTCCCGACCGCGCACGACCGCCTGATGGCCGACCAGCCGACGCTCGACCAGCTCTTCGCCGACCGCGCCACCACCCGGGCGGAGCGCCCGCTGGTCGTCGCCGGCGCGCGGACGCTCACCTACGCCGACGTCGACCGGCAGGGCGCCGCGCTCGCCGCCGCGCTCGCGGACCTCGGCGTCGCGGCCGGCGACCGCGTCGCGATCGCGCTCCCCAACCGCGCGGAGTGGGTGCTCGCCCTGCGCGCCGCCGCCGCGCTCGGCGCCGTCGTCGTCCCCGTCAACCCGCGCCTTGGGCCGCACGAGCTCAAGTACCAGCTGCGGCACGCGGGGGCGGTCTGCCTCGTCGTCGCCGACCGAGACGACGGGCTCGACACCCTCACGCTCTACGAGGGCGTGCTCGCCGACCTGCCGGCCCTGCGCCTGTTGGTCACGGTCGGCGACGAAACCGAGCGGTGGTACGACGATCGAATCTTCCGCCTCGAAGACCTCGTCGCCAAGGGCGCGGGACGCCGCCCCGCGGCGCCGCCGGCCGGGGCGGGGGACGACCTCGCCCAGCTCTACACGTCGGGCACGATGGGCAACCCCAAGGGGGTGCGCCTGAGCCACGCCGGCGTGATCGACACCGCGCGGCACACGGGCGAGGCGCTCGGCCTCGGCGACGACGAGCGCGTCTTCGCCGCGGTCCCGCTCTTCGCGAGCTTCGGCTTCGGCGTCGCGGTCGGCGCGGTCGCCGCGGGCGTCACGCTCGTGCTGCAGGAGCAGTTCGAGCCGGCCGCCGCGCTCGCGCTCATGCAGCGCGAGCGCGTGACCGTGCTCCACGGCGTGCCGACGACGTTCCACCTCCTCATGCGCGCCCCGGGCTTCGACGAGCGCGCCGTGCGCGAGGGCGGACTCCGCGCCGGGCTGATCGCCGGCGCGCCCGCCGACGAGGACCTGCTGCGCCGCGTCCGGCGTTGGTGCGACGTGCACGTCGCCTACGGCCTCACCGAAACCGGGCCCGCGGTCACCGTCACGCGCGACGGTGACCCGGCCGACAAGCGGCTGACCACCGCGGGGCGCCCGCTGCCGGGCGTCGACGTCATGGCCGTCGACGTCCTCACCGGCCAGCTCCACGGCCCGCAGGAGGCGGTCGGCGAGATCGCCGTCCGGGGCCCCGGCGTCATGCTCGGCTACGCCCGCATGCCCGCCGAGTCCGCGCGCGCCTTCACCCCCGAGGGCTACTTCCTCACCGGCGACCTCGGCATCCTCGACGAGGACGGCTACCTGCGCATCGTCGGCCGGCGCAAGGAGACCATCCTCCGCGGCGGCTTCCAGATCTACCCGCGCGAAATCGAGGACCAGCTGCGCACCCACCCCGCGATCGAAGACGTCTGCGTCATCGGCGTCCCGCACGACGTGCTGGGCGAACGGATCTGCGCCTGCGTCGTCCCGGTCGAGGGCGCCGTGATCACGGGCAAGGACGTCAAGAGCTTCGCCCGCGACACCCTGACCGACTCCAAAATCCCCGACCTCGTGCGCTTCTTCGACGCCTTCCCGATGACGGGGAGCGGCAAGGTGAAGCGGCGCGAGCTCGAGCGCGTCGTCGCGCTCGACCCGACTGTCACAGCCGCCGCCGCGTGAGCCGGCGGCCCACAGCCGCCGCGTGAACCGGCGGCCGCGCCCGCCCCTTCGCGCGGGCCCCACACCATGAGCACTCGCTACCCCCGGCCGCGCGACCGCGGCCCCGCGGCCCCGTCGTCCGCCGCCGTCATCGCCAAGGGCCCGCAGGCCGCCCCCCCCAGCGCGTACGCGCCCGCGGCCTACCTACCGCCGGCGCCCAACGCCGCGCTCCTTATCGACTTCGACAACGTCACGCTCGGCATCCAAAAGGACCTGCAGGCCGAGCTGCGGGCGCTCCTGTCGTCGGACATCATCCGGGGCAAGGTCTCGGTCCAGCGCGCGTACGCGGACTGGCGCCGCTACCCCAACTACGTCGTCCCGCTCACCGCGAACTCGATCGACATCATCTTCGCCGTCGCGGGCGGCACGACCAAAAAGAACTCCACCGACATCCGCCTCGCCATCGACGCGATGGAGTTGGTGTTCACCCGCCCCGAAATCGGCACCTTCATCCTGCTCTCGGGCGACAGCGACTTCTCGTCGCTCGTCCTCAAGCTGAAGGAATACGGGAAATACGTCATCGGCGTCGGCATCCGCGAGAGCGCGAGCGACCTGCTCGTCCAGAACTGCGACGAGTACTACAGCTACAACGCGCTCGCGGGCCTCGTCCGCACCGCCGACGAGCTGCCGGCCCCGCGCGACCCGTGGGAGCTGGTCGCCGAAGCCGTCGACCGCATGGCCCGCAACGGCGACACGATGCGCGCCGACCGGCTCAAGCAGGTCATGCAGGACATGGACCCCTCGTTCGACGAAAAGAACCTGGGGATGCCGAAGTTCTCGCGCTTCGTGAGCGAGGCCGCGCACCGCGGCCTGCTCACGCTCACGCGCCTCGAGAGCGGTCAGTACGAGATCGCCCCCGCGCGCCCGGCCGGCGCGCGCGACCGCGGACGCGACGGCGGCCGCGACCTGCCGCGCGACACCGGCCGCGACGCGGGCCGCGGCTCGCCGCGCGACGCGGCCCGCGACTTCGCGCGCGACCTCGCCGCGCGCGACACCGCACGCGACACGACGCGCGACGCCGCGCGCGACCGGGCCGAGACGTTCGACGCCACCGACGCCGACCTGACCGACCGGGAGGTCGACGACGGGACGGACGAAGAACCGGCCGCCGAGCAGCCGTCGCGCGCCGACCGCTTCGACCGCGGCCGCGGGCGGCGGCGCGGCCGCGGTCGCGGCGGACGCGACTCCGACCGCGCGACGACCGGCGAGTTCGCCGTGCCGGCGGACGACCTCGTCGCCGCCGACCGGCCGCCCGCGGAACCGCGCGACGTCACGCCGATCCCGATCGTTCCGACGATCGGCGTACAGGGCGAGCGCCTCACGCGCGCCGAGGCGTTCGACCTCGTCCGCCGCGGCGTCGAAGCGCTCACGGCCGGCGACGACGACCGCGCGGGCGTCCAGGAACTGCGCGAGCAGGTGTTCGCCCTCCTCGGCCGCGACTCCGAAAGCCTGAGCGAGCGCATGTTCCCGCGCATCGTGCAGGACGCGGCCGACAACGGCGTCGTCCGCACCTTCCGCGACGGCGACGCGATGACGGTCGGGCGCGTGCCGCGTCCGGCGCCTAACGTCGGCGACGAGTTGAGTCGCGCGGCGGCGGTCACCCAGGCGGCGCCCGCCCCGGTCGCGCCCGCGCCGTCGGCCCCCGCGGCCCCGCGCGGCATGGGCCCGCGCGGCGTCGCGCGCGGCCGCGGCGGCCGGCTCGGCGCGCCGCCGCCCGAGTTGCTCTTCATCGGCGCCGTGCCCCCGGGCGGGGGGCCGACCACGGCCAACGCGCCCGTCGCCTCGCCCGCGGTCGACACCCTCCCGGTCGACACGGCGCCCCCGAACGTGGCGCCCGTCGATGCCGGACGCGTCGCGGCCGTGACCACCGCGTCGGACGAGGGCGCGTCCGCGCCCGCTCCGGTTTCACCCACCGCGGCCGCGCCGACAGACGACGCACCCGCGGTCTCGATCGAGTCGGCGGACGCCGCCGACGCCGCGAGCTCGGACGACGCCGGCGTGGCAGCCCAGCCGGCGGCCCGCAGTCGGAATCGGCGCAGCCGCGGTCGCGGCCGTGGCGCCGCCCGCGGCGGCGCGCCCGCGACCGACGCCCCGGCCGAGCCGGAGGCCGCGGCACCAGCGCCGACGGCGACCGAAGCGGTCGCACCGCAGCCCGCCGCGGACGACACCGCCGCGCCCGCCCGCGGGCGCGGCGCGCGCAAGGCGGCCGCCAAGGCGCCCGCGAAGACCGCGGCCAAGCGCGGCGCCCGCAAGCGCGCCCCCGGGACCGCCGCGCGCGGCACCGACCAGGGAGCGTGACCCGACGGCCCGCTCCCCCGTTCCCCGTCGCCTTTTACGACCGCGACCCACGCCCCGTCGCCCGCGCGCTGTTAGGCGCCGTCCTCGAGTGCCGCACGCCCGCGGGCACGGCCCGCGGGCGCGTCGTCGAGACCGAGGCCTACCTCGGCCCGCACGACCCCGCGTGCCACGCCGTCGCCGGCCGCACGCGGCGGACCTGGCACCTCCACGGCCCGCCCGGCCGCGCGTACGTCTACCGCATCTACGGGATGCACTGGTGCTTCAACGCCGTCACCCTCCCCGAGGGGGTGGGCAGCGCCGTGCTCGTGCGCGCCGTCGCACCGTTAGGCGACCTCGCGCTCGCCCGCGCGCGGCGCCCCGGCGTCCGCCGCGACGCCGACCTCACCAACGGCCCCGGCAAGCTCTGCGCGGCCCTCGGCATCGACGGCCGCCTCGACGGCGCGCCGCTCGACGGCACGCCACTCGACTTCCAGCTCGCGCTCGTGCTGCGCCCGGACGTCGCGGTCGCGGACGACGACGTGCTCGTCACGCCGCGCATCGGCATCACGCGCGCCGCCGACTGGCCGCTCCGCTACCTCGTCCGCGGCGACGCGTGCGTCTCGCGCACCCCGCCGACCTTCTACCGTCGCCCCTACGCGCCGGGCGTCGACGCGGTCTGAGCGTCAGACGCCGTCCCGACCTCGCCCTATGCCCCCGTCCACGCCCCGCCACGCGCCGCCCTGGCCGGACCCGTTCCTCACCCCGGTCCTCGGCACCGTCTTCGCCGAGCGCGCGGCCGTCGTCCACCGCCTCCATGCCGGCGACCACCTGATCCTCGTCCCCGACCCGCCCGACACCGAGGACCCGAACGTCTGGGTCCACGCCCCCGGCGGCGACCTCGTCGGCCACCTCCCCGTCGAGACCGGCGCACGCCTCGCGCAATGGATGATCGCCGGCGGCCGCGCCGGCGCTACGGTGGACAAAGTCGGCGGCGAGGACGTCGCCAGCTGGCGCCGCCTGATCGTCCGCGTCGAGTGCCACCCCGACTGACCGTCCGTACGCCTCGATCAGCGCCGCCGCGCGCGACGCCCGCCCTACGCCCCTGCCTAACGCAGAACTCCGACCCGCCGCCCCGCGCGCTTGAATGCCGCGACCGCGCAGTCGAGGTCCTCGCGCGTGTGGGCGGCCGAGATCTGGCACCGCACCCGCGCCTGCCCCTGCGGCACGACCGGGAACCCGAACCCGGTCACGAACACCCCCTCGTCGAGCAGCGCGTCGCTCATCCCGATCGCCGCCGCCGTCTCGCCGACGATGATCGGCACGATCGGCGTCTCGCCGGCGAGCGGCGCGAACCCCGCCTCGACGATCGCCTCCCGGAAGTACCGCGTGTTCTCGCGCAGCGTCCGCACGCGCCCCGGCTCGGCCTCCGCCACCCGCACCGCCGCGAGCGAACTCGCCGCGACCGTCGGCGGCAGCGCGTTCGAGAACAGCTGCGGCCGCGACCGCTGCGTCATCATGTCGACGAGCGCCGCCGGCCCCGCGATGAACCCGCCCGCCGCCCCGCCTAACGCCTTGCCGAGCGTCGACGTGATCACGTCCACCTCGCCCAGGACGCCGAAGTGCTCCGCCGTCCCGCGCCCCGTCGCGCCGAGGACGCCGGTCGCGTGCGAGTCGTCCATCACCACCGCCGCGCCGAACTCCCGCGCGATCTCGAGGATGTCGGGCAGCTTCGCGATCGACCCCTCCATCGAGAACACGCCGTCCGTCCAGACGAGCTTCCGCCGCGCGTCCCGGTTCGCCGCGAGCTTCGCGCGCAGGTCGTCCATGTCGCCGTGCCTGTAAACGGCCGTCGTGCACTTCTTGATCGCCTTCGCCAGCCGGATCGAGTCGATGATCGACGCGTGGTTCAGCTCGTCCGAGATCACGAAGTCGCCGGCCTCGACGACCGTCGCCGTGAGCGCCTCGTTCGCGTTCCACGCGCTCACGTACGACAGGGCGGCCTCGGTCCCGACGAAGCGCGCGAGCGCCTCTTCCAACTCGCGGTGCACGGTGAACGTGCCGCAGATGAACCGCACGCTCGCCGTCCCCGCGCCGTAGCGCCGCAGCGCGTCGATCCCCGCCTCGACCACCGCCGGCTCGTTCGCCAGGCCGAGGTAGTTGTTCGACGAGAGGATCAGCACTTCACCGCGCCCTTCCATGCGGACGCGGGCGCCCTGCGGGCTCTCGAGATAGTTGAGCCGCTTGTAGACCCGGTCGGCCTTGAGCTGGTCGAGCTGCGCCTGCAGGTCAGCGGCGAGCGCGCCGCCGGGCGGTAGAGTCGTCGTCATCGCGATCTCCGAATCTGGATTCCGGTCGTCGGCGGACGCCGTCAGCGCGCGCCGCCCCGGCGCAGCACCTCGACGACCTCCGCGTGCCCCGCCGCCACCGCCGTCGCGAGCGGCGTGCGCCCGGCCGCGTCCCGCGCGTTCGGGTCGGCGTTGTTATGAAGCAGCAGCTCCACCGTGCTCGCGTGCCCGCCCGCGGCGGCCAGGTGCAACGCGGTCCGCCCCTCCACGTCCTTCGCCGCGGTGAGCCAGTTGTCCATTGAGAGCACCGCGGCGACCTCGTCGGTGTCGCCCGCGCGCGCCGCGGTCAGGATGTCGTCGTGGTCGTGATCGTACACGGAACGCCCCCAGCGATCGCCTCAGGCGACCTCGAAAATGACCTTGCCCGCCTCGCCGCTCCGGATGGCGTGGATCGCCTCGTCGTAGCACTCGAGCGGAAAGCGATGCGTGATGACCGGCGTCGGGTCAAACGTCCCCGCGCGCAAGAAGCGCGTCATCTGGTGCCACGTGTCGTACATCCGCCGGCCGACGACGCCGTACACCGTCAGCCCGCGAAAAATGACCTCGGTCGCGAAGTCCACCGACACCGGCTGCGACGGGATGCCGAGCATCTGCACCCGCCCGCCCGGCCGCGTCAGCGCGAACGCCTGGTGCACCGCACTCGGCACCCCGCTCATCTCCAGCGTGACGTCGACGCCGTGCCCGTCGCTCGCGCGCCGCACGGCCGACTCGGCCTCCGCGGGCGTCACCGCGTCGTGCGCGCCCATGGTACGCGCCAACTCCAGCCGCCGGTCGTTCACATCCACCGCGATCACCCGCGACGCCCCCGCCGCCTGACAGATCCCGACCGCGAAGAGGCCGATCGGTCCGCACCCGGTAATCAGCACCACCGCGCCGGGGATCTCCGTCCCGTGCAGCGCCGTGTGGAACGCGTTCCCCATCGGGTCGTGGATCCCGCCGACGTCGTACGACACGCTCGCGTCGAGGTGCCAGACGTTCGACGCCGGCATCGCGATGTACTCCGCAAAACACCCGTCGCGGTCCACGCCGATGATGCGCGTCTCCGGGTCGACGTGCGCGTTCCCCGTCCGGCTGAAGACGCTCAGCTCGTTGACGATGTGCCCTTCGGCCGTGACCCGGTCCCCGAGCGCGACGTTCTCGACGAGTGCCCCGACCTGGACCACGTCGCCCGCGAACTCGTGCCCGACGACGAACGGCGGGCGGCAACGGCCCTGCGCCCATGCGTCCCAGAGATAGATGTGCACGTCGGTCCCGCATACGCCGGCGCGCCGCACCCGAATCAAGACTTCGTTCTCACGAATCCGCGGCTCGGGAACGTCCCGGAGCTCGAATCCCGGACCCGCGACTGCTTTCACCAACGCCTTCAATCGCCTGCGCTCCGTCGATCGGGGAACCCACCGTCCGGGGCCCCCGGACGGCACGGCCGCCAGCTGACGCCGAGGACGGGCAGTCGCAGACGAGCGGCTGGTAAGGTCGCACCGGTGCACGAGCGGTGGAAGCGAGTCCAAATTCAGCCGGCGCGTCCCCGATGCCGGAATTGCGAAGCGCGTCCTACCGGAGTGTCTCGGCAGGACGCGCTTCGACGACCGGAGCGCGGTCGCGACGTGCATGGCAGTGCGAGTTACGCCGCGCGCGGCTCCGCGATCGCGTCCGCGATGACGACCGGTTCCGGGGCCGGGCCCCAGACGTACGCGAGGAACCGCGGCATGACCTCGGTGCGCGCCGGGCCGGATATCACGATCCCGATCGGTTCCGGCGTCTCGCGGGACGATGTGGGCTGTTGCATACAGATTCTCCGACGTTGGTCGTGCGTGACTGACGGAGAAACACGTTGCACCCGCGGTGCCCCTACGCGACGATCTCTAAGTCACTGCGCCTGGGTACTTTAGCGATGCAGCAGGACCGTCGGACTTGCGGGCGTGTTGCAGGATGACTCACCACGCGCGGGACATCTGTCGCAACTTGACACGCGCCAGGGGCGTCGGCCGATTTGTTCCATCGGTCGTTCTCAACGGGCGAGCTTGTGGGCGATGAACGTCGGTCGATCCCGGCCACAGTCCTCGACCGTTGTCGTCCACCCGACGTACTGCGGTGTGAGCTCCCGCACCCACGCGGCGTGCGCCTCGCCAGACGGCGTGCCCCCGGGCGCCCGAACGAAGTGCGTGCCGCCCGGCAGCGTCGCGCGTTGCAGGGCATCGATCACCTCGGGCCGCGCCTCGACGTCGACGCGCCCGAGGGCGACGGTCGAACATAGGACGACCCGGAGTCCGGCGTCCGGCATCCATGCGTCGAGGTCGCCGACGCAGGCGCGCACGCGATTTCCCAACCCCGACGCTTCGGCCACCGCCAGCGTTCGGCCGACCACCTCGGGCTCGTGGCCCACCGTCGTGACCGCGCAGCCGAGCGCGGCGGAGAACATGATCGCGTCCTCGCCGTCGAGGCCGGCGACCAGAACGTGCTCCCCGTCGCGCGACGCGACCAACTCGCGCACGAGCGTCCCCTCCGCGGCGAACCCCCACCGCTCCGGCTGGCGGAGTTCGGCGATCCGCTTCATGTAGCGACGGCGCCAGGTCCGGTACGTGGGCAGTTTGCGTCGGCGCGCGATGATGCGGTTGACCTCCTCGCACAACACGACCTCGTCCAGCGACGTCTGGGACATCGTGCGCAGGGTCGCCACCGCTTCGTCACCGAGCGCGAGTAGCGCAGTGTGCGACAGAGAATCTTTGTACGCCTCGATCTCGAGGTCGAGGTACTGCCGGTACTCGTGCTGAAGAGAACGCGGGGCCTGCATCGCGGGAACGCCAGAAAGAGGAGGCGGTAACCTACCAAGGCCGACCGGCGGCGCAACGCGTCGTCCAGCGCCGCTCGGCGGGCACGCCGAATGTTGCGCGTGGGCCCGGGCGGCGCGCGTGACTCACGTCCCTGGCCGGTCGACGCTTCCCGACATCTGATGCCCGAACTCCCCGAAGTCGAGACCGCCGTACGCCGCCTCCGGCCCGCTGTGGTCGGCCGGACCATCGTGCGCGTGCGCACCCTGCATCGCGTCGTCGGCCGCACCCTCCCCGCAGAAGACGCGTCGGCGCTTGGCGGCCGCCGGGTCGTCGCAGTCGCGCGCCGCGCGAAGTACCAGCTGCTCCAACTCGACGACGGCAGCGCGCTCGAGGCGCACTTCCGCATGGCCGGCGACTGGGCGTTCGGCGCGACGGGGGACAGTGATGCGCTCCGTCACGTGCGGGCGGCGATCGACCTCGACGACGGCTCGACCGTCTCGCTCACCGACAGCCGCGGGTTCGCGACGTTGCGGCGCATCCCGCCCGGTACGCCCGTGCCCGCAGGGCCGCCCGACGCGCTCGACACGGGCTTCGACGCCGCGTACCTCGCGCGCGCCCTCGCCGGCCGACGCCAGGCGATCAAGCCGGCGCTGCTCGATCAGGCGCTCGTCGGCGGCATCGGCAACATCTACGCGTCCGAAGCCCTCTGGCGCGCACGCATCGATCCCCGCACCGCGGGAGGGCGCATCGGTCCGCGCCGGATCGCGCGGCTCGCGGCCGCGATCACCGAGACGCTCGCGGACGCGATCGACCACCCCGGCCGGTACGCCGACGGAGACGCGACCGACCGCCTCGCCGTCTACGACCGCGCGGGAGAGCCATGTCACCGCTGTGGACGCGCCGTCGTCCGCCTCGTGCAGACCGGCCGCTCGACCTACTACTGCCCAACATGTCAGCGGCGGTGACGGGCGCTCAGCCAAGCGCCTCGAGTAGCGCGCCTTTGATGTAGCCCGTCTCCGGGATCGTGAGCACTTCGGGGTGATCGAGCGGCTGTCCGCGGACCTCCCGCAGCGCGACGCGGCGCCCGCTGTCGGCGGCGGCCGCGGTCAGCACGTCGAGGAAGTGCGCTTTGCTCAGGTGGAAGCTGCAGCTTGCGGTGTAGAGAAGCCCGCCGGGCGCGAGCAGCCGCATCGCGCGGAGGTTGATCTCCTTGTACCCGCGCACGGCGCCGTCAAGCGCCGCGCGCGTTTTCGCGAACGCCGGCGGATCGAGTACGATGGTCTCGAAGCGCTCGCCCGCCCGCTCGGCGTCCCGCAGGAAGTCGAACGCGTTCGCCTCGCGCGTCTCGACGTTCCGGAACCCGTTCAGGGCGACGTTCTCGCGCGCCCGCTCGAGCGCCGCGGCGGAGATGTCGAGCGCGAGCACCGAATCCGCGCGACGCGCGAGGTGCAGGGCGAACGAGCCGTGGTAGCTGAAGCAGTCGAGCGCTCGCCCACGCGCGACCCGGCCGACGAGCGCGCGGTTCTCGCGCTGGTCGAGGAATGCGCCCGTCTTCTGGCCGTTCCACGGCGCGGCGAGATAGCGCACGCCGTGCTCCTCGACCGGGATCGTGCGCGGCACGTCGCCGTAGAGCAGCACGGTCTCGCGGGGAAGGTCCTCGCGCGAGCGGAGCGCCGCGTCGTTCCGCGCGAGCACGCCCGAGGCTCCGGTGAGTTCGACGAGCGCGGCAACGATCGGCCCGCGCGTCGCCTCGAGGCCCGCACTCATGAGTTGGACAACGAGCCAGCGGTCGTACCGGTCGACGACGAGCGACGGCAATCCGTCCGCCTCGCCGTGCACGAGGCGGAACGCGTTCGTCTCGTTCGTCAGCGGGGCGCGCCGCCCGACGGCGTGCGCGAGTTGCGTGCGCCACCAGGCCGCGTCGATGTGCGCGTTCGCGTCGCGGGTGAGCAGCCGGAGGGAGATCTCGGACGCTGGGCTCCAGAGCGCGGCGCCGAGCGGGCGACCTCGCGCGTCGTGCACGCGGACGACGCCCGCCGGCGCTGGCGGGCGTGTGACCACGTCGCTTCGATAGATCCACGGATGGCCGCGGGCCCATCGATCGGCGCCGCGCGTCGACACGGTCACGACGGCGCGTGGTTCGGACGGCTCGGGTCGATGTGCGGACACGCCCGGATGCTAGACCGCCCCGTCGTTGCCGGGAACTGCGTTGGCCGCGCGAGCCCGGGGTGCAACGCAGGTGCTGCGAACCTCTTGACGGCTCGATCGGCCCGTCGTATGTTGACCCTCCCGCCGCGAGCAAAGCAGCGCGGGGCCGCAGCGGTGCCGACGCTGTAAATCACTTCAGCGCCGGCGGTTGCGAAGCGAGGCGGGTCGGTGTAGCATGACCGTCCGCCTGCGGCCAACGCCGCGGACTATTTGACAAATGACGGACGAGGGCGATTGCGGCACCTGCAGAGGTGACGCGATCGAGTGGGAATCGATCTACGCGGATTGCGAGCGTCGCGCGAGCGACGGTTGCAGTCTGCGCGAGACTGTTAGGTGTGATGTAGAAGCCTTATGGCGACTACTGTGCGGATGCTTGCCTCCACATTGCGGTGGTGGTCAAGTGACAGACGGCCAGTGGGGGATGCCTGGGGACACGGAGGCGAGGAAGGGCGCGGTAAGCGGCGATACGCCGGGGGGAGCGGCACACACGCATTGAGCCCCGGATGCCCGAATGGGGAAACCCGGCCAGGGGCAGCCCTGGTCATCACGCTGTGAGGCGTGAGGCGAACCCGGGGAACTGAAACATCTCAGTACCCGGAGGAAGAGAAATCAAGCGAGATGCCCGGAGTAGCGGCGAGCGAAAGGGGCGGAGCCCAAACCGGGGTCTTGATGGCTCCGGGGTTGTAGGCCCCACGGACGGTTGGCGCGAAGCGACGCGAAGTCCCCTGGAAAGGGGCGCCCGAGACGGTGAGAGCCCGGTAGCGGAACGCGAGGTGCGACGACTAGTGGTGTGCCTGAGTACTGCCCGGCACGAGGAACCGGGCGGGAAGTTGGGGGGACCACCCTCCAAGGCTAAAGACTCCCGTGTCACCGATAGTGGACGAGTACCGTGAGGGACAGGTGAAAAGCACCCCCGTGCGGGGAGTGAAAGAGAGCCTGAAACCACTGGCCGACAAGCGGTAGGAGGCCGACTCCGGGCGACTGGAGGGCGGCTGACTGCGTGCCTTTTGCATTATGATCCGGCGAGTTACGCCTCGCGCGCGGGGCTAAGGGTTTAGGGCCCGGAGCCAGAGCGAAAGCGAGTCCTGCAACCAGGGCGCGTGGAGTGCGCGGGGGTAGACCCGAAGCCAGGGCGATCTACCCATGAGCAGGCTGAAGCTGGGGTAACACCCAGTGGAGGGCCGCACCGGTATGGGTTGAAAACCGTTCGGATGACTTGTGGGTAGGGGTGAAAGGCCAATCAAGCCTGGAGATAGCTGGTTCTCCCCGAAATCTATTGAGGTAGAGCCTCGCGGCTGAGCGCCGCGCTTACGCGTGAGCGTCGTATGTCCCCAGGGGGTAGAGCGACTGGATGGGTGCGGGCCGGCGGAGCCGGTACCAAGCCCAACCAAACTCCGAATACCTGAGGGATGGACCGCGGGAGGCAGTCGCCGAGCGATAATGTCCGGCGGCGAGAGGGAAAGAACCCAGAGCCACAGCTAAGGCCCCGAAGTGGCCGCTGAGTATAGCGAAGGATGTGTCGCTACCGTGACAACCGGGAGGTTGGCTTAGAAGCAGCCATGCCTTGAAAGAGTGCGTAATAGCTCACCGGTCCAGTGGCGACGCGCCGAGAATGGTCGGGATTAAGCGGCCCGCCGAAGCTTGGCCTTCCGTCACGCACGGAGGGGTAGGGGAGCGTTGTCGGAGCGGGGAAGCCGCGGGGGGACCCTAGCGGTGGAGCGCCGACAAGTGAGGATGCCGGACTGAGTACGCGCAAATGCGGGTGAGAACCCCGCACACCGAAAGCCCAAGGGTTCCGGCGCCATGGCAATCAGCGCCGGGTGAGGCGGCCCCTAAGCCGAGGCCCCAGAGGCGTAGGCGATGGGTAGCGGGCGAACAGTCCCGCCCCGCGTTCACACGTTGAACCCACCAGGGACACCGGAACGAAGCAGCCGCGGTCTTGTGGACTGACCGTCTAAGCCGGTAGGCGCGAGCCGAGAGGGGATGGCGAGCTGCGTCTTCGGACGCGGCGAGGGCTGTGGAGTCGACGGGCGAGAAAAGCTGGTGGCGGAGTGTGAGGGCGACCGTACCGTAAACCGACACAGGTGGGCGAGGCGAGGAGCCTCAGGTGCACGAGTGAGACGTGGTCAAGGAACTCGGCATAATGATCCCGTAACTTCGGAAGAAGGGATGCAGGGCGTAGGTGACCCGGTTCGCCTGGGACAGCCGAACCCTGCCGCAGTGAATCGGCTCAAGCGACTGTTTAGCAAAAACACAGGTGCGTGCCAAGCCGCGTAAGGCGCCGTATACGCACTGACGCCTGCCCGGTGCCGGAAGGTTAAGGGGAGAGCTTAGGGGCAACCCGACGGCTTGAGCCGAAGCCCCGGTAAACGGCGGCCGTAACTATAACGGTCCTAAGGTAGCGAAATTCCTTGTCGGGTAAGTTCCGACCTGCACGAATGGCGTAACGACTTGAGCACTGTCTCGACCACGCGCTCGGCGAAATGGCAGTCTCGGTGAGGATTCCGAGTTCCCGCGACAGGACAAAAAGACCCCATGCACCTTTACTGCAGCTTGCCATTGCTCGCTGCATTCGGCTGTGTAGCATAGGTGGGACCCGGTGAGCCCCAGGCGCCAGCTTGGGGGGAGGGGCCAGTGAAATACCACCCTGCCGAAGGCGGCGCGCTCACCACGCTCGGGCAGACCCCGGCTGGGACCGTGGCTGGTGGGCAGTTTGACTGGGGCGGTCGCCTCCGAAAGCGTAACGGAGGCGCGCGACGGTTCCCTCAGCGCGGTCGGTACTCGCGCTTACAGAGTGTAACGGCAGAAGGGAGCCTGACGGCGAGAGCGACGGCTCGAGCCGGGACGAAAGTCGGCCGTAGTGATCCGGTAGTGCCGCGTGGGCGGGCTATCGCGCAACGGATAAAAGGTACGCTGGGGATAACAGGCTTATCGCGCCCGAGAGTTCACATCGACGGCGCGGTTTGGCACCTCGATGTCGGCTTATCACATCCTGGGGCTGGAGAAGGTCCCAAGGGTCCGGCTGTTCGCCGGTTAAAGTGGTACATGAGCTGGGTTCAGAACGTCGTGAGACAGTTCGGTCTGTATCCGTCGTGGGCGCTGGAGCATTGCGGGGCGCGGACCCTAGTACGAGAGGACCGGGTCGGACGATCCGCTCGTGTCCCGGCTGTCGTGCCAACGGCACCGCCGGGTAGCGATGATCGGCACGGATAACCGCTGAAAGCATCTAAGTGGGAAGCCGTCCCCAAGATGAATGCTCCCATGCCTCTCGAAGGCACTGAAGGGCCGGGGGAGACCACCCCGTCACGAGGCCGCCCGTGGACGTCTGGCGACAGACGCCGAGCGTAGCGGTCCTCATCGCCCGTGCGGCTTGACCATCCCTCTCCATCCCACCGGGTTATCCCATTGGGGTCAGAGAGGATCATAGAAAATCAGACGCAAGCGTCTGCACCACACCCATCCCACACCCTCGTCCATCATCTGCCCGCGGCGCTCGCCGTTGCGGGCCGATCCATCCCCGCCAGGCGCGTGACTCGGTCCGCGCGTGGTGGAGACCCGCATGACACAACCGAACTTCGCTGGCGGCTAGAGCGTCAGGGCCACACCCGTTCCCATCCCGAACACGGTCGTTAAGCCTGACAGCGCCGATGGTACTCCGCCCGAGAGGGCGCGGGAGAGTAGGCCGTCGCCGGCACCTCAACACTTGGGGCAGTACCTTCGCGGGTACTGCCCCAAGTGTCGTGTCGTGTACGGGACTTGCCCCGTACGTCACCATGAAGATTCCCTCGTCGTGGCTCGTCGGCGGCGGTGCCGCCGCACTCTGGTTTCGTGAACGTGCCGGGCGCCAAAGCGCCGAGCGCCTCGCGGCCGCAACCCTCGAAGCGCTGTTGAACGCGATCGACGCGAACGACGCGATGACCGGCGCCCACGTGCGGCGTACCGCCGCGTACTCGCTTATCCTCGCGCGCGCGGCCGGACTCAACGAGCCGTGCCGTCGAAGTGTCGAACGCGTCGCGCTCTTCCACGACATCGGGAAGATTCACGAGGCGCTTTTCGACATCGTGCATGACGACGCGAAGCTCACGCCGGAGGAGCGCGATGCGGTCGCCACTCACCCGCAGCGCGGGGCTGACGTGCTCGCGCCGCTCGCGGGCTTCTATCCGGAGCTCGCGGACGGCGTCCTCTCGCACCACGAGCGGTGGGACGGAACCGGTTACCCGCGCAAGCTGCGCGGGGACGCGATTCCGCTCGAGGCTCGCGTCGTGGCCATCGCCGACACGTTTGACGCGCTCACGCACAGTCGACGGTACCACGAGGGTGAGAGCGCACACCGTGGCACCGCCGTGATCGCGGAAGGGCGTGGTACGCAGTTCGACCCCGCGCTCGTCGACCTGTTTCTCTCGCCGCCCGTCTTCGAGTGTGTCGAGCAGCAAATGCAGGCGAACCGCCCCAAGCCGACGGTGGAGCGGCCGCAAGATCAGGAGCGGCGCACGCGGGAGCGCGAGTCGGACGTGCCGGACGTTCGCTTCCGGTGGCGCACCGCGCAGCCCGCGTCGTAACGCGGTACAGTCACGCGAGCGGCCTTCCTACCGCTCGCGGCCGCACGGTTACCTGCTCCGCGGTCGCGTGCCCGCGACGCCGGTGCTGTCCGCGGCGGTGCGGGCGAGGGCGCGCGATTCGCGCACGGCCTGCAGGTGCTGCGCGAACGTCGTGCGGAATTCGTGATGTCCGTCCGGTTGCGCGACGAAGAAAAGGTACGGCACCTGCGCGGGGGTGACGGCGGCTGCGAGGCTCGGCGTGCCGGGTGATCCGATCGGACCCGGGGGAAGACCGGCGTGCCGATAGGTGTTGTACGGAGAGTCGACGTCGAGGTCGCGGTACAGCACGCGGGCGGTGTGGTGGCCGAGCGCGTACTGCACCGTCGGGTCGGACTCGAGGCGCATGCCCTTGCGTAGGCGGTTGTAGTACACGGCCGCGATCGCCGGGCGCTCTTCCGGCCGGACGGCCTCGCGCTCGACGATCGACGCGAGCGTCACCGCGTCGTGACGGCGGAGCGCGAGCGCCTGTAGCCGGTCGTTCCACTCGGGTCGCCACGCCTGCTCGAAGCGGGCGACCATCTGCGCGACCGCGTCGCGGGCCGTGGTCCCGTCCGGAAACGTGTAGGTCGCGGGGAACAGGTATCCCTCGAGCGTCGGCGTGGGCACGTCCAGCTGACGGCGCAGGGCCGTGTCGCGGACGGCCGCCTCGACCGAGTCACGCGGCACCTCGAGTGAGCGCGCGAGTTGGGGCACGATCTGTCGCAGCTCCCACCCCTCGACGACGGTCACGACGTGCACCAGCCCCTTGCCGCTGACGAGCGCGTCGGTGAGGGTCGCGTACGAACTTCCGGGACGGAGCAGGTACGTGCCGGGCTTGATGCGCCGGTCGTGGCGTGCGAACGTCGCGTAGAGGCGGAAGAGCAACGACGAGCGTATGATCCCGCGGCTGGCGAGCGAATCCGCCGCGGCGCGGAACGACGAGCCGCGCGCGACGACGACGCGCACGGGCTTCTCGCCGGCCGAGGTGGCGCAGGCGACTGTGGCCGACGCGAGTGCGATCGCCACCGCGGTCCGGAGGACGCGACGCATGGGCGGCGTTAGGCCGTGTCGCCGTCGGAGGTCGCGCCCGCCGCCGTCTCGTTCGCCAGGAGCGCCAGCGCGTGTCGCAGCAGGACCGCGGCCGCGAGCGCATCGACGTCTTCCTTGCGCCCGCGGACCGAGCCGCCCATCTCGCGCACGGCACGCAGGGCCGCGGCCGTGGTGTAGCGCTCGTCGACGAGGCGGACGGGAAGGCCGGTTCGGCGCTCGAGTTCTGCGCCGATGTGGCGGACCTCGAGCGCGCGCGGCGTGTCCTCGCCCGCGCCGTCGAGCGGTAGGCCGAGCACGAACGCGACCGCTTCGAGCGACTCGGCGCGTCGCACGATTTCGGCGATCGGCGGTCGCTTGCCCGGGCGCCGCAGGATCGCCCCGGCCGGCGTGGCGATGATGCCGAGCGGGTCGCTCACCGCGAGGCCGACGCGGCGCTCGCCGTAGTCGACGGCGAGGACGCGTCCGCGCGGGAACGGCGCGTCGCCGCCGGTCACGCCCGGGCCATCTCGGCGAAGAACTCCCGGTTGGTGCGCGTGCGCCCCATGCGTTGCAGCAAGAACGTCATCGCCTCGTCGCTCGGCATGCTACTCAGGAAGTTGCGCAGCAGGTACACGCGGTTCGCCTCGTCCCGGTCGAAGAGCAACTCCTCGCGCCGGGTGCCCGACCGGTTGAAGTCGAACGCGGGATAGATCCGCCGCTCGGCCAGCTTGCGGTCGAGGACGAGCTCCATGTTGCCGGTGCCCTTGAACTCCTCGAAGATGACCTCGTCCATGCGCGAACCCGTCTCGACGAGGGCGGTCGCGATAATGGTGAGTGAACCGCCGCCGTCGATCTTGCGCGCGGAGCCGAAGAAGCGCTTCGGCTTCTCCATCGCCTTCGCGTCGACGCCGCCGGAGAGCGTCTTCCCCGACGTCGGCACGACGGTGTTGTGCGCGCGGGCGAGGCGGGTGATCGAGTCGAGCAGGATGACGACGTCGCGGCCGTGTTCGACGAGCCGCTTGGCCTTTTCGAGGACCATCTCCGCCACCTGCACGTGCCGGTCGGCCGCTTCGTCGAACGTGGAGCTGATGACCTCTGCCTTCGGCACGCGCAGTTGCATGTCGGTCACCTCTTCGGGCCGCTCGTCGATGAGCAGGACGATGAGGGTGATTTCGGGGTGGTTCTCCGCGATCGCGTTCGCGAGCTTTTGCAGGAGCACCGTCTTGCCGCCCCGGGGGGGGGCGACGATCAGGCCGCGCTGGCCCTTGCCGAGCGGCGCGATGACGTCGGTGAGACGCGTGCTCGGGTCGCCGTCGGTGGTTTCGAGGTGGATCCGCTCGTCGGGGAAGCGCGGCTTCAGGTTGTCGAAGGCGACGCGCTGTTTGGCGCGTTCGGGCTCGTCGCCGTTGATGCGCTCGACCTTGAGCAGGGCGAGGTACTTCTCCCACTCCTTGGGCGGGCGGACCTGTCCGGTGACCGAGTCGCCCGTACGCAGGTCGAAGCGCTTGATCTGCGACGGCGAGACGTAGATGTCGTCGGGGCTATATAGGTAGTTCCAGTCCTGACTACGCAGGAAGCCGTACCCTTCGGGGAGTACTTCGAGCACGCCCTCACCGCGGAGCGTGACGTCGGCGTCGAGCAGCGCCTGCTCGATGCGGAAGATCAGCTCCTGCTTGCGAAGCCCGGTGTAGTTGGAAATGGCGAGCTCGTCGGCGAGGGCGTGCAGCTCGGGGAGCGAGCGGCGTTTCAGCTCGACGATGTCGACCGGCGGGGGATCGGCCCCCGGCATGAGTTCACCGGGCACAGCGGGGCGGGCGGGAGGGGAGGGAGAGCGGCAGGGCGGCACGACGCGCCGACGATCCGGCGAGAGGTGCCGTCTTTCGCACGACCGATGCCGAGCGGGGCGCGAGCGAACGGATGCACCGACCGGGCGCACGCGCGCGCTCCCACCCGCGAACCAGCGTCGGCCGGCTTCGGCGGCGGCGGGACTCGTCGCCGGTCTGGTCGCGCTACGTGTTAGGCAGCGGCGGGGTGGCGCCGCGGTCGCGCCCGGGCAAGAAACCCGGGCCGCCCAGACGCGTCAAGCAACGTCGCGCGTCAGAACGCGATGTAACGGAGCGGGTTGCGGCGCGTGTCGGCGAGGAGCGCGTCGAGTTCCGTGCGCGCGCCGGCGAGTTCGCGGCGGAGCCGTGCGTCCTGACGCAGGCGGCCGGCGGTCCCGTCGGGCGAGTCGAGCAGGCGTTGCACGTCGGCCAGGTCGGTGCGCAGTGAGTCGAGGCTGCGCCAGAGCGCCGAATCGGTCCGGAAGCGTCCGGGCGACGTCCCGGGGTTGGCGAGCCGGTCGCGGATCACGTTCACGCGCGCGAGCACGGCCCGGGCGCGATCCGTGAGCGGACCGGTGCGGACGGCGCCGATCGTTCCGCCCGCGGTGCCCGCGCGCTCGGCGATGCGGCCGAGGACCTGGGCGGTGGCGGCGAGGCGATCGCTGCCGCCGACGCCGATGGCGCCGAGCGTGCCCTGGGCGGTCCGGAGTTGGACGGCCAGGACGCGCAGGTTGTCGACGATGAGGGGCAACTCGGTACCAGCCGTCGAGGTGACGCGCGCGCGGAGCGTCTCGAACTGGTCGTTCGGGTTCGCGAAGAGCGTGTCGCCGTCGCGAACGGGCGGCCCTGTATTGATGCTGCTCGTAGCGACCGCGATGACCGGCGATCCGATGAGGCTCGTGCCCGGCCGGACGGCGACCCGCGCGCCGCGTCGGATCAGTGTCTGGTGTTCGGCGAGCACCTCAAGCGTGAGCAGGACGCGGAGCGCGGTGTCCACACTCGGCGGTCGAAATCCGAGGGCCTGGACGCGGCCGACCTTCTGTCCGGCGAGCCAGACCTCGCTGCCCGGGAGGACGCCCGTGGCATCGGGCGTGGCGGCGTAGAGCGTGATCGTGCGGCCGTGAAGCGCGCCGACGCGTGCGAAGAGGAGCACGACGAGCCCGGCGCCGATCGTAGCGGCGAGGGCGACGATGCCGACGGTGACGTCGCGCCAGCTCTGGGGCCGAGCCATGCGCGCGGTCGGGGCAAGGGGCGGACCAGGCACACCGGGCCGGTCTGCACGCGGGTGACGACGCGAACGCCCCCACTCGGCGGGCGGGTGGGGGCGGTACGACGGGTAGTCGAGCGCGGAACGCTTGAAACGCGCGTGACAGGATTCGAACCTGTGACCTTCGGCTCCGGAGGCCGACGCTCTATCCAACTGAGCTACACGCGCAACGCGCACGCCGCATGACGCGCGGGGGCGTACTCGGGGCGACGCCATCCGATCCAGCGACGTGACCGTCGGACGCTGGCCGGGCGCGCCTTCTGCCGCGAACGGTAAGCGTGCCCACCACGATCCGCAACAGTGCCCGAGGGCCACTCCTCCGGCATCTGCGACCCCGGGACGTGTACCGTCGAGGGTCGCGGCGGGCGTAAGTTGCACGGCAAGTACGCCCCGTCGTGTCGCTTCCCCGTTCTGGCGGCGCCGTGCTTTCACTTGCCCCGACCTGAGCCGCCGACGTGCCGCTGCAGCGCGCGCTGCTCCTGCTCATCATTACCACCCTGCTGGCCGGCATCGTGCCCGCGGGTGTGGTCATCGACCGGCGGCTCGCCCGCGAGGTCGAGGCGCGGGCGCGCGACGATCTCGCGCACGCGCCGCGCATGGTGGCCGACCGCGATCTGGTGCTCGCCGAGGGGCTGGTGATGCACGCCCGGGACGTGGCGCACGCGCCCGGCCTCGCCGACGCGGTCGCGCGCGGGGATCGAGCGGCCGCCGTGCGCGTGGCGGAGGCGGCGCGCGGCGCGTTCGGCGACGCGGTCGTGATCGTGACGGCCTCCGGTGGGCGCTGGGCCGGGCCCGATCCGGGCGCGATGCTCGTCGACGCCACGCGCCGCGGTCAGATGCCCGTCTCCGTCGTCTCGGACAGCGGCGCGTTGCACTCGGTCACGCTCGCCCCGGTCATGCGCGGCGGCGTGTGGCTCGGGGCCGCGGGGGTGAGCGTGGCGCTCGGCCGTCCCGCGGCCGGGATCCTCGCCGCCCTCACGCGCGCCGACGTGCTGATCCTGGGCGCGCGGGGCGCGCTCACCGCGTCGACGACGCCCGACACCGTGGCGCGCGTCATCGCCCGGCACGCGGGCGCGTGGCCGCGCGACGGCCAGGTCCGGGAGGTGCGCGACGGCGCGCGCCGGTACCTCGTCGCGACCGCCCCGGTGGGCGACGTCGCGACGCTGGTGTTCGTCCGCGACCTCACGCGCGACCTCGCCGTGCTGCCCGCGTTCCGCCGCGTGGTGGTGCTGAGCGGGGTCGCGGCGGTGCTGCTCGGCCTGCTATTAGGCACCACCGCGGCGCGCCGCCTCGCGCGCCCGGTGACCGTGCTCGCCGGCGCCGCGGACCGCCTGGCGGCCGGCGACGTCGGGGCGCCACTGACGCACTCGCGCATCCGCGAGATCACGCGCCTGTCCGACGCGTTCGACGCGATGCGCCGCGCGCTGGTCGCGCGCCTCGCCGAGCTGACGCTCGCGAACCGCGAGCTCGCCGACCGTCAGGCGCGGCTCGAGGCCGCGCAGTCGGAAATCCTGCAGCGCGAGCGGCTGGCAGTGAGTAGCCGGTTGGTCGCCGAGCTGGCGCACGAGATCCGCAACCCGATCGCCAACCTCCGCAACTGCCTGGAGATCGTGCGGCGGCGTGTGGACCACGACCCGCAGGGACGCGAGTTCGCCGACCTGGCGATCGACGAGCTGCTGCGCATGCACGAGCTCGCGGAGCAGCTGCTCGACCTCAACCGGCCGCGGGACCCGGCGGTGCGCGTCTGCGACGTGGACGTCGTGGTGCGCGAGGTGGCCGTGCTGGCGTCGGCGGCGCTCGTGCCGGACGCGCTCCGGCTCGACGTCGTCCGCGTGGGCGGGCCGGTCCGCCGTGCGGCCATCGCGCCCGACGCGCTCAAACAGGTGCTGCTGAACCTCGTCCAGAACGCACGCGAGGCGCTCGCCGATCCGTCGCACGTGCGGTCGGCGCCGGGGCGGATCGCGATCGGCGTGCGCTCCGACGGACGCACGGTCACGATCGAGGTCGCGGACGACGGCCCCGGCATGGCGGCCGACGTCCTCCGCCGCGCGTTCGACCCGTTCTTCACGACCAAGGGCGCGGTGCACGGCGTCGGCCTCGGCCTGTTCGTGGCCGCGGGGCTCGTGCGGGGCGCGGGCGGACGCCTAACGGCCGCGAACCGGCCCGAGGGCGGGGCGCGATTCCGCGTGGAGTTGCCCGTCGCGCCGGAGGCGGACGCCGCGGCGGAGGACGGGGTCGATCGCTCCAACGCGCCGGGGCACGGCGCCCCCCTACTGGAAGCCCGATGACACCGACCGGCCTAACGCCGCGCGTCCTCGTCGTCGATGACGACCGCGTCTTCCGCCTCTCCACGGCCGCTCTGCTGGAGGCCGACGGGTACGCCGTGCACGCCGTGGCGAACGGCCAGGAGGCCGTCGAGGCGCTGCGCGCGTCGCGGTTCGACGCGATGCTGCTCGATCTGAAGATGCCCGGCGCGGACGGGATCGCCGTGGTCGAGGCGCTCCGGCTCTGGGGCGACGGGATCCCGGTGCTGATGATCTCGGGCTTCGGCACGGTCGGCGACGCCGTGCGCGCGCTCCAGATCGGCGCCGACGATTTCCTCACCAAACCAGTCGAGCCCGACCTCCTGTCCGCGCGCCTCGGCGAGCTGCTCGAGCGCCGGCCCGCGGCGCGCGCCGACGCGGGCGCGGCACGCGGCGGGATGGTCGGGCGCGTGCCGGCGATGCTCGCCTTGTTCTCGGCGCTCGCCCAGGTCGCGCCGACCGAGTCGACGGTGTTGATCACCGGGGAGACCGGTACCGGTAAGGAGCTGGCCGCGCGCGCGGTTCATCAGCAGTCCGGACGGCGGGGCGGCCCCTTTGTGGCGGTGGACTGCGGCGCGCTCTCGGAGGGGTTGCTGGAAAGCGAGCTGTTCGGCCACGTGCGGGGCGCGTTCACCGGGGCGACGCGCGACAAGCCCGGGCTGTTCGAGGCCGCCTCGGGCGGGACGATCTTCCTCGACGAGATCGGGGGGGTGAGCGTCGCGTTGCAGCAACGGTTGTTGCGCGTGCTGCAGGAGCGCGAGGCGACCCGCGTCGGCGCGATCCGTCCGACGCGGGTCGCCGTTCGCGTGATCGCGGCGACGAACCGGGAGTTGCGGGCGGAGGTGCGGGCCGGGCGGTTCCGCGAGGACCTGTTCTACCGCCTGAACGTGTTCCCGGTGGAGCTGCCCGCGCTGCGCGATCGGCGAGGGGACATCCCGCTCCTCGTCGAGCACGCGCTCGCGCGGACGGGACGGAAGACGACGGCGATCTCCTGCTGCTCGCCGTTCGCGACGCGGCTGCTGCGCGCGTACGACTGGCCCGGCAACGTGCGCGAGCTGTTCGCGGTCGTCGAGCGCGCGGCGATCCTCGCGGGTGGCGGGCGGATCGAGGCGCAGCACCTGCCGCCCGAGGTGCGCGAAGCCGGCGGGGCCGGTACGGGACCGGACGTGCGGTACCGTACGGACGGCGCCGAGGGCGACGAGCGCGAGGCGATCGTCGCCGCCCTCGCGCAGACCGGCGGCGCGCTCGCGCGGGCCGCGGACCTCCTCGGCATGGGACGCACGACCCTCTGGCGCAAGCTCAAAGCGTACGGCCTCGACGCGACCGAACCCGCGGGGCGTCCGAAGGGCTAAGTCCGGTCGAATCGCCCGGCGACCGTCCCGGCGAGCGTTCCGCGAAACGTTTCACCGGCCCACGCGACGTTCCGTGAACGCCGCCGGCGGCGCACGAATGCCCGCGTCAACGGCGTAAGTGCAGCGCGGAGAAAGTGTTATGGCGACCGCTGGGTGTGGTGGCCGTGGGCGCCCGTCGTGCCTCGGTCGGGGGGCGCAACTACCACCGTCGACCCATCACCCCGGAACTGTTCGCCATGCGCACGTACGCCGCACGCACCACACCCGCCGCGCTCGCCGTCCTCAGTCTCGCCGCCGTCGGCCTTGCCGCGTGCGCGAGCGATCCCGTCGCGCCCGCGACGCTCGCCGCCGGCGCGCTCTCCCCGGCGCGCGCCGCCGAGTCGGGCACGGGCGCCGTGTACACGCTCAGCAACGCCGTCAGCGGCAATCAGGTCATCGCCTTCCGTCGTGCCGCCGACGGCAGCCTCGCCGCGCTCGGCGCGTACCCGACCGGGGGCACCGGCACGGGCGGCGCGGTCGACCCGTTGCAGTCGCAGTACTCGGTCATCCTCGGCGACGGTCACCGCTTGCTGTTCGCGGTCGATGCGGGGAGCAACAGTGTGACGAGCTTCCGCGTCGCCGACGACGGCAGCCTGTCGCTCGTCGATCACGTCGGATCGGATGGCGTGCGCCCAATCAGCCTGGCGCTTCACGGCGATCTGCTCTACGTGCTCAACTCGGGCGGCAACCGGGTGCACGGCTTCCGGGTCGCCGCGTCGGGTCACCTCGCGTCGATCCGGGGCTCGACCGGTCTGCTCGGCGCCGGGGCTGCTGGCGCGTCGACGATCCGCTTCGCCGGCGACGGCCGTGCGCTCGTCGTGACCGAGCGCGTGAGCAACCGCCTCGAGACGTTCCCGATCGCGGCTGACGGCCGTCCCGGCGCACCGGTCGTCACGACGTCGGCGGCCGCGACCCCGTTCGGCTTCGACGTGACCGGGAATACGGTGATCGTCGCGGATGCCACGAGCCCGGGACAGGAAGCTGCGGCCTCGTCGTACCGGTTAGGTAGCGGGGGAACGCTCTCCGTCGCTACCGCGGCACTCGGCGTCGGCGGCCAGGGTGCGTGCTGGGTGATCGCCACCAACGACGGCCGTTACGCCTACACCGTGAACGCCGCGACCGCGAGCCTCGCACCCCTCGCCGTGGGCAGCGACGGTCGACTGACCCTCGCGACCCCCGGTACACCCCCGGCTTCGGCCGGCACCGGTGCCGCGCCGCTCGATCCGGCGTTCTCGGGCGACAATAAGTTCCTGTACGTGTTAAAAGCCGGCACCGGCACGATCGGCGCGTTCCAGGTCGGCGCCGACCACGGTCTCAACGCCGCGGGCGACACGTTTGTCGGCGCGCCGGCGAGCGGGCTGCAGGGGCTCGCGGCGTTCTAGCGCGACTGGCGATCGCGTTGATCACGGGTGGACCCCCGCGCATGCGGGGGTGACGTCCGACGGGCAGCGCGGCGTGACACGCTTTCACCGTCACCCCGCGAGGTGTTCGCCGAAGACGGCGGGGGTCCGCCGCTGCCCGAGGCGGGTGCTGACGCGCCCGGGCTGGCTCGTTTGAGGGACCGCCGCGACGTGCGGCGCGGGGTCGTGTCGCACCAGCGCAACACGACCGCGCGCCGTGCGCTGCGGCGACGCGCGTAAATCGTTGCACGTCAGAGAGTTGCGCACGGGCGCGCGCGCCGCGGTGGGTGGCGGGGTGTGTGCAACCCGGCGGCGGTGACACGGTGGTTGCGCCACCGCCCACCCCCTGCCATCTCCCCTCGCATGCCCCGCGGTCTTTCCACGCGCCTCCGGTCCGAGACCGAGGCGGTCGCGTCCCACGCGCTGCTCGTGCTCCGCGCGCACGTCCTGCGCGACGTCTCGCGCGGAACGTCGGCCGACGGCGCGCGCGCCTTCCTCGTCTACGTCGACGGGGTGCCGTTGCGGTGGCGCTTCGCCCGGAGCGGGCGTGCCGCCGAGGCGTGCGAGCGGCGCGCGCGGGGCGTGCCGGCACACGAGGCCGAACGTGTGCGCGCGGTGTGGGTGCCGGCGGCGCCGCTGGCGGACCTCGCGCGGGTGCTGCGCACTCCCGAGCCGCCCGGGCGCGGGGGACGCCGGCGCGACTCCGTCTAACGCCGGAGCGGCTCGCGCGCGCCGAATGCGCCAGGAACTCGCGCCGGCGCGTGACGGTTGGGCACGAGGTGGACTCGCTGGGGCTGGCGCGCGAGGCGTGCGTGGGAATATTCGCATAGTGGGCCGACGGCGGCCCGCACGCATCCGCTGACGCCGTTTCGGGTCGTACGTCCCCAGCCAACGCTCATGCGGCACCTCTGTCGGCCCGTCCGGTCCTCGCTTTGTGCGCGCCTCGTGGCCGGGTTGGCGGCGGTGGTCGCGAGTGGCCCGGCCGCCACGGGCCGCGCTCAGGCGCCCGCACGTGGGCTGCCGGTTGTGGCGGCGCAGACCGACTCGGCCGACGCGGTCGCGTTCCTCGACACGTTGCAAACCGCGGTCGCGCGGGACGACCGACGTGCGGTCGCGGCGCTCGTGGCGTACCCGGCGCGCCTCTGGGACGGGCGGCGCACGCAACGCGTGAGGAGCGTGGGCGCGTTCCTCCACGTTTATCCGCAGGTCATGTCGAACGGGCTGCGGCGCGACGTCGCCGCGGCAACCGCCGACAGCCTGTTCACCAACTGGCAGGGCGTGATGTTCGCCCGCGGGCGCGTGTGGTTCCGCCGGACGGGCGCCCGCAGCGCGGGGCCGTACCGGGTGGTGACGATCAACGCGCCTGTGTCCGCCCCGCGCGCTGCGCCCTCCCGTGCCCGGCGCCCAACCCCGGCGCCCCTGTGATGATCCGACCCGCCGTTCGCTCCGCGTTCGGCCGCGCGCTGCGCGCGGCCGCGGACAGTGGCGGCGTCGGATGCGCACCGGAGGGATCGACGTCCGGCGGGCGGAGTGCGGCGTGAGGACGCTATCGTCAGTACGCGACCGTCGCGGCGAGCGCGGGCTGCGGCCTCGCGCGTTCGTGTCAGAGACGCCCCGACTTCACGATAGGTCGTCGTCACACGGGCGCATCTCTCGCCTGCGTACACGCACCGCCGAAGCCGATGGGAACATCCGCCTCACTTCCGGAGACGCCGAGTCCGTCGCCCGGTTCGTCCGTGGGCCGGCCGGTCAGCGACGGCCCCGCCGCTCACCGCTCCGACTGGACGGCGCGCGTCACCGCCGCGCGACACGGGGCGGAGGTGCTGGCGATCGGCGCGGCCGCGCTCTACTTCGGCTACCAATTTCTCGACGGGTGGCGGCGCACCAACCTGGACGTAACGCTTCGCACGCAGCGCGCGCCGGCAGTCGGGGCGCCCGACAGGGTCGCGGCGAGCGACCACCTCGCAATCCTCGCGGACCTCGTGAAGGGCGCGAACGGGTCGGTGCGGTTCGGGCTCGCGCAGGCGCGCGTGACGTGCCCGACGCACCCGGCCGCGGCGCCGATCGTCGTCGACCTCGTCGACGGGCGGCGCGTCGCGTACGAAGGGGACACGGTCCGGTGGGGCCGCTACGCGGACCGCGACTACCACATCGCGGCCGGCGAGCGGTTGCAACTCGCGGGGCTGGTCACGGTGCCGCGCGCTGCGGCGTGCGTAGTCGAGGTCGTCGTCAGCGCGCCGGACGATTTTCCGGGGAGTAGCCCGTACGCCCACCAGTGGCAGGCGACGACGGTGTCGTTGCCGCGGGAGGAGGGGGCGGACACGGCGCCCCCCGTCGTGCCGGCCGACGGGGGGCGCGTTAGGCGGCGCGGGTCGTGACCGCGCGTGGCGGTCGAGATCGGCGCGTCCCGATACGCCGACCGGGTCAGGCCAGGACGACGTCCACGCCGCCCAGCGCCCGCACGCGTCCGACGTCGGCGCTCGCGTCACGCTCCGCCGGGAAGTGGAAGTCGGAGGTCGGCGCCCCGGCCACGTCCCACATCGTCGCCGCGTCGCCGCCCGCGCTGGTCGCGATCCAGCGCGCGGTGCCGCTCAACACCCGCGTCGCGTAGGTGACGCCCGCGGGCAGGTTGACGCCGTCGCCGCCCGCGAGCCGGTGCTCCTCGCCGTCGACCATGACGGCGAGCGCGCCGTCGAGCAGGTAGAGGAACTGGTGCGTGCGCGCGTGCCGCATCGCGGGCAGCGCGGCGCCACGTCCGGCCTCGATGACGCGCATGTCGACGACGGCGTCGCACTGGGCGGCGGTGAGCACGGCCGTCGAGAGGTGGCCGAAGAGGACGCGGCGCAGCCCGAACCCCGCCTCGAGGAAGTACGAGGTGTGGCCGTCGGGCAGAACCTGGTCCGACTCGCCGATCGGGGTGGCCGCGGCGAACGGCGCGTCAACGCGCAGCACGCGGTGCTTCGCCTGCGCCGCGATGAGGCGCGGCACGTCGAAGGGGCGCCCAGCGGGCGGTAGCCCGGTCAGCGCCCAGACCTCGCCGGCGTCGCCGAAGAAGCTCTCCCACCCGCCCGGCGCGACGACGCCGAAGAACTGGCTCCGCGGCGCGACCGACTGATACGCGTGCGCGTCGCCGGGCTTCACGTACGCGAAGTCGCCGGGCGCGAGCACGCGACTCGTGTCGTCGCACCAGACCTGGAGCTTGCCCCGCGTGCAGAACCACGTGTCGTGCTCGCGCTCGTGCTGGTGCATCGGGATCGGGAAGCGGTCGCGCGGCGCGTCGCAGACCACCGCGCCGAAGCCGCCGGCGGTCTCGTGCGTGCCGGCGACGGTGCGGATGATCTGTCCCGCGACGAGGTGCGAGAGGCCCTCGCCCGCGCGCACGACGTACGGAACGGCGTGGCCGGGGAGCGCGGCGGTGTGGGGCGCGGCGGCGGTCTGGGTCATCGGGTCCTCTCTCGGTCGGAGCGTCAGGCGAACGGGATGGCGAGCTGGGCGGCCTTGCACTCGGGCGTCTTGGGCGGCGCGATGCCCCACTGGTCGGTGCGTCCCGCCGGCCACGTCCAGTCGGCGGGGCCGCCGACGCGGTAGCCGTCGTCGACCTGCAGCACCTCGGTCGTGTACTCGACGACGAAGCCGAAAGGGTCGACGAAGTAGGCGAACACGTTGTCGCCGGGCCCGTGGCGGCCGGGACCCCAGCCGATCGGCACGCCGTGGTCGACGACGCGCCCCGCGGCGCGCATCACGCCCTCCCACGTGGGCACCTGGAACGCCACGTGGTTGAGCGTGTTCGCGGGCGCCGCGGCGATGACCACCGAGTGGTGGTCGCGGTTGGTGCGCACGAAGGCCATCATCGTCGAGCGGTCCGACAGGCGGAAGCCGAGCGCCAGCTCGAAGAAGCGGACGTCGCGCGCGACGTCGTCGCTGTTGACGTTGACGTGCGCGAGGCGCTCGGGCCGGTCGCGGTCGTAGGGCCGCGGCTCGGCCCGCACGTCGCCCTGCACGATGCGGATCGTGCGGCCCTGCCCGTCCCGCGCCGCGACGCCCACGCCGCCTCCGTGCTCGTCGAGCGGCCGCGCGCCGTGCACGAGAGCCGCACCCTCCGCGGCCATCGCCGCCCCGAGCGCGTCGAGGTCGGCCGCGGGCGCGGCGCGGAAGGTCATCGAGCGGATGGCGGCGCGGGGGCCCACGTGCAGCGCGAGCAGGTGCGGGTCGTCGCCAGTGCCGCGCAGCCAGGCCGTGTCCGCGCGGCGCTCGGCGAGTTCGAGCCCCCAGACGGTCGCGTAGAACTCGGCCGCGGCGTCGAGCTCCGCGACCTCGAGGTCGACGCTGCGCAGGCCCTGGAGCGGGAACTCGGTCATCGGCGGCCGTGGTTTGCGATCATCCGTTCAAGCACGAACAAAATATCCGGCGACTCTTTACAACGCTAACCGGCTCGAACCAATTTGGGAGCGCGTCGACCGAAACCGACGGCGCTCCCGCCCACCCCTCACGCGCCCGACGATCCACTCCGTGATGTACGACGTCGCCGTCGTCGGCTGCGGCCCCGTGGGGGCGCTCGCCGCCAACCTCGCGGCCGGGGCGGGGCTCCGCACGCTCGTGGTCGACCGCGAGGCGGAGCCCCATCCGCTGCCGCGGGCGGTGCACCTCGACCACGAGATGATGCGGCTCTTCCAGGGCGCCGGGCTCGTCGAGCGCCTCGTGCCGGTGATGCGCGAAACGGAGGGGCACCTGCACGTCGGCGCCGACCGCGGCGTGATCCGCTACCTCGGCACGGCGGGGCGCCCCAGGCCCTTCGGGTGGGCCAACGACTACTTCTTCTACCAGCCCGAGCTCGAGGACGTACTCCGCGACGGCCTCGCGCGGTTCCCGCACGCGGAGCTGCGGCTCGGCGTCGAGCTGGAGCGCCTGGACCAGGACGCGGACGGCGTCACGCTCGCCCTCCGCGCGGGCGACGAACCCTCGGCCGTGCGGGCCCGCTTCGTCGTCGCGTGCGACGGCGCGCGCAGCCGCGTGCGCAAGGCGTTAGGCATCCCGCTCGACGACCTCGACTTCGAGGAGCCGTGGCTCGTGGTCGACGCGGCGGTCGACGGGCCGGTCCGCTTCCCCGACCTGTGGGGCGTCCCCGACGCGGCCGACCTGCAGCGGCTCTCGGTGATGGTGTGCGACCCGGCTCGCCCCGCGACCGTGGTGCCGGGGCGCGGCAACCTGCGCCGGTGGGAGTTCATGCTGCTCCCGGGCGAGGACGACGCCGAGATGATGCGGCCGGAACGGGTCGCGGCGCTGCTCGCGCCGTACCTTGAGGGGGTGCCGCACCGGATCGTGCGCGCGGCGACGTACCGCTTCCACGGGCTGATCGCCGAGCGGTGGCGCGACGGGCGCGTGTTCCTCGCGGGGGACGCGGCGCACCAGACGCCGCCCTTCTTCGGCCAGGGGATGTGCCACGGGATGCGCGACGCGGCGAACCTCGCGTGGAAGCTCGACCTCGTCGCGCGCGGGGTCGCCGGGCCGGCGCTGCTCGACACCTACCAGCCCGAGCGCGACCCGCACGTGCGGAGCGTGGTCACGGCCGCGGTCGAGGCGGGGCGCTACATCTGCGAACTCGACCCCGTGCGCGCGGGCGCGCGCGACGCCGCACTCCGCGAGCGGGCCAGGCAGGGCGCGCCGAGTACGGCCGCGGACCTTATCCCGCCGCTCCGGGAGGGCGCGATCGCGCGGGGGACGCCGGGGGCGGGGGAGCGCTTCGTCCAGCCCCGGGTCGACACGCCGGGCGGGCGCGTGCTCCTCGACGACGCGACGGGGCAGGGCTGGCGGCTGTTCGCGCGGGGCGCCGCGGCGTTCGGACGGGCCCGCGCCGCGGCGGGGGCGCTCGCGCCGTTAGGCGTGACGCCGGTCGACGCGGACGCGCTCGCCGACGACGGCACGCTCGCGCGGTGGTTCGACGACCGGGGCGTGCGGGCCGTGCTGGTCCGGCCCGACTTCTACGTGTTCGGGACCGCGGCCGACGACGCGGACGTGTTGGTCGCCGCGGCCTACGACGCGCTGGCCTTGCGCGCGCCGGCGTCGCGGCCGGCGCCGCTCGTCGGCGTCAGCGGCGCCGTCGCCATTCACCAGGGAGAACAGGCTTGAAGCTCGCATCTTTCCGCCGGCCCGACGGCACGCCCGGCTTCGGCCGGGTCGAAGGCGACGCGGTCATCGACCTCGGGGCGGCCGGCGGAGGCGCCGCGGGCGCGCCCGCCGACCTGAAGGGCGCGCTCGCCGCCGGCCTGCTCGCCGGCGGCGCGGTCGGGCGCCTAACAGACGGCGCGCGCCACGCGCTCGCCGAGGTCGAGCTGCTGCCGGTCGTGCCGAACCCGTCCAAGGTGCTCTGCGTCGGCCACAACTACGAGAGCCACCGCCAGGAGACCGGCCGCCCGAAGGTCGACCACCCGTCGGTCTTCACGCGCTTCGCCGACACGCTCGTGGCGTACGGCCGGCCGATCGTGCGCCCGCGCGCGTCGACCAGCCTCGACTTCGAGGGGGAGCTCGCGGTGGTCATCGGCCGCGGCGGGCGCGCGATCCCGGAAGAGGAGGCGCTCGAGCACGTCGCGGGGTACGCGTGCTTCAACGACGCGAGCGTGCGCGACTGGCAGTGGCACACGAGCCAGTTCACGCCGGGCAAGAACTTCCCGGGCACCGGCGCCTTCGGCCCGTGGATGGTCACCCCCGACGAGGCGGGCGACCTTTCGGAAGTGCACGTCACCACGCGCCTCAATGGCGAGGTCGTCCAGGACCAGCCGATCGGCGAGATGATCTTCTCGGTGCCGCGGATCATCGCCTACGTTTCGGCCTTCACGCCGCTCTCGCCGGGGGACGTGATCGCGACCGGCACGCCGGGCGGGGTCGGCGCCAAGCGCCAGCCGCCGCTGTGGCTGCGGCCCGGCGACCGGGTCGAGGTCGCGATCGGGCCCGTCGGGACGCTGTCCAACCCGGTCGTCGGCGAAGGCGACGGCGCGCCCGCGTGACCTCCGCCTGACTTCTGCCTAACGCCCGGTCGATGCAACCCGCCGCGGAGCGCGCCGCGATCGCGGCCATGGGCCGCGCGCTCGGGCCGGGCGTACTCGAGGCGGTGTACGCCCTCTACCGGCCCGAACAGGACCGGCTCGCCGCGGCGCAGCCGGTCACGGCCGCGGACCTGGCGTACGGCGACCACCCGCGGCAGGCGCTGGACCTGTACGCCCCGGCGGAAAGTCAGGAGGCGCGCGGCCCCGCGCCCGTCTTGCTGTGGGTGCACGGGGGCGGGTTCTTGCGCGGCGAGAAGCGCGCCCCCGACCACCCGTTCAACGCGCACGTCGGGCGCTGGGCGGCGCGGCGCGGGATGTTAGGCGCGGTGATGAACTACCGCCTGGCCCCCGACGCGACGTGGCCGAGCGGGGGCGAGGACGTCGCCGCGGCGGTCGATTGGCTGCGCGCGCACGCCGCCGCCCGCGGCGCAGACCCGGAGTGCGTCGTGCTCGCGGGCACCTCGGCGGGGGCGGTCCACGTCGCGACCGCGCTCCGGCTCCGCCCGGACCTGCCCGTGCGGGCGGCCGTGCTGCTGTCCGGGCTCTACGGCTTCACGCCGCTCGACGAGCGCGACACGCTGTACTATGGCGTGCAGGCGCTCTACGCCGGCCGCCGGCCGCGCGACGCGGTCGTCGACACGGCCGTGCCATTGTTCGTCGCCTGCGCCGAACTCGACCCGCCGCGTTTCCAGGCCGAAACGCTGGGGCTGCTCGCCGCGCGCCTGGAACGGCACGGGCGGATGCCGCGCGCCTACGTCGCGAGCGGGCACAACCACTTCAGCCTCGCCTACCACCTCGGGGGCGCGGACACGCGGCTCGGCGACGAGGTGCTCGCCTTCGTACGCGCGGCGGTCGCGTGCTGACGCCGGCGCACCGGCGGTACCTGCGCGCCGAGTCGGCGCTGAGCGCGGCGATCAACGGGGCGATCAGCGTGGGGTTCGTGCTGGCCGTCTTCCACGGGCAGCCCCGCGTCGGCGCGGACGCGCTCGTGCGCGACGCGCTGCCGCAGAGCTTCATGGTCGCCCTCATGGGCTCGGCCGTGCCGACGCTCGTCACCCGGCGGCGGCTGCGCGCGGGCGCCGTCGCGCCGCTCCCGGTGGCGGGCGCGGCAATGCCCGCGAACGTTGCCGTCCGGGCGGTGCTGATCGCCGTGCCGGTGGCCGTGGTCGCCGTGGCGGCGCACTGGCTGCTCCTGCCCCGCCTGCTCTCCGCGGCCGTCCCGTTCGGGCGCGTGCTGGCCGGCAAGGCCCTGTACGGCGCGCTCCTCGGCGCGGGCGTGACCTGGTTCGCGGTGCGGGCGGCGCTCGCCGACGGCGAGCGCGTCGGGGCGGACCGACCGCCGCGGGAGCTGGCGTGAGCGCGCACGAAGGGCGCACCGCGGTCGCGATCGTCGGCGCGGGGCCTGCGGGGCTGCTGCTCGGCCGGTTGCTCGACCAGGCCGGCGTCGATTCGGTGATCCTCGAGCGGCGCGACCGTGCGTACGTCGAGCGGCGGCTGCGCGCGGGGGTGTTGGAGCAGGGCACCGTAGACCTCCTGCGCGCGGCCGGCGCGGGGGAGCGCATGGACCGCGAGGGGCTCGTGCACGAGGGCTTCTTCCTGCAGTTCGACGGCGTGCGCCACCGCATCCCGATGACCGAGCTGACCGGCGGGCGCTCGATCACGGTCTACGGGCAGCACGAAGTGGTGAAGGACCTCGTCGCGGCGCGGTTGGGCGAGGGCGGCCACGCGGGCGGTGGGCCGCTCCACTTCGAGGTCGGCGACCTCTCGGTGCACGGCGTCGACGCCGACGGGCCGACGGTGCGCTTCACGCGCGGCGGGGAGGCGCACGCGTTGCGCTGCGACTACATCGCGGGGTGCGACGGATTCCACGGCGTGTGCCGCCGTGCGGTCCCGGCCGACGCGGTCCGGACTTACGAGCGCGCGTACCCGTTCGGCTGGTTAGGCATCCTCGCGGCCTCGCCGCCCGCGACGCACGAGCTGGTCTACGCGTACCACGACCGCGGCTTCGCACTCTCCAGCATGCGCTCGGCGACGGTGAGCCGGCTGTACGTGCAGTGCGCGCCGGACGACGCGGTGGCGGCGTGGCCCGACGAGCGGGTGTGGGCGGAGCTTCACGCGCGCCTCGACACCGCCGACGGCCCGCCGCTCGCGGAGGGGCCGGTGCTGGAGAAGGGGGTGACGGCGATGCGGAGCTTCGTGACCGAGCCGATGCGGTACGGGCGGCTGTTCTTGGCCGGGGACGCGGCGCACGTCGTGCCGCCGACGGGGGCGAAGGGGATGAACCTCGCGGTCGCGGACGTGCGGGTGCTGGCCGAGGGCCTCGTGGCCTGCTACCGCGAGGGGCGTACGGACCTGCTCGACGCGTACTCCGAGACCTGCCTGCGGCGCGTGTGGCGGGCCGAACACTTCTCGTGGTGGATGACGAGCATGCTGCACCGCTTCCCGGGGGACGACGCGTTCGGGCAGCGGCTGCAGCTCTCGCAGCTCCGCTACACGTGCGCGTCGGTCGCCGCGGCGACGAGCCTGGCGGAGAACTACGTGGGGCTGGACCGTGTCTGAGCGATCGCCTAACACGGACGGCGCGGCCGAGTCGCGGTTCGACGCCGGGACGCGGGTCCGGCGGGCCGTGCTCGGCGACGCGCACGTGGACCGGGCGCAGGCAGCGCAGACGGCGTTCGACGCGCCGTTCCAACGCTTCATCACCGAAACCGCGTGGGGGACGCTCTGGGCCGGGGACGCGCTCGACCGGCGCACGCGGAGTCTCGTCACGATCGCCGTCCTCGCGGCGTTGGGCCGGCACGAGGAGCTGGCGCTGCACCTCCGCGCGACGCGCAACACGGGGGCGACGCCCGAGGAGGTGCGCGAGGCGCTGATGCACGTGGCGGTGTACGCGGGCGTGCCCGCCGCGAACAGCGCGGTCGCGCTGGCCAAGCGCATCTTCGCGCCCGAAGCGGTCACCCCCGCGCAGGCGGGCGTCCACCCGCCCGAGGCGGGGGGGACCGCACGTCACGAGGGAGAGGTGGACCCCCGCGCGAACTCCCCGTCGCCCACACCCGGTGGACCCCCACTGTCGCGGGGTGACGACTCACCGCCGACCGAGTAGCCCGATGAGTATCACCACGACGATCGGTGAGATCGTGCGCGGGGACGCGAGCGTCTTCCCGCCGTACCTGTATGAGGCGTACCGCTCGACGGTGCGGCGCGCGCCGCGCCTGCCGCTCGTCGAGGTGCCACTCACGCTCTCGGAACTGACCGGCCCCGGGCCCGCGGTCAGCGAGATCACGCCCGAAGACGCCGACCTGACGCGCAACGCCGGCACGGGCGGCGAGGCGGTCGGGCAGCGCATCATCGTCACGGGGCGCGTGCTCGACGAGCGCGGGGCGCCGGTGCCGCACGCGCTGGTCGAGGTGTGGCAGGCGAACGCGGCCGGGCGCTACGTCCACCGCCGCGACCAGTGGCCCGCGCCGCTCGACCCGCACTTCCTCGGCATCGGCCGGTGCCGCACGAACGCGCGCGGCGAGTACCGATTCGTCACCGTGCGGCCCGGCGCCTACCCCTGGGGGAACCACCCGAACGCGTGGCGCCCCGCGCACATTCACTTCTCGCTGTTCGGCCCCGCGTGGGGCGCGCGGCTCGTGACGCAGATGTACTTCGCCGACGACCCGCTGCACGCGCTCGACCCGATCTTCAACGCGGTGCCGACGGAGGACGCGCGGCGGCGCCTGGTCGCGGCCTACGCCCACGACGTGACCGAGCCGTCGTGGGCGTTAGGCTGGCGTTGGGACGTCGTGCTCGCCGGGGAGGTCGCGACGCCGTTCGAGCCGGCGCGCGGGGCGGACCCCCGCGGGGGGGCGGCGTGACGGCGCGCGCGGCGACGCCCGGCCTCACGGGCTCGCAGACCGTCGGGCCGTTCTTCCACGACTGCCTGATGCGCGCGGACGCGCGGCGCGACGTGCTCGCGCCGGGTGGCACGCCGGGGACCCGCATCCGCGTCGAGGGGCGGGTGCTCGACGGCGACGGCGTCGGCGTGGAGGACGCGATGCTCGAGGTCTGGCAGGCCGACCACCTCGGGCGGTACCACCACCCTGCGGACCCGCGCGTGGGCCCGCTGCTCGACCAGTCGATGGAAGGCGCGTTCACGGGGTTCGGGCGGGTGGCGACGGACGCCGCGGGGCGCTTCGAGCTGACGACCGTGAAGCCCGGCGCGGTGCCGTTCGACGCCGCGGTCGACGGCACGCGGGCGCAGGCGCCGCACCTCAATCTGGCGGTGTTCGCGCGCGGGCTGCTCAACCATCTCTTCACGCGCGTCTACTTCGACGACGAGGCGGCGAACGCGGACGACCCCGTACTGGCGCTCGTGCCCGCGGGCCGGCGGGGCACGCTCGTCGCGCAACTCGTCGAGGGTCGCGCGAGCGAGCCGGCCGTCGACCGCGCGTACCGGTTCGACGTGGTGCTGCAGGGGTCCGACGCGGCGGCGGAGACGGTGTTCTTCGACGTGCCGGGCGCGGCGAGTCGGGGGTGACCGCGGTGCGACGCCCGTGAACGATTCCGCGCCCGCGCTGTTCACGACCCCGGCGATGGCGGCGGTGTTCTCGCCGCGCACGTTCGTCGCGCAGATGCTGCGCGTCGAGGCGGCGCTGGCCCGCGCGGGCGCGCGCGCCGGGCTCGTGCCGCCCGCGGCGGCGGAGGCGATCGCGGCGGCGTGCGACGTCGACCGCTTCGACGTCGCGGCGCTGTACACGGAGGTCGCGACGGCCGGGACGCCGGCGATCCCGCTCGTGCGGCGCCTAACAGAGATCGTCGCCGCGCCGGGGCGCGGCCACGTGCACCAGGGGGCGACGAGCCAGGACGTCGTCGACACGGCGGTGGTCCTGCAGATGCGCGATGGGCTCGACCTGCTCGTCGCCGACCTCGGCGCGCTGTGCGACGCGGCGGCCGGGCTGGCCGAGCGGCACCGCACGACGCTCATGGCCGGGCGGACGCTGTTGCAGCAGGCGCTGCCGATCACCTTCGGGCTCAAGGCGGCGCGCTGGCTCGCGCTCGGCGCGCGTCAGCGACAAGCGCTGCGCCTCGTGCGCCGCGACGCGCTCGCCGTGCAGTTGGGCGGCGCCGCCGGCACGCTCGCCGCGTTCGGGGACCGCGGGCTCGCGGTCGCCGAGTCCCTGGCCGACGAGCTCGGGCTTCCGCTGCCGGAGCTGCCGTGGCACGCCGAGCGGGACCGCGTGGCGGCCGTGGTCGCCGCGCTCGGCGTCGTGGCGGGTTCGATGGGCAAGATCGCGCTCGACGTGGCGCTGCTCGCCCAGACCGAGGTGGGCGAGGCGGCGGAGGCGGCCGCGCCGGGCAAGGGCGGGTCGTCGGCGCTGCCGCAGAAGCGGAACCCGGTGGACGCGGTGGGCGCGCTCGCCGCCGCGCGCCTAACAATCGGCGCCGTGCCGGTGGTGCTCGGGGCGATGGCGCAGGAGCACGAGCGCGCGGTCGGCGGCTGGCAGGCGGAGTGGGTGGCGGTGCCGGACGCGTTCCGGCACGCGGCGGGCGCGGTCGCCCGCACGCGGCAGGCGCTCGACGGCCTGGAGATCGACGCGGCGCGCATGCGCGAGAACCTCGACCGAGGGGGCGGCGCGGTGATGGCCGAGTCGCTCGCGGTCGCGCTCGCGGGGCCGCTCGGCCGCGGCGAGGCGACGCGCGTCGCCGAAGAGGTGAGTCGCGCGGCTGCCCGCGCGCGGGTCACGCTCCGGGAAGCGGCCCTCGGGGACGCGCGGGTGCGCGGGGCACTGTCCGAGGCCGACGTCGCGCGCGCGCTCGACCCGGGCGCGTACCTCGGCAGCACCGACGCGCTGATCGACCGGGCGCTCGACGCGTACCGCGCGGCGTGGGGAGGACGCGCGATGCGCGCCGACGCCGCCGGCCCGCACGTGACGGGTACCCACGTGACCGTCGGCGACGGCTGCCGCCTCGCGTACCGGCTCGACGGGCCGGCCGGCGCGCCGGTCCTGCTGCTCGTCAACTCGCTCGGCACGACGCTCGACGCGTGGGCGCCGCAGGCGGCGGCGTTCGCCGGCCGGTTCCGCGTGCTGCGCTACGACGCGCGGGGGCACGGCGCGTCCGACGTGCCGCCCGGCGCGTACTCGCTCGACCGGCTCGGGCGCGACGCGGTGGAGCTGCTCGACGCGTTAGGTATCGCGCGCGCGCACGTCTGCGGCCTCTCGCTCGGCGGGATGGTCGGCCAGTGGCTCGGCGCGCGCGCGCCGGCGCGGGTCGGCCGCCTCGTGCTCGCGTGCACCGCGCCGTACATGGGCCCGCCCGCCGGCTGGCAGGAGCGGATCGACGCCGTGCTCCGCGAGGGGATGGGCGCCGTGGTCGACGGCGTGCTCGGGCGCTGGTTCACCCCCGGCTTCCGCGCCCGGTCGCCCGGGGCGGTGGCGCCCGTGCGCGCGATGCTGCTCTCGGCCGCGCCCGCGGGCTACGCCGGTTGCTGCGCCGCGATCCGTGACATGGACCTGCGCCCGACCGCGCCGCTCGTCACGGTCCCCGTGCGGCTCGTCGCCGGCGTGCACGACCCGGTGACGCCGCCCGAGCAGGCCGCGGCGATCGCGCGCGCGCTGCCCGGCGGCGCCGAAGTCGTGCGGCTCGACGCGGCCCACCTCGCCAACGTCGAGCAGCCGGAGGCGTTCGCGCGGGCCGTGCTCGACTTTCTGACGTGAGCGGGTTGCGTACGAGATCCCGACCGCCCTTTGCCGTCACCCCCGCGAAGGCGGGGGGCCATCGATCCTTGCGGGGAGCCGTGCGTCGCCGGCGCGGACGCGTGGACCCCCGCGTTTGCGGGGGTGACGGAAATGCGTGCCGCCCGCGAAGCACCCTCCACGACGACCCGCATGCGTGACGTTCCGCAGATCACCGCCGCCGAGGCGGCCCGCCTCGTGAAGGACGGCGACGTGCTCATGGCCGGCGGGTTCGGCATGACCGGCAACCCGGTGCACCTGCTGCACGCGCTCGCCGAGACGGGGGTGCGCGGGCTCACCTACGTCGGCAACAACGTCGGCGAGCCGGGGTTAGGCGGGGGGCGGCTGCTGCGCAACGGGCAGATCGCGCGCGCGATCGGCTCGTTCTTTACGAGCAACCCCGAGGCGGTCGCGGCGGCGCAGTCGGGGGCGATGCGGGTGGAGCTGCTGCCGCAGGGGTCGCTGGCCGAGGCGATCCGGGCGGGCGGCGCGGGGATCGGCGGGTTCTACACGCCGACCGCGGTCGGGACGGTCGTCGCGGAGGGGGGCGACGTGCGCGAGATCGGCGGCGTGCCGCACGTCTTCGTGCGCGGGCTGCGGGCGAACGTCGCGTTCGTGCGCGCGTGGCGCGCGGACGCCGCGGGGAACCTCGTCTACCGCATGACGGAGCAGAACTTCAACCGCGCGATGGCCGCCGCGGCGGACCTCGTCGTGGCCGAGGTGGAGGAGATCGTGCCCGTCGGCGCGCTCGACCCGGACGCGGTGCACACGCCGGGGATCTACGTCGACTACCTCGTGCGGGCGCATACCACGCTCGCGGAGCTCGGCTCGTCGGCGTCGGTGGAGGCGAGCGGGCGGCGGGCGGACGCGACGCGCATGCACATGGCGCGGCGTGCGCTCGCGGAGCTGCGCCGCGGGGACGTGGTGAACCTCGGGATCGGGATCCCGACGCTCGTCGCCGACCTGATCGGGCCCGCGGACGGGATCATCTTGCACACCGAGAACGGCATGTTAGGCGTCGGGCCGTCGCCGGCCGATGGCGGGGCGCTGGACTACCCGGTGAACGCGGGCAAGGTGCCGGTGACCGCGCTGCCGGGGAGCAGCTACTTCGACAGCGCGGACTCGTTCGCGATGATCCGCGGCGGGCACGTGGACGTGGCGGTCATGGGCGGGCTGCAGGTGGACGAGGCGGCGGACCTCGCGAACTGGGCCGTGCCGGGGAGGCCGCTGTTAGGCGTGGGGGGCGCGATGGACCTCGCGACCGGGGCGAAGCGGCTCGTCGTGATGATGACGCACGCCGCGCCGGGCGGCGAGCCGAAGGTCGTGCCCGCGTGCACGCTGCCGCTCACGGCGCGCGGCGCGGTGGACGTGCTGATCACCGACCTCGCGGTGTTCACGTTCGACGGCGGGAGGCTCGCGCTGGTGGAGCTCATGCCCGGCGCGACGCTGGACGAGGTGCGCGCGAAGACTTCGGCGGCGTTCGTCGAGCGGCTGGCGGGCTGATCGCGCGCGCGGACGCGCGCGGGTCCGCCGCCGGGCGGGCCGGGCGCCTTGACAGCGCCGCGTCCCGGTTCGTAGCGTGTTCGGGTCGGTTCACGTCTGTTCGATAACGCACATTTGTTCACTCACGAGCGGAGCTGCCGTCCAGTGGGCGACCGTCTTCTTACCGCTCGGCGTCGGGGTCGCGTCGCGGGCGCGGCCGCGCTCGCCGCCCTGGCCGGCGCGGTCCCCGCCGCCGGGCAGGCGCTGCGCGTCGGTGAGCTCCGGACGGAGTACCACGCGAACCCGGTCGGGATCGGCGAGCCGACGCCCCGCCTGAGTTGGACGCTCACCGCCGAGCGGCGCGGGGCCGCGCAGCGCGCGTACGAGATCCGCGTCGCGGAGGAGGCGCCCGACCTCGCGCGTCGTCCGCTCTGGGATTCGGGGAAGGTGCCCTCCGACGCGTCCGTGCTCCGCCCGTACGCGGGGCCCGCGCTGCAGTCCCGCCGCCGCTACTTCTGGCAGGTCCGCGCGTGGGACGCCGACGGGCGGCCGTCCGCGTGGAGCGCGCCGGCGTTCTGGGAAATGGGCATGCTGAGTCCGAGCGACTGGTCGGCGCAGTGGATCAGCCCCGACCTGCCCGAGGACACTACGCGGTCGAACCCGAGCCCGGTGCTCCGCGCCGCGTTCACGCTCGGCGGGCCGATCGCGTCGGCGCGCGCGTACGTGACGAGCCTGGGGCTCTACGAGATGGAGATCAACGGCCGCCGCGTCGGCGACCGCCTGTTCACGCCCGGGTGGACCGACTACGCGAAGCGCGTGCAGTACCAGACGTACGACGTCACGCCGCTGCTCAGGCCCGGGGCGAACGCGGTCGGGGTCACGTTAGGCGACGGGTGGTACCGCGGGCGGCTCGGCTTTACCAGGCAGCGCAACACGTACGGGACGCGGCTCGCGCTCCTCGCGCAGGTCGTCGTGCGCTACGCCGACGGCCGCGAGCAGGTGATCACCACCGGCCCGGGGTGGAAGGCGTCGACGGGCCCGATCCGCTTCTCGGACATCTACGACGGCGAGCGCTACGACGCGCGGCTCGAGGCGCCCGGGTGGAGCGGGCCGGGCTACGACGACGCCGGGTGGCGCGGCGTGCGGGTCGTCGACCTGCCGAAGGACGTCCTGGTCGCCCCGGCCGGCCCGCCGGTGCGCCGGATCGAGGAGCGCACGCCCGTGCGCGTCTTCCGCACGCCCGCGGGCGAGACCGTGTTCGACATGGGGCAGAACATGGTCGGCTGGGTGCGCCTCCGCGCGCGGGGGCCGCGCGGCACCGTC
Organism: Gemmatimonadetes bacterium T265; assembly: GCA_019973575.1. Taxonomy (NCBI): domain Bacteria; kingdom Pseudomonadati; phylum Gemmatimonadota; species Gemmatimonadetes bacterium T265. Next base: position 628,161 of record BPUI01000002.1, read on the forward strand.
GTGCGTCTGCGCCACGCCGAGGTGCTCGACGCGGCGGGGAACGTGTACACGGCCAACCTGCGGACGGCGAAGGCGACCACCGAGTTCGTCCTGAAGGGGAGCGGCGCCGACGAAGTCTACGAGCCGCACTTCACCTTCCAGGGCTTCCGCTACGTCGCCGTGGAGGGCTACCCGGGCCTGCCGAACGGGTCCCTGCCGCCCGCCGACGCGCTCGCGGGCGTCGTCATCCACTCGGACATGCCGCGCACGGGGACGTTCGCCACGTCCGACACGATGCTCGACCGGCTCCAGCAGAACATCACCTGGGGCTAGCGGGGCAACTTCCTCGACGTGCCGACCGACACGCCGGCGCGCGACGAGCGGCTGGGGTGGATCGGCGACGCCGAGGCGTTCGCGCCGACGGCGGCGTTCAACTACGAAGTCGCGCCCTTTTTCACGAAGTGGCTCGGCGACCTCGCCGCCGACCAGAAGGCGAGCGGCTCGGTGCCCGACGTGATCCCCGACGTGCTCACGCGCGCCCGGCCGGACGGCGGGGGCTCGTCGGGGTGGGCCGACGCCGCGACGATCGTCCCGTGGCAGCTGTATCTCTCGTACGGCGACGCGCGCCTCCTCGAGCGGCAGTACCCGAGCATGCGGCGCTGGGTGGAGTACGAGCGCGGCGCCGCGGGCCCCGCCCTGATCTGGACCACGGGGCACCACTACGGCGACTGGCTCGACTTCGCGTCGACGCAGCCCGGCGGCGACCCCGGGCGCGCGGCCACGCCGAAGGACCTCGTCGCCACCGCCTTCTTCGCACACTCGGCCGACCTCGTCGCCCGCGCCGCCGCCGTGTTAGGCAACGCGGACGACGCGCGCGCGTACCGCGACCTCTTCGAGCGGGTCCGCGCGGCGTTCCAGCACACGTACGTTGCCGGCGACGGCCGGCTCTCGCCCGAGACGCAGACCGCGTACGCGCTCGCGCTCGAGTTCGACCTGCTGCCCGGCGGCCTGCGCCAGGCCGCGGGCGACCGGCTCGCCGCGGCCGTGAAGCAGTCCGGCCACCTTACGACCGGCTTCCTCGGCACCCCGCACCTCACCGACGCGCTGGTCCACACCGGGCACGTTCCCGAGGCGTACGGGCTGCTGTTGCGGCGCGACTACCCGTCGTGGCTCTACCCGATCACGCGCGGCGCGACGACGATGTGGGAGCGGTGGGACGGGGTGAAGCCCGACGGCACGTTCGAGGACGTCGGGATGAACTCGTTCAACCACTACGCCTACGGCGCGGTCGGCGACTGGATGTACCGCACGGTGGCCGGCCTCACGCTCGACCCCTCCGCGCCGGGCTACAAGCACGTGCTCGTCCAGCCGCACCCCGGCGGCCGCCTCACGTCGGCGAGCGCGACGCTCACCACGCCCTACGGCCCGGTCGGTTCGGCGTGGACGCTCGCCGGCGACACGTTCCGGCTCGCCGTGCGCGTGCCCGCGAACACGCGCGCGACCGTTCGGCTGCCGTTCGCGACGCTCGCCCGGGTGGCGGAGGGCGGCCGGCCGGTCGCGGCCGCCGCGGGCGTCACGCGGGCCGTGCAGGACGGCGAGGCCGTCCGCGTCGACGTCGGGTCGGGCGACTACCGCTTCACCTACCCGGCGCCGCGCCTCGCGGCGGTCGTCCGGACTCCCCCCGCCACCCCGCCCGCCGACGGAGGTCGGCACCCATGACCCACTCCCGCCGCCTCGCCGCGCGCGCGGCCGCCGCCCTGCTCGCGGCCTGCGTCCACGCGTCCCGCGTCCGTCCGCTCGCCGCCCAGCCCGCCGCGCCCCGCGACCCCGCCGCGCGCGCCGCGACGCGCTCCTCGACGGCTTCCGCACTCCGCCCAACGCCGCCATGCCGCGCGTGTGGTGGCACTGGATGAACGGCAACGTCACGAAGGAGGGCATCACCGCCGACCTCGAGTGGATGCACCGCGTCGGGATCGGCGGGATGCAGATGTTCGACGGGTCGTTAGGCACGCCGCGGTTCGTCGAGAACCGCCTCGTCTGGATGACGCCCGGCTGGAAGGACGCCTTCCGCCACGCGGCGGCCGAGGCGGACCGGCTCGGGCTCGAGATGACGATGACCGCGAGCGGCGGCTGGAGCGAGAGCGGCGGCTGGAGCGAGAGCGGCGGCCCGTGGGTCACGCCGCAGCAGGCGATGAAGAAGGTCGTCTGGAGCGAAACCCGGGTGAGCGGCCCGCGGCGCTTCGCCGGCGTGCTCCCCACGCCGCCGTCGGTCAACGGCCCCTTCCAGGGCATGCAGAACGGTCCCGACCTCGCCTTCCCGGGCGACACCGGCCTGCCTGGCGCCAAGCCGCTGCCGGCGGAGCGGCCGGCCGGGCCCGACCCGACGGTCTACGCCGACACGAAGGTGCTCGCCTACCGCCTGCCCGACGCGGATGTGCGCATGGCCGACCTCAAGCCCGCGGTGACGAGCGCCGCGGGCGCGGTCGACGCGGCCACGCTCATGGACGGCGACTTCGGGAAGACGGTTTCGGTCGCGTTGCCCGAGGGCGCGCCGGAAACGTGGGTGCAGTTCGCGTTCGCGCGCCCCTTCCGCGCGCAGGCCTTCACCTTCGGGGGCGCGCCCGGGTTGCAGTTCGTCGGCGGGCCGCCGGTCCCGGACGGGCGCGTCGAGGCGAGCCAGGACGGGCGCACGTGGACGACGCTCGTCGCGCTGCCGGGGCCGGGGCACCCGACGGCCAACTTCGCGGCGCGCACCTACACGTTCCCGGCGACGAGCGCGCGCTTCTACCGCGTGGTGATGAAACGGCCCGCGCCGAACCCCTTCGGCGCCGCGTTCGGTATCGGTCCGGCGAAGGCGATCACGATCTTGGAGCTGGAGTTCAGCGCCGCGCCGCGCGTCAACCGGTGGGAGGAAAAGGCGCAGTACGGCAACATGACCGACTACGGCCCCGCGGTCGCGACGCCGGCGGCGCCGGGCGCGGTGCCCGTCCGCGACGTCGTCGACCTCACGTCGCGCCTGCGCCCCGACGGAACGCTCGACTGGCAGGTCCCGGCGGGGCGGTGGGCCGTGCTGCGCATGGGCTACTCGCTCGAGGGCACGAAGAACCACCCCGCCTCCCCCGAGGCGACCGGCTACGAGGTCGACAAGCTCAACCGCGCCCACGTCGCCGCGTACATCCAGCACTACACCGACCAGATCAAAGGCGCGTTAGGCAGCTACTACGGCAGGAGCTTCCGCTACCTGCTGACCGACAGCTACGAGGCCGGCATGGAGAACTGGACGGACGACATGGTCGCCCAGTTCCGCGCCCGGCGCGGCTACGACCCCACGCCGTACCTGCCGGTGCTCGCCGGGCGCGTGATCGGCAGCGCCGCGGCCAGCGACAAGTTCCTCTGGGACTTCCGCCGCACGATCGCCGACCTGTTCGCCGACCACCACTACGGTACCATCAACGAGGCCCTCAAGAAGGACGGGGTCGGCCTGGACGCGGAGGCAATGGGCGCCGACTTCCCGACGAGCGGGGAAGGCTTGCAGGACAAGGGGCGCGTGACGATCCCGATGGGCGAGTTCTGGACGCCCGGGCCGGGGCAGGACGACGGGGCCAGCCACATGGCCGACATGAAGGAGGCCGCGTCGGCGGCGCACATCTAGGGGCAGAACATCGCCGCGGCGGAGTCGTTCACGACGATGCCGTCGCCGCTGGTCCCCGCGTTCGCGCAGTCGCCGTACTACCTCAAGCGGCTTGCCGACCGGGCGCTCGCGCACGGCATCAACCGCTTCGTGATCCACACGTCGGTCCACCAGCCGTTCGTCGACAGCACGCACAAGCCGGGGATGACGTTAGGCTTCTTCGGCCAGCACTTCACGCGCAACAACACCTGGGCCGAGCAGTCGCGGGCGTGGCTGGGCTACCTGGGGCGCGCGTCGCACCTGCTGCAGCAGGGGCGGTTCGCCGCCGACCTCGCGTACTTCTACGGCGAGGGCGCGCCCAACGCGGTGCCGTTCTGGAAGCCGGTCGACCCGGCGCCGCCGGCCGGGTACGACTACGACTGGGTGAACGCCGAGGTGCTGCTCGGGCGGATGCGCGTCGAGGACGGGCAGCTCGTGCTGCCGACGGGGATGCGCTACCGGGCGCTCGTGCTCCCGGCGGACGTGAACCAGCTCACGCTGCCGATGGCGCGCAAGCTCCGCGACCTCGTGCAGGCCGGCGCGACGGTGATCGCGCCGCCGCCCAACGGCACGCCGAGCCTGGCGGACGGCCCCGCGGGGGACGATAGCGTGCGCGCCGTCGCCCGGCAGGTGTGGGGCGCGGCCGACGGCCGGGGCGTCACCGAGCACGCGTACGGCAAGGGGAAGGTCTCCTGGGGCGTGCCGGTGGCGCAGGTGCTGGGCGCCGCCGGCGTCGCGCCCGACGTGACCGTCGACGGCCGGGGGCCCGACGCGCGGCACGCGTGGATCCACCGCTCGGCCGGCGACGCCGAGGTCTACTTCGTCGCAAATCAGCAGGAAAAGGCGGAGGACGTGACGGCGAGCTTCCGCGTCTCGGGGCGGGACGTCGAGCTCTGGGACGCGGCCACGGGCGAGACCGCGCCGGCCGCGTACACGACCGCGAACGGGCGCACCGAGGTGCCGCTGCACCTCGACCCGTACGGCTCGACGTTCGTCGTCTTCCGGCGTTCCGCGGCGGCGGCGCCGTCGCGCACGGTCGCGGCGCCGGCGCGCGCGACGCTCGCCACCGTCGCGGGCCCGTGGCAGGTGCGCTTCCAGCCCGGCCGCGGCGCGCCGGCCGCGGTGCGCGTGGACAGCCTGGCGTCGTGGACGACCTCGGCCGGCGCGGGGGTGAAATACTTCTCCGGGACCGCGACCTACGCCAAGGACGTCACCGTGCCGGCCGAGTGGCTGCGCGCGGGTGGGCGGGTCGAGCTCGACCTGGGCCGGGTGAAGGAGATCGCCGAGGTGCTCGTGAACGGGCAGCCGGCGGGCGGCATTTTGTGGAAGCCGCCGTTCCGCGCCGGCGTCACGAGCGCCCTCAAGCCCGGCGCGAACCGCGTCGAGGTGCGGGTGACGAACCTGTGGTCGAACCGGATGATCGGCGACCTGCAGCCGGGCGCGACCCAGCGCTTCACGTTCACCGACTTCCGGCCGTTCACGAAGGATTCGCCGCTCATGGAGTCGGGGCTGCTCGGCCCCGTAGCCTTCGTACGCGTCTCGGGAGCGGCCGAGGGCACGCGCGGCCCGGTAGTGGCCCGCCCGGCGCGCGCCGTCTAGGCTGCGTCCCAACACCGGGCACGTCCGTCCCACCCTCTCGTCCGCGGAGATTCTTTCATGCTGTTCCCGCTCGCGCTGCTCGCCGCCCTGCACGCCGCCCCCGCCAGCGCCGCCGACTCGGTCACCGGCACGTGGCGCATCAGCGGGGACGTGGTCGGAAACCCCGTGAACGAGCTCTGCACGCTCAAGCAGGCGGGTGCCGCGGTCACGGGCAGCTGCAAGAACGCCGACGCCGCCGACGCCAAGCCGTACGACGTCACGGGCGAGGTGAAAGGCGACACGGTCACCTTCCGGCACGGCGGCGACTACCAGGGCACCGCGATCACGCTCACCTACACCGGCACGACGGCCACGCCCAAGGCGCTCAAGGGCACCATCGACGTCCAGCCGTTCGGCGTCAACGGTACGTTCTCTGCCGCCCCCGCCCCGGCGGCCCCCGCGAAGCCATGATCGACGTCCGTCCTCCGTCGCGCCCGGTCCTCCCCCGCATGCGCCGTCAGCTCGCCGTCCCGCTCGCGCTCGCCGCACTCGCCGTGGGCGGTGCCCGCCCCGCGGCGGCCCAGAACCCCGCCGCGGTCCCGCCCGCGGGGGGGCCCCCCCAGCTCGGCCGCGCTCCGCTGCGCGACGTCGTGGCCGCGCTCACCGACTCGGAGAAGGTGCGGCTCGTCGTCGGCACGGGCATCATCCTGCCGGCGGAAATGGGGGCGGGCCCGGGTGCGTCCATGTTCCCCCCGGCCATGCGCGGCCCGGCGCCCACCGCCGACGACTCCGCGACCCGGGTGCCCGGCGCGGCGGGGAGCACGCACGCGGTCCGCCGGCTCGGCATCCCGTCGATCGTCGTCTCCGACGGCCCGGCGGGCGTGCGGATCGACCCGATCCGCCGCGGGCCCGACGGGCGCCCCGACAGCTCGCGCACGTACTACGCGACCGCCTTCCCGGTCGGGACGCTGCTCGCCTCGTCGTGGGACACCGCGCTCGTCCGCCGCGTGGGCGTGGCCTTCGGCGAGGAGGTGCGCGACTACGGCGTCGACGTGCTGCTCGGCCCGGGGATGAACATCCACCGCAATCCGTTAGGCGGGCGCAACTTCGAGTACTACTCGGAGGACCCGCTCGTGACGGGCTCGATGGCCGCGGCGATCGTCGACGGCATCCAGTCGAACGGCGTCGGCACCTCGATCAAGCACTTCGCCGCCAACGAGCAGGAGTTCAACCGCATGCGGCTGAATTCGGCGGTCGGCGAGCGGGCCCTGCGCGAGCTCTACCTGAAAGGATTTCAGATCGCCGTACGGCGCGCGCAGCCGTGGACCGTGATGTCGTCGTACAACCTCGTCAACGGCACGCACACGGCGGAGAGCCGCGAGCTGCTGACCGACCTCTTGCGCGGCGAGTTCGGCTTCCGCGGGCTCGTGATGAGCGACTGGTTCGGCGGCGAGGACCCGGCGGCGATGGTGAACGCGGGGAACGACCTCGTGATGCCGGGGACGGGCGGGCAGGAACAGGCGCTGCGCGCCGCGCTCGCGGCGGGGACGCTCTCGCGCGCCGCGCTCGACTCGAGTGTGACGCGGGTGCTGGCGCTCGTGCTCAAGTCGCCGACCTTCCGCGGCGTCCCGCACTCCGACCGCCCGGACCTCCGCGCGCACGCGGCCGTCGCGCGCACGGCGGCGGCGGAGAGCATGGTGCTGCTGCGCGACCAGGCGTTCGGCGGGTCCGCCGCGCGCCGCGCGCTGCCGCTCGCCGCGGGGAGTGCGGTGGCCGTGTTCGGCAACACCTCGTACGACCTGATCGCCGGGGGTACGGGGAGCGGCAACGTGAACCGCGCCTACACCGTGTCGCTTACCGACGGGCTCGCGGGGGCGGGGATGCGCGTGGATTCGTCCCTCGCGGGCGCCTACCGCGGCTACCTGGCCGCGGAGCGGGCGCGGGCGCCGAAGCGCACGCTGATGCAGGACCTGTTCGCGCCCCGGCCGGTGATCGCCGAGCTCGCGCCCGACCCGGCCGCCGTTCGGCAGGCGGCCGAGCGCGACGCGGCCGCCGTCGTCACGCTCGGTCGGATCGCGGGCGAGGGGCTCGACCGCAAGGTCGCGGACGACTTCGAGCTGCGCGCGCCGGAGCGCGCGCTCCTGCGGCAGGTGTCGGCGGCGTTCCACGCACGCCGCAAGCCGGTGGTAGTCGTTCTCAACGTGGGCGGCCCCGTCGAGGTGGTGAGCTGGCGCGACCAGGCCGACGCGATCCTCCTCGCCTGGCAGCCCGGGCAGGAGGGCGGGCACGCGATCGCCGACGTGTTGGGCGGGCGCGTGAACCCGTCGGGGAAGCTCGCGACGACGTTCCCGGCCCGCTACGCGGACGTGCCCTACGGGGCCGACTTCCCGGGGCGCGTGCGCGCGGACGCGCCGCCGGCGGCCAGCCCGCTCGCGGGGCGGGCGTCGGAGAACACGTACGCGGAGGGGATCTACGTCGGGTACCGCTACTACCGCACGTTCGGCAGGGCGCCCGCGTACGCGTTCGGCCACGGGCTGAGCTACACCACGTTCCGCTACGGCGGGCCGCGGCTCTCTGGAGTGCCTAACGGCGCCGCCGATTCGATAACCGTGACGGCGACCGTGACCAACACCGGCCGCGTCGCGGGGCGCGAGGTGGCCGAGCTCTACGTGAGCGCGCCCTCGACGGCGGCACTGCCCAAGCCCGAGCGCGAGCTGCGGGCGTTCGCCAAGACGGGCGTACTCCCGCCGGGGCGGTCGGAGACGGTCACGTTCCGCCTCGGGGCGGCGGACCTCGCGTCGTTCGACCCGGCGCAGTCGGCGTGGGTCGCCGACGCCGGGACCTACACCGTGCGGGTCGCGGGCTCGTCGGCGGACGACGGGGTGCGCGGGACGTTTGCGCTGCCCCAGCGGATCGTGACCGAGCGGAGCCGCCCGCTGCTCGCGCCGCGCGCTCCGGTCGCGGAGCTGAAGGCGGCGGCGCGGTGAGCGCGGCGGGCCCCGCGCCCGCCGCCCGTTGCTCAGCGCCCCCGCGCCGCCAGCTCCCGCGCCGTCCGCTGGTCGGTGATCAGCACGTGGAGGATCCCCGCCTTGAGTGCCGCGTGGATGGCGTTGGCCTTCTCCGCCCCGCCCGCGACCGCGACGACGCGCCGCACCCGGCGCAGTTGCTCGGCGGAGATGCCGAGCAGGCGGTCGTCGAGCGAGGTGTGCACGAACTGGCCGGCGGCGTCGAAGAAGCGTAGCGCGACGTCGCCGACCGCGCCCGCCGCGCGCAACTCCTCCACGGTGCCCGGCGGGAACGAGGCGCCGTCGTTGAGGACGGGGTTCGAGGCGAGCGAGCCGACGCCGACGAAGAGCGTGTCGATCGCGCCCAGGCGGCTGAGCGCCGGGCGCAGGTGCGGGTCGTCGCGCAGGGCGTCGCGCACGGCGGCGCTCGCGACCACGCCGGGGGCGGGGAGGAGGACGGGCGTGGCGCCTAACAGCCCGGCCAGGCGCCGCACGACCGAGGCGGCGTAGGCGGTGGCGTCGGCCGGGCCGATCCCGCCCAACGTCTGCACGACGTGCACCCCCTCGGTCGGGATCGGGGTCAGGGCCCGCACCATCGCGTCGAGCGTGGTCCCCCACGCGAGGCCGATCGTCTCGCCCGGCGCGACCGAGCGGGCGAGGTAGGCGGCCGCGGCGCCGCCGACCTGGCGGCGCAGCTCGGCCCCGCCGCGGCCGCCGCCGCCGTCCGCGCCGACGACGAGCGCCTCCTCGAGGCCGAAGCGGGACTCGAGCTTGCTCTCGAGCTCCGTGTGCAGCCCGACGGGCGGGGCGACGGTGATCTGCACGATGCCGTGCACCTGCGCCTCCTGGAGCAGGCGCGAGACCCGCGGGCGCGAGATGCGCAGGCGCTCGGCGATCCGCTGCTGCGTCTGCGCCCGCAGGTAGTAGAGCGTGCTGACCTTGCTGAGCAGGTAGAGGTCGGGCGCGGAGCGTGGGCGGGCCATTGCCGGGAGGATAAGTGTTCGATCGCGCACAGATGTGCACGATCGGGGCCGAATGTGACAAAACCGGTACGGGCGCGACGTTCCGCTCACATGTTAACGCACATGTGTGCGTAACAAAACATATGTGCAATAACGGGTGCCGTCCCGCCGCCCCGCGCGCTCGGGGCGCGCCTCCCTTCTCCCCGGATCCCTGCGATGAAGAGACCGTCCGCCCCCCGCGCCGCCGCGGCCGTCCTCGCCGCGTGTGCGCTCGGCGCCGCCGCCCCCGCCGCCGGCGGCCTCGCCGCCCGCGCGCAGAGCGCGGTGCAGACCACGACCATCCGCGGCACCGTCACCGACGCGACGGGCACGCCGGTCCCGGGCGTGGCGGTCGTCGTCGTCGGCACGCGGCTCGGGGCGCAGACGAACGACGAGGGCGCCTACCGCATCGTCGGCGCGCCGTCGGGCGCCGTCCAAGTCCGGGCGACGCGCATCGGCTACAGCCCCGCCACGCTCGCCGTGACCGCGACCGGCGCCGACGCGACGGCGGACCTGCGCATCATGAAGACGGCGGCGACGCTCTCCAGCGTGGTCGTCACCGGCGTCTTCGACGCGCGCACCACGCGCCAGGCGTCGGTCGCGATCACGACGCTCGACACCAACGCGCTCCGCGTGCAGGTGCCGGTCTCCAGCGCCGACGTGCTCAAGAAGGTCCCCGGCGTGTTCGTCAACTCGGCGTTAGGCGAGATCCGCAACATCGTCTACTCGCGCGGCGTGTCGGCCGGGTCGGTCGAGGCCGCCCAGGGCTACTTCTACGTCTCGATGCAGGAGGACAACCTCCCGGTCACGAGCCTCACCGGCGCCAACTACGGCCCGGATTACTTCTTCCGCGCCGACGCGACAGTAGCGCGCGTCGAGGCCGTGCGCGGCGGCTCCGCCTCGATCACCTCGGCCAACGCGCCGGGCGGCATCTTCAACTACCGCTCGCAGATCGGCGGCGACGAGGGGCGCGGCACGGTCAGCCTGCGCGGCGGCGCGCAGGGCGCCGCACTCCCCTACGGGCGCCTCGACCTCAACTACGGCGGGCCGGTCTCGAACAGCTGGACGTACGACGTCGGCGGCTTCTACCGCGACGACCGCGGGCAGCGCGACGCCGGATACCCGATGAACGTCGGCGGCCAACTCAAGGCCAACGCGACGCACGAGTTCGCGGGCGGCGGCTCGATCCGCTTCTACGGCAAGTTCCTCGACGACCGCAACGGCTGGTACGAGTTCATCCCCGCGGTGAACTTCTCCAACCCGACCTACGCGCCGGGCTTCGGCCCGAACTCGTCGGTGCTCATGCCCCGCACGCACACCACGGTCTACTCGGGGATCCGCGGCGAGAACGTCACGATCGACCCCTCGCGCCTCGTCCGCTCGCAGGACCGCGGCCGTCGGCTCGTCCTTTTCCAAGGAGATCGGCGGCATCGAGGTCACGAACGACGTCAAGTACTCCAACAAGAACCGCAACTGGGAGTCGAGCGCGGTGATCTTCACCTCGTCGCTCACCGACATCCTGCCGTACGCGTTCAACGGCGTGGTCGCGAGCCCGGGCGTCTACACGTTCGCCAACGCCAACACGGGGCAGGTCGTCGCGACCGTCGACCGCAGCAGCCCGTTCGCGCCGACCGTCACCTTTAACGCGCTCGGCACCGCCAACACGATTTCATCGCTCGCGCTCTACCAACAGGACTACGTGAGCGAGGTGATGGACCAGCTCCGCCTCTCCAAGAAGATCGGCAGCCAGCGCTTCACCGTCGGCGGCTACTTCTCGAACGCCGGGCTCCGCAACTACTCGCTGCTCGGCGGGTTCGGCCAGATGACCTTCCAGCCGCGCCCGCAGATGCTCGCGATCTCGTACACCGACCCGACGGGCAAGGTGTACCAGGTCACCGCGCCCAACGGCGCCGGCTCGGCGCGCGCCGACAACGAGGCGCGGCTCACCTGGCGCAACGCGTCGCTCTTCTTCGGCCACAGCTGGGAGATCACGCCCAAGCTGAACTTCGACTGGGGCGCGCGCGGCGAGTTCGTGACGGTCAACGGGGCGAACACGATCGACTCGACGCTGGCCGGGTCGTCGGGCGGGACGGGCACGGCCGCGGACCCGATCCGGCTCTACAACGGCACCGCGCACGTCCTGTACAACCACTACGGCTACGACAAGACGATGCGCACGCTGTCCTTGTCGGGCGGCCTCAACTACCTGGTGAACGACGAGGTCGCGGCGTACGTCCGCGGGTCGAGGGGCCAGAAGACCCCGGACGCCGCCTACTTCACGGGCCTCAACACGGCCTTCCTCGCCTCGAACGTCAACCCGGTGAACCAGAAGGTCGACCAGGTCGAGGAGAGCGTGAAGTTCCAGCGCGGCACGTTCGCCGCCGTCGTGACGCCGTTCTACAGCTTCCTGCACGACGTCTTCCTGCAGTCGGCGTTCGTGAACTCGAGCACGGGGACGCTCTACAACAGCCTTTCCGCGCTCAACGCGATCAAGACCGTCGGCGTCGAGCTCGAGACGCACGGCTCGCTGTCGAACGGCCTCGGCCTGCAGACGGCCGCGACGCTGCAGAACGCGAAGGCCGTGACGTGGAAGCTCCCCGTGCAGGGGAGCGGCGGCCCCTCGACTGACTACCTCGTCGACTACTCCGGGGGCGAGGCGGAGAACAACGCGAAGCTGATGTTCGACGTCACGCCGAACTACACGCACGGGCCGCTCTCCGCGTTCGTGACGTGGCACTTTCTGGGCAAGCGCCCGGCGAACGTCCCGCACGCCTTCGACCTGCCGGCGTTCAGCCAGTTCAACGCGGGGCTCGACGTCGCGGTCGTGCACCAGACGCGGCTCGGCCTCTCGGTCAACAACCTCTTCAACGGCCAGGGGATCATGAGCTGGACGCCGCCGGGGCTGCTGCAGGCGCGCCAGTACTTCTCGCCGGCCCAGGTGAGCGGCAACCCGAACGCGATCTTCGGCGTAATCCCGATCCAGCCGCGCTCCGTGTACCTCACGCTCTCGCGCTCGCTTGCTCTGTTGAAACGTTGACGGGCCGGCGCGGCTGATGCGGGGCTGGGCCGCCCCGTTCGGAGGTGGCGTGATGCGCGCGATGACGAAGTCGGCCGTGCGGCTGGCCCGGGTGGCGCTGGCGGTCGGCGCGGAGGCGCTGCCGCGGTACGCGGCGCGCACGAGCCGGCACGACTACACGCAGGCCCAGCTCTTCGCCCTGCTGGTCGTCAAGCACTTTCTGCGGACCGACTACCGCGGCGTGGTCGCCCTCGCGGCCGAGTGGGGCGAGCTGCGCCGGGCGCTCCGGCTGACGCACGTGCCGCACTACTCGACCCTGTGCTACGCCGCCCGCCGCCTCGACGCGGCCACGTTCACCGCCCTGCAGCGCGCGTGCTTTCGTCACGCCCGCGCGGCGGGGCTCACCGCGCCGGGCGGGGTCGTCACGGCCGACGCGACGGGGCTCGAGCGGCGCCACGTGAGCGCCCACTTCGTCGATCGCCGCGGCCCACTGCGCGGCCGGAAGCGCCGCCACTGGCCGAAGCTGACGGCAGTCGCTGACGTCGACACGCACCTGATCGCCGGGGCCGTCGTCAGCCGCGGGCCGAGCCGGGACTCGCCCCAGCTCCCGGACGCCCTGCGCCAGGCCGCACGGCTGCTCGCCCCGGGCACGCTGCTCGGCGACGCGGGCTACGATGCGGAGCACAACCACCGCCTCTGCCGCGTGTTAGGCATCGCGACGTCCGTGATCGCGCTCGACCCACGCAACATGGGCCGGCGCTGGCCGCTGACGCCCGAGCGCCGTGCCCTGCGCCGGCGCTTCCCGCGCGCGTTGTACCACCAGCGCTGGCACGCGGAGAGCGTGTTCTCGCGCCACAAACGCCGTCTCGGTTCCGCGCTCACGGCCCGCCGTCCCCCGGCGCAACGCCGCGAGACGCTCCTGCGCGTGCTCACGCACAACTTGATGATCCTCCGACGCAGCGGCTGAAGGTTTCAACGGAGCAGCGCTCGCTCTAAACCGCCCCACGCCGCGTCCCCGATGAGCACTCTCCTCGACCACGCCGTCGATGCCCCGACCGACACCGCGTTCCGCGACCACGCGCGCGACTACGACGCGCTCGCCGAGCGGCTCGACCGCCGCGGGGCGCGCGCCGAGGCCGCGCGGGCATCTCGGGGGCGGGCCCGGTGGTCGGGCTCGGCGCGGACATGACCGACCGCGAGGCCGTGAGGCGCGCGCTCGAGGATGTCACGCTCGCCTACGGCGGCGTGGACCACGTGATCGTCACGGCCGGCTACTATCCCACCCCAGACGAGCGCGGGAACGTCGCCGACCGGGACTGGGTGCGGGCGTTCGCGATCAACGTCACGGGGCCGTTCCTCGTCGCGGACGAGGCGTGGCGCGTGTGGCAGGCGCAGGGGCTGCCGGGCTCGATGGTGATCACGACGAGCGTGAACGGCGCGATGGCCAAGGCCGGCTCGCTCGCCTACGACACGAGCAAGGCGGCGGCGAACCACCTTGTGCGCGAGCTGGCGATCACGTACGCGCCGCGGGTGCGGGTGAACGCCGTCGCGCCGGCCACGGTGGTCGAGGGGTCGTCGATGTTCCCGCGCGACCGCGCGATCGCCTCGCTCGCCAAGTACGGGCTGCCCTACGACGAGGGCGAGGACACGGAGGCGTTGCGCGCGCGGCTGTCGGCGTACTACGCCCGGCGCACGCTCACCGGGCGGCCGATCACGCTCGACGACCAGGTGCGCGCGATCGTGGCGTTCACGACCGAGCAGTTCCGCAACACGACGGGGCAGATCGTGAACGTGGACGGCGGGCTCGCGGGGGCGTTCCTGCGGTGAGCGCGGCCCCCCTCCTCCTCCGGGCCACCGACGTCACCAAGTCGTACGCCGGCGTGCCGGCGCTCAGGCGCGCCTCATTCGACCTGCGCGCCGGCGAGGTGCACGCACTGGTCGGGGAGAACGGGGCGGGGAAGAGCACGCTCATCAAGATCCTGACCGGCGCCGTGCGCCCCGACGGGGGCGAGGTCCGCGTCGCCGGCGCGTTAGTCACCGACCACTCGCCGGGCGCGGCCAAGGCGCGCGGGATCGCCGCGATCTACCAGCCGCCCGCGCTCTTCCCCGAGCTGACCGTCGCGGAGAACCTCGCCCTCGGCGTCGAGCCGCCCGGCGGCGGGTGGCCGCGCGGGCGCTGGGGGCGCGTCGACTGGCCGGCGCGGCGGGCGCGCGCGGCCGCGCTCCTCGAACGCGTGGGGGGCCGCATCTGCCCCGACGCCGAGGCGGGCTCGCTCTCGATACCCGAGCAGCAGCTGGTCGAGATCGCGCGGGCGTTAGGCGCCGACGCGCGGGTGCTGGTGCTCGACGAGCCCACCGCGTCGCTGGGCGACGAGGACGCCCAGAACCTGCTCCGCGTCGTGCGCGAGCTGCGGGCGCGGGGCGTCGGGATGATCTACATCTCCCACCGCCTCGACGAACTCCCGGCGGTCGCGGACCGCGTCACGGTGCTCCGCGACGGGCGCACGATCGAGACGCGCCCCATGGCCGAGGTGAGCCGGCGGCAGCTCGTCGGGCTCATGGTGGGGCGCGAGCTCTCGGCCGTGTTCCCCAAGCGCCCCGTCGCGTTAGGCAAGCCGGTGCTCGAGCTGCGCGGGCTCGGCTGCGCGGCGGCGGGGGGTGCGCGACGTCGACCTCACGGTGTGCGCCGGGGAGATCGTCGGGCTCGCCGGGCTGGTGGGGGCGGGGCGGACCGAGCTCGCGCGGACGGTCTTCGGCATCACGCCCGCGGACCGCGGCGAGATCCGGCTGCGCGGGCGCCCGATCGTGATCCGCAGCCCGGCCGCGGCGATCGCGCGCGGGATCGCCTACGTGCCCGAGGACCGCCGCCGCCACGGCGTCGTCCCGGAGCTGTCGATCAGCGCCAACGTCACGCTCGCCTCGCTCGGGCGGCTCACGGAGGGGCGACGCTTCGGCGCGCTCGACTTCGCTCGCGAGCGCGACGTGTCGGCGGACTACGTGCGGCGCCTCGGGGTCAAGACGCCGAGTATTCGCACCCCCGCCGCGGCGCTCTCGGGCGGGAACCAGCAGAAGGTCGCGCTCAGCCGCTGGCTCATGACACGGCCGTCGGTGCTCATCCTCGACGAGCCCACGCAGGGGATCGACGTCGGCGCGAAGTCGGAGATCCACGCGCTGATGACCGACCTCGCCGAGCAGGGCGTGGCGGTGTTGATGATCTCCTCGGAGCTGCCCGAGGTGCTCGGGATGAGCGACCGCGTCGCGGTGATGCACGCGGGGACGATCGTCGACGTCTGCGACCGGGCGGAGGCGACGCAGGAGCGCATCCTGCAGGGCGCGCTGGGGCATGGGGCGGGGGTGGCGGCGTGAAGTGCGGGAGGCGGGCCGTGCGGCAGGGTGTCATCCTGAGCGCAGCGGAGGATCGCCGTCCCCGGGCTGATGCACCCTCGGGCGGCGTTTCCGGGACATGGTCGCCTCCGACAGCGATCCTTCGCCTCCGCTGCGCTGCGGCTCAGGATGACACGGGGCGCGACACGCCATGACCGCCGCCCACCTCCTCGCCCGCTACAAGCGCGAGGGCGCGGCCCTGGTCGCGCTCCTCCTGCTGCTCGCCGTTGTCGCGGTCGCCGCGCCCGGGTTTTTTGCGCCCGGCAACCTGCGCGACCTCGCCCTCAACAACGCCCCGGTGCTGCTCGTCGCCGTCGGGATGACGCTCGTCATCCTGGTCGGCGAGATCGACATCTCGGTCGGCTCGCAGTTCGCGGTGTGCAGCGTCGCCGCGGGCGTGCTGGCCAAGGCGGGCGTGCCAATCGCGCTCCTCCCGCCCCTCGTCGTCGTGTTAGGCGCCGCGATGGGCGCGATCAACGGCGTGCTCGTTGGCCGGCTCGGGCTGCCGTCGATCATCGTCACGCTCGCCATGCTCGTCGCCTGGCGCGACGGGCTGCGCTGGGCCACCGAGGGCGCGTGGGTGCAGGGGCTCCCGGCGAGCTTCCAGTCGTTCGGGCTGGGGCAAGGCCCGGCCGAGTGGCTCATCGTCGGCGCAGCACTCGGCGTGCTCGCCGCGGCCGCATGGGCGCTCCGCAACTTGCAGGCGGGGCGGGCGGTCTACGCCGTCGGCTCCGACGCCGAGGCGGCGCGCCTCGCCGGGATCGAGCCGCGGCGGGTGGTCGCGCGGGTGTTCGCGCTGACCGGCGCGCTCGTCGGGCTCGCGGCCGTGCTCAACGCGGTCCGCTTCACCGCGGTGCCGAGCAACGCGGGGGTGGGGCTCGAGCTCAAGGCGGTGGCCGCGACCGTGGTCGGCGGCGCCGCGATCACGGGCGGGCGCGGCACGCTCGCCGGCACGTTCGTCGGCGTGGTCCTGCTCGCCGCGGTGGGCCCGGCGCTCACCTTCCTCGGCGTCAACCCGTTCTGGGAGCGAGCCGTCCAGGGCGCGAGCCGTCCAGGGCGCGATCATCCTCGCCGCGCTCGGCTCCGACGCCGCGCTCGGCCGCCTCGCGCACCATGTCCGCCGGCTCGGCGTCGCTCGCCCCGCCCGCGCCTAACGGCACGGCGGCCGCCGCGGCAGACCCGGGCGCGGCGCCGCTCGCGGTCGACGCGCCGTGGCGCGAGCGCCTCTTCCCGAACGGGGAGTGGGTGCTCCTGCTCGTGGTGCTCGCCGAATGCGCGGTGTTCGCCGTGACCGGGCCACTTCCTCACGGCGGGGAACGCGTTCGAGCTCGCCCGCCTGAGCGTCGAGGTCGGGCTGCTCGCGCTCGCGCTCACGCCGGTCATCATCACCGGCGGGATCGACCTCTCGGTCGGGTCGATGATGGGCCTCGCGGCCGTGGTGACGGGCGCGCTGTGGCGGGACGCGGGCGTGCCGCTGCCACTCGCCGTCGCCGCGGCGCTGGGCGTCGGCCTCGCGGGCGGCGCGCTCAACGCGGCGATGGTCACGCGGCTCAAGTTCCCGCCGCTCATCGTCACGTTAGGCACGCTGTCGCTCTTCCGCGGGGTGGCGGAGGGGGTGACGCGCGGGGTCGAGAACTACTCGGGGTTCCCGGCGGGTTTCTTGTGGCTGGGCCAGGGCTACGTGGCGGGCGTCGTGCCCGTGCAGCTCTTCCTGCTCGCCGCGGCCGCGGCGGCCTGCGCGTGGTGGCTGCACCGCACGGCGTTCGGCCGCACGCTCTACGTGATCGGCTACTCGGCCGAGGGGGCGCGATACGCGGGCGTCCCGGTCGGGCGGCGGCTCGGCGCGGTGTACGTGCTCTCGGGGTTCGCGGCGAGCCTCGCCGCGGTGGTCTACGTCGCCCACCTGGGCCAGGCCAAGTCCGACGCCGGTACGGGCTACGAGCTCACCGCGATCACCGCCGTCGTGCTCGGCGGCGCGTCGATCTTCGGCGGGCGGGGTACGGTGTTGGGCACGCTCCTGGGCCTGCTCGGCATCGTCGTGCTGCAGAACGGCCTGCGGCTGAGCGGGCAGCCCGCGGAGCTGGCCGGCGTCCTCACCGGCGCGCTCCTCGTCGCGACGATCCTCCTCGACCACCTCTCGCGCCGCGCGCGTCCCGCGGGCGCGCCGGTCCCGGCCGCCGCCGCGATCACTCCTGAACTCGACAGCGTGCGCAACTCGCAGGTCGCGGTCCTGAGCGGCGTCATCCTCGCCTCCGCCCTCGTCGTGGCAGGGAGCAACTGGTACCTCGTCCGCTCGCTGCGGGACGAGCGGCGGGGCGGCGGGGCGGCGTCGGCCGCGGCGCCGGGCACGCCGGGGGGCGCAAGCCCGTGATCGCGCTGATGCCCAAGGCCAAGGGCGACCCGTACTTCGTCTCCGCCCACGCCGGCGCCGACTCCGCCGCCAAGGCGTTAGGCGTCGAGCTGCTCTGGGACGGCCCGACCGACCTCGACCCGGCCAAGCAGAACGAGGTGGTCGAGGCGTGGATCACGCGCGGCGTCGACGCGATCGCGGTGAGCGTCGAGAACAAGCCCGCGATCTCGACCGTGCTGCGCAAGGCGTGCGAGCGCGGCATCGAGGTCGTGACGTGGGACGCCGACGCGGACACCAACGCGCGCGACTTCTTCGTCAACCAGGCGACGCCGCAGGGCATCGGCTACGCGCTGACCGACGAAGCCGCGCGCATCATGGGCGGCCGCGGCGAGTTCGCGATCATCACGGCGAGCCTGAGCGCGGCCAACCAGAACGAGTGGATCCGGTACATCCGCGAGCGGCTCGCCGCGAAGTACCCGGGGATGCGGCTCGTGGCCGTGCAGCCGAGCGAGGGGGATCGCGACCGCGCCTTCGCGGAGACGCAGACCGTGCTCAAGGTGCACCCGAACGTCAGGGTGGTGATGGCGATCGCCGCGCCCGCGGTGCCCGGCGCGGCGGAGGCGGTGAAACAGTCGGGGCGCACGGACGTGAAGGTGACGGGGCTCTCGCTGCCCAACATGGTCAAGCCGTACGTGCACGACGGCGTGGTCGAGAGCATCGTGCTCTGGAACACGCTCGACCTCGGCGCGCTGACGGTGGACGTCGCGGACGCGCTCAGCACGGGGCGGCTCAAGCGCGGGGACTCGGTGCTCGTCGCGGGGCGGCTCGGGCGGCTGCGCGTGGTGGGCGACGAGGTGCGGCTCGGGGCGCCGTTCGTCTTCGACAAGTCGAACATTGACCGCTTCAACTTCTGAGCGCGCCGCGCGAACCGTCGGCGCGGTCGGACGCGTCGCGCTGTTCGTGCCGTGCTTCGTCGACCAGTTCTACCCGCGGGTCGCGATCGCGGCGCTGACCGTGCTCGAGCGGCTCGGCTTCGCGGTCGACGTCCCGGAGTCGGCGGTGTGCTGCGGCCAGCCCGCGGCGAACGCGGGGTTCGCGCGGGCCGGCGACGCGGCGCTCGGGGCGCTCGCGAGCGCGTACGCGCGGGCGGACCGGGTCGTCGTGCTCTCCGGGAGCTGCGCGGCGCACGTGCGCGCCCACGCGGCGGGCCGCGTCGCCGGGCGCGCGGTCGAGTTCGCGGCGTTCCTCCACGACGACATCGGCGTCGACGCGGTCGCCGCGTTAGGCGCCCGCCTCCCGCGCCGCGTCGGGCTCCACATCGGCTGCCACGGCCTGCGCGGGCTCGGCCTCGCGCGCCCGACCGAGCTCCAGGTCCCGCCCTTCAACAAGCTGCGCGCGCTGCTCGAGACCGTGCGCGGCGTCGAGTTCGCCGACCTCGCACGGCCGGACGAGTGCTGCGGCTTCGGCGGGACGTTCGCCGTCGCACAGCCCGCGCTCTCCGCCAAGATCGGGCGCGACCGGCTGCGCGACTACACGGCGAGCGGCGCCGACGTGGTGGTGTCGACCGACATGTCGTGCATGATGCACCTGGGCGGGCTCGCGCACCGGGCCGGTGTGTCGCTGCCGATGGTGCACCTGGCGGAAGTCATCGCGGGGGACTCGTGACGCGTGTCGCACACCAGCCGCGATACGTGCGGCCCTGTCACGCCGAGTGCAGCGAGGGATCTGGGGTCCGTGGTGACGGGCGTGGCCCCTGCGCGCCTACACTCGGCCTGGTCACCCGGGACAGTAGATCCCTCGCTGCGCTCGGGACGGCAACGTCTGCTCAGGATGACATGGGACGGACGACCCGGGGCGGCCGCTGAGCACCCTCGTCGGAATACACCACGAATACAGGCCTACATGCCCGTCGCCACGCCGACCCGCCGCGCCGCGCTCCCCGTTGTCGACGCCCACGCGCCGAACGGTGCCCCGGTCGATCACGCCGCCGCGGCGGCGCGCTTCACCGCCGACGAGCCGCGCACCGACTGGCACGACGGTGCGCTCTGGTTCGTGCGCGAGAAGCGCGACCGCCAGGCCGCGTCGCTTCCCGAGTGGGAGCAGCTGCGCGAGCTCGCCTCACAGATCAAGGAGCACACGCTCTCGCACCTCGACGAGTACCTGATCCGGTTCGAGGAGCGGGCGACGGCTAACGGCATCCGCGTGCACTGGGCACGCGACGCCACGGAGCACAACCGCGTGGTCCACGGGATTCTGACCGCGGCCGGGTCGCGGCGCCTCGTCAAGAGCAAGAGCATGCTCACCGAGGAGTGCCGCCTCAATTCGTACCTCGCCGAGCGCGACATCGACGTCATCGACTCGGACTTGGGCGAGCGCATCGTGCAGCTCCGGGGCGAGCCGCCGAGCCACATCGTGCTTCCGGCGATCCACCTCAAGAAGGAAGAGGTGGGCGAGACGTTCCACACGCACCTCGGCACCGAGCGCGGGCTCGCCGACCCGCAGGCGCTCACGGCCGCGGCGCGCGCGCACCTGCGCGAGCACCTCCTCGCCGGCGACGCCGCGCTCACGGGCGTGAACTTCGCGGTCGCGGAGACGGGCGGCTTCGTCGTCTGCACCAACGAGGGGAACGCCGACCTCGCCGCGGCGCTCGCCCCGGTGCACATCGCGTCGATGGGGATCGAGAAGCTGATCCCTCGCGCCGAGGACCTCGGCGTGTTCACGCGGCTGCTCACGCGCAGCGCGACGGGGCAGCCCGTGACCGTGTACACGTCGCATTTCCACGGCCCGCGTCGTGGGCAGGAGATGCACCTGGTCCTCGTCGACAACGGGCGCAGCGTGCAGCTCGGGCGCGAGGGGTTCTGGCGCTCCCTCAAGTGCATCCGCTGCGCGGCCTGCATCAACACCTGTCCGGTGTACCGCCGCTCGGGCGGGCACAGCTACGGGTCGACGATCCCGGGGCCGATCGGCTCGGTGCTCACGCCCGGGATGGACCTCAAGCGCTACGGCGCCCTTCCCTTCGCGAGCACGCTCTGCGGCTCGTGCGCGGCCGTCTGCCCGGTGAAGATCGACCTCGACGCGCAGCTCTACCGCTGGCGGCAGCTCGTGGCGGACGCGGGGCACGCGGGGGTGAGCAAGGCGGCGGCGATGAAAACGACCGGGTGGCTGCTCGCGCGGCCGCGGCTCTTCCGCGCGGCCGGGGCGTTCGGCCGGCTGGCGCTGCGCGTGCTCCCCGCCCGCGCGCGGCGCCTCGCCGCGGGCCCGTGGGGGCGCGCCCGCGACCTGCCGCCCGCGCCGGCGCAGAGCTTCCACGCGTGGTACGCCGCGCGCGAGCGCGCGGGCGGCGCCGCCGGGCGCGGCGAGGGGCCGGGCGCGTGAGCGACGACGTGCAGCCGGGCGCAGCCCGCACGGCCATCCTCCGTGCGGTGCGGGCCGCGCGCCCCGCGCCCGTCGCGCGTCCCGACGTCGGAGCGGCGGTACGGCGCTTCGCGGAGAGGAGAGACGGAGCGCCGGACGACTCGGCGCTGCTCGCGCAGTTCGTCGCCGCCGCGCGCGCCGGCGGCTCGGCGGTGGTCGAGGGCACCCGCGCCGACGTGCCGCGGCTCGTGGCCGCGGCGGTGCCGGTGGCGCGGCGCGTCGTGTCGCAGGTCGCGGGGGTGGTCGGCCTGGTGCCGATGCCCGACATGCCGCACGGCCTCGCCGACGCCGAGCTCTTCGTGTGCGAGGCCGTGTTCGGCGTTGCGGAGAACGGGGCCGTCTGGCTCCCCCTCTCGCGGCTCGGCGAGCGCGCGGCCGTGTTCATCGCCGCGCATGTGGCGGTGGTGCTCGACCGCCGGGCGATCGTGTCCGACATGCACGCGGCCTACGTACGGACCGACGTCGCGGCCGAGCCGTTCGGGGCGTTCTTCGCGGGGCCGTCGAAGACGGCGGACATCGAGCAGTCGCTCGTCGTCGGGGCGCACGGGCCCAAGGAGTTCACGGTGGTTCTGGTCGGCGACGGCTGACCGCGGGCCCGGCAATCCGGGAGCACTACTCGAAACGCAAGGCGGCGCAAGTCGCGGCCGACGCAGAACGGGACGCCGCGAGTGCGCGGAGGCGCGGGAAGTGGCGACGCATGGTCAGGGCCCCGGCGAGGCGATCTGGCGCGACGGCAGCCGCGGGTCGAGCACCTTGCGCGCGCTCTCCGCGCCGCTCACCGGCAGCCCGGCGGGGTCGAGCAGGCCGAGCTGCACGAGCACCGACGCCTGGTCCCAGTAGATGCGCTCGAAGGCGATCCGCTCGCCGGCGAAGCCGACGACGACGACCACGGCCGCCTCGACCCGCCGGCCGGTCGGCGCGAGGCCGGGGAGCATCCAGTCGACCGGTACGGTGTGCGTGAAGGTGATCACGAGCTCGTCGACGACGCGGTCCACCCCGACCGTGCGCGCCACCTGCTCGATCGCGACGTCGGGCGGCATGAAGCGCCCGACGAGGTGGTCGCGGTAGAACGCGAGGACGCCCTCACGCCCCACGCCGCCGGTGCCGACGGGCACGTGGTTGACGTACGGCGCGTCGGTCATCGTCGCCATCGTCGTGTCGAGATCGCCGGCCAGCTCGGCCGCCATGTGCCGGTCGAAGGTGGCGAGCATTGCGGCCGCGTCGGGCGGCGTCGCGGGCGTCGCGTCGGGCGCTGAGTCGAGTGTGGCGGGAGTCATGAAAACACCGAGAGGTCGCAGGAGACCCGTAGGAGCGGGGACTACCTTGTCAGTCGACACGCCGCCGCGAATCGGCTCACACGCCCGGCCCAGTAGTCCGGCCCAGTAGTCCGGCCGTCTCCGCACAGCCGAGCTCGTGAGCCGCCGCAGGGCGTGATCGCGACGTCCCGGGTGCGGCCCGGACGCGCCGCGGTCCTGCCGTCGCCGTCCCTCATCGATCAATGCCACCGCCCGCGCAGGCACCCCTCCGGCGGCTCTGGCGCGGGCACCGCCGCGCGCTCGGCCTCACCTACGCCCTCACGGGCGTCGAGAACGGGTGCGAAGTGTTCTACCCGCTGGCGACGGGCCACGCCATCGACGGCCTGCTCGCCGGCCGCCCGGCGCGCCTCGCGCTGTTAGGCGCGCTCTGGGCCTTCCACCTCGCCGTGGGGCTCGGCCGCCACCTCTACGACACGCGCGTGTTCACCGCCGTGTACGCCGAGCTCGCGGCGGACATGGTGGCGCGCCAGCGGGCGGCCGGCGTCGCGCCGGAGCAGGTCGTCGCGCGCGTCGCCCTCTCGCGCGAGCTGGTCGACTTCTTCGAGTCCGAGGTGCCGGCCGTGGGCAGCGCCGCGGTCCGCTTCGCGGGCGCGGTCGGGATGCTGTTCACGTACGACGCGCGGATCGGCGCGTACGCGCTCGCCACGCTCGCGCCGGCGCTCGCCGTCACGCGCTGGTTCGCGCGGCGCGTCGCGCGCCTTCACCGCGCGCTCAACGACCAGCTCGAGCGTCAGGGTGCGGTCGTGACCGCGCGGCCGCCCGCGGCCGTGGCGCGGCACTTCGCGCGGCTCGCCAGATGGCGCGTCCAGATCTCCAACGCCGAGGCGCTCACGTGGGGGGTGGTGGAGCTGGCCGCGATCGGGCTCACGCTCGCCGCCCTGCTGCGCCTCACGGTCGGGGGCCGGGCCGCCGCGGCGGGCGGCACCGCGGGGGTGACGGCCGGGACGATCTACGCGGTGCTCTCGTACGTGTACAGCTTCTACGACGGCGTGATCAGCCTTCCCGCGACGGTCCAACGTGTCGTGCGCGTGCGCGACATCGGGGTGCGGGTGGCGGACGCCGGCCGATGACCCGGCGCCCGCTCCTCGGGCGCCAACACCCCATCCAACGATGACACACTCGCCGTTTCGAATCCTCGTCGTGCTCGCCGCGGCGGCCGCCGGCTGCCGACGCGCTCCGGCCCCGTCCGCGACACCGTCCCCGCTGCCGGAATACGTGTTCCGCTGCCCCGACGGCGGCGCGGAGCTCCGCGCGCGGTACGTGGCCGACAGCGTGGTGCTGCAACTGCCGGCCGGCACGGCCACGCTCCCGTTGGCCCCGTCGGGCAGCGGCGCGCGGTACGCGAACGACACGCTCGAGTTCTGGGAGCACGCGGGCGCGGTGCGGGTCGCACAGCGCGGCCGGGCGCGCTACGAGGGGTGCCGTCGGGTCACGGCGGCGGACGGCGGCGGGCGGACGCCCTGAGGCGCCCTGAGGCGGAAGCTCATCCCGCCGGACGCCCGCGGTCCCGTCACTGCTTCTGGTAGGTTTTGGTGAGGTTGGAGGCGGTGACGGTGAGCACCGATCCCTGCAGCGCGACTTGGGCGGTGCCGCCGCCGAACCAGTTGGAGAACTGGCCCGTGTTGCCGCTCCCCGACCAGTTGCTGCCCACGCTGTCGACCTTGGCGCTGCCGTCGGAGCCCGTCGACTGCTCGCCGGCGTCGTAGGTGGCGTCGCTGTGCACGAGGACGCCGCCGCTGACGAGCTGGTCGCCGTTGGACTTCGTGTAGGGCAGCGGCGAGCCGTTCACGGCCTGCAGCTGGTACGTGCCGACGAGCGCGTTGCTCGTCGGGCCGGTGGAGTCGCTGCTGCCGCACGCCGCGACAGCGGTGGCGACGACGAGGGCGAGGGCGGCCTGGCGTGCGTCGCGCGCACGCCGGACGGGATGGAGGAACGGCATACGAAAGGTTGGGCGGGGGAAGGGAACATGCGGCGAGTCGCCGGGCGGGAGCGTCTCATCACGGGAACGTCTCATCTGAATGAATCGCCAATCGGCGCCGGATCGGCTCATCGGCGCCCGGCGCCCGGCGCGCGGTCGGCGGCGCGGTCGCAGGCGACGGGTGACCGCGAGGCGGAACGGGTGAACAGGGCGGCGCGCGTGCGACGTGACATGGGCGCCGGTCGAGCCGCCGGTCGAGCCGCCGGTCGATGGGCGTGTGCGCGCGTGGCCGCGGCGGTACGGATGTTGGGCGTGGCGCGGCACGCGCCGTATCTTCCCGATCGCCGTCCCGGCCGCGTTCGGCTCACGCGCGGCCCCCTCCGCGATCTGCGTGACTTTCCCCCCGTCCGACTCGGTCGACGAGCTGCTCGCCGCGTGGTGCCGCCGCGACCGTGCGGCGCTCGTGCGCGAGACGTGCGTCCGCCTCGTCGACCACGCGCGCGCCTGGCTCCGGCGCGAGCTCGCCGCCGGCTGAGGCGCGGCCGCGCGTGCTGCGTCGCCACGTGCCGCTGAGCGCCGAGCGCTGGGACGCGGTCATGGCGCTGTTCGAGGCCGCGCTCGACCGGCCGGCCGGCGACCGGCCGGCGTTCGTGGCCGCCGCGTGCGGCGGCGACGCCGCGCTCCGGGCGGAGGTCGAGTCGCTCCTCGCGGCCGACGCGGGCGCGGCGGACTTCCTCGAGCCGCCGGCCGCCCCCGCGCCCGACGACGCGGCGCCCGACCTCCCGGCGCGGCTGCAGGCGACGTTAGGCCGTGCGTACCGCGTCGAGCGCGAGCTCGCCGGCGGCGGGATGAGCCGCGTGTTCGTGGCCGAGGAGGTGCGGCTCGGCCGGCGCGTGGTGGTCAAGGTGCTGCCGCCGGGCCCGCGGCCCGGGCCCGGCGCCGAGCGCTTCCTGCGCGAGGCGCGGCTCATCGCGTCGCTCCGGCATCCGCACATCGTCCCGCTGCTCGCCGCGGGCGAGTCGGCCGACGGGCTGCTGTACTACACGATGCCCTACGTCGAGGGCGAGTCGCTCCAGCGGCGGCTCGAGCGCGACGGGCCGCTGCCGCCCGGCGAGGTGGCCGCGATCGTGCGCGAGGTCGCCGGCGCCCTCGCGTACGCGCACGCCCACGGCGTGATCCACCGCGACGTCAAGCCGGCCAACGTGCTGAGGGACGGCGTGCACGCGCTCGTGGCCGATTTCGGGATCGCGAAGGCCGGCCCGACGCACGCGGGCGACTCCGCGGCGGGCACCGGCCCCGAGGTCCCGGCGGGCGCTCCCCCAGCGGGCACGACGCTCACCACCGCGGGCCTCGTCCTCGGCACGCCGGCATACATGAGCCCCGAGCAGGCGCGCGGCGAGCCGGTCGACGCCCGGAGCGACGTGTACTCGCTCGGCTGCGTGACGTTCGAGCTGCTCACCGGGCGTCGGCCCTTCGCCGACGCGGACGCGGCGGCGCTCGCGCGCCGCGCCGTCGACCGGCCCCCGGCCGCGTCGTCGTACCGCCCTGACCTGCCCGCGGCGCTCGACTCGGTGCTGGCCCGCGCGTTCGCCCCCCGCCCCGACGCGCGCTACGCGGGCGCGGTCGAATTCGCCGAGGCGCTCGCGCCGCTCGCCGTCGGGCCGTACGGGCCGGCCGTCCTCCCGGCGGCCCCGGGCGAGGGCGGCGCGGTCGGCGCCCCCGCCCGGAGGTGGCGCCAGTGGTCGCCCCGGCGGCGTGCCGCGGCCGTGCTGGCGGTCGCCGGCGCCGCCGTGGTCGCCGCGGCGGCCGCGCGCGCAACGTTAGGCACACCGGCGGCGGACGACCGTCTGACGAACGCCGGGGTGGCGGCCGCGGGCGGCCCGGCCGCCGCGCGCCGCACCGTGGCGGTGCTGCCCTTCGACAACGTCGGCCCGCCCGGCGACGCGTACTTCGCCGACGGCGTGACCGACGAGCTCGCGAGCCGGCTCACGAGCCTGGCGGGGCTGCGCGTGATCTCGCCGCGCAGCACGCGCGAGTACCGGAACGCGGCGAAACCCCCCGCGCAGATCGGCCGCGAGCTCGGCGCCGACTACCTGCTCCAGGGGCGCGCGCGGTGGGAGCGGGCGGGCGCCGGAGACGGCGACGCCGGGGCGGGGCGGGTACGCGTGAGCGCGGAACTCGTGAGCGTGCGTGACGGCAGCATGGTGTGGGCGGACCGCTACGCCGCCGACGCCGGCGACGTGGTCGCGGTCGAGGGGGCGATCGGGGAGCGTGTCGCAGCCGCGCTGGAACTCGCGCTCGGCGCGCGGGCGCGCGAGACGCTCGCGGCCCGCCCCACGGCGGACTTCGAGGCCTACACCCACTTCTTGCGCGGCGAGGCGCTCCGCACGGCGCCGACGGCGGAGGCGGGCGAGAAGTTGGAGGCGATCGCCGAATACGAGTGGGCCGTCGCGCGCGACCCCACGTTCGCGCTCGCGTACGCGCGCCTCTCGCAGGTGCACAGCCGGGTCGCCCACGACAACGTCGACCCCAGCGCCGCCCGTCGCGCCCTCGCGCGCGCCACCGCCGACACGGCCGTGCGGCTCGCCCCCGCGCTCTCCGAGGCCCACCTCGCGCTCGGGTATTCCCTCTACTACGGGCGCCGCGACCTCGACGGCGCCCTCGGCGAGTTCACGCGCGCGCTCGCCCTGCACCCCGGCGCCGAACAGCTCGAAGCGCGGGGGTACGTGCTCCGGCGCCAGGGTCGCTTCGCCGAGGCGGTCGCGGACCTCGAGCGCGCCGTCGAGCTGGAGCCGCGGTCGGCGCTGGTCGCGTGGGACCTCGCGAGCACGTACGCGCCGATGCGCGCGTTCGCCGAGGCACTGCGCTACGAGGCGCGCGCGATCGCGCTCGACCCGGCCTGGAGCGGCGCGTACGCCGACCAGGCAATGTTGCTCGTCGCGTCGCGGGGCGACACGACGGCGGCCCGGGCGGCCGTGCGCGCCGGACTCGCGCGGAGCGATCCCGCGCGGGTGGTGGCGCGCCTCGGCGTGCACGCGGCCATGCTCCTCGGCACGGACTCGGCCGCGCGCGCGGCGCTACGGCGGACCACGCTGGACGCGTTCGGCCGCGATACTGCCGAATACCTGCTCTGGCAGGCCGACTGGGCGCGCCGACACGGCGACCCCCGGCGGGGCCGCGCCTACGCCGGGTCGGCGCGGCGGCGGCTCGAGGCCCTCGTCGCCGCGACGCCCGACGACGGCGGCCCGCACATGGCGCTGAGCCGCGCGTTCGCCGAGTTGGGCCGGCGCGACGACGCGCTCCGTGAGGGGAGGCGGGCGGTCGCGCTCCTACCGGTGTCCCGCGACGCGATCGACGGGGCGAGCCTCCTCGTCGACCTCGCCTACGTGGAAACCATCGTCGGCGCGCACGAGGCGGCCGTCGCGCACCTCGCCGAGTTGCTCGCCATCCCGTCCGGCATCACGGTCCCGCTGCTGCGTGCCGACCCGATGTGGGACCCGCTGCGGGGCGACCTGCGCTTCCAACGACTCGTCGACCTGTCGGCCCGGTGACCGGCGTGTGTGCGCCCCACTGCCCGCGGGTGCCGCGCGTGTGTCGCCCGCACGCCGGCGCTCCTGCCACCCCACCACGGCACGGTATAGCACCGGCAGCAGGGACAGGGTGAGCAGCGTCGAGGTGAGGAGCCCGCCGATCACCACTGTCGCGAGCGGCCGCTGCACCTCGCTCCCCGGCGTCGTCGACACGGCCATCGGCACGAACCCGAGGCTCGCGACGAGCGCCGTCATGAGCACCGGGCGCACGCGGTCCGCCGCCCCCTCCCGCACCGCCCGGTCGACGTCGCGGCCGGGGGCGCCGTCGGCGTCCTGACGTAGCGCGTTCACGTGCGTGACGAGCACGAGCCCGTTCAGGACCACGATCCCGAACAGGGCGATGAACCCCACGCTCGCCGAGAGGCTCAGGTTGAGCCCGCGGAGCCACAGGGCCGCGACGCCGCCGGCCAGCGCGAACGACACGTTCGTCAGCACCAGCGCGGTCTGCACGGCCGAGCGGATCGAGGCGTAGAGCAGCACGACGATCAGGCCTAACGCGATCGGCACGACCACCCGGAGCCGCCCCGCCGCGCGCCGCTGGTTCTCGTACTGCCCGCCCCACTCGAGGAACGTCCCGGCCGGCAGCGGCACCTCGCGCGCCACCCGCGCCCGGACCTCCGCGACGAAGCCCCCGAGGTCGCGCCCGCGCACGTTGCTCAGCACGAGCGTGCGCCGCTGCGCGTCCTCGTGCCCGATCAGCTCGGGCCCGGTCTCGGCGACCACGTCGGCCACCGCCGAGAGCGGCACCGCCGCGCCCGTGGCGGGCGCGCGGATCGCGAGCGCGCCTAACGTGGTCGGGTCCGCCCGGCGCAGCGCGGGGTAGCGCACCGCCACGCCGATCCGCCGCGGCCCGTCGACCATCTCGGTGGCGACCTCGCCGCCCAGCGCCATGTTGACGGCGTCGCGCACGTCGGCCACGGAGAGCCCGTAGCGCGCCAGGTCCGGGCGCCGGACCGCGAGCGGCAGCTGCCCCGTCCCCTCGCTCACCTCGACCGCGACGTCGGCCGCGCCGGGCACGCCCGCCACGACGCCGCGGATGCGCCCGGCCAGCCGCGCGTTCCGCTCGAGGCTCGGGCCGACGACCTTGATGCCGAGGTCGGTCTTGATGCCGCTCTCCGCCTCGTCGAGGCGCATCGCCATCGGCTGCGTGAAGCTCACCCACAGCCCGGGCACGTTCTCGAGTGCCGAGTCGAACGCGGCCACGAGCCCCTCGCGGTCGTCGGCCGTCCGCCACGCCCTCCGGTCCTTGAGGATTACGTACTGGTCGCCCTCGTACAGCCCCATCGCCTCGGTGGCGAGGTCCGGCCGCCCCTCCTTGGTCACCACCGTCGCGACCTCGGGGAAGCGCCGCACGACGCACTCCGCCTCCGTCGACAGCTTGGTCGCGTCGGCCAGCGACACGCTCGGCAGGCGCCGCGTCTCGATCAGGATCGCGCCCTCGTCGAGCTTGGGCATGAACTCGGTGCCGATCTTCGTCATCGACCAGACCGCGGCGACGGCGACGAGCGCGGCCGCGGCGGCGATGGGCTTGCCGTGCGCGATCGTCCACTCGAGCGCGCGGGCGTAGCCGGCGCGGAGGCGGGCTTCGAGGCCGGTCGCGCCGCCGTCCTTTTTCTGCCGCGGCGCCTTGAGCACCGCCGCCGACACCGCCGGCACGTAGGTGAGCGCGAGCAGGAGCGACCCCAGCACCGCGCACACCACGGTGAACGCCATCGGCTTGAACATCCGCCCCTCCATCCCCTCGAGCGTGAAGATCGGGAGGTAGACGGCGACGATGATCGCGATCCCGAACAGGACCGGGCGCCCGACCTCGACCGCCGCGTCGCGAAAGAGCGTCGTCTGCGCCGCCGCGTCGTCCGCCGGCACCAGACGCTCCTCCAGCCGGCGCACGAAGTTTTCGACCATCACGATCGCGCCGTCGACGATCAGCCCGAAGTCGAGTGCGCCTAACGACATCAGGTTGGCCGAGTAGCCGAACAGGTACTGGAGTTGACCCGTTTCGATGGAGTCCTACCCTCAGTGGAGAGGAGGACCCACCATGCCCCGCACTCGCCCCCCCTACCCGCCGGAGTTCCGCGCGCAGCTCGTCGCGCTGCACCGGGCTGGGCGCACCATCGAGGAAGTCGCGCAGGAGTTCGAGCCCGCCGAGCAGACAATCCGCACGTGGGTCGCGCAGGCCGCGGTCGATGAGCGCGCCGCGGCGGCCACGCCGCGCACCGAGCGCGCCGGCGCGCTGAGCACGGCCGAGCGCGAGGAGCTCGCGCGCCTGCGTCGCGAGAACCGGCAGCTCAAAGTGGAGCGCGACATCTTGGGAAAAGCCGCGGCCTGGTTCGCGCGCGAGACCGGCACGATTCCGACCGCTGCTTCCGGTTCGTGAGCGCACACCAGGCCACCTTCCCCGTCGTCGCGATGTGCCGCGTGCTCGGCGTCTCGGAGAGCGGCTACTACGCATGGTCAAAACGCACGCCCTCGGCGCACGCCCAACGCGACGCCGAGCTGCTCCCCCTGATTCGCGCGAGCCACGCGCGCTCGGACGGCACCTACGGCGCGCCGCGCGTGCGTGAGGACCTCGCCGAGGCGGGGGAGCAGGTGGGCCGCAAGCGCGTCGCGCGCCTCATGCGCGAGGGCGGCCTCGCGGGCGTGAGCCGGCGCAAGGGCCCGCCCGGCCCGAAGCGCACGACTCCCGAGGCGCCGCAGGCGCCCGATCTGGTGCGGCGCGACTTCACGGCCGACGCGCCGGACAAACTCTGGGTGGCGGACATCACGTACGTACCATCCTACGCCGGGTTCCTCTATCTCGCGGTGGTGCTCGACGCCTTCAGCCGCCGGGTGGTCGGCTGGGCGATGAGCAGCACCCTGCACACCGCGGTCGTACTCGATGCGCTGCAGATGGCCGCCACGCAGCGGCGCCCGGCCGGGGTGATTCACCACTCCGACCAGGGGTCGCAATATGGTGCGTTGGCGTTCGGGCAGCGGTGCAAAGCGTTAGGCGTGCGCCCCTCGATGGGGTCGCGCGGCGATGCCTACGACAACGCGATGGCCGAGGCGTTCTTCGCCACGCTCGAGTGCGAGCTGCTGGCGCGGCGCCGCTTCGCGACGCACGCCGAGGCGCGGCTCGCCATCTTCCGCTACGTCGAGGGGTCGTACAACCCGCACCGGCGCCACTCGGCCCTCGACCACCAGTCCCCGCTCGCCTTCGAGCGCGCCTACGCCGCGCGCTCAGCGAGCGCCTCAACCCCGACCCGCATCGCGGCTTGACTCGCAAGCCCTGACCACTCCACCAAAGCGACACTGCTGGCGAATCCACGGCAGACGGCAGACTGAGCGGTGAGACGGGCGGGCCCTCAGCTTGCGGCGGCTCCGGAGTCCCATCCTGGAGTCCCGCGTGTCACTCCATCCAACTACGCCGCCGGCCGTGCCCGTCGTCACGGCGGCGGTGGCCCGCACGGCGTTCCCGCGCGGCAATCCGTACCTGACACTCCGCGACGAACTCGGACCGCTGTTCACGGACGCGCAGTTCGCCCCGCTCTTCGCGCGCCGCGGCCAGCCCGCGGAGGCACCCTGGCGACTCGCCCTCGTCACGGTGCTGCAGTACGCCGAGGACCTCTCCGACCGCGTGGCGGCGGACGCTGTGCGCGGCCGGATCGACTGGAAGTACCTGCTCGGCCTGGAGCTGACGGACGCGGGCTTCGACGCGTCGGTGCTCAGCGAGTTCCGCACGCGGCTCGTCGCGGGCGGGGCCGAAGAGCAGCTGCTCGCGACGCTGTTGACGGTCTGCCGCGAGAAGCAGGTGCTCAAGCGCCACGCGCGGCAGCGCACGGACTCCACGCATGTGTTAGGCGCGGTGCGGGCCCTCAACCGCCTCGAGTGCGTGGGCGCGACGCTGCCTCCGGCAGCTTGCCGGGCGGCGCCGAACGCGCTCGCCGTGGCGGCCCCCGATTGGCTGCGGTCCCACAGCGACCCGGCGTGGGTGGAGCGATACGCGCGCACGGTGGACGACTACCGCCTGCCGGCGGGCGAGGCCGCCCTCCAGGCGTACGCCGAGCAGATCGGGCGCGACGGGCACGCGCTGCTGGCCGCGGTGGCTGCCCCCGGCGCGCCGACGTGGCTGCGCGAGTTGCCGGCCGTCGAGACCCTGCGGCGCGTGTGGGTGCAGAACTTCGCCGCGGAGCATACCGGTCGGAGCGGCAGGACGCCGGGCGGTAGCACGGTCGTGTGGCGCACCACGGCGGAGGGCTTCCCGCCGTCCCTGCTCTACGTCGCCTCCCCGCACGACGCCGACGTGCACTTCGCGAAGAAGCGCACCACGGAGTGGATCGGGTACAAGGTGCACCTCACCGAGGTGTGCGAGGACGACCAGCCGCACTTGATCACGCATGTCGAGACGACGCCCGCGCCGGTCGTCGACCGCGACGTGGTCAGCCGCATCCACGCCGCGCTGCGGGCCGACGACCTCCTGCCGGCCGAGCATCTGGTGGACGCGGGCTACGTCGACGCCGACCAGCTGCTCGCGAGCACGCGGGACTACGGCGTCGCCCTTGTGGGGCCGGCGCCGAAGGACCAGCAATGGCAGGCGAAGGCGAGGGAGGGCTTCGCGACCGGCGACTTCGCCCTCGACTGGGACCGGCAGGTCGCGACGTGCCCCGCAGGACACGCGAGCACCAGTTGGACGGTGGACCACAACCAGGGCCGCGAGGTCGTGCACATCCGCTTCTCGGTCACCGACTGCCAGCCATGTCCGCTGAAGGCGCGCTGCACGCGCGGGGCGCGGCGCGTCCTCACGCCACGGCGGCGCGACGCCTACGCCGCGCTCGTGGCGGCGCGAGCGCGCGAGACGACGGCCGACTTCAGGGCCCTCTATCACCGGCGCGCCGGGATCGAGGGCACGATCTCGCAAGGCGTGCGGGCGATGCACCCGCGCCAAGCCCGCTATATCGGGCTCGCGAAGACGCATCTGCAGCACGTCCTCACCGCCGCCGCGCTCAACCTCGTCCGCCTCGGCGCGTGGCTCGGCGGTGCGCCCCTCGCGCGCACGCGGCAGTCCGCGTACGCGCGGCTCATGGCCGCGGCCGCTTAACGGATTCGCCAGCAGTGTCCAAAGCGGGGCAACTCCAACTCCAGGGCACGAGCTTGTGGTTCCGCACGTGCCCCTCGCGCGCCAGGAGCACGGCCAGGCGCCGGTAGCCCCAGCGCGGCCGCTCGCCGGCCAGCGCCCGCAGGCGCTCGCGCAGCACGGCGTGCGTCGGCCGGCGCCCCGCGTAGCGGTGCGTGGCCCGCGGCACGCCCACGAGCCGGCACGCGTGGCGCTCGCTCATGGTTGCCCCCAACGCCTCGGCGGTCTCCTGCGCCACCTTGACGGCCGTCCGCCGGTGCGCGGCCGTCACCAGGGTTTTCCCAGTAGCTCCTTCAGCACGCGGTTGTCGAGCGCCTGCTCCGCCACGAGCTGCTTCAGGCGCCGGTTCTCCTCCTCCAGCACCTTCAGCCGCTTGGTCTCGCTGACTTCCAGGCCGCCGTACTTCCGCTTCCCGCGGTAGAACGTCGGCTCGGTGATCCCGTGCTTGCGGCAGAGGTCCGGGACCTTCGCGCCCCGCTCGTGTTCCTGGAGCACGCCCACGATCTGGGCGTCACTGAATCGGCTCTTCTTCATCAGTCCTCATCGGGCAAGGACTGTCAGTTTACGTGGCTCAACTTCGTGGGAGCAGGTCATACCGCACCCGGTACGCCGGCCCGAAGCGGCGCGCGGCGTCGGCGACGCCCGGCATGGCGGCGCGCGGCGGTGGTGCCGGGTATGGGCCTTACAGCTCGGCCATCAGCGTGTCGACCGTGACGTGGAGGGCGCTGGTGATCGTCGGCGTAGTGTGCGTGCAGATCGCCGTCGTCGCGGGGCTGCGGTGGCCTAACACCTCCTGGATCACCCGCAGGTGCACGCCCGCCTCCAGCAGCTGCGTCGCGTACGAGTGCCGGAGCGTGTGGATCGAGGCGTGCTTCGGCAGCTGGCTCTCGCGGACCACGGCGGCGAAGAGCTTCTGCAGGCTCGTCGGCCCGAGCGGCGCCTGCCCGCCCGCGCGGGAAGAGCCAGCCCGACGGGGGGGGCGGCACCCGGACGCCGCCTGCCCCCCACGACGCGCGGCGCGGCTGCCGATGCCACGCGCGCCAGTACGCGCGCAACAGATCGAGCGGGCGGGCGGGCAGCGGGACGTAGCGGTCCTGCCCGCCCTTGCCGCGCTGGACCCGCACGAGCATGCGCCCGCTGTCGACGTCCGTCGTCCGCAGCTGCAGGCCCTCGCTCAGCCGCAGCCCGCACGAGTAGATCACGGTCAGGCACATCCGGGCGCGGGGGTCGCGCACGAGGCCGAGCAGGAGGCGGACCTCCGCGAGCGTGAGCACCACGGGCAGCACGCGGCGCTTCGCCGGGCGCACCAGGTCGAGCACGGGGAACGTGCGCCCGAGCGTCGTCTCGACGAAGAACCGGACGCCGCCGCGGTACACGGTGAGGGTGCTGCGGGCGACGTGGCGCTCGCCGACCAGGTGCAGGAAGTACGCGCGGAGCTCGGCCTCGGTGAGCGTGGCGAGCGCCTCCACCGGGCGCCCGACGAACGTGGCGAGCCCCATGACTGCATTCACATACGAGTCCTGGGTGCGCACGGCGTACCCGCGCAACTGCAGGTCCTCGCGCAGCCGGGTGGACAGGGGGGCGTCAGGGGGCGCCGGCGCGACCGGCGCGAGCACGGGCGACGACGAGGGGGTGAGCAGCGCGGGCGTCGACATCACGACCTCCAGCGGAGGGGGGACCACCGAGACCAGCCGTGGCCCTACACTACGCCTCCACCCGACGCCGGCCAGGACCCCGCGCGCCTAACGCGGACCCACGCCCACTACCGCGCAGCGGTTTAGTTCAACGCCACAGTTAAGCTGCGGGTTTTCCAGGCGAGGTAGACCGCCCCTGCGATGAAGACGGCGGAGGAGCGGAGCGTCCGTGCATACCCGACAGCTTCAACGCCTTGATGTTTCCCGAGAGTCGCCGGCGCCCTACGATCCGGCACCCTCTCCAGGAGACCTCATGCTGCACTCCGGCCTCGACCTGCACAAGCGGACGCTCGCCATCAGCACTGTCGACGCGGAGGGCCGCCCCGTGCGCGACGTGCAGCTGCCGACGAAGCGCGCCGCGATCACGGCCTACTTCGCCGCGCTGCCCGGTGGACCGGGCGCGCAGCGCGCGGTCGTCGAGTCCACCTCGAACTGGTACTGGCTCCGCGACCTGCTCGGGGCTCAGGGTGTTGATCTCCGGCTCGCGCACTCTAAGCATGTGAAGGCGATCAGCTACGCCAAGGTGAAGACCGACGCTGTCGATGCGGCGACCCTGGCCCAACTGCTCCGCGGCGATCTGGTCCCAGAGGCCCACATGGTGAGTGCGGAGTGGCGTGAGGCGCGCGATCTGCTGCGCGCCCGCCTGCAGCTCGTGCGACAGCAGGTCCGAGTGAAGAACACGGTCACCGGTCTGCTCGCGCAGTACAACGTGACCGACCCGGACGCGCTGCCGCCGCTCGTGCAGCTGCGAGTGCGGCTGCTCGGCGAGCAGTTCGTGCTCTTGAGCGATCAAGCCAAGCGACTCGCCGCGGAGCTCAACCCGGTGCTCGTCCCGACGCCCGATGTACAACGGCTGCTCTGGATCCCTGGCATCGGCCGCGTGGTCGCGTTCACGATCTGGCTCGAGGTCGACGGCGTCGCGCGCTTCCCGAGTGCCCGCGACTTCGTCAGCTACTGCCGGCTCGTGCCGGGAGCGGGCAACTCCGGCGGGAGGACGCGCCACAAGCGGACCAAGGACGGCAACCGCTACCTGAAGCTCGCCTTCAGCCACGCCGCCGTGCGTGCCATCCAGTACTTCCCCGAGATCCGCGCGTTCTACCAGCGGCTGTGTCGCCGCAAGCCGCCGGTCGTCGCGCGTGCGGTCGTCGCCAAGGAACTCGCGCGCATCGTCTACTACGTCCTCGCCAAGCAGGAGGCATTCAACGGCACATTCAAGGGCGCGCCCCTGAGTCGCACGAAGAAGCCGAAGTGGCCCCGCCTGGCCAGCCCCGCCGTCTAACTGGAGCCCGCTCTCCGGAGCGGCGCCTCTCCGCCGTCTTTGATTGGGCGCCAGGCGGCGCTGCCGCCGCTGTACCTCTGAGACCAGCCTCCGGGCTGTGAACTCGCAATGGTGTGTGGCCGCCACGGAGGCATCCGGGCGAGACCGGCACGAGGTAACCACGGCAGCTCCCCACCGTCGGTCGCACGGCACTACACACCCTCACCGGTCGATGGCGTAACCCGCCATCGTCAGCGCGAGCTATCCCCTCTTGCGCCCGAACTCTCGAATGGCGTTAGGTGGCTGCGCTCGGTTACAAGCTCGGCGGAAGGGCCGGAGAGCCGACAATCGCTTGCAGCGCGACCCCAGCAGCATCCATAATGACACGTGCCACCTCGGGCTGCACCGCCGCTGCGAGGAGCGTGGATACGAGCGCGCCGACGAAGATCATCACCCAGTCTTTCTTCCCAACTCGATCGGCCGCCGACCGGATGTCGGCGACTGCGGCTAATAATTGTTGAGTTTGGGAGGCGTCAAGCGATCGGTTTTGCTGAATCTCGGCTCGAAGGCGGTCGAGACCGGTCTCAAGGACTTGTATCTCAGCCCCGGTGAGGGGGAAGTTGTCGAACGTCGAGCTGGCCACCGCTAGCGGCCCCGCCACGCCGGTGATCTGCGCCCAGAGGTCGACTTGGCTTACCTCGCGTCGGACGGCGTGCGCCCAATCTCGGATCTGGACCTCTACCGCATCCCAGATGAGCTGCGTTAGCCGCACCGTCCGGGTCTGCTTCCCCGGCGAGTAGGCGATGTTGTAGCCACCGTACGGGTTGTCAGCGACGGCGAAGTAGAACGGCTCCGAGCGGTGCGCCAGCGTCGGTACATCCGAGGCAGGCCATCCAACGTCGTCGCCACGGCGTGACGTCCAATCGAAGTCGTTCGGGTTCAGCGACACGCCGCGGAGCGCAGTGAATAGGGCATTCCGTTGGCTTGTGAGCAGCTCGAAAGACATCGATCGCGATTGGCCTGTCAGAAGTGGAAGTGTGTGGCCGTCTAACGCCAGAGTTAAGCTGCGGGCTCTCACAGCGCAGAGCCGGCCGCGGTACGATCCAGACGGAAGGCGAGCCAGGAGCGTCCCCGCGTACCCGACAGCTTCAACGTCTCGTTAGGCGTCAGCGGCGCGACTGCCAGCGCCGCGGGTGCCGCCGCCCGTGCACGACCGCGATCACGGTCGGCCCCTCGGGCAGCGCGACGTAGTAGACCACGTACGGGAACCGGGCCACCACCGCCTTCCGGACGTCATCGAGCGCGACCGGGAACCGCTCGGGCTCGCGGTCGACCGCGGCGAAGACCACCGCCACCGCGCGCAGGAACTCGTGCCCGAGCCCGGGCGTCTTCCCCTCGTACCACCGGAACGCCTCGGCCACGTCGCGCCGGACGAGCCGGCGGACCGCGAGCCGCCCCGGCGCGGGAATCACACCCCGCGCTCGGCGATCTCGGCCAGCACGACCTCCCACGGCTCGCCCCGGTCGCCGTCGGCGGCCAGCTCGGCCCGTCGGCGGCGCAACTCCGCCGCCTGCTCGTCGTCCGGCCCGACGGCGGCGGCATCCAGGCTGTCCCAGAGCTGCTCGGCGAGCTCGATCCGCTCGTCGGGCGTGAGGTGGCTGAAGTCGAGGACGGGGGTCGGCATGCCCCGAATCTGGGGCCCGGCCGGCGCGCCGGCAACCGGCGCGGGGACGGGGCGTTACGGTCCCCGCGGCGCGGGCGGCGGCCGCGCGACCTCCCGGCCGAGCCTCGGGGCGTGTTGACGCCTAACGCCCAAGTTAAGCTGCAAGCCTTCGGGGCGGGATGACGGCGGCGTACGGTGGAGCACGCCGGGGCGCACGGGCGTCCCCGCATACTTGGCAGCTGGTATGCTCGGTGGCACGGGCGGGCGCCGCCGCGGTAATCTGCGGGGCGGGCCGGGGCTTCGCTGCCTGACAGCCGAGGGCCCCTCCTCTTGTTGAAGACTGCGCGTCCGGCTCCCCTGCGCTTTTGGCTCGAGACGGCGCCGTCCGTTGATCTGGCGACCCGCAGGCGCGGGGGCCGGCGCGCCCCGCCCCTCACCCGGCGGGACGTCACATGCTGTACCTCGGGATCGACGTCGGCAAGCGGCACCACGAGGCCGCGCTCCTCGACGACGCCGGCGCGCTGGTCTGGCGCCAGCGGCTCGGCGCCGGGCGTGACGGGTTCGCCGTCTCGGGCGAGCGCCTAACGGCCGCCGACCCGGCGCAGCTCACGGTCGCGCTGGAGGCGACGGGCGTGTACTGGCTCGCGCTCCACGCGTGGCTGACCGAGCGCGGGGCCGCGCGGGTCGTGGTGCTCAATCCGCTCCAGACCCGGGCCTTCCGCACCGCGAACCTGCGCGGTAGCAAGACCGACCGGATCGACGCCGTCGCGCTCGCGCGGCTCGTGCGCTGGATGGGAGCGTCGCTTTCCGGCCATGTCCGCCCCGAGGAGCGCCGGGCCGCCGCGCGCGACGTCGCCCGGCTCCGCACGGAGCTCGTCGAGCTGCGCGCCCGGCAGCTCGTCAAGCTCGGGGCGCTCCTGGACCGCACCTTCCCGGAGTTCCGCCCCGCGTTCGGCAAGCTCGGGAGCACGAGCGCGCTCGCCGTGCTCGCCCGCTGGGCGACGCCGGCAGCGTGAGGCGCCGCGGACGAGGCCGAGGTCGCGGCCGTGCTCGCCCGCGCGAGCCGCGGCATGCTCGGCGCGGCGAAGGCGGCCGAGCGGCGCGCGGCCGCGGCCGGCTCGTTGGGCACGCCCGACCCGCTCGACGCCGCGGCGGTCGCGGTGCGCACCCTCGTCGGCCACGTCGAGCACCTCGACGGCCAGGTCGCCGCCCTGGGCGCGCGGCTCGGCGAGCTGCTCGCGCCCGACGCCGCGCTGGAGGTGCTCCTGCGCTCGTGCCCCGGCGTCGGCGTCGACACGGCGCGCACGGTCACGCCGCTGGCGTGGCTCGCGGAGGCCCCGCCGGTCGCGCGCGTGCGGGGCAAGGACGGCGCCGACAAGCTCGTCGCGCTCATCGGCCTCGACGCCCGGGTCGCAGAGTCGGGGGCGTCGGCCGGGCGGCCGCGGATGAGCAAGCGCGGCAACCGCTACCGGCGCCGCGCGCTGATGCTCGCCGCCGAGGTCGCGGCCCGCACCGACCCGCAGTGCAAGGCCATCCTCGCCAAGCAGCGCGCGCGGGGCAAGCACTACCGGGTGGCGGTCAGCCACGTCGCCCGGAAGCTGGTGCACATCCTCTACGCCGTGCGCGCGCACGAGCGGCCCTACGCCCTCCCGGCCGCGTACGCGCCGCCTACCCCCAGCCCGGAGGTGCTCGCCGGGGCTTGACGTCGCTTAGCTCGTCTTCAACGCCTCGTTCGGCGTTATGTGCGCCGCCGCTCGCCCGCGCGGGCCCGGCGAGCCGCGCCCCCGAGCGCGATCTCCCACACCATCAACCCGCCGGTCACGCCCTGGAGGGCCAACGCGTACACGCGCGCCGCGACCTCGGCCGACGACGCGGTCGTCCACCAAGCCCCGTCGAGCGCTGCCCCGACCACGAGGTAGTACGCGGCCATCCCCGCGCACCCGAGCACCGCAGCCCCCAGCGGCAACCGGAACAGGAGCGCGGCGGCGACCGGCTCTTCCCCCGCCGGACGTGCGCGCGGCCTCCGCGCGTACCGGGCCAGCGGCTGGAGCCCGAGCAGGAGCCAGCCGAGCAGGGCGACCCAGGGGAGGGCGTACGGTGCGCGCCCGAGCCCGGGCGCGTGGTCCGCGCACACGGCCGCCGCGAACACGCCGCCGAGGGCGAGCGCCGGCGGGACGAAAGCGTGCGGACTCCGGCGCCACGCCCGGGCGAGGGTTTCGAAGCGGCCCATGAGACCTCAGGTGGATGACGCCGAACGCCCAAGTTCAGCAGCGGGCTTTCGGGGCGCAACACCGGTCGCGTATGACGGACCACACGGCCGCGCTGCGACGTCCCCGCATGCCCGACTCCTGCAACGCATCGTTAGGCGACAGCGGTGCCGGTCACCGCTTGCGCGTATCGTCCACGCGCGAGCATGAGACAGAGCGCGAGCGAAACGGCACACCAAACGGCCGAGATCACGCGGAGGATCGCGCGATCGAACGCCGCCGCCTCGTTCGGGCGCAGGTCCCGCACGATCTGGCCAGCGCGGACCCACACCTCCCGCCCGTCCCGGTATTCGGGGCTGCCCTCCCCAACGACGACGGCAACGTAGACGACCAGCAGGACGACGTAGAGGCCACCGCCAATCGCCGCGCGCACCAAGCTCCGCGGTAGCGGTGCATGCGGACCGCCCCAAGCTGCGTCGTCCGCGGCGTCGCGTTGTGCCCGGCGCCACGCGTGACTGCCCGGTGGCGGTACGTAAGCGGGGCCCTGAACCGCGTCACGGGCACGCTGCGCAGCCCACCGGTCGAGAACGAGGCGGATCATCGCGGCGGCTATGAGCAGCATCACGGCGCCGTGGAGGATGAGCACTGGAGTTGCCCCGCTGAAACGGACGCCTCGATAAGCTCTGCTATGCTGCAGGGCGGAGGTGGACGATGGCGGGAGAGCCGAAGACGCGGCGCGCGTTCAGTGCCGAATTCAAGATCGAAGCGTTGCGCCGGATGGCGGAGCGGCGCGCAGCCGGGGTGTCGCTGAAGCAGATCGGCCGCGAGCTGGATGTACGAGACGACCTGCTGCGGAAGTGGCAGCGCCAAGCCAAGGAGCGCGCCGGGGCGCCGCCCGCCGACGTGTTCCCCGGGCAGGGGCGGTTGCCGGCGGACGAGGCCGAGTTGAAGCGCCTGGAACGGGAGAACGCGCGGCTGAAGCAGGAGGTCGCGTTTCTAAAAACCGCGGCGGTGTACTTCGCGAGGGAGTCGCGGTGAGCGACAAGTACGCCGTGATCGCGGCCGAGCGCGGGACGTACCCCGTGCGATGGATGTGCGCGCTGTTGGGCGTGAGCGTGGCCGGCTTCTACGGCGCACAGCGCCGGCCGCCGGGCACGCGCGCCGCCGCGGACGAGCGGGTGCGGGTGGAGGTGCGCGCCGCACACGCGAAGAGTCACCGGCGCTACGGGGCGCCGCGAGTGCATCGCGAGCTGCGCGCGGCCGGCGTACGCGTCGCCAAGAAGCGCGTCGCGCGGCTCATGCGCGAGGACGGCCTCGTGGCGCGCCGCGCGCAGCGCCGCGTACGCACGACCGACTCGGCGCATGCGCACCCGGTCGCGCCGAACGTGGTGGCGCGCGACTTCGCGGTCGCGGACCAGCCCGGGCTCGACCGCGTTTGGGTCGCCGATTTCACGTACATCCCCACGCGCGAGGGCTGGCTGTTCCTGGCGGTCGTGCTCGACCTGGCGAGCCGCCGCGTGGTGGGGTGGGCGGTGCGCGAGACGATGGAGACCGAGCTCGTGCTCGCGGCCCTGCATGCGGCGCTCGCCGACCGGCGCCCCGCGCCCGGGCTCGTGTGTCACTCGGATCGTGGGTCGCAATACGCGAGCGCGGCCTACCAGGTGCTGCTCGCTGCGTCTGGCGCGGTGCCGAGCATGAGCGCAAAAGGCGATTGCTACGATAATGCTGTTGCCGAGGCCTTCTTCGCGACGCTCGAACACGAGCTACTGGCTGATGTCACCTTCGTGTCGCGCGCGGCGGCGCGGCCCGCGATCTTCGACTTCCTCTTCTGGTACAACGGCGAGCGGCGCCACTCGAGCCTCGACTACGTGAGTCCCGTCGCCTATGAGCAGCACCTGACCGCGCGCCCCGCGCGAGCAGCCTAAACTCCGCGTCCGTTCCTCGGGGTCAGCTCCAGCTGGCGCGCCTCCAGCAAGCGGAGTCCGGCCCCGTAGAGCACCGTCCCGACCAAGCCGTACGGCGGCCATCCCGAGACGGAGAGCCGACCCAAGGCCGCGAGCACGGCCTGCACCTCGGCGCGCGCCAACACCGTCGGTAGCCCGCGCGGGCGCTTCGCGCGAGTCACGTCGGCGAGCCGCGGCAGCGGCGCCCCGAGGACCGGGCCGTAGAGGAAGAGCAACGCCGCGAGCGCCTGATTCTGCGTCGACGCGCTCACCCCCCGGGCGGTGGCCAGGTGCGACAGGAACGCCTCCACCGCGGGGGTGCCGAGAGTCTCGGGTGCCGACCGCCGGCGTGGTGCACGAAGCGGCGGACCCACCCGGCGTAGGCGTCCTCGGTCCGGCGGCTGTAGTGCCGGACGCGTGCGGCGGCGCGCACGCGCGCGAGCAGGCGCGGGGCGCCCGGGGCAGGTGCGGACGCGGCGACACCGGACGCGCGTAACGGCACGGACGTGACGTGCATCTGGGAGGGCGGTGGCGCGGTCGACACGCCGCCAACCTGGGCGGGGCCCACCCAACCCGCCTACACCCAAATGTTGCGCGCGGGGCCGTTTCGTTGCATGACCCGCGTCGGCTCGCTGAGCCGGTGCGCCTGGCAGATTGTCACGCGCTCGGCCGCGCCGCGCTATCAGCTACGATGAATGCCGCAATCGAGCACCCACAGGCCGCATAACTATTGGATGCTTATGCAGCATTTGGCGATGGGGGACGGCGCACACCGACGTGCCAGGGTACTCTCGTCCTGTATGTGGCCCCACGGTGGCCCCAGGTCTCTCCACGGCTGGACCAGCCACCACGAACGCAAAACGGCGTAAGCCACTGCCAAAGCAGAGCTTACGCCGTGATGAGTGGTAGTCGGGGCGACTGGATTCGAACCAGCGACCTCCTGCTCCCGAAGCAGGCGCTCTACCGGGCTAAGCTACGCCCCGTTGGGTAATGCCGAACTGGTGTGGCGGTGGTGCCGGGATGTTGCTGATACGACAACGGGTCCGGTGGGACCGGACCCGTACGCGCCCGAGAGGACTCGAACCTCTAACCTTCTGATCCGTAGTCAGATGCTCTATCCAATTGAGCTACGGGCGCAAACCGGATCGCGAAGCTAGCCGGCGCCGAACCGGCCCGTCAAGCGGCCGGTGCGGTCGGCCGGCGCGGCGGACCGGCGAGTGAGCGGTACAAGACTCGAACTTGTGACCTCCACGATGTCAACGTGGCGCTCTAACCAACTGAGCTAACCGCCCGGATTGTCAAAGAGAGGTGCCGACCGACCGTGCCGGCTGCCGATCACGGTCGTGCAAGCGGGAAACGGGACTCGAACCCGCGACCCCAACCTTGGCAAGGTTGTGCTCTACCAACTGAGCTATTCCCGCGCGTGAGATCGTACGTCCGCGCGCCCGACGGTCGCGCTACCGATCCAGGGTCACCCCGCCGTCGTGGCCGGGGATGGAGACGAGGGGAATCGAACCCCTGACCTCTTGAATGCCATTCAAGCGCTCTCCCAACTGAGCTACGCCCCCGGGCATCCCTGGCGCATCAGCGGCTACACGTTGCAGTACCTGCCTGCGTGGCGGCCGCCCCGGGCGTCAGGAACGAAAGATCATAGCCGCGGGTATGCCGAGTGTCAAGCGATTTCGGTGCTGTGCGCGCGCTGCTCTAGCGCCCCGGGTCTTGACTCGTATGTTGCCCGACCAGCCCAACGCGTGCCGCACATCCCGCGTAGTGGCACCGCTCTAGCGGTCTATGCTGGCGGCCGATCATGGAGCGCGCCCGGAGTCCCGGGGGCCACCGCCGGCCGCCCGGTCCGTCCATTCGACGCATTGCGTTCTCTATACACGGAAAAATCACTATGACCGACGTCAAGCGGAAGCGTCGTCGCGCTGCCCCGGCGGGCATCGCGCCGAGCGAGCCCGAACGGGACATCCTCGACCAGTACCTCTACGAGGTCAGTACCTATCCCCTGCTCAAGGGCGACGAGGAGATCCAGCTCGCGCGCAAGATCCGCGCGGGCGACCCGGACGCGCTGCAGGAGCTCGTCAAGCGCAACCTCCGCTTCGTCATCTCCGTCGCCAAGAAGTACCAGAACCGCGGCCTCCCGCTCATCGACCTCATCGGCGAGGGGAACGTCGGGCTGCTCACCGCCGCCCGGAAGTTCGATCCCGACCAGGGCGTGAAGTTCATCTCCTACGCCGTGTGGTGGATCCGTCAGGCGATCCTCTCGTCGCTCGCGCGGCAGGGGCGCACCGTGCGCGTGCCG
The DNA here is from genome assembly GCA_019973575.1 of Gemmatimonadetes bacterium T265. NCBI lineage: Bacteria > Pseudomonadati > Gemmatimonadota > Gemmatimonadetes bacterium T265. The sequence continues at coordinate 672,565 of BPUI01000002.1, forward strand.
CTCAACCGCACCGCGGACCTCTCGCGCATCATCAAGGCCTCGGAGATCCTCCGCCAGAAGCTCCGCCGCGAGCCGAGCCCCGAAGAGCTCTCGCAGCTCACCGGGCTCTCGGTCGACGTCGTGCAGTCGCTCGCCGCGCTCAACACGGGCGACGTGCGCCTCGACGCGCCGATGGACCCCGAGGGCGACCGCTCGCTCATCGAGCGCTTCGTCGCCGACGAGATGCCCGACACCGAAGAGGAGGCGATGAACCGCTTCCTCACCGACGAGATCGACGCGGCGCTCAACACACTCCCGCCGCGCGACGCGAAGGTGCTCCGGCTCTACTTCGGCCTCGAAGGCGGCCGCGAGCACACGCTCGAAGAGATCGGCTCGCTCCTCGGCGTCACGCGCGAGCGCGTGCGTCAACTGCGCGACCGCGCGCTCAAGCGCCTCCGCGAGGGCGACGTCGGCCGCGCGCTCGGCTCCTTCGCGGCATAACGATCTGGGCGGTAGCACGCGAGGGCGGGGGCCGGCAGACGCGGCGCCCGCCCTCGCGTGCGTTTGACCGCGGTGCGTAAGCCGTTCGTGGGCTTTCGGTTCCGCACCCCGGACGATTAGTTCCGCGGTCGACCACTGTCCGCCGCCGTCGCGGCGCACTCCGCCCCCCGCGCATGATCCAGCTCAAGAACGTCTACAAGGCCTTCGGCCCGAAAGAGATCCTGCGCGGCTTCACGCTCGACGTGGCCGACAACGAGACGGTCGTCATCATCGGCTACTCGGGGACGGGCAAGAGCGTCGCGATCAAGCACATCGTCGGCCTGCTGCTGCCGGACCGCGGCGAGGTGTGGGTCGACGGGCAGCGCGTCGACACGCTCCCGCGCAAGCAGCTGTACGCGCTCCGGGCCAAGATCGGCTACGTCTTCCAGTTCGCCGCGCTCTTCGACTCGCTCTCGATCGGCGAGAACGTCGCGATGGGGCTCCGCAAGCAGGGCGGCCTGACCGAGGGCGAGATCGGCAAGCGGGTGGCCGAAGCCCTGGAGCTCGTCGACCTGCCGGGCGTCGAGAATCGGTTCCCGGCCGAGCTGTCGGGCGGCATGCGCAAGCGGGTCGGGATCGCGCGCTCGATCGCGCTCCGGCCCAAGTACCTGCTCTACGACGAGCCGACGACGGGGCTCGACCCGGTGACGAGCGCGGTCATCGACCAGCTGATGGTCCGCATGCGCGAAAAACTCGGCGTCACCGGCGTCGTGATCACGCACGACATGCGGAGCGCGTACACCGTGGGCACGCGCATCGCGATGCTCTACGAGGGGCGCGTCCGGTGGCAGGGGACGATCGACGAAATCCAGCACACGACCGACCCCGTCGTGCGGCAGTTCATCGAGGGGAAGCCGACGCTCGACGAGGGCGACGCGGACCCGGACGCGCCGTCGTCGGGGCCGACGGGCATCTCGGGCGACGACGCGCTCGCGGACACGGACGGCGCGGGGCAGGCGGACCGCGAAGCCGACCGCGCCGCGGCGTGAGCGGCCGATGAGCATCTGCGGCGGCGCGCGCGAGGAGGTGTCGGCGGGGGGGATCGTCTTCCGCTACGAGCGGACCGCCGACGGGACGTTCCGGCCGCTCTTCCTGCTCATCCGCGACAGCTACCGGAACTGGGGCTTCCCGAAGGGCCACCTCGAGGCCGGCGAGGGCCCGGAGTGCGCGGCCGTGCGCGAGGTCGCCGAAGAGACCGGGCTCGACGGGCTCGTGGTGCACGGCGCGATCGCGACGATCGACTGGTACTTCCGCTTCCGCGGGCGGCTCGTGCACAAGGTGTGTCATTTTTTCCTCATGCGCACCGAATGTGCGGCGACGTGCCCGCAGCGCGAGGAGGGGATCACGGCGTGCCGCTGGGCGCCGTTCGAGGAGGCGGTCACGCTCGTGAGCTACGCGAATGCGCGCATCGTGCTGCAGCGCGCGCACGCGCTGGTGCAGGCGCTCGCCGCGCCGGGTCCGTGCGACGGGGCCGTGGACGGGGCCGTGCACGCGGCGGGCGCGTCGGCCGAGCCGCCGTCGAGCGTTGTCTCGTCCCTGCGCTTGTGATAATTTTCACAAGCGCCCCGGGTGCCCGCTAGCGCGCGTCGCACCACGCCCCGGTCCCGCGCCCCGGTCCGGCGTAACTCCGCCACCCTCATTCGACGCCCCGCTCCGGGGCTTTTCGCTCCGTCATGGCCACCGAAACGACCCTCCGCCCCGGCGAGATCAAGGACATCCTGCTTCGCGAAATCGAAGCGGCCGACCTGCAGGCCCTCGACGTCGAGGAGGTCGGGACGGTGCTCGAGGTGCGCGACGGCATCGCCCGCGTCTACGGGCTGCAGAAGGCGATGGCGGGCGAGATGCTCGAGTTCACGTCGAGCGAGACCGGACAGGCCGTAACCGGCCTCGCGCTGAACCTGGAAGAGGACAACATCGGCGCGGTCGTGCTCGGCGACTACCTCACCCTCAAGGAGGGCGACGAGGTCCGCACGACGGCGCGCGTGCTCGAGGTCCCGGTCGGCCCCGCGCTCATCGGCCGAGTCGTCGACCCGTTAGGCCGGCCGATCGACGGGCTCGGGCCGGTCGCGGCGACCGCGACGCGCAAGGTCGAGAGCGCCGCGCCAGGCATCATCGTGCGCCAGCCCGTGAAGGAACCGCTCCAGACGGGCATCAAGGCGATCGACGCGATGATTCCGATCGGTCGCGGGCAGCGCGAGCTGATCATCGGCGACCGCGGCACCGGCAAGACGGCGATCGCGATCGACACGATCATCAACCAGAAGGGCCAGGGCGTCGTCTGCGTCTACGTCGCGATCGGCCAGAAGGCGTCGACGATCGCCACCGTGGTCGAGCGCCTCAAGAACGCCGGCGCGATGGACTACACGATCGTCGTCGCCGCCTCCGCGAGTGACCCGGCGCCGATGCAGTACATCGCGCCCTACGCGGGCTGCGCGATGGCCGAGTACTTCATGTACGACGAGGGGCGCCCGACGCTCTGCGTCTACGACGACCTGACCAAGCAGGCCGCGGCGTACCGGCAGATCTCGCTCGTGCTGCGCCGCCCGCCGGGACGCGAGGCGTTCCCGGGCGACGTGTTCTACCTGCACTCGCGCCTCCTCGAGCGCGCCGCCAAGCTGCGCGAGGACGAGGGCGTGGTCGACGGGCACACGATCAAGAAGCCGGGCGGCTCGCTCACCGCGCTGCCGATCATCGAGACGCAGGCGGGCGACGTGTCGGCCTACATCCCGACCAACGTCATCTCGATCACCGACGGGCAGATCTTCCTCGAGAACGACCTGTTCTTCGCGGGCGTGCGCCCCGCGGTCAACGTCGGCATCTCGGTGAGCCGCGTCGGCGGCTCGGCGCAGACCAAGGCGATGAAGAGCGTCGCCGGCCGCCTGCGGCTCGACCTCGCGCAGTACCGCGAGCTCGAGGCGTTCGCCGCCTTCGCCTCGGACCTCGACGCGACGACGCGCCGGCAGCTCGACCGCGGCGCGCGCACGGTCGAGATCCTCAAGCAGCCGCAGTACAGCCCGTACCCGGTGGAGGACCAGGTGATGGTGCTCTATGCGGTGACCAACGGGCTGCTCGACGAAGTCCCGACCGCGCGCGTGCGCGAGTGGGAGCGCGGCTTCCTCGACTACATGCACGCGCAGGCGCCGCAGGTCGGCGCGGGGATCCGCACGAACAAGGTGCTGTCCAAGGACGCCGAGGCCGAGCTGCGCCGCGCGATCGAGGGCTACACCCGGATCTTCGGCGGCTCGTCGGCCAACGGCGCCGCCACCGCGAACGCCCCGGCCGCGAACGCCCCGGCCGCGGCCGGGGCGGCGCGTTGACGGCCGCGACCGCCTAACGGGAGCGCGGCATGGCGAAGGGCCGGGAGCTGAAAGGGCGCATCAAGTCCGTCGAGAACACGCGCAAGATCACGCGCACGATGGAGATGGTCGCCACCTCGAAGATGAAGCGCGCGCAGGACCGCGTCGTCGCGGCGCGCCCCTACGCGGCCGCGCTCGGCGAGGTGCTGTCGCGCCTCTACTCGCCCGACCTGGCCGAGCGCTTCCCGCTGCTGCGGCAGCCGGCGCGCGTGCGGCGGGCGGCGGTGCTACTGCTCACGGGCAACCGCGGGCTGGCGGGCGCGTTCAACACGAACCTCATCCGCGAGGCGCGCACCCGCGTCGCCGAGCTGGAGGGGCGGGGCACCGAGGTCGAGCTGCACGTCGCCGGCCGCAAGGGGATCGGCTACTTCCGCTACGTCGGCCGCGCGCTCGCCACACAGCGCACCGACCTCGGCGACCGGCCGAGCGCGGCCGACGCCGCGTCGCTCGTCGACGACCTGATGGCGCGCTTCACGGCGGGCGGGCTCGACGCGGTGTACGTGATCTACGCGAAGTTCAACTCCGCGCTGTCGACGCCAGCGACCACCGTGCAGGTGCTGCCGGTCGAGCCGCCCAAGGCGGAAGCCGCGACCGCGCGGCAACACGACTACATCCTCGCGCCCTCGCCCGAGGCGATTCTCACCGAGCTCCTGCCGAGCTACGTGCGGAACACCGCGTACCGCGCGCTCGCCGAGACCACGGCGGCGTTCTACGGCGCGCAGCGCACGGCGATGAAGAGCGCGACCGACAACGCGGGCGAGATGCTCACGACGTACAAGCGGGCGTATAACCGCGCGCGCCAGGCGCAGATCACGCAGGAGATCGCGGAGATCGTCGGCGGGGCGAGCGCGCTGCAGGGGTAAGAAGCAGGATTCAGTAGGCCGGAGCTGTCATCCTGAGCGCAGCGAAGGATCGCTGTCCTCGGGCCGATCCGTCGTAAGGCTGAGTCCTGGAGGGATGGTCGCCTCGGACAGCGATCCTTCGCCTTCGCTTCGCTGCGGCTCAGGATGACACGCTAGGCAGTACCCACACATACCCAGTTCCCATGGCCACCGCCGTCGCAACCCACCACATCGGCAAGGTCGTGCAGGTCATCGGCCCGGTCCTCGACGTCGAGTTCGAGGCCGAGCACCTGCCCGAGATCTACAACGCGCTCCGCATCGAGGGCACGGCGCCCGACGGCGAGCGGCTCGACGTCACGGCGGAGGTGCAGCAGCACGTCGGCCGCAACCAGGTGCGCGCGGTCGCGATGTCGACGACCGACGCGGTCGTGCGCGGCATGGAGGTGCTCGACACCGGCGCGCCGATCTCGGTGCCCGTTGGCGCCCCCGCGCTCGGCCGCATCCTCAACGTGCTTGGCGAGCCGGTCGACAACGGCGCGCCGATCCCGGCCGACGCGGTACGCTGGCCGATCCACCGCGGCCGCCCCGAGTTCGTCGACCTCGAGCCGAAGACGGAGATCTTCGAGACGGGCATCAAGGTCATCGACCTCATCGCCCCATTCGTCAAGGGCGGCAAGATCGGGCTCTTCGGCGGCGCCGGCGTGGGCAAGACGGTCGTCATCCAGGAGCTCATCAACAACGTCGCGAAGGGGCACGGCGGCAAGAGCGTGTTCTGCGGCGTGGGCGAGCGCACGCGCGAGGGGAACGACCTGTACCTGGAGTTCCAGGAGGCGGGGATCCTCGACAACGTCGCGCTGATCTACGGCCAGATGAACGAGCCGCCGGGCGCGCGGCTCCGGGTCGGCCTCGCGGGCCTCACGGTCGCCGAGTACTTCCGCGACGAGGAGCACGCGGACGTGCTCGTCTTCATCGACAACATCTTCCGCTTCACGCAGGCGGGCTCGGAGGTGTCGGCGCTATTGGGCCGCATGCCGAGCGCGGTGGGCTACCAGCCGACGCTGGCCACCGAGATGGGCGACCTGCAGGAGCGCATCACGTCCACCAAGAACGGCTCGATCACCTCGGTGCAGGCGATCTACGTGCCTGCGGACGACATCACCGACCCGGCGCCGGCGACGGCGTTCGCGCACCTCGACGCGACGGTCGTGCTTTCGCGCGCGATCACCGAGCTCGGGATCTACCCCGCGGTCGACCCGCTCTCGTCGACGAGCCGGATCCTCGATGCGCAGTTCATCGGCGAGCGGCACTACCGCGTCGCGACCGAGGTGCAGCGCATCCTCCAGCGCTACCGCGAGCTGCAGGACATCATCGCGATCCTCGGCATGGACGAGCTCTCCGAGGACGACAAGCGGATCGTCGCGCGCGCGCGCCGCATCCAGCGCTTCATGTCGCAGCCGTTCGCGGTGGCCGAGCAGTTCACGGGCATCAAGGGGCAGTACGTGAAGCTCGAGGACACGATCTCGTCGTTCGAGCGACTCACGCAGGGCGAGTTCGACGCACTGCCGGAGCAGGCGTTCTTCATGGCCGGCGGCGTCGACGACGTGATCGCGAACGCCGACCGGCTGGCGAAGGGCTGACCCGGTGCTGCGCGTCTCGGTGATCTCCCCGGAGCGGGTGCTCTACGAGGGGGAAGCGAGCGGGCTCGTGGCCCCGGCGTTCGACGGCGAGGTCGGCATCCTCACGGGGCACGCGCCGATGATGACGCTGCTCGGCCGCGGGGAGCTGCGGCTGAACGGCGGTGGGGCGGGGCCGCAGCGGTTCCGCGTCGCGGGCGGGTTCCTGCAGGTGGTCGACGACCAGGTGCGGGTCGTGACGGAGCAGGCCGAGGCCGCCTAACGCGTTGCGGGCGGCGGCGGTCCCGCCGCGGGCGTACGAAACACGAAGCGGGGCGCCTGACCATGGGCGCCCCGCTTCGTGCTCTTCGTGACCCGCCGAAAGGCTTACGGCGTCGTCGTCGAGCAGGACGCGGCGGTGAAGCTCGGGTTGTTCGCCTCGTTGTACGGCAGCGGGTACGCGACGTCGTCCCCGTAGGTGCCGCCGCGGAAGAACGCGCCGCTCGGGAACACTTGGTTGGTTGGCAGGCTGTACGGCCCGCGCGCGAGTCGGCGCAGGTCGCCCTGCCGGTGCCCGGTGAGGTAGAGCCAGTACGCCCGTTCCGCAAAGAGCGTGGCGCGCGCGGTCGCCGCGTCGACGACCGCACTCGCGGGGAGCGCGGCGAGCGTCGTGCCGAAGGTCTGCTTCTGCTGCGGGTAGAGCGTGGTGATCAGCGACGCGGCGTTCGCGCGCAACGCGTTGAGCGTGTCGAGCATCGCCGCGTACTGGGTGGTCTGGTAGAGCGCTTCCGCCTGGATCAGGCGCGCCTCGACGCCGGACGCGACCGGGACGGCCGACGCGTACGTCGGGTAGTTGTCGTCGAGAAAGCAGTTTACCGACGCACTGAAGCACGTGCCCTGTGGCGGGTTCGCTTCGAACGGAATCCGCGGGTCCTGGATCGCGCGGAACGGGAGACCCGAGGCGCTCAGGCTGGTGAGGATCGGCTTCGTGGCGTCGGGACGGGTGAGGACGGTCGCGCCCGTCGTGTCCTTCGTCGTCCCGCCTTCGAGGTTCGACACGCCGTACCGCCCGTTCGACTGGAGCGAGAAGATCGGGTTGTACTCGGACGCCGAGTTCGCGGAGTGCTGCAGGAGGAAGACGTAGTTCATCGGCACGCCGGCGACCGCCGCGGCCGCCTCGGTGAAGCGCGCTTCGTTGAGGAGCGCGCGCGCCTGCCCGATCTGCGCGAGTCGGTTGGTCGGGTCGTACTGGAGCGCCTCGGTGAACCGGGCGATCGCCGTGTCGTTCATCGCCGTCGTGCTGATCGGCGACCCGTACTTGAGTTGGGTCGGGTCGATGGTGCCGACGTCGGGCACGATCGTGAACGGCACCGCGCCGCACCATCCCTCGCTCAGGGTCACGTACGCGTAGCCTTCGATCGCGCGCATCTGCGCGGCGGTCGCCGAGTCGGCCGTCGCGGTCGACTTGGTCGTGAAGCGGAGCACCTGGGCGAAGGCGCGCCGGGCCTGCACGCGCGCGGCCTGCAGGCGCGCGAAGGCGACGTCGGACACGTTGCCGAGCGCGGGCGGCTGCAGGTTGCGGCTGTCGGCCGCGTTGCGCGTCGTGAACGTGTCGCCGTAGTAGAACTCGTCGGTGATCACGGCGGACGACGTGAGGAACGCGTCGTCGCCGAAGCCGCTGTAGCCGCCCTGGAACTGGTAGATCGCGCCCTGGACGAGGGACGCCGTGGTGCCGGCGGAGGCGACCGCCCCCGGCGTGAGGTTGTTGGGGTCCGTGACCGAGACGGCGTTGTCGGTGTTACAGCCGGCGGCGGCCGCGGCGAGGCCGGTCAGCGCGACGCCGGAGAGTACGCGGGCGCGCGTCGCACGAGTGCGGAGAAACATGGAGGGCGACACCGCTCAGGGTTGGACGTTGACGCGGAACGTGATCGTGCGGACCGGCGGCTGGGTGTTGAACTCGCCTTGTGCGAAGCTCCCCTGCGAGCCGTACGTGTTGACCTCCGGGTCGATGCCCGTGTAAGGCGTCCACGTCTTCAGGTTGCGGCCGGAGGCCGAGAACGAGAGGCCGTTGCGCACGCGGAAGTACCGGCTCGCGATGCCCTGCGGAACGTCGAAGCGGAGCGTCAGCTCGCGCCACCGCACGAACCGCGCGTCCTCGACGTAGCCGGCCGTCGTCGCGCCGAAGCGCGAGTACTGCGAGCCGATGTACGCGGCCTGCGACGCGAGCGACGCGTTCGGGTTCGACAGCGCGCCGCACTCGCTGAAGTACGGGGCGGAGTTCTGCGTGCGGCAGCGGAAGTACTCCGTGAAGTTCAGCTGCTTGTTCCCGGCGCGGCGCTCGAAGAGCGTCGAGAGGTGGAAGTTGCGCAGGAAGCCGACGTCGAACGACAGCCCCTGCGTGTTGGTCGGCAGCGCCGGCCCGAGGTAGGCGAAGTTCTCGCCCTTGATCAGTCGGGCCGAGTCGACGCTCACCTCGCTGACCGACAGCTTCCCGTCGTGGTTCGCGTCGTTGTACTTGATCGGCGTCGCGAAGAAGCCGCCCGCCGTGTAGCCGACCCGGACCTGTTGCGCGCCGGCGAAGCCGAGCACGATCGGCGGCACGCCGTTGCCGAGCGTGACGACGTGGTTCGAGAGCGTCGTCGCGGTCAGCCGGGTCGAGAGGCTGAAGTTCCGCGTGTTGACGATGTTGGCGCCGAGCCCGAACTCGTTACCCTTGTTCGTGACCGCGCCGAGGTTCTCGAAGACCTGCCCGATGTTGGCGTTGCTCGAGCTGCCGAGTGCGGCGTTCGGACCCGTGTAGAGGCCCGAAGACGGCGGCAGGGGGCGCGCGATGAGTTCGTTGCGCGTGCGCCGCCCGTAGTACGTGTACTCGATCGTGACGCGGTCGCCGCCGAAGCCGGCGTCGAAGCCCGCCTCCGTCTCGGTCGTGCGCTCGAGCTGGAGCGACGGGTTCCCGATGTTGTTGAGCAGGAGCGCGGACGCCTCGGCGTTCCCGGTGAGCGAGCCGTAGTTGCTGTACGACGTCAGCGCCTGGCCGTAGCCCGGGCGCTGCCCGGCCTGCCCGTACGCGGTGCGCAGGCGCAACAGGCTGAGCGTCGGGACGCGCGGAAAGAACCGCTCGCGCGAGATCACCCACGACGCCTGCGCCTGCGGGAAGTAGCTCAGGCCGCCCGAGAGCCCGCTGTTGTTGTCAGCGCGGAGGGCGCCGGAGAGGAAGAGCTTGTCCGCGTACGCGAACTCCTGCCGTGCGAACCCACCGACCGTCTTGAAATCGGAGAACGGCTCCTGCACGGCGAACTGCGTCGCGGTCGCACTGCACGACGAGAGCCCGGAGGGGATCGCGACGCCGTAGCAGTACACGCCGGTGAGCGCGTCCTCCTGGTAGATCGTGCCGACGGTCGACGTCGACTGGAGGTCGTGCGCCAGGGTGAAGGTCCCCGTCGCCGACGCGTTCGCCGTGTAGACGTGCTCCGAGCTGCGCTGCGCCTGGCGGAAGCCGCGGATGTAGTCCTGCGTCAGCGGGATCTGGAACTTCGGGTCGAGCGTCTGCTGGTCGAGGGTGTTGACGTTGTCCAGCCCGACGTTGCCGTTGATCCGCAGCCAGCTCAGCGGCGTGTAGTTCCCCTGCGCGCTGACGATGAAGCGGTCGATGCCCTGGTTGACAGTGACGTTGCGGAAGTCGGGGTTGCTGTAACCGAAGAACGCGCCCAGGCGGTTGCCGGGGGTGCCGACGGTGTCGGACTCCATGCCCGTGATGTACTGCGCGGGCCCGAAGTATCCGCTGAGGATGGGGCTGAAGAGGCTGTTGTCGTTGTTGATCCGGACCGTGCTACTCGTGACGTAGTTCGCCTGCACCGTCACGTTCGCGTTCGGGCCGACGCGCGCCGTGAGGTTCGTGCGCAGGTTGGTCCGGTCGACGTCGTTAGGCCGGAGCACGCCGAAGTTGCGGGCCTTGTCGGCGCTCAGGAAGTACGTGAGGGCGTTGTTGCCGCCCGACACGCTCAGCCCGGCGGTCGACAGGCTCCCCGTCTGGAACGGCGTCGTGCGCGAGTCGCGCAGCTGGTTAAAGGTGAGCACGACGTCCTGCTTGCACGCGCCCGTCGCCGCCTTGTAGTTGGGGCAGATGTCGTACGGTGCGCTCGAGCCGAGAATCGAGCGGATGTTCAGGATCCCACCATCCGGGACGTCGTAGTACGGCTGCCCGGCCGTGTACGTCGTCAGCGCGGCGTAGTTGATCGGGTAGGTGTTCTTGTCGCTGACCGGGCCGCCCTCGAGGAACGCGCGGTACTGCGGGGCGCCGTCCCGGCCGTGCTTGGTCGTGATGAGGATGACGCCGTTCGCCGCGGCGCTCCCGTAGATGGCCGAGGCGGCGGGGCCCTTCAGGACCTCGACGTTGTCGACGTCCTCGAAGTTGATGTCGTTGAGCCGCGTGTAGTCCTGCCCGCCGACGTCGAAACCGGTCTTGTTGTTGGACGCGAGCACGCCGTCGATGTAGATCAGCGGCTCGTTGGAGAGCGAAAGGCTGTTCGCGCCGCGGATCTGGATGCGCTGCCCGGTGCCCACGCTGCCCGAGGCGTCCTGCAGGTTCACGCCCGCGACCTTACCCTGGAGGACGTCGCTGAACTGCGTGATCGGGCCCTTGGGAAGGCTGTCGACGTTCACGCGACCGACGTTCGTCCCCGTCTCCAGGCGCTGCTGCCGCTCGCCGGTGATCGCGTTGACCGTCACTTCCTGGAGCTGCGTCGCCGCGGCCGCGACGGAAAGGTTCGCCGTGGCCGGCTCGGCTGCGGTCACGGCCACCGAGACCGTCGTCGACGTGAATCCGACGCGCCGCACGCGCACCTGCTGCGTGCCCGCCGGCACGCCGACGATCCGGTAGCGTCCCTGCTGATCGGTGATCGCGCCCCGCTGTGTGCCGACGACCGAGACCTGCGCCTCCGCCACCGGGCGCCCGCTCGAGCGGTCCGTGACGACGCCGGTGATCACCCCGGCCGTCTGCTGTGCCGACCCGAGTGCGGGCGTGATGGCGGCGACGAGAATCGCCGCGGCAGCTCCAACCTTCCTGGCCATGCTGTCTCCTCCGTGGGTACGACGGGGTACGCCGGACCGGCGCACGAGAGCAGCCGCACGCGCCGCGGAGCGACGCGGAGACGTTCGACTGCTCAAGAGTGGATCGACCTGCTTGCGCTGACGTGCGACGCGGGCCGGCCGCCTACGGGCGTATGCGGGCACGCCCGCGTCCCGCATCGGTGCTCGGCTCGGCGATCACCGGGTCACGTCCCGAGATCGACAAGCGCTGATCTTCTTTGAACTGAGGAAGACCCGGGCACGCGAAGCCGCGTCACACCCGCTGCGCCACATCGACGCGCAACGCTCAAATCGCCGCGCTCGCGAGCCGCGGCGCGCCGTCCGACTTCGTGCCGCGGCCCTCCGGTCGCGTACGGAGGTTGCATGGGCGCGACGCATGCTCCACGACCGCTTCGGCCGTGTCCGCGCTCGTGCGACGGGCGCGGCGTTGTTCTACGTGCCCGTCCTCGGGACGCGCGCGCTGTCGGCCCAACTCCCCGGCCTCCCCGCCGCGCAGAGCGCCTTCCCGGCGCCTGGACTCGCCGTCGGGTTCAACGCCGGCCACGGCGACGGGCGCACCGTCGCCGGTCTCGTCGGCGCGACCGGCGTCCGGCGTCTGCAGCTCACCGCCGCGATCGGGCTGCCGGGCGCCCTGTCCGGCTACGACCGCAGCGGCGTCTCGGGAGGCGCGCGGGTTTCCGCGCGACTCTACCGCACGACGCGCCTCGGCGTGAGTGCCTTCGCGGGGTACGGGGGCGAGCGCATGCGCCTGCAGCCGCTCGCCGCGACCACCGGGTCCGCGGACACGAGCACCGCGCGCCCGACCGGCCGGTTCACCCGGATCCCCGTCGGCGTGAGCGCCGGCGTGCGCGGGCTGTTCGGCGACCGGCCGTACGCCGTGTCGATCGCGCCGATGTACGCGTACTCGCGCTGGAAGATCGCCGACACGAGCCGCACCCGCTCGGGCGCGCGCGTCGCCGCGCTCGCCGAGCTCGCGCTCACGCCGCGCATCGGCGCCGGCGTCGCGGCCGAGGTCGGCGGCGGCGGCCCGCCCGGAAGCCCGTACGCCCCGCGCGGCGCCGTGTTAGGCGTGGGACTTTCGTACGCGATCCACCGCGTCGTCGCGCGCTAACCGTTCGTCCCGTCACACCCGGAGTGCCACCGATGTCGGACCCCGCCCGCCCCCCCGTGCTCGTCGTGGACGACAACCGCGACAACACCGAGATCATCTCCCGCTACCTCGCGATCCGCGGCTACCCCGTGACCGTCGCCCACGACGGCGACGAGGCGCTCGCCATCTTCGAGCGCGACCGGCAGCGGCTCGTGCTGCTCGACGTGATGATGCCCGGGCGCGACGGCTGGGAGGTCTGCCGGCTCATGAAGCAGCACCCGACCCTCGGCAAGCGTGTGCGGATCATCATGGTGACCGCGCTCGACGAGTGGGACGACAAGCGGCAGGCGCTGCAGACGGGCGCCGACGACTACGTGACGAAGCCCTTCGATCTTCCCAAGCTCGCCGCGGCCGTCGACCGCAACGCCGCGCTCGTCGCCGACCCGCCGGGCGCCGCCGCGGGCGGCGCGCCCGGGGTGGCCGCCTAGCAGGGACGCGTAGGGATCGGTCCGGGCGCCGGTTAGCTTCGCAGCATGGTCGGTTCCCCCGCGCCGGACGTCGCGCCCGCGCAGTCTCCCCCGCAGTCGCCCGCGCAGTACGCGCCCGCCCTCCTCACCGACGACCCGGGCGACGCACTCGACGCCGCGGCCACCGCGCTCGGCGGGTGGCGCGTCGTCCGGGTCGCCGACCGCGCGCTCGCCGACGCCGTCGCGACGACCCCGGACGCGCGCGCGGTCGTCGTGACCTCGGAGAACCCGAACGCGCTCCGCGACGTCGCGGCCGCGGCGCGGCACGCGGGAGTGGCGGTGGTGGTCGGCTGCGTCGACGAGACCGGGCGCCGGCGCGCGGCCGAGGTGCACGCGGACGACTGGTTCCAGTACCCGGCGCCTGCGGACGAGCTGGCCGCGCGCGTGCGCACCGCGATCACCCGCGCGCTCCCCGGTGGCGCCGCCGCGACCCTCGACCGCATCGAGCGCGCCGAGTACGAGCACCTGCTCTACGACCAGCGCACGGGACTGCCGACGCTCCCCGTCGCGATCGAGCGCTCCCGCGCGGCGATCAAGGAGCGCGGCGAGGTCGTCGTGCTCTACCTCAACTTCGTCCGCTACTCCAAGCTCGAAGAGATCTACGGCTGGGAGAAGCTCGACGCGGTGCTCGAGACGACGGCCGAGGCGGTGCGCGAGTTCATCGAGGGGAGCGCGCTGTCGGGGTCGCGCGCGTTAGTCACGTTCATGAACGACGCCGACGTCGTGCTCTTCCACGTGCCGCCCAAGGGGCGGGCGGCCGCGACCGACGCGGAGATCACCGAGCTCTCGGGCGGCCTCGCCGCGCACGTCGCGTCGCGGCTGGAGGCGGAGCACGGCGAGGACGTCTCGGCGCTGTTCGACATATACATCGGCGTCGCGCACGTCTACTACAACGCGAAGGTGCGGCTCGAGCGGCTCATCTACCGCGGCATCCGCGAGGCCGCGAACGCCGCGAAGAGCGTCGAGCAGCGCGAGCGGGCGCGCAAGGTCGCCGACCTGCGCACGAGCCTGCGCGACCGGCTCGTCTACGTCGACTACCACCCGATCGTCGAGGCCGCGACGAAGCGCGTCTTCGGCTACGAGGCGCTCGCGCGCGGGCGGATGCGCTCGCTCCGCAGCCCGGAGGTGATGTTCGAGGTGGCCGCCGAGGCGGACCTGCTCTGGGAGCTGAGCCGGCTCTGCCGGACGCGCGCGGTCGAGGGCATGCACGACCACATGGCGGACGGCGAGCTCCTCTTCCTCAACGTCGACCCGCAGGACTTCGCCGACCCGGAGTTCACCGGGCAGGCGTTAGGCGTCGACGACCCGCGGCGCGTCGTCATCGAGATCACCGAGCGCACCGCGATCAAGGACTACCCGAAGTTCCGCGGCCGGCTCAAGGCGTTCCGCGACGCCGGCTTCCGCTTCGCGGTCGACGACGCCGGGTCCGGCTACGCGGGGCTCGGCTCGATCGCGAACCTCGAGCCCGACTTCATCAAGCTCGACATGTCGCTCATCAACTGCATCGACTCCAACTTCATCAAGCAGAACCTGGTGGAGACGATGGTCCGCTTCGCCAACGACCAGGGGGCGATGGTGATCGCCGAAGGGGTCGAACGCGTCGAGGAGTTCGAGGCGGTGCGTGGGCTCGGCGTGCACCTCGTGCAGGGCTTCTACCTGCACCGCCCGGAGCCGCACGCCTAACGGGTCGCACGGGTTGCGGGTGATACGTCCCCCGTTGTCGCCCCGAGCGCAGCGAGGGACCTACCGTCCGGGGTGACGGGACGTCCGTGGTGCTCGCGACTCGGCCCCGTCACCGGGGCGAGTAGGTCCCTCGCTGCGCTCGGGACGACAGTCTACCGCCGACGCCTCGCTCGAAGTCTCGGAGTCGTGGCAGCCGGTCGCTGGACGCCGTTCTGCCTGCCTCAACCGTCGCCGAGCAGCGCCGCGACTAACGCCCAGGTCCGCCGGTCCGCGCCGAGCCCGTCCTCGACCGCGCGACGCGCCGCGGCGCCCTCCCGCGCCCGGAGCGCGTCGCTCGTCCGCCAGCGCAGCAGCAGTTCGGCGAGCGAGCGCCCCGTCGGCGCGCTCGCGCCCCCGCCGGCCGCGAGCAGCAGTCCCGCGTCGCGGCTGTTCGCGTGCCGCGGCCCGAACGCGACCGGGACGCCGAACGCCGCCGGCTCGAGCACCGAGTGCAGCCCCGCCGCGTGGAACCCGCCGCCCACGAACGCCGCGTCCGCCGCCGCGTAGAGGTCGGCCAGCACGCCGACGCGGTCGACGAGGACCACGTCGGCGTCGCTCGCAGCGCCCGGAGCGTCCAGGAGCGCGGACCAGCGCGTGACGCGCAGCCGCTCCGCCGCCGCCCACCGCTCGAGCGGCGCGAGGTGCGCCGGCGTGGGCTCGTGCGGTGCGAGCACGAGGCGGGCGCGCGCGTCCTGCCGGCGCAGCGCCGCCCACGCCTCGCCGAGCGGGCCCTCGTCGGCCGGCCACGTCGAACCCGCGACGACGGTGAACCGCCGGCCCCCCGCGGCCGGCGACTCCGAGCCTAACTGTATGCCTAACCGAGCGCCCGCGAGCGCCGCGAGTGCGGCCGCCGCGTCGGGCGCGAGCGCGGACGCGTGCGCCCGTCGCCACACCTGGTCGTAGCGCGTGTCGCCCGTGACCTCGACCCGGTCGCGGCGCACGCCGAGCGCGACCAGCCGCTCCGCGTCGGCGGCGTCGATCGCGCCGACGCGGTCGAGCGCGCAGTACGCGTCGCGCAGGAGCGCCGTCGCGACGCGCCCGCGCCGCCCCGCGCCGGGCGCGAGCGTCGCGCTGACGAGGCCGAGCCGCACGCCGCGGGCGGCGGCGCGGGCGACGAGCGTCGGCCAGACGTCGAGCTTGCTGAAGACGAGCGCCGTCGGGCGCAGCGCGTCGAGCAGCGCGTCGGCGTCCCCGCGCGTGTCGAACGGCAGTACGTCGGCGTGCTCGGCGAGCCCGCCCGCGACGAGGGTACGCGCGAGGCCCCCGGCGCTCGGTGAGTAGTACGTGTAGACGCGCTGTACGTCGGGCCGTTCGGCCCGCGCCAGCTCGAGCACCGGGCGGGCCTGCAGCCCCTCGCCAACGCTCGGCGCGTGGACCCAGAGCAGCGGGCGGTCGGCGTCGCGGTGCGCCGCGCCCCACGCGCGGTAGCGGGCGCGCACGCCGCGGCGCGCGCGGAGACTCTGCCGCACCTTGCCGCCCCCCGCGGGGGCGAGCGCCGCCGCGACGCGCGCCGCGACGCCTAACGCGGCGTAGGCGGCGCGCAGCGGGGCGGCCGCGTCCGTCAGCGGGCGCCGCTCAGCGGCCGCCGCTCGGCAGCGCGGGCGGGTTCGCCACCGCGGCGTCGAGCGCCTGGCGGAAGACGTCGACCGGCTGCGCGCCGGCGATCTGCTTGTTGGCGACGTAGAACGTCGGCGTGCTGCGGACGCCGGCGCGCTCCATCCGCTCGCGGTCGGCCTCGACCACGGCGCGCATCACGTGCGAGCGCGTGCACGACCGGAACTTCGCGACGTCCGCGCCGACCGACGTCGCGAGCGAGTCGAACGCCGGCGACTGGTCGCCCGGGCGCCCCCACTGCTCCTGCGTGCGGAAGAGCGCGTCGTGGTACTCCCAGAACTTGTGTTGCGCGGAGGCGCACATCGCGGCCTCTGAGGCCGCCATCGCCTGCACGTGCATGTCGAGCGGGAAGTTCACGTACGCCGCGCGCGCCTTGCCAGTCGCGATGTACTCGCGGCGGAGCGCGTCGTACGAGTCGTCGTGCCACATCTTGCAGTACGGGCACTGGAAGTCGCTCACCTCGATGAGCCAGACCTTCGCGCCCGGCGTGCCCTGGATGCGGCCGCTGTCGGCCGCGGCGCGCAGCGCGACGGAGTCGGGACCGGGACGCCCGTCGCCGCCCGTCGCCGCGACGGCCGACGCAGCGCCTGCGCCCTTGCTCTCCGAGGCGGCCGCGCGGCACGCGACGACCGCGGCCGAGACGAGTAGGAGCGTGAGCGCGGGGAACGCGACGGCACGTCGCGCGACGGACGGGATCATGGGCGGGACGACGAGAATGCCGAGGAGTGAACGGGGCGACACCGCGGGTGGACGCGGCCCGTATAAGATACACGCCCGATGACCCGATTCGCGTCCACGTTCCTCCTCGCGCTCCTCACGCTCTTCGGTCGACCGGTCGTCGGCCCGCGCGGCGTCGATGTCGCACTCCCGGCACCGGCCGCGGCCCAGGGGACCGCGGTCGGCAGCGGCGTGCCCGCGACGGGTCCGCTCACGATCCCCGCGCCGCGCGGACTCGTCAACGACTTCGCGAACGTCATCCCGGCCGACCGCGCCGCGCGCATCGAGGCGATCGCGCAGGCGGTGCGCGACCGGTCGGGCGGCGAGATCGCGGTCGTGACGCTCCCCGACATCGGCGACCGCGACCCGGGCGACGTCGCGCTCCAGATCGGCCGCCAGTGGAAGGTGGGCGCCGCGGCGAAGATCGGCGACCGCTCGCGCAATGCGGGCACGGTGATCCTCGTCGTCCCGCGCCAGACGAGCAGCACCGGGCGCGGGCGCGTCTCGATCCAGACGGGGCAGGGCACCGAGGCGTTCGTCACGGACGCCGAGGCCGGCGACATCCGGCGGGAAGCGACGCCGCTGCTGCAGCAGGCCGATTACGGCGGCGCGCTCGAACTCATGACGCAGCGCGTCGCCGAACACTACGCGCGCGAGTTCGGCTTCAGCCTCGACTCGCTCGGCGTGCAGCTGCCGGCAGCAACGGGACCACCAGCGTACGAGCGCGTGCCCCGGCGGGCGAGCGACGGCGGCGGCATCAGCCCGGTCGTCCTGCTCATCATCTTCTTCGTCGTCGTGAGCCTGCTTTCGTCGCTCGGCGGCCGCGGACGCCGCGGCGGCTGCGGCGGCTGCATCCCGATCTTCCTCCCGTTCGGAGGCGGCGGCGGCTCGTGGGGTGGTGGAGGGTGGGGTGGCGGCGGGAGCTGGGGCGGTGGGGGCGGGGGAGGATTCGGCGGCTTCGGCGGCGGCGGCGGGTTCAGTGGCGGCGGCTCGAGCGGCGACTTCTAATGTGCTTCAGGGAGTGCGAGTCACGCGTTGACGTCAGACTGTCGTCCCGACCCCGGGCTCGACCCGGGGGAGGGACCTGACGTCCGGGGTGACGGGACGTCTGTGGTACGCCCGACTCAGCCCCGTCGCCGAGGCGAGGAGGTTCCTCACTCCGCCTGGGACGACGAGCGGGAACTGTCGCCCAAACTCCGCGAGGCACATCGATGTGCGACGGCAGCTGTCATCCTGAGCGCAGCGAAGGATCTTGCGTGCGGCACACGGCGTCGTGCGTCGTCGCGACGGCGCGTTCCTCGTCCGGACGTTCCCGCAGCGGGGACGCAAGATCCTTCGCTCCGCTCAGGATGACATCTTACCGGTTGCGTCGCCGGTACGATCTCGTGCGGTGCGCGTGCAACCCCTGACCCCGGAGTGCGTAGGATGCCAACGATGACGCTCGAGCGGATGACGGCCCAGCTCAAGGCCGCCTACGGCCGCGGGCTGCGTGCGGTCGTGCTCTACGGGTCGGCGGCGCGCGACGGCGCCGCCGGCGACGCGCCGCCGCGCGGCGGGTACGATCTGCTCGTCGTGGTCGAGGCGCTCGGCATGGACGAATTGCGCCGCGTCGCCCCGACGACGCGCGCGTGGATCGAGGCCGGCAACCGCGCCCCGCTCACGCTCACCGCGCTCGAATGGCGCGCCTCGGCCGACGTCTTCCCGATGGAATACGCCGACGTGCTCGACGCGCACCGCGTGCTCGCGGGCGCGCTGCCGCTCGAAGGGATCGCCGTCGACCGCCGCGACCTGCGGCGGCAGCTCGAACACCAGACGCTCGGCGCGCTGCTCCAGTTGCGCGCCGGCGTGCTCGCCTCCGGAAACGACGCCAACCGCCTGCTCGCGCTCCTCGAAGCGAGCCGCAGCACGATCCTCGTCCTCTTTCGCACGCTCGCGCGCCTGCACGGCGCGCCCGCGTCGGCCGACCCGACCGCGCTCGCCGAATGGGCGGGGACCGCGGCCGGCTTCGACGCGGCGCCGTTCGTGCGCGTGATCGCGCACGCGGCGGCGGGGACCACGGCGCGCGCCGTGCGACTCGCCGCGCCCGACGCCGGGACGGTCCTGACGGGGTACCTCGTCGGGCTCGAACGGTTGCTCGCGCACGTCGACGCGGCGGGCATCGGCCCGGCGTCGTAGGATCGGCCGGGTGGCACCGGCCGAGTAGCACCGCCCGGCGGCGACGCCGGTACTTTGTTCCGATCCATTACGAACCAGGAGCGTACTCCATGTCGCGTCTTCGCTTGCAGACCCGTTTCACCGCGCGGACGGCCGTGCTCGTCGGCGTACTCGCCGCCGGCGGTCCGACCGGGTGCGGCTACAACTCCATTCAATCGCAGGACGAGCAGGCCGCGCAGGCGAAGCGGCAGATCGAAGTCCAACTCCAGCGCCGCGCCGACCTGATCCCCAACCTGGTCGCGACCGTGAAAGGCTACGCGAAGCAGGAGGAGACGATCTTCACGCGCGTCGCCGACGCGCAGCGCGGGCTGACGGGCGCGCTCGCGCGCCCGGGCGGCTCGAGCGCGGGCGAGCTGGCGCAGGCGAACGACAACCTGTCGCGCGCGCTCGTGCCGATGCTGACGCTCGTGCAGGCGTACCCGGACCTGAAGTCCAACCAGCAGTTCCTGCGGCTGCAGGACGAGCTGACGGGGACGGAAAACCGGATCGCCGTCGCGCGTACCGACTACAACGGCGCGGTGCAGACGTACAACACGACGATCCGCACCTTCCCGACGGCGATCACGGCCAAGGTCACGGGGGCGAAGCCGCGGGAGTACTTCCAGGTGACGGACCCGGCAGCGCTGAGCGCGCCGAAGGTGGACTTCGGGGCGGGGGCGCCGGGGGCGGCGCCCTCCGCACCGGCCGCGGCGGCGACACCGGTGACGCCGACGACGCGCTAGGACCGCACCGGCGGACACGACGCTTGGAAGGGCCCGACGGACGCATACGCGTCCGCCGGGCCTTCGTGCCGTGCGGGGTCATCTCAGCGGTGAGCGAGTCGTGGACGACCGCCACCGCGAAAAAATGTTGCGTCGCCGCGATGACGCGACTTGAGATGTCGGGGTCTCAGAGAGCACATTCGGCGGCGCACCCGTCGACCGTGCCGACGAGCAGCGCTCGTCGGCGCCATACCGTGTTTCCGGGACTCCGCCTCCCGGCGCTACTCGGCCGTTCCCACCTCGGCCGAGCTCCTCCAACATTGGAGTGACGATGAACAAGCAGTTCAGTCGTGCCCTCGCCATGGCCGCCGTCGGGATCGCGACGCCCGCCGTGGTCCGGGCCCAGACCGCCGCGACCGTCACCGGACGCGTGACCACGAGCGACGGCGGCCAACCGATCATCGCCGCCAGCGTCTTCATCGCGACGCTCAACGTCGGCGCGACGACGCGCGAGGACGGCACGTACACCCTCGTGGTGCCAGCGGCGCGCGTGAACGGACAGGCCGTCAGCCTCTCGGTGCGACGGGTCGGGTATCGGAACACGACGGCCCAGATCACGCTGCGTGGCGGGACGATCCGGCAGGACTTCAGCCTCACCGGGAACGCGCTGCAGCTTGGCGCGGTGGTCGTGACCGGCGCCGGGACGCTCTCGACGACCGAGCGCCTCGGTACGGCGCGCACGACGGTCGACTCGAACCTCATCGTCCGCTCCAACGAGGTCAATCTCTCGAACGCCCTCGGCGGCAAGGCGCCGGGCGTGTTCGTCCAGTCGAGCTCCGGCGAGCCCGGCGCGTCGACGCAGATCCGGCTCCGCGGCATCACCTCGCTCCAGGGGTCCGACGGGCAACCCCTCATCGTCGTCGACGGATCGCCGATCGACAACTCGACGAACTTCGAGGGCGGCGCCCCGGCGAACAGCGGTGCGGTCGCGTCGAACCGCCTGGCCGACATCAACCCGAACGACATCGAGAACGTCGAGATCCTGAAGGGAGCCGCGGCGTCGGCGATCTACGGCTCGCGCGGCGGGCAGGGCGCGATCCTGATCACGACGCGCAAGGGGCGCGCGGGGGCGACGCGCTACTCGCTGCGCTCGAACACGACGTTCGACGGTGTCACGCGGACGCCGGACCTCCAACGCCAGTTCACGCTCGGCAACCTCGGCTCGGACGGCGTCACCCCCGTCGGCGTCCGGTGCCGGTCGAGCGACTCGGTCTCGCTGCAGAACTGCTCAGTGGGCTTCGGGAACGCGGCGAGTTGGGGGCCCGCGATCCCCGCCGGGACCCCGACGTACGACCACGCGACCGAGATGTTCACGAACGGACACCAGTACGACAACACGATCTCGGTGTCCGGCGGCGGCGACCGCGCGAGCTTCTACGGATCCGGCGGCGCGCTCGACCAGCGCGGGATCATTACCGGGCCGAGTAACTACCTGCGCCGCTACACCGGGCGCGTGAACGCCAGCCTTCAGGCGAGCAGCCGCTTCAATCTCGGCGGCAACTTCTCGATCATCCAGTCGAACACCGGCTTCGTCCAGAGCCGCAACAGCGTGTCGAGCCTCCTCCTCGGCGCCTGGCGTTCACCGGCCGATTTCGACAACGAGCAATACATCGAGAACGGCGTCCAGCGGTCGTACCGCTTCCCGAACCCGACGCCGGCATCGGCGCTGCTGACGCGCGGGTACGACAACCCGTTCTTCACCGCCAACGACGCGAAGTCCACCTCCGACGTAGGCCGCGCGATCGGCAACGTCAACGCCAACTACATCTTCACCCCGTGGCTCCGCGCCAATTACGTCCTCGGCGCCGACTACAGCAACAACGAGACGCTCGACGGGCTGCCGTGGACCGCTTCCACCACGGCCGGAATCGGCGGCGTCTCGCCCGTCCAGGCGCCGGGGCAGGTAACGCGCGGGTACGCGAAGAACTTCCAGCTCGACCAGAACGTCACGCTCACCGCCGATTACACCCTTAGCTCGGTGTGGAAGGGCAACGCCACGCTCGGCCAGAACCTGAACCAACGCGTGTTCCGCACGGAGCAGGCGTTCTGCCAGGTGCTGCTGCAGCCGCAGCCGTACAACTGCGGCAACACGGCGACCCAGCTGCCGCCTAACGACTTCCGCTCGGTCATCAACGTCGACGGCTACTTCCTGCAGGGGACCGCCGACCTGTTCAGCCAGCTGTTCCTGACGGCCACGATCCGCAACGATGGCGCGTCGACGTTCGGGTCCAACAACCGGCGCGCGTGGTACCCGAAGGGGAGCGTCGCGTGGAACGTCATCCGCCCCGACGCCTCGTCGTCGACGCCGGCGCTCGGCACGCTCAAGCTGCGCGCGGCGTACGGGCAGACCGGCACGCAGCCGCAGCCGTACCTCGTCTACCCGGGCTACAACACGCTCACGTTCGGCGACGGCTACATCGGCGGCGTGAGCACGTTGCAGAACGGCGCGGGCGGTCTCAACACGGGCGGGCGGCTCGCCAACCCCAACCTCAGCACCGAGCGCGTGGGCGAGCTCGAGGTGGGCGCGGACTTCTCCGCGTTCCGTGACATTCTGACCGGCCAGCTCACGTACTTCGACCAGACGACGAGCAACGCGGTGTTCGACGTGCCGGTCGCGGCGACGACCGGCTACACGGTCCAGGCGTTCAACGCCGGCCGCTTCTGGAACCGCGGCGCCGAGGTGGCGCTCACGGTGACGCCGATCAAGACGCAGCTGGTCAACTGGGACGTGACGCTGGGCTACACGCACCTGCGCAGCCGCGTGACGGACCTGCGCGGTGCGAAGTACGTCGACATGGGCGGCACCGGCGGCCTTGGCGGCATCACCGGCGCGGCGATCCAGGGCCAGCAGGTCGGCGTGTACTACGGCACCGACTTCGTGCGGTGCGGCCGCGGCATCGTGCTCGCCGACGGCACGAACGTCGACAACACCTGCAGCCCGGCCGCGAACAAGGCCAAGGGGCTCTGGATCAGCTCGAACGGGTACCCGATTCTCGACCAGATCGGACAGTATGTGATCGGCGACCCCAACCCGAAGTGGACCGGTTCCGTCCGTAGCGGGCTGCGCGTCGGGAAGTTCTCGTTCTCGACCCTGGTCGAGACGTGGCGCGGCATCGAGAACTACAACGGGACGCGCGGCGCGCTCAACTACTTCGGCAAGTCGATGGAGACCGCGGTCAACCGCACGAAGGGCGCGACGTTCGTGTTCGGCCAGAACTACCTGCCGGGCGTCGTCGGCGGTCCAGGCGCGGGGACCAAGGTGCCGTTGGACCAGACCTGGTACCAGGGGGCGGGCGGCATCTTCAACGGGCCGGCGTCGCTCTTCATCGAGAACGGCAGCTTCACGCGTTGGCGCGAGCTCACGGTGGCGTACCTGTTCGACGGCGCGATCCTCCGCCAGGCGACCGGCTTCTCGAGCATCGAACTCCGCGTGGCGGGCCGTAACCTCGGGCTGTCGACCAAGTACACCGGCGTCGATCCCGAGACGACGATCCTCGGCGCCGCGACGCCGATCCGCGGCATCGACTACTTCAACAACCCGCAGAGCCGCTCGTTCGTGATCGGCGTGACGGTGAACCGCTGATGCCGGCGCTCCCCGCCGAGGAGACTCGCTCCATGACCCGATTCCGCCGTCCCGTCCGCCGCGCCGCGGGCGCCGTCGCCTGCGGGCTCCTGCTCGCCGCCGGCGCGTCCGGGTGCCGCGACTTCATTTCGTCACAGACCGCGACGCGTTCGCCTAACACTTCGACGAGCGTGACCGACCCGGGCCCGATCTACGTGTCGATGCAGGCCGGGCTCGCGATCACGTACGAGGGCCCGATCGCCCGCACGGCCGCGCTCTACATGCAGCACGTCGCCGGCATCGCGCGCCAGCAGCAGGGCTTCGATTTCTACAACGTCTCGACCTCCGACATCGACGGCGGCTGGCAGACGATCTTCGGCCAGGGCGGTGCGAGCGACGCGCGCACGGTGCAGACGATCGCCCGCGCGCAGAACGACTCGCTGTTCATCGGCGTCGGCAAGGTGCACGAGGCGATGCTCGTCGGCACGGCCGCCGACGTGTTCGGCGACGTCCCGTACCGGCAGGCGTTCAACCAGAGCAAGTACCCGAACCCCGTGTTCGACCCGCAGCTCCAGGTCTACGGGGACGTCCAGACGCAACTCGACTCGGCGATCAACATCTTCTTGAAGGCGAAAGTCGGCGGCACGAACCTCGGCCCCACCGGGGCGCTCCCCCGCGGCACGGCCCGCAACTACGAGATCATCTACGCGGGACGCACGTCGGCGCAGATCGTGCGCACATATACGGCGGTGGCGAACACGCTCAAGGCGCGCTTCTACATGCACACTGCCGAGGTGAGCCAGAAGCTCTACGGCTCGCCCACGGCGGCGTACGACAGCGTGCTGAAGTACGCGCAGCTCGGGATCCAGTCGCCCAGCGACGATTACCTCACGTTCCACGCGTCGAGCCCGAGCGGATCCAACAACGTGTGGGCACAGTTCCAGGGCGCGCGCGGCGACCTCGGTCCGGGCGCGGCGATCATCAACTTGATGACCGCCCGCATCAAGGCGGGGCTCGATACGACAGACCGACTCGCGTATTACTTCAGCGACGCGTGCGGCGGCGACGGCACCGACCCGGGCGACTACGGCGGGTACCGCCCCGGCGCGAACACGGCGCTCCCGGGCGGACAGGGCGCGCCGAACTGTGCCGGCGGTTACTCCGACTTCAACGCGTTCTACGCGCCAGATCTGCGCAACCCGGTCGTGACCTACACCGAGACGCAGCTCCTGCTCGCCGAGGCCAGCTACCAGAAGGCGGGCGGCGGCGCAGCCGGGATCGCGGCGGCGCAGACGTACCTCGATAACGTGCGCGGGAACGAAACGTACGGCGCCACGGGCGCCGGCATCACGACCTTCGCCCCGCAGAAGAGCGTGCCGGCGACGCTCGACAACATCATGCAGGAGAAGTACATCGACCTGTACGGGAGTGTGGAGGTGTGGAACGACTACAAGCGCACCTGCCTCCCGCCGCTCGCCGCCGCGCCGACGAGCACCACGTCGACCCAGCCCCGGAATGAGATCCCCGGCCGCCTCCCGTACGGGCAGTCGGAGATCAACGCCAACCGCAGCACGCCCACCGTGCCCGCGAACGGCCGGAACGCGAACGACCCGAACGCCTGCCCGTCGTACACGTACCCGACCGCCTTCTGACGCGCGGTCTCGTTAGGCGGCATCAACCGATGGTGCGCGGGGCGGCACGGGGCAGCGGCCCGTGCCGCCCCGCGTCGTTCGTCCGGTGACCGGACGGGAGGAGAGCTCGGAATGAACGGTAGACAGTGGATCCGGCGCCGTCGCACGGCGTGCTTCGGCCTGGCGGCGGTCGTGTCCGCGAACGCGTGCTACACTTTCGTCCCGGTGCGGGACGGGATCGGCGCGAACGCGGGGGACGCAGTCGAGCTGGAGCTGTCGGACGCCGGCGCCGCCCGACTGACGCCGGTGTTCGGGCCACGCGTGCGACTCGTCACCGGCCGCGTGACGTCGGCCGGGGATTCGGGCGTGGTGGTCGCCGTAGCCGAGCTCGCGCGCGGTACCGGCGGCACGGAGCGGTGGAACGGCGACACGGTGCGTTTCGCCAGAACCGACGTCAGCCAGCTGTCGCGTCAGCAGCTTGCCCGCGGGACGACGATCGTCCTCGTCGCGGCGGGCGCGGCGGGCGTGATCCTCGGCGGGCGTGCGCTCGGCGGGAGCAACGGGGGGACGAAGACCGGTACCAACGTCGGACGTCAGTAACGAGGTTCGCCGGCAGTTTCCCCGGGAACGTGCGCGACCGGGCCGACCGGATCGTCAGGCCGTAGGTGCCGGCGCGGCGTCCCGCGGAAAGAGCGCCGCCCCCTTCCGCACCCGCCACCCCGCCGGGTCGAGCCCGTCCATCGCGGCGAACCGCTGCGCCTCGACCTCGCCCGGCCCGCCGAGTTGCGCCCACAGCTCCGCCGCCTTGCGCGGCAGAACCGGCCACACGCACACCGCCGCGACCGCGAGCCGGCGGACGGCCGAGTGGAGCACCGCGTCCAACTCCGCGGCACGCGCCGGGTCCTTCGCGAGCGTCCACGGCTGCCGCTCCTGCACCTCCGCGTTCGCGCGCCCGACCACGCGCCAGAGCGCCGCGAGCGCCTCGTGCGGCACGTACCCGCGCGTGCCGTCGAACGCGGCGTGGTACGCCGCCAGGTCCGCCGCGTCCGCCGCGCGCGACGCCCCGACCTCGTCGGGCGCGGCAGCCGGCACCTCGCCCCCGCGGTACCTCTCGACCATCGCGACCGTGCGGCTCGCGAGGTTGCCGAACGCGTTCGCGAGGTCCGCCGTGTAGCGCTCGGTGAACCGCTCCCACGAGAAGTCGCCGTCGCCGTTGAACGGGATCTCGCGCAGGAGGTAGTACCGCAGCGCGTCGGGGCCGTAGCGCGCGATTGCGTCGTCCAGTTCGACCCAGACGCCCGCGCTCTTGCTGAACCGCTGGCCGTCGACGGACATGAACCCGTGCGCCCAGACCCGCTCCGGGAGCGGCAGCCCCGCGGCCTCGAGCATCGCCGGCCAGATCACGCAGTGGAAGCGCGTGATGTCCTTGCCGACGACGTGGAGCTGCGCGGGCCAGCGGCCCTCCGGCGCCTCCCACGCGCCGTCCGGAAAGCCCGTCGCGGTCAGGTAGTTCGGCAGCGCGTCGAACCAGACGTACGTCGCCTGCGTCTCGCCGTCGCTCGTCGCGCGCGGGAACGGGACGCCCCACGCCAGCCGTGCGCGGCTCGCCGACACGTCTTCCAGCCCCTGCGCGAGCAGGCCTAACAGCTCGTTGCGGCGGCTCTCGGGCTGGCAGAACGCCGGGCGCTCGCGCAGCAGGCGCTCGATGAACGGCTGGTAGCGCGACAGGCGGAAGAACCAGTTCCGCTCGGCCGTCCACTCGAGCGTGCGCGTCGGGTGCAGCTCGCAGCGGCCGTCGACGATCTCCTCGTCGGTCTTGAACGCCTCGCAGCCCACGCAGTACCAGCCCTCGTAGGCGCGCTCGTAGAAGTCGTCCGGGTTGCGGTCGAAGATGCGGTCGACGAGCGCGCGCACGCCGCGCTGGTGGTGGGGGTCGGTGGTGCGCACGAACTGGTCGTAGCGCACGTCGAGCGACGCCCACGCGCGCTCGAAGGCCGCCGCGACCTCGTCGACCAACTGCTGCGGCGACACGCCGCGCGCCTCCGCCTCCTGCTGCACCTTCTGCCCGTGCTCGTCCATCCCCATCGTGAAGTGGACGGTGCGCCCGGCGAGGCGGTGGTAGCGGGCGATCGCGTCGGCGCCGACCTTCTCGAGCGCGTGGCCGAGGTGCGGGTCGCCGTTGGCGTAGTCGATGGCGGTGGTGACGTAGAATGGTCGCATCGTGCGATGAACTGGCCTCGTCGAGGCGACGCGCGCGGCCGCCCCCGTCGTGGTCGCCCCACGCGGGGACGACGCGTCGTTACGGACCGCCGCGCCCGCGCCGGCCGCCGCGGCGGCCGCGGCGGCGCGCGGGGCCCGCCTCGTTCGCGGGCGCGTCGCCGCCGGGCGGCGCGGGCGCGGCCTCGGCGGCCGGGGTCTCCGCGGCGGGCGTGGCCACGTCGACGTCGGCGACCTCGATCGTCGTGACCGTCGCCGCCGCGACCTGGACGACGACGTCAGACGGGACGACCTCGGTTGCCGCGACGTCCGACACCACGACGTCCGACACCACGACGTCCGACACCACGACGTCCGACACCACGACGTCCGACACCACGACGTCCGACACCACGACGTCCGACACCACGACGTCCGACACCACGACGTCCGACATCGCGGGACCGTCCGGCGCAGCGCCCGCGGCCGTCGACACGTGCTCGGGTGCCGGCGCGGACGACGCGTCAGCGACCTCGCGCCGCAGCTCGTCGAGCGGCACGACGCGCGTCTCGCCGTCGAGCCCGCGCAGCGTGACGCGCTCGCGGAAGATGTCCGTCGCGACGACCTTCTCCTCCCCGTGCGCGGTGGCCAGCACGCGCCCCTCCTTGGGGAAGCGCTTGCGCTGCTGGACGTAGAACTCGTGTTCGTAGCGGAGCGAGCACATGAGGCGCCCGCACGCCCCCGAGATCTGCGTCGGGTTGAGCGACAGCCGCTGGTCCTTGGCGACGGTGAGGTTCACCGGGCGGAGCTCGGGGAGCCACGTCGCCGAGCAGTACTCGCGTCCGCAGCGCCCCACGCCGGTGAGGCGCTTGGCCTCGTCGCGGACGCCGATCTGCTTGAGTTCGATGCGCGCGCGGAAGATCGCCGCGAGGTCGCGGACCAGGGCGCGGAAGTCGACCCGCTTCTCCGCCGTGAAGTACAGCGTCAGCTTGCGCCGGTCCCACTGCCACTCGGCGTCCGTCAGCTTCATCGCGAGCCCGTGCGCGCGCACGCGGGCGATCGCCGTCCGCCGCGCGTCCTCGTCGAGCGCGGGCAGCTCGCCGGCCCGCGCGAGCTCCTCCGCGGTCGCCGCGCGGAGCACGCGCTTGGACGGGGCGGCCTCGCCCGACGCGACACCCGCGGGGGCGCCGTCGACGACGAGCGCGAGCGCGCCGTGCGCGACCCCCGCGTACCGCTTGGCCGCGAGCGCGCCCGTCGCGTGCACGCGGCCGAGGTCCTCGCCGCGGTCGCCCTCGACGATCACCGCCGCGCCGACGGCGGGCGGATCGTCGGCGGACCAGGCGTAGAACTCCTTCCGGTTCCCCTTGAACGCGACTTCGACGAGGTGTGCCATCCTGAGGAAGGATAACCACTTCGGCGGCGCAGACTTAGCCCGTCGTCGCGCGGAGTGGACGTCGCGTGTCATCCCGAGCGCAGCGAGGGATCGCTGTCCGGCGAGGGATCGCTGTCCGAGGCGACCAAAACAGCGGAGCCGGGCTTCGAGGCGGTATCGTCCCAGGGAGAGCGATCCCTCGCTGCGCTGGGGATGACAACCGCGGCTCGCGGCGCCGCCGACCTGGCGCTCTTCCCTTACCCCGCCACCCGCCCCATCCGCAGGAACTTCTCGCGCCGCCGCCGGACGAGCTTCTCGGGCTTGTAGCGGCGTAACTCGTCGAGCTGGCGCACGAGTACCTCCTTGAGCCGCGCCGCGGTCATCTCCGGATCGGCGTGCGCGCCGCCCGGCGGCTCCGGGACGATCTCGTCGATCACGCGCAGCTCGTACAGGTCGGGCGCCGTGATCTTGAGCGCGTCGGCGGCGCGCGCGCGCGTCTCGGGGCTCTTGCCGTCCTTCCAGAGGATCGCCGCGCACCCCTCGACCGTGATCACCGAGTAGACCGCGTTCTCGAGCATCAGCACCCGGTCCGCCACGCCTAACGCGAGCGCGCCGCCCGAGCCGCCCTCCCCGATCACGGTCGCGACGATCGGCACGGTGAGCCCGGCCATCTCGAGCAGGTTGCGCGCGATCGCCTCGCTCTGCCCGCGCTCCTCGGCCCCCATCCCGGCCCACGCGCCCGGCGTGTCGATGAGCGTGACGACGGGTACCTCGAACTTCTCCGCCAGCTTCAGGAGCCGGAGCGCCTTGCGGTAGCCCTCGGGGTGCGCCATGCCGAAGTTGCGGCGCAGGTTCTCGCGCGTGTCGCGCCCGCGCTGGTGGCCGATCACCATCACGCTCTCGCCGTCGAGGCGCGCGAAGCCGCCGACGATCGCCTCGTCGTCGCGGAACGCGCGGTCGCCGTGCAGCTCCACCCAGTCGGTGAAGATCATCCGCACGTAGTCGAGCGTGAACGGCCGCTTCGGGTGCCGCGCGACCTGCACGCGCTGCATCGGCGTGAGGTTGCGGTAGATGTGGACGCGCAGGTCGGAGAGCTTGCGTTCGAGCGGCGCGATCTCGTCCTGCACGTCGAGGGCGCGGTCGTCGGCGACGCGTTTCAGGTCGTCGATCCGCTGCTCCAACTCGGCGAGCGGCTTCTCGAAATCGAGGACGGGGGTGGCCATGTCTATCGGGAATCAAAAAAACGCGGGGCGGCCGTCACGAGCCGGCTGTCATCCTGAGCGCAGCGAAGGATCGGCGCGCGTGGCAAAGCGATCCTTCCCCTTCGCTCCGCTCAGGGTCAGGATGACACACGTCCGCGCGTCGTGTCCGGTCGGCGGCGCTCACGACCCCCGCACCAGCTTCACCCGCTCGTCGCCGAGCAGGGCGCGCAGCTCGCCTAACGCGGCGTTGGACGCGGCGACCGTGAGCGAGCGCGAGCGGAACCGCGCGGTCCCGCCGCCGCGGCCGTCGCGCCAACGCAGCTCCAGCGGCGCCGTCCCGGGATAGTGGTCGCACGCGGCCCGCACGTCGGCCATCACGCCGGGCGTCAGGTCCGCCCCCGCCGCGAGCTCGATCGCCACCGCGACCGCGCCGTCGACCCGCTTCTCGGCCAGCCGCGTCACCTTTTCGACGATGAACGTCGGCGTCTCCGCGTCCTGGTCGCGCCGCGAGTAGCCGCCCTCGACGAGCACCGGCACGTCCGTCTTCACCTGCTCGGCGAGCACGCTCCACGCCTCGGGGAAGACGAGCACCTCGGTGGCCCCCGAGAAGTCTTCGAGCACGAGCCGGGCGAACTCGGAACCGCTCCGCTTGCTGATCTGCCGCTTGCACGACGTAACCACGCACGCGAGCACGATCTTGTTCGGCGTCCAGCTCCCGAGTTCGGCGATCTTGTGCGTGCCGAACAGCTCCGCTTCGGCGCGGAACGGCTCCAGCGGGTGCCCCGAGACGTAGAAGCCGAGGATCGCCTTCTCCGCGGCGAGCCGGTCGCTCTCGCTCCACGGCGGGAGGTGGGGCAGGGTGGGGCGCGGCGCGGGCTTCGCGCTCGCCGCGTCGCCGCCCAGCAGCCCGAAGAGCGAGCCCTGCCCGGTCGCCGCCTCCTGCTGCTTGAGCGAGGCCTCCTGCATCGCGTGGTCGAGGGCGGCGAGGTACTGCGCGCGGTGCCCGCCGACCGTGTCGAGCGCGCCCGCGTGGATCAGCGCCTCGAAGACGCGCTTGTTGCACGCGCGCAGGTCGACGCGCTCGACGAAGTCGAAGAAGTCCTGGTAGGAGCCGTCCGCGTCGCGCGCGCCTAACACCGACTCGACCGCGCCCTCGCCGACGTTGCGCACGGCGCCGAGGCCGAAGCGGATGCGGTTGTCGGCGATGACGGTGAACTTGTAGCCGCTCTCGTTCACGTCCGGCGGCAGCACCTCGAGCCCCATCTCGCGCGCCTCGGCCACGTACTTCACCACACTGTCCGTGTCGCCGATGCAGCTCGAGAGCAGCGCGGCCATGAAGTCGGCCGGGTGGTTCGCCTTGAGGTAGGCGGTCTGGTACGAGAGGACCGAGTAGGCGACGGAGTGACTCTTGTTGAAGCCGTAGCGCCCGAACGTCTCGATCTGCCCCGCGAGGTCCTCGACGACGGCGCGCCCGTGCCCCTTGGCGATCGCCTTCTCGCTGAACTTGCCCAGCTCCTGGCGGATGAGCTCCGCGTCCTTCTTCCCCACCGCCTTGCGCAGCACGTCCGCCTCGGCGAGCGAGATCCCCGCCAGCGTCTGCGCGATGCGCATCACCTGCTCCTGGTAGGTGATCACGCCCTGCGTCTCGCGCAGGATCGGCTCGAGCTCGGGGAGCGCGTACGCGACCGGCTCCTCGCCGCGCTTGCGCCGGATGTAGACCTTGTGCATGCCCGTGTCGAGCGGGCCGGGGCGGAGCAGGGCGTTGGACGCGACGAGGTCGTCGAAGCGATCGCAGCGCATCTGCCGCAGCACGTCGGTCGCGAGCGGCGACTCGAACTGGAAGACGCCCGCCGTGCGCCCGGAGCGCAGCATCTGGTACGTCTTCGGATCGTCGAACTCGAGCGCGTCGAGGTCGAGCGCTTTCCCCGTGCGCCGCTCGATCGAGACGATCGCGTCGTGGATGACCGTGAGCGTGGTCAGGCCGAGGAAGTCCATCTTGAGCATGCCCGCCTTTTCGAGCGCGGTCATGTCGTACTGCGCGACGGTCACCTTCTCGTCGCCGTCGCCGCCCCCCGCGCCCTTGCTGGCCTGCGTACAGACGGGGACGAACTCGTGCACCGGGCCGGGCGCGATCACGACGCCGGCCGCGTGCACGCCGGTGTGCCGCGACAGCCCTTCGAGCGCGACGGCGTAGTCGAGCAGCTCGCGGTAGCGCGCGTCCTCCTTGTAGAGCCGCGCGACGTCGGGGACCTGCTCGATCGCCTCGGCGACGGTGAGCGAGTAGTTGGGCGCGTTCGGGATGAACTTCGCGAGCGCGTCCGTCTCCGCCGGCGTGAAGCCGAGGACGCGGCCGACGTCCTTCACCGCGGCCCTGGACTTCATCGTCCCGAAGGTGACGATCTGGCAGACGCTCTCCTTGCCGTACTTCTGCCGCACGTAGTCGATGACCTCGCCCCGGCGCTCGAAGCAGAAGTCGACGTCGACGTCGGGCATCGACACGCGCTCCGGGTTCAGGAAGCGCTCGAAGAGCAGGTCGAACTTGAGCGGGTCGACGTTCGTGATGCCTAACGCGTAGGCGACGAGCGAGCCCGCCGCCGAGCCGCGCCCCGGGCCGACGGGGATGCCGCGCTCGCGCGCGGCGGCGATGAAGTCGGCCGTGATGAGGAAGTAGCCCGCGTACCCGGTCTGCAGGATGACGCCGAGTTCGTACTTCAGCCGCTCCTCGACGTCCTCGCGCAACGTCGCGCCGTACCGCGCGTGCGCGCCCCCGGTGGCGAGCTTGACGAGCAGGTCGTTCTCCGTCTCGACCCCGGGCGGGAGCGGGAAGCTCGGCACGTGGTACTTCTTGCCGAACACGACGTCGACCTCGTCCGCGATGCGGAGCGTGTTCTCGAGCACGTCCGGCCGTTCGGCGAAGCGCTCGGCCATCTCCGGGCGGCTCTTGAAGTAGAGTCCCCGGTCGTAGTGCATGCGGTTCGCGTCCTTGACGTCCTTGCCGATCCCGATGCAGAGCAGGACGTCGTGCGCGTCGTGGTCCGTCTCCTTCAGGAAGTGCGCGTCGTTGGTCGCGACGACCGGGAGCCCGAGGTCCGCGCCTAACTTGAAGATCTGCGCGTTGAGCCGCGCCTGCCCCTCGGAGTCGTGCGCCTGGACCTCGAGGTAGTAGCGGTCCTGGAAGACGTTCGCGTACCACTCGGCCGCCTCGCGCGCCGCGTCCCAGCGGTCCTCCATGAGGTGCCCGGCGACCTCGCCTGCGAGGCACGCGCTCGAGACGATGATCCCCTCGCTGTGCGCGGCGAGCAGCTCGCGGTCGACCCGCGGCTTCACGTAGAAGCCCTCGAGGTAGGCGAGCGACGAGAGCTTGACGAGGTTCTTGTAGCCGACCGCGTCGCGCGCGAGCAGCACGAGGTGGTGGTACGGCTTGGCCCCGGGCGCGGGGCGGGCGCGGTCGTGACGCGAGCCCGTCGCGACGTACGCCTCCATGCCGAGGATGGGCTTGAGGTTCGCCTTCTTCGCGTGCTCCTGAAATTCCCACGCCGCGTGCATGTTGCCGTGGTCGGTCACGGCGAGCGCCGGCATCTCGAGCTCCTGGGCCCGGCGGATCAGCGAATCGATCCGGTTCGCGCCGTCGAGGAGCGAATACTCGGAGTGGCAGTGCAGGTGTACGAAGCTCATCGTCCGCGAAGGTTAGCGCGCCGGGCGGCGCGCCGCCATGCCCGCCTGATCGCGCGGTCAGTCTCGTAACGTTCTACATGGCAACAGCTTACGTTCGCACGCGGCGGGCGCGCGTCCTCCGGGCACTCGCCGGGCTGGCCGCGCTGGTCCTGCTCGCCCTCGTCGCCACGGCCGACGGCCGCTGGTTCCTCCGCGCCGCCTGGGAGGAGGGGCGCATCCTCGTCCGACGCCGCCCGATCGTCGCGGTCGCGGCGGCGCAGACGGCGAGTCCGGCGGACGTCCGCACCCGCGGCAAGCTGCAGCTCGTCCTCGCCGCGCGCGCCTACGCCGCCGACTCGCTCGACCTCAAGGCGGGGCACAGCTTCGAGTATTACACCGACATTGGGCGCGACACCCTACTCCTCCTCCTGAGCGGCGCGCGGCGCGACACGCTGGCGGCGGTGACGTGGTGGTTTCCGGTCGTCGGGCGCGTGCCGTACAAGGGCTTCTTCGACGCTGCGGCGGCGCGCCGCGTGCGCGACGGGCTCCTTCGCGACGGCTACGACGCCTACCTCCGCCCGTCGTCCGCGTTCAGCACGCTCGGCTGGTTCGACGACCCGCTGCTCAACACCGCGCTCGTCGGCGACTCGGTCGACCTCGCGAACACGGTCATCCACGAGCTGACGCACAACACGTTCTACGCGCCGAGTCAGGCCGCGTTCAACGAGAGCTTCGCGAGCTTCGTCGGGGCGCGCGGGGCCGCGCGCTTCTTTCGCGCGCGCGGCGACACGGCGTCGGCCGCCGCGGCCGAGCGGCGGTGGGCGGACGAGCGCACGCTCGGGGAGTTCTGGGCGGCGCTCGGTCGCGCGGTCGACTCGGCCTACGCCGCGCACCCGGGCAGCGATTCGACGGCCCGCGCCGCGCGGCTCGTGGCGCGGGCGGCGGTCACCGTCGCCGCGCGTCGATTCCTGGCGGACAGCGTCGTGCCGCGGCTGCAGGACCCGCGGCGGACGCGCGGCGGCCCGGCGGCGCTGGCGCGCTGGGCGGCGCGCACGCCGCTCGACAACGCGGCGCTGCTCGCGCGGCGGACGTACGCGCGCGAGCTCGGGCTGTTCGACGCGGTGTACGCGCGCGAGGGGGAGGACCTGGGGCGGAGCGTGGCGCGGCTGATCGCGCTGGCGAAGTCGGACCCGAAGGACCCGTACGGGGCGGTGCGGCGGTGGGTGGGGTGGTGGTGACGCGGTAAGGAGGAGGCGTGGGGAGGAAGGGTGTCATCCTGAGCGCAGCGAAGGATCGCCCACCCTGAGACGACTCCTCGCGGACCCGTACACCTCTGAGGTGGCCGCCTTGGACAGCGATCCTTCGCTGCGCTCAGGATGACACGGCCTTCCCCATTCTCTCGCTTCAATCTCGGCCGCCCCGCTTTTTCGACTCGTTCCGTAACGAATTCACCATCCACTGCGCGAACCCCGACGGCTGGTGGCGTTCCTCGCGCCACGGGTCGCCGTGGTCGTGGTAGCCGTTCTGTTCCCAGAACCCCGGCGCGTCGCTCCGCCGCAGTTCGATCCCGGTCACCCACTTCGCGCTCTTCCAGAAGTACAGGTGCGGCACGACGAGCCGCACCGGGCCGCCGTGCTCCGCGCTCAGCGGCGCGCCGTCGTGCGCCCAGGCGAGCAGGTTCTCCGGCCGGTCGAAGTCGGCGAGCGGGAGGTTCGTCGTGAACCCCTGCGCCGCCTTCACGAGCACGAAGGCCGCGTCGGCCGTCGGGCCGGCACGCCGGAGCAGCGCCTGCACGCTCACGCCGGTGAACTGGTTGTCGAGCCGGCTCCAGCGCGTCACGCAGTGGATGTCGCACACCATGTCCTGCGTCGGCATCGCGCGCAGCTCGTCGAGCGACAGCCGGAACGGCGTCGTGACGAGGCCCGTGACCTCGAACCGCCAGGCCGCCGGATCGACGGCCGGCACGTCGCCGTAGTGCAGCACCGGCCACTTCGCCGTGCGGACCTGGCCGGGCGGGATGCGGGGGACGTCGCGCGGGCGAGCGTCGATCGTCGCGGTGTGTGTCACGTCGTCAGACATCGGGGTGGTAAGGGTGGCGGAACCGACGTACGCTGCGCGCGAGGCCGCTCCCGTCACCCCCGCGCAAGCGGGGGTCCACCCGTCCGGGGAGGGGAGCGGACCCGGTCGCGACGGTCGGATGCACCTCGACTTGCGCGGGGGTGACGACCCGGGCCTTAGCTTCTCTCGCATGCCCGAAGAAGCCGAAGTCGACCTCGACGCGCTCCACGAGCGCGTGCACGAACAGGCCGAGCACGAGGGTGCGGGGCTGACCCGCCGGATCGCGCTCTCGACCTCCATCCTGGCCGCCCTCGCCGCCGTGAGCTCCCTGCAGGCGGGCGGCACCGTGAACGAGGCGCTCGCCCTGAAAACGGAAGCGACGCGGTTGCAGGCCGAGGCGTCCGACCAGTGGTCGTACTATCAGGCGAAGGGGATCAAGGCCGCCGTCGCCCAGGCCGCGGCCGCGTCGTGGCAGGCCGCAGGCAAGGAAGCGCCCGCGGCCTTCGCCGCCGCACCGGCGCGCTACGCCCGCGACCAGGACAGCGCCCGCACGGCCGCGCTCGGCAAGGAACGCGCGCGCGACGAGGTCTCGCGCGAGGCCGACGTGCTCATGGAGAAGCACCACGGCTATGCCTACGCCGTGGCCCTCTTTCAGGTTGCGATCGCACTGGGCGCGGTCGCGGCGCTCACGCGAACGCGCGTCGTCTGGGTCGCGTCGCTCGCGCTCGGCGCCGCCGGGGTCATCATGGACCTCGTCCCGCTCCTGCGACGCGGGTAGCCGTGTACCGGCGGCGCCGCACCGGCCGCGCGCCGTCCCGGCTTGCGCGTGCGCGGCGCTAACTTTCCTGCATGCGCTTCCTCTCTCGCTCCCTTCGCCTCGCGCTCGTTGGCGGCCTCGCGGTCGCCGGGACGGCGTGCCTCTCGTCCTCGGACACAGTCACCGGGAACAACAACACGAGCTACTCACTCGTTCGCCTGGTGCAGGCGATGAGCGATACGAGCGTCACCTTCTCGTTCGGGTCGGGCCAGGCGTCAGGCGCGCTCGCGTTTGGGACGTACGTGCCGGCCAGCGGTACGATCTGCTCGTCCTACACGAACTACTGCCAGATCACCGCCACCCCGCCGCTCATCGCCACCGCGACGGGAACGTCGGCGCCGTTCTACAACCAGACCGCGTCGTCGATCGCCGCCAACGGCGCGTTCACGGTCATCGCGCTCGGCCACGTCGCCTCGGGGGCGACGCCGGCCGCGACGGTCGCGATCATCGCCGACACGACCGGCGTCTCGTCGTCGACGAACGCTCTCGTGCGAGTGTTCAACGCCCTCGACTACGTGAAGTCCAGCGCGACGGGGACTCTGGTCGACGTGTACATCTACCCCGAGGGCGGCACGCGCCCCGCTTCGCCCGCCGATACCAGCCTCCGCGCGCTCGCCTGGAACACCCGCTCGGCGTACGTCAGCAGGGTGCCGGCGGACCTCGTCGTCGACGTATTTGCCGCCGGCGCCCCGAGCACCGGGACGCCGCTGTTCAGCACGACCCTCACCAGCCTCTCGGCGAACACGATCCGCACGCTCGTCCTCGCGAACCCGGGCGCCGGCGCGGCCGCGGGGACCGCGGGGACGGTGATCACGCTGAGCGACCAGAACTGACCCGCCGCCGCGATCGCCCCGCACCCACGCCGCGCGCTCCGGCCCGTTACGGCGCGGCGGACCTCGCCTCGAGACGGTCGCGGAGCTCCGCCGCCTCGGTCGCGACCGGGCGCAGGTCGAAGAAGCGGCCGAGCGCGCCGGCGACCGCGTCGGCGACGTGCGCGACGGTCACGCCGCCCGCGCGCGCGGCCGGCGCCTCGCGCGCGACGGCCGTCATCTCGACGCCGTCGATGCCGCACGGCACGATCAGGTCGAAGTAGCCGAGCGGCTCGGGGGTGACGTTGAGGGCGAAACCGTGCGAGGTCACCCAGTCGCGCGCGTGGACGCCGATCGAGGCGAGCTTGCGCAGCGCGGGCGGTGTGTTAGGCAGCCCCGCACTCCCGGGCGGGCCCGGCCCGCCGCCCGACGTCTCGGGGTCGGTCCAGACGCCCGTGTAGGGCGGGTTCCGCCCGGCCGCGACGCCGAACTCGGCCACCGCGTCGATGAGCGCCTGCTCGACCCGGCGCAGGTACCAGTGCAGGTCGCGGCGGTGCCGCTTGAGGTCGACGATCGGGTAGCCGACGAGCTGCCCCGGGCCGTGGAACGTGCTCCCCCCGCCGCGCTCGACCTCGTGCAGCTCGACGCCGCGCGCGGCGAGCAGGGCGGGCGCGGCGAGCAGGCGGTTGTCGGCGGCTCGGCGGCCTAATGTGAGGACGGGCGGGTGCTCGACGAGCAGGAGCAGGTCCTCGCCGAGCGCGCCCGCCGCGCGCGCCGCCGCGGCGGCGCGCATGAGGGCGAGCGCGTCGGCGTAGGGCGTGAGGCCGAGCGGCGTGACGAGGAGGTCGGGCATGGGCTGTGGTTCGCGACGGTGCGATCGTTACCCGGGGCGCCTCAGCGTGTCGTCCGGGCGTAGCAGCGTGTCATCATGAGCGCAGCGAAGGATCTTGCGTGCCGTTCGGAGAGCCGTACGCGGTCGGGACAGTCCGTCCGAGCGGTGCGTGTCTCCACGTGCCGCACGCAAGATCCTTCGCTGCACTCAGGATGACACGGCTGCGAGCGGACGGCCTCTCGACCGGTCGACGCACCTACGCGTGGATCATTTTCCCCATCGAGTCCAGCGCCGCCTCGGCGATCGCCTCGGAGAGCGTCGGGTGCGCGTGGACCGCGAGGTCGATCTCCTCGACCGTGAACTCGTTCTCGCGCGCGACGACGAGCTCGTGGATCATCTCGGTCGCGTGCGCGCCGACGATGTGCGCGCCGAGGATCTCGCCGTATTTCTTGTCGCGGAGGATCTTTACGAAGCCGTCCGTCTCGCCCGACGTGCGCGCGCGCCCGTTGGCCGAGAAGGGGAACTTGCCGACCGTGTAGTCGAGCTTGCGTTCCTTGACCTGCGCCTCGGTGAGGCCGATCGAGGCGACCTCGGGGTGGCAATAGGTGCAGTTCGGCACGTTGGCGTAGTTGACCGGGTGCGGGTGCTGCCCGGCGATGAGCTCCGCGAGCACGTGCCCCTCGCGCGAGCCCTTGTGGGCGAGCATCTGGTTGCCGGCCACGTCGCCGATCGCGTAGACGCCCGCGACGCTCGTCCGGAACTGGTCGTCGATCTTCACGAAGCCGCGCTCCGTGAACTGAACGCCCGCCTCCTTGAGCCCCGCCGTGTCGGTGTTCGCCGTGCGCCCCGCGGCGACGAGCACCTTGTCGACGGTCAGGTCGCGCTTCTCGCCCGCGGCCTCGACGGTGAGCGAGACCGACTCGGGCCCGACCTTGACGTTCGACATCTTGGCGCCGGTGAGGATCTCGATGCCGCGCTTCTTGAACGCCTTCGCCACCTCGGCCGCGCTGTCCGCG
Source organism: Gemmatimonadetes bacterium T265 (assembly GCA_019973575.1). NCBI lineage: Bacteria > Pseudomonadati > Gemmatimonadota > Gemmatimonadetes bacterium T265. The sequence goes on from BPUI01000002.1 coordinate 711,777, forward strand.
TCCTCGAGCGGGAGGATCTGCGGCGCGACCTCGACGATGGTGACCTTCGTGCCGTAGGCGTTGAACACGTCGGAGAACTCGCAGCCGACCGCGCCGGCGCCGACGACGAGCATCGTCTTGGGCGCCTTCTCGAGGACGAGCACGTCGTCGCTCGAGAGCACGGTGGTCTTGTTCAGCTCGAGCCCGACCTGCGGTAGGCCGCGCACGCGCGACCCGGTTGCGACGACGACGGCCTTGCGGGCGTCGTGCGTGTCGGTCTTGCCGTCGGGCGTCTTGACGACGATCTGCTTGCCGCCCTTGCCGAGCTTCGCCTCGCCCTTGAGGTAGATGATCTTGTTCTTCTTGAAGAGGAACTCGACGCCTTTGGAGTTCTGCTGGCTGACGGCGCGCGAGCGCTTCATCGCGGGCGTGAAGTCGAGCGAGACATGGCCGAGGGTGATGCCGTGTTCGCCGGCCTTCGCGAGGTGGGTGGCGAGGTTGGCGCTTTCGAGCAGCGCCTTGGCCGGGATGCAGCCCCAGAGGACGCAGGTGCCGCCGAGCGCCTCGCGCTCGACGACGGCGGTGGCGAGGCCGAGCTGGGCGCAGCGGATGGCACACACGTACCCGGCGGGGCCGCCGCCGAGGATGATAACGTCGTAGGAAGCCATGAAAGCGCGTTGAGGTTGGTCGGGGAAAGGTAGCGACGCCGTCCCCGCGGCCGTGGCGCGCGCCGAGCTCGTGCGTGCGGCGAGTTGCGAAATGGTTTCACGTCGACGAGCTTCTTCGCGCGGTTTTTACGCGCCCGCGTGCTTCAGCCGCGGGCGCGACTTCCGCCGAACGTCCGGTCCCACCCCCCGCGGCCGTCGATCCCACTCGGCCGCCTGTTCGGCCGTGAGCCCCGCGAACCACCGCCCTTCCCAACGCGGTCCACGCGGTGCGTCGCCCCTCCTTCACCCCACCCGTATGCCCCCCACTTTCGGACGCCTGCTGACCGCAGGTGCCGTCGCGGCGGCGTTCGCGCCGGCCGCCGTCCAGGCGCAGCAGACGGCGACCGTGACCGGCCGCGTCACGACCGCCGGGACCGGAGCGCCGGTCGCCGCCGCGCAAGTCTCCATCGGCGGGTCCGGCACCGGCGCGGTCACGCGCGAGGACGGCACGTTCTCCTTCACTGCGCCGGCCCGCCTCGTCGGAACCGCGGTCACGGTCACGGTCCGCCGCATCGGATTCCAGTCCGTGAGCCAGCAGATCACCCTCCGGGCGGGCGCGAACGCGGCGAACTTCACGCTCACCGGCACGACTACCCAGCTCACCGGGGTCGTCGTGACCGCCCTCGGTGAACAGCGCGAAAAGAGCACCCTCGGCACCGCGCAGACGCAGGTCTCGTCCGAGGAGCTGAACACGACGTACGACCCGAACATCGTCAACCAGCTCGCCGGCAAGGTCTCGGGAGTGCAGATCACGGGCGCCGGGACGCAGGGCGGCTCGTCGGCGATCCGGATCCGCGGCGTCACGTCGCTCACGGGCAATAACTCGCCGCTGTTCGTCGTCGACGGTATCCCGGTCTCCAGCAACAGCCGCGGCGGCGACCCGAGCGGCAGCACTGCGACCACCGACCCGCGCGGTGCGGACTACGGCTCGGTGATCCAGGACATCAACCCCGACGACATCGCGACGCTGACGGTGCTCAAGGGCCCGAACGCCGCCGCGCTCTACGGGTCGCGGGCGGCGAACGGCGCGATCCTCATCACCACCAAGAAGGGGCTTAACGGGCGCACGGGCGTGCAGGCCACGTCGAACGTGACGTGGGACCGGCCGTCAATCCTCCCGAAGTACCAGAACCTCTACGCGCAGGGCTCGAGCGGCGAATTCCAGTTCGTCGACGGCGCCGGCGGCGGCACGCAGGACGGCAACGACCAGAGCTACGGGCCGCGCATGGACGGCCGCACCACCGGCTGCATCTTCGAGCGCGACGCGCAGGGCAACGTCGTCACGAACGAGTCCGGCAACCCGATCTACGACAAGACGCAGCCCTGCACGGAATTCAACTCCAACGGGAAGGGGGTGCCGCTCGTCCCGCACCCGGACAACGTCTACTCGTTCTTCAACACCGGCCGGACCACCGAGGGGGACGTCGCGTTCTCGGGCGGCACGAGCCGGTCGCAGGCGCGCGTCTCGATCGGGGCGCAGAACGTCGACGGCATCATCCCGAACTCGTATCTCGCCCGCATCACGACGCTCGCCAACGGGGCGATCGACGTCACCGACCAGCTCAGCGCGACGGCGTCGCTCTCGTACATCCGGAACACCGGCCAGAACCGTCCCGGCACGGGCTACAACACGGGCATCCTGGAGCAGTTCGTGTGGTTCGGGCGCCAGGTGGACATGAACGCACTCCGGACCTATTACCAGCCCGACGGCAGCCTCTACAACTGGAACTACAACTACCACAACAACCCGTTCTGGCAGCAGTACGCGAACCCGCAGAATGACGAGCGCAACCGCGTGATCGCGAGCGGGACCGTGCAGTACAAGTTCGCCGACTGGCTCAACGCGACGCTCCGCTCCGGGGTGGACAACTACCGGTTCGGCGTCAATGCCGATTACGCGAAGGGGAACCTTAACTTCGGCAATCTGAGCTACAACGGCGCGTTCGCGGACTTTCAGGACACGTACAACGAGACGAACACCGACCTGATCCTCAACGCGTCGCACTCGTTCCTCGGCGACCGCTTCGCGGTGACCGGGCTGGCCGGCGGCAGCCAACGCCGCCTCAACCAGGGCTTCTCGAGTGTGTCCGTGAACGGCCTCTCGGTCCAGAACATCTATAACGTCTCGAACGCCGCGATCGCGCCGCAGAACGGCCAGAACCAGTCCGTGAGCCGGATCAACGGCGTGTACGGGTCCGGGGCGGTCACCTACAACCGGTGGTGGACGCTGGAGGGGACGGCCCGGAACGACTGGTCGTCGACGCTCCCGAAGGGCGCCAACTCGTACTTCTACCCGTCGGTGAGCACGTCATTCGTGTTGACCGAAGTCATGCCGGCGCTGCGGAACTACGGGGTGAGCTTCGCGAAAATCCGCGGCGGGATCGCGCGCGTCGGCAACGCCGCCGACCCCTACTCGCTTTTCACGACCTACACCGGGAGTTCGTCGCAGTTCGCTGGCCTTCCGCTCTACTCGCTCGGCAACACGCTCGCCAACGCGACCCTCAAGCCCGAGCTGACGACCTCGCGCGAGGTCGGCGCGGAGCTGGCGTTCCTCGACAACCGCATCACGTTCGACGCGAGCTACTACCACAAGTTCACTCGCAACCAGCTCATCAACATCGTCGTCTCGCAGACCTCCGGCTTCACCAACAAGGCGATCAACGCCGGCGAGCTGTCGAACCACGGCTTCGAGGCGCTGCTCTCGACGACGCCGGTCCGCCAGCGGGACTTCGAGTGGACCTCGGCGTTCAACTACTCGTTCAACCGCGCCGTCGTCACGCAGCTCTACCCGGGGCTCCAGACCATCGTACTCGGCGGCACGTGGAACGCCACCGTCGAAGCGCGCGTGGGCGAGCCGTACGGGACGATCCGCGGCTACACCATCCTCAAGGACCAGGCCGGTAACTGGCTCCTCCAGGACGGGCTGCCGCAGCGCGGGCCGCTCGCGGTGCTCGGCAACGTGCAGCCGAAGTGGGTCGGCGGCTGGAACAACACGTTCCGCTACAAGCGGTTCTCCTTGAGCGCGCTCGTCGACATGCACATCGGCGGCAACATCTTCTCGGTGACCAACATGTTCGGCGAGTACACCGGCGTCCTCGCCAACACCACCAAGGGGCGCGAGGTCGACTGGAACAACCCAGGGATCGTCGTGAAGGGGATCGACCAGGCCACGGGCAAGCCCAACACCGTCAACGTCACGGCGGAGAACTATTACCAGTCGTTCTTCGAGCTGAACGAGCGCTACGTCTACAGCGACACGTGGTACAAGCTCCGCGAGCTCCGATTCGCCTACGACCTGCCGCCCTTCCTCACGCGGCGGCTGCGCGCGCAGTCGGCGAACGTCGCGTTCGTCGGCCGCAACCTGCTGACCAGGACGCACGTGCCTAACATCGACCCCGAGTTCGCCTACACGACGGGCAACTACCAGGGGATGGAGTTCGCGGCGCTCCCGAACGCGCGGAGCCTCGGCTTCAGCATCCGCATCACCCCGTGAAGAGGCCCTCCGTCATGCACCCAAAGAAGCAGCGCGCGTCGGCCCTCGCGGCCGCCGGCCTCGTCCTGGCCGGCGCCCTCGGCGCCTGCAACAACGACAACCTCACCGCGCTCAACACGAACCCCAACGCGCCGACGAGCGCGCCGGCCGGCCCGCTGTTCACCGCCGCCGTCGTCGGCGTCCCCGGCGTCTCCACCGGCGCCGGCCCCCGCATGGTCGGGAACGGGTTCGACCTGCGGCAGATGGAGTTCCTCGTCCAGCACCTCGCGGAGGTGCAGTACCCGGACGAGGACCGGTACGCCCGCATCCGTGCCCCCGACGTGCAGAACACGTTTATCGGCCCGTACAGCAGCGAGCTCGAAGACTTCAAGAACGTCTACCGACAAGGGCAGGCGCAGAAGGAGGCCGGGATCTGGGCGCCCGCCGACGTCATGACGCAGTGGGAGTTCGACTACATCACGGCCGCGTGGGGCGACATTCCCTACTCGCAGGCGCTCGCCGGCGATTCGACGGGCGGGAGCCTAACGCCGACGTACGACGCGCAGAAGGACGTCTACGCCGGGATGCTCTCCAGGCTGACGGCGGACGCGCAGGCGCTCGCGAGCGCGACCGGTTCGCTCGGCGGCGCGGACCCGATCTACGGCGGGAATACGGCGAACTGGGCGAAGTTCGCCAACTCGCTCCGGCTACGCCTGGCCATCCAGCTCGTCAACGCCGACCAGGCGACGGCGGACGCGCAGATCAAGGCCGCGCTCGCGGACCCGGGCGGCGTGTTCGCGTCGAATGCCGACAACGCCGCGCTCGCGTACCCGGGCGACGGCGTGTTCAACAACCCGTGGTCCGACAACTTCACGTCGCGCGACGACCACCGAGTGTCGAAGACGCTGATCGACGTGCTACAGGGCTACAACGACCCGCGCCTGCCGATCTACGCGTCGCCGACGATCAACTACCAGAACGGGAAGCCGGGGGCGCCGGAGTACGCGGGCCAGCCGAACGGCCTCACGGCCGCCGACGCGGGCCAGTATTTCAACACCGCCTCGCGCGTCGGGACGTTCATCTACCCGGCGGTGACGCCGTTCGGGAGCTTCCCGGGCCTCGGCACGAAGCAGAAGGCCAACCTGCTCACGTACGCCGAGGTCAGCTTCATCGAGGCCGAGGCGGCGGAGCGCGGCCTCGGCGGCCTAACGCCCGGCCAGGCGAAGGGCTTCTACGACGCGGCCGTCGGCGCGTCGATCAGCCAGTGGGCGGCCGCGTCCGGCACGGCGGTCGCGAGCTCCGACGTCACCGCGTACCTCGCCCAGCCGGGTGTGGCCTACGTCGGCGGCACGGCCGGCCTCAAGCAGATCGCGCTGCAGAAGTGGGTGGCGCTCTTCCTCGACGGCGCGCAGGCGTGGTTCGAGTGGCGCCGCACCTGCGTCCCGGCGCTCAAGCCCGGGCCGGCCGCGATCTTCTCGACGGTCCCCCGCCGGCTCGAGTACCCGGTCGCGGAGGCGTCGGTGAACGGCATCAACCTCGCCGCGGCGGTCGCCCGGCAGGGCGCGGACAACATGCAGACGTCGATCTACATCGACAAGCAGGCCAACGCGCCGACCTGTCACTGACGGCCGCTCGGCGCCGCTGCAAAGATTTCCTTACGCCCCGCCGAGTGACCTCGGCTCACCACGGCGGGGGCTTCACCAGAAGGCGGACGTGCGTCCGGCGAGCTGCGGTCTTGGCTCGCCGGCGCAGAGTTCGTTGGTAGCCCACGGACCGCGCGCCCGGCACTGCCGGCGCGCGGTCGTCCGGCGCGCCGCATCCATACACCCCGTAGGAGGACATGTGAGGCAACTCCGTACGCTGCTCCCCACCGCAGCGGCCCTGGTCGCCAGTGCGGCGGTCGCGCGGCAGGCGCAGGCGCAACGCCGGGTGACCGGAACCGTCACCACCGCAACCGGCGAGGGGACCCCTACGCCCCTCGCGGGCGCCACGGTGCAGATCGTCGGGACGACGATCGGGACGTACACCAACGACGCGGGGCGCTTCACGGTGCAGGTGCCGGCCGGCGCGCAGGTCATCCGCATCCGGCGGATCGGGTACCAGGCGCGCACCATCCCGGTGGCAGCCGCGGTCACCGACCTCGGATCAGTCTCGCTCGCGAAAGACGTGCTGCAGCTCGAGACGCAGGTCGTCACCGGCCAGGCGACGTCGGTGTCGAGCCGGAACGTCGCGAACGCGGTGACCGTGGTGCAGGCCGCGGAGGTGAACCGGGTCGCGCAGCCGACCGTCGAGAACGCACTCCAGGGCAAGGTCCCGGGCGCGGTCATCACGCAGAACGGCGGCGCGCCGGGCGGCGGCGTCCAGGTCCAGATCCGCGGCAGCAACACGGTCAACGGCAACTACCAGCCGTTGTACGTGGTCGACGGCGTCATCGTCAGCAACGACGCGATCCAGACCGGCCTCAACTCGATCACGGGCGCCGGCACCGGCGTCGTCACGAGCCAGGACCAACAGGTCAACCGCATCGCCGACCTGAACCCGCAGGACATCGAGTCGATCGAGATCCTCAAGGGGCCGTCCGGGGGCGCGATCTACGGCTCGCGCGGCGCCAACGGCGTCATCGTCATCACGACGAAGCGCGGCCAGTCCGGAACGCCCGCCGTCGACGCGATCGGGCGGCTCGGCACGCAGTCGCTGGCCAACAAGTACGACATGCGCTGCTTCACGTACGACCAGGCGGTGGCGGAGGCGAAGGCGGACTTCAACATCACCCTCACGCCGCAGGACTACGCCGGGTGCGTCGACCCGCAAGAGACCCTGTACGGGAACCACTACACGTCGTACGAGGCGTCCGGCCAGGTCCGCGGGGGCAGCCCGACGACGACCTACTTCGTCTCGGGGTTGGCCAAGCGCGACGCCGGCCTGGCGACCAACACCGGGTTCGACAAGCAGTCGCTGCGCCTCAACCTGACGCAGGCGCTCGGCACGTCGGTCAACCTGCGGGCGAGTTCCGAGATCCTACACACGCTCACCGAGCGCGGGATCTCGGGCAACGACAACAACAACATCGCGCCGTACACGATCCTCGGGCAGACGCCGACGTACTTCGACTACCGCCGCCGCGACGCGCTGACCGGCCAACTGGTCAGCGACCCGTTCGTGGGCGGCGGCGCCAACGCGCTGCAGGACCAGCAAGCGATCCAGACGCCGGAGAACGTGTACCGCCTGATCGGCAACGCGTCGGCCGACTGGTCGATCCTCGCCCGCGAGAAGCAGACGCTCAGCTTCAACGTGCTGGGCGGCATCGACGCATACGCGGACCGCGGGCGCATCTACTCGCCCCCCTTCACGTACATCGAGCAGAGCAAGAACATCAGCCCGTACCCGGGCACCGTCGTCGAGAACAACAGCAACGTCGCCAACGCGAACCTCAACGCGTCGCTCGTCCACCGCGCCGTCCTCGGCTTCGCGACGGCGACAACGTCCGTGGGCACGCGTGACGAGTACGGCGACTTCCGCCAGGCCACGAACCTCGGCCGCGGGCTGCTGACCGGGGTCACCAACTTCACGACCGCCATCCAGACGAACGCGTACCAACAGCAGACCACGCAGCGGACGTTCTCCTTCTACGCGCAGGAGGAGTTCCTGACCGCCGCCGAGCGCCTGCTGCTGACGGCGGCGGTGAACGGGGAGCGGTCGAGCACCAACGGCGACAGCGCGAAGTTCTACTACTACCCGAAGTTCTCGGCGTCCTACAACCTGCCGTTCCTGCCGCACGGCGTCGACAACTTCAAGCTGCGGCTCGCGTACGGTCAGGCCGGCAACCGCGTGCCGCTCAACTACAAGTACACGTTCCTCCAGCAGCTACCGGAGAACGGGATCGTCGGCCTGCGGCCGGCGGCCACGATCGGTCTGTCGACGATCTTCCCCGAGGTCACGACCGAGACCGAGGGCGGGTTCGACGTCCAGTTCTTCGGCGGGCGCGCGGGCGGCGACTTCACCCTGTACCACAAGGTCACGCACGACCTCGTGCTCCAGACCGGCCTCGCGCCGTCGACCGGCTTCACGCTCCTCGACATCAACGGCGGCCGCCTGCGCAACAACGGCGTCGAGGTCGGCCTCAACCTGCTGCCGGTGCAGAGCAAGGCGTTCACCTGGCAGTCGCGCACCACGTTCTCGCGGAACCGCAGCTTCGTACTGTCCCTGCCGGTGCCGGCCTTCAACACCGGAAGCGGCTTCGGCGAGCGCACCGCGGTGGTGAAGGTGCAGCAGGGGTACCCCGTGGACGGGGTGTACGCCTACAACGGGTTCAACGCCAACGGCTCGCGGCACGAGCAGTACTTCGGCTCGGCCAGCCCCGACTTCACGATGGGCTTCTCGAACGACTTCACGTTCGGCCCGGTGCGCCTGTCCGCCCTGCTCGACTGGCGCAAGGGCGGGTACCTCGCGAACCTCAGTCAGACGTACCTCGAACAGGGTGTCAACGGCCAGAGCGGCATCACGGGCGGCAACTTCGCCGACACCGCGATGAACAACCGGGATCAGCTCGCCTACAAGAACGGGATCCCGGCGTTCCTCGAGCACGGCAGCTTCGCCAAGCTGCGCGAGGTGACCGTGAGCTACGCGCTGGGCAAGCGCGTGTCGAACACGCTCTCCCGCGGGCTCGCGCGCGACGTCCGCCTCGAGCTGAGTGGCCGCAACCTCGCCACGATCACGCACTACCGCGGCCTCGATCCGGAGGTGTCGAACTTCGGGAACTCGCCGCTCAACCGACTGTGGGACCTCGCGCCCTACCCGCCGAGCCGGCAGTTTTTCTTCTCGGTCAACTCCTCCTTCTGAGCCGACGGCGTCCTACCCATGATGAAGAAGACGATCGCGGCGCTCGCGAGCACGCTCGTGCTCGCCGGCGCCTGCAAGGAGCCGCTCGGCGCGCCTAACGAGGACGCCCCGGTACTCGGCGCGCCCGTCACCGCGCAGAACCTCGTCGGCGGCGTGGTCTCGCAGGGCCGCGTCAACGGCAGCTCCTTCGCGTACCTCCTGTTTCCCGAAGGATTCGCGCGCAACGCGCTTCGGACCGACCCGAATGAGGGGCGGTACGTGGGGGAACTCATCGCCGTCCCGTTCGATCCGAGCGACTTCATCGGCGCGTCGGGGTGGACCGGATTCTTCCAGGGGATCCGCTCGGCGAACCAGGCCATTGCCAATCCGGCGATCACGGGGCTCCAGGCCGGGGACCGGAACGCGGTCGTCGGTCTGGTGCAAACGTTGAAGGCGCTCGAGTATATCCGTGCGCTGCAACTCCGCGATACGCTCGGGATCCCGATCCAGACGGCGGCGATCAAGCCGCCGGATCCGCTCCGGACGAAGACGTCGGTGCTCACGTTCGTGTCGGCGCTCCTCGACTCCGGCTACGCCAATCTGACGGCGGGCGGCGTTGATGCCACGATCCCGGTCTCCCTCCCGTCGGGCTACACGCTGCACGGCGATTTCACGCAGACCGCGAACCTGGCGCTGTTCAACCGCGGGCTGAAGGGTGAGGCCGAGGTCTACCGACTGCTCGACCACCAGTCGCCGTGCGCGACGTGCGCGCAGACGGCGATCACCGCGTTGACGACGGCGATCGGCGGCACGACGGCGACGGCGAGCGGCCTCGCGTTCGGGCCCTACTACGAGTACAACCCGAACGCGCCGGAGTCTTTCGCGAGGCCGCTGGCGGACAACAAGATTTATGTGACGGACAACTGGGTGCAGTCGATCCAGACTGGCGACGCGCGGGCGGCGAAGGCGGTGAAGTCGAGCACTCCGTCCGCGACTAACGTCTTGCTGACCCCGCTAACGTACCAGAGTCCGCTGACGAACCCGAGCGACCAGACCAGTCCACTCCCGATCCGACGGGCGGCGATGTGGTACCTGCTGCGCGCGCAGGCGGAGGCAGAGTCCGGCCAGCTCGCCGCAGCCACGGCGGACGTCAACGTCGTGCACACGGGCGAGGGTAAGCTCGCACCGATCGCCCCCCTCGCGTCGGTGGCCGCGGCGCACGCCGCGATCCTCTACGAATACCGCTACTCGTTTCTGTTCGAGGGGCCGCACCACCTGACGATGTTGCGGGCGTACTCGGGACTCACGAAGGCGTACGTGACCCAGCCGGGGATGCCGACCGCCACAGCCGACCCGACCCACGCCACCGACCCGCTGTCGTCGGCGCTGCCCATTCCAATCGCCGAGCAGCTGGCGCGCAACAACAACACCACGCCGATCCCGTAACGGCTGTCGTGTGGCGGCCCGTTAGGCTGGTGCGAGGGTAGAAGGCGAGCCGGACGCGCGTACTGCGCGCTCCGGCTCGCGCGTTTGTCAAACCGCCGACCCCGGAATCGAGGGTACCCATGACGACACGACGAAAGCGGATCGCGCGGCGCGGGGCGGTCCTCGCAGTCGCGATCGCGCTCGGCCTCGCCGGCTGCGCGGGGCACACGGCCTCCCGGCAGGCGCCGCAGGTCGACCGGAACACGATCACCACGAACGAGATCGCGTCGGCGAACGTCGCCACCGCCTACGATCTGATCCGCAAACTCCGGCCGCAGTTCCTCGTCGGCCGCGGCCAGCTCACGCTCGACCCGTCGCGCGCCGCGTCGACCGCCCCGGGCTCGTCGTCGCCGCGCGTCTACGTCGACGAACAGCTGTACGGCGACGTGACGACCCTACGCGGGATCGTCACCGGCGCGATCGAGTCGGTGCGCTTCTACTCCGGGTCGTCCGCGCAGCAGAAGTACGGGCACGACAACGCCGCCGGCGTGATCGCGATCGTGACGAAGCACTGAGACCTCACGCGGGCGGCGATCGATTGGACAATTCTCGCCCGCGGGAACCGGCGGAGTCACGCCGGCGCGAGTAGTTTCCTGCGTCTAGCGATTGGGGGCTACAGTGACTACGCCCGTCGGAAAGGTTCGCAAGAGTGTCCGCATCGATCCGGCCGTGCTCGATCGCGCGCGCGCAATCCTCGGGACGACGACGGATTCGGAAACGATCGAGCACGCGCTCGATCTCGTCGCGTTTAAGCGGGAGGTGATCGCGGGGATACACGCAGTCGCCGGGAAGAATCTCTGGACCGACGTCTTCGGCGACGGGACCGCCCGATCGAGCACGGGGCACGGAATCGTGGCCCTCGCCGGCACGATTCCGCCGGAGGATCTTCGGCGCATGGAGCAAGCCGTCGAGGAGGGGTGTGAGCGAGTCGACGAATCCGGGTGGGACGCTCCCGAGTTTTAGGTTCCTCCTCGACACCGATATCCTGATCGCCGCACTGGGCGAAGATCCGGTCGTCCTCGACGCCATCGCGCGAAGTGACGAGGTGTTCATCCCTGCGACCGCACTCGGCGAGTTGGATTACGGCGCAGCCCATTCGGCCCGCCCGGAGCAGAATGTTGACCGTGTAACTTCGCTCGCCGCCGGTCAAGTTGTGCTCGGGACCGACGACCGTACGGCGCTGGAGTACGGGCGGCTCAAAGCGGACCTACGCCGACGCGGTCGACCGATCCCCGACAACGATCTGTGGATCGCCGCACTCGCCGTGCAGCACGACCTCACGCTCGCGACCCGGGACGCGCACTTTGCGCCCGTGACGGACTTGCGCATCGTGCGCTGGGAGAACGCCTAACGCGGTGCGGGGGCCGGGCGATCGTCGCCCGGCCCCCGCACCGCGTTAGGCATCTCGTGCCGGTCAGAGCAACATCAGCGGGTTCTCGACCAGCCGCCGGAGCGTCTGCAGGAACTTCGCCCCGGTCGCCCCGTCGATGATCCGGTGGTCGCAGCTCATCGTGACGCGCATGCGCTTGCGCACGACGACCTGGCCGCCCTCGACGACCGCCTTGTCCTCCCCCGCACCGACCGCGAGGATCCCGGCCTCGGGCGGGTTGATGATCGCCGTGAACTGGTCGATCCCGAACATGCCGAGGTTGCTCACGGAGAAAGTCGACCCCGTGTACTCCTCCGGCTTGAGCTTGCGGTCGCGCGCGCGCCCGGCGAGCTCCTTCGCCTCGCGGCCGATCTGCGCCAGCCGCTTCGACTGCGCGTCGCGGATGACGGGCGTGATGAGCCCGTCCTCGATCGCGACCGCCATCCCGAGGTGGACGGTGTCGAAGTAGCGGATGCCGTCGCCGAGCCAGTGCGCGTTGACCTCGGGGTGCATCGAGAGCGCGACGGCCGTGGCCTTGAGGATCACATCGTTGACCGACGCCTTGTACTCGTCGCCCATCGCCGCGAGCTGCTGACGCAGCTCCATCACCTTGCCGAGGTCGAACTCGGCCGTGAGATAGAACGTCGGCACCGGCCCAATCGACTCGGCCAGCCGCCGCGCGATCGTCTTGCGGATGGAGGTGAGTGGGACGTCGCGGAAGCCGGCGCCGGCGGGAGCAGAAGAGGGCGGGGGCGGCGCGCTCGGCTGCGCTGGTGCCGCGGGCTGGGCCGCGGCGGCCGGCTGCGCTGGTGCCGCGGGCTGGGCCGCGGCGGCCGGCTGCGCGGCGGCGGGCTGCGAGGCCGCGGCCTCGACGTCGCGGCGGACGACGCGCCCGTTAGGCCCCGAGCCGCGGAGCCGGTCGATCTCGAGCCCGCGCTCGCTCGCCAGCCGGCGCGCGAGTGGCGAGGCGAGCACGCGGCCGCCGTTGTTGTCGGCCGTGTCGCGCGGCTGGGTCGGCTCGCCGTCGTGCCCGGCCGCGGCGACGTCCTGCGGGTCGCCGGCGACCTTCTCCTGCGGCGGCATCGACGCCTCGCCCTGCTGCTGGTCGGGCGTCTGGGGGATGCTCGACGCACCGGCCTGCTCGCGGGCGCCGCCCGCGCCGGCGAACACCTGCGCGGCGGGGGTCGTCGACGGCTTGGCCGCCTCGCGCATCCCGCTCACCGACAGCTCGAGCGCGCCGCCCGGCGCGGGGCCGGACTCGGTGCGGGCGCCCGACGCGGCGGCGGGTGCCGGTGCGGCGCCGCCGGTCAGCGCCGTCACATCCTCGTCGGCGGTGCCGATGACCGCGATCGTCTGCCCGACGGGGACGGCCGTGTCTTCGGGGATCAGGCGCGCGCGCAGGACCCCGTCGCCGCGCGCGACGAGCTCCATGATCGCCTTGTCGGTCTCGACCTCGGCGAGCGTGTCGCCGGTTTTGACCGCGTCGCCCTCGTTCTTGAGCCACTTCACGAGGCGCCCCTCCTCCATCGTCGGGGAGAGGGCCTCCATCATCACTTTCGTCGCCATGAGCCTAACTCTTTGGACGGGGGAAGGCTGTCATCCTGAGCGCAGCGAAGGATCGGCGTGTGCGGCGGAGCGATCCTTCGCTGCGCTCAGGATGACGCCGAATCGCTCGGTCTGACTCATTCGAGGTAGAGGACCTTCTTCACCGCCGCGATCGTCTTGGGCACGTCGGGCTTGGCGAGCTTCTCGATCTGCTTCGCGTAGGGCATCGGCACGTCCGCCTGGTGCACGCGCAGCACCGGCGCGTCGAGGTGGTCGAAGCAGTCGCGCTGCACGTAGTCGACCACCTGCGCGCCGACGCCGCAGAGTTCCCACCCCTCCTCGACCACCACGCAGCGGTTGGTCTTGCGCACGCTCGCGTAGACGGCCTCGGTGTCCATCGGGCGCACGGTGCGCAGGTCGACCACGTCGACGCGGAGCCCCTCCTTCGCGAGCTGGTCGGCGGCCTGCATCGCGACGAGGACCATCTTGCCGTGCGTGACGATCGTCGCGTGGTCGCCCTCGCGCTTGAGGTCGGCCTTGCCGAGCGGGACGACGTAGTCGTCGTCGGGCACCTCGCCCTTGGTGTTGTAGAGCATCTCGCCCTCGAGCACGCACACCGGGTTGTCGTCGCGGATGGCGGCCTTGAGCAGCCCCTTGGCGTCGTAGGGCGTGCCGGGCGCGACGACCTTAAGCCCCGGGATGTGGGCGAGCCAGCTCTCCCACGCCTGCGAGTGCTGCGCGGCGAGCTGCAGCGCGGTGCCGTTGGGCCCGCGGAAGACGATCGGGACGTTGAACTGGCCGTTCGACATGTAGAGCGTCTTGGCCGCGGAGTTCACCACCTGGTCGAGCGCGAGGAGCGCAAAGTTCCAGGTCATGAACTCGACGATCGGGCGCAGCCCCACCATCGCCGCGCCGACCCCCAGCCCGGCGAAGCCGAGCTCGGTGATCGGCGTGTCGACGACGCGCATCGGGCCGAACTCCTGTAAGAGTCCTTTCGAGACTTTGTAGGCGCCGTTGTACTCCGCGACCTCCTCGCCGAGGAGGAAGACGCGGTCGTCGCGCTGCATTTCTTCACGCAGCGCCTGGCCGAGCGCGTCGCGGTAGGTGAGGACGGGCATCGGACTCAGCTGGTGGTGTCGACGAGCACGTGGTCGTGGAGCGCGTCGGGGCCGGGCTCCGGGCTCGCGTCCGCGAAGTCCCAGGCGTCCTGCACCTCGGCCTTGGCCTCGTCGTCGAGGGCCTGCACGCCCGCGTCGTCGATCTGCCCGCGCTCCTGCATGCGCGCGCGCAGCTGCACGATCGGGTCGCGCTTGAGTTCCTCGTCGAGCTCCGCCTTGCTGCGGTACGTGCCGCTGACCGCGTCGCTCATCGAGTGGCCCATGAAGCGGTAGGTGAGCACCTCGAGCAGGGTGGGCACCTTCTCGGTCCGGGCGCGGTCGACCGCCTCCCGCATCGCCGCGCGCACGGCAAAGACGTCCTGCCCGTCGCACTCGGCGTTCGGGATGCCGTAGGCGTCGCCGCGGCGGTACATGTCGCGGATCGACGACGCGCGGTCGACGGCGGTGCCCATGCCGTAGCGGTTGTTCTCGATCACGTACACGGCCGGCAGCTTCCACAGCCCGGCCATGTTGAGCGCCTCGTGGAACGCGCCGGTGTTGGGCACGCTGTCGCCCATGAAGCACACGCACACCTGGTCGCCGCCGCGGTACTTGATCGCGTAGGCGACGCCGGTGCCTAACGGCACGTGCGCGCCGACGATGCCGTGGCCGCCGAGGAAGTTGGTGCGGGCGTCGAAGAGGTGCATCGACCCGCCCTTGCCGCCGACCACGCCGCCCGACCGCCCGAAGAGCTCGGCCATCACCGCCCTGGCCGAGATGCCGCGGGCGAGCGCCTGGCCGTGGTCCCGGTAGGTGGTGATCACGTAGTCGTCGGGGCGGAGCACGCTCATCGCGCCCGCGCTCACCGCCTCCTGCCCGATGTAGAGGTGGCAGAAGCCGCCGATCTTGCCGATCGCGTAGGCCTCGGCCGTGCGCTCTTCGAAGCGGCGCTGGAGGAGCATCGAGCGCAGGAGGGCGCGGTTGAGCTCGGCGTCGCCGGCGGGGTCGGGGGCGTGCGACGGGGCGTCGAGGACGGCGGTCGCGCCGTTCGCGCTTGCGGTGGGGGTGGCCATAGCGTGTCGAATGGGCCAGGAATCAGTGAGATGTCATCCTGAAGAGCGCAGCGACGAAGGATCTTGTGTGCGGTCCGAGGAGTGGATTGCCGTCAGGCGGGCACCGCCGCGTCCCGTACGTCCCCACAACCGGGAGAGAAGATCCTTCGCTACGCTCAGGATGACATGGGGCGATCAGGAGGACGGACAGCGCACACCCACACCTCGCGCGAACTTCAGGCCACCGCGCCCTGCGCGGCCTGGACCTGCTCCCACGCGTGATAGCTGGAGCGCACGAGCGGCGCGCTCTCGACGTGGCGGAAGCCGAGGTCCATGCCGACCTCGTAAAACCAGCGGAAGTCCTCGGGCGTGACGTAGCGGTCGAGCGCGACGTGCCCGTCCGACGGGCGCAGGTACTGGCCGAGCGTGAGGATGTCGACGTCGACGGCGCGCAGGTCGCGCATCACGGCGACGACTTCCGCGTTGGTCTCGCCCATGCCGAGGATGATCCCCGTCTTGGTCGGGATGTCGGGAGCGAGGCGCTTGCTCGCGCGGAAGATCCCCATCACGCGCTCGTACCGGCCGCCGGGGCGGCACTTCTTGTAGAGGCGCGGGACGGTCTCGGTGTTGTGGTTGTAGATGTCCGGCCGCGCCTCGAGCACCGCGGCGATCGAACGCTCGCGCCCCTGGAAGTCGGGCACGAGCACCTCGACGCTCGCCTCGGGCAGCCGCGCCTTGATCTCGCGCACGGTCTCCGCGAACGCCCACGCGCCGAAGTCGGGGAGGTCGTCGCGGTCGACCGACGTCAGCACGACGTGCCGGAGCCCCATCTCCGCGCACGCCTCGGCGACGCGCGCCGGCTCGGCCGGGTCGAACTTGGGCGGCCGGCCGTGCGCGACGGCGCAGTACGCGCAGTTCCGCGTGCAGACGTCGCCGAGGATCATGAACGTGGCCGTGCCGTGCTCCCAGCACTCGCCGACGTTGGGGCAGCGCGCCTCCTCGCACACCGTGTGGAGGTCGAGCTGCCGCATCAGCTGCTTGAGCCGGAGGTAGTTCGGCCCGCCCGGCGCCTTCACCTTGAGCCATCCCGGCTTGCGCACCGGCACGGGCTCGGCGCGGTGGCGCCCCATGATCTGGTACAGCGTGTCGGCCATGCGCGGGACGAAGCGGAACGGGTGCGGTGACGCGTCGTGGTCGCGCGTCGCGGTCGCGATTCGCGACCCTGGGCGAAAGCTACGATCGCCCGGAATCCTCAGCCAAGAAACGTAACCACGCACCGGAACGCCGGCCGGTGCGGCGGGTCGCGAAACCCCGCGCGGTGCCAGGGCGTAAGGCGTGGCAGACGCCATCACCCCCCTTCTGCACCCCGGCCATGTTCCGCAACGTCTTCGCCCTCGGCCTCTGCGCCATCATCGGCGTCGTCGCGCTCAAGTTCGCCTTCGGCATCGCGGGCGGTCTGCTCGGCGCCGCTTTCGGCCTCTTCTTCTGGCTGCTCGGGCTCGCCGTCCGGCTACTCGTCGTCGCGTTCGTCGCCTACCTCGTCCTGCTCGTCGTCAGCCCGCAAACGGCGCGGCGGGTCCGCTCCCGCGTCAGCGACATGTTCTGACCGGATGTTCTCACCGGCGGACGTCGGCCGCGCCGTGCGCGAGATACCCGTGTGGGTGCCTCGCGCCTTACGGCGTGCCCGTGTGGCCGTCCTGCCGGTTGCGGAGCTGCATGGTCAGTGAGCCGAACGACAGCGACGACCGCACCTGCAGCACGACGCGCGCTTCGTCGTCGGAGAACCACACCTCCGCGCGACCGCCTTCCCCGAAGATGCCCTTGGTCTTGACCGTGGGCTGGACGACGATCGCGTTGAACGTGCCGGCGGGGACCCGGATCTGTTCGCGGCGCACGACGCGGATGCGCACCGGGTTCCGGTCGGGCTTGTAGTACCGATTGAGCTCGTATACATCGCCGGTGCGCAGCGGGAGCGTCCGCACCGCGTAAAGCAGCGACCCGTCGTCGAGCGGGTCGGCGACCGACCGCTCTTCGGGCTTGTCGCCGTCCTGGTACGTCTCCCGCTCGGGGAAGATCTCGTACCGCTTATTACGCGACTTGCCGCCCTCGAGCTGCGTCTGGTAGAAGCGCAGCGAGGCGAGCGTCGCGGTGTCGATCCAGCTCTCGTACGTGTCGTCGACGTGGTAGAAGAACGTGCCGCCGCGGACGTGAAAGATCGCGTGGTACGCTGGGCGGCCGCGCACGTCGACGATCTCGGGGACGGACAGGGTGGCGCTCCCCGCTTTGAGGATCCCGAACTTCACGTCGTAGCCGAGCCGCTCGCCGACGCCCCAGGGCACCGGCGCGGCCGCACGCGTCGAGTCGTGGACGACAGCGTCCTGCGCCGCGCGCGCGGATCGCGCCGGGAACGCGGGTGCGCGCGTGGCGCCGAGGGAGGTCACGGCGCCGAGGGCAGTGACGGCGCCGGAAAACCGGCGATGCCACGCCGCGGGCGCCGCGCGAGGCGCGGTGGAGCTGCTCCGCGCGGTGAAACGATCGGTCATGAAGGAGGTTGGTCTGGGGGCGCGCCGTGCCAGGTCGCAGGGTCGGCGTCCGCATCTTCCGGTGGTACCCCAGTCTGGTCGCCGGAGCCGCGCGCGCGCCGTCGCGCGCCGCCGCGCCGACGTCGACGCTTTGGTGCCGGTTCCACGTCGGCGGCAGCGTCCGACGGCCCGTGAGACGCCGCGGCGTCCGACGCGTTATCGTCCGGCGCCGCGGCGTCCGGCAATGCGGCGTCCGGTGCGGCGGTTTCGGGCGCGACGGTCGCGGCCTCGGTCTCGACATCGAGTGCGGCGTCGGGCGCAACGCTCACGGCGCCCGACCGGCCGCGACTCCGACGCCGCCGCGACGGGCGGCGTCGGGCGCCCGACGGGTTCCCCGTCGCGTCGGTCGGCCCCGCTCCGACGTCGTCGTCGTGCGTGCCGCCCAACTCCGGTTCGTGGACCGCGACGCCGTGCACTCCGACGTGCTCCGGCCCTTCGCCACGTTCGCCTGGTGGGCGGACGGGCGCTTCGACCACGGCGCCGACCGCGGTGCCCTGTGAGGGCCGCCGCCCGGCGGCGCGGTTCTGCCAGAGCATCGTCGCGACCGCCCGCAGTTCGCGCACCCAATCGATGCGCGACGGGCGTGTGCGAACGTCGTAGCACGCGGGCGCGTCGATGCGCTCGATGCGGCGCGCGAACGGCGCGGTCCGCACGACCAGCTCGGCCGTCCCCGCCCACCCGCGTGCGGTGAGAAGGGGCGCGTGTCCCGCCGTGAGGAGCGCGTCGCGGAGCACCGCGACGCGGAACAACCGCAGCCCATTCAGCAGGGCGGCCGGATCGCGCGCGGTCGTGTCGCGCACGGCGGGGCGCACGAGTGGCGGCAGCAGGAGCGGCGCGGCGCGACGCAGGCGCCGTTCGGCGAGCGGCTGGTCGGCCGCGTGCGGCCGGCGGGTGAGCACGAGGTCCGCCCCGGCGTCGAAGCGGGCGAGCAACTCGGGCAGCCGCTCGGGCGCGTCGGTGTAGTCCGCCTGCATGAGGACGACCGCGTCGCACTCCGGCGCACGCGAGCGCTCGACGACGTGTCGTACGAGCCGTTCGACGGCCGCCGACTGCCCGACGCGCCGTTCGCCCCGTAGCAGCTCGAGCGGAAGAACGCGGGCGTACGGCGCGAGCACGTCCGGCGTCGCGTCGGTGCTCGCGTCGTCGTAGACAACGACCTCGTAGTCGCGCCCGGCGGCCTGCTCCCGGAACATCGTCCGCAGGCGCCAGAGGAGCACGCCGACGGTGACGGCCTCGTTGTGGGTCGGGATGCAGACGTAAAGCACGGTGGCGCTGGCGTGAACGTGGCGCCAGGACGGCCGCCGTGCGCCGCCGCGCGCGGATGGCGGGGCGACACGCCGCAAAGTTAGACGGCGCGAGGCCGCGCCCGCCACCGAACGCGCGTGACCGAACGCGCTCGGCGTCGCGCGCCCGGTCCCCACGCTGCCGACGCGCCGGCCCCGTGGGTAAGCTTCGTCGCGGGGCGCGCCACTCGATCCCCCCACCCGCTGCTCGGTACCGTGTGACGCAGTCACCTCGTGACTGTTCGCGCGTCGCTGTGCCGTCCTCCCCCCGCTCTCACCCATGTTGTTCGACCAGCTTCGTTCCTCGCTGCGAGGCGCGCTCGATCCCGACCGGTCGCCCGGCGACCGCCGCGCGGCCGTGGCGGCCATGCGCGACGCCCTCGTGGCGGCGCGGGTCGGCGTGGACGATCTGCGCCGCGGCCTCGACGAGGTGCGCGGGCGGGTGGACGCGGCACGCACCGAGCTCGAGACGACGCGCCGCCGCGGGCGGCTCGCGGCGGACGTGCACGACGCCGAGACGGTCGCCGTGGCCGAACGATTTGCGGCGTCGCAGGCGGAGCGCGTCGGGGTGCTCGAGGCCAAGGTCGACGTGCAGACGCGCGAGCTCGCGCTCGCCGAGCGCGAGCTGACGCAGATGACGGCGGAGTACCGCCGGCTCGCCGCGACGGGGCAGATGGACGCATCGCCGGGCGGTGAGGCGGGTGCCATGGACGCGCGCGATGCCGAGGCGCCGACGCGGGCCGACCCCGACGCGCTCCTCGCGGCGTTGAAGCGGCGGATGGGCAAGTAGATGCGCGCTCCGCGCGTGACGGGGCGTGCGGCGGCCCGACTCGGCGGAACCTGCATGATCGCGGTGGCGGCGCGTGGGGCGGCCCAGCCCCCGACGACGGTCCCGCTCCCGGCGCCGCCGCCGGGGCCGACGGTGCGCGCGACGCCCCCGGCGCCGCCCGACACCGGGGTGCGCCGGTTCGACGGGCGTCCGCTCGTCGCCTGCCGGGGCCAGCCGATCCACGAGATCGTCGTCGACGCGAACCCGCCGCTCGGCAACCAGCACGTGCCACGGCGGCTGAAGAAGCTCGAACGCCACATCACCGCGGTGCACGCGACCACGCGCGAGGGCGTCATCCGGCGCTTCCTGTTGCTGCACGAGGGCGACCCGTGCGACGAGCTGCGGCGGTCGGAGTCGGAGCGCGTCCTGCGCGCGCAACCGTTCCTCGTCGACGCCCGGGTGCGGCCCTACGCGGACAGTGCGGGCGGCGTGATCCTGCTCGTCAGCACGCGCGACGAGTTCTCGCTGCTCGTCGCGCTCGCCGCATTCACGGGCGGCGGGGCGCCCCCGGTAAGCACGGTCCGCCTGGGCGAGGCGAACCTGATGGGACAGGGCATCTACGCCTCGGCGGAATGGTACTGGGGCGGCGTCGGCTACCGCGACGGCTACCTCTCGAGGGTCACCGACTACCAGTTCCTCGGGAAGCCGTACCAGTTCTCGGTCGTCGGCGAGCGACGCGACGTCGGCGGGCAGTGGGCGGCCGACCTCAGCCATCCGTTCTACACCGACCTGCAGCGCGTCGGGTGGCGGACCTCGGCCGGCGACGCGCACCAGTACCTCGAACTCCTGCGGCCGGGTGGGAGCCCGAACGCGCTCTTTTACGACCGGCGCTACGCGAACGTGGGCGGGATCGTGCGGCTCGGCGTGCCGGGGCGCCTGAGCCTATTCGGCGCGTCGGCGTCGTTCGAGCGCGCGTCGACCGCGGACCGCGTCCGGGTCCTCAGCGACACGGGGGTCGTCCCCGACGGCGTCGGCCCGCCGTTAGGCTTTCCGCCGTCGCGCCGCTTCCCGGGGCAGAACGTCGCCCGGCTCAACGCGCTGTGGGGCGTGCGCGACGTGACGTTCGAGCGCGTGACCGGCTTCGACGCGCTCACCGGCACGCAGGACGTCCGGCACGGCTTTCAGGCGAGCGTCCTGCTCGGGCGGAGCGTGCCGGTGCTGAACTCGCACGACGACGACTACTTCGTGTCCGGCGACGGGTACGCGGGCGCGGGCACCGCGCGCTCGTTCTTCGCGGCCGAGATGCGCGGCGAGGCGCGGCGGGACAACGCGCTCCGGGCGTGGGACGGCGTGATCGTCGGCGGGCGCGGCGCGTGGTACCTCGTGCCGAACGCGCGCTTCCGCGTCGTGTCGAGCGTGGAGTACGGCGGCACGCGGCGCCCGCGCATCCCGATGCAGCTTTCGTTAGGCGATCGCGACGGCGGCGTGCGCGGCTACGACGGGAGCACGGTCGCGGGGGCGGCGCGGGCGGTCGCGCGCGTCGAACCGCGCGTCGTCTTCGGCCCGAAGTTCGGGCTCGGGGAGTTCGGCGCGGCGGCGTTCGCCGACGTCGGGCGGTTGTGGGCCGGGGACGCCCCCTACGGCGTCACGACCCCGCCGCGCGCGGCGGTGGGCGTCGGGCTGCTCGGCGCGTTCCCGCCGGGTTCGCGGCGGCTCTGGCGCGTCGACCTCGCCAGGCCGCTCACGCGGGAGCCGGGAGCCCCCAAGTTCCGCCTCATCTTCGACAACCGGGACATGACGCGCACGTTCTGGCGCGAACCCGGCGACGTCAGTAACGGACGCGAACGCTCGGCCCCCGCAAGCCTTTACAACTGGCCGTGATCGCGGCGCGCGGGCGTTATTCCGCCCGCGCCAACATGCGCCGGACCGGGGCGACCAGCGCGGCGAGCGCCGCGGCCGCGACGAGGAGCGCGACCGTCGTCCACAGGAAGAGCGCGGGCGTCTGGGCGAGCTTCTCCGGGTCCACGCTCCCGCCGACGAGCCCGGCGATGAGGTTCCCGACCGAGAGCGCGAGGAACCAGACGCCCATCATCTGCCCGACGTAGCGCCGCGGCGAGAGCTTGGTCATCGACGACAGACCGACCGGGCTCACGCACAGCTCGCCGACGCTCTGGAAGCAGTAGCTGGCCGTCAGCCATAACGGGCTGACCTTGAGCGCGCCGCCGCTCGCGACGAGCGCGCGCGCGGGCACGATCATCAGCCCGAAGCCGGCGGCCGCGGCGAGCAACCCGAGCACGAACTTGGCGGGCGCCGACACGTCCCGACCCGCGCGGCCGAGTCGTTCCCAGATCCCGGCGAACACTGGGGCGAGCAGCACGATGAACATCGAGTTGATCGACTGGAACGCCGACGCGGACACCTCGAACCCGAAGATGTGGCGTTCGGTGAAGTCCTTCGCGAACAGGTTGAGCGACGTCGGCGCCTGCTCGAACGCGGCCCAGAAGACGGCGGCGAACACGAACAGCACGAAGACGACGAGCACGCGCTTGCGCTCGTCCGGTACGAGGCCGCCGAGCGCGAACAGGTAGCCGAAGTAGAGCACCGTCGTCCCGCCGAGGACGTACACCATGCTCTTCGCGATCGTCTGCGGGTCGAGCGAGACGACGCCGGACGCCGCGAGCCCGAACGCGGCGGCGAGCACGACGACGCCGGCCGCGAGCGCCCGCGCCGCCCCGCGGCGGCGGGCGGCGTCGACCGCAGGGTCCGGGTGCTGCGACGGCGCCGTCCCGAGCGTGCCTAACGTGCGCGGCGCGCGCAGCGCGTACGTGATCAGGCCGATCAGCATGCCGAAACCGGCGATGCCGAACCCCCAGTGCCAGCCCACCTGCTCGCCGAGCTGCCCGGCGACGATCTGGCCGACGATCGCGCCGGAGTTGATCCCCATGTAGAAGATCGAGAATCCCGCGTCGCGCCGCGCGCCCCCCTCGGGGTACAGGTCGCCGACCATGGCCGACGCGTTAGGCTTGAGGAGCCCCGTGCCGAGCACGATGAGCACGAGCCCGAGAAAGAACGGCGTCTTGCTGACCGCGAAACCGGAAAGCCCGATCGACAGGTGCCCCAGCGTGATGAGCACCGCGCCCGCGAGGACCGCGCGCCGCAGCCCGAGGACGCGGTCGGCGACCCACCCGCCGGGCAGCGAGGCGAGGTAGACCGACGCGGCGTAGATGCCGACCACCGCCGAGGCCTGGGGGCGCGTGAACCCGAACCCGCCCTGCGCGAGCGCGGCCGACATGAACAGCACGAGGAGCGGGCGCAGCCCGTAGTACGAGAAGCGCTCCCACAGCTCGGTGAGGAAGAGCGTGGCCAGCCCGCGCGGGTGGCCGAAGAACGAGTGGTCGGCCCAGGGGGGCGTGGCGTCGACGGCGGTGGTGCCGACGTCGACGGGCGCGGGGGTGCGGAAGGTGGAGGCCATGGGCGGGTAGGATAGGCCCCCACGCGGGGTGCTACGAGCCCCCGCGCCTTACGCCGCTTACGCCGGCCCGAGGACCGGGAGGTAGCGCTCGGGAGGCCGGGTCCCGCCGGCGGCCTGCTGGCGCGCCCAGTCCACGGTGGTGGGCGGCTGCTTGATGCACGCCGCCCAGTGCCCGGGGGCCTTCTCCTCGAGCGGCGGGCTGATGGCCGCGCAGGCCGC
The DNA here is from genome assembly GCA_019973575.1 of Gemmatimonadetes bacterium T265. NCBI lineage: Bacteria > Pseudomonadati > Gemmatimonadota > Gemmatimonadetes bacterium T265. The sequence continues at coordinate 735,626 of BPUI01000002.1, forward strand.
GTCCTTGTTCGGGTGGAAGCAGCGCGGGTGGAAGACGCACCCACTCGGCGGGTCGGCGGGGGAGGGGACGTCGCCGGTGAGCACGATGCGGCCGCGCTTGGCGCCGGGGCGCGGCACCGGAATCGCCGAGAGCAGCGCCTGCGTGTACGGCATCAGCGGCTCGGCGTAGAGCCGCGCGCTCGGCGCGAGCTCGACGATCTTGCCGAGGTACATCACGGCGACGCGGTCGGCGACGTGCTCGACGACGCTCAGGTCGTGCGCGACGAAGAGGTAGGCGAGGCCGCGGCGGCGCTGGAGGTCCTGCAGGAGGTTGACGACCTGCGCCTGGACCGACACGTCGAGCGCGGAGACGGGCTCGTCGCAGACGACCAGTTTGGGCTCGACCGCGAGGGCGCGCGCGATGCCGACGCGCTGGCGCTGGCCGCCCGAGAACTCGTGCGGGTAGCGCGAGGCGTACTCGGGGCGGAGCCCGACTTCCTCGAGCAGCTCGCGCACGCGCCGGTCGGCCGCGGCGCCCTCGGCCAGGCGGTGGATCGTCAGCCCCTCGCGCACCGTCGCGCCGACCGTCATGCGCGGGTTGAGGGAGGAGAACGGGTCCTGGAAGACGAGCTGCATGTGCCGCCGCAGCCGGCGGAGCTCGCCCGCGCCTAACGCGAACACGTCGGCGCCGTCGAACGCGACCTCGCCCGCGGTCGGCTCGATGAGGCGGAGCACGGCACGCCCGGTGGTCGTCTTGCCGCACCCGCTCTCGCCGACGAGGCCGAGCGTCTCGCCCGCGGCGAGGTCGAACGAAACGCCGTCGACCGCGCGCACCGCGCCCCCGCCGCGGCCGAAGAGGCCGCGGGCGATCGGGAAGTGCTTCTTGAGGCCGCGGACGCGGAGGAGCGGCACGGCGCCCGCGGCCGCGCCGGAGACGGACACGTTAGGCGTGCTCACCGCGCGGCCGCGAGCGGGAGGTGGCGGCCGGCGCGGCGCGCGGGCTCGTCGACGAGGTGGCAGCGCGCGGCGTGGCCGCGCTCGGCCCCGCTCCGACCGACCGCTTCGTACAGGGGCGGGTGCTCGCGCTCGCAGCGGTCCCACGCGTACGGGCAGCGCTCGCGGAAGCGGCACCCGGTCGGCCACGCCGTCGCGGGCGGTACGGTGCCGGGAATCGTCGCGAGCCGTTCGCGCGCCTCGCCGAGGCGCGGCACGGCGGCGAGCAGGCCCTCGGTGTAGGGGTGTTGGGGCGCGGCGAAGAGCGCGTCCGCGGTCGCTTCCTCGACGACCTCGCCCGCGTACATGACGACCACGCGCCGCGCGACCTCCGCGACGACGCCCAAGTCGTGCGTGATGAGGAGGATCGCCGTGCCGAGCCGCTGCTGCATTTCGGCCAGCAGCTCGAGGATCTGCGCCTGGATCGTGACGTCGAGCGCGGTGGTCGGCTCGTCGGCGATGACGACGGCGGGGTTCATGACGAGCGCCATCGCGATCATCACGCGCTGGCGCGTGCCGCCGGAGAGCTGGTGCGGGTACTCGCCCGCGCGGCGCGCCGGGTCGGGGATGCCGACCGCGTCGAGCATCTCGACGGCGCGCGCCCACGCGGCCTTCCGTCCCAGCCCCGCATGCACCCGCGGCACCTCGGCGATCTGCTCGCCGACGGTCAGCACGGGGTTGAGCGCGGTCATCGGCTCCTGGAAGATCATCGCGATCCGGTCGCCGCGGACGGCGCGCAGCTCGCGCTCGCGCAGCGCGAGCAGGTCGCGGCCGTCGAAGCGGATCTCGCTCCCGGGCTCGATGCGGCCGGGCGGGCGGACGAGCCGCAGGACGGAGAGCGCGGTGACGCTCTTGCCGCAGCCGCTCTCGCCGACGACGCCGAGCGTTTCGCCGGGCATGACGTCGAAGGAGACGCCGTCGACCGCACGCGCGGGCGCGTCGCCGCCGTGGAACCAGGTACGCAGGTTGCGGACGGAGAGGACGGGGGGCACGTGCGTTAGTCTAGGGGTCGTGACGTTCTCACGCGTGCTCATCGGTCGCCGCGGGCGCGGTCGCCCGCCCAGTCGCCGAGCACGCTCGCGGCGAGCACGCAGAGGACGACGCACGCCGTCGGCGCCGCGACGGTCCACGGCGCGTCGGCGACGTACCCCGCGCCGTCCTGCACCATGCTGCCCCAACTCGCGTCGGGGGGGCGGACGCCGAGTCCGAGGAACGAGAGCCCGGCCTCGAGGGCGAGCAACTCGCCAAAGAGGAGCGTGGCGGCGACGCCGACCGTGCCGACGACGTGCGGCGGGAGGTGGCGGAACAGCACGCGTGCCGGCGACGCGCCGAGCGCGCGCGCGGCCTCGACCCACTCCGCACGGCGCACGGCGGCGACGCGGGCGCGGACGAGGCGGCTCGTCCCGGGCCACGCCGTGAGCCCGAGGACGACGGCGAGCACGGGCGAGGCGATCTGCGCCCAGAGCGCGACCACGGCGAGCAGGAGCAGCACGCGCGGGACGCCGAGCACCGCGTCGACCGTGCGCATGAGGAGGCGCTCGGTGCGGCCGCCGAGCGCGCCGGCGACGCCGCCGACGAGCACGCCTAACGCGGTCGCGACGGCGGCGGCGAGCGCGGCCACGCCGAGCGAGGTGCGCGCGGCGTAGAGCGTGCGGCTCAGCACGTCGCGGGCGAACGGGTCGGTGCCGAACGGGTGCGCGGCCGACGGCGCGCGGTTCTGGAGCGCGACGAGGTCGAACTGGCGCGCGGGGTCGTACGGCGCGAGGCGCGGCGCGAGGAGCGCGACGGCGGCGAACGCGGCCAGCGTTCCGCCCGCAAGCCACACGGTCCACGGCAGGCGGGGGAGGCCGGCGGCGCGCATGCGGAACGATGGCCGCGCGCGCGCCGCGGCCGCCAGCCGGGGAACGCGCCCGGCGAACGGCGGCGCGAGGGCCGCGCGCGGGACCGTCGGGGTCGGCGTCACGCCCCGTCCTCCGCGCTCGCGCCGAGCCGCGGGTCGAGCCACGCCTGTAGCAGTTCGGCCAGCAGCCCGCCCGCGGCCACGGCCGCGCTGCCCACCACGACCGCGCCCGTGACGAGCGCGTAGTCGCGCGCGCCGACCGCCTGCGTGGCGAGCAGTCCCATCCCCGGCCAGGCGAACACGCTCTCGGTCACGACCGCGCCGCCGACGAGCGCGGGGAGCGCGAGGCCGAGCAGCGCGACCGTAGGCGCGAGCGCGGCGCGCAGCGTGTGGCGGACGAGGACGGCGCCCTCGGCGACGCCTTTCGCGCGCGCCGTACGGACGAAGTCGCCGCGCGCCACGTCGCCCACGGCCGCCCGCTGGTGGCGCGCGACGATCGCGGTCCAGCCTAACGCGAGCGCCGTGGCCGGGAGGACGAGGTGGCGCAGGCGGTCGGCGACGCGCTCGGGGGCGGAGAGGAGCGAGTCGGCGACGGGGTCCGCGTAGCCGCCGGCGGGGAGGAGGCCGTAGCGGAGCGCGACCACAGCGACGAGCGCGAGGCCGATCACGAACTCGGGTGCGGCGTGCAGCACGACGGCCCCGCCGACGAGCGCGCGCGCGAGCGGATGCCGCGGCCGCCACCCCGCGAACGCGCCGCTCGCCACGCCGGCGACGAACGCGAGCAGGAGCGCCGTGCCGACGAGCAGTGCGGTGCGCGGCAGCGCGTCGGCGAGCACCGCCGCGACGGGCCGCTGTTGCGTGAGCGACCAGCCGAGGTCGCCATGCAGCGCCGCGCCGATCCAGCGCGCGTACTGCTCGGCGACCGGCCGGTCGAAGCCGAAGCGGGTGCGGAGGGCCGCGCGCGTCGCCTCGCTCATCGTCGGCTGGTCGAGCATCGCACTCACCGGGTCGCCCGGCGCGAGGTGGAGCAGGAGGAAGCTCGCGGTCGCCGCGACGAGCACGGTCGCGGCCGCGTGCAGCAGACGACGGAACGCGAGGCCTAACACGAGGGATGGCCGGGGAAGGAGCGGGACGACGCCGGGCGTGCCTAGCGCAGGCCGACGCGGTCGCGGCGGATCCGCTCGCGGGCGGGGACGGACCAGTCGCCGAGGCGCGTCCACCAGCCGTCGGCGCGGAGGCCGACGACGCGGACGCGCCGGTGGACGCCGGCGACGAGGCGCGGCTCGAACAGCCACACCGCCGGCGCGTCGTCGACGATCGTCTGGTAGGCGCGCAACCAGTGCGGGCGCGCCTTCGCCGGGTCGCTCGTGAAGAGCGCGCTGTCGATCTGCGCGTCGAACGCCGGGCTCTCGTAGCTGCCGAAGTTGGACCCGCCCGCGACGCGCGAGCCGGCGGTCCCCCAGGTCTGGCGGATGCTCACCGGGCTCGGGTCGGTGTGCCAGCCGCCGACGACCGCGTCGAAGGTGCGCGCCCGCTCGCGCTCGCCAAAGGCGCCGAGGTCGAGCGGCTCGACCGTCGTGCGCGCGCCGACGACGCGGAACTGCTCCTGCAGCAGCACGGCGAGGCGCTGGCGCACGAGGCTCGAGGTGGGAACGAGGACGGTGAAGGCGAGCGGGACGCCGCCCTTCGCGCGCACCCCGTCCGGCCCCGCGCGCCAGCCGAGCGAGTCGAGCAGCGCGCGCGCGGTCGCGACGTTGTACGGCAGCTGACGGAGGCGCGCCCAGTCGGGGAAGAGCGCGCGCGGCACGGGCCCGACCGCGACGTCGGCGAGCGAGTCGAACGCGTTGCGGACGATGCGCTCGCGGTCGACCGCGAGCGTCAGCGCGCGGCGGAGGTCCCGGTCGGCGAAGAGCGGGTGGGGGCGCGCGGAGCCGTCGGCGGCGCGCAGGTTGAACTGCAGGAAGCCGTAGTCGAGCGACGGGTACGGCACGAGCCGCACCGTGCGCAGGCGCGCCGTCTGCCCGAATGACTCGGGGCGGAGGTTCTCGAAGAAGTCGGCGTCGCCGGCGAGCAGTTGGATCGTCGCGGTGCCGAAGTCAGGGGCGACGTTCCAGACCACCCGGTCGAGCTTCGGGCGGCCGCGGTAGTTGTCCGCGTCGGCGGTGAGCTCGAGGCGTTGCGCGGGCGTCCACGACGCGAAGCGGAACCGTCCGCTCCCGATCGGGTGCCGCGCGAACTCGGTCTCGGCGAGGCGGTCGCGCGGCGCGCGCGCGAGCAGGTGCTCGGGGAGGACGTACAGGTTGTACGTGACGTCGAAGAACTGGGTCGGGAAGCGGCGCTTGTACCAGAACGTCGCGGTGAGCGAGTCGGTCGCGGTCACCGAGTCGACGTTCGAGAGCAGCGGCGCGAGCGGGCTCGCCGTTGCGGGGTCGGTGTAGAGCGCGAAGCTGAACGCGACGTCGCGCGCGCGCACGGGTACGCCGTCGTGCCAGCGCGCGCCCGGGGCAAGGTGGAAGCTGACCGACAGCGAGTCCTTCGCCCACGTCCATCGGTCGCTGAGGCGCGGGCGGAAGCCGCGGTCGCCGAACGTGTTGAGCGAGTCGCCGAGGTCTGCGAGGCGGTCGAAGACCTGATCGATGGCGGCGCTGGCCTGCGTCGACCCGGCGAGCGGCGGGAGCAGAACGCCCGGGTCGGCCGCGGTCGCGATGATCACGGTCCCGCCGACGTCGCCGGCGGTCGTCGCGGCGGCCGAGGCGCGCGGCTCGGCGTGACAGCCCGCCGCGGTCGCGAGCGTCAGGCCGGCGACGGCGCGGCCGATCGCGCGACGCAGGCTGGCCCGGCGTCGGCGCGCGGGGGCGTGGAGCGTTAGGGGGCAGTCGAGCATCGATTACGAGGACCGAAGAGGGCGCGCCACCGACGCACGTGGCGCGCGGCTCATCGTCGCCACGTCCACGTCGACTCGGTGTAGCGGGGCAGCAACCGTGCGACCTCGGCACGGAGCGCCGGGTCATCGGCCAGCGCATCGGGATCGATCGCGACGACCGGCAAGTCGAGCGATTCGGCGAGTCGGCGCGCGGCGTCGAGCACGGCCACGGCGACCTCGTCCGTCGCGGGGGCGCGTCCGAGGAGTGCGTGGAGGGTCGCGGGCGGGGCAAACGGCGGAATTGGCCCCCGCGCACAGCAGGCGAGGAGGCCCTGATCGTCGTCGATAAGGATCGAGCCGTGTTGCAGCAGCGCGCCACATTCACGCCACTGGGCCGATCCGACGAGTTTGCGCGCGTCCGCCCCCGCGACGAGTTCGCCGGCAGCGGGCGCCTCAAAGCATGGCACACCGTCGGGGCGCCGCGCCCGCCCGTGTGCGATGGCGGGTGCCGCCGCGACGCCGAGCGCGCTGAGCGCGTCCGCGAGCATCGAGTTGATGCGTGCGTACGCCGCGCGCGGCGACGCGCCGGCGGGGGAAAGGGCAGCGGACGGCGCCGTGACGCTGTACGTGACCTCGCGCCAGTGGAGGACCGCGCGCCCACCAGTCGGCCGGCGCACCACGTCGATGCCGTGCGCCGCCGCACGTGCGGCGTCGTAGACGCCGCGCGCCGCCTGGTGCCGCCCGAGCGAGAGCGTCGGGCGCGTCCACCTGTAGACGCGCACGACAATCTCGCCGGTGCGGCGGGCGCGTGCGAGGAGAGCCTCGTCGAGCGCCATGTTCGTCGCGCCGTCGAGCGGTGGCGTGGAGAGCAGGCGGAGCGGCATTGCTGCGCAAGCTAAGTACGCGCGGCGCGCGTCCGCGAACCGATTCCAACGCCGATAGCTTTACTCGCCATGACGACCATCCGCCCCGAGACGGCCGCGACCGTCGGCTTCGACTCCTTCGACGACCGCCACATCGGCCCGAGCGCCGCCGACCGCGCCGCGATGCTCCGCGCACTCGGCTACGACGACCTCGACACGTTCGTCGACGCGGTCGTTCCGGCGAACATCCGGATGGGGCGCCCGCTCGCGATCGGCCCAGGCCGGAGCGAGGCCGACGTGCTCGCCGAGTTGCGCACGCTCGCGGCACGCAACGAGGTCTGGCGCTCGTACCTCGGCATGGGCTACTCGGGCACGTTCACCCCGCCGGTCATCCAGCGCAACGTGCTCGAGAACCCGGGGTGGTACACGGCGTACACGCCCTACCAGGCCGAGATCGCGCAGGGGCGGCTGGAGGCGCTGCTCAACTTCCAGACGGTCGTCGCCGACCTGACCGGGCTGCCGATCGCGAACGCGTCGTTGCTCGACGAGGGGACGGCCGCCGCGGAGGCGATGGCGATGAGCTACAACGCCAAGGGGCGGCCGGGGAAGGAGACGTACTTCGTCGCGGCCGACTGCCACCCGCAGACGATCGCGGTGGTGCGCACGCGGGCGGAGGCGCGCGGGATCACGCTCGTGGTCGGCGACGCGGACGCGGCGGAGTTCGGCGCGGACGTCTTCGGCGTGCTGCTGCAGTACCCGGCGACCGACGGTCGCGTGGCGGACTACCGCGGCGTCTGCGAGCGCGCGCACGCGGCCGGCGCGCTCGTCACCGCGGCGTGCGACCTGCTCGCGCTCACGCTCATCACGCCGCCGGGCGAGTGGGGCGCGGACGTCGCGGTCGGCAACTCACAGCGCTTCGGCGTGCCGATGGGCTACGGCGGGCCGCACGCGGCATTCTTCTCGACGCGCGACGAATACAAGCGCCAGATCCCCGGGCGCATCATCGGCGTGTCGCGCGACGCGGACGGGCGGCCCGCGCTGCGCATGGCGCTGCAGACGCGCGAGCAGCACATCCGCCGGGAGAAGGCGACGAGCAACGTGTGCACGGCGCAGGTGCTCCTCGCCGTGATGGCGGGGATGTACGCGGTGTGGCACGGGCCCGAGGGGCTCGCGCGGATCGCGCGGCGCGTGCACGGCCAAGCCGCCGCGCTCAAGGCCGGGCTGGAGCGGTTGGGCCTGCACGTGCGGCACGAGGAGTTCTTCGACACGGTCGCGGTCGACGTCGGCACGCACGGGGAGCAGGACGTGCTCGCCGCGGCCGCCGCGCGCCGCATCAACCTGCGCGTGATCGAGCCGGGCGTGCTCGCCGTGGCGTTCGACGAGACGACGGGCGACGCCGACGTCCGCGACGTCCTCGCCTGCTTCGACGCGACGGCCGACGGCTTCGACCTCGACGAGCTGCGGCGCGAGGGGGACCCGCGCTACGACGAGCGCTTCGCGCGGACGAGCGCCTTCCTCGCGCACCCGGTGTTCACGTCGCACCACAGCGAGACGGCGATGCTCCGCTACATGCACTCGCTCGAGGCGAAGGACCTCTCGCTCGTGCACTCGATGATCCCGCTCGGCAGCTGCACGATGAAGCTGAACGCGACGGCGGAGATGATCCCGGTAACGTGGCCCGAGTTCGGTCAGCTGCACCCGTTCGCGCCGCGCGGGCAGGCGGCGGGGTACGCGGAGCTGTTCCGGCAGCTGGAGCACGACCTCGCCGAGATCACCGGGTTCGCGGCCGTGAGTCTGCAGCCGAACGCGGGGAGCCAGGGCGAGTACGCGGGGCTGCTGACGATCAAGCGCTACCACGAGGCGCGCGGCGAGAAGCACCGCAACGTCTGCCTCATCCCGCAGAGCGCGCACGGCACCAACCCGGCGAGCGCGGTGATGGCCGGGATGAAAGTCGTCGTCGTGAACACGGCGCCGAACGGGAACGTCGACGTCGACGACCTGCGGAAGAAGGCCGAGCAGCACGCGGGCGACCTCGCGGCGCTGATGATCACGTATCCGAGCACGCACGGCGTCTTCGAGGAGACGGTGCGCGAGGTGTGCGAGGTCGTGCACGCGCACGGCGGGCAGGTGTACATGGACGGCGCGAACATGAACGCGATGGTCGGCCTCGCGCGTCCGGGCGAAGTCGGCGCCGACGTGTGCCACCTCAACCTGCACAAGACGTTCTGCATCCCGCACGGCGGTGGCGGCCCGGGGATGGGGCCGATCGGCGTCGCGCCGCAACTCGTGCCGCACCTGCCGGGGCACCCCGTCGTGAGCCCGAAGGGCGACGGCTCCGACCGCGTCGACGGCCCGGTGAGCGCCGCGCCCTGGGGGAGCGCGAGCATCCTGCCGATCTCGTGGGTCTACGTCAGGCTCATGGGCGGCGAGGGCCTAACCGAGGCGACGAAGGTCGCGATCCTCAACGCGAACTACGTCGCGCACCGCCTGAAGGACGCGTTCCCGGTGCTCTACAAGGGCGCGAACGGGCTCGTCGCGCACGAGTGCATCCTCGACACGCGCGTCGTGAAGCAGGCGAGCGGGGTCGAGGTCGAGGACATCGCGAAGCGGCTGATGGACTACGGCTACCACGCGCCGACGGTGAGCTTCCCGGTCGCGGGGACGCTGATGATCGAGCCGACGGAGAGCGAGAATCGGGCGGAGCTCGACCGGTTCTGCGACGCGATGCTCAGGATCCGCGAGGAAATCCGCGAGGTCGAGTCGGGCGCGCAGGACCGAGCGGACAATCTGCTGAAGAACGCGCCGCACCCGGCGCCGCGGCTGCTCGCCGACGCGTGGACGCACGGGTACTCGCGCGAGCGGGCCGCGTACCCGGCGCCGTGGGTGCGGGAGCACAAGTTCTGGCCGAGCGTGGGGCGCGTGGAGAGCGCGTACGGGGACCGGAACCTGGTGTGCGCGTGCGTCCCGACCGAGGTGTACGCGGACGCGGGGTACGCGGCGTCGCTGGCGCAGGACACGGACTGACGCCGGGGTGTTAGGCCGTACGGGGCGGGGGGCGCGCCGCCCGCGCGCGGCTCCCGCCGTCAGTTCCGGAGCCGTGTGATCGCCGAGTCGATGCGGGGCAGCAGCGTGTCGTACGCGGCGAGGATCTGCGGCTCCTGGTAGGTCGCCGCGTCGACGGTGTACGCTTGCAGCGTCCTCGCGAGAGGCAGCGGGTCGTTTTGCCCGAGGGCGGTGGGGCTGACCACGTTCTGCAGCGTGATGTCGCCGTAGCGTGCCAGCGACTCCTGGTTCTCGTACAGGTCGGCGATGGCGAAGGCGAGCGACGGCTCGAGGTACGTCAGCGACTGGTTCCCGAGCGCGAGCTGCCACGCCGCGTGGCGGAACGTGGACGGGCTCAGCCCGTTGAGGTGGACGCGCGCGGCGAACTCGTTGGTCGTCTTCGGGGGTCTCCCGCTCGCGTTCAGCGCGGCGATGTCGTCGCGCAGCGCGGCGTGGACCGCGTGCGTGGTGCGGAGCCGCGCCCGGTTGCGCCGGATCTCGTCGCGGAAGTTGAGGAGCGTCGCGCGCGCCGCCTCGCGGTGGCTGCGCTCCTCCTTCCACGCGTCGGCGCGGTTGCCGAGGTACACGCCGGCCGCGACGAAGAAGAGCTGCGCGACGAGGGTGCCCGCGCGCTCGAGCAGGCGCCACTCGGACGCGCGCGACACGCGGCTGTTAGGCCCCGACGAGCTGCCCGTACGCCGCCGCGTCCATGAGGGCCGAGCGGTCCGCGTCGCCCGCGACGCGGACCTTCACCATCCAGCCGTCGCCGTACGGGTCGCCGTTCACGAGGGCCGGCTCGCCGTCGAGCCGCGGGTTGACTTCGACGACCTCGCCCGCGACGGGCATGTACAGCTCGCTCACCGCCTTGACGGCCTCGATGGTGCCGAACGTCTCGTTCGCGCCGAACGTCGCGCCCGGCTTGGGGAGGTCGAGGTAGACGACGTCGCCGAGCTCGCCCTGCGCGTAGTCCGTGATGCCGACGACGACGACCGCGGGGTCGTCGGTGGCCTTCACGTACTCGTGCTCTTTGGTGTAGTGCAGGTCGGCGGGGAAGTTGGCCACGGCGTGCTCCGGGTAGGCGAGGGGCGGACGGATCGCGCGCCAGTCTAGGCCGCGACCGCGCGGGCTTCAAGCGCCCGCCACACCTCGTCGACGCGCGCGGCGAGCGCGTCGCGGCCGCCGGTGTTTTCGACCACGTAGTCCGAGCGCGCGCGCTTCAACTCGGCCGGCATCTGCGCGGCGATCATCGCCATCGCCTCGTCGGCGCGCAGGCCGCGGTCGCGCACGAGCCGCTCGAGGCGCAGCTCGCGCGGCGCGTCCACCAACACGACCGTGTCGACCTCCGCGGCGAGGTCACGCTCGAAAAGGAGTGGCACGTCGTAGATCACGACGCGGTCGCCGCGCGCGCGCGCGGCGGCGACCGCGTCGTCGCGCAGGCGCGCGACCTCGGGGTGGACGATCGCGTTGAGTGCCTCGAGCTCGTCGCCCGCGCCGAACACGCGTGCGCGCAGCGCGGCGCGTTCGAGCGTGCCGTCGGGCGCGAGGACGTCGCGTCCCCACCGCCCGACGATCGCGGCGAGGGCGGCCGAGCCCGGCCGCACCGCGTCGCGCGCGAGCACGTCGGCGTCGACGACGGCCGCGCCGCGCGCGGCGAAGAGGCGTGCGGCGGTCGACTTCCCCGCCGCAATGTTGCCCGTAAGGCCGACGAGAAGCATGCGCGAAACTACGGCCGGCGGCCGGGGCGAACAATAGTCACGTGCGACAAACGCGGTGCGGCAGATCTGCTACTGGGTCAGAGAAGGCGCCCCTGCGCGTCGTCGCGCCGGGGCACTTCGTGGCACGCGCGGCAGCGCGCCTCGTACGTGTCGGCCGCGCCGACCATGATCGTCGGCGAGTCGTAGGACGCAGGGCGGCCGCCGATGAGCCGCTGGTTGCGGCTGGCCGGCGCGCCGCAGAGCACGCAGATCGCGTGCAGCTTGTCGACGACTTCGGCGACCGCCATGAGCTGCGGCATCGCGCCGAACGGCTCGCCGCGGAAGTCGGTGTCGGTCCCGGCGAGGACGACGCGCCGCCCGCGCGCGGCGAGCGCGGTCGCGACGTCGACGATCGCCGTGTCGAGGAACTGCGCCTCGTCGACCGCGACGACCTGCGCGCCCGGGTCGAGGCGGAGCATGAGCTGCCGCGCCGAGTCGATCGGCACCGCCTCGACCGTGCGGCGGTCGTGGCTCGACACGGCGAACACGCCCGCGTAGCGCGCGTCGAGGTGCGACTTGAACACCTGGACGCGCCGCTTCGCGATGAGCGCGCGCCGCACGCGCCGGATCAACTCCTCGCTCTTGCCGCTGAACATCACGCCGGCGACGACCTCGATCCAGCCGCCGGCGGTCTGGAACCCGTCTGGCACGCGCGCCGGCCGTCAGCGTTCGGCGACGTCGTCGGGCGTCCCGCCGTGGGCTTCGCCGCGGGCGTCGTCGCCGCGCGGCGCGACGTTAGGCCGCGCGCGCCGCAGCCGCTCCGCGCGCTCCGCCCACTCGCCGCGCTGCTCGGCCCGCTCGCCGACGCCGCGGTCGTCGGGCACGCCGAACCCGCGGGGCCCGTCGCGGTTGGCGTCGAACCCGCGTCCGCCGCCGCTGAATCCGCCGCTGCCGAAGCCGCCGCGCGGGCGGTCGCCGCGCTCGGGGCGATCGCCCCGTTCGGCCCGGTCGCCGCGGTCGGGACGGTCCCCGCCGCGCGGCGCGCGCGGCCCGCGTGCGTCGCCCCGGCCGCCCGGCCCACCGCGCCCGGCACCGCCGGGCGGCGCGTCGCGTTCGGGCCGCACTGCGACGCGCCGCCCGCGGATCATCGTCCCGTTCAGCTTCGCGATCACCCGCTCGGCCGTCGCCGCGTCGACTTCGACCAGCGAGAAGTTGTCGCGGAGCTCGATCCGTCCGATCTTGTCGCTCGTGATCCCGGCCTCGCCCGCGATCGCGCCGACGAGGTCGCCCGCGCGCACCTCGTCGCGCGTGCCGACCGTGAAGAACAGCCGGACGGTGCCCTTCGGCGGGGGGGCCGCGGGACCAGCGCCCGCCGTGACAGCCGCCGCCGGTGCGGGTGCGGTCGCGTGTCGGGCACGCTCGCGTTCCAGGATGCGTACGGCCGCCGCGGCGAGGTCGGCCGCGTCGTAGTCGGCGAGCAGCGGCTCGAGCGCGACGACCTCGCGCGGGGGGAGCCCGCGCTCGAGTTCGGCACGCAACTCACCACGCAATGCCTCGTCGCGCCCCCGGGCGCGGCGCGCGGCGTCGCCGAGGGTGAGCGGGCGCACGGCGCCCCCGACGAGCGTGCGGAGCGCCGCGAGTTGGCGCGGCTGCACGAGCGCGACCGTCTGGCTGGGCTGGGCGGCGAGCACGCGGTCGAGCGCCTCGCGCGTCGTCGGCACGTCGTAGAGCACGGCGAGCGCGACATGCGCCGGGAGCGCCGCGTCGCGCACGAGCGTGAGCGCGCCCGCGACCGCGGCGGCCGGCGCCGCGGCGAGCGCGTCCGCGCCGTGCGAATCAGCGGCGGTGTCGGGTCCGGCCTCGTCGGCCGGCGCGGTCGCCAGGCTCGGGTAGCCGAGCGTGGCGCGCAGGTGTCGCACCTCGCGCTCCGACGGCTCGCTCGCGACGACGACGGCCGCGGTCACGGGGTCGAGTTCGTCGAGGACGCGGCGGAGCGCCGCCGGGCGTGCGGCCGTGGCCGTGAGTACGTAGCCGATCGGCGCGGCGACGGGCGCCCCCGCCGCGGCGCCGTCGACGCGGCGCGCGCGCCAGAGGACGCGTTCGGCGAGGGCCTCGACGGCGTCGGTCATCTGTGCGGCGACGAGGATGCGAGCCGCCTCGCGCGGCACCTCCGCGAGCACGGCCTCGAGGTCGGCCGCGTCGGGGGAGGCGAGGATTTCGTCGGCCCAGGCGATCGCGAGCGTGCGCACGCCGTCGAGCTTGAGCGCCGCGCCGCGCACGAGGGCGGCGAGCGCGGCCGGTGTGCCGGCGACCGCCGCGGGCATGGAGCCGGCCGCCTGCCGCGCCGCGAGCTGGCGGGCGGCGCGCTCGGCGCGGCCGACGGGGAGCACGAGCGGGGTGCCACCCGCCTCGCCGCCGCCGCGGCGGGCGAGGGCGAGGTCGGCGACGGCGAGCGCCGTCTCGGGATCTGGCGTGACGACGAGAAGTTGCGGGCCACCCGCCTGGGGGTCGAGCCGGTCGAGCGGGGCGCCGAGGAAGGTGGGGATCGTGCCCCAGTCCTGCGGCAGCGTGTAGACGAGGTGCTGCGCGCGGCTGGCGGCGGGCGCGCTCTGCTCGGTGTCGGTCTCGGTCGTCTCGGTCATGTCTCTCCCAGGGTGGTGCTCGCAACTGCTCCCAGGCCGGCGCGCACGCCGGACCACGCGCGGTCCGATCACTTGTCAACACGCGAAGGCCCCGGGACCCCGTTGGGTCCGGCCGCGCGCGGGGCGGAAACATAGCGCTATCTTCTGCCGCATGATCACGACGATCGTGCTCATCAAGGCCGACCCGAAGTCGATCGTCGGGGCCGCCACGCGCATCGCCGGGTTCGACGGCGTGCACGAGGTCTACTCGGTCTCGGGCGAGTGGGACCTCGTCGCGGTCGTGCGCGTCGCGGAGTACGAGCGGATCGCCGACGTCGTGACGCACCAGATCGCGGGGGTGCCCGGCGTCGTGCGGACGCAGACGCTGACCGCGTTCCGCACCTACTCGAAGGCCGACCTCGAGCAGGCGTGGGACATCGGGGTCGAGTGACGCCCGCCGCACCGCGCGCCGCCTAACGCGTGCAGCCGAGCGTCCACGACGTCCGCCGCCGGCTCGGCGTGCTGTTGCCGGCGGCCGCGCTGGCCGGCGCCGACGACGGCCCGGGGCTCGAGCGGACGGCCGGGCCGCCGGTCGACCCGCCGCGGGTGCGCGCGGCCGCGCCCGTCGAAGGGCACGCCGTGCGGGCGCGCCCCGTGCCGCCCGCGCCCGGCGCGGAGGACGGCTTCGCGGCATTCCTCGACGGGACCCAGCACTCGCGCGTGATCGGGTACGTCGACGGGCTGCCGGTCGTGCACGGGACGGTGGCGGCGGTCGTGCGCGTGCGCCGCAATCGACGCCTCACGACCTGGGGTCGCGGGCCGGTGGTCGAGCGGCGGGTGTACGCGCCGCTCGCCTGCTTCGCCGCGGCGCCCCGGGCGGCGCTCGACGCGCTCGCGCGCGAGCTCGGACTCGACCTCGTCGACACGGCGGAGCTCCGCCCGGGCGACGACGTCGTCCCGGCGCACCCGTTCGCGGTGAGCGACCGCGCGCTCGGGATGGTGAAGGAAGACCGCGAGCGGGCGGAGAAGTCGCTCGCCGAGCGCTGGTGCAGGCAGGAGCACGAGCCGCTATTCGTCGACGGCGGGATCCAGGAGAGCGAGGTCGTCGCGCGCGCGGCGTGCGTGGCCGGCGTGGTCAAGAGCCACCGCACGCTCTACGTCGACGCGGACGCGTTGCGCACGGTGCTCGCCCTCCGCCAGGGCGAGCGCTCGACGGCGTTCCTCGTCGGCAGCGCGCGCCGCACGGCGGTGGCGAGCTGGTACCTGCGGCTGCGCGACCCGTCCGGTCGCGACCCGATGTGGGGGCTCGTACGGGTCGAGGCCGCCGCGCCCGACGCGGGGGACGCGCCCGACGCGTTCACCGCGCGCGTCGACCGGCTGTCGCGCTGGGTGCTCGCGGAGGCCGCGCCGCTCTCGCTGCCGGACGCGCGGTGGGACAAGCTCGCCTACGGGGTGCACGACTGCGAGCAGTTCCTTCGCGCGGTGTGTTAGGCCGGACGGCGTTGGGCGGCGCGGCGCGTGCGTTAGGCGTTCACCCCACCGCGCCGCGGGGGGCCGTGGCCGGCGCGGCGTCCGGCGCGGCCGGCGCCCCGCACGCGGCCGCGCACCGCAGCAGCTCGGCCACGCTCCACGCCTGCGCGATGCAGCCGCGCGGCGTGTAGGGCGCCTCGGCGTCGAAGACCTCCGCGACCGAGCCGACGCCGAAGTCGCCGAGGTGGTCGAGCAGCCGGTCGAGGAAGCGGCGCGCGCCCGCGTCGTCGCCGGGGTGGAGCTTGCGCCACGCGTCGACCCACGGGCCGATCAGCCAGCCCCACACCGTGCCCTGGTGGTAGGCCGCGTCGCGCGCGCGCAGGTTGCCGAAGTACTGCGCCTTGTAGTCCGGGCTCCCGGGCGCGAGCGAGCGCAGGCCGTAGGGCGTGAGGAGCTTCGCCTCGCACGCGCCGAGCACCGCGTCCCACCGCGGGCGGTCGAGCACCGGGTTGGGCAGCGAGACCGCGAGCACCTGGTTGGGGCGGAACTCGGTCGAGTCGCCGTCCGGGCCGTCGACGACGTCGTACAGGTAGCCGCCCGCGTCGTACCAGAAGCGCGCGTTGAACGCGTCGCGCGCGCGGTCGGCCGCGTCCTCGTAGAGCGCGGCCGCGTCGGCGCCGCGCTCGTCGCGCGTCCACGCCGCGACGTTGGCGAGCGCGTTGTACCAGAGCGCGTTGATCTCGACCGGCTTGCCGCGCCGCGGCGTGACGACCCAGCCGTCGACCTTCGCGTCCATCCACGTGAGCTGGTAGCCCTCGGCCCCCTCGCGCAGCAGCCCGTCGGCGGGGTCGACGCCGATCCCGAAGCGCGTGCCGGCCAGGTGGTGCGCGATCACGTCCTGCAGCACCGGCAGCAGCTGCCTAACCGTCGCGCGGTCGCCGGTCACGCGCGCGTAGCGGTCGAGCGCGTGGAAGAACCAGAGCGTCGCGTCGGCCGTGTGGTAGAGGCCCTCGTTGCTCCCGTCGGGGAACATGTTGGGGATGAGGCCGTCGCGCACGTACTGCGCGAACGTGCGCAGGATGAATCCCGCCTCGCGCCAGCGGCCGGTCGTCAGCGTGAGCCCTTCGAGCGAGATCATCGTGTCGCGGCCCCAGTCCGTGAACCAGTGGTAGCCGGCGATCACGGTGCGCACCTCGTCGCCGACGGCCTGCGCGCGCACGCGGTCGTGCAGGCGCCCCGCGGGGGTGATGAGGAACTGGTCGGCCGCGAACACCAGCTCCGCCGCGCGCGGGTCTGCCTCGAGGACGCGGCGTACGTCCGCGGGCGGCAGATCCAGCAGCCGGCGCCGGCGTTCGTGCTCGGCCGCCGCCGCGTCGGCGGGGCTCAGCGCGCGCATCACGTCGGCGCTCTCGGTGGACGCGACGAGCGTGACGGGCGCGCCGGGCATGAGGCGGAACGCGAAGTGCCCCGGCGACCAGAGCGCGCCGCGGTCGGCGTACCCCCGCGCCTCCTCGACGCGGTAGAGCAGGTCGCGCGAGCGGAGCGGGTCGAGCGTCGCCGTCACCTCCGCCCCGACGAAGCCGAGCCGGAGCGGGGGCACGTCCGCGCGCTCGGCGCAGGTGACGACGTAGTGCTCGTCCTCCGCGCCCAGTCGGTAGTGCTGGTCGCCCGCGTTGGTCGTCACGTCCGCCTCGTAGCCGCGGAAGTCGAGCGCGGGCCGCAGCTCGACCTGCGCCGGCCCGTCGCCCGCGAGCGTGTACGAGATGTAGACGCTGTTCTGCCGGTAGAGCATGAGCAGCCGCTTCTCGATCGTGACCGCCGCCCCGCCCGCGCCGACGCGGTAGGTCCACACCGGGAGCCCCGCGTCGAGCCGGAACTCGACCAGCTGCCGCGGCCCGTCGGCCTCGAGCAGCCGCCCCTCGGCCGGCTCCGCCGCGCTCAACGTCGCCGCCGTTCCGTCGGCGAGCGTCACGCGCTCGACCAGGTGGTTGAGCATGACGATCCGGCCTAACGGGTTCGGCAGCGCCGCGACGAGCACGCCGTGGTACTTGCGCGTCGGCAGCCCGGCGACGCTCGCCGACGCGTAGCCCCCGAGCCCGTTCGTGACGAGCCACTCGCGGTCGACCAGCGGGGAGACGTCGGCCGAGCCGGCGCCGCCGGCGGCGGGGCCGGGGATGCGGCGAACGACCCGGTCGACGAGCCGGTACGAGTCGGCGGGGTCGGGGGCTTCAGGAACGGTGAGCACGTGTACGGGCGTTCAGGAAAGAGAAAGGGGGTGCACGGCGACGGGCGCGCGCCGGTCAGCGCGTCGCGTCGGCGGCGAGTACGACGGCGCAGCCGCCGAGCAGGTGCCAGTTTTCGCGCGGCCAGCGCAGCGCGGGCTTCTGCTCCGGCGAGCGCGGCGCGTCGCCCGCGTCGAATTCGACGCCGCCGAGCCCGCCGTACGACGGGTGCTCGCTCGACCAGATCATGTGCCAGCGCGCCTCGGCGGGCGGGGCCAACAGCGGCTCGGGCGCGACCTCGAGGTGCGCCGAACGCCCGACGTTGATGACGAGGAGTCGGTCGTCGCCGCCCGCCCCGAAGTAGCGCAGGACGAACGCGTGCTCCGTGAGCGTGGCCGCGTCCAGGGCGCCGGCGGTCGTGCCCACGCCCGTGCGCGGCGTCGAGAACACCGGGTCGGCGCGGCGGAGCGCGATGAGATCGCGGTAGAGGCGGAGCCAGGCGCCGTGCCACGCGCGCTCGCGCTCGTCCCAGTCGAGGACGCAGGAGCGGAACGTCGCGGGGTCGTGCGGGACGGGCAGGATCGCCTGCATCTCGGGGCGGGCGAGGCTCCGGAACTGCGCCAGCTCCGCGAAACGGCCGCGCTGGACCTTGGGGGCGAGCTCCGCGTTGTGGTCGGCGAAGTACTGGAACGGCGCGCTCGCGCCCCACTCCTGCCCCTGGAAGAGCATCGGGAGCTGCGGGCCCAACAGCAGCGCGGCGGTCATCGCGCGGAGCGGCCCCGGCGCGGCGAGCCGGTGCAGCCGCTCGCCGACGCCGGCGTTGGCGAGCTGGTCGTGGTTCTCGAGGAAGTGGACGAAGCGCGACGGCGGAAGGCCTAACGCGGGCGTGCCGCGGCGCTGGCGCTGCCAGCGGTACCACTGCCCCTGGTACAGGAAGCCGTGCTTCGCCGCGGCGACGAACTCGCGCGCCGAGCCGCGGTAGTCGGTGAAGTACGCCTCGTCGCGGAGCGCGAGCGCGACGAAGGCGCTGTGGTGCCAGTCGTCGTTCCAGAGCGCGTCGAGGCCGCGCCCGCCGTCCGCCGCCGGCGCGACGAGGGCGGCGTCCTGCGGCTCGTTCTCGTTCACGATCCAGGTCGCCCGGCCGCCGAGCGCCTCGCCCGCCGCGCGCACCGCCGCGCCGGCCTCGGCGAGCACGTGCACGAGCGAGTCGTCGACGATCGCCTGCGTGGCGTCGAGGCGTAGCCCGTCGACGCGGAACTCCTCGACCCAGTAGCGCGCGTTGGCGACGTAGAACGCCCGCACCGGCCCCGCGTGCGGGCCGTCGAAGTTGATCGCCGCGCCCCAGTCGGTGTGGTGCGCCGGGTTGAAGTAGTACGGCGAGAACTGCGGGAGATAGTTTCCGTCGGGACCTAAATGGTTGTAGACGACGTCGAGCACGACCGCGAGGCCGAGCGCGTGCGCGCGGTCGACGAAGCGGCGCATGTCGTCGGGCGTGCCGTACTGCGAGGCGGGGGCGAACAGCTGCACGCCGTCGTAGCCCCACCCGAAGCGGCCCGGGAACTGGTGGACCGGCATCACCTCGACGGTCGTGACGCCGAGCTCGGCGAGCGCCGGGAGACGCGCGGCGGCGCCGGCCCACGTGCCCTCGGGGGTGAAGGTGCCGAGGTGCAGCTCGTAGAGCACCTGGCGCGCGGGATCGGTGACGCCGCGCCACGCAGCGTCGCTCCAGGCGAACGCGGCGGGGTCGACGACGACCGAGGCGCCGTGCACGCCGTCCGGCTGCTGACGCGATGCGGGGTCGGGGTACGCGTCCCCGCCGTCGAGCCGGAGCCGGTACCGCGCGCCCGCGCCGACGCCGGGCGCGGTGCCGCTCCAGTACCCGTCGGGGTCGCCCGGCTCGCGCGAGAGCGGGACGACCCGGGTGTCGTGTTCGAGCACCACGTCGACACGCTGTCGTTCCGGCGCCCAGACGCGAAAGTGCGTCCCCGCGGGCGAGGGTTCGGCGCCGACGGGCAGGCGCCGGACGGTCGTGCGTTCGGTCATGGCGCCGCGCACCGAGCACGACGGGTGCCACGGTGCGTGCGCGCCCGTTGACGACGGGCGCGCACCGGGCACCGGACGTCAGCCCGAGGTCGTCAAACGCCGGCGGTCAGTCGGCGCGGTCGTCAGTCCGCGCGATGGTACCCGTGGGCTGCCCACCACGCGACGTGAACGCGGAGGTCGGCGGCGACCGCGGCCGGCAAGCGGCCGAGCGCGGGCGCGAGTCCGAAGTCGAGCGCCTCGGTCAGCTCGGCCACGCTCGCGCCCGCATCGCGCGCGGCCGCGGCGTAGCGGACGACCGCGCTGCGCAACGCTCCGCGCGAAAATGGGACGCCGCGGAGCGCGTCGCGCGCGGCGGCCAGCGCCGCGCACGTGGCATTGGCCAACGCTCGGGGCGGCGCGAAGCTCGTCGTCTCACCGCGGCCGGACGGCACGACCATCGGGACGACGGTCGGCGCGGCGCGGTCTGATCGGAGTTGGGACATGGGCACGCGGGGCTGGAGACGCCCCGGCTCTGCGCGGCGGGACACTCACCGCCGCTGCGGATACCGGGGAAGCGTGGACTGCAAGCGATGCGCCGCCGAGGCCGGCGGGCGGCGGACGTTTCACACGCGGCGCGTACAGCTATCTTTGTTCAGAGACCCTGTAGCTCAGTCGGTAGAGCAAGCGGCTTTTAACCGTTAGGTCGTGGGTTCGAGCCCCACCGGGGTCATACGTGTCGGGCATCGGGGTGTATGCGTCCGATCGGTGTCTGACGGGTGAATAGAGCCCGCGGTCGCGTGCGCCGACACCA
Source organism: Gemmatimonadetes bacterium T265 (assembly GCA_019973575.1). Taxonomy (NCBI): domain Bacteria; kingdom Pseudomonadati; phylum Gemmatimonadota; species Gemmatimonadetes bacterium T265. The sequence continues at coordinate 756,046 of BPUI01000002.1, forward strand.
GCGCGGCGTCACTTCGCCGTCACGCGCGCGTCACGCCGCGCAGCGCCCTCCCGCCGCGCGTCCCCCGCTTTGCCGTCGTTCCCACCGCCGATGCCTTCCCACCCCGCTGTCCGGCGTCCGACGGGCACGCCGCTCGCCGCGCTCCTGCGCACCGCATGTGGGATCGCCGCCTGTGGGCTCGCCGCGTGCGGCGCCCCGGTGCGGCCGAGCCCGGCGCCCGCACCCGTCCCGGTGGCCGCGGTCGAAGCGCCGGTCCCCGTCGTCGCAGCACACGACTCCGCCGACGGCGCGATCGCGATCCCGACGGCCCCCGTCGGACTCGGCGCCCCCCTCGCCACACCGCACTTCGAGCACACGCCCGGCGTCACGTGGGACCTCGACGTGCTGCCGTACGAAGGGCACGAGCGCGTGCAGCGCTACGTCGCGCTGTTCAGCACCGGCGCGCGCGACCGCTTCACCGAGTGGCTCCGCCGCGGCACGCGCTACGACGCGCTGATCCGTACCAAGCTGCGCGCCGGCGGACTCCCCGAGGACCTCACCTACCTCGCACTCGTCGAGAGCGGCTACGACGTGCACGCCGTCTCGCACGCGCGCGCGGTCGGCATGTGGCAGTTCATGGCCGAAACGGCGCGCGACGCCGGGCTGCGGGTGGACTGGTGGGTCGACGAGCGGCGCGACCCGGTGCGCGCGACCGACGCGGCCGTACGCACCCTGCGCTGGCTCAAGGGGCAGTTCGGCTCGCTGTTCGTCGCGGCGGCCGCCTACAACGGCGGGCCCGGGCGCGTCTCGCGCGGCCTCGCGCAGCTCGCGAGCGTCGACAGCGCGGGCGCGCTCCCGGCCGGCGACGCGCGCTTCTTCGCGCTCGTCGAACGCGACGTCCTGCGCGACGAGACGAAGAACTACGTGCCGCAGCTGATCGCGGCCGCGCTCGTCGCGAAGGAGGCCGCCCGTTACAACATCCGCCCGCGCGTCGAAGCGCCGCTCGCCTACGACGAGGTGCGCGTCCCCGGCCTCACGCCGCTCGCCGCGGTCGCCGCCGCGAGCCGCGCGTCGCGCGCGGAACTCCTCGACCTCAACCCGCACCTGCTGCGCGGCCTAACGCCGCCCGGCGCGGGCCTCGCGGTCCGCGTCCCGGCGGGACGGGGCGCCGCGGCCGCGGGACGCTTCGTCGCACTCGGCGACGAAATCCGGCGCGCCTTCCGGGGCGCCGTCACGCGCAAGCGCGAGACGTGGGGCGCCCTCGCCGACCGGCTCGGCACGCCGCGCGGGTGGCTCGAGGCGTACAACGGCCGGCTCGAGACGGTGCGGCACGGGAAGAACAAGGGCCGGCTCGTGAGCGGGCAGACCGTGCGCGTGCCGACCGAGGCCGTGCTCGCCTACGCGCGCGACGTCGTCAGCGACGGCGACGGGCCCGGCGCGCTCCCGGCGCTCGTCACCCCGTCCGAGCGAACCCCCCGACCAACTCACGCACCAGCTCGGCGGCCACGAGCTGCGGAGTAACGTTCCCCGCCGCCCGCTCCTTCGCGCGTTCCACCGCGTCGATCCCGCGCGCCGCGGCGAGCGCGCGTCGCGCGCGGTCCGGCTGACCCGCGCCCGCGCCGTCGCGCGCGAGTCCGTGCAGCCGAACGACGAGCGCGTCGAGTACGTCGGTGAACGCGCCGCGCGCCTTCGACGCGCCCTGCCCCATCACCACGCGCATCCGCTCGGCCCGGTCGCCGTCGAGCACGGCGCGGAGCAGTCGCTCCGCCTCGTCGCCCGCCGCCCGCGCCTCGGCGCGACCGAGGAGCGCCCCGGGCGCGCCGGCGGCGCTCGCGACCGCGGCGGCCACCGCCTGCGCGCCGTCGACCCGCACGCCGTGCGCCGTGAGGTGCGTGGCGACGCGCGGTTCGGCCACGAACGCGGCCACGTCGGCGTCGGCGAGCGTCGGGACGCGGACGCCGACCACGCGCGAGCGGATCGTCGGCAGCAACGCCCCGGGCTCGCTCGACGTCAGCACGAGCGTCGTGTCCGCCGGCGGCTCTTCGAGCAGCTTGAGGAACGCGTTCGCCGCCTCGGCCGTCGCGTTCTCGTGCGGCATGAGCGTTTCGGCGCGCCCGACGACGAAGACCTTGCGGCGGCCGAGGGCGGGAGCCATGGCGGCCTGCTGCACGATCGCGCGCACGGTCGAGAGGAACAGCCCGTCGGTGCCCGGCGTCGGCGCGTAGAGGCCGTGGGCGCGCGCGCGCTCCGCGCGCGCCTCGGCGTAATCGGCGCGTACCTCGTCGGCGTCCGCATTGCTGAGGCGCGGGCGCGGGAAGAACCAGGCGAGGTCGGGGTGCGCGAACTGCTCGCTGTATCGACACGCCTGACAGCTCCCACACGGCGCCCCGCTGGGGCGCTCGGCGGCCGGACGCTGACAGATGAGCGCCTGCCCCAGCCAGAGCGCGAGGCGCTGCTTTCCGACTCCGGGGAGTCCGTGCAGGAGCAGACTCGCCGGCAGGGCGCCGCGGGCGTGCGTCGCGAGGAGCCGCGCGCGGAGCGCGTCGTGGCCGAAGAGTGGGACGAGGGGCACGTCACAATATCACCGCGCCGCCAACTCCGGCGCGTGCGGCACGCGCGCGTTTCGGCCGGCGGCACGCTTCGTGACCGGAGCACCGGTGCTCCCGCGACCACCCCTGCGTGGCGCGCCGAAGCGACCCATCCCCAGGAGGTTTCGATGCCCAGCCAGCGCTCGAACCAGTACAAGGTCGACCCGGGCGAATTCAGCGCCCCGACCGACGAGAACCCGCCCGACGCGCACCTGCACGACGCGCAGAAGGCGGATTACAAGCAGACCCTCGCCGACGAACGCGAGAGCATGATCCCGCGCCGGGGCGAGAACCCCGCGCTCGCCGACCTGCGTGCCCGGCGCGACGCGGCGCGCGCCGCCGAGGCCAACGACCGCGCGGACGAGCGGGCCGACGGCGCGACCTCCACGGCGCGCGCGAGCGACGCCGAACGCACGGAGTAGCCCCATGCCCCAGGCGAACGATGCGATGACCGAGGCGGGCCAGTCCGCGCTCGCCGGACGCCGGGTCGCGGTGCTCGCGGCCGACGGCGTCGAGCAGGTGGAGCTGGTGCAGCCGATGGAGGCACTCAAGCAGGCGGGCGCGACGGTCGACCTGATCTCGCTGCACGACGGCGAGATCCAGGCGATGAACCACGACTCCGAAAAGGGCGACCGCTTCCCGGTCGACAAGGTCGTCGCCGACGTCGCGGCGGGCGACTACGACGCGCTCTTCGTCCCCGGCGGGGTCGGCAACCCGGACAAGCTGCGGGTGAGCGAGCAGGCGGTGAGCTTCGTCCGCGACTTCGTCGAGCGCGACAAGCCGGTGGCGGCGATCTGCCACGGCCCGTGGGTGCTCGTCGAGGCCGACGCCGTGCGCGGGCGGACGCTGACGTCGTGGCCGTCGCTCAAGACCGATATCACGAACGCGGGCGGCGAGTGGCAGGACAAGGAGGTCATCGTCGACCAGAAGTTCGTGACGAGCCGCAAGCCCGACGACCTCCCGGCGTTCTGCGAGAAGATCGTCAGCGTGTTCGCGTCGGCCGTAGAGGAGCGCACGCTCGACCGGCAGCTCGAGCAGACGTTCCCGGCGAGCGACCCCCTCCCGGGGCCGACGAGTACGGGCGCGATGGACGAGAAGCGGCGCGTCTCGCGCGACGAGTCCGCGTCGCTCGCCTAGCGCGGGTGGGGCGGCGGGCTTGTCCGCCGGTCACGGGGCGGTAACGTAAGGCGGTCGCGGACGACTCCGCGACCGCTTTCGCTCGTTCCCCGCGAGGCCCGCCCGTCGAGCGCGCCGACGGGCGGGTCTTCGTGCACCTCCACCCGTCGGGCACCGTCTCGATGGCCGCGCAGGATCGCCTCGTCCGGCGCGAGCGCGGCGACACGGCGCTCCACGGCGCCGACCAGCCCGTCGGCGCGGACGCGATGCCCGGGATGACGCCCGGCGCGCCCGACCGCTACCCGGGCGCGCTGAGTTTCCCGTTCGCGTTCCCCGCGCCGGGCGCGTACCGCGTGTGGGTGCAGGCGCGTGTCGCGGGCCACGTACGGACCGCCGCGTTCGACGTCGCGGCGGTTTGACGGTTCCATGTCACCCCCGCTTTCGCGGGGGTGACGCCCGACGTTAGGCGTCCTGCGCGGCGCCTTCCCCGCCCGACTCCACGCCGCCCGTCGTCGCGCCGTACGCGCCGCTGTCGGGCTCGCCGCGCACGCCGGCGTCCTTTTCGGCGCCGCGCGCCCTCGTCAGCTCCGCGGGGTCGAAGTAGGCCGTGAAGCGCGTGATCTTGCCGTCGCGCGTCTCGAACACGCTCACGCCGTCGTAACTCGTCAGGACGCCGGCCGCGGTCTCGCAGTCGCTCGTCCACTCGAGCATCGCCTTGTCGTCGCTCTCGAGGATCGAGTGGAACCGCGAGTGGATCCGCTCGAACGACTTGCGGTACCCCTCCCAGAACTTCCGGGCGCCGTCGACGCCGGTCGCCGGCTCGGGCTGGACGGGGTTGCTCGTGCGCGCGTCGTCGGCGTAGAGCGCGGCGAGCGCGTCGACGTTCCCCGCGTCCTCGCACTCGCGGAGCGTCGTGATGAAGGCGTCGGCGGTCGGGTTGGCCATCGTGTGGTCCTCCGGTGCGTTCAGGGTTTCGACCCGATGGCCGCCGTCCAGTCGGCGATCTCCCCGGGCGTCATGTTGCCATTTGGCGCGAGCCGCCCGTCGGCGTAGCCCCACTCGGTCACATCCGGCAGGTACTGCTGCCGGGAGAGTACCGTGCCGCGGCACAGCCGACCAACGTCGGCGTCGGTGTCCAGCTCGGGACCCACGCGGCCGAGTAGCTCGTCCATGACCGCGCGTGGGACGCGCGTGCGCTCGCCCGGATAAACGAACCCGAAGAGGAGCAGGTTCGCGAGCAGCACCCGCCAGTTCTCGCCGAAGCGGTCGAGCACGCGGCTCCAGTCGAGTTGGTCGGCGCGCGCGCGCAGCAGGTGGATCACGTCGCCGCCGTCGTACCGCTCGCGCTCCATCACGAAGCTCTTCGACCAGAGCATCTCCTCCGCCGGCGCGAGGCGCACGTCCCTGTTGAGCACGCGGCCCGCGGGGGCGTGCTCGAACCATCCCGCGTCGACCGGCGCGACGCCGTTGCCGGAGCCGAAGATGAGGTCCACGAACTCCTTCCCCCAGAACGCCTTGCCGAGCCAGTGCGGGAAGGTCAGTTCGGTGCGGAAGCCCGCGCCGTCGAGCACCGCGAGCGCACGCCGGATGTCGTCGCGCGCGACGAACACGTCGAAGTCCTTGGTCGAGCGCGGGATGCCGGTAACCGGGGTGAACGCGTACGCGCCGCCGACGAGGAAAGGGACGCCGCTCTCGTCGAGCGCCGTCATCACGCGCCGGTAGACGCCTTGCGCCGCGGGCGACGCGAGGTCGGCGCGGCGCGGCGGCCGCTCGCGGGTGCGGCGCTCGTCGTCGCCGTTGGGCGCGGCTTCCGGCGGGGCGACTGGGGGTGGGGCGTCGAGCATCGCGAGCGGAACGGTTGTTGAATCGGCCCGGCACGGCTGTCACCACGGATGTCACCACGGATGTCACCACGGACACTCCCACGACCGCGCGCCGCCGTCGCCCCGACTGAGCATCGACCATGCCCAACCTCCGCATCGCGGCGATGAGCGACGTGCATGTGACGAAGACGTCGCAGGGCGCGCTCGCGCCGATCCTCGCCCAGCTCGCCGACCGCGCCGACGTGCTCCTGCTCTGCGGCGACCTCACCGACTACGGCAACGCCGACGAGGCGCGCGTGCTCGTGAAGGAGCTCTCCGCGCTGCGCATTCCCATCATCACGGTGCTCGGCAACCACGACTTCGAAGGCGGTCACCCGGAGCAACTCGTCGACGCGCTCCGCGACGCGGGCGTCGTCGTACTCGACGGCGAGTCGCACGAGGTGGGCGGCGTCGGGTTCGCCGGCGCGAAGGGGTTCGCGGGCGGCTTCGGCCGCGGCGTGCTCGGCGCGTGGGGCGAGCCGACGATCAAGCACTTCGTGCAGGAGGCCGTGAACGAGACGCTCAAGCTCGAGACCGCGCTCGCGCGGCTCCGCACGCGGCAGAAAGTCGCGTTGCTGCACTATTCGCCGATCCGCGCGACCGTCGAGGGCGAGCCGCTCGAGATCTTTCCCTGGCTCGGGTGCGGGCGGCACGAGGAGCCGCTGCTCCGCTACCAGGTAAGCGCGGTGTTCCACGGGCATGCGCACAACGGCACGCCCGAGGGCGCGCTCGCGAACGGGACGCCGTGCTACAACGTCGCGCTTCCGCTGTTGAAGAAGCACTCCCCCGACCGGCTGCCGGTGAAGTTCATCGAACTCGACCCGGACGCCCCGCCTAACGGTCCGGCGGACGCCTACGCGGGGATGGAGCGACGGAAGGCGGGGGTTGGGCGGGACGGGGCGGGGTAGGCGCCCGCGCGCGGAGCCGAGGCGGCGCCGCAGCTGTCATCCTGAGCGCAGCGAAGGATCGCCGTCCCGGCCGACCGACCCGCGTGGGTTCGTCGGCCGGGACGGCGATCCTTCGTCGCTCCGCTCCTCAGGATGACACTCCGGTCGGCCGACCTCGCCTCCCGACTCTGCCTTACGGCTTCAACACCACCTTGATGCACCCGTCCTTCTTGTCCCGGAACGTCCGGTACATCTCGGGCGCCTTGTCGATCGGCACGCGGTGCGTGATGATCTGCGACGGGTCGATCTTCCCGCCCTCGATCATGTCCAGCAGGGGCTTGAGGTACTTCTGCGTGTTCGTCTGCCCCATCTTGAACGTGAGCCCCTTCGCGAACGCCGCGCCCATCGGGAACTTGTCGATGAACCCGATGTAGACGCCCGGAATGCTCACCGTGCCGCCCTTGGCGCACGCCATGATCGCCTCGCGGAGCGCCGTCGCGCGGTCGAGCTGGACCTTGGTGAACTGCTTGAACCGGTCGACCTGGTCGTAGATCCCGGTGCCGTGCGCCTCCATGCCAACCGCGTCGATCACGTGGTCCGGCCCGCGCCCGCCGGTCATGTCCTTGAGCACGAAGTTGATCGGGTCGTCGATCTCCTCGTAGTTCACGACCTCCGCCTTGCACAGGTCGCGCGCTTTGGCGAGCCGGTCCGGGAAGCGGTCGACCGCGATCACCCGCTCCGCGCCTAACAGGTACGCGCTCTGGATGGCGAACAGGCCCACCGGCCCGCACCCCCACACCGCCACCACGTCGCCCGGCTTGATCCCGCACGCCTCGGCCGCCTGGTAGCCGGTCGGGAAGATGTCCGTGAGGAAGAGCACCTTCTCGTCGGCGATGTCGCTCTCGATTTTGAGCGGCCCGACGTCGGCGAACGGCACGCGCGCGTACTCCGCCTGCCCGCCGGCGTACCCGCCGTAGAGGTGCGAGTACCCGAACAGCCCGGACGGGCTGAACCCGCCGGTCGACGCTTCGACGAGTGCCGCGTTCGGGTTGGAGTTGTCGCACTGCGACCAGAGGTCGTTGCGGCAGTACCAGCAGTTGCCGCAGGCGATGCCGAACGGCACCACCACGCGGTCGCCGCGCTTGAGGTGCTTGACGCTCGGCCCCACCTCCTCGACCACGCCCATGAACTCGTGGCCCATGACGTCCCCCTTCATCATCGACGGCACCTTGCCGTCGTAGGGATGCAGGTCCGAGCCGCAGATCGCGGTCGAGGTGATCTTGATGATCGCATCGCGCGGATTGACGAGTTCGGGGTCGGGCACGCGCTCGACGCGCATGTCGCCGACGCCCTGCCAGGTGACGGCCTTCATCAGCGGCCTTCCTTGGGCGTGAGGGTGGAGTTGGCCCCGCGCGCCTGGTCGGACGGCATGGGCTGGTGGACGGCCTGGTGCGCGTCGCCCACGGCCTTCTGTTGCGCCGCGCGGACGTCGCCGCCAGTCTTGCCCTGGTTGACCTGCGCGTCGAACGTCTGGTGCGGCGGTTTGCCCTGACCCGGGTTGTAGCTGACGGGGATCTCCCCGGCCTCCATGAGGTTCTTGTACCGCCGCAGGTCCTCGCGCACCTGCACGCTCGGCTCCTCGCCGAAGAGCTTCGCGACCGCGACGCCGAGCTTCCCGAGCGGCGGCTCGTACTCGAGATTCACCTTGACCTCCGTGCCGCGCCCCCCGGGCGCCTCGCGGAACGTCACCGCGCCGGCGTTGGGCACGCTCGCCTTGGGCAGCGAGCGCCACGCGATCACCTCGCCCGGCACGTCGTTGATGATCTCCGCGTCCCACTCGACCGTCTGCCCGGCCGGGGCCTTCGCAACCCAGTGCGAGCGCCGGTTGTCGAGCTCCTTCACGCTCTCCAGGTGCCGCAGGATGCGCGGCAGGTTCTCGAGGTTGCGCCAGTAGTCGTACAGCTCGCCCGGGTGGCGGCCGAAGATCGTGAACGTCTGGATGACCCGCTTCGCGGACTTCGCGTCGACCGAGCCCGACCCGCCGTGCTGGCGCGTGAGCCCCTCCTCGCGGTGCGGCAGCGCCGCGCCCTCGTCGTCGCCGACGCTCGTCAGGCCTAATGCGTCGTAGGCGACGCAGTGGCCCGTGACGCCGCGCTCGACGAGGAAGCCCCCGACCACGCCGGCCGCCACGCCTGCCCAGTCCTTCCGCTTCAGTCCGTAGGCCGCGAGCGCGCCTCCCGCGGCGACCGACAGCGCGCGCTCGACGGTGTTGAGGTTCTGCTCCGGCCCCTCGCGCTCGCCGTCGCGCGCGGTCGCGCCGTGCTTGCCGTGCTCCTTCTCGGGGTCGCTCGGGCCGTTGCTGCGGCCCCCGTTCCAGCGGTCGGCGTACGCGCCGCCGTACGTCGCCTCGGCAGATCGTGCCATGGTCGTCTCCGTGATGCGCGTCAGAGCGCGCTGTGGGTGGGCTTGTTGCGCAGCCCGTCGCGCGTGTGGTCGAGCTTGAGGTCGGTCTCGGGCTCCCGCTTGAGCGCGCGGTCCGCCTGCTCGCCCGCGGCGCCCTTGACGATCGTCGTCCCGCCGTCGACGAAGAACAGCGCGCCCGTGACGTAGCTCGCCTCGTTCGAGGCGAGGAAGGCGAACGCGTTCGCCATCTCGGTCGCGGTGCCGCGGCGGCCTAACAGCGTCGCGCTCACCGTCTCCTTCTCCATCTTGGCCGTCATCGGCCCGGTCTCCTTGTGCGTCCACGCCGTGTCGACCGGCCCCGGGCAGACGCAGTTCGCGCGCACGCCGTGCTTCGCCTGCTCGCCGGCGACGCCCCGGATGAAGGCGTGCATGAAGCCCTTCGTCCCGCCGTACGGAGCGTTGTTCGGCTCGCCCTTGTCGCCGGCCTCCGACCCCGTGCCGAGCACGACGCCCTTGCTCTTCTGCAGGTGCGGGAGCGCGAACTTCGTCATCAGGAACGCCGAGCGCACGTTCATCCGCAGCGTGCGGTCGAAGTCGTCGACGGGGTAGTCGGTGACCTCGCCCGTGAAGAGGAACACGCCGGCGTTGTTGACGAGCACGTCGATGTGACCGAACGCGTCGACCGCCTTCTCGACCGCGCCGCGCGCCTCGGCCTCGCTCGCGATGTCGCCCGGATACCCCGCGGCCGTCCCGCGGCCGTATTCCTTGTTGATCGCCTGGACGACGTCGTCGACCGGGTCGTCCGGCAGTCCGACGACGAGCACCTTCGCCCCCTCGGCCGCGAACTTGTGGGCGGTCGCCTCGCCGATCCCCGTGGCGGCGCCGGTGATGATCGCCACCTTCCCGTCCAGCCGTCCCTTCCGATCTCCTGCCATCCCCCGCCTCCCGTGTGAGTCCGCTACTGCGGTAGAGCGGGCGGGGCAGGCGCAAAGCGAGTGCCGCCGGAGTCACACGAACGCGACTCCAGCGGGAGGATGGTCGGGCCGCGGCCGGCCCGATACGTCGTCACCCCCCGCGAACGCGGGGTCGATCGCGGCCCTACGCCATCGCTCGACGCGGGCGCTGACCGCCTTACCGGCGCGGCGCCGGGTTGGCCGTGCGCGCGGTCGAGTCGCGCACGATCACGCCGCACGCGATGCGCGTCCCCGCGTTGCCGCCGGGGTCGCTCGCGTAATCGTCCGGGTCACTGTGGATCATCAGCGCCGTCCCCTGCGACGAGAACAAGGAGTTCGCGCCCGGGCCGAGAATGACGTCGCGCGTGATCGCGTCGACGCGGACCGTACCGCTCGCCGGGGCGGTGAAGTTGGGCAGGTCGCCCGCGTGATAGCCGCCGCGGTTCTTCACGCCGTGCTGGCGGAAGGCCGGGTTGAAATGCCCGCCCGCGCTCGTAAACGGTGGCTCGCAGCGGCCGACCTCGTGGATGTGCATCGCGTGCACGCCCGCCGGCAACCCCGTGAGCTGCGCCGACACGAGCACGCCGTACGGCGCCTGCGTGAACGTCGCCGTGCCCACCGACCGCCCGTCGAGGTCGTGCAGCTCGGCCCGGGCGAGGGGGGCGTTGGTGTTGAAGCTCGGCGCGTTGAACGGCCCGCGCGGCCCGCTGGGGCCGCCTAGGCCACTGGGGCCGTTAGGGGACGGCCCCGACCCACCGGGGCCAGACGCGCAGGCGGCGAGCAGGGCGGCCGCCCCGGCGGCCGCGAAGGTCGGATGTAGTCGCATGAGCGGAAAACTACGGTCAGAAGCGTGCCGGGACGTCGGCGAGCACGCGGTACGTGTCGCGTGCGATGAGGAGTTCTTCGTTGGTCGGGATTACCCAGGCCGGCAAACGGCTCCCGTCGGTCGTCAAGATCCCTTCGCGGCCGCCGGCGAGCGCGTCATTTCGGCCCGCGTCGACTTCGATCCCGGCCCACGCCAGCCCCTCACACACGCGCGACCGCACCTCGGCGCTGTTCTCTCCGATCCCGCCCGCGAAGACGATCGCCGACGCGCCGCCGAGCGCGGCGAGGTAGGCGCCGATGTACTTGCGGACGCGGTAGCAGAAGACCTCGACCGCGAGGCGCGCACGCCGGTCGTCGTTCTCCTGCGCCTCGGCCAGCAGCTCGCGCATGTCGTTCGTCAGCCCCGAGATCCCGAGCAGCCCGCTCTGCTTGTTGAGCAGCGCCTCGGCCTCGGCGAGCGACAGCCCTTCCTTGCTCGCCAGGTAGTCGAGCACCGCGGGGTCGACGTCGCCCGAGCGCGTTCCCATCACGAGCCCCTCGAGCGGCGTGAACCCCATCGACGTGTCGACCGAGTTGCCGCCCCGGATGGCGCACGCGGAGCAGCCGTTACCGAGGTGCAGCGTGATGAGCTGGGTGTCCTCGCGCGCCGTGTTCGTCAGCTGCCGCCAACGGTGCGCGACGTAGCGGTGCGAGGTCCCGTGGAAGCCGTAGCGGCGGATCTGGTAGCGACGGTACAGCTGGTAGGGGATCGCGTACAGGTACGCGTGCGCGGGGAGCGTCTGGTGGAACGCCGTGTCGAAGACCGCCACCTGGGGTACCCCGACGCCGAGCACCGCGCGCGCGGCCTGGATCCCGCGCAGGTTGTTCGGGTTGTGAAGCGGCGCGAGGTCGATCATGTCGGTGATCCCGCGCTCGACCTCGTCGGTGATCTTGACCGAGCGCGTGAACCGCTCGCCGCCGTGTACGACGCGGTGCCCGACCGCGTTGATGTCCGCGCGCCCGCCGAGCGCCGCGCCGCTCTCCGCGCCGACGAGCCACGCGACGATGTACTCGACCGCGGCCCGGTGGTCGCGCAGCGGGGCCGTGCTCTTCGCCGCCGCGCCGCCGTGCGGGCGGAGCGTGACGACGGCCTCGCCCCCAAGCCGCTCGATCTCGCCGCCGGCGAGCGTCTCGTCGGTGTTCGCGGCGAGGCGCTCGGCGTCGGTGCGAATGAGCTGGAACTTGAGCGAGCTCGAGCCGACGTTGAGGACGAGGACGTTCATGGCGGCGCGGGTGAGCGCGGGATTGGTGCCAACCCCGTTGGCCGGAACGCATCGTACGCGTCCTGCACGCGCGCCAGTGCCTCCTCCGGCCGCGCGCCGACGGCCGAGAGGTGCCCCATCTTCCGCCCCGCCCGCGCCTCGCGCTTGCCGTACAGGTGCAGCCGCGCCGTGGGCACCCCGAGCGCCGCCGTCGGCCGCGGCGCCTCGTCGGCCAACCACAGCTCACCCAGCAGGTTCGCGATCGCGCCCGCCCCGACCGGCGCGGGGCTGCCTAACGGTAGCGCGCAGGCCGCGCGCACCAGCTGCTCGAACTGGCTCGTCGCGTTCGCGCGCTCCGACGCGTGGTACGTGTTGTGCGGCCGCGGCGCGAGCTCGTTCACGAGGACGCGCCCGTCGCCGGTCAGGAACAGTTCGACCGCGAGCAGCCCCTCGATCCCGAGCCCCTCGGCAATCCCGATCGCGACCTCGGCCCCGGCGCGCGCGACGGCCGGCTCGATCGGCGCGGGCGTGGCGGCCCACGTCAGTACGCCGGCCGCGTGGTAGTTGAGCGACGGCGGGTACACGGCGAGCTGCCCGCCCGCGCCGCGCGCGACGAGCACCGAGAATTCGAGCGCGAGGTCCAGCCGCTGCTCGACGACGCTCCGCCGCGCGCCGACCGCGTCCCACGCCGCGCCCGCGCCGTCGACGTCCGCCACGTGCGCCTGGCCGCGTCCGTCGTAGCCGCCGTGCGCCGCCTTGACGATGCTCGGCCCGAGCATCACGACGGCGGCCTCAACGTCCTCGGCTGACTCGGCGCGGTGGAACGGGCCGACAGGAAACGCTTGCGTGGCGAGCCACTCTTTCTGCCGCACACGGTCCTGGATGATCCACACCGGCTCCGCGCCCGGCCGCAGCGGCGCGTGGCGCGCGGCCGCCTCGAGCGCCGGCCGCGCGATCTGCTCGATCTCGAGCGTGACCGCGTCGGCGCCGCGCGCGAGCTCGGCCGCGGCGTCCGGGTCGCCGTACGGCGCCACGATCACGCGCGAGGCGAGCGGCTTCGCCGCGCACTCGGCGTCGGGGTCGAGCACGTGGACGTCGTAGCCCATGCTCCGCGCGGCCATTGCCGTCATGCGGCCGAGCTGCCCACCGCCAAGGATGCCGAGTGTGGCACCGGGGAGGATGGGGTCAGCCACGGGCGGACGGGAACGGGAAGCGCACGTCGTTAGGCGGGCGGCAGTGTTTCGCCGAGCACCGCGTCCCGCCGCGCGTCGCGCCGCACCTGGAGCCGCGCGCGGAGCGCCGGGTCCGCCGTGGCGATCAGTTGCGCGGCGAAGAGCGCGGCGTTGATGGCGCCCGGCTTCCCCACGGCGAGCGTCCCCACGGGCACCCCGGCCGGCATCTGGACGATCGAGAGCAGCGAGTCGACGCCGTTGAAGAGCGTCGCGGGCACCGGTACGCCGAGCACCGGGACGAGCGTCTTCGCGGCGAGCATCCCGGGCAGGTGCGCCGCGCCCCCCGCCCCCGCGATGATCGCCCGGAGCCCGCGCCCCTCGGCCTCCTCGGCGTAGCGGAAGAGCAGGTCGGGCGTGCGGTGCGCGCTGACCACACGCGCCTCGTGGGCGACGCCGAGCTCCGCCAGCGTGTCGGCCGCGTGGCGCATGATCTCCCAGTCGCTCGTGCTGCCCATGACGACGCCGACGAGCGGCGGGGACACGTCGGGCGATGCGGAGGTCGGCGGCTCGCTCACGTGCGGGAAAATAATCGCGCCGTAGACGGCCGCGTCCGGTCACGGTGTCACCCCGGCGAAACCGGGGTCCGTCCGCCGTCCCCTTACCGCCGCTGGAACTCCGGCGTCCCGAGCGCCAGCCCGACCAACGACGCGAGCGGCAACGGCGCCGCGCGCACCGAGTCCGGCGCCGCGGGCCCGAGCAACTGCGCCCGCGTCGCCGGCGCGACGTCGCCGCCTAACAGCAGGCGCACGACCCCGTCCACCTGTCGGGAGGGCTGCTCGAAGGCGAGCGTCCACCCCGGCGACCAGCGGTCGAGGCTCGCGCCGGGGAAGCGCCCCGCGCCGAGCTGCAGGCCGAAGTTGACACGGTCGAGCAACGACCCGCTGGCGAGCCACGGCTCGCCCGTCTCGGGCCACCCGTCGGGCGTGAGGCGGCCGAAGAACGGCTCGCCGAGCCGCGCGACCTGCGCCGCCGAACGGCCCGTCGTGTCGGGCGTCGCGTTGAGCGCGCGCAGGCCGCTCACGACGAGTTCGAACGGGGTCTTCACCTTCGCCCGGTAGGTCTGGCGCGAGTAGAACTCCGGGCTGTGCAGGATCGTGCCGAGCGTGGCCGCGACGTCGCCGTCGCTGGAACGGAACGTCGCCGCGGCGCGCGCGACCAGCGCGGGCGGCGGCGCGTCGCCGACGAACCGGACGCACAGCTTGCGGGCGATGAACCGCGCCGTGCTCGGGTGCTGGGCGACGACGTCGAGCACCTCCTCCCCGTCCTCGACCCCGCGCCCGGGCGGGAGGCGTCGGCCGAGCACGAGCTTCGGCTCGGCGTCGTGCAGCTCGGGGCGGAACACGAAGCCGCCGCCCTCCTGCGGCGTCGCGAGCGTCCACCCCGTGAGCGCGCGCGCGACGTCGCCCACGTCCTGCTGCGTGTAGCCGCCGTCGACGCCTAACGTGTGCAACTCCAGCAGCTCGCGGCCGTAGTTCTCGTTGAGCCCCGCGCCGCGCCGCCCGCGGCGCGGCGGCGGCCGGCGCGCGGCGCGGGCGGCCGAGTCCGCACGCCACTCCGGAAGGCTCATCCGCTCCGGCGCGACCCGGCTCTGGTAGCCGTCCAGGTACCAGAGCATTGCCGGGCTGTGCGCGACCGCGCCTAACAGGTCGCGGAAGCGGCCGAGCGCGCGCGGGCGGATCACGTCGCGGTCGTAGGCGGCGAGCGCGAACCGGTTGGGCATCTTGCCCGAGAAGACCGAGAAGTGGTTCTCCCAGAAGTCGGTCATCACCTCCTGGAGCTGCCGGTCGGTCACGAGCGCGCGCGCGACGCGCACCGGCCCGAGCTCGCCGGCGAGGCGGTTCCCCGTCGCGTCGAGCGTCTTCCACTCGGCGCTGTCCTGCGCCGTGAGGACGAGTTGCGCGGTGTCCGGCAGGCCGCGCGCGCGGCGTAGGCGCTGCAGCCAGACGTTCTGCGGCGGGTAGTCGTGCGCGAGGCGGGCGAGGTCCGCGCCCTCGACCGGAAAGAGCGGCGCGATGCGCTCCCACGCGGCGTCGTTCACGCCCGCCGGGTGCAGCTGCGCATCGATCCACCGGTCGACCCCGACCGCCTCGACGTGCGCCACGTCGCCCGGGCGCGGGCCGAACGCGGCGCGCGACAGCGCCTGCCACGCCTGTTGCTCGGCCGACAGCTCGCGCCCCCCGCGCGCCGGGGCGGGCGATGCATCCTCCGGCGCGCCGCCGTTCGCGCTCGCGCACCCGAGCATGGCGAGGCAGACAGCGGCGGTCGCGGTGTACGCGAGACGGGGACGGACCGAAGACGACATGCGAGGCTCCGACGGCGGAAGGATCCGACCGCCCGTCAGACGCCGGACGCGCGCCGACGTTCGCGCGCCGGGCGCTGGGTCGCGTCGGTTTAACGCGGCGTTAGTGCGAACCTCCTCCCCGCAACGACGACGCGGGGCCCGCATGCAATGCGGGCCCCGCACGGACGTCGTCAGCTCCCGAGACAGGACTCGAACCTGTGACCCGACGATTAACAGTCGTCTGCTCTACCAACTGAGCTACTCGGGAATACACGCGAAACATAAGCCGCCCCGAGGACGACGGTCAACCCGCGGCACGCCGCCGCGCGCGCGTGCGCTTCGCCTCGACGGGGGCCGACACGCCGTCCGCGCCGTCACGCTCCTCGGGAGCGGGGACCGGCGCTTTCAGCACGCGCCGCAGGAAGCGCCCGGTGTGCGACCGCGGCTCGGCCATGATCGCTTCCGGGCGTCCCATCGCGACGATCTGCCCGCCCTCGTCGCCCGCCTCCGGTCCGACGTCGATCACCCAGTCGGCGAGCTTGACGACGTCGAGGTTGTGCTCGATGAGCAGCAGCGTGTGGCCGGCCGCGACGAGCCGGTCGAACACCTCGGCGAGCTTGCGGACGTCTTCGAGGTGCAGCCCCGTCGTCGGCTCGTCCATCACGTAAAGCTTGCGGCCCTTGCTCTTTGCCGACGCGGTCAGTTCGCGCGCGATCTTCACGCGCTGCGCCTCGCCGCCGGAGAGCGTCGTCGCGGGCTGGCCGAGTCGCAGGTAGCCGAGTCCGACCTGTTGGAGTTGCCAGAGCGCCTGCCCGAGCTTCTCCTCGCGTGGGAAGAATCGGATCGCCTCGTCGACGGTGAGCCCGAGCACGTCGTGGATCGTCCGACCGCGGACCGTCACTTCGAGCACGTCGGGCTTGAACCGCTTGCCGCCGCACACGTCGCACGGCACGAACACGTCGGCCATGAACACCATCTCGACCTCGACGTAGCCCGCGCCCTCGCACGCGTCGCAGCGCCCGCCCTCGCTGTTGAACGAGAACGTCCCCGGCGTGTAGCCGCGCTGGCGCGCGAGCGGCTGCTCGGCGAACAGGCGCCGGATCTCGTCGTAGGCCTTCACGTACGTGATCGGGTTGGAGCGCGGCGTGCGCCCGATCGGGCTCTGGTCGACGAGCACGACGTCGTCGAGTGCCTCCCAGCCGGTCAGCGTGTCGAACGAGCCGACGCGCTCGCCGAGGTGCTGCTTGGCGGAGTGCTCCCCGTGCAGGCGCTCCTCGAGCGCGCGGTAGAGCACGTCGTGCACGAGCGTGCTCTTGCCGGAGCCCGAGACGCCGGTCACGACCGTCAGCGCGCCTAACGGCACGCGCACGTCGACGCCCTTGAGGTTGTGCTCGCGGGCGCCGGTGAGGGTGAGCCAGCGCGGGCCCAGGCGCCGCCGCTCGCGCGGGAGCGGGATCGAGCGCGCGCCGGTCATGTACTGGCCCGTGAGCGGGCTCTCGGCGATGCGGTCGAGCGGGCCCGCGAACACGAGCTCGCCACCCTGCTCGCCGCTCCCCGGCCCGAGCTCGACCATGTAGTCCGCGACCTCGATCGCCTCGGGGTCGTGCTCGACGACGAGCACCGTGTTGCCGCCGTCGCGCAGCCGCCGCAGCAACCCGAGCAGCCGCTCCATGTCGCGCGAGTGCAGCCCCACGCTCGGCTCGTCGAGCACGTAGAGCGTGTCGACGAGGCGCGCGCCCAACGAGTTGGCGAGCCCGATCCGCTGCGCCTCACCGCCCGAGAGCGTGCGCGTCGCGCGGTTGAGCGACAGGTAGCCGAGCCCGACGTCGGTGAGGAAGCGCACGCGGCCGCGCGCCTCGTCGAGCACGTGCGCCGCGACGTGCCGCTCGAAGTCGGTGAGCTCCACGCCGTCGAGCCATTCAACGAGCTTCCCGACCGGCATCGCCGCCGCATCCGAGATCGTCGCGCCGCCGACGCGCACCGCGAGCGCCTCGGGCTTGAGCTTCGTGCCGTGGCAGGTCGGGCACTCCTGCGCGGTCTGGTACTGCCGGAGAAAGACGCGGATGTACTGCTTGTAGCGCTTCTCTTCCTTCGAGCGGAGGAACGGGAACGCGCCGAGGAAGCCGCTCGCGCCGCGCCCCTCGGCGTGCAGCACGCGCTCCTGTTGCGCGCGCGGCAGCTCGCGCCACGGCGCGTCCGGGTCGATCCGCTCGCGCCGTGCGAACTCGAGGAGCTTGCGCCGCTCCGCCTCGTAGCGCGGCTTCTCCCACGGGTCGACCGCGCCGCCGCGCAGCGACCGCTCGCCGTTGGGCACGACGAGCCGCTCGTCGTACTCCAGTACGGCGCCGAAGCCGTTGCACGTCTCGCACGCGCCCCGGGGGTTGTTGAACGAGAAGAGCTGCGGCGACGGGGCGGGGAGGCGCGTCCCGTCGTTCGGGCACTCGTAGCGCTCGGTCGCGTTGACGCGCGTGATCGTCCGTCCCGCCGACTCGGGCAGCGGTGAGGGCACCGGCTCCGCAAAGAGCACCGTCGCGTCGCCGTCGCCCTCGCGGAACGCCGTGCCTAACGCGTCGGCGAGGCGCGGGCGCGTCTCCGGGTCGACGCTCAGGCGGTCGACGACGACGAGGAGGTCGCGGACGGTCGCGAGGTCCAACCCGCGCGCGGCGACGTCGTCGAGGTGCAACGTCTCGCCGTCCGCGACGACGCGCACGAAGCCCTGCGCGCGTAGGTTCTCGTCGACGACGTCGTGCGTGACTTGGGCCGACAGCCGGAGCGGGAACGCGACCGTGAAGCGCGTTCCCGCCGCGACGCGCTGGACCAGGTCGCCAATCGACTCGACCGAGTCCGGCTTCAGCTCGCGCCCGCAGACCGGGCAGTACGACCGGCCGACGCGGGCCCAGAGCAGCCGCAGGTAGTCGTACACCTCGGTCGCCGTCCCGACGGTCGACCGCGACGTTTTCGTCGGGTTCTTCTGCTCGATCGCGACGGCGGGCGAGAGCCCCTCGATCACGTCGACGTCCGGCTTCTCCATGCGCTCGAGGAACTGCCGCGCGTAGGCGGAGAGCGATTCGACGTACCGCCGCTGCCCCTCGGCGTAGATCGTGTCGAAGGCGAGCGACGACTTGCCCGAGCCCGACGGCCCGGTGATCACCGTGTAGCTCCGGCGCGGGATCTCGAGGTCGAATCCCTTGAGGTTGTGCTGCCGCGCGCCGCGGACGAGAATGCGATCTTTCACGTCCGAAAGTTACCCGAAACGCGCCCCGGGCGCCGGGCCGTGAAACGCGATGAGGGCGCCCGGCTGGGCGCCCTCACGCGAGAACCGTCTGGCGGACCTTGCGGCGCCCGCGCCGCCGTCAGACCGCTGAGCGGCGGGTCACCATGCGGTAGATCCACAGCAGGACGAGCGCGCCCACGACCGAGATGAGAATGCTGCGCAGGTCGACGCCGGTCACGCCGGCGATCCCGAAGATCAGGTTGCCGAGGAACCCGCCGATCACGGCGCCGACGATGCCGATGAGCGCCGTCACGATGAAGCCGCCCGGGTCGCGGCCGGGCATGATGGCCTTGGCGATGGCGCCCGAGATCAGGCCGAGAATGATCCACGCGAGAATGCCCATCTGAAGCCTCCGACGAACGGTGTGTGGTGCGGGGTGGCGAGCGGCGGCGTGGAATAGCAACGCGCGTACCACGTCCCGCACGCTGTGGCGCGCGTACCACATCCGGCGCCGTGTAGCGGGTGGGCCACGCACGCCGTACCCTTCGCCGCACATGGCCACTCCGACCAACCCCGACCCGCACGAGGACGAACCGCTCGCCGCGGCGTACGACGCGCGGCTCATGCGCCGCCTGCTCCACTACGCGCGGCCCTACGCCGGCCTCGGCGTCGGCGCCGTGCTCCTGCTCTGCCTCGAGGGCGGCACGCAGCTCGTCGGGCCCGCGCTCACGCGCCGCGTCATCGACGTCGCGATACCCGCGCGCGACACGGGGATGATCCGCACGGCCGCGCTCCTCTACCTGCTCGCCCTCGCGCTGCAGTTCGGCGCCGGCTACGGCGAAACCGTGCTCACGGGACTGCTCGGCCAGCGCGTCATGCGCGACCTGCGCGGCGAGCTCTTCGCGCACCTCCAACGCCTGCCGATCGCGTACTTCGACCGCACGCCGGTCGGCCGCCTCGTCACGCGTGTCACGGGCGACGTCGAGGCGCTCAACGAGCTGTTCACCGCGGGCGTCGTCGCCGGGCTCGGCGACCTGTTCACGCTCCTCGCGATCTCGGTGATGATGCTCGCCGTCGACTGGCGGCTCGCGGTCGCGGCGTTCGTCGTCATCCCCTTCGTCGTCCTCGTCTCGCGCGTCTTCCAGACGCGGGTGCGCACGTCGTACCGCGACATTCGCGCGCGCGTCGCGCGGATCAACGCGTTCGCCCAGGAGCGCCTAACGGGTCTGCGCGTCGTGCAGCTGTTCGGGCGCGAGCGGGCGGAGCGGGCGCGCTTCGACGCGCTCAACCAGTCGCACCTGCGCGCGCAGCTGCGCTCGATCACCGTCTACGCCCTCTACTTTCCGGCCATCGAGGTCCTCACCACGGTCGCCCTCGCGAGCCTGCTCGTCGGCGCGTCCGGCCGCTTGGGGGGGGGAATGCTCACGGTCGGGACGGTGGCCGCGTTCCTTCAGCTCGTGCGGCGCTTCTTCCAGCCGCTGCAGGACCTGTCGGAGAAGTTCAACATCCTGCAGGCCGCGATGGCCGCCGCGGAGCGGATCTTCGGCCTGCTCGACACGCCGGTCGAGCCGGACTCGGTGGCGAGTCCCGCGGCCGCCGAGGTCGCGCTCGCGGGCGCGGCCCTGCCGCGCGGCGTGACGGTCGAGTTCGAGGACGTCTGGTTCGCGTACGACCTCGCCCACCTGGCGGCCCCGGGCGGGACGCCCGGCGCGCCGAAACCCGAGCACCCGGAGTGGGTGCTGCGCGGCGTGAGCTTCCGCGCCGCGCCCGGCGAGACGCTCGCCCTCGTCGGGCACACGGGCGCGGGCAAGTCGACGATCGTCGCGCTCCTGCTGCGCTTCTACGACCCGCAGCGGGGGCGCATCCTGCTCGACGGCGTCGACGTCCGCACGCTGCCGCGCGAGCTCGTGCGCGCGCGCGTGGGCTACGTGCAGCAGGACATCTTCCTGTTCGCCGGCGACGTCGCGTCGAACGTGCGCCTGTCGGCCCCGCTCTCCGACGCGGCGCTCGACGAGGCCGCGGCGCGCGTCGGCGCGGACCGCGTCGTCGCGCGGCTCCCCGGCGGCTGGCACCACGAACTCGGCGAGCGCGGGGCCACGCTCAGCGTCGGCGAGCGGCAGCTGCTCTCGTTCGCGCGCGCGATCGCCGCCGACCCCGCGCTGCTCGTCCTGGACGAGGCGACGAGCGCGGTCGACAGCGAGGCGGAGGCGGTGATCCAGGCGGGGCTCGCCTCACTGCGCCAGGGGCGGACGACGATCGCGATCGCGCACCGGCTCTCGACGATCGTCGACGCGGAACAGATCCTCGTCCTGCATCACGGGCGCGTTGTGGAGCGCGGGACGCACCGGGAGCTGTTGGCCCGCAACGGGCTCTACGCCCGCCTGTACCGGCTTCAGGTCGCAGACGCCACGGATCTGCTGGAGCACGGCGCATACGACGACGGCGGGCCGGGCGGCGTCGCCGCGGGCGGCGCGCGAGGAACACTGCTTGCTCCCTCCGGAGCCCGCCCGTAGGTTGGACTTTCCGCACCTCGCCTTCGACGTTGTGGTCGTGATCGTGTCCACCACTTCGGCCTGACCGTTTCTCTTCCGGCCCACCGCCGCTCTCCTGGCACCACCTCTCGTGCAGCTTGCCGTGGCCGCCCGTACGGACGTCGGACGCGTCCGTAGCGGGAACGAAGACAGTCTCTACGCCGACGCCACGCCCCACCGCGGGCTGTTCATCGTGGCCGACGGTATGGGCGGCCACGCCGCGGGCGAGGTCGCGAGCGCGATGGCGGTGCAGATCATTGCCCGGGAGCTCGCCGCGCTCGCCGCGGCCGACGACGCGGACGCGACGGGGCGGATGGCGGCCGCGCTCGTCACCGCGAACCGGGCAATCCACGAACGCACCGAGCGCGAGTCCGACAAGCAGGGCATGGGGACGACCGCGTCGGTGCTCGCGGTCTCGGACAGCGGCTACCTCATCGGCCAGGTCGGCGACTCGCGCGTCTACCTGCTGCGCGACGGCGCGCTCCGCCAGCTGACCCGCGACCACTCGTACGTGCAGGAGCAGGTCGACGCCGGGCTGCTCTCGCCCGAGCAGGCGCGGTACCACCCGTACAGCAACGTGATCACGCGCTGCATCGGCGCGAACGGCAAGGTCGACCCCGACGTGTTCACGGGCGAGGTCGCCCCCGGCGACGTCTTCCTCATCGCGAGCGACGGGCTCACGGGGATGGTCGACGACCGGCGCCTGCAGCAGCTCCTCTCGTCCCGCGCCGCGCCCGCGCGCGTGGTCGACGCGCTGATCGCCGAAGCCAACGGGCGCGGCGGGTTGGACAACATCACGGCGATCATCGTCCAGGTCGTCGCGGCCGGCAACGGCGCGGCCGCGGGCGGGGCGGTGGCGGGCGGCGCCGGGCGTGGCTGACGCGCCGGCCGGCGCGGGCGAAACGGTCGGCGACGTCGCGGGGCTCTACCTCGGCAACATCCTCTACGCGCTCGAGCTTGCGGCGCTCACGCTCGACGGGCAGGAGAAGCGCGAGGACGCCGCGTTCTACCGCGGGATCGCGCGGAAGCTGGCCGAGGCGCGGGGGCGGGAGCGGCCGGCGGGGTAGGCGCGGAGCGGCCCGCGCGCCAGCCGTTAGGCGCCGAGCAGCGCGCCCCCCGCGCGTACCATCCCGCGCACCTCGTCCGCCGGCCGCCTGAGCAGCGCCAGCAGCGCGTCCCGCGGCACCGTGACGCGCCCGGCCACGTCCCGCGAGACGAACACGCGCAGCCACCGCGCCGACCGGTAGAACTGCTCCGCGAGCGTCGGCAGGTTGATCGCGCCCTCCCACCCGGCCGCCGTGAGCCGCGCGACCTCGCCGCCGCGGCGCAGCACGAGCAGGTCGAGCCCGAGCATCTGCGTCTTCGCCGGGTAGTCGAGCAGCAGCTTCCCCGGCGCAACCCCCAGTTCGCGCGCGAGCGCGTCCTCGACCGCGGTCGCGAGCGCGTGGTCGGCCGCGATCCAGTCGCCGAACCCGTCCGGGAACTCAGCCGCCGGACACTCGAGCGCCCGCTTGTAGAGCCGCCGCCCGCGCAGGTCGTCGCGCAGCGCGGCCACGCCCGCGGGCACGCCGTCGCCGTCGAGCGCGTGCAGCGCGCCCTCGTCGGTCAGGCCCGCGATCGCGCGCAGCGCGACGACGCCGGCCGCGAGCGCGTCCGCGACGAGGCGCTTGTACATCGCCGTCGCGGAGCGGACCGCGTGGTGCCAGTACACGTTGCGGTACATCTGGTACTTGGCGAAGAGCAGCGACTCGAGCGCGGAGAGCCCCTTCTCGCGCAGCCCGACCGCGGGCCGCCCGGTGCCGGGCTCGGCGACGACGACGAACGCGTTGAGCAGGCGGTCGACGTCGACCTCGCCGTACGGCACCCCGCACATGCGCGCGTCGCGCTTGAGGTACTCGATCTTGTCGAGGTCGAGCGACCCGGAGATGAGCCCCCGGAGCGGGCTCGCGCTCGCGCCGCGCACCAGGGCGTGGACGCGCTCGGGCGCGTCCGGCGCGAGCCGCGCGCGCAGCACGTCGGCCACCGGCCCGGCGCAGAGCAGCGGGCGCGCGACCTCCTCGTGGTGCGGCAGCCCGATCTCCTCCAGCGCGTGCGAGAACGGGTAGTGCCCCACGTCGTGCAGGAGCGCCGCCGCGCGCACGACGGCCGGCTCCTCCGCCGGCAGGCCGGCGAGTGCGCCTTCCGCGGCGAGCATGTCGAGCGTCACGCCGGACAGGTGGTACGCGCCTAACGCGTGCTCGAATCGGGTGTGCGTCGCGCCGGGGTAGACGAGGTACGCGAGGCCGAGCTGGCGCACGTAGCGCAGGCGCTGGAACACCGGCGTGTCGACGAGCGCGAGCGCGACCGGGTCGACGCGGATGTTGTCCCAGAGCGGGTCGCGGATGATCTCCACGAGGGCGGAACTTCGCCGACGCCGCGCGGCCGCGCCAGCGGTGCGCCCGTCAGCGGCGCGCCGGTCGCGGTTGCGCCGCGCGCGGGCGGACGTCCTCTCCCGTGCCCCTCGCGACCGTCCCGGCCTCCGTCATCCCGCCCGCCCCGTCGTCGGCCGACGACGCGCGCGTCGAGGCGGTCGTCGCGCACGTCCTGCAGGCCGACGACGTCCCGGCGTTCTCGAAGGCGATGCAGGAGCTGATGACGGCGATCGGGCGCGACGACGGTTCGGCGCAGCGTCTCGCGAACGTCGTACTCCGGGATTACGCGCTCACCGTCAAGGTCCTGCGCGCCGCCAACACGGCGCATTACAACCGCGGCGGCCGCCCCGTGCAGAGCGCGACGCACGCGCTCATGTTGCTCGGCGCCCGCACGGTGCGGGACCTCGCGAGCGCGCTGCTGCTCTTCGAGCACTACCGCCGTCGGTCGCCGGGGCTCAAGGAGCTCATGCTCCTGTCGCTCCTCACGGCGAGCGTCGCGCGGGCGGCCGCGGAGCGCTGTGGAGGCGGCGCGGACCCCGACGCCGCCCACCTGGCCGGGATGTTCCGCAACCTCGGCGAGGTGTTGACGGCGGCCCACCTGCCCGACGAGTACGCGGCCGCGCTCGGAATGCTCTCGGGTGGCACGGGCACGTCGCACGCACCGCGCTCGCTGCCCGCGCTCGCGGCCGCGCGGACGGGCGCGGCACGTGCGGCCGTCGGATGCACGTACGAGGACGTCGGGGCCGCCATCGCGCGGCACTGGGGCATGCCCGAAACGGTACGCCGGGGGATGCACGCGGACGGCGGCGCCGGCGAGGACCTGTGCGCGGTCTGCACCGCCTTCGCGCACGACCTCACGACCGCCGTGCACCGCGCCGACGCCGTGCTCGCGCCGGCCGAGTTGGCGCGGATCGTCACGCGGTACGGCGACCGGCTGCACCTCACGCGCGACGCACTCGCCCAGATCGCCGAACGTGCCGTGGACGAGACGCGCGAGATTTTCGCCGCGGCCGGCGTGCGACTCGACGACCTGCGGCTCACGCGGCAGATCGCGGCCTCGTTGCTCGGCGGGAGCGAGACCGCCCCCGCGCCCGCCAGAGTGGACGGCACCCGCGCGCCTACGGTCGCCCGCGCGGAGGTGGCCGCGCCGACGCCCGCGCTCGCCGAAGCGCGCGTCCGGCTCGGTTCTGAACTCGCCGCCGCGGCCGGCGACCTCCGCGGCTACGATGTGTCGCGCGTACTGCTCCTAACGCTCGAGGCCGTGTTGCGCGGTGGACCGTTCGACCGCGCTTGCTTCCACGCCGCCGACCCGGTAGCCGGCGAGTTCCGTCCCCGCACGGGCCTCGGCGAGGGCGTCGACGCGCTCCTCGCGGGGCCGGGCGTCCCGTTCGGCGCGGAGCACGGCCCGGCGGGACCGGCGCTCCGCCGCGGCGACGAGGTGCACCTCGCGCACGGCGTGCGACTCACGATCAGCGAGTCGCAGCTGCTGCGCCGCTGGAGCGTCGCGAGCGCCGCCCTCTACCCGGTGCGCGTCGGCGGAGCGGTGATCGGGTGCGTGCACGCGGACCGTCGAACCGCGCTCGCGGCACCCGAAGCGGCGACGACGTGGTACGTGCGGGAACTGGTGCGGACGTTCGAACGCGGCCTCGAGCTGCGGCGCGGCGGGCCGCGCCCAGCCGCGTCGACGACGTCGGCGCCCGCGGAGCCGGCGCCGGTCGAGCCGACGCGCGCCGAGCCGGCCGCGTCCGAGTCGGTCGCGGGCGACGCCATGTCGGTGAAGATGGACGCCGTGCTGCGCGTGCTCCGCGGCGAGCCGCTCGACGTCGTCGCCGCGGCGGTCGGCGCGCCCCCGGACGTGCTCGCGGCGTGGCGCGCCGAGTTCCTCGCCGGCGCGGCCGCGCGGCTCGCCGGCGGCTGAGCGTCGCGCCTAACGGCCCGGCCGCCGGGCGAGACTCAGCCGCGCGGCCCGGCGGCGCGGACCGCGGGCGACACGGCCGCGCCGAACTTCTCGATGTTCCGCCGGAACATCTCGGCGAGGCGGCGGGCCTGCGCGTCGTACGCCGCCGCGTCCGCCCACGTCCCGCGCGCGTCGAGCACCGCGGCCGGCACCCCCTCGACGGCCGTCGGCACGGCGAGCCCGAACACCGGATCCGTCGCCATCGGCACCCCGTCGAGCGCGCCCGAGAGCGCGGCCCGCACCATCGCGCGCGTGTGGGCGAGCTTCATCCGCGCGCCGGTGCCGTACGCGCCGCCGCTCCACCCCGTATTCACGAGCCACACCTGCGACCCGTGCTCCGCGAGCTTCGCGCCTAACATCTCGGCGTACTTCGTCGGGTGCCAGACCAGGAACACCGCGCCGAAGCACGCGCTGAACGTCGCCTGCGGCTCGGTGACGCCGCGCTCGGTACCCGCGACCTTCGCCGTGTAGCCAGACAAGAAGTAGTACATCGCCTGCTCGGGCGTCAGCTTCGCGAGCGGCGGGAGCACCCCGAACGCGTCGGCGGTGAGGAAGACGACGTTCTTCGGGTGGCCGCCGCGCCCGCCGCGCACGTGGTTGGGGATGTACGGCAGCGGGTAGCTGGCGCGCGTGTTCTCGGTGATGCTCTGGTCCTCGAAGCGCACGCGGCGCCGCTCGTCGAGCACGACGTTCTCGAGCACCGTGCCGAACATCTGCGTCGTGCGGAAGATGTCGGGCTCGCCCTCGGCCGAGAGGTTGATCGCCTTCGCGTAACAGCCGCCCTCGAAGTTGAACACGCCCTCGTCGCTCCAGCCGTGCTCGTCGTCGCCGATGAGGGCGCGCTCGGGGTCGGCGGAAAGCGTCGTCTTGCCGGTGCCCGACAGCCCGAAGAAGAGTGCGGCGTCGCCCGCGTCCCCGACGTTGGCCGAGCAGTGCATCGAAAGCACGTCCTGCTTCGGCATGAGGTAGTTCATGATCGTGAACATCGCCTTCTTCAGCTCGCCTGCGTAACGCGTGCCGCCGATGAGGATCGTGCGGCGGCCGATGTGCACGACGATGAACGTGCCGCTGCGCGTGCCGTGGCGCGCGGGGTCGGCCTGCATCTCGGGCGCGTGCAGCACCGTAAAGTTGGGCGCGAAGTCGGCCAGCCCGGCCGCCTCGGGGCGGATGAACATGTTGCGCACGAACAGCGTGTGCCACGCGTTGGGCAGCACGTAGCGCACGCTGAGGCGGTGGGCGGGGTCGGCGCCGCAGTACAGGTCCTGGACGAACAGCTCGGGGAGTGCGCCGAGGTACGCCCGCACGTCGGCGAGCAGCGCGTCGAAGTGCGCCTCCGTCATCGGCTGGTTCACCTTGCCCCAGTCGACGTCGCCCTCGCTCGACGGCTCGCGGACGACGAACTTGTCGTTGGGTGAGCGGCCGGTGTGCGGCGAGGTGACGGCGACGAACGGCCCCATGTCGGCGAGCTCGCCCTCGCCCCGGCGCACGGCGTCCTGCACGAGCTCCGGCGCGACGAGGTTCCAGTGCACGGCGCCCGTGGGCGCGAGGCCGAGCGCGGCGAGGTCGTCGCGGGCGGCCGCGTTCGCCGCCTCCGCCGGTGCGTCGGGGCGGGTGAGGGTAGCCATATGCAAAAAAAGCCGAAGATGCGGTCGGGGGTCGTGCCGGTCAGAGGGCGCCGTCCCGGCGTCCCTGCGCGTCCATCACCGCGACGGCGGTCATGTTCACGATGTCCTGCACGTCCGCGCCCTGTTCGAGGACGTGGACGGGGCGGTTCATCCCGACGAGGATCGGGCCGATGGCCGTCGCCCCGCCGAGGCGGCTCAGTAACTTGTAGGCGATGTTGCCGGCGCTCAAGTTGGGGAATATCAACACGTTGGCCTCGCCGCGCAGGGTCGAGAAGGGGTAGCGCTCGTGCAGCACGCGCGCGTCGACCGCGGTGTCGGCCTGCACCTCGCCGTCGACCTCGAGCGCGGGGTCCGCCGCGCGCACCAGGCGCACGGCCGCGGCGACCTTGTCCGACTCGGCGTGCCGCGCCGAGCCGAAGTTCGAGAACGAGAGCATCGCCACGCGCGGCACCTCGCCGAGCGTGCGCACGACGCGCGCGGCCGCGAGCGCGATCTTCGCGAGCTGCTCGGCCGTCGGGTCGATCGTCACCGTCGTGTCGCCGCAGAAGACGACCCGCTTTTCGAAGACGAGCATGTACATCCCGCTCAGCATCCCCGCGCGCGGGTGCGCGCCGATCGTCTCGAGCGCGGGGCGGATCGTCTCCGGGTAGGCCGCGTTCACGCCCGAGAGCAGCGCGTCCGCCTCGCCTAACGCGACCATCGCGCAGCCGAAGTAGTTCGGGTTGCGCAGCCGCTGGTGCGCCTCCGCGAGCGACAGCCCCTTGCGCTGCCGCCGCTCCCACAGGTACGCCGCGTACGCCTCGCGCCGCGGCGCGCTCGCCATGTCGACCACCTCGACGTCGTCGAGCGGGACGGCGAGCGCCGCCGCCGCGCGCTCGATCGCGTCGCGGTCGCCGAGCAGGACCGGCTCGGCGATCCCCTCGTCGGCGACGATGCGCGCGGCGCGCAGCACGCGCGGCTCCGTCCCCTCCGTAAAGATGACGCGCTTCGGGTCGCGCGTCGCGCGGGTGATGATCCCGCGCATGATACCGCGCGCACGCCCGAGCCGCGCCTCGAGCCGCGCGCGGTACTCCTCGACGTCGACGAACTCGCGCGCGACGCCGCTCGCCACCGCCGCCCATGCCACGGCCGGCGCGACCCAGAGCAGGATGCGCGGGTCGAAGGGGAAGGGGATCAGGTAGTCGGGGCCGAACGTCACCTGCTTGAGCCCGTACAGCCGGCTCACGCTCTCCGGCACGGCCTCGCGCGCGAGCAGGGCGAGCGCGCGCGTGGCGGCCATCTTCATCTCCTCGTTCACCTGCGTCGCCCGCGCGTCGAGCGCGCCGCGGAAGATGAACGGGAAGCCGAGGACGTTGTTGACCTGGTTGGGGTAGTCGCTCCGCCCGGTGGCGACGATCGCGTCCGGCCGCACCGCGCGGATCTCGTCCGGGAGCACTTCGGGCGTCGGGTTGGCGAGCGCGAAGACGATCGGCCGCGGGGACATCGCGGCGAGCATCTCGGCCCGGATCGCGCCCGCGACGCTCAGCCCCACGAAGACGTCCGCCCCCTCGAGCGCCTCGGCCACCGTGCGCTTCGGCGTGTCGGCGGCGAAGCGCGCCATGTACGGGTTCATCCCCTCGGCGCGTCCCTCGTAGACCACGCCTAACACGTCGCACATCGTGATGTGCTCGCGCCGGACGCCGAGCCGGACGTAGTGCGCCGCGGTCGCGAGCGCGGCCGCGCCGGCGCCGGAGAACACCACGCGCACGTCACCGATCGACTTGCCGACGACGTCGAGCGCGTTGAGCAGCGCCGCACCCGAGATGATCGCGGTGCCGTGCTGGTCGTCGTGAAACACCGGAACCGACATCGTGCGGCGCAGCGTCTCCTCGATGTAGAAGCAGTCGGGCGCGCGGATGTCTTCGAGGTTGATCCCGCCGACCGTGGGCTCGAGCAGCTGGCAGAACTTCACGACGTCGGCCGGGTCCTCGCTCCCCACCTCGAGGTCGAACACGTCGAGGTCGGCGAACTGCTTAAATAGGTTCGCCTTGCCCTCCATGACCGGCTTGCCGGCGAGCGCCCCGATGTTGCCGAGGCCGAGCACCGCGGTGCCGTTCGAGACGACGGCGACGAGGTTGCCTTTCGCGGTGTACTTGTACGCGTCCTCGGGGTTACGCCGGATCTCAAGGCAGGGTTCGGCGACGCCGGGCGAGTAGGCGAGGGCGAGGTCGCGCTGGTTGGTCAGCGGCTTGGTCGGGACGACGGCCACCTTGCCGGGGCGGCCGCGCGCGTGGTAATCGAGGGCGTCCTCGCGTCGGGTGGCGCTCATGCGGAGCAAAGCTAGCCGCCGCGCCGGGCCCGCTCCCCTCGCGTGGCACTCCGCCCCGGGGCGGTCTGCGGCGAGCGGCGTCCGGCGCGCAGCGGCGCGCCCTCAGATCCCGACGTTCAGCCGCAGCTGGATGCTCCGCGGTCGTCCCACCGAGGCGCCGCTAAAGAACGCGCCCTTGAGCAGGTACGTCTTGTCGAACAGGTTCTCGATGTAGAGCTGCGGCGTGACGACCGTCTGGCCGCGCGAGAACGTGTACCCGGTGCTCAGGTTGAAGATCGCGCTCGGCCTGACCTTCACCCCGGAGTTGAAGTCGAACAGTCCGGTGCCGTAGCTACATCCGCACGCCGCCGGATCGCGCCCGTTCGTGAGGCCGCTGCCGTAGATGCCGGTCGCGCTGACGAAAAAGCTGTGCGCGGCGTAGTAGCCGTTGGCCGTGATCGACAGGCGCTGGTCGTGGTCGAGGTCGAAGTACCCGGACGGCGGCACCGTCGGGAAGAAGCCGCCCGTCACGGGCCCGAGGCCGTACGCGTGGTTGAGCGCCGCGTTGACGTAGCCCGAGAACGGGCCCGACGGCCGCACCTCGATCGCCGTCTCGATCCCCGTCACGCGCACCCGCGCGATGTTGACCGAGGTGACGATCGCCGAGCCGGGGATCGTGTTGTCGTCGATGCCGGGCGTCGACTCCTTGTGGAAGCCGGCGAGCTTGAGGGTCGTGCCTAACGCCGGGATGCGCTGCACCGCGCCGAGCTCGTAGAAGTTGTCCCGCTCCGGCAGCGTCGGCACGGGCGTCACCGCGCTCCCCAGCGCCGAGCTCGTGATCGCCCGCAGGTCCTCGACGTTCGTCGGCACGAAGAGGCGGCCGTAGTAGGCGTAGAGCGTCGTCGCGGACGTCGGGAAGAAGTTCAGGCGCACGCGCGGGCTCAGCTGGCGCTGCGTCCCGGCGAACGGCGCGGTGTGCGCGTCGTACCGCGCGCCCGTCCGCAGCTCGAACCACTCGACCGGCGCGTACGCGGTCTGCGCGTAGACCCCGACGTCCGACCCGCGGAGGCCCGAGTTCGAGGCGGGCCCCTGCGTGGTGGAATTGAACGCCGAGAATGCCTCGCTGCCGCGGGTGATCGAGGACTGCGTGCCGACCTTGAACTCCAGCTCGCGCTGCGGGTGCACGGTGTACGCGGCGACCAGGCCGTAGCTGTTGAACGTGCGCTGCTCGCGGAGGTTGTAGCGCGTCGTGTCGGGGGCGAAGACGAACTGCGCCGAGTCGTTCGCGCCGGGGTCGTAGGCCAGCGATCCGTGGCGGTAGTACACGCCGCCGAAGAAGTCCGACGCCGCCCCTTCGCCCGAGGTCGACGTGTTCGCCGCCCCCGTCGACGTCGCGCTCGCGCCCCCGGGTCCGAACTGGTGTCGCCAGCTCAGGTTGACGAAGCTGTTGCGGTCCGTCTGCCGGTCGTTGTTGAAGATGTTGCCGGTCGAGTCGTACGGGACCGCGAAACGCGTCGTCGAGAGGTTCGCGTCGAGGTTGACGACGTCGTTCGAACCGGGCGTGTACTGCACCTTGCCGAAGCCGAACAGGTCGGTGCCGTCGTTGTGGAAGTTGAGGATCTGCCCGCGCGCCGTATCGAACACCAGCGGCTCGCGGCGCATGCCGGTCGACTGGCGCGTCCCGGCGAAGTAGAAGCCCCACTTGCCGCTGTTGGTGCTCGCGCTCACGCTCTGCCCGTTGAGGCCGGACGGCCCGTTCAGGTCCGCGTGGCTGTACGCGCCGGCGTACGTCCCGAGGTCGAGGTGGAAGCCGCCGGCCGGGATGCGCGTCGCGACGTTCACCACCGCCGCGTTCTTGTTCCCGTACTCGGCGTCCCACCCGCCGGTGATGAAGTCGATCTTGTTGACGACCTGCGGGTCGAACAGCTCGTTGAGCGACCCCGAGATCCCGGCCGGCACCGGCACGCCGTCGATGTAGTACGTGTACTCGGCGTGCTGCCCGCGGATGTGCACCTCGCCCGTCGGGGCGCGCGCGGCCCCCGCGATCGTCTGCTGCAGGATCTGCGACGTCGTGTTGGTCGGCGCGCCCTTGTAGTTGTCCTGCTGGAACGTCTGGTTCCCCGTGCGCGTGTCGACCGCGACGGGGGCCGTGCCGGTGACGTTCACCGCCGAGAGCGACGCCGCGACCGCCGTGAGTGCGAAGTCGATCCCGCGCAGCGTGCCGCCCGCCGCGCCGACGTCAACCGTGCGCTGCTCGGCCCGGAACCCGATGAAGCGGGCGGTGACCACGTAGCGCCCCGCCGCGAGGTTGTGCAGGGTGTACCGCCCGAATGCGTCGGTCTGCGCGTTCGCGACGACCTGGCCGTCGCGCTGTGCGCTCACCTCGGCGGCCTCCAACGTCCGCCCCGACGCGCTGTCGCGCACCGTCCCGACGACGTCGGCGGCGGCGGTGCGGGCGGTCGTTGAAGTTCGGCCGCCAGATGCGACGGCGGCGACCCGCGCCACGACGGCGGGGGGCGAGGTGAGCGAGGCGGACGGCAGCAGTGGCATGCGGATCGTAGACACGAAGCGCCCGGCGAACCGGCCGGGACACCACGAGCGTATCGCGAAAGAGGAACAAACAGTTGTGTCGTTGCCGACGAACGTTCGGAACGCGCCGGCGCGTGGTAGTCTCGCGATGGTAGACGGCGAGCAGGCCCGGACTGTTGCCGGGCGAGCCGGCGCCGCGATCACCGGTCCCGCTCGTACCCCCGGAGCCGCTGCATCATCCGCGTGTCCGTCGCGGTCGCGTCGTCGCCCTTCGGCGTCTCGAGGATCTTCGGCACGTCCGCCAGCCGCGGGTCCGTCATGATCCGCCGGAACGGACCTTCGCCTAACGTCCCCTCCCCGATCAGCTCGTGCCGGTCCTTGCGCGACCCGAACGGGAACTTCGAGTCGTTCAGGTGCAGCACGCGCAGCCGCCCGAGCCCGAGCACGTCGTCGAACCGCGCCCACACGCCGTCGTAGTCGCCGACGAGGTCGTACCCGGCCGAGTACGCGTGGCACGTGTCGAGGCACACGCCGACCCGCGCCTGCTGCCCGGCCGGCAGCCGCTCGATGATTTCGGCGATCTCCTCGAACGTGCGGCCGAGCACCGTGCCCGCGCCCGCCGTCGTCTCGAGGCAGAGCACCGTGCGCCCCGGCACGCGGGCGAGCGCCTCCGCGATCCCGTCGGCGTTGCGCGCGATCCCGGCGTCGCGCTCGTCCATGTAGTTGCCGGGGTGCGAGACGAGGTAGTCGATGCCGAGCGCCTCGCACCGCGCGAGCTCCGCGGCGAACGAGTCGACCGACCGCGCGCGGAGCGCGTCGTCCGGCGAGGCGAGGTTGATGAGGTAGCTGTCGTGCGACACCGTCGCGCGCACGCCGGTCGCGCCTAACGCGTCCCGGAACCCGGCCGACTCGGCGTCGTCGCACGCGCGCTCGGCCCAGCGGTTCGCCTGCTTCGTGAAGAGCTGCAGCGCGGTGGCGTCGATGGCCTGCGCGCGCGGGGGCGCCTGGGCGACGCCGCCCGCGGTCGAAACATGAGCACCGAGGAGGGTGGGCATGGCGCAAGATAGCCGCGCCCGGCGCGCACTCGCCCTGCCCCGACGACCGCTCAGCGTCCGCCGAGCAGCGCGAGCGGGTCGGTCGCGTGCCCCTGCGGGCGGAGCTCGAAGTGCAGATGCGCGGGGAGGTCCGGGTCCGCCGCGCCGACCGCGCCGATCACCTGCCCGCGCTGCACCGCGTCCCCCACCTGCACGTCGACGCGCGCGAGCGAGCCGTAGACGCTGTAGTCGCCGCCCTCGTGCTGCAGGATCACGGTCTGCCCGTACGAGCCGATGCTCTGCGCGACCGCGACGCGCCCCGCGGCCGCCGCGTGGACCGGCGTGCCGGGCGCGGCGCTGATGCCCACGCCGTTCCAGCGTGTGGCCGTGTTGTTGGCGCCGACCACGCGCCCGAAACGGTAGAGCAGCGGCCCGCGGAGCGGCCAGCTGAAACTCGTCGGCGCCGCGGCCGCGATCGCGAGCGCTGGGCGCTCCGGGGCAGGCGCCGTGGCGGCCGGCGACGCCGCGGTCGTCGTCACGGGCTCGGGCGGGCGCACGGCCACCTCGGGGCGACGACCGTTCGCGCGCGCGGCCGCGTTCCGAGCGGCGAGCCGCGCGGCCTCGCGGCGGGACGCCTCGCGCGCGGCGGCCTCGCGCAGCGCGGCGTCCCGCGCGGCAGCCCGCGTCGCGGCGAGGCGCGCCGCCGCCTCGCGCCGCTTCCGGGCGGCTTCGATCTCGGCGAGCAGCGACGACACCCGCGCCTCGTCGCGCGCGAGCTGCGCGATCCGGTCGCGCGTGCGCGCCGCACGCCCTTCGACCTGCGCGAGCGACTGCCCGCGCTGCGCCTCGAACCG
This sequence comes from Gemmatimonadetes bacterium T265, assembly GCA_019973575.1. Lineage (NCBI taxonomy): Bacteria > Pseudomonadati > Gemmatimonadota > Gemmatimonadetes bacterium T265. Next base: position 789,855 of record BPUI01000002.1, read on the forward strand.
GCGCAGCTCCGTCTCCTCGGCCGCCTTCTCGTCGCGGTTGCGCGCGAGCTCGATCTGCAGCCGGACGAGCAGCGCGCGTTGGGCGGCGACGTCGTTGCGCAGCCGCTCGACGCGGCGCACGAGTGTCCGGTCGCGGCGCGCAAGTTCGTGCAGGTACTTGTAGCGCGCAACGAGGTCGGCGAAGGAGGCCGCCGACAGCAGCGCTTCCGCGTCGGACAGCGGGCCGCGCTTGTAGATGTCGACGAGGCGTCGGCGCAACCCGACCTGCTGCCGCGCGAGCTCGCCCGAGACCTGGTCGTACCGCACCGACGCCGCCTCGACCTCCGCGTGCATCGCGGCGAGCTGACGGTCGAGCGCGCCGACCAGTCGGGCCGTCGCGCCCGCGCGCCGATCGAAGGCCGCGGCCTGCACGCGCAGGTCGTGCGCCGTGTCCTGGAGTACGCGCAGCTGTGCTTCGAGCCCCGCCCGCTCCTGGCGCGCGCGGGTCAGCTCGTCGCGGCCGGCGCGCAGTCGCGCGTCCGACGCGGCGCTCGCAGCCCCGGGCGTCTGCGCCCGCGCGGCCGCCGCGCCGAGCGCGAGCAAGGTCGCGACGGCGAGGAGCGCGCGGGCGCGGCGCTGACGCGTGGTGGCCTGCATCGTCGGCGGTGCCGCGGCCGCTCAGGCCGGCGGCCGCCGGCGGTCGTGGCCCACGAGCCGCAGGTGCCGCCCGACCGACGCCGCGCTCCCGAGCAGGCCGAGCACGCCGCCCCCGACCACACCGAGCGCCGCCGCGGCCGGCGGCAGGAACGCGACCGCGAACACGTAGCGCCGCACGACCGCGCACGCCGCGTACGTCAGCAGCAACGCGAGCGCACCGCCTAACACACCGCCGGCCGCCCCCTCGAGCAGGAAGGGGAGGCGCACGAAGCCGTCGGTCGCCCCGACGAGCCGCATGAGCTGGATCTCCCGCGCGCGCGCGAACACGGCGATGCGGATCGTCGCGCCGGTGATGATGAGCGCCGCGACCGCGAACGCCGCCCCGAGCGCGACGCCGGCCGCGGTCGCCACCGCGCGGATCGCCGCCAGCTTCTGCACCCACTCCTCGCCATACCGCACGTCGTCCACGCCCGGGAGCGTCCGCACGCGCTCGGCTACCGCCCGCACGTCGGCGGCGTCGCGCCGTCCGGCGCGCAGGTGCAGCTCGGCCGACGCGGGAAGCACGGCGGCGTCGAAGACGTCGCGGAACTCGCCCAGTTCGCGCCGCGCGCGGCGGAGCGCCTCGTCCGAACTCACGACCTCGACCGCCGCGACCTCGGGGTAGGCGCGCGCCGCGGCCGCGCTGCGGGCGACGACCTCGGCCGCAGTGCTGTCGGCGAAGAACGCGCGCACCTCGACCCGCTCCTCGACCCGGCCGAGCGCGTCGCGGATGTTGAGCGCGACGAGCCCGAACAGGCCGAGCGAGAAGAGCGAGAACGCGATCGTCGCCACGCCGAGCGCGCTCAGCAGCGGCGCGCGGCGGAAGGCGAGCAGCGCCTCGCGGAACGCGTACCTCACGCGTCCCCCAGGCGGTCTCTCACGCGGCCGCCGCCGGCACGCCGTCGTGCGCGACGCGCCCGCGCTCCAGCACGATCGTGCGTAGCCCCGCACGCGCGACGAGCTCCGCGTGGTGCGTCGCCATGAAGACCGCGGTGCCGCCCGCGTGGATCTCGCGCAGTAGCTCGAACACGCCCGCCGCGGCCCGGTCGTCGAGGTTCCCCGTCGGCTCGTCGGCGAGCAGGAGGACCGGGCGGTTGACGAGCGCGCGCGCGATCGCGACGCGCTGCTGCTCGCCGCCCGACAGCTCGTGCGGCAGCCGCATCCCGCGCCCCGAGAGTCCGACGCGCGCGAGCGCGTCGTTCGCGCGCTCCCGCAGCCCGGCGCGCGGCGCGCCGGTCACCTCGAGCGCGAACGCGACGTTCTGCTCCGCGGTCCGATCGCCTAACAGGCGGAAGTCCTGGAACACGACGCCGAGTTGCCGGCGGACGAGCGGAACCGCGCGCGCGAGCGCGCGCCCGGCGAGCGCGCTCGTGTCCTCGCCCGCGACGACGACGGTCCCGCTCGTCGGCCGCTCCTCCAGGTACGCGAGCCGGAGCACCGAGCTCTTCCCCGACCCGCTCGGCCCCGTGAGGAACGCGAACTCGCCGCGCCCGAGCGCGAACGACACGCCGTCGAGCGCGGGCGCGCTGGGCGCGCCGGCGGCGCCGCCGCGCGCGTACGTCTTCGCGACGTCGTCGAAGGTCAGCACGGGATGACGTTAGGCAACCGGCGCGGAATCCGGCGCCGGCCCGCCCGCGGCAAGCCGCAGCCCGTCTTCACGCCGCGAGCGCCTGGTCGACGTCCGCGATCAGGTCCGCCGCGTCCTCGACGCCGACGCTGACGCGGAGGAACCCGTCCGGGATGCCGATCGCGGCGCGCTCCTCGCTCGTCATCCCCACGTGCGACGTGTACCGCGGCTCGATGACGAGCGAGTCGACCCCGCCGAGCGACGTCGCGTGCGTGATGAGCTTGAGCGCGCGCAGGAACCGGTCGGCCGCCGGCGCGCCGCCGGCGAGCTCGATCGCGAGCATCCCGCCGAACCCGTCGAGCGTCTCGGCCGCGAGCCGATGGTCGGGGTGCGACCCGAGCCCGGGGTAGTGCACCCGCGCGACCGCGGGCTGCCGCGCGCACCACTCGGCGAGGGCCATCGCGTTCGCGTTCTGGCGCTCGACGCGCACGCCGAGCGTCTTGAGGCCGCGCTCGAGGAGCCAGCAGGCGAACGGGTCGGGCGCCTGGCCCCAGAGCACCATTTTCTGCCGCACCTCGCCCACGTAGGCCGCCGAGCCGACGACCACGCCGCTCAAGACGTCGTGGTGCCCGTTGAGGTACTTCGTGGCCGAGTGGATCACGACGTCCGCGCCGTGGGCGAGCGGGCGGAAGTTGATCGGGCTCGCGAAGGTCGAGTCGACGACGAGCGCGACGCCGAGTTCGCGCGTGAGCTGGCTGAGCGAGCGCATGTCGACGACGCGCGTCGTCGGGTTCACCGGCGACTCGACGAACACCGCGCGCGTGTTCGGCCGAAGCGCGTTGCGCCACCCGCGCGATCGCGTCGGCTCGACGAACGTCGTGCGGATGCCTAACGACGCGAACTCCTCCGCGAACAGCGCGCGCGTGCCGCCGTAAATCCAGGCGCTCGACACGAGGTGGTCGCCGGGGCGGAGCAGGGCGAGGAGCGCGCACGCCGTCGCGCCGATCCCGCTCGCGAGCACGAGCGCGGCCTCGCCGCCCTCGAGCAGCGCGAGCCGCTCCTGCACGCGCTCCGCGTTCGGCGTGTTGCCGTAGCGCGTGTAGCGCACCCCGTCGCCCGTGCCGAACGGCTGCGTGAAGTTGACCGACTGCACGAGCGGCGCGACGACCGGGCTGGGCTCCGCGTACGGGTCCGCAGTCCCCTCGCTCGACGGACGGCCGAACGCGCGCGCGCCGTGTAGGGCGACCGTCGAGAGGCCCGGGCCCGCGACGTCGCGGACCACCGAACCCGGCGTGGCCGGCGCGCTCGCCGCCACGCGCTCACGCATAGGGCCCGACGTCGGGCGGCGCGTCGAGGTCGGGCTTCGTCACGTGGACGATCTCCGACGGCGCGACCCCGGCGATGTCGCGCACGACCACCGACCCGCGCGGCAGCCCGTCGTCGATCGCGAGCGTCGCGAATTGCTGCCCGCGCGGCCCCTCGACGATCACGAGCTCGCCATCGGCGGCCATGCGCGCGCGCGCCTCGTTCGCGTTCATGCGGATTTGCGGGCCGCGCTCCGGGTCGGCGCGACGGGTGGCGATGTAGCCGTCGACGCGCAGCGGGCGCGAACTCTGGGGACGTCGGTACAGGGGACTCATGCGTCGACAGCGGAAGGTCAATCGCGGGCAGGGAGCCCGACGGGAAGCCAGCCGCCGCCAGCGGCCGGCATCACGAGGCGGCGCGCGGCGAGCCGGGCGAGCACCGCCGCCGCGCGGTCGACCTCGCCGCCGGCCGCCGCGGCGAGCCGCGCCGCGTCGGCCGGCGCAACCGCGTGCAGCGCCTGCCACGCCGCGCGCTCCTCGGCCGGCACGTCGCCGACTAGGCGGACCTCGCCGTGGACGACGGCGACGATCGCGATCGCGTGCCGCTCGAGCACCGCTTCGACCGCGTCGAGGTGCCCGTCGCCGACGCCGCGGAACACGAAGTACGCGTCCGCCGTCGGGGCGACTCCGTCGTCAGCTCCGTCATCGGCCCCGGCGTCCACCGCCGCGCCGTCCAACGCCGCGCGCACATGCCGCAGCATCAGCTTCGCAACGATCTCGTCGGCGCACGAGAAGTCGAGCAGCGTGACCTCGGAGAAGTCGATCACGCTGACCACGGGCCCGGGCGCCCCCGGGGCGGCAGCATCCGCGATCGCACGCTCGATCTCGGCGCGCACGGCCGCACCGGTCGGACGGGTGACGAGATTCGAGTACAAGGCGCACACGGTACCTCGGAGCACCGTGCCCAGGTCGATGTGGTGGTGCATCAGGCCCCGCCCGACGGCGCGGCGCACGCGACGGCGCTCACGCCCACGCTAGAGCAGCTCGAGTGGAGGCGCCGGTCGCGCGGCGGGAGCCGCGGTGGCGGCCGGCTTCGCGGACGCGCGCCCCCCGCCGCCCGCGCCGCCGTCCGCGGGCACCGCCTGCGGGATCGTGATCTGCACCTGCGCGCCCGGGAACGGCGCCAGCCCCTCCCGGAGCGCGACGTCGTCGTCCCAGTCGGGCACGAGGGCGATGCGGGCCGTGCCGCTCCGCACCGCGAGCTTCCCCTGGAACTTGGTCACGAAGCTCCGAATCTGTGACAGCCCTTGCCCGCGCCCCGATTCGCGGAACCGGCTCACGTTGCGCAGCACGCCCTCTTCGAGCGCCATCCCGTCGTCCCACCGATCGTTGCGCGGGCGCGCGACGTTCGACTCGAGCGAACGACGGAATCCGATTCCCGCGTCGCACACCGCGATCACGACGACCCGGCGGCCGAGCCGCTGCTTCCACGTGTAACTCTGGACCGCGACCCAGCCGTCGCGTCCCGCGTGCTCGGTCACGTTCTGGCACGCCTCGGACAGCGTCATCGAGAACCGCATCGTCGAGCGCGGGTCGAGCCCGAGTCCGTCGCGCAGGATCGCCGTCGCCCGCTCCTGGATGCGCCCGACGATCTCGTGCACGTCGTTCGCGATCGTGATGCGCGTGATGCCGAGCAGCACGTTCGACTCGGCCGGCGCGCGCCCGCGCGGCACGGCGCGCGTGAAGTCGTACAGCTCCTCCGCGTGCGCAAAGAACCCCGTCCGCGCCCAGTACGAAAGCGTGTCCTCCGCCTCGGGCGGCGCGAAGCTCGGCCGCACCTCGCGCGACTGCGCCAGCGCGAGCAGCGCCGTCAACCCGTACGGCGACGCCCAGCGTGCGTGCCGCGCGTCGACCAACACCTTCGCGTCGGCGGGCGCGTCGGCGAGCTTCGCCGCGACCTGCTCGAAGGTGACGTCGTCGAGCGACGACGGGATCGGGACGACGGCCGTCAAGGCGGGGAGAGGAGGAGCCGAGCTGGAACGGAGCGGAATGTCATCCCGAGCGCAGCTAGGAATCGGTGGGCCTGGCGGAGCGATCCTTCGCTGCGCTCGGGACGACGGCCGACTCGGCAGGGACGACGGTGTCAGGCGAGGCCGATCTCGCCCCGCAGATGCGCCGCGAGCCCACTCGCGCCGCGGTGCGTGAGGTTCCGCCCGGCGGCGCGGTGCGCGGCGACGATCGCGTCGTCCAAGGTATCACCCGCGAGCAGACGCGAGAAATGGGTCGCCCCCCACACGTCCCCGCACCCCGTCGGGTCGCCGCCGTCCGTCACCGGCACGCGCTCCGCCGCGATCAACGCCGTCCGGAGCGGCCCCGGCGCTCCACCGCCGACGCCGGTCACGATCGCCGCCCGCGCGTCCGCCCGCGCCGGCCCGCCCGCGAGCGCCACCACACCGTCCTCGCGGCGGAGCCCGTCGTAGTCACCACGCGCGAAGTACACCGCGCCGCGCGGCCCCATCGTCACGTTCAGGCAGCGCACGCCGTTGCCGAGCGCCGTCGCCGCGAGCGCCATCGGGTCGGGCGCCATCATCGCCAACTCGTCCTCGTTCACCTGCACCAGGTCGAAGCAACGGCACCACGCCGCCACGTCCGGCAGCGGGCGCGCCGTCCGCAGCCCGCCCGGTTGGACCGCGAGCGTGAGCGAGTGCAGGTCGCCGTAGATGATGCCCTTGAAGTGCTGCCGCAGTAGCTGCGTCGTCTCGAGGTCGAGTTCGAACCCCGAAATAAAGTTGACGTAGAGCGCGTCCAGCCCTTCCACGAGCGGGCGCATGCCGAGCCACGTCCACCCCGGCACGCCGCCGCGCAGCACCTCGCTCCGCCGCTCGTTCGAGTAGTAGAACAGCTCGACGCGGTTGTTCGGGTACGGCACCTCGACGAGCGCCGCGTCCGGCGCCGCGCGGCGGAGCGTGTGCAGGTACCCGTCCGCCCGCGCCCGCAAGTCGTCCCCGACCTTGATGACGGGGACGATCTCCCAGTCGGGCGGCAGCGCCGCGTCGAGCGCGCCGAGCGCGTAAGTGATCCCGCCCCACTCCTCGACGGGCGCCGCGCGCACGTCGCGCCCGTGGATCACGTCCCAGACGAACGTGCCGATCACGCCGAGCCGCGGCACGTTAGGCGCTCCGGGAGACGGCGCGCGCGACGGACCCGGCGGTCAGCGATCCGGCGGCGTCAGGCATGTGGAACGGGAATCGGGGAGAGAGAGGTCGGCGAGCATCGCGCGCGCCCGCGCCGCGACCGCGCCCGGCGCCTGCTCGCGCATGCAGCGCCAGTGGCCGAGCGGACAGACGCGCGGACCGTGCCGATCACACGGCCGGCACGCGAGGTCGTCCACCCCCACCGTCACGCTCCCCGGCGCGAGCGGCCCGAACCCGAACGCCGGCACCGTCGGCCCGAAGATAGCCAGCGTCGGCGTTCCGACGGCCGACGCGAGGTGCTGCGGCGCCGAATCGTTCGTCACGAGCAGCGCGGCACGCCCGATCAGCGCCGCGCTCGCGAGCAGCGACAATCGCCCCGCCGCGTCAACCGCCGTCCCCGGCGGGCACGCCGCGACGATCTCCCCCGCGAGCCCCGCGTCCCCCGGCCCGCCCACGAGCACGATCGCGACGTCCCCCGCCAACGCCCCGGCGAGTTCGGCGTAGAACGGCCACCGCTTCGTCGCCCACACGCTGCCCGGCGCGAGCGCGACGAAGCGCCGCCCCGTGAGCGGCGCGAGCACCGCATCGACCGCCGCCCGCTCGTCCGCGCCTGGGTACAGCGCCGGCCGCACCTGCTCGGCCGTCGGCGCCCCGTCCGGGCTCGCCAATGCCCAGAGCCGCTCCGCGTGATGCCGGTCCGCCCGGTACCGCACGACCCGCGTGTAGAACGCCCGCGCGTTCCGCGACGTATCGAACCCCACCCGCTCGCGACACCCCGCGACCACCGCGAGCATCGCGCTCCGCGGCGACCCCTGCGCCAGGTACGCCGCCCCGTACGGCCCGCCCGCGCGCAGCCTTCGCCCGACCCGCCACAGCCCCCCGATCCCGCCGTCCCGCCCGCGCTTGTCGTACACGATCACCCGCCTAACGCCCGGATTCCCCGCGAGCACCCCCGCCGCCTCCGCCCGCACGACGACGTCGACCGGTCCGCTCGCCGCCAACTCCCGGAGTAACGCGGTCGTCAACACCACGTCGCCCAAGAACGACGTCTGCACGACCAAGCTCGCCTCAACCATGCGCCGAACGCCCGAGGCGCGGGGCGGCGGGGGGCCCCCCCACCCCTAGTCGACCTGCAGCACCGCCAGAAACGCCTCCTGCGGGATCTCCACGGCCCCGACCTGCTTCATCCGCTTCTTCCCTTCCTTCTGCTTCTCCAGCAGCTTGCGCTTCCGCGAGATGTCCCCGCCGTAGCACTTCGCGAGCACGTCCTTCCGCAGCGGCTTGACCGTCGTCCGCGCGATGACCTTCTGCCCGATCGCCGCCTGGATCGCCACCTCGAAGAGCTGCCGCGGGATCAGGTCCTTGAGCTTGTCCGCGATCTTCCGCCCCCAGTCGTACGCCTTGTCCTTGTGGATGATCACGGAGAACGCGTCGATCGGGTCCCCGTTGATCAGCATGTCGAGCCGCACGAGGTCGCTCTCGCGGTAGCCGAGCATCTCGTAGTCGAGCGACGCGTAACCCCGCGACACGGTCTTCATCCGGTCGAAGAAGTCGAGGATGATCTCGCCTAACGGAAACTCCCAGTCGAACTCGACCCGCTCCGCGTCGAGGTAGGTCATGTTCTTGTAGACGCCCCGCCGCTCCGTGCCCAACGTCATCAGCGGCCCGATGTACTCCTTCGGCGCCATGATCCGCGCCTTCACGTACGGCTCCTCCACCCGGTCGATCACCGCCGGCGCGGGCATCAGCGACGGGTTCTCGACCGCGACCAGCTCGCCGTCCGTCGTGTAGACCTTGTACTCCACGCTCGGCACCGTCGTCACGAGGTCGAGGTCGAACTCGCGCTCCAGCCGCTCCTGGACGATCTCCATGTGCAGGAGTCCGAGGAACCCGCAGCGGAACCCGAAGCCTAACGCCGTCGACGTCTCCGGCTCGTACTGCAGCGACGCGTCGTTCAGCTGCAGCTTCTCGAGCGCGTCGCGCAGCAGCTCGTACTGCGTCGTGTCCGTCGGGTAGATCCCCGCGAACACGAACGAGCGCACCTCCTGGTAGCCCGGCAGCGGCTCGGCCGCCTTGCGCGTCGCGTCGAACACCGTGTCGCCCGCGCGCGTCTCGCGCACCGACCGCACGTTCGCGACGACGTAGCCCACCTCGCCCGGCCCCAGCTCGTCGGCCTGCACCTGCCGCAGCTGGTTGTACCCGACCTCGGCCACCTCGTACACGGCGTCGTTCGCGCCGAAGGTGATCTGCATCTTCGGCCGGAGCACGCCGTCCACCACGCGCACGCTCGGGATCGCCCCGCGATACTTGTCGTAGTACGAGTCGTAGATCAGCGCGCGGAGCGGTGCGCGCACGTCGCCCTCCGGCGCCGGGACGCGCGCGACCACCGCCTCGAGCAAGTCCTCGATCCCGATCCCGGCCTTCGCGGAGACGCGGAGGATCCCGTCCGGGTCGACGCCTAACAGGTCGGCAACCTCCTGCGCCCGCCGCTCGGGCTCCGCGCCCGGCAGGTCGATCTTGTTCAGGATCGGGATGATCTCGAGCCCCGCGTCCATCGCGAGAAACAGGTTCGAGAGCGTCTGCGCCTGGATCCCCTGGCTCGCGTCGACGACCAGCACCGCCCCCTCGCACGCGGCGAGCGAGCGCGACACCTCGTACGTGAAATCGACGTGCCCCGGCGTGTCGATCAGGTTCAGCTCGTACGTCTCCCCGTCCTTCGCCGTGTAACTCATCCGCACGGCGTTCAGCTTGATCGTGATCCCGCGCTCCCGCTCGAGGTCGAGCGTGTCGAGGACCTGGGCCTTCATCTCACGCTTCTGCAGCATCCCCGTGAACTCGATCAGCCGGTCGGCGAGCGTCGACTTGCCGTGGTCGATGTGGGCGACGATACAGAAATTGCGGATCCTGTCGAGCTGCAACGGAAGACTGGAAAGTAGGAAGCGGCACCTGGGACTCGGCGCCAAACACGGGGCACGCCCGCCGGACGGCGAGTCACGCGAGTCCCGTGTGCCGGGCGCACGACGGGCCGCGCACGGCGGACCCTGCCCGCGGCCCCCCGCAGCGGCGTCGAACGCGCAAGTGCCTGTCGTATCGAAATATAGCGGCCCCACGCAGGCCGCGATCCGCGTGGGGCCGCGGGCGTCCGATGGACGCGGGCGTCGGCGCTAGTTGTGGCCCGGCCGCGGCTCCGACCGCGTCTGCGCGGCGGCCGGCGACGAGGACGACGACGGCGTATATGTCGGCGTGTAGGTCGGCGCCGGACGGCTGACCGGCTGACTCGGCGCCGAGCTGACCGCCGGGGTCGGCATGTGACGCGGCTCCGAGAACGCCTGATCGCCCGAGGGCCGCATCATCGGGTGATCGACCGGACGCGTGTCGAATCCGCGCCGCTCGATCGGGTGGACGACCGCGGTAGGTCCCAGCCCGGAGACGCGGCCGAGCGACTGGACCTCGCCCGGCCCGCGCCGGCCGTCGAGCGCGCGCCAGCCGAACTGCGGCGGCGCGAATCCATTCGGGCGCAACGCGTTCGTCGCGCCACCGGCACCCGGTCCGGTGCCCGCCACCTGCGCCGGGCCGGGGAGGTTCGGCGTCCGCGGAATGCGCAGCGGTGGAACGACCCGCGTTGCCGCGCCGCCCGACGCGATCACCCCGACGCCGATTGGATACCCGTACGGATAGCCATACGGGTACCCGTACCCATGGCCGTAGCCGTACCCGTAGCCATACCCCCACGGCCCGTACCCATGGAGGTACGCGCCGGGGTAGCCCGCGTACGCGAACGCGCTGCTCGCCGAATACGGGAACGTCGGCCCTTCACACCCCGCGTAGAACGCCGTCGTCGCAAACTGCGCCCGGTACTGGGCGAGCGGCAGCAGGCTGTACGAGCTCCAGCCCAGCGCCGGCGAGAACAGCCAATTGGGATTGATGCTCAGCCTCTGGTCCGCCGGCGTGAACACCGCCCAGAGGTCGCGATAGTAGTCGTAGTCGTGCACGTCCTCGAGCGGCCGCGCGCACTCGGCGACGAACTGCCGCTCACTCCCGCGCAGATACGGCCCGATATAGGCATAGTCGGCACCGTACGCCGGAGCGTCCGCCAACACGCGACGCGCGACGTCGACGATCGCGCTGTCCGGCTCGCGCGCGCCGACGACGAGGTCGTGTCCCCACGTCCGGCCCGTGCCGAACGCCGAGAGGTCGAGCGGGGTGTCGGACGTGAGCACGAACACGAACGGCACGCGCGAAAAGTCCGTCGTGGAACTCAGGAACTCGCGGCTGAGCGTCCGCAGCTGCGGGTACAGGAGGAAGCTCTGTCCCGCCGGGCGCCGGGCCTCGTCCCGCGGCGAACTCGGCGACAGCACGCGGACTGTCCCGCGCTGGTCGACCTCGAACGCGGCCGCGTACGCGTCCCGCGTCAGCGAGTACGAGATGAGCCCCGATCCCGCACCGTACGGCGCCTCGTCGAAGTTGTAGAACGCGACGTCCGGCGCCGGCAGTTGTTCTTCCTGCGGGCGCGGCCCGACACCCGGCGGCGGGATGACACACGCCGCGGCGACCGACACGAGCCCGGCAGCCGCGGCGCTGCGGAGCAGTTGGTGGGCGACGCGCATCACGACGACCCTCTCGGCGACTGGGATCCCGCGGATGACCGCGGGCGGGCGTCCGTCCGCCCGGAAGCTCAAGTATACCACGCGGTACGGGCGCCGGGCGTTGCGCCCGCTGTTGCAACTCCCGGCGCTACGGAACGCCGCCGTGCCGACTTGGACGACCCGCCGTCCGAGGTTACGCATTCGCCCGATGCCGACGCTCCGCGCGGACCTCACCGACCCGTCCGCCCTCGCCGCGCTCGGCGACCTCGAGGTCGTCGCGCGCTGGATCGTCGACGGCTTTCTCGCCGGCTTGCACCGGTCGCCCCGCCGCGGCTTTTCGGCCGAATTCGCCGAACACCGCGCGTACCAGCCCGGCGACGACCTGCGCTACCTCGACTGGCGCATCGCGGCGCGCGCCGACCGCTGGGTCATCAAGCAGTTCGAGGAAGAGACCAACCTGCGCGCCGCCCTCGTCCTCGACGTGAGTCGTTCGATGGCCTGGTCCGGCGTGCCGGTCGCGCGCGGCGGCCGGCCCGCACGCCTCACCAAACTCGCCTACGCGCAGCGGCTCTGCGCGGCGCTCGCGCTCCTCCTGCTTCGCCAGCGCGACGCCGTCGGCGCCGTGCTCGTCGATGACGCTGTACGCGACGCCGTGCCGCCGCGCGCCAACCGTGACCAGTGGCGGCGCCTGCTGACCACGCTCGCCGCTGCCGACGCCGACCGGTCGCCGGCCGCCCACACCGGATCCGCACCCGCCGTAGGCCTCGCCCGCGCCGCGCGCCTCGTCCCCCGGGCGGGGCTGATCGTCCTCGTCTCCGATCTCCTGACCGACGTCGCCCCGGTGCAGGACGCGCTCTCCGCCGCGCGCGCGGCCGGGCACGACGTCGCCGTCGTCCAGGTACTCGACCCCGCCGAACGCGACCTCGACCTCGCCGTCGAGGACGGCCGTTTCGAGGATCCGGAAACGGGCCAGGCCGTGAGTGCGACGGTCGCGACCGTCCGCGCGGAGTACCAGCGCGCCATGGACCAGGCGCTCGCTACGTGGCGCAGCGTCTGCCGTCCGCTCGGCGTTCGCTACACGCTCGCGACAACCGACGCCCCGTTCGGCCCGCCGTTGCGGGCGGCCTTCGCGGCGCACGAAGCGCTGGCGTGACGCAACGCCCCGACCCGGCCGCCGCCTGATCGACTTCCGCGCTCGTGCAGTTCTTCGCCCCGCTCTGGCTCGCGCTCGGCGCCGCGGCCGCCGTCCCGCTGCTCCTCCACCTCTGGAACCGGCGCCGCTCGGGCGAGCGCGTGCTGTTCCCGCCCGTGCGCCTGCTTACGGCCGCGACCGAGGCGCGGGGGGCGGCCATCCGCCTTCGCGAGTGGATCCTGCTCGCCCTCCGCGTACTGGCCGTCGTTCTCCTCGCCGCCGCGGCCGCGCAGCCGTCCGTCTCCGGCCGCGTCGGCGCGCGCGCGCCGGCCGCCGTCGCCCTCGTGCTCGACAATTCGCTCAGTACGAGCGCGGTCGTCGACGGCCGGCCGGTCCTCGACGCCCTTCGCGGCGAGCTTCGCGCCGCGCTGGCCGGCCTCACGCCGGGCGACCGCGTGTGGCTCCTCACCGCCGACGGGAGGGTCGTCGCCGGCGACGTCGCGACTGTGCGCGCCGCGCTCGACGCGGTGCGGCCACTCGCCGGAGCCGGTGAGGTACCGGCCGCGCTGCGGCGCGCCGCGGGGCTCGTCGCGGCCGCCCGCGCCCGCGGTGAGCACGACGGAGGCGTTGTCGTCGCGACGGACGCGCAGGCGACGACGTGGCCGCGTCCCGTCACGGTCGCCGGCGTCCGCGTAGGCGTCGTGCGAGCGCGCGGTGACGCGCCCGCCGACCGCGCCGTCGCCGCGCTCCGCGCCGAGCCGGCGCGCTGGAGTCCCGAGGGCGCCGTCATCGGACGACTGACCGCGGCCGGCGACTGGCACTTCGCGCTGCGCGATAGCGCCGGCCGCGTTGTCACCGAGGCCCGCGGGACGGCCGTGGCGGCGGACAGCTTCGACGCGCGTGTTGTCCTCCGCCCCACGGCGCGCGGTTGGCTCGCCGGCACGCTCGACCTCGCTCCCGACGAACTCCGGGGCGACGACGCGCGGCACGTGGCGGTCTTCGTCGGCCCGCCCCCGCAGCTCGCCGCCGACCCGTCGGCCGGCCCATTCGCCGCGGCCGGCGTCACGACCCTGACCGAAGCGCGTGCAGTTGGCGCGGCGCCGGGCGGGTCGTCCGCGGGCGCGCCGCCTCTGATCAGCGAGCCGCAAGCGTCGACGCGACTTCCGGCCATCCTCGTCGCGCCGGCCGACCCCGCCCGCCTCGCCGTCGCCAACCGCGCCCTCGACCGGCTCGGCGTGCCCTGGCGGTACGCGGCGAGCGTTGCCCTCCCGACGACGGCCGCCTTCCGCGCCGGTTCGTCCGTGCCGGTGCTGCGCCGCTGGCGGTTGGAACCTCGCGCGCCACGCGCGGCCGATACGCTCGCCGCCGTCGCCGGCGAGCCGTGGATCGTTGCCGGCGACGGGTACGTGCTCCTCGCCTCCCCGCTCGATACCACGTGGACGCGGTTCCCAGCGCGCGCCGCGTTCCTCCCTTGGTTGATGGCCGCCGCAACGCGCCTCGCCGACCCGGGCCGCGTCGCGACCCGCCCGCAAATGGTCGCGCCCGGCGCCGTCGTCCCGGTGCCCGCCGGCGCCGACGCGCTCCTCGGTCCCGCCGGTGCCCGACCGGTCGGCGACGTCCGCATCACAGCCCCCGCCCGACCGGGCGTTTACTTTTGGCTCCGGACGGGCGCCCGCGTGGGCGCGCTCGTCGTCGACCCGGAAGCCGAGGAAGTAGTGCTGGCGCGGTTGGATGCGAAGGGGATGGGCGATCGGGTCCGCGTGGGCGCGGGCGGGGCAGTAGACGTGGGCACGAGCGGCGCGGACGCGCGCGCGTTCGTACTCGGCGCGGGCGGCCGCCGCTCGCTCGCCCCGTTGCTCGCCGCGGTCGCCGTGCTGCTGCTCGGCGGCGAGGCGATCGCTGCGCGCTCGCGCGCCGCCGCCTAACGCGGGCGGCGGTCGTGGCACTCCCGACGCTTCTCGACGCGGTCGAGAACCTCCCCGCATTCACGCGCCTCGTCCAGACGCTCCCCGGCCCCCGGGCCCGCGTCACGGTTGGCGGGCTGCACGGGTCGAGTGACGCGGTCCTGCTCGCCGCCGTCGCGCGCCGCTTCCCGCAGCGACTGTTCGTTCTGCTCGCGCCCACCGTCCCCGACGCGGAACGCTGGCTCGCCGATCTCGATTCGATCGGCGGCGGCGTGAAGACAGCGCTCTACCCGCACCGCGAATCGTTCGGCGAGGTCGAGGCGCACTCGGAGGTCGCGGGCGAGCGCGTCGAAACGCTGGAGCGCCTCACGCGCGGCGACGTGCAGCTGCTCCTCACGACGCCGCGCGCGGTCCTCGAGTGTACGCAGCTCGCCCGCGCGCTGCAGGACGCGCGGCTCGAGCTGCGCCGCGGCGACGTGTGGCGCCCCACCGACCTCGCCGCGCACCTCGACCGCGTCGGCTTCGAGCGCGTCCCGCTCGTCGATGACGTCGGCCAGTACTCCGTCCGCGGCGGGATCTTCGACGTCTACGGCTTCGGCATGGCCGAGCCGGTGCGCCTGGAGTTCTGGGGCGACGAGGTCGCCGAGCTGCGCCACTTCGACCTCTACTCGCAGCGCTCGACGCGCGCGGCCGAGGTCGCGGTCGTCCTCCCCGTCGACGGCCGCCCGCACGGCGTCGGCGGCGGCGAACACGGCGCTACCGGCGGCGCGTTGGGCGCCGACGCCTTCGAGCGCGTCACGCTCGCCGAGCTCTGGACGCCCGACGCGGTGCTCTTCCTCCCCGACGGCCTCGACGCCGCGCTCGAGTTCCGCCGCACGTGGGAAGAGGCGCAGCACCACCTCGACCTCGCACGCCGCCGCGGCGAGGAGGTCACCCGCCGCGAGACGCTCTTCCTCGACCCGGCCGACGCCGCGCGCCGCCTCGCCGCGTTCGGCACGATCGCCGAGCTCGCCCCGGACCGCCCGGGCGCCGACCCCGCCGACGTCGGCTTCCCGACCCGCGCCCCGGAGCGGATCGACCGCGACATCCGCGCGCTCCGCCGCCTCGTGCGCGACGGCCTGCCGACGATCATCCTCTGCGACAACCAGGGACAGGCCGAGCGGCTCGACGAGCTGCTGAACGAGGACGAGCGCCACCCGTCCCCCGCGGGGCTCGTCATCGGCGTGTTGGGCGGCGGGTTCGTCCTGCCGCCAGGGGTCGGGGTAGGGCAGGGGCTCCGCGTCCTCACCGACCACGAAATCTTCCGGCGCGACCGGCGCATCCGCCGCGCGCGCAAGTACAGCGCCGGCACCGCGCTCGACGCCGCGAGTGCGCTCAAGCCCGGCGACTTCGTCGTCCACCTGGAGCACGGCGTCGGCATTTACCGCGGCATCGAGACGAAATTCGTCGGCACGGGAACGATCGAGGTCGCCGTCATCGAGTACGAGGGCGGCGACAAGCTCAACGTCCCGCTCTACCGCCTCGACCAGGTCGAGCGCTACCGCGCCGCCGGCGAGAACGACGGCGAGACTCCGCCGCCGCGGCTGCACAAGTTAGGCGGCAGGCGCTGGTCGCAGCAGCGCGACAAGACGCGCGCCGCGATCCAGGAGATGACCGTCGAGCTCTTGGACCTCTACGCGCGCCGCAAGGTCGCCGGACGGCCACCGCACGCCCCCGACGGCGCGTGGCAGCGCCAGCTCGAGTCGAGCTTCCTCTTCGAGGACACCCCCGACCAGCGCCGCGCGACGACCGACGTCAAGCAGGACATGGAGGGCCCGCGCCCGATGGACCGCCTCCTCGTCGGCGACGTCGGCTACGGCAAGACCGAGATCGCCGTGCGCGCCGCCTTCAAGGCCGTGCAGGGCGGGCGCCAGGTCGCCGTCCTCGTCCCGACGACGATCCTCGCCGACCAGCACTACCGCACCTTCTCCGAGCGCTTCGCCGACTTCCCGATCCGCGTCGAGGTCCTCTCGCGCTTCCAGGGCGCGAAGGAGCACACCGCCACGCTTTCGGCGCTCGCCGAGAAAAAAGTCGACGTCGTTATCGGCACGCACCGCCTGCTCTCGCCCGACGTCGTCTTCAAGGACCTGGGCCTCATCGTCGTCGACGAGGAGCACCGCTTCGGCGTTAAACACAAGGAGCGCCTGAAGCAGCTCCGCCTCGAGACCGACGTCCTGACGCTGACGGCGACGCCGATCCCACGCACGCTGCACCAGTCGCTCGCCGGGCTGCGCGACATGACGCTCATGCAGACGCCGCCGCGCGACCGCTCCCCCGTGCTCACCTTCGTCGAGCCGAGCATGGACGACGGCCTCATCGAGGAGGGCATCGCGCGCGAGCTCGACCGCGGCGGCCAGGTCTTCTTCGTCCACAACCGCATCGAAACGATCGAGGCCGTCGCCGACCACATCCGCCGCATCGTCCCGCGCGCCCGCGTCGCCGTCGGCCACGGCCAGATGCGCGAGCGCGAGCTCGAAGAGGTGATGCGCCAGTTCGTCGCGGGCGAGGTCGACGTGCTCGTCTCGACGCTCATCGTCGAGACCGGGCTCGACGTGCCCAACGCGAACACGATGTTCGTCAACAACGCCCACCACTTCGGCCTCGCGCAGCTCTACCAACTGCGAGGCCGCGTGGGCCGCTCGCACCGTCGCGCCTACTGCTACCTCATGGTGCCCGACGGGATCGACGAGGACGCCGAGCGCCGCCTCTCGGTGCTCGAGCACCACACGGAGCTCGGCGCCGGCTACCGCGTCGCGCTCAAGGACATGGAACTCCGCGGCGCGGGCAACCTCCTCGGCCCTGAGCAGAGCGGCTTCGTCCACGCGGTCGGCTTCGACATGTACCTCCGCATGCTCGACGAGACCGTGCGCCGGCTCGCGAGCGGCGACACGCCGGCCAAGCCGACCCCGTCCGACGTCTCGCTCGACCAGCCCGCCTTCCTCCCCGACGACTACGTCGCGAGCGGCGAGGCCAAGCTCGACCTCTACCGCCGGCTCGGCGCGGCGGAGACCCCTGACGACATCGACGCGATCCGCGACGAGATGCGCGACCGCTTCGGCCCGCTCCCGCCCGCTGCCGAGGCGTACCTGGCGGTCGCCTACCTGCGCGTGGTCGGGGGCGCGCTGGCCGTCGAAGGCGTGCTCGTGCGCGGCAACGAGGCGCGTGTTACCTTCCGCGATTCCGCCGTGCCGCGCATGAAGTCGCTCGGCGCGGCGTTCCACGGCGTGCAGTTCCAGACGGAAGTGAAGCGCGCGCAGCCCCTCGCCCTCAAGCTGACGCGCGTGGGCAGCGAAGCGATCCTCCCCGGCCTGGTGCGCGCGCTGCGCAGCCAGCTCCCGTCGACGTCCTCCACCCCGGCGGCCCCGACGCCTGGCCCCTCCTCCGCTACCGCCTCGCTTTCCGCCGCCCGATGACCCGCCTGCGTTCCCTCGCCCTCGCCCTCGTCGCCTCCGCGTCGGCGCTCGCCGCCTGCGGCGGTCTCAAGGACGCGATGTCGGCCCACACCGACACCGTCGCCAAGGCCGGCTCGCAGGAGCTCTCGGTCGAACGCCTCGCCACCCTGCTCGGTCGCTCGCAGATCCCGCTCCAGCGCGAGGTCGTCAAGAACCTCGCCGGGCTCTGGGTGAACTACCAGCTGCTCGGCCAGGCCGCCGCCCGCAACGACTCACTCGCCGACCCGAAAACGATCAACGACGCGCTCTGGGCCGTCATCGCGCAGGAGCGCCTTCGCAAGCTCGGCGACCGAATCGTCGCCCGAAACCCCGCCGCGGATACCAGCAACGCCGCCCAGCGCTACGCGAACGGCGACCTCCTCTCGGCCAAGCACATCCTCGTCCCCTTCCCGGGCGGCGGCCCCGGCGGACCGCCCCCCGCGCCGGCGCCGGCCACGCGAGACTCCGTGCGCCGTAAGGCCGAGGCGATCCGCGCCCAGGTCAACACGACCAACTTCTCGAACCTCGCGCGCGACAACAGCGGCGACCCCGGGTCCGCACGCCAAGGCGGCCTGCTCGGCGTGTTCCCGAAGGGCGCGATGGTTCCCGCGTTCGAGCGCGCCCTCGTCGCGCTCAAGCCCGGCGAGATCGCGCCCGGACTCGTCGAGACGCCGTTCGGCTACCACATCCTCTACCGTCCCACGTACGCCGAGGTGGCCCCGCAGTTCGGGCAGGCCCTCGCCGGGCGCACTCGCCAGGTCGCCGAGAGCACCTACCTGGCCGGGGTCGATCAGGCCGCCAAGGTCGAGGTCAAGGGTGACGCCCCGCTCTGGACGAAGTCGGTCGCCGGCGACATCTCCGGTCACCTGAAGGATTCGAAGGTCCTGGCGACGTCCTCCGCCGGCGACCTCACTGCCGGGCGTGTCGCTCAATGGATGGCCGCGCTCCCGAACGGCCCGCAGCTCCGCGCCCAGATCGCGCAGGCGCCGGACTCGCTCGTCAAGCTCTTTATCCGCCAGGTCGCGCGGCAGGAAGTCCTGCTCAAGAAGGCCGACAGCGCCAAGATCACGCTCGATAGCACCGAAACGGCCAACCTCCGCCGCGCCTACATCGGCGCGATCACGAACATCTGGACGGGACTCGGCGTCACGCCCACGCAGCTCGCCGATAGTGCGAAGAGCGAGTCGGACCGCCAGCGCCTCGCGGCTGCCCGCGTCGATGGATACCTCGACCGCCTCGTGCAGCAGCGCGCCCAGTACGTAGACGTTCCGACCCCGATCGAGGCCGGCGTGCGCGCGAAGGGCGACTACACGTTGAACGACGCCGTCATCGACAAGGCGCTCGAGCGCGCCGCGCGCGTCCGCGCCTCCTCCGACTCGGCCCGCGCCGCGTCGCAGCCGCCGACGGCGGTCCCGCTCCCCGGACAGCCCGGCGCCTCACAGCCGGGCGCCGGACAGGGCGGGGCCGGGGCGGGCACACTGCCGGCCCCAACCGGCCCCGGCGCCGCCCGGCCGTAACGCCCGCTCTCTTCCTCTCACCACGGCGGTGGCGCGTGAACCCGCGTTCCACCGCCGTGTAGCATCTGTCATGCGCCGTCCGATCCGCCTCTACGCCGCCCTCGCGTCCACTGCACTGGGCATCCCCGCCCTCGCCCCGCTCGGGCGCGCCGCCGCCCAGGCTGCCCCGACCGCGCGCCCGGCGTCTGTCGCGTCCTCGCCCACGGTCCGCGCGTCGGCGACCCCGGCCACCGCGCCCGTCGCGCCGGTCGACGTCGACCGTGTTGTTGCAGTCGTCGGCACGACGCCGATCCTCTACTCCGAGCTGCTCGACGAGGTCAACATGCGGCGGGCGAGCAACGCGCTGCAGATCCCGGCCGACTCGACAGCGCGCGAGAAGCTCTACCGCGACGTCCTCAACGACATGGTCGGCGGTGAACTCCTCGTCCAGCGCGCCCGGCAGGAGAAGGTCGAGATCGACGAAGACCAGCTCACCAAGCAGGTCGACGATCAGATCAAGCAGGTCCGCACGCAGTTCCCGAGCGAGACCGAGTACCGCGCCGCCCTCCGCGCCAACGGACTCGGCACGCCCGACGAATACCGCAAGCGCCTGCTCGAGACACTCCGGCGCTCCCGCATGCAGCAGGAGCTGCTCCAGAAGCTCCGCCGCGACGAGAAGCTGCCCGGCTCCCCGGTGACGGACCAGGAACTCGACGAAGCGTACCAGCAGAACCTCGGCCACCTCCCCAAGCGCGAGGCGACGGTCAGTATCAAACAGATCATCGTCGCGCCCAAGCCGACCGCCAAGGCGCGCGCTGCGGCACGGGCCAAGGCCGACTCGGACGAGGTCGAGCTCGCAAAGGGCGGCGACTTCGCCCAGATCGCGAAGCGTGATTCCCAGGACCCCGGCTCGGCCCCGCAGGGTGGCGACCTCGGTTGGAACCGCCGCGGGGCGATGCTGAAGGAGTTTGACGAGATGATGTTCGCGCTCCCGGTCGGCCGCGTGAGCCCGGTCGTGCAGACCGCGTACGGCTATCACATCATCAAGGTCGATCGTGCCCAGCCGTCCGAGGTGAAGGCACGGCACATCCTCATCGTCCCCAAGCTCGACACCGCCGACCAGACGCGCGCACGGCTTGAAGCCGACACCGTCCGCGCGGCGCTCGCCCGCGGCGTGGATTTCGATTCGCTCGCGGCGCGTCACCACGACCCGCTCGAAAACCTCAACCTCCCCGACTTCAACCGCGCCGAGCTGCCGGCGGCGTACTCCGCGGCGATTGGCGACAAGGGTGCGGGCGCGCTCGTCGGCCCGTTCCCGATCGACGACCCGCGCACGGGGCTCAAGAAGTACGTCGTCCTCCGCATCACGAACGCCGTTGCCGCGGGCGACTACCCGGTCTCCGAGGTGAAGGCGCGCCTGCGCGAGTCGGTCAGCGACGCGAAGACGTACCGCAAGCTCGTCGACTCGTTGCGCAAGGCGACCTACGTCTCGGTCCGCCTCTGACGTCGTGGGCCCGCGGCTCGCCGTCACGGTCGGTGACCCGCGCGGCATCGGGCCCGAGCTGATCGCGAAGGCGATCGCGGCCGACGTCATCCCGCGCGACCGCCTCGTGCTCGTCGGTCCGACCGGCGCCGGTCTCGACGTCGACGTGCCCGTCGGCACGTGGGCCGCGGCCAGTTCCGCGGCCGACGCCGGCTACCTCGCCGGACGCGCGGTCGACGCCGCCGTCGATCTCGCCCTCGCGGGCGACGTCGCCGGCCTCGTCACCGCGCCGCTCGACAAGGCTGCGCTCCACGCCGGCGGCTACGACGTACCCGGACACACCGAGCTGCTCGCCCAACGCACCGGCTGCGACACGGCGATGATGCTCGCCGCCACTGGCCCCCGCCCCGGCGAGCGCGGCACGCTCCGCGTCGTACTGGCGACCACGCACGTCGCGTTGCGCGACGTCCCGGCGCGTCTCACCGCGGACGTCCTCGCCCGGACGGCCGCGATCACGCGCACCGGTCTCACCGAGGGGTTCGGGATCGACGATCCGCGCATCGCACTCTGCGCGCTCAACCCGCACGCGGGCGACGGCGGCCGCTTCGGGCGCGAGGACGACGAGCTCCTGCGCCCGCTCGCCCGAGAGCTCAGGCTGGCTGGCCCGTTTCCGGCGGACACGGTATTCGTCCGTGCCCTGCGCGACGAATTCGACGCGGTGATCGCGCCGTACCACGACGTCGGTATGACAGCCATCAAGGTGGCCGCGTTCGGTCGCGCGGTGAACGTCACGCTCGGCCTGCCGTTCCCGCGCACGTCGCCCGACCACGGGACGGCGCTCGACATCGCCGGCCGGGGCATCGCCGATCCGTCCAGCTTCTTCGAAGCGCTCCGTCTCTGCGACACGCTCGCGCACCGCGCGGCGCCGGTGACCATCTCATGACGTTATCCACGACCGAGCGCGTCGACGCCCGCTGCGCCCAACTGCGGCCGGCCGCGCAACACGCGCACGGGCACGATCACGCGCACGATCACGCGCACGGCCACGACCACAGTCACGCGCACGGCCACACCCACCGCCACGGTCAAGGCGCCTCGACGCGCGCGCTGAAAATCGCGCTCGTCCTCACCGGAACGCTGCTCGTCGCCGAGGCCGTGGGCGGCTGGCTCGCCAACTCCCTCGCGCTGCTCGCCGACGCCGGCCACATGCTCACCGACGTCGCCGCGCTCGGGCTGTCGCTGTTCGTCGCCTGGTTCACGCGCCAACCGAGCACGCCGCAGAAGACGTACGGCTACCTGCGGTGGGAGATCCTCGCCGCGTTCATCAACGGCGCGACGCTCCTCGCGATCTCGGGCATCATTCTCTGGGAGGCGATCGGCCGCCTCCGCACGCCCGAGCCAGTTGCCGGCAGCGCCATGCTCGTCGTCGCGGTACTCGGCCTCGTCGTCAACGTGATCGCCGCGTATGTCCTCCACGGCAGCGCCGGCGAGAGCCTCAACCATCGCGGCGCCTACCTCCACGTGCTCGGCGACCTGCTCGCCAGCGTCGGGACCGTCGTCGCGGCGGGCATCATCCGCACCACAGGCTGGCTGCCGATCGACCCGATCGCGTCAATCATCACGACCCTGCTCGTCGTCCGGAGCGCGTGGAACCTCGTGCGCGAATCCGTCGATGTTCTACTCGAGGCGGCGCCCGCGCACATCGAGCCGGAGAGCGTGCGCGAGCGCCTCGCCGCCGTCGCCGGCGTCGCGAGCGTTCACGACCTCCACATCTGGAGCGTGAACTCCGGCCTGGTCGCAATGAGCGCGCACGCTGTCGTGCCCGACCTCGCGCGGCACGACGCGGCCCTGCGGGCCATCGACCACGCGATGCGTGACATGGGCATTGGGCACGTGACGATCCAGCTCGAGCGGACCGCGATCACGCCCTGCGTCGAAGCTGTTACAGTCTGACGCCGCGCCGCGGCACGCGTGCGCGCATCGCTCGCGCGTGTGACGCCCGTGTGACGCCTCGGCGCGATGATGCGTCGCTCGGCCGCGCGCCGTCCGCCCGTCGTCCGTCCGGACGGCGGTGGCGGCGCTCGGCCCATCCCGCGCCGCCGTGCCCCAGATCGACCGCCTGCTCTCCGCGCTCGTCGCGAGTCGCGCCGATTCCCTCGAGCTCGTCGACGGCGAGCCGGCCACCTTCGTCACCGGCTCGGACCGCCGTCCGGCGACGCGTCAGCCGCTGACCGCCGCACAGATCCTCGGCATCGTGCGCGAGGTCGCGCCCGCCGAGATCGCCGGCCAACTCGGCGCGCAGCAGCCGGCGGACTTCCGCTACGTCGGCGCCGACGGCACGTTCGCGGTTCGGGTCACTCGTTTCGGCGAACGATGGGGAGCGACCGTCGCCGCGTCGGGCGCGACACCGCGTCCCGC
The DNA here is from genome assembly GCA_019973575.1 of Gemmatimonadetes bacterium T265. Classification (NCBI taxonomy): domain Bacteria; kingdom Pseudomonadati; phylum Gemmatimonadota; species Gemmatimonadetes bacterium T265. The sequence goes on from BPUI01000002.1 coordinate 813,084, forward strand.
GTCGCAAAGTGTCGTGACGCCCCCCACTCCAGCCACGGACGCCCACGCGGCGATCGACCGCCTCCTCCGCGCCCTCGTTGCCGCCCGCGGTTCCGACCTCCACCTGCGCGTCGGCGAGCCGCCGGTGATCCGCGCGTCGGGCGAGCTCGAGCGACTCCACGAACCGCCGCTCGACGCCGACGCGCTCGAGGCCATGCTCGTTGCGGTCATGGCCGAGCGCGACCGTGCGCAATACGCGGCAACTGGTGACGCCGACTACGCATACGAGATCGAGGGCGTCGCGCGCTTCCGCGCCAACGCGCTCCGCGACCGGCACGGGCCTGCCGGCGTGTTCCGCGTCATCCCGGCAACGGTCGTCAGCGTCGAAGAGATGGGACTCTCGCCCGAAGTCCAGCAACTCTGCCATCTGACCAAAGGCCTCGTGCTCGTGACGGGTCCGACTGGCTCCGGGAAATCGACGACGCTCTGTGCCATGGTCGACCTCGTGAACCGCTCGCGAGCGGACCACATCTTGACAATCGAGGACCCGATCGAGTTCGTGCACCCGCACAAGCGCTGCCTCGTTACGCAGCGTCAGGTAGGCGTACACACCCACTCATTCAAGAGTGCGCTCCGCGCCGCCCTGCGCGAGGACCCCGACGTGATTCTCGTCGGCGAATTGCGCGACCTCGAAACGATCTCGATCGCGATCGAAACGGCAGAGACCGGGCACCTCGTCTTTGGCACCCTGCACACGACGACCGCGGCCGGAACGGTCGACCGCATCATCGACCAGTTCCCGGCCGACCGTCAGGCGCAGATCCGCGTCATGCTGAGCGAGTCGCTCAAGGGCGTGATCTCGCAGACACTCTGTCGCAAAACGGGCGGCGGAAGAGCCGCCGCCCGTGAAGTCCTGCTCGCCACCCCCGCCGTCTCGAACCTGATTCGCGAGGGCAAGACGTTTCAGATCCCGTCGATCATGCAGACGTCGAAGAAGATTGGCATGGTCACGCTGAACGACGCTCTGCTCGAGCTCGTCGACTCGAAGGCTGTCGAACCTAGGGAGGCGTGGACGAAGGCCGTCGAGAAGACCGCGTTCGTCCAGGCCCTCCGGACGCGAGGGCTCGACGTCTCTTTCGCCGAGTCACGCTGAGCAAGCGGGAGCGTACCTCAGCTCACCGGGTCGCCGTCGTGCATGCGCCGGCGCTCGCCCGTGTCGGCGACGTCGCCCGCGCTCTCGTCTTCGCCGCGCCGTCGCGCGTACTCGTCCCGCTCGCTGTACCCGTACCCGCCGAACACCTCCCCCCCGCGCATGTAGTCGTGCCCGTACCCGCGTCCGTGCGGGTACGACGCCGACTCGGCGCGCTGATGTGAATTGTCTGCGGGCTGCTGCTGCGGCATGGGCAGATCCTCGGTCGAACGGTGGGCGAACGGGTCACCAACACGGCGTAGGGAGTCTGCGCAGCAGCCCGCGTGCCGCAAGGGCCCCCAGGCGGGGCCGTCCCGGCTCGGCCGGCGCAGCGGTCGCACGCTGGGGGCGCGTGACGGCGCGTAAGTGTTGACCCGACTGTGACTTCCGCGAATCTGACCCCTTCCAGCCCCGAGTAGATTTCCGGGCTATGCAGATTCGTAACGTCGCCATCATCGCCCACGTCGACCACGGCAAGACCACCCTCGTCGACAAGATGCTCCGCCAGGGCGGCGCATTCCGCGAGAACCAGGTCGTGCAGGAGCGCGTGATGGACTCCAACCCGCTCGAGCGCGAGCGCGGCATCACGATCCTGGCCAAGAACACCAGCGTCCACTGGAAGGGCACGAAGATCAACATCGTCGACACGCCCGGCCACGCCGACTTCGGCGGCGAGGTCGAGCGCATCCTGCGCATGGTCGACGGCGTGCTCCTCGTCGTCGACGCGTTCGACGGCCCGATGCCGCAGACGCGCTTCGTGCTCGGGAAGGCGCTCGCGTTAGGCCGCACGCCGATCGTGGTCATCAACAAGATCGACCGCCCCGGCGCCGACCCGCTCCGCGTGCACGACGAGGTCCTCTCGCTCTTCATCGAGCTCGAGGCCGACGAGTCGCAGCTCGAGGCACCGGTCGTCTATGCCTCCGCCAAGGAAGGCGTCGCGACGATGGACCTCGACACCCCGGCCGTCGACCTCGCGCCGCTGTTCGATACGATCGTCGACACCGTACCGGCGGCGCCGAGCGACACCGCGGCGCCGTTCCAGATGCTCGTCTCGACGATCGACTACTCGCCGTACCTCGGCCGCCTCGCGATTGGCCGCATCGAGCGTGGCACGGCCCGCGTCGGCGACGGCGTCACGCTCATCCCCCTCGAGCCTACCCGCGCGCCCGAGCGCGCGCGCGTGACGAAGCTCTACAGCTTCGAGGGCCTCGAGCGCGTCGAAGTCGAGCAGGCGCCCGCGGGCGAGGTCGTCGCGCTCGCCGGGCTCGAGGGCGTCGAGATCGGGTCCACCGTCACCGACCCGGAACGCCCGGAGCGCCTCGCCGGCATCTCCGTCGAGGAGCCGACGATCTCGGTCGACTTCCTCGTGAACAACTCGCCGTTCGCGGGCAAGGACGGCAAGTTCGTCACCTCGCGCCAGGTTCGTGACCGCCTGTATAAGGAGCTTGAGCGCAACGTCGCGCTCCGCGTCGAGGACACCGAGTCCACCGATGCGTGGCAGGTCTCCGGACGCGGGGAGCTGCACCTCTCGATTCTGATGGAGACCATGCGCCGCGAGGGCTACGAATTCCAGGTCTCGCGGCCTCGCGTCATCACCCGCACCGGCGTCGATGGCGAACGCCTCGAGCCATACGAAGAACTCGCCATCGACGTCCCCGAAGATTACCTCGGTGCGGTGATGGAGAAACTCGGCCAGCGCCGCGCCGAGATGGTCGAGATGAAGAACCCGGGGCAGGGGCTCGTGCGGCTCATGTACCGGATTCCGGCGCGCGGGCTGTTCGGCTACCGCTCCGAGTTCCTCACCGACACGCGAGGTACCGGCATCATGCACCACAACTTCCTCGAGTACGGCCCGTGGGCCGGTCCGCTCGCCGGGCGTAGTCGCGGCGTGCTCGTCTCGATGGAGTCGGGCAACATCGTCGGGTTCGCGCTGATGAACCTGCAGGAGCGCTCGACGCTTTTCGTCTCGCCAGGCGACGCCGTGTACGAGGGGATGGTCGTCGGCGAGAACTCGCGCCCGGGCGACATGGACGTCAACCCGACGAGGGAAAAGAAGCTCACCAACATCCGCACGAAGTCGAGCGACGAGAACGTCTCGCTCGAGCCGCCGCGCGTGTTGACGTTGGAATCCGCCCTTGAGTATATCGAGGACGACGAGCTGATCGAAGTCACGCCGCAGAGCATTCGCCTCCGCAAACGGATGCTGGCCGCGAGCGACCGCAAGCGCGTCACCCGTGATGCGAAGCGCGAGCGAGCGGCTGTGTGATGCGCGTGTGACGCGTGCGTCGCGCGGTCTCGTTGGCGCGTCTCGTCGCGGTGGCGCGCCATTGGCATCGGTAGTGCGCGGGGTCCGAACGTCCGCATCGGACTCGCGCGATCGGTCGAGTGTGCCGCTTGGGGCACGCCGGCCGCAGCCCCGATCGGGACCGCGACACGTCGGTTCCGCGACGGTGGCTCGACCACGAACTAGCAAGGAGAACTCTCGATATGTCGGATCTCTACGAGCCGACGTGGCAAGCGGGGCTGGCGGACGAGGCGCTCTTCTCGATTTCGGCGCGGCGCGGGACGCCGGACGACGCGGATCCGGAAGACGAAGGCGCACTCGACGAGATCGGCGACGATCTTGACGACGAATTCGACGACGTCGACGACCTCGAGGACGACGAAGACGACGACGAAGATGACTTGGACGACGAGGAGGACGACGATCTTGACGAAAACGACGACCTCGACGACGAAGACGAGGACCTCGACGCGGACGACGAGAGCTACGACGACGACGAGGCGTAGTCACCAACAATTGTCGGTGCTGCCCCCCTTGCGGCGCTGATCGAATTCGGTATACTTGCCTTTCCCCGGCAGCGCCGCTGTTGCGCGAGCCGAACGGGACGCAAGAGTTGTTTGACAATCGAGAGATCGAGGTCGTGCGATGGCCCTCAATGATCCGGCGTGCTGGTTCGCGTCGGGGAGAGGTCAAAACCACGAAGTAACATTGATTCCGGACGCAATCTCATTTGCGTCTACGTGAATGAGGTGGCGTTTGGGAATGAGCAGACATTCTCTCTTGGAGAGTTTGATCCTGGCTCAGGACGAACGCTGGCGGCGTGCTTAACACATGCAAGTCTGGGGGCGGGCTTTCGGGCCTGTCACCGGCGAACGGGTGTGGAACACGTGAGCGACCTGCCCTGGGGTGGGGGATAGCCGGCCCAACGGCCGGGTAATACCGCATACGGCCTGTGCGATTGGCGCACGAGGCGAAGCCCTCCGTTCGCGGGGGGGCCCGAGGAGGGGCTCGCGGCCTATCAGCTAGTTGGGGGGGTAACGGCTTCCCAAGGCGATGACGGGTAGCTGGTCTGAGAGGATGGCCAGCCACATTGGGACTGAGAGACGGCCCAGACTCCTACGGGAGGCAGCAGTGGGGAATCTTGCGCAATGGGCGAAAGCCTGACGCAGCGACGCCGCGTGGGGGAGGAAGGCCTTCGGGTTGTAAACCCCTTTGGCCCGGGACGAACGACGGGTTGCGACCCGTGTGACGGTACCGGGAGAACAAGCACCGGCTAACTCTGTGCCAGCAGCCGCGGTAATACAGAGGGTGCGAGCGTTGTCCGGAATCACTGGGCGTAAAGGGCGCGTAGGCGGCCCGGTGCGCGTGCCGTGAAAGCCCGGGGCTCAACCCCGGGTCGGCGGTGCGAACGGCCGGGCTGGAGCCGATCAGAGGCAGGCGGAATTCCGGGTGTAGCGGTGGAATGCGTAGAGATCCGGAAGAACACCGGGGGCGAAGGCGGCCTGCTGGGGTCGATGGCTGACGCTGAGGCGCGACAGCGTGGGGAGCAAACAGGATTAGATACCCTGGTAGTCCACGCCGTAAACGATGGGCACTAGGTGCTTGGGGGAGCGACCCCCCGGGTGCCGGCGCTAACGCATTAAGTGCCCCGCCTGGGGAGTACGGCCGCAAGGCTGAAACTCAAAGGAATTGACGGGGGCCCGCACAAGCGGTGGAGCATGTGGTTTAATTCGACGCAACGCGAAGAACCTTACCTGGGCTTGACATGCACTCGGACGCTTGCTGAAAGGCGAGCGGCCCTTCGGGGCGGGTGCACAGGTGCTGCATGGCTGTCGTCAGCTCGTGTCGTGAGATGTTGGGTTAAGTCCCGCAACGAGCGCAACCCCTGCTTCTAGTTGCCAGCGGCGGCGCAAGCCGGCCGGGGACTCTAGAGGGACTGCCGGTGCCAAACCGGAGGAAGGTGGGGACGACGTCAAGTCATCATGGTCCTTACGCCCAGGGCCACACACGTGCTACAATGGCGGGGACAGCGGGAGGCGAGCCGGCGACGGCGAGCGGATCCCGAAACCCCGCCTCAGTTCGGATTGTCCTCTGCAACCCGAGGGCATGAAGCTGGAATCGCTAGTAATCGGGGATCAGCTACGCCCCGGTGAATACGTTCCCGGGCCTTGTACACACCGCCCGTCACGCCATGGAAGCTGTGAGCGCCCGAAGTCCGTGTCGCAACTCGCGAGAGGGCAAGCGGCCGAAGGCGAGCGCAGTGACTGGGGCGAAGTCGTAACAAGGTAGCCGTAGGGGAACCTGCGGCTGGATCACCTCCTTACCGGAGTCGCGAGTAACCCGCAGTCCCCGGACGCGCGGACGAAAGCGCTCAATGGTAGTCGCGCCACGTACGACCTCCTCTCGATCGCCACACAGCCCCTGGGCGCTTTCCCGCGTCCAGGGGCTGTGTGCGTTCCCAACGCTTTTCGTCCGTATCCGGACGTGTTCACACGCGCCTACCTATCGATTGGGCCGCGATCGCACCCGCGTCCGACCAGCCGCAACGTGGCGCGCTACCTCGCGCCGCGGCGTTCCAGCATGGTCACGCGGGCGGGCCGCACGCGTACCGCGCCAACATTCCGTGACCCCATTCAGCGCCACAGCGCAACTTGCGCTGCCAGCGGCCGCGACGCCCGCGTAAGGCCCGCGCCCGAACCGCACCGGAGCGCGACCACTCGAGGCGGGCAGACGACCCCAGCACCAGACCCGCCCGTCGCGCGTGAGCGCGCAACTATGTGCGGATCCGGCGACCACCGCGCGCGCCGCTTCGCTTCCCGGGATAATGGTCAGCCGGCCTGGCGCGCCAACGGCGTGTTCGCCAGACCCAAGCTGTCCGCTCGCATCGCGGCCCCAGCACCGGATCGGACCGCTCTGGAGCACGACACAGGTGTGCGCGTCGCCAGCACCAATCGCGTTCGCGCGAACGCCTGGAACTTCGGACGGCTCGTTGCCGACTCGCTTCTCTGCAACGCCGAGCTGTCCGTCCGCGTTCGAGCCCCAGCACAGGACGCGACCGTCGCGCAGCAGCGCGCAACTGTGTTCGGCGCCGGTCGCCAACGCCACGGGCACCGCGCCGCTCGGCAACCGCACGCGCGTCGGCAGCGACTGCGCAGTGCGCGTCCCATCGCCGAGCTGGCCGTCGCGATTGTCACCCCAGCACCGGACAATCCCAGCGATGTCGAGGGCGCAGCTGTGCGCGCCGCCGCCGCGCACCGACCGGTACGTGCCAACACCGCCGATCCGGACTGGCGCCGAGCGCGGAACCGTCGTCCCGTCTCCGAGTTGGCCGTGGTCGTTCGTCCCCCAGCAGTACACGTCACCGAGTCGCGTCACGCCGCACGTGTGCGACGCGCCGGCGGCTAACGACACGTACGTCATGACGCCGGCGACCGGGCGCGGAAGTGCGCTGGTCAGGTCGGAACCGTCACCAAGTTGCGCGCCGTCGTTGCGGCCCCAGCATTCCGCGCCGCCGGCGGGTGTGATGCTACACGCATGATGGGCTCCGATCGTGATCAGGTCGGAGCCGTTCGAGTCGACCGGCTCACCGTTGGCGCTCGTCCGTACATCGCTCTCCGACGCTCGGCCGATTTCGCGCGCGGCAACAGCGGGCGGACGTTCTGCTGGTTTCGGCCGTGTGAATCCGAGTTGGGCCATCGTGGCCGGCAGTACGAACGACTGCGGCACTGCGTGTGCCCCGAGCATGACCGCCCCCATCCCCACCGCCGCGGCCGCGACGGCCGAGCCGCGGAATGCGCGACGCGTCCAGCCGCGGAGTGCCCGAGACGGCCCGTTCGCATCCACGTCGGTCCAACTCGGGGCGATCGTGTCGTACACCGGGCCCGGCGTGTCGGCGCTCGTGGACGACGCGACTGGTAGGCTCGAGAGCGACGGCGCGTCGGCAGTCGTGCCGATCGGCGTGTGCGCGTGCGTCATACGCGCATCGTCTCGCGACGAGGCAGCCACGTCGGACGAAACAGCCGGCCCGGGCGGCGCTCCCGCCGCGGGGTGCAGGGGCGGGAGTGTGTCGCGTGTCGGCGTGAACTGCACGGTCGCGGCGGCGACCGCGGCCGCCCGCGCATCCCGCGGTTCCGCCGCGCGCCGAACCGCCGCCGCGGCCCGGTGCCGTGCGACGCGACCGGGCAGCGCCGCTGTCCACTGCGCGTAGTCCGCCGGAAGGATGGTACGGTCGAGTTGCGATAGCAGGCCGTCGGCACCGGCCCACCGCGCAGCGGGCCGCTTTTGCAGCATGCGCTCGATGATGTACTGCAGCCGGCGCGGGACGTCCCCCCGGAGCGCTTCGATGGGCGGCAGCTCGTCGTGCTTCTGCTTGTAGATGACGTGATAAAGCGACTCGCCGTCCCACGGACGCAGCCCCGTGAGCATTTCCCACGCGACGAGGCCAAGGCTGTACAGGTCCGAACGACCGTCGACGGGCATGCCGTCGACCTGCTCGGGCGACATGTAGAACGGCGTACCGATCGCCGTTCCCGTCATCGTGATCGAATCGGTCTCGGTCGACCGGGCGATCCCGAAGTCCGCGAGGAGCGCGCGCCCGCTCTCGGCCTCGAGGAAGATGTTTTCCGGCTTGACGTCGCGGTGGACGACGTGCCGCGCGTGCGCGTAGGCAAGCGCGCGCGCGACGTCCCGCAGGATCGCCTCGGCGCGCACCGCCCCGAACGCCCCGCCGCGTTGGATCGACTGCTTGAGCGTCGCACCCGGCACGAACTGCATGACGAGCGTTAGGCCTCCCGCGCGCAGCCGGCGGATGGCGTACACCGAGACGACGCCCGGGTGGTGGAGTTGGGCGACCGTGCGTGCTTCGCGGGCGAGCCGCGCGACCGGGTCGTCGTCGGGCGAAGTCGGGCGTGGGTGGACCACCTTGATCGCCACGTCGCGTCCCAGGGCGCGGTCGCGGGCGCGGTACACGATGGCACTGCCGCCGCGGCCGAGTTCCTCGACGAACTCGTACTCGTCGGCCAGCTCGGCGAGCCCTGCCGGAAGTCCAAAGCTTGGTGTCACACGAGGCCTCGACGACGCGCGCCGGCGCCCGGCGCTGCGGTTACCGGCTGTGGAAGACGAACACGATCTCGCCCATCTCGATTCGGTCCCCGTCGACGAGAAGGGGGACGACCTCGTCGGGCGCCAGGCGGCGCTCGTTGAGCGTCACGGGGTTGGTCGCGGACAGGTTCTGCAACGACCAGTGCTCGTCGAGGAGGGACATGAGGGCATGCCGCCGACTGACGGTCGGCACGAGCAGCTGCACGTGCCGGTGCGGCGGACCTTCGCTGCGGCCGAACGTCACGTCCGTCTCGCCGGTGTTCGGGCTGCGCACGAAACGGATCTCGCGGCCTGCCTCCGGCCCGACGACGACCTGCAGACGTCCCGGCAGGAATTGGAGCGTACCTTCGTCCGGGAGCGCGAACCGCAGCGTTTCGCCGTCCGCGTATCGCGGACCCGGGAACGCGGTCGCGGCTCGGCCCGTTCCGTTCGCACGCTCGCCGATCGGCGCGTATGCCGACTGGTAAGCAGGGGGTGCGAACGCCGGCGTCGACGTAGGCGCCGTACCCGTAGCTGCCGCCGCGCGTACCGGGACCCCCGCGATGCCCTCGTCTTGCGCGACGACGGCCCGGCGTGGCGGTCCAAGATCCGGCCGCGGCATGCGGCTCGCGGGACGAGCGCCGTTCCCGTTCGCCTCCGGCCCGAGGTCAACGCCGAAGAGCGGAAGCCGCTCCGACGCGCGCGACGCGCGCCCGCCGCTACGTCCGTGGCGCAGATGCTCGACGTAGAAGTACCCGCCGACGAGCACCGCACCACTCGCCAATACCGCGCCAGCGACGACAGGTCCGTCAAGCATGCGCGTGCATCGGGATGGAGTAGAACGACGGTCGCGCCAGCCGCGGCCGAACGGGCACAGAATTCTCCGGGTCGAGGGAAGTGAGCGCGCCGACCGCCGCGCAGTGAACGGCTGCGCGGCACTTCGTTCTGGTTGACGCTTATACCCGCGGAAAGTATACTCCGAAAATCTTACGGACCTGTAGCTCAGTTGGTTAGAGCGCACGCCTGATAAGCGTGAGGTCAGTGGTTCAACTCCACTCAGGTCCATCGGACTGCGACGCGCGGCGCCACCTACCTGGGTCGGCGCCGCGCGTCGTTCGGCGCGTTCGGTGCGCGGATTGCCGAGGCACGGGCCCATGCACGAAACCTGGCCTCCGCCGTTGCGGCGTGCCCGCGCGCTCATCCTCGCCTACGGCTGGAACACGACCGCGTATCAGCTGCTGAATCCCGGCATCGCGCTGTGGTTTTCGGACGCGGGTGACGCGCTCGTCGGGTACGCGACGCACGCGCGGGTGCGGGTGGTCGCGGGGGCACCGGTTTGCGCGCCCGAGCGGCTCGCCGCAGTGGTCGCGGAGTTCGAGGGCGATGCGCTTCGCGACGGCAACGGAGTGTGTTACTTCGGCGCTGAGGGGCGGCTTGAAGCGTTGTTGCATGTGAGCCCGGCGCACGCCCGGGTCTGTCTCGGGGCGCAACCCGTGTGGCATCCCGAAGGGCTGAGCGCAACCTTACACGGGCGCGGGTCGCTCCGCGCGCAGCTTAACCGCGCGCGTAACAAGGGCGTCACTGTGGCCGAGCGCCCGGCAGCCTCCATCTGTGATGACCCGGCATTGCGCCGCGTGTTGCGCCAGTGGCTCGCGACGCGCGGGCTGCCGACGTTGCACTTCCTCGTTGAACCCGAGACCTTCGCGCGACTCGGCGATCGCCGCGTCTTTGTCGCCGAGCGGGGTGGGGAGGCGGTCGGATTCCTCGTGCTCACCCCGGTGCCGGCGCGCAACGGGTGGCTCACGGAACAGTTCGTCCGCGGGACGGCCGCGCCCAACGGAACCATCGAGATGTTGCTCGCGTCCGCGGCGGCCGCGGTCGCCGCCGAGCAGGCGCAGTACTTCACCCTCGGGCTCGCGCCGCTCTCGCGGCGGGGCTCGCCGCCGCCCGACGCGGGCGTCCCGCTCTGGCTGTGGCTCGCGCTCCGATGGGTGCGCGCGCACGGCCGGCGCTTTTACGACTTCGACGGGCTCGACGCGTTCAAGGCGAAGTTCCGGCCCGAGCGGTGGGAACCGGTGTACGCGATCGCGGGCGGGCGCGCGTTCCCGCCGCGGGCGCTGTACGCGATCGCCGGCGTGTTCGGCGGGCGCGCGCCCGCCGGCCTCGTCGCCGCGGCGGTCGTGCGCGGCGCGCGGACCGAGTACGGCCGGTGGCGCGAACGTCGCGCGCGTCGCGCGGCGGCCAACGGGACGGACGCCGCGCCGCGTTAGCTTCACGCGCGTTCGTCCGACCCTGATACCGCTTCCGCCTTCGCCATGTTCGCCGAACTCGGCCCCGTCTCGCGCTTCGTCGCACACAACTTCCGCCATTTCAACGCCGCCGCGCTCGTCGACGCCGCGGGCGGCTACCGCGCGCACCTCGACGGGGGCGGCCGGATGCTCGTCACCCTCGCCGGTGCGATGAGCACGGCCGAGCTCGGCCTAACGCTCGCCGAGATGATCCGGCAGGACAAGGTGCACTTCATCAGCTGCACCGGGGCGAACCTCGAGGAGGACCTGTTCAACCTCGTCGCGCACGACTACTACGAGCGCGTGCCCAACTACCGCGACCTCACGCCCGGCGACGAGCAGGCGCTGCTCGACCGGCACATGAACCGGGTCACCGACACGTGCATCCCGGAGATGGAGGCGATGCGGCGCCTCGAGGGCGCGGTCCTGGCCGAGTGGCGCGCCGCGGACGCGGCGGGCGAGCGGTACTTCCCGCACGAATTCATGTACCGCGTGATCCGGTCGGGCGCGCTCCGCGAGTTCTACCAGATCGACCCGAAGGACTCGTGGGTGGTCGCCGCCGCGGAAAAGAACCTCCCGATGGTCGTCCCGGGCTGGGAGGATTCGACGATCGGCAACATGTACGCGGGCCACGTGATCAGCGGCGACGTGAAACACGTGCACACGGTGCGCACCGGGATCGAGTACATGACCGCGCTGGCCGACTGGTACACGCGCACGTCGGCCGGGCACTCGATCGGCTTCTTCCAGATCGGGGGCGGGATCGCCGGCGACTTCCCGATCTGCGTCGTCCCCATGCTGCACCAGGACCTGCAGCGCGAGAACGTGCCCGTGTGGGGCTACTTCTGCCAGATCTCGGAGGCGGTGACGAGCTACGGCGGCTACTCCGGCGCGCCGCCGAACGAAAAGATCACCTGGGGCAAGCTCGCCGTCGATACGCCGAAGTTCGTGATCGAGAGCGACGCGGCGATCTGCGCGCCGCTCGTCTTCGCCGTCGTGCTCGGACTGTAGCCGGCGCTCGCCGCGGCGCCGCGGCGCGGCGGTCGCCTCAGTACGCGCTCGGCGTCGCGGGGCGCAGCGCCGGGCGCTGCGCGGTCGCGGGCACCGCCGCGCTGTCGCGCGGGAGGGGGACGCGCAGCCGCTGGCCGATGCGGATGCGGTCGTTGGGCAGGCGGTTCAGCTGGCGCACGACGTCCGGCGTCGTCCGGTAGCGGCGGGCGATCGTCGTGACCGCTTCGCCGCCGTGCACGACGTGGAAGCCGTAAACGGGTGCGGGCGCGACCGGCGCGACCCGCGCTTGCTGCTCGCGCTCGCCCGCCGACGTGCGCGCGACGAGCGCCCGCTCGACGACGCGCTCGATGTCGCGCGCGTGGACGCGCTCGCCGCGCGGGACGAGGAACGGGACGTCCGACGCCGGCGTGCGCACGACGACGCCGGGCGTGGTCCCGAGCAGCAGGCGACGCACGTCGGCGGTAAACGGCACGTCGTACGGGAACGCCTGGACGCGCAGCTCCGTCGGGCCGTCAGCTGCGCGACGGAGCCACGCGGCCGGCGGTTCGCCGACGAAGAGCAGGCGCCGGTCGGTCGCGGCAAGCACCCCGAACGACTCGCGCAGGTTGTCGGCCCAGAGCCGCTGCGAGACGTAGGCGCGGGCCAGCACGCGCTCGCTCGGCTCCAACTCGCTCGCGAGCTCCTGGTCTGCCGATGCGCGGGCGGCCAGCCGCGCGCCCGGCGGCGAAAGGACGGTGACGAGTGCGAGCACGCCCAGCACGACGAGGAGGAGCGTTCCACCCGAAAGGCCGATCAGAACGCGCTGCAGTCGCGAGCGCCGCCTGGGGCGCAGGCCGCGCTCCGGGAGCGCATCGGCGAGCGGCGGCGCGTCGATCGCCTCGCCCGGCGCGTACGTCCGCATCTCGGTCGTGTAACGCGGCGGGAGGCGCGTCGACGGCGCGGCGTCGGCGGCGCCACTCGGCGTCTCGCGATCCGCTGCGCGTTCGGGGATGCGGGTCATCGACTCCCCGGGAACTTCGGTATATATTCGGGGTGCAATGCGCTGCACCACCGCGGCGCGCATGACGCGCGCTCGGCGAAGCTCGCGACTCTCAGCGCTTGGATGAGCAAGGAAGCGGACGGATGACCCGAGAGATCACGTTGGAGCGCCTGCGCGACCCATTCGCGCCCGAAGATATCGAGTGGCGCGTGCAGCAAGCGGGCGAGAAGAACGGCAAGCCGTGGGCGCGCGTGCTCGCGTATGTCACGAACCGCGCGATCCAGGAGCGACTCGACGAGGTTGTCGGGCCCGAGAATTGGCAGAACACGTTCCGCGAGGGCCCGGCCGGCGGCGTCGTGTGTGGCATTGCCGTCCGCGTTCCGCGCGCGGACGGGACGGTCGAGTGGATCACCAAATGGGACGGCGCCGAGAACACCGACGTCGAACCGGTCAAGGGCGGCCTGTCGAACGCGATGAAGCGCGCCGCAGTGCAGTGGGGCATCGGCCGCTACCTCTACGACTTGGACGAGGGCTGGGCGCGCGTGCACGACGGCGGCCGGCTCTCCGCGAAGACCAAAGACGGGGCGTGGTTCAAGTGGGACCCGCCAGAGCTGCCCGCCTGGGCGACGCCGACCCCGCGGCTCGCGACCGTCGATCAGGTGCAGCGGATCGAAGCGTTGCTCGAGCGACTCGCGGACGAGCGCGTCGTGGCGAGCGTGCGGCGCCGCTTGGCTGGCGGGCTCACCGAGCAGGGCGCCCAGGACGCCGCGCGGTTCCTCGAGGCGCGCCTGGCGGCGTGACCGCGTGCGGGCGCGTCGTCGTCACGCGGCGAACCGCGCTCCGGCGCAGCGTCTGAGTGCGGCGTCGGCGGCGGCGAGCAACGCGTGCCCGGTACGGCCGTGCGTTGGCGCGGCCGCCGCGCCGACGTTGACGCGTAACGGAGCCCGACCGACGGCTGCGCCGTCCCCGTCGGGGGCGAGCACGCACGTGACCTCGGCGCACTCGCGCAGACGCGTGGCGGCGGCGTGCGTATGGAGTAAATCCTCGTCGGGCAGGAGGACGACGAACTCCGCGTCGGAGTAGCGGCCGACGAAGTCCCCGCCGCGCGTGTTGCGGCTGAGTCCCTCGCCGATCGCGGCGAGCGCGGCGTCGACTGCATCGCGTCCGCGGTCCGCAACGGCGGCGTCGACGTTGACGGCCCGCAGGATGACGAGTCCGGTCGGTCGGCCGTCGTTGGCCCGCGCCGCGAGCACGCGCTCGCACTCGCGGAAGAACTCCGCACGCGTCGGCAGCCCGGTCAGCACGTCGAGGCCGGACGCGAGGCGTCGGGCGCGCGTGTCCGCGCCGACCGTCTCGTGCTCGCGCGTTGAGCCACTGCCGATCCGCGCACCCCACGCCGGCGCGACCGCTTCGAACCAGGCGAACACGCGCGGGTCGAACGCGGTCCCGCAGTCTCGCCGGAGTAGCCCCATCGCGTCGCCGTGCGACAGGGCGCGCTTGTAGCTGCGCACCGACGTGAGCGCATCGTACACGTCGGCAATGCAGAGAATTCGGGCGGTGAGCGGGATCGCCTCGCCCGCGAGCCCGTGCGGGTACCCGCGGCCGTCCCAGCGCTCGTGGTGCGACTCGAGGATTGGCCGCACGTCCCACGGGAACTCGACGTCGGCCAGCATGCGCACGCCCTCGGTCGTGTGGCTGCGCATCAGAGCGAACTCCTCGTCCGTGAGTTTCCCGGGTTTGTTCAGTACCTCTCCCGGGATGACGAGCTTGCCGACGTCGTGCAGCAGCGCGCCGATGCGGAACCAGAACATCGTTTGCGCGTCGAAGCCCGCCCGCTCGGCGATGAGGCAGGCGAGGTCCGCCACGCGCTGACAGTGACCCTGCGTGTAGCGGTCGGCCGCCTCGATCGACTCGCCCCAGCGGCGCGCCACGCCGACGAAGTCGCCTTCGAGCCGAGACATGCGGCGGTCGACGTCGGCGAGGTCGCGGCGCGCGCGTAGCTGCTCGAAGAGGCGGTGCGCGCGGTTGAGCGCCTGGAGTGTGTCGCGGTTGCGGGACTGGCGCCGGTAGAGGTCCGCCTGCTCGCGCGCGGTTTCGGCCAAGAGCAGCAGGTCCTCACGCGCACGGGCGGCCTGTTCGGCGCGTCCGAACTCGCCCTCGGCAACGTCGAGCGCGCCGGACTCGCGCGCGATGATGCCGAACAACTTGTGGACCTCGCCGACCGCGTTCGCGTGTCGGTTCGTCACGGCGAGCGCCATCGCGTCCGAACACGCCTGGTGCGCGCGCGCCAGGTCGCCTCGTCCGATCCACGTTTCGGCGAGGTTGCCGTGCAGGCGAATCTGACCGTCCGAGTCACCCGCGCGCGTCGCGATGTCGAGTGCCTCGCGGTACGCGCGCTCGGCGCCCGTCCACTGGCCGAGGTCCGCCAACGCCATCCCGAGGTTGTTCAGCGGCGCGGCGAGGTCGCCCTCTTGGCCGTAGACGCGCAAGTCCTTGATCGCGCGGCGGAGCGCGGAGATCGCGCCGCGGACGTTACCGCGGATGTTGGCGATCGCGCCGAGGTTCGCCGTCGCCGCCGCGACGAGCGTGCGCTCGCCCAGAACTCGTCCGCGCGTACGCGCGGCTTCGAAGTGCGTCTGCGCCTCGTCGAGGCGGCCGCGGGCGAACTGCACGATCGCGATGTGATTCAGCGCGTGCGCCGCGCCGGTCGCGTCGTACGACGCTTCGGCGATCGCCAGCGCTGTCGTGAGCGAGTCGAGCGCAGCGTCCGGGTTGCCCTCGACGAGCGACGCGCGTGCTTCGAGCCGTGCGACCGCGCCCGCGACCCGCGCCGGCGTCACCGCCGTCGCTAACTGATCGCGCACGGCCCCGCAGAGCACGCGGACCTCGGCCACGTCGCCACGCGCTAGCGCGGCGCCGGCGTCGGACAGAAGCGTGTCAACGTAACGGGACGCGGTCGGCGGGGCGGCGTGTGGCACGCAGGCGAGGGCGGGCTAATGCGAGGCACGAAGCCGGGGCGTTGCTTGGTCGCCAAACGACGCGCGGTCGCGACATGAGGTCACGGCGCGACGGCGCGGCCGCCGGTAGAGTACGGACCGCGCGAGCAGATCGACGTTCGTACTCAAATCGGTGCGGGATCATGCCGATAAGGGATGTGTCGCCGCGCGCCAAGCACTCGCGGGACACACACCTTACTTCACCCCGAAGACGCAGATGTCGACACAGCGCAACAGCACGCACAATTCGTCGCGCGGCCGCAACGTGGCAGCGGCCGTCGCGGCGGTCCTCGCGCCGGTCGCCGCCTCGATCGTGGCCTGCTCGTCGGACGGTCCGACCGGGCCCGCGGCTGCTCCGCGCTCCCCGGTGTTCGCCACGGCGCCGGCCGCTCCGGCGCCGACGCCAAAGTACAGCGCGGCGGACGCCGCGCTCCGTGAGACGCTGAGCCAGCTCACCGCCCAGGCGGCCACGTTTTACACGCAGCCGGGCGACCAGGAATCCGGCACGGACCGGCCGCTCCCTCTGACCTGCGGCGTCGCGGGCGGCTGGACCGTCACGCAGCCGGTTGGCCCGAACGGCGGAACGTTGTGGTTCGGCGCGAGTTCGCTGACGATCCCCAGAGGCGCGCTGTCGACCACCGTGATGATCAGTGCGACGGTCACGTTAGGCCAAGGCGCGAAAGTCGATTTCGCGCCACACGGGCTCCATTTCGCGAAGGCGGTCACGATCACCGTCAATTACAACGGCTGCAGCATGCCGGCTAACGCTCCCGGCATGAACGTCTATTACCTGAACGACTCGGGCGGCATCGCGCAGTCGATGCCCTCCGCGAACGACCCGAATCAGCGGATCGTGACGTCGCTGACCGATCACTTCTCGGGGTACATGATGAGCTGGGGCCGTATGTAGTCGTCTCAGCGCCGGTCGACTGCGCGGTCCTCGCGCCCGACTCGGAACGTCCGCGGCCGGTGACGGCCGCGGGCGTTCGCGCGTCCGGGTGGCATGACTCCCCGTCCGCATGCACCGCGCGCGCGTTCCGGCCGCGCCATCCTCGCCGCCACGACTCTGGCGTTCGTCGGCGGCTGTTTCGGCATCACCGGTGAGCACGTAAAGGACGCCGCGGGGCGCGGCACGCTGGTCATCGCGACGGCCGGGGACGCGGACGTGCTGATCCCTCCGCTCGTGACCTCGATCCAGGGTGCG
Organism: Gemmatimonadetes bacterium T265; assembly: GCA_019973575.1. Classification (NCBI taxonomy): domain Bacteria; kingdom Pseudomonadati; phylum Gemmatimonadota; species Gemmatimonadetes bacterium T265. Next base: position 830,093 of record BPUI01000002.1, read on the forward strand.
CAGATCACCGCGCAGCTCTTCGACCGCCTCGCGGAACCAGACTCGACGCTCGAGACGGCCGGCGATGCGCACTTCCGGCCGCGGCTCGCGCGGAGCTGGCGATGGGCGTCGGATTCGCTGTCGATCGCGTTCGCGCTCGACCGGAGCGCGCGGTGGCACGACGGACGGCCGGTGACCGCACGCGACGTCGCGTTCAGCTACGCGCTCGCGGTCGATCCGAAGACCGCGAGTCCGGTCGCGCCGCTGCTCGCCGGCATCGACTCGGTGGTTGCGCGTGACTCGACGACGGCCGTCGTCTGGTTCAAGCATCGGAGCCCGCGGCAGTTCTTCGACGCGACGTACCAGCTTTGGGTGGTTCCCGCGCACCTGCTCGCTAACGTGCCGCGAGACCAGCTTGCCGCGTCGGCGTTCGCGCGGCACCCGGTCGGCTCGGGGCGGTTCCGCTTCGTCTCGTGGGCGCCGGGGCAACAAGTGACACTCGCGGCCGACACCGCCAACTACCGCGGACGCCCCGCGCTCGACCGGATCGTTTGGGCGATCTCCGCCGACCCTGGGGCAGCCACGCGCCGGCTCGTCACGGGCGAAGCGGACGTCTGGGAGCAACTGCGCGGGGACGGACTCGCGCAGGCGGCGCGTACGCCCGTCGTACGCACCGTCAGCTACGCGTCGATGGACGTCGGATATCTGGCGTTCAACTTGCGGGGCTTGGCGGGGCAGCCGCACCCGCTGTTCGGCGACCGCGCCATGCGCCGGGCGCTCGCCGCGGCGGTCGACCGCGCGAGCGTGGTGCGTAACGTGTTCGACACGCTCGCGTACCCGCTCGCGGCGCCGCTGCCGCACAGCGTTTCGCATCTCGCGCCGGAGGCGGCGTTCGGCCCGGCGTACGACACGGCCGGTGCTGCGGCCGCGCTCGATGCGCTCGGCTGGCACGTCGGTGCGGGCGGGACGCGCCAGCGCGGCGGACGTCCGCTCCGTTTTCACCTCCTCGTACCGGCGACGAGCTCGGCTCGGCAGCGCATGGCGGTGCTGCTCCAAGCGCAGTTTGCGCGCGTCGGGGTCGGCGTCGACGTGGACGCCGTCGACCCGGCCGCGTTCGGGCGCGCGTTGCAGACCGGGCACTACGACGCGATCCTGAACGCCTGGCACACGGACCCGTCGCCGACGGCGATCGTGCAACAGTGGGGCGCGCCGGGCGCGGCGGGTCGCGGGTCCGCGAACGTGGGCGGGTATCGCAGTCCGGCGTTCGAGGCGCTCGTCGACCGCGCCGCAGCGGCCGGCGCCCGCGCGGACGCTGCCGCGCTGTGGACGCAGGCGTACGCCGCGCTCGCGGACGACGCGCCGGCCGTCTGGCTGTACGAGCCGCGCTTGATCGCCGGCGTCCACCGCCGGATTGAACCAGCTGGCATGCGGGCCGACGCGTGGTGGGCGGATCTCGCCGATTGGCGCGTCGCGCCGGGTCAGCAGATCGCCCGCGATCGCGCGCCGTTGACCGTCGCGGCGCGGTAGACCTCGGGATCGAGCGTACATCGCCCGGGGTGGCGCCGCGCAAGAGCCGGGGCAAGGTTTGGGCGTGATCCCACACGTTGCCCCTGTGTTCGTAGGCCGGCCCAAGCTGCGCGCGTGATGCGCCCGGCCTCGGGCGTAACCGAGGGGACGCGGATTCCCGTGCGACCGAAGCGCGCGGTACGCGCGGCGTTCCTCGCGCAACTGACGCAGCACCTGCCGGCGGTGCTGACCGTGCTCGCCGCGGGTGCGAGCGCCGTCCGCTCCGAGCGGGAAGGCGGGGCGCTCGCACTCGCGGCCGCGGAGCTACTCGTCGGTGCGTGGGTGCTTGTCGTCATCGTGGTCGAAGCGCGGCATGTGTTCGGGCGACACGCCGTGCACGACGCGACAACGGCCGTGCACGAATCGTCGTGGATCGATGTGCCCGGTGTGGCTGCGGCGGCGCTCGGCTACGTCGAAGTGTGGCATCACGCGGTCGAGCGCGGGCATTTCAAGTTGGTCAGCCCGTTCATGCTCGGCGCGACTTCGACGCTGGTGCTCGCGCTCGGCGGCCGACGCCTCATCGCGAACCGGATGCGTCACCGGCGACCGCACCTCTTGGTTACACGGAACGCCGTGACGTACCGCGCACGCCGTCGCCATCGCTGGGCCGCGGCGTGGGACGACGTCGCCGCGGTCGAACATGAGTCCGGGGAACTCAGGTTCCGGATGCAGAACGGCGCCACGCACGTCGTCCGTGCCGCCGACCACCTCGGTGGCGACGGCCTGATCGCGGCCGCGCGTTTGGCCGTCGCCGAGCACGCGCCCGCACGCCTCGCGCGCGCCGAGGACGCGGTGACGGCGCGGAACGACGGCGTACCTGCGGCGCCTGGGTCGCTCAGCCGTTCCTGAACGCGGCGATCGCGCGGCGCGTGAAGTCCGACAGCACGAGCCGTCCGCTCGTCCCGGCGCGGTCGGCGAGCAAGGGGTCCCAATGCTCCGTGCCGGACCAGACGACGCGCTTGATCTCGGCCATCGCCTCGGGGTTGTAGCCGGCGAGCCGACGGACGAGGGTGTCGACTTCGGCGTCGAGCTCGGCCGTGCCCGGAACCAGGCGCGCGAACAGGCCGTGCTGGTGCGCCCACGTCGCGTCGCGCCAGTCGGCGTCGACGGCCATCGCGCTGAAGGCGGCGAGGCCGATCTTGCGCTCGATGACTGGGCCGACGACGAAGGGGCCGATGCCGACGGCGAGCTCGCTCAGGCGGCAGCTCGCGGCCTGCGTCGCGACGGCGTAGTCGGCCGCGGCGACGAGGCCGACGCCGCCCCCGGCGACGCGGCCGTGGACGCGTGCGACGACGAACTTCGGGCAGCGGAGCATCGCGAGGATCACGCGCGAGAAGCCGCTGAAGAACTCGCGGCCCGCGTCCAGGTCGCCGGCCTCGCTGATCGCGACGAGCTCGTCGAACGAGGCGCCGGCGCAGAACGGCCCCCGCGCGCCGCTGCGGAGGACGACGATCCGGACGTCCGCGCGCGCGCCCGCTTCGCGGATCTGATCGGCGAGCGCGCGCAGGAGTGCGCCGGGCATCGAATTCCCTTTCGGGTGCTCGAAACGGACGGTCGCGACGCCGTGGTCGACGGCGGTCGAGACGTGGCCGTCGACGTGCAGGTGGCTGACGTCGACGGCCGGGTAGGAACCGGTGTTCGGCATGAGCGCGGCGGGTGGCCGGATGGGCGCGGACGCCGTCTGACGCGGTGGTCCGCGGCGTGCTAGCGGGTGTGTGCGCGGGTATATTACAAGGCGCACGCATCCTGATGTGGGGTCAGCAGTTACCCGGTGTCGCCGGGGCGCCCGTCCGGGCGTCGATGCCTCGCGGCCTCACGGCGATCCTGCCCGCGTTCGAGCCCCGTTCTCCTCCGGAGTTGTTGCCTGTGACCGCCACCGCCGCCCAGCCCGCCCCGGCCGCATCCGACGACGCGCGGCTCGCCGAGTTCGAGGCGCGGATCGCGCGCGGCGAACGGATCGAGCCGAAGGACTGGATGCCGGAGCGCTACCGGCGGCAGCTTGTGCGCATGATGGGGCAGCACGCGCATTCCGAGATCGTCGGCATGCTGCCCGAGGGCGCGTGGGTGACGCGAGCGCCCTCGCTCCGCCGCAAGCTGTCGCTGCTCGCCAAGGTGCAGGACGAGGCGGGGCACGGGCTCTACATCTACTGCGGCGCGGAGACGTTAGGCGTCGACCGGCACGACCTCGTCGGCGAGCTGCTCGCGGGGACGGCCAAGTACTCAAGCATTTTCAACTACCCGACGCTCACCTGGGCCGACGTCGGGGTGATCGGGTGGTTCGTCGACGGGGCGGCGATCGTGAACCAGACGGCGCTCGCGAAGCACTGCTCGTACGGCCCGTACGCGCGGGCGATGGTGCGCGTCTGCAAGGAAGAGAACTTCCACAAGAAGCAGGGTTTCGAGAGCATCGCCACGCTCGCGGCGGGCACCCCCGAGCAGCGCGTGATGGCGCAGGACGCGGTGGACCGCTGGTGGTGGCCGACGCTGATGATGTTCGGGCCGCCGGACGCCGACTCGCCGAACACGGCGGAGCTGATCCGCTGGGGCGTAAAGAAGTACACGAACGACGAGCTGCGCCAGCGGTTCGTGAACCTCACCGTGCCGCAGGCGCAGGCCGTCGGGCTCACGCTACCAGACCCGGCGCTCCGCCTCGACGAGGCGACTGGGGACTGGCGGTTCGGCGCGATCGATTGGGACGAGTTCTGGGCGGTGGTGAAGGGGAACGGCCCGCTTAACAGGGAGCGGCTCGCGACGCGCAACGCGGCGCACGCGGAAGGTGGGTGGGTGCGCGCGGCGGCCACGGCGCACGCCGCGAAGCGGGCGCGGCGGGCGGCTCCGGCGGCCCGCGCCGCCTAACACGGCCGGGGCGCGGCGGTGTACGGCGACGTCCTCACGGTCCCGGGCGAGTCCGCGGCGGTGAAGCTCGACGGCGCCACCGCTGAGGCGAAGGCACCGCCGACGGCGGCCGAGGCCGACGCCGCGGCGGGCGAGTTACTGGCGCCTGATTCGCAGTGGCAGCTCTGGGAGGTGTTCACCCAGGAGGCTCAGGGCGCGCCGCACGAGCACGCCGGCAGCGTCCGCGCGACGGACGCCGCGCACGCGATCCAGAACGCCCGCGACGTGTACGGTCGTCGCGGCAAGGTGCTCTCGATGTGGGTCGTTCCGACGGCCGCGATTTCCGCGACGTCGCCCGACGACGCGGAACCGTTCTTCGACCCGGCGTCGGACAAGCCGTACCGGCATCCGCACTTCTACAAGGCGCCGCGGGGCGTGAAGGGCGTGTGAGCGACGGGACCGCCACCGCGCGCCCGGCGGTCGAGTCGCTCCTCCGGCTCGGCGACGATCGCCTCGTTCTCGGCCACCGGCTGTCCGAGTGGTGCGGGCACGCGCCGATCCTCGAAGAGGACATCGCGCTCGGCAACATCGCGCTCGACCTGCTCGGACAGGCGCAGGGGCTGCTCAAGCTCGCGGGCGCACTCGAGGGGCACGGGCGGGACGAGGACGCGCTCGCGTATTTCCGCGACGCCGGCGAGTTCCGGAACGTGCAGCTCGTCGAGCTGCCGCGCGGCGATTTCGCGCACACGATGATCCGCCAGTTCCTCTTCGACGCGTACGATGTGTTGCTCACGGACCGGCTCGCGGGCTCGCCGCACGCGGACGTCGCGGGAATTATGGCCAAAGCGCATAAAGAGGCCCGCTACCACGTGCGTCACAGCGGGGATTGGGTCGTCCGGTTGGGCGACGGAACCGATGAGAGCCACGTGCGCGCGCAACGGGCGCTCGACGCGTTGTGGCCGTACACCGGCGAGTTGTTTGCCGCGGACGCCGTCGACGTCGCGGCGGCGGGAGTGGGGTTAGGCGTCGACGCCCGGACGCTGCGGGACGAGTGGCAGGCGATGGTGACCGCGGTGGTCGCCGAATCGGCGCTGCGGATGCCGTCGAGCCTAACGGTAGCGGAGGTGCCGGCCGGCGGGCGCGAGGGGCGCCATACGGAGCACCTGGTCCAGATGCTCGCGGAGATGCAGGTCGTCGCCCGTGCCCACCCGGGTGCGAGTTGGTGACGCGCGTGACCGCGCGAACCGGACGTTTCGAATGACGCGGCCGTCGCCCGCCGAACTCGCGCGGCTGCTCGGCGACGGGTGGGACCCGGCGCCGGCGGCGACGCGTGCGGTCGACGGGGCCGCAGCTGACGGACCCGGGGTACGCGTCGCGGAGCCGGCCACGGCAGACGCCGTGTGGGCCGGGCTCGACGGGGTGCCGGACCCCGAGGTGCCGGTGATCTCCGTCGTGGAACTCGGGATCGTGCGCGACGTGCACGTCACCGGTGATGGCGCGGTGACCGTGACGATCACGCCGACCTACTCCGGCTGCCCGGCCATGCGCGAGATCGAGCGCGACGTGCGCGCGGCGCTCGTACGGCGCGGCTGGGCGGACGTGCGAATCGACACCGTGTACGCGCCGGCGTGGACGACCGAGTGGATGACCGACGCGGCGCGCGAGAAGCTGCGTGCGTACGGGATCGCGCCGCCGCGCGCGGGCGCTGCGGCGCTGGTGGCGCTCCGCCGTGCCACGCCGCGCGACCAGGCCCGCCCGGACGCCGTCGACCGGGCCGCGGTGCCGTGCCCGCGGTGTGGCTCCGCCGACACGCGCCTCCAGAGCGCGTTCGGCTCGACGGCCTGTAAGGCCCTCCACACCTGCACGGCGTGCGGCGAGCCGTTCGAGGAGTTCAAGCCGATTTGAGCCGCGGGATGGTCAGCGGATGAATACCGCGCTCTGCCGCAGGCTCGGTGCGATGTTGAACTGGACGATGTTGCCGCGCCGTACGTTCAGCCGCCCGCTGTTCGCGCGGCCGTAGCCGCCGATCGGGACCGCGACGATGCGAATGTCGTTGATGTCGAACTGGGACGGGTCGATGATGAACGTCTGCGCCGCCGGTCCGTTCACGTCGCCGAGGCGCGACGCGACGCCCTCGCTCACCAGGTAGACGTCGAGCGGGCCCACGTAGTCGCTCTTGACCTGCACCTGTACGACTTCCGAGTCGACGTAGACCCGCGGTGCCGCCGCACCCCCACGCCGCCCGCCTCCAGACGCACAGGCGGCAACCATGGCAAGAGCGAAGGGAACGGCGCAACGGAACGCGGCGGAACGCATGGTCGGTCTCCTGTTGGATTGAAGGGCTGGAGCTCGTCTGCATACCGAGGGCCGCCGTTCCCGGCGCGGGCGATGATTTGGTATCAACTTCTATCTGGGCCGAGCCCCGCGGCGCCGGTCGCTCACAGGCGGAGGAGCGCCTCGATTCGCTCCACAATCCCGTCGACGTTCGGTAGGACTGCGTCTAGCAGCGACGGGTGGTACGGCATCGGCACGTCATCGACACAATACCGTTCGACCGGCGCGTCGAGCCACCAGAACGCGTCGCGCGCGAGCACGGCCGCGATCTCGGCGCCGAAGCCGGCCGTGCGGGTGTCCTCGTGGACGATGAGGCAGCGGCCGGTCTTCTCGACCGATGCGAGCACCGCGGCGCGGTCCCAGGGCGACACGGTGCGCAGGTCGAGCACGTCGATCGCGTCGCCGCCGTACCGCTCCACGAGGCGGTCCGCGGCCTCGACGCAGCGATGCGTCAGCGCGCCCCAGGTCACGACCGTGACCCGCGAGCCCTCGCGTAACCGCGCGGCGCGGCCGAACGGGAGCACGTACTCGTCGCCCGGGTAGGGCGCGCTCCCGTCGCTCGTCATCAGCAGCGCGCGGTGCTCGAAGAAGATGGTGGGGTTCGGCGAGCGCATCGCGGCGCGCAGCAGGCCGACGGCGTCGGCCGCGTTGGACGGAATCGCCACCTGCCAGCCGAGCGCGTGCGCGAAGCGGACCTCGTCGGAGAGCGAATGCCACGGATCGCCGACGTCCTTGCCGAAGCCGCCCGGCATGCGCACGACGATCGGTGCGCAGAACTGGTTGGCGGTGCGCCAACGGACCGTCCCGCAGTTGTTGAGCTGCTCGGTCGCCGGGTCCGCATACTTGCGGAACTGGATTTCGACGACGGGGACGAGTCCGCTGTACGCCATCCCGACGGCGCGGCCGACGATGCCTTCTTCGGAGAGGGAGGTGTCGAAGACGCGCGCCGCGCCGAAATGCTTTTGTAGCCCCTCGGTGACGAGGTGCACGCCGCCCTTGACGCCGACGTCCTCGCCGAAGACGAGCAGCTTGGGATTGACCTCGAGCTCGCGCGCAAGCGTTCGACGCACCGCCTCCGTGAACCGCAGCGCGGGGCCGCTCGGCGCCGGGACGTCTGTGCCGCCGAGCGCGACACGTTCCGCGTCGCTCAGGCCCCCGACGGGGATCAGGTCGCCGTCGACGCGCGGTTCGGCGACGACGAAGCGCCGCACTCGCGCAGGGTCGCTCACCGGCCGGTCGCGGGCCGCCGCGAGTGCGTCTGCGACGTCGCGGGCGACGTCTTGCTCGAGCGCGTTCCATTCGGCCTCGTCGACACCGCGCGCGAGCACGTGCCGCTTGAGGCGCGGGAGCGGGTCGCGTGCGAGGTCGGCCGCGATCGCCTCCGCGGTGCGGTAGCCCTTCTGATTGTCGGGGCCCGAGTGGCTCGAGAGCCGCGGCACGGTGAGGCGGACGAGCGCGGGGCCATCGCCGCGGCGGACGTGTGCCATGGCGTCGGTCAGTCGGGCGGCCGCGTCGGCCGGGTCGGTGCCGTCGCCGTCGAGGACGCGGAGGCCGGAGAACGCCGCGAGGTTCGCGGCGATGTTGCCGCCCGGCGTCTGGAAGCTCGACGGGACGGAGATGCCCAGCCCGTTGTCTTCGACGTAGAAGAGCATCGGGAGCGCGAGCGTGGTCGCGATCGTGAGCGCGGACCAGAAGCCGCTCGTGGCGACGCTGGCCTCGCCGCCTAACGCGACGCCGATCGCGCCCCGCCAGCGCGCGTCGCCGAGGACGTCGCGGTGGTAGCGGATGCTCTGGGCCCAGCCGGCGACCGGCGTGTACTGGCCGCCAACGTCGCCCGCCATCGGCAGCACCTGCGGGCCGTTTGCGCGCGGGAGGTTGCAGACGACGCCGATGTCGCGCCCGTCGCTGAACCCGCCGGACCGGCCGAGGGGGCTCGCGAGCGCGTCGTCGAGGGGGAGGCCGAGGGAGAGGAGGAGGGGGCGGGAGCGGTAGTAGGCGCCGGCCGCGTCGCGGGGATGGTCGAGCAGCGCGCCGAGGATGCACTGGGCGACGTCGTGGCCGCGCGCGGAGAACTGGTAGAGCACGACGTGCTCGCGAGGAACGGACGCCCGGTTGCGGTTCGTCTCCTCCTCGGCGTCGTCCAGCGCGCGCGAGACGAGCGCGTGCCGGGCGACGCGGCGCCAGTCGATCGCCGAAACGTCGCCGACGGACGCATCTCCGGCCGGTGCGCTCGTTCGGGTGCGGGCCGAACGCGCGGCGAGGGGTGGCGAAGTGTCGGTGTCGCGGACTGCCATGGCTCGGTGCGAGAGTGCTGGTGCGAAACGCGCGCGGGTGCGAACGGCCGTTGCCGAAGGGCGCGTACCCGGTCGGCCGACCGCGCCCGAAGGATAGCTTTGGCTCACCGCGGTCGCGGCGTCGCGTCGCCGTCGGCCGAACTCGCGTTCGTTCCTCAATGGTGTATGCCCGCCTCGTCCGTCCTCTCCGAGCTTGCCGACGGCGTCCTCACCGTGACGCTCAACCGGCCCGAGGTGCTGAACAGCTTCCATCGCGCGATGGCGGCCGAGCTGCAGGACGCGCTGGCGCGCGCGGCCGGAGACGAGGCCGCGCGGTCCGTCGTGTTGACCGGGGCGGGGCGCGCGTTCTGCGCCGGGCAGGATCTCGCGGCCGTGCTGCCGGCATCGGGCACGCCGCCCACCGACCTCGGCGAGATCGTGCGGGAGTGCTACAACCCGATCGTGCGGGCGCTCGTCGCACTCGAGAAGCCCGTCGTCGCGGCGGTGAACGGTGTCGCGGCCGGGGCCGGGGCGAACCTCGCGCTCGCGTGCGACTTCGTGATCGCGGCGGAGGAGGCGAGCTTCGTCCAGTCGTTTGTGCACGTGGGGTTGATCCCCGATTCGGGCGGCACGTTCCTGTTGCCGCAGCTCGTCGGACGGGCACGAGCGGCGCAGCTCGCGATGCTCGGCGAGAAGTTGCCCGCGCGGCAGGCGTTAGAGTGGGGGATGATCTACGCGGTGGTGCCGCGGGTGGAGGTGGCGGGGTCGGCGGAGGCGTTGGCGCGGCGGCTCGCGGCGATGGCGACGCGAGGGATCGGGCTCACGAAGCGCGGGTTCGCGCACGCGGCGGGCGCGACGTTGGAGCGGCAGTTGGCGTTCGAGGAAGAGTTGCAGCGGGAGGCGGGGGGGACGGCGGATTATGCGGAGGGGGTGAGGGCGTTCGTGGAGAAGCGGAAGGCGGAGTTTGCGGGGCGGTGAGGGGGGCCGGCGCCGGTGCGTCGACGCGCGGAGCTGTCATCCTGAGCGGAGCGAAGGATCGCTCGGGCCGCCGCGGCGATGCTCGGCGCGGGCGATCGTGACGGTTCGTCCAGCGGTGTCCAGTTCGGGTTCGACGACTCCACCAGCGCATGCTTCTTCGCCCGAGTCCAGCCTTTGATTTGGCGTTCCCGACGCACGGCGCTCATCGCGTCGTCCGTGCACTCGACATGCACGAGCGTGAGAATGTTGTAGCGTCGCGTGAAGTGCGGGTGCGGCGAGGTCCGATGCAGGTGAAGGCGTTTCGCCAGATATCCGGGTGCACCCGACGTAAGTGCGGCGATTCCGATTCGCGAGGATGTAGACGCAGTAGCGTCCCATAAATGTTGGTGGGCAGGCGCCAGGCTCGGGTGTCGGGACAGCGATCCTTCGGGTGCTCCGCACCCTCAGGATGACGCCGCTACTCGAACCGCGCAGCATCGTTTCATTGCCGACTGATGCTTGATCCTGCTTTTTCCCAGCTCCACCGTACCGGCGTCGGGGTCCTCGGCGCCGGCGCGATGGGCGCGGGGATCGCGCACGTCGCGCTCCGCGCCGGGCACCCGGTCGTGCTGGTTGACGTGCGCGCGGACGCGGTCGAGCGCGCGCGGGCCGGCGTCGCGTCGGGGCTCGACCGCGACGCGGCGAAGGGGCGCCTAACGCGTGACGCGGCGGCGGCGGCGCTGGCCGCGCTCACGACCGCGACGGCCGACCGGCTCGACGCGTTCGCCGGGTGCGGGGTCGTCGTCGAGGCGGTCGTCGAGGAGTTGAGCGTCAAGCGGGCCCTCTTTGCGGCGCTCGAGGCGCACGTGGCGGACGACGCCGTGCTCGCGAGCAACACGTCTTCGTTGTCGATCGCGTCCGTTGCGGGCGCGTGCCGCCGGCCGGAGCGCGTCCTCGGCGTGCACTTCTTCAATCCCGCGCCCGTCCTGCCCCTCGTCGAGATCGTCCCCGCGCTCGCCACCGATCCCGCCGTGGCTGGCGCGGTGCGCGCCCTTGTGGATGGGTGGGGGAAGACGACCGTGGTCGCCGCGGACACGCCGGGCTTCATCGTCAACCGCGTCGCGCGCCCGTTCTACGGCGAGGCGCTTCGCGTGCTCGACGAGCGCCTCGCGGACGCCGCGACGATCGACTGGGCGCTGCGCGAGCGCGGCGGATTCCGCATGGGGCCGTTCGAACTGATGGACTTCATCGGCCACGACGTCAACTTCGCGGTCACGCGTTCGGTGTACGAACAGACGTTCCACGACCCGCGGTACCGCCCGTCGCTCACGCAGCAGCGGCTCGTCGAGGCGGGGCGGCTTGGGCGCAAGTCGGGGCGCGGGTTCTACGACTACCGCGACGGCGCCGCCCGCGCGGATCCCGCGCGCGACGACGCGTTAGGCGACGCGGTCGTCCGGCGCGTGGTCGCGATGCTCGTGAACGAGGCGGCCGACGCGGTGCACTGGGGGGTCGCGTCGGCGGCGGACGTCGAGCTCGCGATGACGGCGGGCGTGAACTACCCGCGGGGGCTGCTCGCGTGGGGCGACCTGCTGGGGCCGGACGCGGTCGTCGCGGAGATCGAGGCCCTGCGCGCGCGCTACCAGGAGGACCGCTACCGCGTGTCCCCGCTCCTGCGCGCCGTCGCGGCGGAGGGCGGGTGCCTCGCGCCGTGACGCGCGCGCCGGAGTCCGCGCGGCGCGCGGCGGCCGGCGCGTGATCTACGCGTTCGAGGACTACGTGCCCGTGGTGCACGAGACCGCGTTCGTGCACCCCGACGCCGCGGTCACGGGCAACGTGACGATCGGCCGCGACGTCTACATCGGCCCTGGAGCGGCGGTCCGCGGCGATTGGGGCGGCGTGGTGATCGAGGACGGGTGCAACGTGCAGGAGAACTGCACCGTGCACATGTTCCCGGGCGTGACGGTCGTGCTCGAGGCGGGCGCGCACGTCGGGCACGGCGCGGTCGTCCACGGCGCGCGGCTCGGGCGGAACTGTCTCGTCGGGATGAACGCGGTCGTGATGGACCGGGCGACGGTCGGCGCGGGGTCGATTATTGGTGCGCTCTGCTTCGTGCCGGCGGAGATGCAGATCCCGGAGCGCAAGGTCGTCGTCGGCAACCCGGCGCGGATCGTCAGGGATGTGAGCGACGAGATGCTCGCCTGGAAGACGGAAGGCACCGCGCTGTACCAGGCGCTGCCGGCCCGGTTACACGCGACGTTGCGGGCGGCGGAGCCGCTGCGGGCGATCACGCCGGAGCAGGCCGCGGCGCGGGCGCGACAGACCGCGGCGTACCGGACGTGGGGGGAGACGCGCGGCGCGTGAGACGGGCGGATGGCACCGGACCGGTCCGCGTGCCATCCTGAGCGCGTCAACAGATGCCACCAGGGCGCGGTCGCGGGACGCGGCCACGCCTTCCCATACCGTCACACGATGACCACGCGTTTCGACAACTACGCACTCGGCGAATGGGTCGCCGGGACGGGCAACTTCACGACGCTCACGCACGCGGTGACGGGCGAGGCGGTCGGCGAGGTGTCGAGCCAGGGGCTCGACTTCGCGGCGATGGCGGACTACGCGCGCCGCGTCGGCGGGCCGGCGCTCCGCGCGATGACCTTTCACCAGCGCGCCCGGATGCTGAAGGCGCTCGCCGTCGCGCTCACCGCGCGCAAGGACGAGTTCTACCGCGTGTCGTCGTGGACCGGCGCGACCGCGACCGACCACTGGATCGACGTCGACGGCGGGATCGGGACGCTGTTCGCGTACGCGAGCCGCGGGCGACGCGAGTTCCCCGACGAGCCGTTCTTCGTCGACGGCCCGGTCGAGCAGCTGTCGAAGGGCGGCGGGTTCGTCGGCCGCCACGTTTGCGTACCGCTCGAAGGCGTCGCGGTGCAGATCAACGCATTCAACTTCCCGGTCTGGGGGATGCTCGAGAAGCTGTCCTGCTCACTGCTCGCGGGCGTGCCGGCGATCGTGAAGCCGGCGACGGTGACGAGCTACCTCACGCAGGTCGTCTTCCGCGCGATGATCGACACCGGGCTGCTGCCGGCCGGGAGCGTGCAGCTCGTCTGCGGCTCCGCGGGCGACCTGCTCGATCACCTGAGCGAGCAGGACGCGGTCGCGTTCACCGGGTCGGCGGCGACCGGGCTGATGCTCCGGCGCACGCCGGCGATCATGGAGCACAACGTCCGCTTCAACCAGGAGGCGGACTCGCTCAACTACTCGATGCTCGGCCCCGACGCGGCCCCGGGGACGCCCGAGTTCGACCTCTTCGTCAAGGAGGTCGCGCGCGAGATGACGGTCAAGGCGGGGCAGAAGTGCACGGCGATCCGCCGGAGCTTCGTGCCCGACGCGATGGTCGACGACGTCGTTGGCGCGTTAGGCAAGCGCCTCGCTGGCACGCGCGTCGGCGACCCCGCGGTCGACGGGGTGCGCATGGGGCCGCTCGCCGGGCGCGCGCAGGTGCGCGAGGTCGGGCGCGCGCTCGATGCACTCCGTGCCGGGGCGGAGCTCGTCTACGGCGGCGACGCCGACGCGGACTTCGAGGTCGTCGGGGCCAGCCGCGAGGCGGGCGCGTTCTTCCCGATCACGCTCCTCTACAACGACCGGCCGTTCGAGCGCACGACCGCGCACGACGTCGAGGCGTTCGGCCCGGTGAACACGGTCATGCCGTACGCCTCGGTCGACGAGGCGGTCGCGCTCGCGAAGCGCGGGCGCGGGTCGCTCGTCGGCTCGCTGTTCACGGCGGACGACGGGGTGGCGCGCGCGGTCGCGTTGGGCACGGCGGCGTACCACGGCCGCCTGCTGCTCGCCAACCGCCACTCGGGCAAGGAGAGCACCGGGCACGGCTCGCCGCTGCCGCACCTCGTGCACGGCGGCCCGGGGCGTGCCGGCGGCGGCGAGGAAATGGGCGGCGTGCGCGGCGTGCTGCACTACATGCAGCGGACCGCGCTCCAGGGCTCGCCGACGACGGTCGCGGCGGTGACGCGCGAGTGGACGAAAGGCGCCGCCGCGCGTGCCGACCGCGTGCACCCGTTCCGGAAGTACTTCGAGGAGCTCGCCGTCGGCGAGCTGTGGACGACGCACCGGCGGACCGTGACCGAGGCGGACGTCGTCAACTTCGCCGGCGTGTCGGGCGACTATTTCTACGCACACACGGACGAAGTCGCCGCGCGCGACTCGTTCTTCGGGCGCCGCGTGGCGCACGGCTACTTCGTGCTCGCCGCGGCCGCGGGGCTCTTTGTCGACCCGGCGCCCGGCCCGGTGCTCGCCAACTACGGGCTCGACGGGCTGCGCTTCGTGAAGCCCGTGTACGTCGGCGACACGATCCGCGTGCGGCTCGCCTGCAAGAGCAAGACGGCCAAGGAGGACCGCGAGGGCGAGGTGCCGCAGGGCGTGGTCGCGTGGGACGTCGAGGTGACGAACCAGGAGGACGAGCCGGTGGCGGTCTACACGGTCCTCACGCTCGTGCGGCGGCGGCATGCGTTAGGCGGCGCGCCGGACGGCGCGGGCCCGACCGCGGTGCTCGTCCGCGAGCAGCCGGGCGACGCGCCCGCCCGCATGAGCTGAGCGCACGCACGGACCGGTCGGCGCCGGACGAACGTGCGGTCGCCCGCCCGCCTACGGCGCCTGCGGGAGCTTTCCCCGCGCGCGTGCCGCCAACACGGCCGCGCGCCGGTTCGAAAAGCCGGCGAAGCAGGGCGCGCGCGCGACGCCCCAGCGCGGGTTGTGCGAGGCGGGCACCTCCTGCGCGCACGCGCGGTCGCGGGCGTCGACCCACGCCCGCTGTTCGACCCGCAGCGCGTGCACCGCGGGTGGTTCGGCCGCGCCGCCGGCGCGGCGCCGGAGGAGCTGGATGAGCGACTGGTACCGGCCGTTGAGTGCGGCGTCGCTGCGCGCGATCAGTCCCATGAGGCAGCGGCGCTGGTCCGCGCTCGCCGGCGAACGGCAGGCGTCGCGCACGACCACGCGGGGCGCCGGCGCGACCTTCATCTCCGAATCGCGCGCGGCGGCGCGCAGGCCGGCGACGTCGCCGTTCGCGGAGTCGCGCGGGACCGAATCCCCGGCGGGCGTGATCGACGCGGCTGCCGCCGGCGATGCGGCCGTGCGGCGCGCCGCGCCGGTGTCCGGGACGCTCGTCCCCGACGTGCGCGGGCTCGTAACCGTCGTGTTCGGCGCGGCGGACGAACGAGGGCTCGGCCGCGGCGCATTCCTGCGCACGGCGCTGTCGTGGGGGGCCGCGAGGGCGAGGAGCGAGTCGAGTTGGGCGTCGCCCGACGTCGGCGCCGCGGTGTTGCGCGCGACGGCCGCCGCGGCCGCCGCGAGCGCGGCGGCGGCTGCGAGTCCGAGCACCCACGCCCGGCGTCGGCGGCGCGGGTGGGCGTCGAGCTCGGCGACCGCGAGTACGTCGCGGGTGTAGTCCTCCGGCGCGACCGTCAGGTCAGCGGGCGGCGCGCCGCCCGGACGCAGCGCGTGGATCTCGCCCGACCGGAACCGCACGGTTTCGCCGCCGACGACCTCGGCCGGAACTCCCCCACTCGCGCCGACTGCGGGGTCGTCGGCGACGTCCGGCAGCGGCTCGGGCGACGGCGACAGTTCGGCGAGCATTTGGCGGGCGTCGTGCCAGCGCGCGCGCGGGTCCTTCGCGAGCGCGCCCGTGATCGCCCGGTGCAGGTAGAGCGGTACATCCGGGCGGAGCCGCGCGAGGTCGGGGAGCGGCTCGCTCCGCTGCTTCTGTAGGAGGGTGTACAGCGTCTCGCCCTGCCACGGCCGGCGCCCGGTGAGCATCTCCCACCCGACGAGGCCGAGCGAGTACACGTCGGTGCGCTCGTCGACGGCGCGTCCGTCGACCTGCTCGGGGGCCATATAGGCCGGGGTGCCGAGTGAGGCCCCGTCGTGCGTCAGCAACGAATCGGCGTCGATCGGACGGGCGATGCCGAAGTCGCCGAGGAGCGCGCGCCCGGTGCCCGTTTCGATGAAGATGTTTTCGGGCTTGACGTCGCGGTGGACGATGCGGGCCTCGTGCGCGTGGGCGAGCGCCGCCGCGACGTCGCGCAGGATGGCGGCGGCACGCTCGAAGGGGAGCGCGCCGCGGGCCTGGAGGGCCGCGCGGAGCGTCTCGCCCCTGACGTACTCCGTGACGATCGCGACCGCGTCGCCGGAGGTCTCGATCGCGAGCGTGCGGACGATGTTGGGATGCGCGAGGGCGGTTGCGGTGCGGGCTTCGCGCGCGAAGCGGTCGGCGGTTTCGCGATCGGCGGCGTGCGGTGGGGCGACAACTTTGACGGCGACTTCGCGCGCGGGCTCGTCGGTGCCCGGGCCGGTGAGCCCGTCGCGTACGCGGGCGAGATAGACGACGGACATGCCGCGGCCGAGCTCGCGCACGAATTCGTAGCGCGGGGTCAGCCAACGGAGGTCGCGCGGGACCTCGAGCGGGAACTCGGGGGGCGAGCTGGGGGACAAGTCAGGGGTCGGCACGCGGACGGTGCCGTCTCTGGCGTGAGACATGCGCGCCGGAAGTGCATCGCGCGTGCCCCACGGGGGCGGCGCGTGTCTCGACGGACGTGTAGCGCGCTTGCCGACGACCGGTCCGCCCCCAACTTACGAGGCTACGCCTTGCATGGGCGCACGGTTCGAGGCCGCCCGCCACGCGCGTCACGACGATTTCACTTCTTCGGAGCTTCCCGATGGCCACGATGATCTCACCCACCTCGCCCGCGTCGGTGGCCGCGCCGCTCGCGGACGGGTCGCACGGCCAGCCCCAGGCCGACACGTTCCCGATCAACGGGACCGACTACATCGAGTTCTACGTCGGCAACGCGAAGCAGGCGAGCCACTACTACCGCGCGGCGTTCGGGTTCCACCTCGTCGCCTACCGCGGCCCCGAAACGGGCGTCCGCGACCGGGCGAGCTACGTGTTGCAACAGGGCAAGATCCGCTTCGTGTTCACGACGCCGATCCACCCGCGGGCGAGCGCCGAGGCGAAGGCGGTGGCCGAGCACGTGTACGCGCACGGCGACGGGGTGCGCGACATCGCGCTCTGGGTGGACGACGCGCGCGACGCGTTCGAAAAGGCGGTGGCGCGGGGCGCGGTGCCGGTGCACGAGCCCCGGGTCGAGCGCGACGAACACGGCGAGGTCGTGATCGCGGCGTTCCGGACGTACGGCGAGACGATCCACTCGCTCGTGGAGCGGTCGCGCTACAGCGGCCCGTTCCTCCCGGGCTTCCGCGCCGTCGCGCCGCACTTCCAGCCCGCGGGCGTCGGGCTCCAGTACGTCGACCACTGCGTCGGGAACGTCGAACTCGGCAAGATGAACGTGTGGGTCGAGTTCTACGCGCACGTGATGGGCTTCCGCAACCTGCTCACCTTCGACGACGAGGACATCTCGACGGAGTACTCGTCGCTCATGTCGAAGGTGATGGCGAACGGGAACGACCGGATCAAGTTCCCGATCAACGAGCCGGCCGGCGGCAAGAAGAAGTCGCAGATCGACGAGTACCTCGACTTCTACGGCGGCCCGGGCGTGCAGCACATGGCGCTCGCGACGGACGATATCGTGGCGACCGTGACGGCGCTCAAGGACCGCGGCGTCGAGTTCCTCAGCACGCCGACGAGCTATTACGAGCAGCTCGAGGCGCGCGTCGGCGCGATCGACGAGCCGCTCGACGTGCTCGCCGCGCACGGGATCCTCGTCGACCGCGACCCGGACGGGTACCTGCTGCAGATCTTCACCAAGCCCGTCGAGGACCGGCCGACGGTGTTCTACGAGATCATCCAGCGCAAGGGCGCGAAGAGCTTCGGGAAGGGGAACTTCCGCGCGCTGTTCGAGGCGATCGAGCGGGAACAGGCGCTGCGGGGCAACCTCTAACGCCGCGCGGCCATGCCCATCTACCACACGTTAGGCCGCGTCCCGCCGAAGCGGCACAGCGCCATGCGCAAGCCCGACGGCGGGGTCTATTCCGAGCAGCTCGTCGGGCACGAGGGGTTCACGGGCACGTCGGCGCTCCTCTACCACGTGCACCCGCCGACGACGGTGAAGAGCGTGCGCAAGCTGCGCGACGTCGTCTACGAGGCGAGCGACGACGACACGCTCAAGCACCGCCACTTCCGGACCGCGCGGTTGCGCAAGGGTGGCAGCCCGACGCTCGACCGCGTCCCGATGTTGTTCAACGCGGACGTCGCGATGCTCTACGTCGAGCCCGACGTGCAGGACGCGCACTTCTACCGCAACGCGCAGGCGGACGAGGTGGTCTACGTCGCCAAGGGCACGGGGGTGCTCGAATCGCAGTTCGGGACGCTGCCCTACCGCGACGGCGACTACGTCGTGATCCACCGCGGGATCATGCACCGCTGGCGGCCGGACGCGGGCGTGCAGCAGAAGTTCCTCGTCATGGAGAGCCGCGGGCACGTGCGCTGGCCCAAGCGCTACCGCAACGACTTCGGCCAGCTGGTCGAAGGCGCGCCCTACTCGGAGCGCGACATCCGGCGTCCCATGGACCTCGTCACCCACGACGAGATGGGCGACTTCCCGGTGCTCATCAAGCAGTACGACGCACTTTCCGAGTACGTGCTCGACCACCACCCGTTCGACGTCGTCGGCTGGGACGGGCACTTCTACCCGTGGATCTTCAACATCCACGACTTCGAGCCGATCGTCGGCCGCGTGCACCAGCCGCCGCCGGTCCACCAGACGTTCCAGGGCGACGGCTTCGTGATCTGCTCGTTCTGCCCGCGGCCGTACGACTTCGGCGAGAACGCGATCCCGGCGCCGTACAACCACAGCAACGTCGACTCCGACGAGGTGCTCTTCTACGCCTCGGAGGAGTTCATGAGTCGCAAGGGGATCGAGTTCGGGTCGGTGACGCACCACCCGGACGGGATCCCGCACGGCCCGCATCCGGGGCGGTATGAGGCGAGCATCGGGCAGAAGTGGACGAACGAGCTCGCGGTGATGATGGATTCGTTCCGGCCGCTCAAGGTCGCGAAGGCGGTGTTAGGCGCGGAGGACCCAGCGTACCACCGGAGCTGGATCGAGGCGCAGCACGCGCGCGTCGCGCCGGCCGCCGCGAACGGGAACGGCTCGCACGGGAACGGGTTGAACGGGAACGACGTCGTCGCGGACGACGTTGCCAACGAGGCGCGCACCGGCGCCGCGTCGATGCCGCTCACCGACTAACGTTCCCTTGTCGTCCCGAGCGTAGCGAGGGACCTGCACACCCTGGTGACGGGACGTCCGCGGCGCACCATGCTCGGCCCCGTCGCCACGGACGGTAGGTCCCCCGCTGCGCTCGGGACGACGTAGGCGTTCCCTCCCGCTCATCCGATGCCCCGCACGGCCGACCGCTTCCGCACGCTCCCCACGTACCCGATGGCGCACGTGCCCGTGCGCAAGCGCGAGCTGCTCGCGGCCGGCCGCGACGTGATCGACCTCGGCCCCGGCGACGCCGACCTCGCGCCGCCGCCGGCCGCGGTCGACGCCCTGCGCGCGGCGCTCGAGCACCCGGCGATGCACCGCTACGGCTTCGGGCTCGGCCACGTGCCGTTCCGCGAGGCGATCGCGCGGTGGATGCGGCGGCGCTTCGGCCTCACGTTCGACCCGGTGACAGAAGTCTGCCCGCTGCTCGGCTCGAAGGAAGGCATCGTGCACTTCTGCGGCGCGTTCCTGCAGCGCGGCGACGTCGCGGTCGTCCCGGAGCCCGGCTACCTCGCCTACCTCGGCGGGACGCTGCTGAACGAGGCCGAGGTGTACGCGTACCCGATCCGGCCGCGCACCAACTTCCTCGTCGAGCTCGACGAGCTGCCCGACGACGTGCTGCGCCGCACGAAGCTCGTCTTCGTCAACTACCCGAACAACCCGACCGCGGCCGTCGCCCCGCGCGACTACCTCGAGCGCACGGTCCGGCTCTGCCGCGAGCGCGACATCCTCGTCGTCTACGACAACGCGTATTCGGAGATCGCGTTCGACGGCTACGTCCCGCCGAGCATCTTCGAGATCCCCGGTGCGCGCGACGTCGCGGTCGAGTTCCACTCGCTGAGCAAGACGTACAACATGACGGGGTGGCGCCAGGGGTGGGCGGTCGGGAACGCGGACCTGATCGGCGCGCTCGCGAAGGTGAAGTCGTTCATCGACACCGGCTCGTTCCTGCCGATCCAGGTCGCCGGCGTCGCCGCGCTCGAGAGTTGGGCCGAGTTCGTGCCGCGGAACGTCGCCACATTCCAGGAGCGGCGAGACGCGGGCGTCGCGGCGTTCCGCGCGGCCGGGTTCGCGTGCGAGACGCCGAAGGCCGCGATGTACCTGTGGCTCGAGGTCCCCGACGGCATCCCGAGCCGCGAGTTCACCGACCGCTTGATGGACGAAGAGGCGCTGATCACGATCGCGGGGTCGAGCTTCGGCGCGGGCGGCGAGGGTTTCTTCCGCGCGTCGCTCATCGTCCCGCCCGAGCGGCTGCGCGACGCCGCCGCGCGCGCCGCGCGCGTGCTCGCGGCGATGCGCGCCGAGCGCGCGGCGCTCCCGGCCGCCGCCTAACGCATGCCGGCGGACGACACGAGCGCGGAGCCCTGCGACGTCGTCGTGCTCGGCGCGGGGGCGGCGGGGCTCGCGGCGGCGCGGGCGCTCGCCGACGCCCGGCGCCGCGTCGTCGTGCTCGAGGCGCGCGACCGGATCGGCGGGCGCGTGCACACCGCGCACGTCCCCGACCTCGGCGCGCCCGTCGAACTCGGCGCCGAGTTCGTGCACGGCAACCCGCCCGAGCTGTGGGCGATCGCCGAGGCGGCAGCGCTCCGTGTCGTCGACGCGGAGGAGGCGCACGTCGCGCTCGACGGCGGCCGGCTCGTCGCCCGCGGCGACTTCGGCGGCGAGGTCGGCGAGGTGCTCGACGCGCTGGACGCGGAGGCGCGCCGGACGGACGTCGACGACGTCAGCGTCGGGCAGTTCCTCGCCGAGCGGTTCGGCGACTCGGCGCACGCCGACGCGCGCCGGATGGTCGCCACGTACGTCGAGGGATTCCACGCCGCCCCGGTCGACGACGCGGGGATCCGGGCGATCGCGATCGCCGACACCCAATCGTCCGGCAACGACGTCGCGTACCGCATCGTCGACGGCTACCGGCGCGTGCCGGAGTGGCTCGCCGACGCCCGCGACGGTCGCCCCGCGCTCGACGTGCGACTCGGGCACGTCGTCGAGCGGGTGACGTGGGACGGCGGCGGCGTGCGCGTGCGCGCGGTGTCCGGCGACGCGGCCGTCGAGCTGCGCGCCCGCTGCGCGGTCGTCACGCTGCCGTTAGGCGTGCTCGCCGCGCCGGCGGACGCGGCGGGGGCGGTCGCGTTCGACCCGCCGCTCGACGCCAAGCGCGACGCGTTCGCGGGGATCGCGCTGGGGCAGGTCTCGCGCGTCGTCCTGCGGTTCCGCAGCCGCTTCTGGGAGCGCCCCGGCGCGGTTCCCGCGCTCGCCGACCCGGACGACGCGGCGGGGCTCGCGTTCGTCCACACGCCCGAGCTGGACGTGCCGGTGTGGTGGACGTTGCGCGCGCTGCGCGCGCCCGTGCTCGTCGCCTGGGCCGGGGCGGGGAAGGCGCGGGCGCTGCTTGCGCGGGACGCGGAGGCGCGGCGCGCGTGCGTGCTCGACGCGCTGGCCACGGCCTTCGGGACGACGCGCGCCGCGGTCGACGCGGAGTTCGTCGCCGCGTACGAGCACGACTGGTCGCGCGACCCGTTCGCGCGCGGCGCGTACAGCTATGCGCACGTCGGCGGACGCGACGCGTTCGCCGCGCTCGCGCGCCCGCTCGGCCCGCTCGTCTTCGCCGGCGAGGCGACGGTCGACGACGGTGACTGGGGCACGGTGCACGGCGCGCTCCGGAGCGGCGCCCGCGCAGCGCGCGAGGCCCTCGACCTGCTCGACCGCGCGTCGTAACCTTGGGACCCGCGCCGGATGGGCTTCGCTGCCCGGCGCGCTCGAGCCTGCCGCCCCGCCGCGCCCCGCATGTGGTCTGACCGTCCCGCCGTGTCCGTCGTGCGTCGCGCCGCTGCGGTCACGATCGCCGCGCTCCTCGCCGCGTGCGGTCGGCCGATGGCGCCGACGCCGAGCCCGCGGCCCGTGGCCGTCGTGCCTGAGCCCCCGGCGGTCGCGCGCGAGTTCCGGGCCGTCTGGGTCGCGACCGTCGGCAACATCGACTGGCCGTCGAAGCCCGGGCTGAGCACGGCGCAGCAGCAGGGGGAGCTGCGGACCATCCTCGACCGCGCCGCGTCGCTGCATCTCAACGCGATCATCCTCCAGGTGCGTCCGGCGGCCGACGCGCTCTACGATTCGCCGTACGAGCCGTGGTCGGAGTACCTGACCGGGCAGATGGGGCGCGCGCCGGCGCCGTACTACGACCCGCTCGCGTTCGCGGTGGCCGAGGCGCACCGGCGCGGCCTCGAGCTGCACGCGTGGTTCAACCCGTACCGCGCGCGGCAGACGGGGGCGAAGGGGCCCGCCGCGCCGACGCACGTCTCGGTCGTGCACCCCGAGATCGTGCGCGCGTACGCCGGCTACCGCTGGATGGACCCGGGGGAGGCTGAGACGCGGGCGCAGTCGCTGCGCGTGATCACCGACGTCGTGCGGCGCTACGACGTCGACGGCGTGCACATCGACGACTACTTCTACCCGTACCCGGAGGACGGCCCGGGCGGCCGTCCGCTGCCGTTCCCCGATTCGGCGAGCTACGCACGCTATCAGGCGGGCGGCGGCGCGCTCGCGCGCGACGACTGGCGGCGGGCCAACGTGGACGCCTTCGTGCACGCGATGTACGACTCGGTGCACGCGGCCAAGCCGTGGGTGAAGGTCGGCATCAGCCCGTTCGGGATCTACCGGCCGAAGGCGCCGGCGAACGCGTGCTGCTTCGACGCGTACGCGAAGCTCTACGCCGACTCGCGGCGGTGGTGGCGCGAGGGGTGGGCGGATTATTTCACGCCACAGCTCTATTGGAAGATCGCCGCCCGCCAGCAGAGCTACCCCGAGCTGCTCGCGTGGTGGGCGGCGCAGAACGTGCGCGGGCGCAACCTCTGGCCGGGCAACTACCTGTCGCGCGTCGGCACGCGCGCGTCGGACTGGCGCGTCGCGGAGATCGACTCGCAGATCGTCGTGACGCGCGCGCAGCCCGGGGCGGGGGGCAACGTCTGGTTCAGCATGCAGACATTCCTGCGCAACGCGGCCGGCGTCGCGGATTCGCTCCGGCTCGGGCCGTACGCGGAGCCCGCGCTGGTCCCACCGTCGCCGTGGCTGCCGGGGAACGCGCCGGGTGCGCCCGTCGTCGCGATCGCGCGTGGCGCGCGTCCGCACGTCACGCTCGACCCCGCGGTCGGCGAGTCGGAGCCGTGGCTGTGGGTCGTGCAGCTTCGCGAAGGAACGCGCTGGGACACCGTCGTGCTTCCCGGGGGCGCGCGCGAGTACGTCCCGGTGCGCGCCGCGTATGCGGGGGGCGAGGCGTACGGGCCCGACGAGGTGCGCGCCTACGGCGTCGATCGCACGGGGCGCGCGGGGCCGGCCACGCGTGCGGGGAACGTCGGCGCCGCGCGCGTCGCGTCGGAGAACCGGTAGGCATGCCCCCTATTCCCCAGCGCCCGCGGTTCTTCTACCGAGAGACGGAAGGCGTGCGCGTCACCGTCCGGCCGTCGTACCTGCGCGAGCAGTCGCGCCCCGCCGCTGGGCAGTACGTGTTTGCGTACCACATCCGGCTCGAAAACGTCGGCGACGTCGCCGCACAGCTGCTCGCGCGGCGGTGGACGATCACCGACTCGACGGGCGAGGTCACCGAGGTCGAGGGGGAGGGCGTCGTCGGGGAGCAGCCGGTGATCCACCCGGGACGGGTCCACGAGTACCGCAGCTTCTGCGTGCTCAAGTCCGCGCGCGGGCAGATGGAGGGCAGCTACCGCTTTGTACGGGCCGACGGCGCGCACTTCGACGTCGAGGTGCCGCGCTTCGTGCTCGACGCGGCCGCCGAGTAGGCGCGCGGGCTCGGACGCGTCTCCGGGCGTCAGGCGTCGAGCGTTCGCGCGGGGATGGTCGCCTCGAACGGCGCGTAGAGCGCGGCGAATGCGCGCGGCGGCAGCACGTCGCGCACGACGAGCGCGAGGAGCGCGGCGAGCGCGGCCTCGGCGACGGGGTGCAGCGCGGCCGGGGGCTCGGCGCCCTCCGGTGCGTCCGCGTCGGCCGGCTGCTCATCGACGCGGACGAGCTGTGCGAGCGGCCCGAGCACGGCATCGCGCTCGGCGGTGCGCCCGGTGCGTTCGACCGCGCGGGCGAGGTCGCGGTCGGCTGCGGCATACGCCGCAGTGGCGCTGTCCGCCGCGTGCGCCTCCGAGGCGCGGTCCCAGTCGGCCGCGGGGAGGGCGGCGAAGTGCTGCAGAAAGCGGCGCACAGCCGTCGTCTGCGGCCCGTAGGGCGTGCCCGGGGTGGTCATCCCCGTTATCTTATCCTGGTGCGACGATAGGGCGTGCGCGCCCGCCGTTGCCCGGGGCGCGCGAGCGTGCGCCCCGGCGTACCCCCCTTCCGACACCCTACGCCCTACCGTATGGCAAAGCAAGACGCGATCGAGCTCGAAGGCACCGTGGCCGAAGTCCTGCCCAACGCCACCTTCCGGGTCGAGACCAAGGCCGGCCACCAGGTGCTCGCGACGCTCGCCGGCAACATGCGCCGGTTCCGCATCCGCGTCCTGCAGGGCGACCGGGTGACGCTCGAGGTCTCGCCGTATGACCTCACCCGCGGGCGCATCACCTTCCGCCACAAGGTCTGATCCCGTCTCCCGTGCCCGGCGGCCCCACGGCTTCC
Organism: Gemmatimonadetes bacterium T265; assembly: GCA_019973575.1. NCBI lineage: Bacteria > Pseudomonadati > Gemmatimonadota > Gemmatimonadetes bacterium T265. The sequence continues at coordinate 854,877 of BPUI01000002.1, forward strand.
GGGCACGATCCGTGTACCGGTCCGGCCGGCCGGCGCGCACGGCCGCGCCCGCGGACACCTCACACGGAGAGCGGATGATGGGAGACACCACGATCACCAAGGTCGACGCGCGCCACTCGCCGCACGGCGCGCTCGGTCAGAAGTACCTCGCCTCGGGGAGGCGGCTCGCGATGCGCCTCTGGGAGAACGAGCAGCCGGCCGAGCCGAAGCCGGCGGCGGCGCGTGCGTACGAGACGGTCGGGTACGTGGTCTCCGGGCGCGCGGAGCTGCATTCCGAGGGGCAGGTCGTGATCCTGGAGCCCGGCAACTCGTGGGTCGTGCCCGAGGGCGCGTCGCACACCTACAAGATCCTCGAGCCGTTCACGGCCGTCGAGGTCACCTCGCCGCCCGCCCAGGCGCACGGCCGCGACGAGCCGGCCTAACGGTCGCGCCGGCGGCGCGGGTCAGCGACGCAACAGGCGCCGCAATCGCGACGCCAGGCCGCCGGGCGCGCGACCCGCGTGCGCGATCGCGACGGCGTCGTCGATCGCGGCGATTCGCGCGGGCGCCGCGGGCTCGCGAGTGGGCGCCTCGACCAAGACCGGGGCGCCCGCAGGCGCGCTCGCGTCGAGCGCAGCGGGGTGAGTCGTCGCTGTGTTGGCCGCCTCGTCGGTCGTGTCGAGCCAGAGCAGGCCGCCGGCGAGGTCGTCGGCCGCGACGCCGAGCGCGGGCGTGGTGGGGATCGAGCTTGCGTCGGCGACGGCCTTGGTGCCCGCGGGCGCCTCGCCGAGGGCTGCCTCGAGGTCGCGCATCGCGGCCGCGACGTCGGCGGGAAGACCGTCGACGCCCGCGGCCGCCGTCCGCGCGCGCGCGAACGCGGATCGTGCCGCGTCCACGTCGCCGGCGGCGACGCGGGCCGAGCTGACGTCTGCCCATCCCCGGACGGCGATGACCGGACCGGCGAGTCCCGCCTCGACGAGTCGGTCGCGCATCGCGGCCGATCGCTCGAGCGCGGCCGCGGCGTCGTCCCACGCCTCGCACGCCGCGTGCGCGTGCCCGTCGCGAGTGGCCGCGACCGCCGCGGCGGCTTCGGCGTCGTCGCGCGCCGTCGTCACGCCCGGATCGTCCGCAAATGCCGCGTCCGCGAACCCCGCGTGCCGCACATCGGTGACGTTCGGGTCATCGGCGGGGAGGTCGACGACGTCGGGCAGGAACAGAAGGGAGTCGATCATCGGAGTCGGCTAGTTCTCCCGAGGACGCGAAATAGCTCGCGAGGTCACCCCCGGCCGGGCGTACGCGGCGTGCGGTAGATGGCCGGCTCGGCGCGCGCAAGCGGTTGAACCATCGGTGCGAGCGGCGCATCGTACGCCCCCGCTTCGCCGTCCGCGCGGGCGCCTGCCGCCGTTCCGGTCGTGGGCCGTCCGCCGGCGTTCCTTCCGTACATGCCGACGCTCCCCAATCCGACCGCCCTCCCGTCTTCCCCGTCTGCACGCGCGCAGGCGCACGTGCAGCAGGTCGCCACCGAGCTCGCGCTCGCGCCGCGCCAGGTCGCGGCCGCGCTGATGCTGTTCGACGAGGGCAACACGCTCCCCTTCGTCGCCCGGTACCGGAAAGAGGCGACGGGCGGACTCGACGAGGTGCAGCTGCGCGACGTGCGCGAGCGCGCCGAGTACCTGCGCGAACTCGACGAACGGCGCGACGCGGTGCTCGCGGCGGTCGAGGCGCAGGGCAAGCTCACCGACGCGTTGCGCGCGCAGTTCGCGGCGGCCACGTCGAAGCAGGCGCTCGAAGACCTGTACCTCCCGTTCAAGCCGAAGCGTCGCACGCGGGCGACGATCGCGCGCGAGCGCGGGCTGGAGCCGCTCGCCGACCTGCTGTGGGCCGGGGAGGTGACCGACGCCGAGGCGGAGCGCGAGGCCGCGCGTTCCGTCGACCCCGCCGGAGAGGTCCCGACGCTCGCGGACGCGCTGCAGGGCGCGCGGGACGTGCTCGCCGAGCGCGTCGCGGAGGACGCCGCGCTGCGCGGGGCCGTGCGCGAGCTGACGCGCGCGCGCGGCGTCGTGCGCGCGCAGGCCGCGGCCGGAAAGGAGCAGGACGTCTCGAAGTTCCAGGACTACTACGAATTCTCCGCGCCGCTCGCCGACCTCCCGTCGCACCGCGTGCTCGCCATCCGGCGCGGCGAGGCCGAAGGGTTCCTCGCGTGGAGCATCGAGGCGCCGGCCGAGCTGGTCGCGGCCCGGATGCGCGCCGCGGTCGTCGAGGGGCGGCGCGCGGCGGCGCAGCTCTCGCTCGTCGCGGCCGACGCGTACAAGCGGCTGGTTGCGCCGGCGGTGACCGTCGAACTCCGGCTCGAGCTGAAGCAGCGCGCCGACGACGAGGCGATCCGCATCTTCGGCCAGAACCTCGAGCAGTTGCTGCTCGCGCCGCCCGCGGGCGGGCGGACCGTGGTCGGGCTCGACCCCGGCTTCCGCACCGGCGTGAAGGTCGCGATGGTGTCGCCCACCGGCGCGGTGCTCGAGACCGACACGTGGTACCTGCACCAGCGCGACCGCTTCGCCGCGTCGCTCGTGCGGCTCGCGGTCCGGCACGGCGCGGAGCTCGTCGCGATCGGCAACGGCACCGCGTCGCGCGAGACGGAGCAGCTCGCGCGCGAGGCGTTGGGCGCGGCCGCGACCGCGTTAGGCGATCTCCGCCCGCAGGTGGTCGTCGTGAGCGAGAGCGGCGCGTCGGTGTACTCCGCGTCCGACCTCGCGCGCGACGAGCTGCCCGACCTCGACGTCTCGCTCCGCGGCGCGGTGTCGATCGCGCGGCGGCTGCAGGACCCGCTCGCGGAGCTCGTGAAGATCGACCCGAAGGCGATCGGCGTCGGCCAGTACCAGCACGACGTCAACCAGCCGCAGCTGAAACGGCGGCTCGACGAGACGGTCGAGAGCTGCGTGAACCGCGTGGGGGTCGAGGTGAACACCGCGTCCGCGCCGCTGCTCGCGTACGTCGCCGGCGTCGGCCCGTCGCTCGCGCAGGCGATCGTGAAGGCCAGGGACGCGGGCGGGGGCTTCCGCTCGCGCCGCGACCTGCTCGACGTCCCGCGCCTCGGTGCGAGGGCGTTCGAGCAGGCGGCCGGGTTCCTGCGGGTGCGCGGCGGCGCCCACCCGCTCGACGCGTCCGCCGTCCACCCGGAGCGCTACCCACTCGTCGAACGCATCGCCGGCGATCTCGGCGTCGGCGTCGGGGCGCTCGTCGGCGACGAAGCGCTCGCCGCGCGGATCGAGCCGGCGCGGTACGTCTCGGAGTCTGTTGGACTGCCGACGCTGCGCGACATCGTCGCGGAGCTCCGGAAACCCGGGCGCGACCCGCGCGCGACGTTCGAGGCGCCGGCGTTCCGCGACGACGTGAAGGAGCCCAAGGACCTCGCGGTCGGGATGACACTCGACGGCGTGGTGACCAACGTCGTCGCGTTCGGGGCGTTCGTCGACGTCGGGGTGCACCAGGACGGGCTCGTGCACGTGTCGCAACTCGCCGACCGCTACGTCGCCGACCCGAACGCGGCGGTGCGCGTCGGACAGCGCGTGCGCGTGACGGTCACGGGGGTGGACCTGCAGCGCGGGCGCATTGCGCTCTCGATGCGGTCGAAGCCGGACGCAGCGCCGCAGGTCGGCCAGGCGCCGCGCGGCGAAGGTGGGGCGAAGGCGAACGGTCCCAAGCCGGGCACGCCCAAGCCGGCCGCGAGACCCGCCGCGCCCGCGCCCGCGTTCGTGCCGAAGCCGGGTGCCGTGGCGCCTAATGGAATCCGGTTTCGCTGAACGGGCGCAATACGTGAGGCGAGGTGGACTCCCGCGCGTGCGGGGGTCTACCCGTCCTCACGATGAACGCGCGGCGTCTCGTGACCGCGCGTTCCCTACTGCTCCCGGAGCGCCGCCGCCGGGGTCCCGCGGTACGCGTCGCGTCCGGTCAAGAGCCCGATCGCCACGGTGACCGCCGTCAGGATTCCCGCCACGCCGAGCGCCGCGCCCCAGTCGGGGCGGAAGGGCTGGTGGAACGTCCACCGCGCGAGCGCCCACGCGCCGCCGAACGAGAGGACCATCCCCGCCAGCGCGCCGAGTGCGCCTAACGTCGCGTATTCGGCGAGCAGGATGCGCGTGATCTGCCCGCGCGTGGCGCCGAGCGTCTTGAGGAGGACCGCGTCGCGCACCCGGTCGCGCCGGGTCGCGGCCACCGCGCTGAACAGGACCGGGATCCCCATCGCGAGGCAGAACGCGCCGAGGAAGCGCACCGCGGTGCTCACGCGATCCAAGATTCGGCCGACGGTGTTCTGCACGAGCGAGAGGTCGACGCTCGACACGTTCGGGTAGCGGGCGACGACGTCGCGCTGCAGCCGCGCGATCCCGTCGGCGGTCGGCACGTCGGCGAGCAAGACGAACTGCTTCGGCGCACCCTGCAGCGCGGCCGGTTGGAAGACGGCGAAGAAGTTCGGCTCGAAGCGCGCCCACGTCACCTCGCGCAGGCTCGTCAGGCGCGTCCGCACGGGCACGCCCGAGACGTCCCAGGTGAGCGTGTCGCCGAGCCGCGCGCCGAGCTCGCGCGCCAGCCCCGACTCGAGGCTCACCTCCGGGACCGCGGCGCCCGCGCCGTCGCCCGTGAAGAACCGCCCGGCGGTGACGCGCTCGGCGCTGCCTAACGCGGCGCGGTAGGTCGAGCGGTACTCGCGCCGGAGCGCCCACGGCGCGCGGTGGTGCGCGCTGTCGGCGATCAACTGAGCGGTCGTGCGCCCGTTGATCGCGCCGAGGCGCATCGTCACGATCGGCGTGAGGCCGCCCGGGGTCGGGTAGTGCCGCGCGCGCACGATCGAGTCGAGCCCCCGCGCCTGGTCCTCCTGCACGTCGAAGAAGAGGACGTTCGCGCGTGCGGTCGCGGCACGCGACTCGAGGTCGCGCAGGAAGTTGGAGCGGACGAGGTAGACCGTCGAGACGAGGAACGCGCCGAAGCCGAGCGCGAGCGTCACCGCGCGCGTCTGGCTCCCCGGCCGGTAGAGGTTCGCGACCCCCTGGCGGACGACGTACGGCCAGCCGGCGCGCAGCACGCGCCGTGCGGCCCAGACCGTCGCGGCGGCGCTGAGCCAGAGCACGAGCAGCGCGCCGGCGATCGCGAGCGTCACGCCCGCGCCGTCGCGCCAGCGGCCCGTGCGCGTGACGGCGAGCGCGAGCACGCTGAGCGCGACACCGAGGTCGACGAGGCGCGCCGGCCAGTCGATCGCCCGAAGGCCGCGGCCGGGCGGGCGGAGTGCCGTCGCGTCCACGTCGCGGCGAATCGCCTGCAGCGGGCTGACGTTCCGCAGCGCGAGCAGCGGCCGGAGCGCGAAGACGAGCGCGACCCAGAGCCCGACGAGTAACCCCGAGCCGATCGCGCGCCAGTCCGGGTGGACGACGACGTCGACCGGCAGGAAGTCCGCGAGCGCGCGCGGCAGTCCGAACTGCATCGCGAGCCCGATCAGCACGCCGACCGCGGCGCCGGCGAGGCCCATGAGCGCCGCCTGCGCGACGTAGACGGCGAGCACCTGCCGGCTCGTCGCCCCCAGGCAGCGGAGGACCGCGACCGTGTCGAGCTTGCGCGCGACGAACGCGCCGACGCCGCTCGCCACGCCGACGCCGCCGAGCAGGAGCGCGATCAGGCCGACGATCGAGAGGAAGTCGCTCAGCCGGTCGACCGCCTCGGTGAGCCCGCGTTCGGTGTCGGCGACGGTGCGCGCGCGGAGGCCGGTGCGGTCGAGCGCGGCGCGGTTCAGGCGCACCCAGCGCGCCGGGTCGACGCGCGCGGGCAGCTTGACCACCGCCTGGTAGTCGGCCCGGCTGCCAAAGACGAGCAGCTGCGTTTCGGCGAGGTAGCGGGCGGGGATGTAAACGCGCGGCCCGAGCACCGCGGCGATCCCGGGGTCGCCCGGGACGTTCTCGAGCGTGCCGTCGATGACGAAGCGGCCGAGCCCGAGGGTGAGCGTGTCGCCGACGGCCGCGTCGAGCGCGACGAGGAGCGATCGGTCGACGAGCGCGTGCGGCCCGGTGCCTAACGTCGCCCAGCGGCCCGCGGGCGCGGTGGTCACGGTGCCGTAGAACGGGTACCCCGGCTCGACCGCGCGCACCTGGACGAGGCGCGTGCGCCCGGTGCGCGGTGCGACGGCCATCGACGCGAACTGCGTCGTGCGCGCGACCGGGGCGCCGGCGCGGGCGAGCGAGTCGAGGAGCGCGCGGGCGGGCTTCGTCCACGGCCCGCGGGACGACAGCTGCAGGTCGCCGCCGACGAGCGCGCGCGACTGCTCGCGCACCGAGCGGCCGACGTTGGCCGCGAACGAGTCGATCGCGACGAGCGCGGCGACGCCGAGCGCGATCGACGACATGTAGAGCAGGAGGCGGCGGCGGGCCGTGCGGCTTTCGCGCCACGCGAGGCGGAGGAGCGCGCGGAACGGCGCGCGCGCGTGGAGCGGCGTCACGGTCGCGCCCGCGGTGGCGGTCACGCCGCCTGCCGCGCGGGCGCGCGGTCCTCGACGACGGCGCCGTCGGCCAGCCGGATGACGCGCCCGGCGCGCTCGGCGAGTGCGAGGTCGTGTGTCACGAGCACGATCGTCGTGCCGTCCTCGCGGTTTATCTGCTCGAGCAGGGCGACGATCCGCGCGCCGGTCGCGCCGTCGAGGTTGCCGGTTGGCTCGTCGGCGAAGAGGACGCGCGGCCGGTTCACGAACCCGCGGGCGACGGCGACGCGCTGCTGCTCGCCGCCGGACAGCTGCTGCGGGAAGTGGTCGCGGCGGTCGCCGAGCCCGACGCGGTCGAGCAGCTCCGCCGCGCGCCGCTCGGCGCCGCGTTCGCCCTTGAGCTCGAGCGGGACCGCGACGTTCTCGAGCGCGGTGAGCGTCGGGATGAGTTGGAAGCTCTGGAAGACGAATCCCACCTTTTCGCCGCGGAGCCGGGCACGCGCGTCCTCGTCGAGGGTATGTAGGGGCGTGCCGTCGAGGTGCACCGTGCCGCGCGTCGGCACGTCGAGCCCGGCGAGGAGGCCGAGCAGCGTCGTCTTGCCGCTGCCCGACGGGCCGACGATCGCGGCGAAGCTGCCCGTGGGCACCTCGAACGAGACGTCGCGCAGGACGGCAAGCGGGCGGCCACCGCTCAGGTATTCCTTGGTCAGATCACGGGCAACGAGCATGCGGGCAGCGGAGAAGGGCGGGGCAACACACGGGCGCACGCGGGCGGCGGTGCGCGTCGCGCTGGCGGTCGCGGCGTGGACGACGGCGTGTACGCGCGCGCCGTCGGCTGATACCCCTCAGGGGGCGAGTCCGCCCGCGGCGTCGGCGGTCGAGACGTCGTCGCCGGCGTCGACCGCGGCCGCGTCGGCGCCCGCGACTGCGCCCGCGACGCACGACGCGCGCCCGCGGGTCGTGTTCCTCGGCACGAGTCTCACGGCCGGGCTCGGGCTCGACCCCGACAGCGCGTACCCGGCCGTGGTCGGGCGCCTCGCCGCGGCGGCGGGGACGCCGATCGAGGTCGTGAACGCGGGGATCAGCGGTGAGACGAGCGCGGGCGCGCTCCGGCGTGTCGACTGGGTGTTGCGCGAGCCGGCCGACGTGGTCGTGGTCGAGACGGGAGCGAACGACGGCCTCCGCGGGCAGAGCGCGGACTCGCTGCGCGCCAACCTCGACGCGATCCTCGCGCGCGTTAGGCGCGACCGGCCGGCCGCGCGCGTCGCGCTCGTGCAGATGGAGGCGCCGCGGAACTTCGGCCCGGGCTATACGAGCCGCTTCCACGCGGTGTTCCCGGCCGCGGCGCGCGCCGGCGGCGTGGTCCTCTTTCCGTTCCTGCTCGACGGCGTGGTGGGCGTGCCGCGTCTGAATCAGGGCGACGGCGTGCACCCGACGGCGGAGGGCGCGCGGCGGGTCGGGGCGAACGTGTGGAAGGCGCTGCAACCGCTCCTCGCCGACGCCGCACGCACGCGGGTTGCCGGGCGCGGCTGATACCGGCAAATTGCAGGGCTGGAAGCACTTAGCCGCTTTTCGCACGTTTCGAACACTTCTACACGCGACCTTCTTATGGCAGTTCCTGCCACCCAGATCCGCCGCGGCATGGTCATCGTCTTCGAAGGCGATCCCTGCCGCGTGGTCGAATTCCGCCACCACACCCCGGGCAACCTGCGGGCGATGGTGCAGACCAAGATGAAGAACCTCCGCAGTGGCGCGAACTTCGAGCACCGCTTCCGCGCCGCCGACGCGATCGAGAAGGCGGACATGGAAACGCACGAGCTGGAGTTCCTGTACCAGGGCGGGGACACGTACCACTTCATGAACTCCGAGAACTACGACCAGCTCGAGATGGACGCCGAGACGCTCGGCGACAACGCGCAGTGGATGCAGCCAGGGCTGAAGATCCTCGCGGAGTACTACAACGGGCGTCCGATCGGCATCGATCTGCCGGCGTCACTGACGTTCGAGATCGTGGACACGGCGCCCGTCATGAAGACGGCGACGAAGACGGCGTCGAACAAGCCGGCGAAGCTGGAGAACGGCGTGACGATCAACGTGCCCGAGTTCGTGAGCACCGGCGAGCGGGTGCGGGTGAACCCGGCGACGGGCGAGTACCTGGACCGGGCGAAGGACTGAGGGCGGTCGGGGCGGCGGCCGGTCGGGGCGCTCTTGAAGCGTTCCCGGCGCTCCGCTAGCTTGCGCGGTCCGTTCGGGAGCCCTCACGGCCGGGCGGGCTGTCTGTGGTGACTATAGCTCAATCGGTTAGAGCACCGGACTGTGGCTCCGGGGGTTGCGGGTTCAAGTCCCGTTAGTCACCCCTCGCGTTGGACGCGCAAGGTCGCACGTGCAGGGTACCGTAGGTCCGTAGCTCAATTGGTAGAGCACCGGTCTCCAAAACCGGCGGTTGGGGGTTCGATTCCCTCCGGGCCTGTCCGACGCCGGCGTCCGGCGCCGGCGCGCTGATTGCGACGCTGTTTGCCAACCGAAGGGCCCGCGGTTATGTTGGTCTGCTCGCCCGCGTCGGGTTCCGCGTTGGGATGAGGCCACGGCGGTATCGTCTAGAGGCCTAGGACACAGCCCTCTCAAGGCTGGAACACGGGTTCGAATCCCGTTACCGCTACTCGGCAGGTGTGACGGGAGTGTGTGTCGGGCGGCGCGGGTGCGGCCGCCGGCGGCCCTATCGTCTATCGGTTAGGACGCTACCCTTTCAAGGTGGAGAGACGGGTTCGATTCCCGTTGGGGCTATCGACACGCCGCCCGTGGGACAGCAGGTGCTCGTGCTCGTCAGTGCTGGTGTAGGACCGCCGCCCCGCGCGGCGGATGGGGCCGTAGCTCAGTTTGGTTAGAGCACTCGACTGTCACTCGAGAGGTCGCGGGTTCGAGCCCCGTCGGCCCCGTTGGTTTTCCGGTGGGCTTCGATCCGTCGAGGCTCCCGCGCCCTGGTGGTGAAACTGGTAGACACGCCATCTTGAGGGGGTGGTGCCGAAAGGCGTCGCGGTTCGAATCCGCGCCAGGGCATCCCGTCGGTCGCAGTCGCAGCATGCAGGCGCAACACCTCGCACGTCGCACTTCGTTAGGCGCCACAGTAGCTCAGTGGTAGAGCACTCGATTCGTAATCGAGCGGTCGTCGGTTCAATCCCGACCTGTGGCTCTCGCACCGGCGGGCACACGGTTCGCACACGTTCCGAGCACGGCACACCCGACCCAGCGGTCGGCACGGCATGCGGGAGTAGCTCAGTTGGTAGAGCGCCAGCTTCCCAAGCTGGATGTCGCGGGTTCGAACCCCGTCTCCCGCTCTCTGGTACGCCCGAACGGCCCCGGATCCCGCACGGATCCGGGGCCGTTCGGCGTTCGTGGGGTACCGCCCGGGAGCTATCTCAGAACCCCGGCCGCACGGGTGATCCGAGTCCGCGCGGCGCCCGACCGTCCGCACATCGCCTGCACCACGCACGGAGGCCCGTATGGCTAACACGCCGAGTACGTCCGAAACGCTCACGCTCCGCATCGACGGCATGAGCTGCGCCCACTGCGTCCGCGCTGTCCAGGCAGCCCTTGCCGACGTGCCCGGCACGACGGTCGAGCGCGTCGACGTGGGCGGCGCGACCGTCGCCTACGACCCGGCCCGCACCTCGCCGGCCGCGCTCGCCGACGCGGTGCGCGACGCGGGCTACGAGCCGGCCGGCGTATGACCCCCGCCACCCTGGAAACGGCGACGTCGACGCCCGTCGAGGCGCCGCGCCGTCCGGAGCCCCCCGGCGGTCCATCCGCGGCCGGCGCCGGGGTCGCGTATCCGCCGCTCACCCTCGAAGGGTGGTACGCGCACCACCAGCTCGTGACGCTCGACCGCGAGCGCCTGCGTGCGATGCCGGCAGCCGAGCGCGCGCGGGCGGCGGAGGGGTTGGCCGAGGCGCTCGCCGCACTGCGCTCGCCGGCCGCGGGCGGGTGGACGGCCCCCACGTTGCTCGTCGGGTCGAGCGCGGACGCGATGCTCGTGCACTTCCGCCCCACGCTCGACGAGCTCGGCGTCGCCCAACGCGCGGTGCTCGACGCCCCACTCGGCGACCTGCTCCGGCCGACGGTGACCTACCTCAGTGTGACCGAGGCCGGGATGTACCAGGTCGCGGGGCAGCTCGCGAAGGCGGCGCTCGCGCGCGGCGGGTCGGTCGGCGACGCGACGTATGAAGCCGAAGCCGCCGCCCGGTTGGCGGCGGAGCGCGAGGACGCGCGCAACCAGAAGCGGCTGTACCCGCCGCTGCCGGACGACATGCCGTACGTCTGCTTCTACCCGATGAGCAAGCGGCGCGCGGTCGGGCAGAACTGGTACGAGCAGACCCTCGAAGAGCGGAACCGGCTCATGTGGGCACACGGCAAGACGGGACGGCGGTACGCGGGAAAGGTGTTCCAGATCATCACCGGCTCGGTCGGGTTCGACGCCTGGGAATGGGGCGTGATGCTGTTCGCCGCGGACCCGCTCGAGATCAAGCGGATCGTGACGGAGATGCGCTTCGACGAGGTGAGCGCGCGGTATGCCGAGTTCGGCGCGTTCTACGTCGGGCGGGTGATGGAGCCTGGCGCCTGGGTGCAGGCACTCGTCGGCGGCTGACACCGCGTTGGTTGTCCCGGTCGGGGTCGCGGGTTATACTGGCTGCTTCGACGCGTCGGGCGGCCGACGGCGCGACGGGACGTAGCGCAGCCCGGTAGCGCACCTGAATGGGGTTCAGGGGGTCGCGGGTTCAAATCCCGCCGTCCCGATGACGACGAGCCGACAACGATTCCGCGTTGTCGGCTCGTCGCGCATTCCCGTTCTATGTCAGCCACCAGATTCGTTCGTCGCACCGCGGCCGGTGCCGCCGCCCTCGCCTCCCTCGGCCCGTCCGCCGCGACCGGTCAGACGCCGGCCCGCTCCCTCGGCGTCGACACCGCCAACTTCGACCGCTCCGTCCGCCCCCAGGACGACTTCTACCGATTCGTCAACGGCCGCTGGCTCGCCCGCACCGAGATCCCGGCCGACCGGTCGAGCTGGGGCTCCTTCCTCGAGCTCCGCGAGCAGAGCGCCCAGGCGCTGCACGCCATCCTCGATTCGGCGGCCCGCTCCAACGCCCCGGCCGGAAGTAACGAACGGAAGATCGGCGACTTCTACGCGAGCTACATGGACTCGGCGCGCGTCGAATCGCTCGGCCTAACTCCGCTCCGGGGCGAGCTGCGCACGATCGCCGCCGTGACGACCCCGGCGCAGCTCCCCGCGACGTTCGCGCACTTCGCCCGCATCGGCATCGCCGGCCCGGCCGGGGTCGTCGTCGCGCAGGACGCACGCAACTCGGACGCCTACGTCGTCTCGATCTCGCAGTCGGGACTCGGCCTCCCCGACCGCGACTACTACCTGCGCCCCGACCCCAAGCTGGTCGCCGCGCGCACCGCGTACGCGGGCTACATCACCCGCCTGCTCACGCTCGCCGGCCAGGCCGACCCGGCCGGCACCGCGTCGCGCCTCGTCGCGCTCGAGACCGCGATCGCGGCCCGGCAGTGGGACCGCGCCCGCAACCGCGACCGGAACGCGACGTACAACCGCATGAGCGTCGCGCAGCTCGCCGAGCTCATGCCGTCGTACGGCTGGCGCCAGTACTTCGAGGCCGCCGGGCTCGGCGGGGCGACCGACGTCGTCGTGCGCCAGCCCGACTACCTGCGCACGCTCGACCCGATCGTCGCCAACACGCCCGTCTCGACCTGGCGCGAGTACCTCACGTTCAAGATCCTCGACAGCTACGCCGGCGAACTCCCCGCCGCGTTCCAGCAGGCCGCCTTCGAGTTCCGCGGCCGCACGCTCTCGGGCCAGCAGGAGATGGGCCCGCGCTGGAAGCGCGCGGTGGCGGAGGTCGAGGGCGCGATGGGCGACGCCGTCGGGCAGATCTACGTAAAGCGCTACTTCACGCAGTCGGCCAGGGCGCGCATGGACTCGCTCGTCCAGAACCTGCGCGCGGCGTACCGCGTCGGCATCGACAGCCTGCAGTGGATGAGCCCCGCGACGAAGGCGGAGGCGCAGCAGAAACTCGCCCGCTTCACGGTGAAGATCGCCTACCCCGACCGCTGGCGCGACTACGCCGGGCTCGAGGTCCGGCGCGACGATCTGTTGGGCAACGCAATGCGCGCCAACGCCTTCGAGTACGCCGACAACGCCGGCCGCCTCGGCCGGCCCGCCGAGCGCTGGCGGTGGGGGATGACGCCGCAGACCGTCAACGCGTACTACAACTCGACGAACAACGAGATCGTCTTCCCGGCCGCGATCCTCCAGCCGCCCTTCTTCAACGTCGACGCCGACGACGCGGTCAACTACGGCGCGATCGGCGCGGTGATCGGCCACGAGATCGGCCACGGCTTCGACGACCAGGGGCGGAAGAGCGACGGCGCCGGCAACCTGCGCGACTGGTGGACCCCGGCCGACGCGCAGGCGTACCAGGCGCGCGCGGCCAAACTCGTCTCGCAGTACGAGGCGATCACGCCGATCGACAGCCTCCACATCAACGGCCGCCTCACGCTCGGCGAGAACATCGGCGACGTGAGCGGGCTCGCGGCGGCCTACCGCGCCTACCACATGTCGCTGCACGGCAGGCCGGCGCCCGTGATCGGCGGCTTCACCGGCGACCAGCGCTTCTTCCTGGGCTTCGCGCAGCTCTGGCGCACCAAGTTCCGCGACGACGCGCTGCGGCAGCAGCTGCTCACGGACCCGCACTCGCCGGGGCCGGTGCGGGCCCTGGTGCCGCTCGTCAACAACGACGCGTTCGAGGCGGCGTGGGACGTGAAGCCGGGCGACAAGATGTACCGCGCGCCCGAGGAGCGGGTGCGGATCTGGTGAGGACGCGGGAGGACCGAGGGACGACGACCGCCCGGGCGAGCTCCCCCGTCAGTGGAAGTCGTGCGACCGGTACGCGAACCCCGCGTCCGGCGCGCCGTCGTTAGGCGATCCGCCGTTCGCGGCCACCACCGCCTCCAGCGGCTCGACCGCGCGCGCGACGACGTTGACGAGCGCGCCCTCGCACTCCGCCCGGCCGTAGACCACGACGAACACGGCCCGGTGGACCGCCTCCCGGCACCGCTCCACGAGGCGCCGGTTGACGATCACGTTGAGCGTCCCGTGCTCGTCCTCGAGCAGCAGGAACACCGTCCCCTTCGCGGTCGACGGCTTCTGGCGCACGATCACGAGCCCGGCGGTCACGACCTGCGTCCCGCCCCGGCAGCGCGCGACCCCGGCGCTGTGGAGCGCGCCGACGCGGTCGCACCACGGGCGGTGGCGCGCCATGGGGTGGCCGGCCACCGACAGGCCTAACGCGTGGTAATCGGCCGAGACGCCGGCGTGCGCGTCGGGCGCGGACGGCGCGTAGCCGCCCTCGCCCGCGTCGCGCGCGGGCGCGAGGGGGAGCGCGTCGCCCGCCGCGCGGAGCGCCTCCCACGCCGCGCGTCGCCGGTCCGGCTCCCACGTCGCGAACGCGTGCGCCCGCGCCAGCGCCGTCGCCTCGGCCCGCGTGAGGCCCGCCCGCCGCACCACGTCCGCCACCGAGCCGAACGATCCCGCCGCGCGCGCCGCGGTCAGCCGCGCGAGCGCGCCGTCGCCGAGCCCGCGCACGAGCTTCCACCCGACCCGGAGCGCGGGCGCGTCGGGCGCGCCGTCGCGCTCCTCGATCGTGCACTCCGCCGCCCCGGCCACGAGGCACGGCAGCCGCACTTCCAGCCCGTGCCGCCGCGCGTCGTGCACGAGCGTCGACACCGAGTAGAAGCCCATCGGTTGCGCGTTCAGCAGCCCCGCGTAGAACGCCGCCGGCTCGTGCCGCTTGAGCCATGCCGTCGCATACGCGATCAGCGCGAAGCTCCACGCGTGGCTCTCGGGGAAGCCGTAGTTTGCGAACGAACGTAGGTCCTCGGTCAGCTTCGCGGCGACTTCCTCGGGCACGTCACCCTCGACCATGCGGATGCGCAGCGTCTCGAGCGCGGCCATGAGGCGCGGGAGCTTGCGCTGGTTGCCCATCGTGCGCCGCAGCTCGTCGGCCTCCTCGGGTTTGTACTTGGCGAGTTCGACGGAGAGCGCCATCGCCTGTTCCTGAAAGATGGGCAGCCCCTGCGTGCGGCCGAGGATCGGCTTGAGCCGGGCTTCGAGTCCGGCGGGGTAGTCGACCGACGCTCGCCCACGCCGCCGCTCCACGTACGGGCGCACGAACTTGGCGACGATCGGCCCGGGGCGGATGAGCGCGACTTGGACGACGAGGTCGTACATCTTCTCCGGCCGCGTGTGCACGAGCGACGAGATCTGCGCCCGGCTCTCGATCTGGAACGTGCCGAACGTGTCCCCCGCCGAGATCATCGCGAAGGTCTCGGGGTCGTCCTGCGGCAGGCGGTACAGGTGCGGGCGCACGCCGCTCCGCCGCTCGACGACGTCGAACGCGCGGCGCACCATGCTGAGCGCGCCCAACCCCAGGAAGTCGAACTTCGGGATGCCTAACGCATCGAGGTCGTCCTTGTCGTACTGCAGGATCGTGCGCCCCATCGTCGTCGGCTCGACGGGGCACGTGTCGGCGAGCGGCTCGGCCGACAGCACGAAGCCCCCGGGGTGCGTCGAGCGCATGCGCGGCACGCCCTCGAACGCCGCAACGGCCCGGAGCAGCGCGTCGCCCCGCGGCGTCGCCGGGTCGAAGCCGGCCGCGCTCAGCCCGTACTCCGCGGCGAGCCCGTCGCGGAGCGCCGCCGCCCCCTCCTCGGGATCGACGTGGTGCAGCCGCTTGGAGAGCGCGAACGCGACCTCGACCGGCACGCCGTACGCGCGGCAGACGTCCTGCACGGCCGTGGGCGCGCTGTACGTCTGTACGATGCACGCGATCGCGGCGTGCGCCCGGCCGTATTGCCTGTATACGTAGTCGAGCAGCTCCTCGCGCCGGTCGTGCTCGACGTCGACGTCGATGTCGGGCGCCTCCGTCAGTCCGTCGGCGCGCGCCGCGGAGAGGAAGCGTTCGAACAGGAGCCCGTGCTCCACCGGGTCGACCGCGGTGATGCCTAACACGTAAGCGACGGCGGAGTTCGCCGCGCTCCCGCGCCCCTGGCAGAGGATGTTGCGGCGCTCGGCCTCGCGGACCGCGTCCCACATGACGAGGAAGAAGCCGGCAAAGCCCAGTCGTCCGATCACACCCAACTCGTGCTCGATCTGCGCGCGCTGTCTCGCGGACAACGAATCACCCCAGCGTACGCGCGCCCCCGCCTCCACGCGCGCGCGCAGGAGCGCGTCGACGTCGGCGTAGCTGGTGTGCCCGTCGGACAGCGGGACATCGGGCAGCGCAGGCCGCGCCCACGACAGCTCAAATCCATCATTCCCGCCGCACGCCTCCGCGATTTCGGCGGTCGCCTCGACGCCCGCCTCGCGCCCGGTCCAGCGCCGGGCGACCGCCTCGGGGCTCGGCAGCCCCCACAGCTCGTTGGGCAGCAGGAGCCCGCGTGCGGCCGCGTCGTCGAGCGTCGTGCCGTGGCGGAGCGCGACGAGCACGTCGAACGCGCGCCGCCCCGCCTCGCCCACGTACCGCGAATCGTTGGTCACGGCCCACCGCACCCCTGCCCGCTCGGCCAGCGCGGCGAGCGCGCCGGCGAGCGCCTCCTCGCGCCGCCCCGCGTGGTGCAGTTGCACCTCGACGGCGAGGTGCGTCTCCCCGCCCGCGCCGGCGAAGGCCTCACGCCACTCCGCAAGTAGCCGTTCGGCCTCGCCCCGCTGCCCGCGCCGGAGTAGGGCGCCCAGATGACCGCGGGTCGGCCCCGTGAGCAGCGTGAGCCCCGCCGCCCGCTCCGCCACATCCCGCCAGCGCACCTGGGGGTGCCCGCGGGGTGGTGCCTTCGCCGCCCGCCCCGCGTCGTCGCGCGACCACTCGGCCAGCCGCCCCGACCGCGCTCGCGTGACGAGCGCGGCGAGATGCCGGTACCCCTCGGCCGTGCGCGCGAGCAGCGCCATCGGCCGCCCGTCGACGAGCAACTCCACGCCGACCACCGGGCGTAGCTTGAGCCGCCGGCAGGCGAGCGTGAAGCGGACCACACCACCCAGGTCGCTCGCGTCGGTGAGGCCGATGCTCGTGTACCCCAGCTCGGCCGCGCGCGTGACGAGTTGCTCGGGCGCGGCCGAGCTCGTGCCGAAGGAGAAGGCGCTGTGCGCGCGCAACTCGACGAAGCGCTCCACGGGCAAGGTGTTAGGCGCTCAATCCCACCAGCCGTGCAGGAACCACGCGTCCGCCGCGCCGCCTTCCGCGGCGGAGAGGTCGCGGTAGAGCAGCACGAGGTCGCCGCGCCCGGTCAGGCATTGCCAGTACTCGCGCGACGCCGGCACGCCGTGTTCGGCCCCCGCCGTCACGCGGTCGGGCCCGGCCGCGGTGAGCACCTCGACGAGCGGGATCCCGTGCGGCGCCCGCGCCCCTTCGGCCAGCCGCTCGCGGTAGCGTACCGGGACCGGGTGCCCGCGCTCCGGGCGCGTGGTCACGGCGAGCGGGCGAGGGCGGGGGAGCACGCGCAGGTTCATCGACTCTTGCGCCGCCTCGGGCGCGTCCGGCCCGGGCGCGGGCGCGCGGACGATGCCTAACGTCGTGCGCTCCGCCGCCATGGCCCCGGTCGACGTCGCCCGCCCGCCGCCCGCGCCGCCCACGTGCAGCGTGAGACGGGGCGCCGCGGCCGGCGATCCATCGCCCGGTGGCCCCTCGCGCACGGCGAGCGCGGGGCGCCGTGCCTGCGCCTCCATCGCCCGCGTCGCCGCTTCGACCGTCGTCGGCTCCCACGTCAGACGCCGTTCGGGGAGCGGGTGCGCGCCGGTCACGGGCCGCACGGGCCGCCCCGCGCCGTCCTCGATCAGCCGCGCCACCGCCGCCGCGGCCGCGGTCGCGGTCTGCCCGCCGCGGTCGAACAGGTCCGCCTGCGGCGCCGCCAGCGCGCGCGCCGTCTCGACCCGCAGCGCGAGCCCGCTCACCGCGTCCGATAGCTCCACGCGTTCCAGCTCGGCGCGCAGCAGCCGCCGCCACGTCGCGGGGTCGGCCGTGTCGCGCGCCGCCCGCACCCGCCGCTCGACCGCGCCCCCGCCGGCGAGCCGCAGGGCGAGCGTCATCGCGCCCGCCCCTTCGCCGCGCGCGCGCAACGCCCCGCACACGCGCGCGACGAGCCGCCCCGCGACGAACAGCAGCCGCTCGGGTTCGCGCAGGTCGAACTCGTTCCACTCGAGCGACGCCGACGGCAGGGCGTGCCCGCCGTACCGGAAGACGCGCCGCGCGTCGTCGGCCCGCGCGAGCCGCCAGAGCGCGACGCCCGCGGCCCCGAGCCGCACCTCGACCGACTCGCGCGCGATGCGGGCGAGCGCGCCGCACGTGACCACGCCCACGTCCGCGAGCGTCGCCATCGCGCGCGCGACGGTCGTCGGAGACGCGCGGTCCGACTCCGTCCCTCCTGCGTCGTCCGCCGTGACCGACGGCAGCAGCACGGCGAGCGGGTGTGGGGCGAGGAACGCACGTTCGGCGTTCGGCGCCACGCCGGTGAGCGGCGCGGACGCGCCCGCGCCCGCGGGGCCCGCGCGGTGCGCGCCCCAGCGCGCCGCCACCGCCGCGACGACTGCGACGCGCGCGACCCCGACCCGCGGCCGCGCGACGCCCCGCTCGCGCGCGTGGCGGAGTACCTCGCGCGCCACCCGCCGCGCGGACAGCCCGCGCCCGTCGGCCCACACGTAGGTCCCGCCTTCCGGGTCCCCCTCGGCCGGCGCGAGCACCGCGTGCGGCGTCACCGCGAGCAGCCGCGCGAGCAGCGGGGCGAACGCGCCACCGTTAGGCACCCCCGTCCCGGGCGCACCCGCGGCGGTCGGCGGGTCGGGGGTCCAGAGCGTCACGAACGTCATACGCGGCCACCGCGAGCGTGACCTCGGCCCGCTCGTTCCAGCCGAGCGCGCGCGCCCGCACCTCGGCGCGCACCTGCGTCGGGACGGCGGCGCCGAACGGCCCGCGCTGCCAGCGCACCCCGTGCAGGATGAGCCGCGACGTGACGCGGAGCGCCGCCATGCTCCCGCGCTCCGTCAGCACGACGAGCGCCGCGCCGCCGTCGCGCGTGGCGCGCGTGAGGCGCACCGTCTCGGTGCCCGCCGGCTCGCTCCCCGCCGCCAGCTCGAGCACGACGAGCGCGAAGGCCCCCGACCGCAGCACGAGCTCCGCGCAGCGCAGCGCGTTCATCCGGTCGCTCGGCTGCACGAGCAGTGGCAGCGCGTCGTCGCCCTCCGCCCGTCCGGTCGCCTCCGGCTCCGCGTCTGCGACCGGCCGTCCCCAGCCGTAGGTCAGCGTCTCGGTCCCGTCGATCCACGCGGCCCGCTCGCCGCCCGCGATCGCCGCCCGGCACGCGGAGCGCAGCACGGTCGCCGCGCCGGCCGCGGGCGCCCACGCCGTGAGCTTGCCGCGCGGCAGCCCGCCCCCCGGCAGCGCGCGGTCCAACCCCGGCACGTTGGTCGGCACCGGACGCGCCAGCCGCCCCGCGTCGCGCTCGACCAACGGGCGCGCGTCGGGAAACTGCTCGGCGAGCAGCCGGCGGACGTCCTCGATCGCGCGAAGCGGGGCGGCGGGCACGGTGGCGGCGGGCGGGCGCGGGTGACGGCATCCGGGGTCGAGCGTTCGGTTAGGCGTTGCCGCGGGCGGCAATGGTATACCGAACGGATCCCGAAAGCAAGAAACGCGCGCGGCGCCCGAACGTCACCCGCCGAGCAATCCGGGGCGCCAGACACGCGTGGACCCCCGCTTTCGCGGGGGTTGACCGTACGAAGGCCGTCACCCCCGCGAAAGCGGGGGTCCACCCGCCCGCCGCGACTAACGCGCGCCCGCGCCGCCTACTCGCCCGGCGGGAAGTCCGCCCCCACCGTCGTTGCCTCCCACGCGTCGAAGTCGGTGCGCAGCTCGTCGAGCTTGCGCCGCGCGCCCTGGAGCGCGGCCTTGCCGAGCAGGAGGTGGAGCGGCGGGTTGGGCGACTCGACCGCGCGGATGATCGCGTCGGCGGCGCGCGCCGGGTCGCCCGGCTGCTTGCCGCTGTAGCCGCGGATGCTCTGCCGGTTCTTTCCCGCGGTCTCGTCGTAGTCGCGGATGTGGACCGTCGCCTCGTTCGCCGAGCGGCCCGCCCAGTCGGTGCGGAACCCGCTCGGCTCGACGACCGTCACCTTGATGCCGAGCGGCGCGACTTCCTGCGACAACGCGTCGGAGAAGCCGACGACGGCGAACTTGGTCGCGTTGTAGTAGCCGACCGCCGGGAACGCGCGGATCCCGCCGATCGACGAGATGTTGACGATGTGCCCGCGCCGGCGCCGGCGCATCCCGGGCAGCACGGCGCGCGTCATCGCCGCGAGGCCCCAGAAGTTGATCTCGAACATGCGCCGCACCTCGGCCTCGTCGCTTTCCTCGATCGCGCCGAAGTAGCCGATGCCGGCGTTGTTGACGAGCACGTCCACCCCGCCGAAGATCTCCTCGGCCGCCTGGACCACCGCGAGGACCTCGGACGCGTTGGTCACGTCGAGCTGCTGCACGTGCACCTGGTCGTCGCGGCGCCCCGCGGCCAGGTCGCGGACCGCCTCGGGGTCGCGCGCGGTGACCACGGTGCGGTGGCCGCGGTCGAGCACGGCCTTCGCCAGCTCGCGGCCGAAGCCGGTCGAGCAGCCGGTGATGATCCAGACGGGCGCGTTGGCGTCCGCCGCGTTCGCGTCGGGTTGGTCTGCCATGAGGGGCGGGAGTGGTTAGACGTAGCGCACCACGCGGTCGTGCGCGTGGCGGTGGTGCGAGAGCCTTTCTTCGGTACCCCGCCCGATCGCGACGAGCGCGGGCACCCGCACGTGCGCCGGCAGCCCGAGCAACTGCTTGACCGCCTCCGGATCGAACCCCGCCATGGGCGACGTCTGGTAGCCGAGCGACTCGGCGGCGAGCACGAGGTAGCCGAGGGCGATGTGCCCCTGCGCGTACGCCCAGGCCTCGCGCTCGGCCTCCGACTGCGCGCCGAAGCTGCGGCGGATGCCCCCCGCCTGCCCGGCCCGCCGCTCGGGGTCCATCCCCGGGTGCTGGGTGCTCTCGAGCTCGGCGAGGGTGTCGGCCATGTCGGTGTAGAGCACGATCGTGGCCGGCGCGGAGCGCACCTGCCGCTGGTTGTTGGCCGCGGCCACGAGCCGGTCCTTCATCGCGGGCGACTCGACGACCACGAAGCGCCAGGGCTGGGCGTTGAACGCCGACGGCGCGCGGCGGACGACGTCGAAGATCGCCTCCAGGTCGTCGTGCGGGATCGGCTCGGGCGAGTAGGCGCGGATCGAGCGGCGACGCTCGGCGGCCGCGGCCACGCTGAGCGGTTCGGTCAGGACGGCGGTGTCGGCCATGTCACGGAAGAAGGGTAATGTACCGCTAAGCGATACGTGCAAGAACAGTGCAGAAATGAATTACAAAGACAAAAAGCCGATCACCCGATCGAGTCGAGCACGCGCTCCAGCGCCGCGCGGTCCGCGACGGAGAGCGTGGCGTGGAAGCGCCGGGTGAACCGCGCGAGCTGCCGGCGCCCGAGGGCGTGGCGCTCCTCGCCGAGCGGGGTGAGGACCGCCCGCACGCTCCGGCGGTCCGCGGCGTCGTCGACGCGCCGGACGAGGCCGTCGGCCTCCATGCGGTCGGTGAGCTGCGTGATGTTGGAGCGGACGCACCCCTGGCCCGCGGCGAGCTCGCCGAGCGGCACCGGCGCGCCGGCGCGCGCGAGTTGCGCGAGCACGCCGAACTTGGCCCGCGACAGCCCGATCTCGGCCATTGCGGCCTCGAACTCTCCCTGCACCAGCTGCGCCGCGTCCAGGAACCGCAGCGCGAGCGGACGGTCGATGACGCTCTTGTTCATGGGTACAATGTACAGCGGTGCGCGGTCGCGGTGTGCGCGTCACGCGGCGGCGCGGATCCGGCTCGCGAGCGGCGCGTAGTTCAGCGCGCGCGCGTGGACGAGCGAGCGGTGCAGCGTCGCCTCGGCCACGGGGCCCGAGGCGCGCAGCAGCGGCGCGCACTCGGCCGCGAGCCATAGCGCCGCGTACGGGTCGTGCCGCTCCGCCCGCTCGACGCGGTCGACGAGCAGGGCGGCCACCTCCGCACGCGGGCGCGGGCCCGCCGCCGCGAGGCGCACGTCCAGCGCGTCGCACAACTCGCGGTTCTGGAACCACCACGCCGCGCGCTCGGCAAGCAGCGCGCCCATCGCCGCCTGCCGCTCGCGCGCGCCCCGCACCGCGCCGAGGTCCAGCTCCGCGAGCCCGCCCCCGGCGAGTGCGCCGAGGTGGATGCCGGCCTGCCCGAGCGCCTCGGCGAGCGCGACGCACGCGGCGTAGAGCTCCAGGGCGCTCGCGGCGTCGCCCTGGGCGCGCGCGAGGTGCGCCAGGTTATACAGCGTGAACAGGCGCTGGGGTTCCATGCCGAGCGTCGTGAATAGCTGCCGCGCCTCCTGCAGCGACTCCTCGGCCTGCGCGAACCGGCCCGTCTTCAGCGACAACACGCCGAGGTTGATGAGCGCGGTCCCGATCGTGTTGCGGGTCCCGAGTTCGCGCCCGATCGACAGCGCCGTGTGGTAGGCGACCTCCGCGGCCGCGTGATTGCCCGAGCGGTCGCAGGCGATTCCGATGTGGCCGTGCGCGCGCTCCTGCCCGCGCCGGTCTCCGAGGCGCGTGTAGAGGTCGAGCGCTCGGCGGAAGTGCGGCACGGCGTCGGCCGGACTCGTCTCCTGCCGCCCCCCGGAGACGACTTCCAGCACGGTGAGGCCCATGCGCATCGCGGCCGCCGCGTGCAGCGCCAAGTCGGGCAGGCGGTCCGCTTCGGCGACCGCTTCGGCGGCGCGGCGTTCCGCGTCGGCCGCGTCTCCCAGGCGCGCGTGCGCGTCCGAGCACATGATCAGCAGCCAGACGGCCTCGTCGGCGTTGCGGGCCCGGCGCGCGTCGTCGAGCAGCGCGAGGCAGCTCGCGAGCACATCCTTCACGGGCTCGCCGCGGTGCAGCCGCAGCCGCTCGCGCATGCGGCGGACCGCGCCGACGACCCCGAGTGCGACGGCGCCGTCGGCGAGGTCCGAGAGCAGCGCGTCGCATTCCGCCATCGCCTCCGCGTGGTGCCCCCGCACTTCGGCCACGGCGGCGGTCCGCCACGCGACGTCGGCCACCTCGGGGAGCGCGCGCGCGTGCCGCCGCGCGACCGCGAAGAGTTCGGCCGCGCTGTCGTACGCGTGTGCGGCCGCGGCGCGCGCGCCGGCTTCGATCGACGTGCGGAAGGCGTCGGCGCCGCAGCCCGCGCGGTCGAAGTGTCGCGCCACGGTCGCGGCCGACGCGTCGCCGCGCGACTCGAGCGCGCGGCCGACGCGCTCGTGCACGCGCCGCAGGCGGAGCGGGTTCACACCCGCCTGCAGAACGCGCGGCAGCAGCGCGTGCGAGAAGGTGAGGGCCGTGGCCGAACGCGGCGACGGCATGAGCACGGCCGCTTCGATCCCGGCGTCGAGCGCGTCGATCACCTCGTCCTCGTCGCGGCCGCACGCGACGGCGAGCGTTTCGGCGTCGAAGTCGCGCCCGAGGACGGCCGCGACGGCGAGGACGTCGCGCCGCGCGCGGCTCAGCCGCGTGATGCGGCGGGCGAGCAGGTCGTGGACCGCGCGCGGCAGCGGCGCGTCGTGCGGCCCGCGCGCGGCCGCCGCGTCGAAGGTCCACCGCCCGTTGACGGCGCGGAGCTGGCCGCCGTCGGTGATCGCCCGAAGCGTGTGGACGACGAACAGCGGGTTGCCCTCGCTCTGCGCGACGAGGTAGGCGACGAGCGCGGGGTCGGGCGTCTGACCGCCGAGTGCGGTGCGGAGCCACTGGCCGAGGTCGTCCGGCGCGAGGCGCGCGAGCGGAATCTCGGTGTAGCGGCCCGAGCGCGAGAGGCGCGCCCGCCGCACGTCGCCGGTTTCGTCGAGGTCCTCCGCGCCGATCGCGAGGCAGAGCAGCAGCCGTTGGTCGGTGAGGCGCGCCGCGAGGAATTCGACCGCCTCCCACGTCCCGGTGTCGGCCCACTGTGCGTCGTCGATGATGACGGCGAGCGGGCGCGCCGCCGTGATCAACGAGAGAAATTGCTGTAGTTCGTCGAGCAGCGCGTACGACGACCCGACGCTCGCGACGCCGCGCGTTGCGGTCGACGCGGGCGCGTCGGGCGCCTCGGCAAGCTCGGGGACGAGGCGCGTCAGCTCGCGCCAGGGACGGTGCGGTGCGAGTCCCGCGCGCCACGCCGCGAGGACGACGTCCGCCCACGGGCCGTACGGCGGGCGCACGTCGGCCTCGATGCAGCGCCCCACGAGCAGCGAGCCCGCGCGTACGCCGACGTCGGGCGCCAGCTGCTTGAGGAACGCCGACTTGCCCACCCCGGCCTCGCCAACGACCGCGACGACGTGCGGTTCGCCGCGGGCGGCCGCGTCGAAGACGCGGCGGAGGCGCTGCCGCTCCTCGGTACGTCCGACGAAGCACTCGAGCACGGCGTCGGCGTGTACGCCCGGTCCGGCAGTCCCGGCCCGGGTGACCGCGTCGCGCCCCGCGCGCTTCGCACCGTAGAGCGCGCCGTCCGCGGCCGCGAACAGCGCCTCGAGGGTCTCGCCGTGCTGCGGCGCGGTCGCGACGCCGATCGAGAGCGTGACGCGCACACTCTCGCCGGTGCCGTCACGTCGCGGGCACGCCGCGCCGGACACGGTGGCGCGCAGGCGCTCCGCGACCGCCCAGGCCTCGTCGATCTGCGTCCCCGGGAGCAAGACGACGAACTCGTCGCCCGCGTAGCGCGCCGGAAGGTCGCTCGGGCGCGTGTTGGCGCGCACGTGGTCGGCCACGAGGCGCAGGACGCTGTCGCCCTGCAGGTGGCCGAACGTATCGTTGACGAGCTTGAAGTGGTCGACGTCGATGACGAGGAGCGACACCGGGCGCCCGGTCGTGCGTCGCGCGTCGAGGATGCGTTCGGCGGTGTCGCGGAACGCGCGGCGTAGCGGCAACTGCGTGAGATCGTCGGCCGCTTCGGCGGACGGGGCCGGCCGCTCGGCCGTGTCGGGCGCCGCGGTCGCCACTTCACCGGCCGTGTGGCTCGCGGGCGTCCCGGACGTCGTGATCTCGTTGTACCCGGCGTCGACCGGGTGCGTCGTCGTGTACGCGTCGGTCGGATCGGCGTCTGGGGCGCCGGCGCCGGCGCCGGTCGCGTCGATCGGCGCGGCGTGCTCGATCGCGTTGACGGCCGTCTCGAACCAGGCGAAGGACGTCGGGTCGAAGCGCGAGCCGACGTCCCGGCGCATGATCGCGACCGCGTCGTCGTGCGAGACCGCGCGCTTGTAGCTGCGCACGGTCGTGAGCGCGTCGTAGACGTCGGCGATGCCGAGGATGCGCGCGGTGAGCGGGATCGCGTCGCCGCGGAGTCCGCGCGGGTAGCCGCAGCCGTCCCAGCGCTCGTGGTGCGATTCAATCACCGCTCGCACGACCCACGGAAATTCGACCTCGGCCAGCATCTCCGCGCCGGCCGTCGCGTGCCCGCGCATGAGGGCCCATTCGGCGTCGCTCAGCGTGGCGGGCTTGTTCAGCACCTCGGCCGGTATCGAGAGCTTGCCGACGTCGTGCAGTAGCGCGCCGATGCGGAGCCAGTACAGGCCCTGCGCGTCGAAGCCGTGCGACGGCCCCGCACACGCGGCGATGGCGCAGGTGAGGTCGGCGACGCGCACGCAGTGTCCTTGCGTGTAGCGGTCCTTGGCTTCGGCCGACTCGCCCCAGCGCCGGGCGACGTGAAGGAGTTGCTCCTCGACGCCCGCGAGCTGCGGCGCGACGTCGCCCGTGTCGGGGCGCGCGCCGAGCTGTGTGAAGAGGCGGTGCGCGCGGTTGAGCTGCCGGAGCACCTCGCGCGTCTTCCCGCCGCGTTGGGCGAGTTCGGCCCGCTCGCGGGCGACCTCGGCCTGCACGAGCACGTCGCGGCACGCGGCGGCGACCTCGTCGGCGCGGAGCAGGTGGCGTTCGGCCTCCTCGGGATCACCCGTTTCGCGGGCGATGATGCCGAGGAGCTTGGTCGCCGACCCGATGGCCGGGGCGTCGCTCGCGCGGGCGGCGACGTCGAGTGCGCGGCGCACCGCGGTTTGCGCCTGCGCGAACTCGCCCCGGCCGATCCAGACTTCGGCAAGGCGGACGTCGGCGCGGACGCGGCCGCGCAGGTCGCCGGCGACGTCGCTCATCCGGCCCGCCTCGAGCAACGCGCGTTCGGCGTCGGCCCACTCGTGAGCGGTCGCGTACAGCGCGCCGAGCCGCGCCAGCACGTCGGCCGACTCGCGGACGAGGCCGAGCGCGCGGTACTCCGTCAGCGCGACGTCGAAGTGCTGTTGCGCGGCGGCCCGGTCGCCGCGCGCACACGCGAGTGCTCCGATCTGCTCCGCCGCCTGCGCCGCGAGCTTGGGGGCTTCGGCGCGAAGGCCCGCGGCGCGCGCAGCGGCGTACACGCGCTCGGCGTCGTGCGGCGCGCCACCGCGCCACAGCGCTGCCGCCTGCAGCACGAGCGCTTCGGCGCGCGCGGCGCCGTCGTCGTGCAGTTCGGCGACGGCGAGTGCGGCGGTGAGGCAGTCGAGGGCGACGGCGTCGTCGGCGGGGCCCTGCGCGTTCGCGTCGTTCTGGTACGTGCGCGCGATCCAGCGGAGGATGCGCGGCGCCTCACGCGCGGCTTCGTCCGCGTCGCGCAATCGGTGCAGGGCGATCTCCAACGTCTCGCGCGCGGCCCGGGTTCGTCCCTGTTCTTCGTCCACCCGCGCCCGCTCGAGGAGCGCAGCGACCGACGGCTCGTCCTGCGGACCCGCCGAATCGCGCGGCTCTGGTGCGGACGTCGCGGTCCGCGGGGTGACGGCTGGTGACAAGGCGGGTATGCGGGCGGTCAGGACTTCGCCCCGAAACGGGGGCGGGAACACGTAGGCGGGTGTGCCACTCGGACGGCGGCCCGGCCCGTGCTGCTTCCGCTCATCGTGAGCTGGACTGATCCCGGCGAGGTTGCGTCACACGCGCCCGTCGCACGACCAGTCAAGGCCGGCGTCGGCCCTCGCCGATCGTCCCAGGGCGCGAAAAAGCGGTGCGGCGGCGCGACCCCAGCTCACGTTGTACCCGCTGAAGTGCTTGATGCGACGGTACGCGACGCCCTGTGCCTGCGCGTACTGCGTGGTGAGCGTCGCGTCGGTCGCGCCCTCGTCGACGCAGCCCGTGATGGCCGACGTGCACCACTGGATGACGGGTTTGGCCGTGGGGGAGCTGCTCGGCGCGGCGATGAAGAGCGAGGCGACCTTGCCGGGGACGAAGCGCACGTCCGGGCTGACGACGGCGGAGCTGTTCCCGCTGCTGTTGGTCCACGCACGCACGGTGAACGACATCGACGTGGTGAGCGGGGTACACTTCGCGTCCCAGGTGGTCTTCCCGTAGCCCGAGGTGCGCGGGTCGCACACGGCCGCCGCCGGGATGTTCACCTGTGCGCGGTTCGCGAAGTTGATCGACGTGCCGGTCGCCGGGTTGTACGTGAAGGTCTGGATCAGCGTGTCGCCGCTGTACGCGACGACGTCGGCGCGCGGCGCGGCCGTCGGGGCCACGCGTGCGGTACGCGCCGGCGCGGGTTCGGTGACGCCGCCCTGCGAACAGGCGATGAAGCCGAGGAGGCCCGAGCAAGCGAGCACGTTGCCGAGCGCGACGGCCGCGTGACCGTCGCGGACGCGTCGCACGGTCGCAGCAATGTTGCGCAGTGTCATCACGCGCGTCTCAGAGGTGCTGGAGGGGACCGATGTCGGGCGTCGCTTCTGCGCGGCGCCTCGGGCTCCAGCTTCGGCAGGGCGGCGGGCGGGCTTGAGCCCGCCGCGCCGCCGTCGACGCGCGTCCCGCGCCGGGTCAGCCGCGCGCCGCCGCGACCTCCGCGAACGCGACGTCGAGCGCCGCGCGCGTCGCGCCGAACGTCGCCTCGTCGTGCGCGACGGAGAGGAAGTTGGCCTCGTACGCGGACGGGGCGAGGTAGACGCCCTGGCCTAACATCGCGTGGAACAGGCGAGCGAAGGCGGCCGCGTCGGAGGTGCGCGCCGCGGCGTAGTCGGCGACCGGGCGGTCGTTCAGGAACAAGCCCCACATGCCGCCGGCCGCGGCTGCCTGGACCGGGACGTCGTGGCGCGCGGCCGCGGCGCGGACGGCGTCGGCCAGCCGGACGCCGGCGGCGGCCATGGACTCGTACGCGCCCGGCCGCGCCATGACGCGGAGCGAGGCGAGGCCGGCCGCCATCCCTAACGGGTTGCCGGAGAGGGTGCCGGCCTGGTACACCGGGCCCGACGGCGCGACGGTGCGCATCACGTCGGCGCGGCCGCCGTAGGCCGCGACCGGGAGCCCGCCGCCGATCACCTTGCCGAGGCAGGTGAGGTCGGGCGTGACGTCGTAGGCGAGCTGCGCGCCGCCCCACGCGACGCGAAAGCCCGTCATCACCTCGTCGAAGATGAGCAGCGCGTCGTGCGCGGTCGCGAGGCGCCGCAGGCCGTCGAGGAAGCCAGGCGCGGGCGGGACGAGCCCCATGTTGCCCGCGACCGGCTCGACGATGATCGCGGCGACCTGGCCGCGGTTGGCCTCTAGCGCGGCCTCGGTCGCCGCGAGGTCGTTGAACGGGACGACGACCGTGTCGGCCGTCGCGCCCGGGGTGACGCCGGGGCTGTCGGGGAGGCCTAACGTGGCCACGCCGGACCCCGCCTTGACGAGCAGGGCGTCGGCGTGTCCGTGGTAGCAGCCGTCGTACTTGACGAACTTGGGGCGGCCGGTGAAGGCGCGCGCCACGCGGATCGCGCTCATCGTCGCCTCGGAGCCGCTCGACACGAAGCGGACCATCTCGACGCTCGGCAGCGCGTCGACGAGGACCGACGCCAGCTCGGCCTCCGCCTCGATCGGCGCGCCGAAGCTCGTCCCCGCCGCGACCTGCCGCTGGATGGCCTCGACGACCTCGGGGTGCGCGTGGCCCGCGGCGAGCGCGCCCCACGACATGACGTAGTCGACGTAGGTGGTGCCGTCGACGTCGGTGACGTACGGGCCGCGGCCGGCGCGCATCACGCGCGGCGTGCCGCCGACGGCGCGGAAGGCGCGCACGGGGCTGCTCACGCCGCCGGGGATGACCTCGCGCGCGCGGGCGAGGACCGCGGCGGAGTGCTCGACCGGGGTCGTATCGACGGGCGCGGGGGAGACGAGCGTGCTCACGGCTGGCCCTCGCCCTCGCGGATCCAGCGGGCGGCGTCCCGCGCGTAGTACGTGATGACGAGGTCGGCGCCCGCGCGGCGGATCGCGACGAGCGACTCGAGCGCGGCCTTCCGCCGGTCGAGCCAGCCGCGCTCGGCGGCCGCTTCGAGCATCGCGTACTCCCCGCTTACCTGATACGCGGCGAGCGGGAGCGCGCTCTTCCGGCGGATGCGGTAGATCACGTCGAGGTAGGCGCCGGCGGGCTTGACCATCAGCATGTCGGCGCCTTCGACGACGTCGCGCATCGACTCGCGCACGGCCTCGCGCGCGTTGCCGGCCGGAAGCTGGTGGCCCGCGCGGTCCCCGAACGACGGCGCCGACGCGACCGCCTCGCGGAACGGGCCGTAGAACGCCGAGGCGAACTTGGTCGAGTACGAGAGGATGGCGACGTCGTGATGGCCCTCGGCGTCGAGGGCCGCGCGGATCGCCGCGACCTGGCCGTCCATCATCGCGCTCGGCGCGACGACGTCGACGCCCGCGTCGGCGTAGGCCACGGCGGCCTGCCCGAGCAGCGGCAGGGTCGCGTGCAGGTCGACCGCGCCGGACCCGTCGAGGGCGCCGCAGTGGCCGTGTTCGGTGTATTCGCAGAGGCAGACGTCCGCGATGACGAGCAGCTGCGGACGCCTCGCCTTGATCGCGCGGATCGCGCGCGGGACCGGTCCGTTAGGCGCGAACGCGCCGGTGCCGCACGCGTCCTTCGCGTCGGGGATGCCGAAGAGGAGGACGGACTGCAGCCCGTCGGTGACGACCGCGTCGATCTCCTGCTCGAGCCGGTCGACGGTCCACTGCGCGTGGCCGGGCAGCGAGTTGATTGGCCGGACGATGTCGACGCCGTCGCGTACGAAGAGCGGGAGCACGAGGTGCTCGGGGCGGAGCGAAGTTTCGGCGAGCATGCGGCGCGCCGCCGGCAGCTGACGGAGACGGCCGACGCGGCTTGCGGCGGCAGCAGCCCGCGGTGCGACGGGCGAGGGCGCGGCGTCGCGGGGCGGCGCCGCGGGCGCAACGAAGCGGTCGATGATCGTAGACATCGGACTCGGGCGGAAGTCAGCGGGCCGGCAGCGGGTGCCGCCCCGACGTCAGACAGGTCAGGGTGACGCGGACCAGCGCGTCGTCGGTTGGTTCGGGGGCGACGGCCGCGACCCGCAGGCCGTGCCCGCGGCACGCCTCGGCCGTGGTCGGACCGATACAGACCGCGTCGCACGCCGCCGGCGGCAGGCCGGCCGCCGCGAACGCACGAACGAGCGCCCCCGCCGCCGACGGACTCGCCACGACGACGAGGTCGAGCGTCCCCGCCGCGGCACGACCGGCGACGTCCGAGAGGGCGTCGGGGGGGGCGTCGACGGTGCGATACGCGATCACACGGTGCACCTGCGCGCCGCGCGCCGCAAGCACGGTGGGGAGCGCGTCGCGCGCGCGGTCGGCGCAGGGGAAGAGCACGCGCGCTCCCCAAAGGCTCGGGAGCGCCGCGGCGAGCCCGTCGGCCGTGTGCAGCGACGGTATCACGTCTACCCGGCCGAGCCGCGCCTGTGCCGCCCCCGCGGTCGCGGCGCCGACGACGCCGACGCGCGTCGTGGTCTCGTCAGCCAGCGCGAGGCCGAGCGCGTCGAGGCGGGCCGCGACGACGTCGACCGCGGCCGCACTCGTCAGGAGCAGCCAGTGATACGCGTGCTCGGGCGCGGCCGGGGCCGCGAGGCGGTGTAGTGCGGCGTCGAGCGCGTCATAGGTGGCCGGCGGCGCGACGGCGATGGCCGGCGCGGAGAGGACGGTCGCGCCGAGCGCTTCGAGCGCAGCGATGAGGCCGTGGGCGCGCTCGCGCGGGCGGGTGATCGCGACGGTCCGCCCCGCGAGCGGCGCGTCGCCTGGCGACGCGCCGGCGGGCATTGGTGGCGTCAAACAGCGGTGGTGCCCGCGCCGCGCACGCCCGCGACCCGGAGCAGGACGTCGCCACCGTCGGCGAGCAGTCGCTCGGCGAGCGTGCGGCCGAGGGCGACGGCGTCGGCGGCCGGCGCCTCGGCGCGGCCGCGGACGGGCGTGTGCCCGAGGGTCGGGTCGAGCGCGCCAATCATCGCGTCGAGGCGGAGCGTGCCGTCGGCGCGGAGGACGGCGTGCGCGCCGGTCGGCGCGGTGCAGCCCGCGCCGAGTCGGGCGAGGAAGGCGCGTTCGGCGGTGACGGCCGTGCGCGTCGGGAGATGGTCGAGCGGCGCGACCGCGGCGAGCGCGTCCGCGTCGTCGGCGCGGACCTCGATCGCGATTGCGCCCTGGCTGACCATCGGGAGCATCGTGTCGGTGCTCAGATACTCGGTGATCCGGTGGCGCAGGCCGAGGCGATGGAGGCCGGCGGCGGCGAGAAGGATCGCGTCGTACTGGCCCTCGTCGAGCTTGCGGAGGCGCGTGTCGACGTTGCCGCGCACGTCGCGCACGTCGAGGTCGGGGCGGAGGGCGCGGATTTCGGCGGCCCGGCGCGGGCTGCTGGTGCCGAGGACCGCGCCGGCGGGGAGGTCGGCGAGTCGCGGGCCTCGGGTGGCGACGACGTCGCGCGGGTCCTCGCGCTCGGGGAAGGCGCCTAACGCGAACTCCGGCGCGAGCGTCGACGGCAGGTCCTTGCCGCTGTGGACCGCGACGTCGATGTCGCCGCGGCGGAGCGCCTGCTCCAGCTCGGCCGCGAACACGCCGCGCCCGCCGATGGCCGAGAGCGGCACGTCGGTGCGGACGTCGCCCTGCGTGGTGATGATCTGCACGTCGAACGCGCGCGCGGGCCAGCGCGCCCGGAGCGCGCCGACGACCTGCGTCGCCTGCGCGAGCGCGAGCTTGCTGCCGCGCGTGCCGACGCGCAGCGCGCGCGTCATGCCGCCGCGCTCGCGGCCGGCTCGGCGCGCGGCGCTTCCGCGCGCGGCGGCTCGGCGTTCTGGCGTGTTGCCACGCCTTCGGCGTGGATCGGCGACGCGCCCGCGGCCAGTTCGGCGCGGCTGCGCGTGGTCGGGGGCGGGGCGTCGACGCGGACCGTGTTCTCCCCCGCGACCGCGCGCGCGGCGACGTCGACGAGCGCGGCGACGAAGTCGGGGCGCACGTTGGGCAGCTCGGTGCGGCGGTAGGTGATCCCGAGCGCCTCGGCCTTGTGCTTCGCCTCGATGTCGAGGTCGTAGAGGATTTCGAGGTGGTCGCAGACGAAGCCGATCGGGACCTGGAGGACGTCGCGGACGCCCTCGTCGCGCAGCTGCGGGAGGAAGTCGAGGATGTCGGGGCCGATCCACGGCTCGCCCGTGGCGCCGGCGCTTTGCCACGCCCGGCGGTAGCCCGCGAGGCCCGCGCGCGCGGCGACGAGGCGCGCGCTGCTCTCGAGCTGCGCCTCGTACGCGTCGCCCCAGGTGCGGATGCGTTCGGGGAGCGAGTGCGCGGAGAAGACGACGGTGACGTCGTCGCGCTCCGACGCCGGCCACCGCGCGAGCTGGTCGCGCACCACGGTGGCCATCGTCTCGACGAAGCCGGGGTGGTCGTACCACTGTTCGACGAAGTCGACCGCGAACTCGACGTCGTGCTTGCGCATGCCTTCGAACAGGTAGCGCTCGTAGCCGCCGACGGAGAAGCGCGAGTAGTGCGGTGCGAGCACGACGCAGACGACGCGCTCGACGCCGTCGGCGGCCATCTGGGCGACCGCGTCGGCGATCCACGGCGTCCAGTGCTTCATCCCGACGTGGACCGGCACGTCGAGCCCGCGCGCGGCGAGCCCGGCCGCGACCGCCTCGCGCACCGCGTTCGTGAGGCGCGTGAGCGGGGTGCGGCCGCCGACCGCCTCGTAGCGGCGGCGCAGGTCGTCGACCTTTTCCGGCGACGGGGGGCGCCCGCCGCGGATGTGCGTGTAGTACGGCACGACGAACTCGGGCGTCTCGGGCGTACCGTAGGCGAGCAGGAGGAGCGCGGTCTTCATGAGGTAGGCGACCCGTGTGGCGCGGCGGCCGCGGGGCGGGCGGGTTGTGGCCGGTGCGCGTGGACGACCTCGACGACGCGCTCGATCGCGGCGAGCGGGGTGTTAGGCAGGAGGCCGTGGCCGAGGTTGAATACGTGCCCCGGGCGGCCGCCGGCGCGGTCGAGGATGTCGCGCGTCTCCGCCTCGACGACGTCGAGCGGCGCGGAGAGCGTGGCCGGGTCGAGGTTACCCTGCACGCCCAGGTGGTGGCCGACGCGCGCCCACGCCTCGTCGAGCGGGACGCGCCAGTCGAGGCCGATCACCGTGCCGCCGTCGTCCTTCATCATCTCGAGCAGGTGCGCCGTGCCCGTACCAAAATGCACGAGCGGCACGCCGAGTTCCCGCAGCTCGGCGAAGATGCGCTGCGTGTAGGGCCGGACGTGGCGTGCGTAGTCGACCGCCGAGAGCGCGCCGACCCAGCTATCGAAGAGCTGCAACGCGTCGGCGCCGGCGGCCCGGTTCGCCTTGAGGAACGCGACGACGACGTCGACCAGCCGGTTCATGAGCGCGTCCCACACGTCGGGGGCGCCTAACATCAACGCCTTGGTGTGGACGAAGTCGCGCGTCGGCCTTCCCTCGATGAGGTACGAGGCGAGGGTGAAGGGCGCGCCGGCGAAGCCCAGGACGGCGCGGTGCGGCTCCAGCTCGCGGCGCACGAGGCGCACCGCCTCGATCACCGCCGGGACGTCGGCCTCGGCGTCGAGCGGGCGGATGCGCGCGACGTCGGCCATCGTGCGCACCGGGCGCGCGATCACGGGGCCGACCTTCTCGACGATGTCGAGGTCGACGCCGACCCCGACGAGCGGGAGCATGATGTCGCCGAACATCACCGCCGCGTCGAGGGGGAGGCGGCGCATCGGCTGGAGCGTGACGTCCGCGCAGACGTCGGGGATGCCGCAGATCTCGAGCAGCGTGTAGCGCTCGCGCACCTTGCGGTACTCCGGCAGGGTGCGCCCCGCCTGGCGCATGAACCAGACGGGCGTACGGTCGACCGGGAACCCGTGCGCGGCGCGCAGGAAGGGACCCGGGAGGGCGCCGGCCCGCGGGGCGGCGAGCGTGGCAGGGGTCGTGGTCGTCACAGGCCGTCAGGGGCGGCGGCGCGACGCACGATGCGCGGACGCGGCGGGGTGCAGGCGGCGAGCGCGTCGGCCTCGGTCGCGTTCGCGGGATCGAGCAGCGCTACCGGCGCCTCGCGGTCCATGCCGACGTCCCGGTCGAGGCCGAAGAGGCGACGCGCCGCGGCCTCGTGCGCGCGCGGCTCGGCGGCGAGGGCCGCGACGGGTGCATGGAGCAACTTGTTGACGAGCCGGCTCGCGAGGGCGCGCACCACATCCCGCTCGCGCGCGTCGAGTCCGTCGAGGCGCGCGAGCGCGCGGGCGAGCTCCTGCTCGCGCACGGCGTCGGCCGACGCGCGGAGCTGGGCGATCGTGGGCACAACGTCGCGCGCGCGGAGCCACCGTGTGAAGCGGCGCGCCCACCGGTCCACTTCGGCGTCGGCGGCGCTCGTGTCGCCGGCCGCGGTGGCGTAGCTCGGCGCGAGCGTTTCCACGTTCCAGACGGTCACGTGCGGCAGCGCCGCGACGTCGGCGTGCACGTTGCGCGGGACGCCGAGGTCGACGACTGCGACGGGCCGGGGTCCGTCGCCCGTGCGGCGGCCGTGCGCGGCGCGGGCGAGTTGCGCGCGAACGACGATCGGCGCGTCGGCTGCCGTACACGCAAAGACGACATCGGCGGCGGCGACCGCCCCGTCGAGCGCGTCCCAGGGTGCGACGTCGGCGCCGTGGCGGGCGGCGAGCGCGGCGGCGCGCTCGGGCGAGCGGTTGACGACCGTTACGCGGCGGGCGCCCGCGCGCGCGACGAGGGCGAGGACGTCGCGCGCGGTGTCGCCGGCTCCGAGGACGAGGACGTCTCGGCCGCGGAGCCCGTCCGCGCCGCCGACGGCGCGCACGGCCACCTCGACCATCGAGAGCGGGGGCGGGGCGCCCGAGTCACCCGCGCTGACTAACGGGCGGACGCGCCGGCCGGCCGCGAGCGCGGTACTGCCGAGTCGGTGGAGCACCGGGCCGAGCACGCCGTCGGCGCGCGCGTCGGCGAGGGCCCGGCGCAGCTGGCCGGTGATCTGCGTCTCGCCGAAGATCACCGAATCGAGGCCGGCCGCGATGCGGCAGAGGTGGCGCGCGGCCTCGGTCCCGACGCGCACCTCGGCCATCGGGCGCAGGCACTCGACCGGGAGCCCGCTCCGTTCGGCAAGCAGCGCGAGCAGGGCGGCCACCGTCGCGCTGCGGCCGCCGCGTGGCGCGACCGCGTAGAGCTCGATGCGGTTGCAGGTCGAGAGGACGAACGCGTCGGTGACGCCTGCGCGCGCGGCGAGGTGGGCGGCCGCCCCGCGACCCGGCGCGAAGGCGGCGCGCTCGCGGACGGCGAGCGGCGTGGTCCGGGCGTGCAGCGCGACGGCGACGACGGGTACGAAGCGGTCGCGCGCCGGGCGGTCGTCCCCGGTCGCGGCGCGTGTGCGACGGTCCCGGCTCGACGTGGATGTCGTTGCCACGGGCGCGAGCGCGGTGGCGGCCATCACGCGGCCGCTGCGACCGGCGCCGGGCGTCGCGCCGCGAGGACGCGGTCGGCCGCGGCCTGGCCCGAGCGGATGCAGTCGGGGATGCCGACGCCCTGGTAGGTGTTCCCGGCGAGGGCGAGCCACGGGTGCGCCGCGACGCGGGCGGCGGCGCGCGCCACGCGGCCGGCGTGGCCTAACGTGTACTGTGGCATCGCGTCGATCCAGCGCGCCACGCGCGTGAAGCGCGGGCGCGCCGCGACGCCGAGCACCTCGCGCAGCTCGGTCCGGGCGAGCGCGACGAGCCGCGTCTGGTCGAGGTGGGCGAGTTCGGGGCGGGGCGCGCCGCCGAGGAAGAGGCGGAAGAGGGCGACGTCGGCCGGGACGCGGCCGGCCCACTTGCTCGATAGCCACGTGCACGCCATGACCACGCGTCCCTCGGCCCGGGGGACCACGTAGCCCGTGCCGTCGAGTGGTCGCGGGACGTCCGCGAGGGCGTAGGCGAGCGTGACCGTCGCCGTCGACCCGTGCGTAACCCCGGCGAGCTCCCCCGCGAGTGCCGGATCGATGGGGCGGAGGAGCGAGGCGGCGACCGAGGCCGGCGTCGCCACGATCACCGCGTCGGCGTCGATGGGAAAGGCGTCGAGGACGACCCGCACACCGGATCCGGTCCAGCGCCCGTCGGGCGCCGGGTCGAGCGCGCGCACCGGCGTGCCGCGCAGGATGCGGACGCGTCCGGTCGCGAGCAGGGCGCGTTCGAGCGCGTCGATCAGCTCGGCGAGGCCGGTCGGGAGCGAGAGGAACGGCGATGGGGACGCGGCGCCCGGCGCGGGCGCGGCCGCCGCTGCGCGTGCGCGAAGGCCGCGGAGCAGACTGCCGTGGCTCCGCTCGATCGCGCGGAGCTGCGGGAAGGTCGACTCGATACTGAGCTGGGCACCGTCGCCGGCGTAGATGCCCGTGAGCAGGGGTTCGACGAGCCGGTCGTACGCCTCACGCCCCATGCGGCGGACGACGAACGCACGGATCGACTCGTCCGCGGTCGGTTCCGGGGTGGAGCGCCACGGCTCGAGCGCGACGCGGGCGAGCCCACGCGGCGAGAGAATGCCGGACGTGGCGAGCGGGCGGAGCTGCGTTGGCATCAGCCCCGAGAGCCCGGCGGGAAGGCGTCGGAGCCGCCCCGCCCGGTAGACGTACGCGCCGCGCGCGCTCGCGCCGTACAGCCGGTCGGCGATGCCGAGCCGCGCGCAGAGGTCGCGCGTCGCCGGCTTGGCCGCGAGCACCGAGTCGGCGCCCACTTCGTAGGTGTAGTCGCCCGAGTGCTCGGTGTGGATCATGCCGCCGAGCCGTGCGGTCGCCTCGACGACGGTGACGGTGGCGGTCGCATCACTCTGTGTGATCCGCTCGGCTGCCGCGAGCCCGCTCACGCCCCCGCCGACGACCACGACGTGTGGACCGGGGGTGGAGAACAGAGCGTCCGAGTGCGCGAGCATCGCAGGCAACTTACGAGCGGATCCGGTCGGGGCCATGCGGAGTGGTGCGGAGTCGTCCGGAGCATATGACGCGAGGAACTCCGAACGACTACGTAGACGGTGCGAGACGGCCCGCGCGTGACGGGCGCGCGACCGTCGTGCGGACGACGGGCGCCGTTCCGGCGCGGTAGCCACGCACCGGCGCTCGTACTACGGTTATACCCATTCACGATGCAGTCCGAGTGCTCGCCCCGCAGCCGTTTCGCCGTGTCCGCTGTTACCCTGCCCGAATCGCCGGCCGCGCTCGCCGACGCGACCTGGGACGACGTCGCCCCGCTCTACGGGGCGCTCGCCGACGCGCCGCTGACGGCCGACACCGTCGAGGCGTGGCTCGCGGAGTGGTCCGCGGTCGAGTCGCTCGTCGGCGAGGCGGGGACCCTCGCGATGATCGCGTACACGGGCGACACGGCCGACGCGGCGAAGGAAGCGGCGTACCTGCGGTTCTCGACCGAGATCTTCCCCAAGGTGGACGAGGCGGGCGTCGGGCTGGCGCGGCGGCTCCTCGCACTCGGCTGGTCGCGCCCCGACCTCGAGACGACGCTGCGGCGCTTCCGGACCGACGCGGAGATCTTCCGCGAGGAGAACGTGCCGCTGTTCGCCGAGCTCGAGGAGCTGTCGGCGCAGTACCAGAAGCTGACCGGGAACCTCGCCGCGGACTGGGACGGCGAGCGGAAGACGATCCCGCAGCTGCAGCCGTACCTGCGCGCCCCGGACCGCGCGGTGCGGGAGCGCGCGTTCCGGCTCGGGGCGGACGCGTACCTCGCCGAGCGGGACGCGATGGCGCGGCTGTTCGACGCGATGTACGAGAAGCGCGTGCGCGTCGCGCGGAACGCCGGGTTCGCCGACTACCAGCAGTACGCGTTCGCGGCCAAGCACCGGTTCGACTACACGCCGGACGACGTCGCGCGCTTCCACGACGCGGTCGAGGAGAGCGTCGTGCCGGCGGTCGAGCGGCTGATGGCGATGCGGCGCGAGGTGCTCGGCGTCGACACGCTCCGGCCGTGGGACCTCGCCGTCGACCTGTACCGCGAGCGGCCGCTCGTGCCGTTTTCCGACGTCGACGAGTTCGTGGCGGGCGCGCGCCGCGTGTTCTCGAGCGTCGACGCGACGCTCGGCGCGGAGTTCGACGTGATGGCGGGCGAGGGGCTGCTCGACCTCGAGAGCCGCGCCGGCAAGGCGCCGGGCGGCTACTGCACGAAGCTGCCCTGGCGCGGGCGGCCGTTCATCTTCATGAACGCGGTCGGCGTGCCCGACGACGTGAACACGCTCGTGCACGAGGCCGGACACTGCTTCCATGACTTCGCGGCGCACGCGCTGCCGCTCGTCTGGCAGCGATCGACCGGGCACGAGGCGGCCGAGTTGGCGTCGATGAGCATGGAGCTGCTCGCCGCGCCGTACCTGGCGAAGCCGAGCGGGTACTACGAGCCGGCGGACGCCGACGCGGCGATGCTCGAGCACCTCGTCGACGTGCTCACGACGCTGCCGCACGTGGCGAGCGTGGACGCGTTCCAGCGCTGGATCTACACGGACCCGCGCGGGGCGGACGCGGCGGCGCGCGACGCGGAGTGGCTGCGGCTCCGGGCGCGGTTCGAGCGCGGCGTCGACTGGTCGGGGCTGGGGCGCGAGCGCGTGGCGCGGTGGTACCGGCAGCTGCACATCTTCGAGCTGCCGTTCTACTACATCGAGTACGGGATCGCGCAGCTCGGCGCGCTGCAGGTGTGGCGCCGCGCGCTCGGCGACCAGGCCGACGCGGTGGCGCGCTACCGCGCCGCGCTCGCGTTAGGCGGGACGCGGCCGCTGCCCGAGATCTACGCCGCCGCGGGCGCGAAGCTCGTCTTCGACGCGGCGACGATGCGCGAGCTCGTCGCGCTCGTCGAGGCGCACGTGGACCGGCTGCAGGGCCGGCTCGCGGCCGCGCGCTGACGCGGCGACACGACGCGGGGAGAAATGGCGGAGATCCAGTTCGAGCGGCGCGGGCGGCCGCTGTGGGTGGTGGTGCTGATCGCGCTCGTGCTCGGGGGCGGCGGGTACTACGAGTGGACGTCGTGCCACGCGCTGCAGAACAACCGCGCGCTCGCGCCGTCGAACACGCCCGCGACGGCGCCGGCGGCCGCGCCCGGCGCCGCGCCCGCGGCGCCGCGGCCGTAACGCGGTGTCGGCGGCCCCGCCGAGCGGCGCGTCGACCGGGCTCGGCGCGGACGGCTGGGCCGCGGGCGACGGGGTGCGCCTGCACTACATCTCGCGCGGCGATGGCCCCGTCGTGCTCCTGCTGCACGGCTTCCCGGACTTCTGGTACGGGTGGCGGCACCAGCTCGCCCCGCTCGCGGACGCGGGGTTCCGGGCCGTCGCCGTCGACCTGCGCGGCTACAACCTGAGCCAGCGCCCGGCGCGCGTGGCCGACTACGCGCTCGACCGGCTCGCGGGCGACGTGGCGGCGCTGGCCCGGTCGTTAGGCGGCGGGCGCGTGCACGTCGTGGGGCACGACTGGGGCGGCGCCGTGGCGTGGCGCGTCGCGGCACGCCGCCCCGAGGCGGTCGACCGGCTCGTCGTGCTCAACGCGCCGCACCCGCGCCGGTTCTGGGAGTTGCTCGGCACGCCCGCGCAGGCGTTGCGCTCGTGGTACATCGGCGCGGTGCAGGTGCCGCTCGTGCCGGAGGCGCTGCTCGCGGCGCGCGGGCGGTCACTGCTGCACGCGACGTGGACCGCGATGCACCGCCGACCGGGGGCGTTCACCGACGAGGACCATGCGCGCTACGACGCGGCGTTCCCGACGGCGAGCGCGCTGCGGGCGGCGCTCGCGTACTACCGCGCGGCCGCGCGGGGGCCGCGGGCGACGCTCGACGCGGACGGCCCGCCGGACGGTGACGTGGTGCGGGCGCCGACGCTCGTGCTGTGGGGGGAGGACGACCCGGCGTTGGTCCGGGCCAACGCCGAGGGACTCGAGCGCTGGGTGCCGGACGTCCGGGTGCAACGCGTGCCCGGCGCCGGACATTTCGTGCAGGCCGACGCGCCGGCGGTCGTCAACGAGGCGTTGGTCGGCTTCCTACGCGGGTGACCCCGCGTCGCCGACCGGCGCTGCGACGCGGACCGCGGCGCGCGGCGGTCCGATGCGCGTCACGCCTCCCGAAACGAGGAAGGCCATCACGTCGGCGCTGTCGGCCGCCACGGGCCGCACGCGCTCGGCGGGGAAGAGCACGACGTGCCCGGCCACGCTGTACGACATCGGCAGGTAGACCGCGACGCGGCCGGGGAGGCCGAGGTGGTCGAGCGCGGTCTGGGTCACGAAGCCGAGCACCTCGCCGCCGGCCTCGGGGTAGAGCGCGACGAGCACGGGCCGGTCGAAGCGGCGCTGCTCGCCGACGAAGGCGTTGAGCAGGTCCTTGGTCGAGCCGTAGAGC
This sequence comes from Gemmatimonadetes bacterium T265, assembly GCA_019973575.1. Classification (NCBI taxonomy): domain Bacteria; kingdom Pseudomonadati; phylum Gemmatimonadota; species Gemmatimonadetes bacterium T265. Next base: position 895,073 of record BPUI01000002.1, read on the forward strand.
AGCCGGACGAGCGGGAGGCGCGTGAGCACGCGCTCGATCGGGCCCAGCACCGCGCGCGCGAAGAACGTCGAGGCGAGGAACCCGACGACCGTTAGAAACCCAATCGTCAGGACGAAGCCCACGCCGGGGACGCTCAGCCCGAGCCACGAGTCCACGGCCGCGAAGAGGCGCCAGCAGACGTAGGCCGTGACCGCGAGGGGCGCGATCACGGCCACGCCGCGGAGGAAGTAGTTGAGCAGCGCGCGCATGCCGGAACATACGCGCGCGGTTCCCAACCGCTCAGGTCACGCGGCGGCGGTCACGGGCTCCGCGTGCGCCATCTGCGCGACGAGCGGCATCACCTGCTCGGAGAAGCGCTCCATCTCTTCGAGCTGCGGGCTGCATTGGAGGAGCAGCAGGTCGACGCCGACGTCCGAGAGCGCGTGCACGCGCTCGGCGACCTGCTCCGGTGTGCCGACGAGGCCTGTGCGGAGCCCGCGGTTCGAGACCGAGTAGTCCTGCAGCGAGAGCGCGCTCTCCAGCTTCGTGTTCGCGACCCAGTCCTGGTAGTTGCGGTAGCCGGGCGACCCGGGCGCCACGTCGGTGATGCGGGCGAGCTCGCCCTCGACCTCGGCGTCGCTGTCGCGGACGATCGTGTACGCGGCGACCCCGAACTGCATCGGCGCGAGGCCGTCGGCGCGTCCGGTGCGGTCGACGGCCGCCCGTTCACGGCGGCGGCGCATGTCGTCGACCTTGGGGCCGATCTGCGCGGGGCCGTCGCCGTGCATGACGAACGCGTCGCAGTCGCGGCTGATGAGCGTCTTGGCCGCCTCGCTCTCGCCGCCGGCGTAGATCGTCGGACGCGGCCGCCGGACGGGCTTCGGCTCGAGCACCGTCTCGTCGACCTCGTAGTAATGCCCTTTGAAGCTGACCGAGGCGTCGCGCCACGCCGCGTCGACGACGTGCAGCCACTCGGCCGTGCGCGCGTAGCGGTCGTCGTGCGCGTCGAAGCGCACGCCGTAGCGCCGCGCCTCGTCGGCCCACCACGACGAGACGACGTTGAGCGAGAGGCGCCCGTTGCTGATGCGGTCGATGTTGGCCGCCTGCTTGGCGAGGATCGCCGGGTTGTGGAAGGTCGGCCGCACGGCGACCATCAACTCGAGCCGCTCGGTGACGGCGGCGAGCGCGGCGGCGGTGGACCACGCGTCGAGCGCCGGCGCGTCGATCCCCTTGATGTCGTTCAGGAACAATTCGGCGACGAGGGTGAGGTCGTAGCCGAGCTGTTCGCTGCGTTGGGCGAGGCGCTTCGCGTACGGCCACGAGGTCTCCATCGCCTCGTCGGGCACGTTGCGCAGCCAGCCCCCGAAGACGGGGAGCCAGTAGCCGTAGCGCATCAGCCGACCTCGGCGGCGACGAGTCCGGCGCGCGCCTCGAGGTAGTCGGCGAGGCGGGCGAACGGGTCGAAGCCGACGACGCGCGGGGCGTCGGCGACGAAGTTCGACAGGGCGTTGACGTCGTAGTAGTAGACCTCGCCGTCGCGGTCGTCGACGAGGTACTCGACGCCACCGACGTCGATCCCGGCGCCCTGCACGATCGCCTCGACCGCGGCGATCACCTCCGCCGCCGGCGTGTAGCCCTCAACGCGCATGCCGTTCTTGGGGGCGTCGAGGGTGCAGGCCGCGCGCGAGAGCTCGGCGCCGCCGGTCGTCTGGCAGGCGTCGGCGGGGCAGAGGTTGAAGTCGCCCGCGGGGTAGACGTTGATCGCGTAGAGGAACTTGCCTCCCAACGTCTCGACGCGCGTGATGCGGCCGTCGCGGAGCGGCGCGCGCTCCTGGACGAGCGCGGTCCCGTCGACGCCGAAGTCGAGCGCGTCGGCCGCGACCGCGGCGGCGAGCTCGTCGCGCGACGCGTACTCGACGATGCCGGCGCCGCTGCCGCCGACGTTCGCCTTCACGAGCACGGGGTAGCGGAGCGCGTCGGCGGCGGCGAGCGCGGCGGCGCCGCTGTTCACGACGCGCGCGCGGGGGTAGCCCAGGCCTAACGACGCGAGGAGGTCGAGCTGGCCGGCCTTGGTCAGCTCCATCGCGTAGGCGCGCGGGCCGTTGACGACCGGCACGCCGATGCGCTCGAGGTGGCGCACCCAGTCGAGGGTGTAGAACGTCGTGTTCGCGCGCCCGCGGAGGTAGGCCGAGGGCGACGCGCGGTTGAAGACGACGGAGTACGGCGCCTCGGCCTCGCCCGGGTCGTACGCGTGGGAGGCGGCGTCGAGCCGCACGTAGGGCGTGCCACGCCGGTCGAGCTCCGCGAAGAGCGGGCGGAACCAGTCGGGGTGCTCGTGGAAGATCGCGATCGGCTTGGGCGAATCGGAGAGCGGCATCGGTCGGAGAGCGCCGGGGGAGGGCAGCCTCGTCCGACGCGGGGCGGACGGACTGGTCGCAATACGAAATGCCCGGGCGGGTGCTGGCGCCGGGCGACGCCGGATATCTTAGCGATGAGACTTAACGAGAGTCAACCGCCGCGACACGGTGCGTGAGGCGTGCCAGCGTCGCGACGGTCGCTCGCGTAAGCAGGAAGCATTAGGAAGCATTACCCGTCGCGCGCGTTGTCGCTCAGCCCCCGTCGTCATGCCCGTTCTCGCCCGGCGCCGCGGCGCCGTTCGCCCGCTCCTCGCCGCACTCGCCTGCGGCCCCGCCCTCGCCAGCGCGCAGAACGGCGGCCAGAGCAGCGGGCCGCCCGCCCGCGCCGGCGCGCTGCGGCCGATCACCCAGGCGGACTACGACCGGTGGGCGGCGGTGCAGGGGATCACCCTCGCGCGCGACGGACGGTGGGTCGCGTACACGCTCGCGCCGCAGGTGGGGGACGGTCCGCTCGTCGTCCGCGCCGTCCGCGGGTCGACGGAGTACCGCGTGCCGCGCGGGTTCGTCGGCCGGCCGCAGCTCGCGGTGAACGTCGACTCGGGCTTCACCGCGCCACCCCCGGTGTTCTCGGCGGACGGGCGCGTGCTCGCGGCGCTGACCTACGCGCCGCGGGCGGAGTTCGACCGCGCGCGGCGCGAGAAGCGAAAGACGCCGCCGGCGCCGTCGCTCGCGGTCGTCTCGCTCGCGGACGGGCGCGTCGAGACCGTGGCGCGCGTGCGGAGCTTTGTGATGCCGCGTGACGCGGGCGGCTGGCTCGCGTACCTGCTCGAATCCGACGACAGCGCGGGGCAGCGCGCGGCGGCCGGGCGCGACAGCGGCGCGCGGCCGACTGGCGCGCCGCCCGGCGGTGGTGCGCCGGCCGGGAGCGCGGCCGCGACGCCGGGCGGCACACCGCGGCCGGTGAGCGACAGCAGCGGGACGTCGAAGCGCGAGTACGGCTCGACGCTCGTCGTGCGCGACCTCGCGACGGGCGCGGAGACGCGCGTCGCGGACGTCGCGTCGTACGTGGTCGGCGACAGCGCGCGCTGGCTCGCGTACGCCGTCTCGTCGCGCACGCCGGGGCGCGACGGCGTGTATGCGCGCGCGCTCGGGTCGACCGGCGGCCCGGGCGGCGAAGTCGCGCTCGCGACCGGTCGCGGCGAGTACAAGGCGCTCTCGCTCGACCGCGCGGCGCGCCAGCTCGCGTTCGTCTCGAATCGCGACGATTCGCTCCGGGCGAAGCCGCGCTGGAGCCTGTTCCGCACGCGGCTCGACGCGCGCGCGCCCGAGACGCACGCCGTCGTCCCGGCCGCCGCCGTCGAACGCGGCCTCTCGGTGAGCGACCGCGGCGTCAGCTTCGTGCGCGACGGGTCGGCGCTCGTGTTCGGCCTGTCGCCCGCGCCGGTCGATTCGGTGCCGGCCGACTCGCTCGCGGACAAGGCGGTGCTCGACCTGTGGCACTGGCAGGACCCGCGGCTGCAGCCGCAGCAGCGCCTCGAGGCGGGGCGGGACCGCGGGCGGGCGTACACGGCGGTCTACACGCCGGCGACGGGGCGCTCCGTGCGGCTCGGCTCCGATACGCTGCCGCAGGTGACCGTGAGCGACGACGGGCGCGTGGCGCTCGCGGTAACGAACGTCCCGTACGCGGTCGCGCAGACATGGGGCGAGGGGGGGAGCGACGTGTACGTGCTCGACGCGCGGACGGGCGCGCGCACGGCGGTCGCGCGCCGGGTGCAGTTCGGCGCGCAGCTCTCGCCCGGGGCGCGCTACGTGACGTGGTACGCGGGCGCGGCGAACGGCGGCTGGCAGGCGTACGACGTCGCCGAGCGGCGGACGGTGTCGCTCACCGGGGGCGCGCGAAACCTGCGCTTCGACGAGGAGACGTGGGACACGCCGAGCGAGGCCGCGCCGTGGGGCGAGGCGGGGTGGACGGCGGGCGAGCGCGAACTGCTCGTCTACTCGCGCTACGACGTGTGGGCGTTAGACCCGAGCGGCCGGCGCGCGCCGCGCGCGGTGACCGACTCGCTCGGCGCGCGCGGGCACGTCGTCCTGCGCGTGCTGCGGCCGGACCGCGAGGCGCGGTACGTCGACCCGCGTGTGCCGCTGCTGCTGAGCGCGTTCGACGACGAGACGAAGGCGAGCGGCTTCTACCGCGGGCGCGTCGACGGCGGCGCGCCGGAACGAATCGTCATAGCGGACGCGCGGTTCGGGCCGCTAATCAAGTCGCAGGGAGCGGAGGTGTACGCCGTCACGCGGCAGACGTTCGCCGCGTCGCCGGACGTCTACGTCGGCGACCGGCTGGACGCGCTGACCCGGGCGAGCGACGCGAACCCGCAGCAGGCGCAGTACGCGTGGGGCACCGCGGAGCTCGTGCGCTGGCGCAACACGGACGGCGTCCCGCTCAAGGGCATCCTCTACAAGCCCGCGGGGTTCGACGCGTCGCGCAAGTATCCCATGCTCGTCTACTTCTACGAGCAGCTGTCGGACAACCTGTACCAGTACGTCGCGCCCGCGGGGCGCAACGTCATCAACCCGACCGTCTACGCGTCGAACGGCTACCTCGTCTTCTTCCCCGACATCGCGTACACGACGGGGTACCCCGGGCAGAGCGCGCTCAAGGCGATCCTTCCGGGCGTGCAGGCGATCGCGGCGCGCGGCTTCGTCGACGAGCAGCACGTCGGCATCGCGGGGCAGAGCTGGGGCGGGTACCAGAGCGCGTACATCATCACGCAGACGCCGTACTTCCGCGCCGCGTTCCTCGGCGCGCCGGTGGCGAACATGACGAGCGCCTACGGCGGCATCCGGTGGGAGAGCGGCGTCGCGCGCGCGTTCCAGTACGAGAAGGGGCAGAGCCGGATCGGGAAGTCGCTCTGGGACGCGCTGCCGCGCTACGTCGAGAACTCGCCGCTCTTCTACGTCGACCGCGTCACGACGCCGGCGCTGATCATGAGCAACGACGGGGACGGGGCGGTGCCGTGGTACCAGGGGATCGAGTTGTTCGTCGGGCTCCGGCGCTTCGGCAAGGAGGCGTACCTGCTGGATTACAACGGAGACGGACACAACCCGCGCAAGCGGGCGAACCAGCTCGACGTGGACCGCCGGATGCAGCAGTTCTTCGCGTATCATCTCAAAGGCGAGCCCGCGCCGGAGTGGATGACGACCGGCGTGCCGTACCTGCGGAAGGGGCGCGAGCAGCCCGGCACGCCCGTCGTCGCCGCGGAGCCGGGCGCGGGGGGGCGAACGATCGGAGCGCCGGGCGCGGCGGGGTCCGGGACGACGCCCACCGTCCCGACGCAGCCGGCCCCGGGCGCGGTGGCGCCGGCGCCGTAGCGCGCCACGGCCGTTCGTCGGCGCGCGCGTCCGCCGGCACGCGGCTCGCACCGCCCCGGCGTTCATGGACACACGTCGCATCGGATCCCTCACCGTCTCCGCCGTCGGGCTCGGCTGTAACAACTTCGGCGCACGACTCGACGCGGCCGGAACGGCCGCGGTCGTCGACGCCGCGCTCGAGGCCGGCGTCACCCTCTTCGACACCGCGGACGTCTACGGCGGCACGCGCAGCGAGGAGTTCCTCGGCCGTGCGTTAGGCACACGCCGCCGCGACGTCGTGGTCGCGACGAAGTTCGGCGCGCGGATCGATGACGCGCGGCCGGGCGGCGGCGCGCCCGCGTACGTGCGGCGCGCGGCGGAGGACAGCCTGCGCCGGCTCGGGACCGACGTGATCGACCTGTACCAGCTGCACCGGCCGGACGCGTCGGTGCCGGTCGCCGACACGATGGGCGCGCTCGACGACCTCGTGCGCGAGGGGAAGGTGCGCGAGATCGGCTGCTCGAACTTCTCGGTCGCGCAGATCCGCGCGTCACGCACGGTGCAGACCGGGGCGCAGTTCGCGAGCGTGCAGAACGAGTACAGCCTGTTCCACCGCGAGCCGGAACACGACGGCGTGCTCGCCGAGTGCGAGCGCGAGGGGCTCGGCTTCGTCCCGTACTTCCCGCTCGCCAGCGGGCTGCTGAGCGGGAAGTACCGCCGCGGCGCGCCGCCGCCGCCGGACTCGCGCCTCGGGTCGGGTGGCTGGGGGAGCGACCGGCTGAGCGACGAGAACCTCGCGCACGTCGAGCGCCTCACCGCGGTCGCCGAGGCGCGCGGGCACACGGTGCTCGAGCTCGCGGTCGCCTGGCTGCTCGCGCGCCCCGCCGTGGCCTCGGTGATCGCCGGCGCGACGCGCGCGGAGCAGGTGCGGGCGAACGCGGCCGCGGCGAGTTGGACGCTCTCCGCCGACGACCTCGCCGCGGTCGAGCAGGCGTTTACGGAGCCGGCGGTCGGCGCGACGGCGCACGGCTGATGGCTGATCCGACGAAGGCCGGCGCGCAGCCGCCGCAGCCGGACCAGCAGCAAGCGCCGCCCGGGACGGAGCAGGAGCTGACGCCACGCGCGGACCACGGCGAGACGTCCTACCGCGGGAGCGGGAAGCTGGCCGGCAAGGTCGCGCTGATCACCGGCGCGGACTCGGGGATCGGCCGCGCCGTCGCGCTCGCGTTCGCCCGCGAGGGCGCCGACGTGCTGATCTCCTACCTCAACGAAGCGGACGACGCGACGGAGACGCGGCGGCTCGTCGAGGCCGAGGGGCGGCGCGCGCTCACCGTGGCGGGCGACATCGCGGACGAGGCGCACTGCCGGACGCTGGTCCGCCGCTGCGTGGAAGAACTCGGGCGCGTCGACGTGCTCGTCAACAACGCCGCGTTCCAGCGGACGCACGAGGACATTGGCGAGTTCTCGACGAAGGAGTGGGACCGGACGTACCGCACGAACGTTTACGCGATGTTCTGGCTGTGCCGCGAGGCCGCGCCGCACATGCGGCCGGGGAGCGCGATCATCAACACGACGTCGGTGCAGGCCTACACGCCCGAGCCGATGCTGCTCGCCTACGCGTCGACCAAGGCCGCGATCAAGAACTTCACGCAGGGGCTCGCGCAGGGCGTGGCCGACAAGGGGATCCGCGTCAACGCGGTCGCGCCGGGTCCGGTGTGGACGCCGCTGATCCCCGCGACGCTGCCGGCCGACAAGGTGAAGACCTTCGGGCAGGACACGCCGCTCAAGCGTGCGGCGCAGCCGCGCGAGTTGGCGCCGATCTACGTGCTGCTCGCCTCGGACGAGGGGAGCTATCTGACCGGGATGATCTACGGGGCTACCGGCGGCGACCCGATCGGGTGACCGCACGCGCTCCACGACGACCACACGATGCCGCCCTGCCGCACGCTCGCCGAGTTGCCGGCCGCGCAGGTCGCGCGCTACGACCACCACGAGAAGCGCGCGTTCCTCGAGGCGTTCAACCACGCATACGAGGAGTACGGATACGACGAGCACCGCGCGTTTGCGGTGGCGCACGCGGCGGCGCAGCGGGCTGGGGACAAGGAGCGGGGCGGGTCGTAAGGCGAGTGGCTCGCGCCGCGCGGAGGCGGCGCGGGGCGCTCCGCGCGCTCAACGACGCACGGCCCGTGGGGTGTCGCGAGGGTGGGTGACGCGTGGGCCGCGACGTCGACGCGCGCTCTGGCCCCGCGCCGCCCCCGCGCCCGGGGTGGCGGCGTTAGGCTGCCGGTGAGTTACGCGCGCGCGGGGGAATGCGTGACGGTACGGAGCCACGCGAGGAGGTCGGCGTCGAGCGCGTCGCGGCAGGCGTCGAGGCCGTGGCGACAGCCGGGGTAGAGGATCAGGCGCTTCGGCTCGGCGGCGCGGGCGTGGATGTCGCGCGAGCACCGGTCGGGGAGGACCTCGTCGGCCGTGCCGTGGGCGAGGAAGAGCGGGCGCGGCGCGATTTGGTCGACGGCGGCGGTGCCGGCCGTCTGGCTGCTGAGGGCGGCGACCGCGATCACGGCCGCGCTCACGGCGCCGGTCGTGATGACCACCGCACCGCCGAACGAATGGCCGACGAGCACGACCCGCGTGCGGCCGCGTCGGGCGACGTAGTCGATCGCGACGAGGACGTCGAGCACGCAGGGGACGAGCTCGGCGGGGCGGCGATATGCGACCTGCAGCGAGGCGACGCCGTCGGGTGCGATCTGGTCGGCGAGCCGATCGTAGAGGCCGCCCGCCGGTCCGTGGAATCCACCGCCCGCCCCAAATGCCCAGAGCACGGCGGCGTCGCCGCCGGTCGGCGCGTCGTGCAAGCGGCAGGCGATCGCGCCGCCATCGGTCATCAGTTCGACGGACTCGACGTCACCGTCGCCCGCGGGCGCGTGCCGGGCGTCGAGGAGCGAGAGCTGGACGGGCGATTCGGACGAACGCATGCGACGGGACACGGCAATCACCACACCGCCGCGGGCGCGGGTCCCGGGCTTGCGGGGACCGCCCGGGACCCTGGTACGCCCAACTGCGGGCGTGCCGACCTCGATCTTCCGCGAGGAGCCTCTGTGATGAACAACCACAATCTGGATTTCGAGATTCCCCTCACTCGCGAGCAGTGGCAGCAACTCGGCGAAGCGGCGAACCTGCGGGAAGACTTCGGCGTGCTGCGGTGGGCGACGTCGGACTTCGACGTGATCCGGGTGTCGGTGCACGCCGACGACGCGCCCGCGGGTTGGGACGGGATTGCGACGCGGACCGAGTTCGCGGCCGACGATCGCGAGGTCGCGCGGTTCGTCTACAACGACGGCCGCCCGTACGCGCGCGTCGAGCCGCCCGCCGAGCCGGCGCCGCCCGCGATCACGGCCGCGGAGGACCGCGCGCTCGACGTCGCGCTCGATCGGTGGGTCCGCGACAAGTGGCACGGACTGCTGCGCGAGTCCGGGCTCCACTACGAGAGCGGCGCGTTGCCCACCGAGGAACCGAACCCGCCGCTCTGATGTCGCTACCTTGGCACCCATGAGCTCGGCCATCCAGACTCGTGGGTTGCGCAAGGTCTACCCGGCGGTCGGCCCGAGCCGGCGCGGCGGGGGCGGGCCGGGCGGACCGCGGCCGTTCGGGCCGCCGCCGGTCGGGGGCGGCCCACCGCGACCGCCCGGGGACCTCGTCGCGCTCGCCGGCCTCGACCTCGACGTGGCGGCGGGCGAGTGCTTCGGGCTCCTCGGGCCTAACGGGGCGGGGAAGACGACGACGATCGGCATCCTCACCACGCGCGTGCTGCCCACGGCGGGCGAGGCGCACGTCGCCGGGGCCGACGTCGTGCGCGACGCCGTGCGCGCGCGGCTCCGGATCGGCGTCGTGCCGCAGCGGCCGAACCCCGACCGCAGCCTCACCGTCGAGGAGAACCTGCTCTTCCACGCGGCGTACTACGGGCTCGACGCCGGCACGGCGCGCCGACGCGCCGCGGCGTTGCTGGAGCAGTTCGGCGTCGCCGAGAAGCGCGCGGCGAAGGTCGACGCCCTTTCGGGCGGACAGCAGCAACGGCTGATGATCGCTCGCGCGCTGATCCACGAGCCCGACGTGCTCTTTCTCGACGAGCCGACCGTCGGCCTCGACCCGCAGGCGCGGATCGCGCTGTGGGACGTGTTGCGCGACCTGCGGCGCGACGGCCGGACGGTGGTGCTGACGACGCACTACATGGAGGAGGCCGACCAGCTCTGCGACCGGCTCGCGATCGTCGATCGCGGGGAACTGCTCGCGCTCGACACGCCGGACGCGCTCAAGGCACGCGCACCCGGCGGCACGCTGCTCGAACTCACGCTGGACGGCGACGCGAGCGCCGCGGCCGATCGCGCGCGCGGCGCACCCGGGGTGCTCCGGAGCGAGGCGGCGGGAGCGTTGCTGCGCGTTTACGCCGAGCACGGGGGCTCGGCGCTCCCGCCGCTGCTCGACGCGGCGGAGGCGAGCGGGCGCGCGGTGCGCGACATCCGGCTCGTACCGCCGAGCCTCGAGTCGCTCTTCGTGTCGCTCACCGGGCGCGCCCTCACCTGAGCCGGACCGGATCCGGATGACTGCTGTCACGTTCCCCACGCCGGCCACCACCGACGCGGTCCGCGCGCCCTCGTCCGCGGCGGCGTTCGCGGCCCTGACGCGTCGCGACCTCCGCGCGCTGCGGCGCGAGCTGCCGTTCTTCCTCCTCCGCACGATCCTGCAGCCGCTGCTCTTTGTGATCGTGTTCGGGGCCGTCATGCCGCGCATGGGGCTCGTGAGCACGCGCTACGGCGCCGCGCTGCTTCCCGGGGTTCTCGCGCTCACGCTCGCCCTCTCCGCGGTGCAGAGCGTCGCGCTCCCGCTCGTGCAGGACTTCGGGTGGACGCGCGAGATCGAGGACCGGCTGCTCGCGCCGATCCCGACCGGGCTGCTCGTCGCGCAAAAGGTGGCGAGTGGCGCGCTGCAGGCGCTCGTCGCCGCGGCGGTCGTGCTGCCGATCGCGCGGCTCGTCATGGGCCCGATCGCCGGGCTGTCGCCGACGAACCTCGGCCTGGTGGCCGTCGTCGCGGCGCTCGGCGCGCTCACCTTCTCGGCGGCCGGTCTGGTGTTAGGCACGGCGATCAGCCCGCAGCAGATCGGGCTCCTGTTCAGCGCCGTGATCACGCCGATGGTGTTCTTCGGGTGCGCGTACTACCCGTGGCGGGGGCTCGACGCGGTGCCGGTGCTCAAGTACCTCGTGCTCGTGAACCCGCTCACCTACGTCAGCGAGGGGATGCGCGCCGTGCTCACGCCGGGGATGCCACACATGCCGCTGCCGGTGGTGGTCGGGGCGCTCGTGGTGCTCTGCGCCGCCTTCTGCGTGCTCGGGGCGCGGGGGTTCCGGAAGCGGGCGTTCGGGTAACGGCGGCGTCACGGCGTCCCGGGCTCAGGCCGAAGTCCCGCACCGCTTAACTTTGCCGCCCATGGCGACCCAACTCGATCCCGCGCCGGCCACGGACGCCGGCCCCCTCCCGACGCCGTCGTCGGACGCCGCGTCCGGCCCTCCCGCGTGGACGATCGAAGACGCGCGGGCGACGTACAACATCGAGGGGTGGGGCGCCGGCTACTTCGACATCAGCGAGCGCGGCCGCGTCGTCGTCCGCCCCGACCGCGACCGGCCGGAGCTGGAGCTCGACCTGCTCGACTTCGCGCGCGACCTCGAGGAGCAGGGCGTCGCGCTTCCCGTGCTGCTGCGCTTCAGCGACATCCTGCGGTCGCGCATCTCGCAGCTCAGCGAGCGGTTCCACGCCGCGATGCGCGAGTACGAGTACGACGGGGGCTACACGACCGTCTACCCGATCAAGGTCAACCAGCAGCGCCACGTGGTCGAGGAGATCCTCGAATACGGGCGCGCGTACGGCGTCGGGCTCGAGTGCGGCTCGAAGCCGGAGTTGCAGGCCGTGCTCGCCGTGTCGGAAAACGCGGACCACCTGATCGTCTGCAACGGCTACAAGGACCACGAGTTCATGCGCCTCGCCCTCATGGGGCAGAAGGTCGGGCACGAGGTCTTCATCGTGCTCGAACAGCTCTCGGAGCTCGACGTGCTGCTCGAGGTCGCGGACGAGCTGAACGTGCGCCCGACGGTCGGGGTGCGCGTGAAGCTCGCGACCGAGAGCGCGGGCCGCTGGGCGCAGAGCGCCGGCGAAAAGAGCAAGTTCGGCCTGAACCCGTCGCAGCTCGTGAAGCTCATCGACCGGCTGCGCGACGCGGGGCGGCTCGACATCCTCAAGCTCGTCCACTTCCACCTCGGCTCGCAGATCCCGGACATCCGGTTTATCAAGAGCGGGCTGCAGGAGGTCGCGCGCTTCTACGTCGAGCTGCGCAAGATGGGCGTCGAGCTCTCGCACGTGGACGTCGGCGGCGGCCTAGGCGTCGACTACGACGGGACCGGGTCGTCGCAGAGCAACGCGAGCGTCAACTACTCGCTGCAGGAGTACGCGAACGACGTCGTGTACACGATGGCCGAGGCGTGCCGCGAGGCCGAGGTGCCGATGCCGCACCTCATCTCGGAGAGCGGGCGCGCGCTGACCGCGCACCACGCGCTGCTGCTGCTCAAGGTGATCGACGTCGAGAGCCAGGCCGAGCCGCCACTCCCGGTGCTGACCGACGACGACCACGCGATCCTGCACGAGATGGTCGAGGACTACGCGCTGCTGCGCGGCGACGGGGGCGGGCGTCCGCTCACGCCGCACAAGGTGATGGCGATCTACCACGACGCGAGCTTCGCGAAGGACCGCGCGCGCCAGCTGTTCAACAGCGGCGTGCTCGACCTGCGCGGGCTCGCGCTCGCCGAGCAGGTGTACTTCGCGACGATCAACCGGATTGCCGCGCTCGTCAACGCGGACCGCGACGAGTACGAGGAGATCCACAAGGAGCTCGACGCGACGCTCGTCGACCGGTACTTCTGCAACTTCTCGCTCTTCCAGTCGCTTCCCGACAACTGGGCGATCGACCAGCTCTTCCCGATCATGCCCGTCCACCGGCTCGACGAGCGCCCGACGCGGCTCGGGACGCTGCAGGACGTCACCTGCGACTCGGACGGCAAGATCGACCGCTTCGTGGGCGGGCGGAACGGCCAGCCGTCGCTCGAGCTGCACGAGTTCCGCGACGACGAGGAGTACGTGTTAGGCATCTTCCTCACCGGCGCGTACCAGGAGATCCTCGGCGACCTCCACAACCTGTTCGGGGACACGAACGCGGTGCACGTGAAGCTGTCGGACCGCGGGCCGGAGGTGACGGACCTCGTGCACGGCGACACGGTCACCGAGGTGCTCAACTACGTGCAGTTCCACGCGCCGGCGCTGCTCACCACGTGGCGGCGCAAGGTGACCGGGGCGAAGGGGCTCTCGCGCAGCGAGGCGAACCAGTTCGTCGCCGACTACGTGGCCGGCCTCGACGGCTACACGTACCTCGAAGGCGAGGCGGCGCGGTGAGCGAGGCGGTCGCGGAGCCGAGCGCGGCCAGGCCCGCCGCGCTCTGGGAAGACTTCGTCGACATCTTCTTCGCGCCGGCGGCGGTCTTCGCGCGGCGGGAGCGTTCGGGCGCGCTCTGGGCCCTCATCGTCTACGTCGTGCTCACGGTGGGCGGGTTCCTCGTCGCGCGCCCGCTCATGCAGCCCGTCTTCGACCACGCGGCGGCCGAGGCGGCGGCCAAGCTCCGGCGCGACCAGCCGCAGATCACCAACGAGCAGATCGCGGCCTCGATCGCGCTGCAGGAGAAGTTCACGACCGGCGCGTTGGGCGGCGCGCTCGGCGCGATCGGGCAGCTCGTCTGGATCACCGCGGTCGCGGTCGCGATCTGGCTCGCGGCGAAGCCATTCGGCAGCCGCGCCGCGTTCGGGCCGGCGTTCATGGTCGCGACCTACAGCTTCATCCCGCGCATCGTCGGTGCGTTCGCGGGGATCGCACTGTTGTTCGTCACGCCGCCCGAGCGCCTGACGACGATGGAAAGCGTCGGCTTCAGTCCGGCGCGCTTCGTCGGCTCCGACGTGTCACCCGTTCTGCGCGCGCTACTCGGCCGCTTCGATCTCTTCACGCTCTGGACGACGGTCCTGCTCGGCGTCGGCATCGCCGTCGTCGGACGCATCCCGCGCGGCCGCGGGTTGCAGGCGGCCGCGCTCGTCTGGGCGCTGGCGACGGCCGGCGCGGTGCTCAACGCGTATCGCGCGACGCTTTGAGCCCCGTGCCGGCGCGGGCGGCCGTCAGCCCTGCCCGTACCGCTTCGCCACCTCGCCCCAGTTGACCGTGTTCCACCACGCGTCGATGTAGTCCGGGCGGCGGTTCTGGTATTTCAGGTAATAGCTGTGCTCCCAGACGTCGAGGCCGAGTAGGACGTCGTTCGGACGCGCGCCGTCCATGAGCGGGTTGTCCTGGTTGGGCGTGCTCGTGATCGCGAGCTTGTCGCCCTGGCGGACGAGCCAGGCCCACCCCGACCCGAAGCGGCCGACCGCGGCGGCCTTGAACTGGTCGCGGAACGTGCCGAAGTCGCCGAAGCTCGCGCGGATCGCGTCGCCGACGTCGCCGGACGGCTCGCCGCCCGCGTTCGGGCCCATGAGCACCCAGAACAGCGAGTGGTTCCAGTGGCCGCCGCCGTTGTTGCGGATCGGTCCGCGGACGGCCTCGGGCGCGGCGTTCAGGTTGGCGAGCAGCTGTTCGATCGGCTGGTTCGCCAGCTCCGGCGCCTTCTCGATCGCGGCGTTCAGGTTGGTGACGTACGCCTGGTGGTGCTTGTCGTGGTGGATCGACATCGTCGCCGCGTCGATGTGCGGTTCGAGCGCGTCGGGCGAGTAGGGGAGCGGCGGCAGCGTGAAGGCCATCGGAAGTCTCCTGGTCGAGGGTGGTGCCGATCAACTCGCGGCGGTCACGCGAGTTGCGCGCCGCGCGCGCCACCAGCTCACGATCGCCGGGCTGACCGAGAGCAGGACGATGCCGATGATGAGCAGCTCCAGATGCTGCGTCAGCCCCGGGAAGCGGGAGCCGAGCAGGTAGCCGGCGAGGAGCATGCTCCAGATCCAGGCGAGGCCGCCGACGACGCTGAACGTAAGGAACGTCAGGTACGCCATCCCGGCGGCGCCGGCCACGAGCGGGGCGAAGGTCCGGATGATGGGCATGAAACGCGCAAGGACGACCGTCTTCGGACCGTGCGTGGTGTAGAAGTCGGCCGCGCGCTGCAGGTGCTTCTTCTTGAACAGGAGCGAGTCGTCGCGGGCGAAGATGCGTGGACCCGACAGGCGTCCGACCCAGTAGTTGGTGTTGTCGCCGAGGATCGCGGCCGCGCTGAGGGCGAGGCCCATCGTCTTCAGGTCGAGCGGGAGGTGCTGCGGGCCGGGCGCGGCGAGCAACCCGGCGGTAACGAGGAGCGAGTCGCCGGGTAGGAAAAAGCCGAAGAACAGGCCGGTTTCGGTGAAAATGATCGCGAACATCCCCACGTAGCCCGCCCATTGCACGAGGGCGGGGAGGTCGCGGAGCCGGCCGAAGAATTCGCCGAGGGAGGGCATGCGAGAGGATAGAGTCCGACGGAAGAGAGGAGGCGGGGTGCAACCTGACCCGCACCGGGAGGCGGCGCAATCGGCGCCGGCCGACGCGGCGCCGGTCGACCCGGAGCGGGCCGCGTGAGCGCGTCGGCCGCGGCGGCGCAGGGGCGCGCGGCACACGGGTCGCACGCGGGCGAGGTGGTGCACGACGCCGTCGTCGCGCTCGAAGAGCTCTTCCGCCCGCCGCCGCCGCTGCGGGGGGGGCTGTTCGGGGCGGGGCTGAGCGCGCGCGGCGAGCGGTGGTTCGAGCGGATCTCCTGGGCCGTGGTCGTCCTGTTCGCGGTCGCGTGGGCGCTGGCGATCGTGATGACGCCGCGACGGCAGACCGGCGCGGGAGAGGCACCGCGCTTCGCGCTCACCCCGGCCACGGCGAGCGTGACCGCGGCGCTGACCAACGCCGACCGGCCGTCGACCGCCTACCTGACCGACGCGTTCATGACGCGCCTGGCGGGGCTGCGCGGGGCGAGCGGCAAGGTGCGCATCGTCGTCCACGCGCCCGGCGAGCCGGTCGCGCCCCAGGTCCCGGGCGTCACGACCGCCGACGGCAACCCGTCGTCCCCGATCGAGCGGCTCGCCCTCCGCATCGGCGACGCGATTCGCCCCGTTGCCGACCTCAACGTCCTGACGCTCACGCCGCTGTCGGCGCGTCGACGGGGGCGGATCGGTCTCTACTACGTCGGCGCGTGGCCGACGGAGAAAGGCGCGGTCGCGGCACGCGGGAACTACGCGCCGCCCCGCGGGCTGATTCAGGTCACGCCGGCCACGGAGGACACGCCCCTCTCCGAGCACCTCCGGCTCCGCGACTTCCTCACGCACGACCAGGTGAACGTCTGGCCCAAGTACGTCGTCGTCGACCCGCGGATCGTCGACAAGGACGAGCTCGTGCTCGCCGAGTTGGCGAAGCAGGGGATCCCGGCCGGCGGTCTGCACGTGATGAGTGGCTTCCGGACGCCGCAGTACAACGCCGGCGGCGGCGACCCGACGGGGCGCGCGGGGCTCAGCCGGCACATGTACGGCGACGCCAACGACGTCTGGATCGACAACACCGGGGGCGGGCAGATGGACGACCTGAACCACGACGGGCGGCGCGACATTCGCGATGCGCGGGTGATCTGCGACGCGGTCGAGCGGGTCGAGCAGGCGCACCCTGAGCTCGTCGGCGGCTGCGGCGTCTACCCCGGCAACGGCGCGCACGGCCCCTTCACTCACATCGACGCCCGCGGGTACCGCGCCCGCTGGACGGGCTCAGGAGACGGCGGATGACCGAGATCACCATCGCACCGACGGCCGAACGCGCCGACGCGGACGCGTCGGCGGCCGTGCCCCCGCACGCACCGGGCGCAGCGTTAGGCGAGGCGCGCCCCCCGGGGCGCGACGTGCAGCGCCGCGGGATGGACCCGCTGTTCGGCGTGCGGACGGCGGACATCGAGCCGTATACGGGGCTCCGCTACCTGTCGAAGCTGTTCCGGATGATCGCGGTCGTGCTCGTCATCCTCTTGATTGCGGAGGTGACGACCGGGCTGTACCACGACGGGGTCGCGGCGCTCTCGACGCTGCTCGGCGAGGTGAGCCGGCTGATCGTGCTCGCGGGGCTGCTGTGGGGCGTGGGCGACCTGGCGATCCTGCTGATCGACGTCGGGCACGACGTGCGGGCGGCGCGGATCCTGATCGGCCGGCAGACGGCGCACCTGACGCACCACCCGCACGAGGCGCACGTGGCCGGGCCCTCGACCGCCGGCGCGCCCGCGGCGCCGCGCGACCACGACGTGTCGTCGGCGGTCTGACGCCGCGTCGGAGACGCGGCACGACGCGCCGCGTGGTCCCACATACCGCCCGTCGTTAGGCGCCGCGGCGTGCCGGCCGCACCCGACGTCCTCCTCGTCCCGCACACGCACTGGGACCGGGAGTGGTACCACCTCGCGGGGCGGTTCCGGCAGCGGCTCGTCGCGCTCGTCGACGAGCGACTGGACGACGCGTCCGGGACGCCGTTCCTGCTCGACGGGCAGGCCGTCGTCCTCGACGATTACCTCGCGGTGCGCCCCGAGCGGCGCGGTGCGCTCGCGGCCGCGTTGCACGCGGGGTGGCTCGAAGCGGGGCCGTGGTACGTGCTCGCGGACGGGCTCATCCCCGGTGGCGAGTCGCTCGTCCGAAACCTGCTCGCGGGGGGGCGGACGCTCGCGCGGCTCGGCGCGTCGGCGCCGCCGGTGCTGTACTCGCCCGACGCGTTCGGACACCCCGCGGCACACCCCACGCTCGCGTGCGGCTTCGGGTTCGAGGTCGCGGTCGTCTGGCGCGGTTACGGCGGCCCGCGCTGGCCGGCGGGCGACGCAGCGTGGTGGCGCGCGGCGGACGGCGCGCGCGTCCTCCTCTACCACTTGCCGCCGGACGGTTATGAGTTCGCCTCGCGCCTCCCCCCCGCGCTCCCCCCGGCCCGCGAGCGCTGGGCCGCACTCGGGGCGACGCTCGGGCCGCGCGCGCGGCTCGGGTTCGTCCTCCTGCTAAACGGGGCCGACCACCACGCGCGGCAGGAGCGGTGGGACGACGCGGTCGACGCCCTGCGTCGCGTCGCGGCCCCGGCGCGGGTCGAAGTCGTGAGCGCGACCACGTTCGCCGCGCGGGCGCGGCACGCCGCCGCCGCCGCCGAGCTCCCGACCATCGAGGGGGAACTGCGCGACTCGTACGGGTACGCGTGGGCACTGCAGGGCACCTTCGGCACGCGCGCGGCGCAGAAGCGCCGCGCCGCGCACGCCGAACGCGCCCTCGTCCGCGACGTCGAGCCGTGGGCGGCGCTCGCCGCGTTAGGCATGGGCGATCCCGCCGCGGCGCCGGCCGCTGGCACGCGGCGCGCGCTGCTCGAGGCGGCGTGGCGCGAGCTCCTCCTCTGCCACCCGCACGACACGCTCTGCGGCTGCTCGCTCGACGCGGTCGCGCGCGCGATGGACGCGCGGCTCGACGAGGTCCACGCCCAGGCCGACGGGTTGCGCGGCGACGCGCTCGACGTGCTCGTCGGCCACGACGCCGTGCGCGCGCGCGGGCTGCGGACACTGTGGCGACCGCAGGTGCTCGTCCGGAACCGCGCGGCGCGCCCGCGCAGCGGCGTCGCGGAGCTCGCGGTCGCGTCGTTCGTCCGCGATGTGGCCGTGGGGCCGGGCTCGGCCGGTCATTGGCGCGCCCTCCGCGCGCCCGGAATGCCGGTGCGCCTTACGTTCGGTGATCGCGGCGCGCCCGCCCTGCTCCAGGTGCTCGGCCGCGCGCTCGCGCACGACCGCGTGGAGTCGCCGCGGCACTACCCGGACGACGACCTTGTCGAGCTCGCGCGCACGCTCGCGTGGGTGCCACCGGTCCGCGGACACGGCGTGTTGTCGCTCGCGCTCGATGCCTCGACTCGGGGCGAGTCCGCGGAGGCCAGCGACGGCGCGCAGTGGACGGCGTTCCCGAATCCGGTCCGCGCGACGGACGGACGGTTGGACAACGGCCTGCTCCAGGCCGACCTCGACGCACGCGGCCGTGTCACGCTTCGCACCGCGGACGGCGCGCGCTCGCTCGACGACCTGCTCGGCTTCGAGGACCTCGGCGACGCGGGCGACCTCTACACGCACTCGCCCGTCGGCCACCGCATCACGACCGCCCGCTGCGTCGGCGTGCGCACCGTCGACCGCGGGCCGCTGCGCGCGACGCTCGAAGCGCGCTACGAACTGCGCGTCCCGGAGTCGCTCGCCGCGGATCCCGACGATCCGCTCTCGCGACGCACGCGGCGCGCGAGTCGCGCAGTCGAACTGCCACTCACCATTCGGTTGAGCCTCGACGCCGGCGCGGCGTTCGTCCGCGTCCGCGTCACCGGCAACAACCGGGCGCGTGACCACCGGCTACGGATCGGCTTCCGGACCGGCCTTGCAAGCGCGCAGGTCATCGCCGACGCCGCGTTCGGTCCGTTGGCGCGGCGCCCGATCGAGGTCTCGGCCGCCGAAGCGGCCGTCGAGCGCCCGCCGGCGACGGCACCGTTGCACCGGTACGTCTCGCTCTCGACCGACGCCGCGGGTGCGACGGTGATCTCAGACGGGCTGGCCGAGTACGAGGCAGATGCCGACGGGACCGTCTTCGTGACGCTCGTCCGCGCGGTCGGCGAGCTCTCGCGCCCGGACCTGCCGGAACGTCCGGGACATGCGGGGTGGCCGGCTGCGACGCCCGAAGCACAGGCGGCGGGCCCGTTCGCGGCGGAGCTCGCGGTCGCGCTGCACGGACCCGATAGCGACGAGACTCGGGCGTTGGTGGAGCACATTGTCGAGGACGTGCTCCTGCCGCTCACCGGCGAGACGCTCCGCTCGGCGCTGCATCCGATCGACGACACCGCCGTTTTGGAACTGACGGGAGACGGGCTGGCCTTCTCGGCCGCCAAACCGGCGGAAGTCGGCGAGGGCTGGATCGCGCTCCGGTGCGTGAACGTTACGGCCGAGGCGCGCCCCGGCACGTGGCGTATCGCGCGCCCGGACCGCGCGCCGCTACGCGACGCCGTACGCGCGCGCTTGGACGAGACGGCCGGCGAGCGACTGCCGATCGATGCAGACGGCGACGACGCCGTCGTGCGCTTCGAGGCCGGTCCGCGAGAAGTCGTCACGATCCTCGTCCGCTGACTCGGACGTCACCGCGGGCGACGCGGTCCTGCAGCGCGTCGCCGATCAATGTGCACGCGAGCACCGTCCCGATCAACAACGCACCGGGGACGAGTGACACCCACGGCGCGACGATGAGCAGGTCGCGTCCGCCGGCGATCAGATTCCCCCAACTCGGCGCCGGCGGCTGGACGCCGAGTCCGAGGAAGGAAAGGCCACTTTCGAGCAGGACCGCGTTGCCCACGCCGAGTGCGGTGGCGACGGTGGCCGCGCCGAGCGCGTTCGGGACGACGTGACGCCAGAGCACGCGCGAGGGACGCGCGCCCAGCGTCGCGGCGGCGGTCACGTACTCCGTGCGGACGACGCCGAGCGCTTCCGCGCGCACGAGTCGCGCGACGCCCATCCAGCCGGTGAGGGCGAGCACGGCGACCGTGGTCCCCACGCCCGGGCCCCACAGCGCGGCGACGACGAGGAGAAGAACGATCCGCGGCACCGCGAGCAGCACGTCGGCGAGCGCCGTGATCGCGCGGTCGGCGATCCCCCCGCGCCACGCCGCGACGGCGCCTAACGCGGTGCCGAGTGCGCCCGAGAGGACGGAGCCGCCGACGCCGACGGCGAGCGACAGGCGGGCGGCCGCGAGCGCGCGGACGAGCAAGTCGCGCCCGAACGCGTCGGTGCCGAGCGGGTGCCACGTGCCGTGTGCGTCGCGCGCGCCGGGCGCGACGAGGCGCCGCGCGAGCACGTCGCCGATGGCCTGCGCGTCCGGCGGTGCGAGGGCCGGGACGACGGCCGCGGCGAGCGCGAGCAGGCTGAGGCCGAGCGCCGGCCAGAAGAGCGCGCCCCGCGCCCGGCGCGCACCGCCGTCGTTAGGCATCGCCCGACGTGCGCCGGCGCGGGTCGACCCACGGCAGCACGAGGTCCGCGGCCAGGTTCGCGCCGATCGTCGCGACCGCGTACAAGAGCGCCGCGCCGAGGACCACGGGGTAGTCGCGCGCGGCGATCGCCTGCACGACGGCGCGGCCCACGCCCGGCCACGCGAACACCGTCTCGACGAAGACGGAACCGGCAACGACTCCCGGCAGCGCGAGTGCGAACAGGACGACGAGCGGCGGGAGCGCGGCGCGGAGCGCGTGTCGGCCGTAGACGCCGCCCCGCCCGAGCCCTTTCGCGCGCGCGGTGCGCACGAAGTCGCCCTCGAGCGCCTCGCCGACGGCGGCGCGCGCGTACCGCGCCACGCCGGCCGCGCCGACGGCCGTGAGCACGAACAGCGGCAGCACCGCGTGTCGAAACCGGTCGGCGACCGCCGCGGCTCCGTGCGCGAGCCCAGCTGGATCCGACGCGCCGAAGCTCGGCAGCCGCCACGCGGCCGGCACGCCCCACCGCGCCGCGCCCGCCGTGGCGACCGCAACGAGTCCGAGGCCGAGCCAGTAGCTCGGCGCCGCGTACGCGACGGTCGTCAGCGCGGTGATCGCGGCGTCGGTACGGCGGCTCCGGCGGTCGCCCGTCGCGCGGAGCGCCGCCTGCCACGTGCCGAGCGTCACGCCGATGAGGTAGCTCAGCGCGAGCGAGCCGAGTCCGAGTGCGACCGAGGCGGGGAGCGCGTCGCCGAGGACGCGCGTCACCGGGACACGGTGGGCGAAGCTCTCCCCCAAGTCGCCGCGCAGCAGGCGCGTCGTCCAGCGGCCATATTGCTCGACGATGGGACGGTCGATGCCGAGTTCCGAGCGGACGCGCGCGACGTCGGCCGCACTCGCGCCGGGGGCGACGAGGAACGTGGCCGGGTCGCCCGGTGCGGCGTGGACGAGCACGAAGAGCAGCGTCGCGACCGCCCAGACGAGCACCACCGCCTCGCCCAGCCGGCGCGCGAGCGCCCGCAATCGCGCGAGGGCGGGCGAGGGCGGGCGCGCGGCGGCAGGCACGGCCGCATGATGCGTGGACGCGCGGAGAAGGGAAGGGCGGCCGCGCTCGTCCGCGACCTGCCCCGACGCAGCGCGGCCCTCGCCGCTGCGTGCATCGGCGCCTGTGCCCAACCCGCGCGGCCGGCCGACGTCGCCGTCGTCGCGTCGGGCGCGGACCTCGAATCGCCCGACCCGATCGTGACCGTGCACCCGCTCTCGCGGCAGGTACAGCGTCACGTCCTCCTCGTCACCCTCGCGCGCTACGACGCGGCGTTCCGGCCCACGCCGTACTACGCGCGCCGCTGGCGTTGGGCGCCCGACCGGCGCGCGGTCACGCTGTCGCTCGAGCCGACGCTCCGCTGGCACGACGGCGTCCTGACGACGGCCGCGGACGCGGTCTTTACGTTCGACCTCGCCCGCGACTCCGCCGTCGGATCGCCGCGCCGCGCCGAGTTGGGCGCGCTCGCCGACGCGCGCGCGGTCGACGATACGACGCTCGTGCTGCGCTTCACCGCGCCGCAGCCCGATTTCCCGCGATTCGTTTGCGAGCTGCCGCTCGTTCCGCGCCACCTGTTAGGCATCGAGTCGCGGCGCGCGTTGCGGCGGGCGGGGTTCGAGACGGCCCCGGTCGGCAACGGCCCGTTCCGCTTCGTCGAGCGCCGGGCGGGCGCACGCTGGACCTTCGCGCGCAACGACGCGTTCCCGGCCGCGATGGGCGGCGCGCCGCACCTCGCACGGCTCGTCGTCGCGGTCGTCGACGAGCCGACGACGAAGTTCGCGGGGCTGATCACCGGCGAACTCGACGTCGCGGGCATCGCGCCGACGAGCGCCGCGCTGCTCGCGCGCGACCCGGTCGCGCGCGTCGTCTCGTACCCCGTCGCGTTCTCGACCGGCCTCGTGTTCAACACCGGGCGGCTGCCGTTCGACGACGCGCGCGTCCGGCAGGCCGTGAGTGCCGCGATCGACCGGCGGCGCATCGTCGACGTCGCGCTCGCCGGGTACGGCACACCGTCCGCGAGCGCGGTCCCGCCGGACGTTCCGTACGCATTGCCGGTGCCCGACCCGCGCGACCCGCGTCGCGCCGACTCGCTCCTCGACGCGGCGGGCTGGACGCGCGGACCCGACGGCGTGCGCCGCCGCGCGGGGCACCCGCTTGCGGTCGAACTGCTCACGGTCGGGTCGGGCGACAACGCCGCCGAGCAACTCGTGCAGGCGGACCTCGCCGCCCGCGGCGTCGCCGTCGCGATCCGCCCGCGCGAACTCGGCGCGTTTCTCACCGCGGCCCGCGCCCGGCGCAAGACGTTCGACCTGCTCCTCGCGGGCGTGCCCGGCGACGTCGGCCTAACGTATCTCGCGGCGATGTTCGCGTCGGCCGCGGCGGGCGGCACGCTCGACTACTCGGGGTACCACCGTCCGACGCTCGACGCGGCGTTCGCCCGCGCGTCGGCGGCGCCCGATTCGGCAGAGCGTGCCGCGGCGTGGACGGCCGTGCAGCGGATGCTCGCCGATTCGGTACCGGTCGCCTGGTTGTACCACTCGCGCGGCGTGCAGGGCGTCGCGCGGCGCCTCCGTGGGGTGACGATGGACCTCCGCGGCGAGCTCGCGACCGTGCACGACTGGACCGGCGACCCGACGCCACCCGCGTCCCGGTGAGCGTGCTCTACTTGGACGCGCACGGCGTCGCCGAACGTCGCCGCGCCGTGGCCGGCCCGGGCGCGCCGCTCGGCGCGCTCGTCGCGTCGCTCGCCGCCGACCTCGCGCCCGTCCTCGCGCGCCCGGTCTGGACGCCGCTCGAGAAGGCGTGTCTAACGCGCGTGGGTGGAACCTGCCCGCGCGACGGCGCGCGCTTGGAGTTCGACCCGTTCGCGCCGCGCGCGCACCGCTGTCCGTCGTGCGCGGCGGTGTACGACCGCGACGAGGACTACCGCTGGTGGATCATGGGCTACCAGCTCTGGCTCGCGGAGCGCGCGGTGCACGCGGCCGCGCTCGCGCTGACCGCCGCGGCCGACGCGCGTGCGGTGGACGCCTGGCAAGCGTACGCGGCGCGCGTCCTCGACGCGCAGGCGGACGCGTACCTCGCCTACCCGAACGTCGACAACGTCCTCGGCCCGACGCGCCCCTTCTTCAGCACGTACCTCGAGTCGCTCTGGCTCGTGCACGTGTGTACCGCGTTGGACTTCCTCTGCGCGTCTGCGCCGGGACGGTACGACGCGCTCGCCGACCGCGTCCGCGCGCGCGTCGTCGAACCGAGTCGCGCCTTGATCGCCAGCTTTCCCGAGGGCACGTCGAACCGGCAGGTGTGGCACGCGGTCGCGCGGCTCGCCGCGTCTCGCGTGCTCGGCGACGCGCGCGCCGCGGAAGCGGCCGTGCACGGACCGTTCGGCATCGCCGAGTTGCTCGACCGGGCGCTACTTGCCGACGGAAGTTGGTACGAGGGTGAGAACTATCACCAGTTCGCGCACCGTGGCTTCTGGTACGCCCTGCGGTTCGCCGAGCGTACCGGGATCGGAGTCGCGCGCGCGCTCGTCGCGCGCTTCCGCGCCGGGTACGCGGTCCCGTTCCGCGTCGCGCTCCCCGACGACACGCTCCCCACGCGCCGCGACGCGCAGTACGCCGTCTCGCTCCGGCAGTGGCGGTGGGCGGAGTGGTGCGAGCTGGGCCTAACGGACGGCGGCCTCGCGCGCCTCGGCCCCGCGCTCGCCCGGCTTTACGCCCCGAGCGATCCGCGACTGCCCCACCGGACGGGCCGCTGGCGCGCGACGGGCGAGAGCGAACGCAACGAGCCCGCGAGCGCGCTCTCGCGCGCGGACCTCGGCTGGAAGTCGCTGCTCTTCGCGCGGCCCGAGTTACCGCCCGTCGCGCCGGAGCGCGCGCGTCGATGCGAACTGCTCCCCGAGCAGGGGTACGCCGTCTTGCGCCGCGGCAACGGCCGCGTGTACGCCGGGCTCGACTACGGCGCCAGGGGCGGCGGGCACGGGCACCCGGACCGCCTGAACCTGATCCTGCAGGACGGGCCCGTGCGCTGGCTCGACGACCCCGGTACGGGCACGTACGTCGAGCGCGCGTTGCACTGGTACCGCAGCACCCTCGCGCACGCGGCGCCGCTCGTCGACGGGCGATCGCAGCCGCCGGACGCTCTCGGATCGCTGGTTGGCTTCGACCCCGGGCCCGATCCGACGCCCGCGCGCGCGACCGACGAGCCGGCGTTCGCGGGCGTCGCGGCGCGGGCGGAGATCGCGCCGGCGACGGCGGCACGCGCGGTCGTCGTGAGCGACGCGTACGTCGTCGACCTGCTCACCTGGCGCGCGTTCCGGCCGTGCGTCGTCGACCTGCCGTTGCACGTCGACGCCCCGCGCGGAGCGCCACCGGCGGCGTGGGCCCGGTTCGACCCGTTAGGCGCCGGCGGACTCGAAGACGGGTTCGACTTCGTGCGCGGCGCCGAGTCGACGCCGGCGGGAGAGGAGCCGCTGCGCCTCACGGTCACGCTCCCCGGCGCCGCGCGCGACGCCAACGCCGCGCTCTGGCTCAGCGCGCCCGGCGCGAGCCTCTGGCGCGCCGTCGCTCCCGGGCCGCCCGGAACCGGCGAACGCCGCTTCCACGCGGTTCGCATGGAGGGCACGTCCGGCGCGGTCGTGTCGGTGTGGGACCTGCGCGGCGCGGTGACGTCGGTGCACTCGGCGGCCGACGGCGCGATCACCGTCGAACTCTCGGGCGGCGTCGTAGACCAGCACGTCGTCCCCGCGGCGTTGCGCCTCGACCGCGCCCGCGCGCACGACACGACCAGCGCCGGCGTCGCCGATTGGCGCGTCGAGCGACGAGACGCGGCAGGTCGGACCGTTGGGCAGCGCCTCGCGCTCGTAGCGCCGCCGGCCGCGGCGATAGCTCGACCGCCGGAGGCGCCACACGAGCCCGCGCCGGCGACGCCGTACGTCCTCCCGGCGGACGGGCGCCCCCTGACGTTCGCGTTAGGCGCCTCGCACTACGTCCGCTCCGAAGCGACGTGGGACGACGCGGGCGCGCCCACGGCGGTCGTCCGCATCTCGGCTTCGGGCAACGGGGCGCTGGTCGTCGACGTTGACGTGCGGCTCGGTCGCCCCCCGGCCTTTGCGCCGCCGGGCGCGGTCAACCCGCTCGACAACGAGCGCGCGGACGTGAACAGCGACGGCCTGCAGCTCCTCCTCGCGTGCGGCGCGGATGCGTCGTCGCCCGCCACGTGGCTGCTCGTCCCCGAACGCGACGCTCCGGTAGTCCGGACGACGCGCACGACCGCCGGCGTCGCGGCCGCGACGATCGATGCGGCCTGGCGCGAACGCGCGGACGGCTGGGCCGTCACGTGCCACATCCGATTCGCCCCCGACGTGCGCCCCGGCGACGTCGTCGCGCTCGACCTCGCCGTAAACGAGCGGCCGCCGGGGCGCGAGCGCCGCCGTGGCCAGCTGCAGCTGAGCGAGCCGGCCTCGCCGTTCGTGTATCTTCGGGGCGACCGGATGGACGCGACGCGCGCCCCCCGGTTCCTGCTCCCGCCGGCCGCGCCGGCCCCCTGACCGCCCGCATGCCGTCGCCGCTCGACCACGTCCGCGTCGTCCTCTACGAACCGCAGAAGCCGATCAACATCGCCGGCACCGTCCGGGCGATGAAGAACATGGGCGTCGGCGAGCTCCGGCTCGTCCGTCCCTGCGCGTACGACGCGAACTACATCGAGGTCATCGCGCACCACACGCGCGACATCGCCGACCGCATCCGCCACTTCGACACCCTCGACGCCGCGCTCGCCGACTGCGTGCGCGTCGCCGCGTTCACCGGCCGGCGCCGGGCGGCGAAGTGGCCGATCACCACCCCCC
Organism: Gemmatimonadetes bacterium T265; assembly: GCA_019973575.1. Taxonomy (NCBI): domain Bacteria; kingdom Pseudomonadati; phylum Gemmatimonadota; species Gemmatimonadetes bacterium T265. The sequence continues at coordinate 921,698 of BPUI01000002.1, forward strand.
GCGCGGCCGCCGCCGACCTCGCCGCGCACGCGGAGCACGGCCCGGTCGCGGTCCTCTTCGGCCGCGAGGACGACGGGCTCCCCGCCGACGCGATCGACCGCGCCGGGCTCGCGGTCACGATCCCGACCACCGCGCACGCCTCGCTCAACGTCGCGCAGGCCGTCCTCGTCGCGCTCTACGAGCTGCACCTCGCGGCCGAGGACGCGACCGTGCCGTTAGGCCGCTCGCGCAAGCACGCGCCGCCGCCGACCGCCGCGGAGTTCGAGGAGTTCTTCGCCGACACGGAGCGCGCGCTCTCCGCGCTCGACTTCTTCCGCACGCGCAACCCGGAGCACGTCATGCGCGGGATCCGCTCGCTCGTCTTCCGCGCCGAGCCGGACGCGCGCGAACTCGGGTTGAACCGCGCGGTCGCGTTCGAGATCCTGCGCACGATCGAGCGCGAGCGCGCCCGCGCGTTCGCGGCCGGGCTCGCGGCCGGCCGCGGCGAGTCCGCCGCCGAGCACGCCGCCGCGCGCCTCGACCCGTCCGAAGCCGCGCCCCGCTGATCCCCGCGTGACCGCGACCGACTCGGCACCGAGCTGGCGTGCGCGCGCCGCGGCGGCGGTCGCGGCCGACGCGAGCACGGGAAGCAAGCGGCCCGGCGCGCTCTACGGGGCGTCGGACGCGCCCGACGCGCCGCTCCACTACACGCGCGCCGTTGGGTGCCGCGTCGACACGCCGGACGGTCGCACACTCGTCGACTGCACGAGCGCGCTCGGCGCTGTCGCGCTCGGCTACGCCGACCCGGAGGTGACGACGGCCGTGTGCGCGGCCGCGCGCGCGGGGCCGGCGAGCGGCCTCACCTCGACGCTCGAACCCGCGCTCGCCGAACGCCTCGCGGCGACCGTCCCGTGCGCCGAGCGCGCGCTGTTCCTGAAGAGCGGCGCGGAGGCGACGAGCGCGGCCGTCCGGCTCGCGCGGACCGCCACGGGTCGCGACGTCGTGCTCGCGAGCGGTTACTTCGGCTGGCACGACTGGGCGAGCGACGCCGGCACGCGCGGCGTGCCCGCGGGCGCGCGGGAGAGCGTCGTCGCTTTCGCGCGCGACGACGTCGCGGACCTCGCGCGCGCGGTCGACGCGGTCGGCCCCGACCGCGTCGCGGCAATCTTCGTCGAGCCCGTCGTCGAGCGCCTGCCCGACCCGGCGTGGATCGCCGCGCTCCGCGCGACCGCGACCCGCATCGGTGCGGTGCTCGCGTTCGACGAGATCAAGACCGCGTTCCGCCTCGCGCCGGGCGGCTATCAGACGCTCGCGGGCGTCGTCCCGGACCTCGCCGTGGTGGGGAAGGCCCTCGCGAACGGGTACCCGCTCGCGGCCGTCGTCGGTCGCCGCGACGTCCTCGACGCCGCGCGGCAGACGTGGATCTCCTCGACGCTCGCGAGCGAGGCGACGGCGCTTGCGGCCGCGCACGCCGTCCTCGACCGGCACGCCGCGGCGGACGTCTGCGGCGCGCTCGCCAGTCGCGGGCGCCGGCTGCGTGACGCGGTCGAGGCCGCGCGCGCCGATGCGGACGTCGCCGCGTGCGACATCGCCGGCCTCGACGCGATGTGGTTCGTTCGCTTCGGGGACGGACCGCACGCCCGCGCGGCCGCGCGCGAGGGTGCGTTCCTGCGAGCCGCGCGCGATTGCGGCGTGCTCTTCAAGCGCGGCGCCTACCAGTACGCGATGCTCGCCCACGACGACGCGGCGGTTCGGCTCGTGGGTGAGGCCGCAGCCGCGGGCTTCGTCGCCCTACGCGCGCTCGACGCTTCGGACGCGTGACGATTCCGCTCGACGTCGCGGCCGCCGCGGCCGACGCCGCCCGGATCGCGCTCGACGCCGCCCGGGCCGACGCCGGCCCCGACACGCTCGCCGGCCCCGAGCCGCTCGTCGACGTGCACGCGCACTGGTACCACGCCGCGACGCCGCGCGCCGATTGGGACGCGGTCAACGCCGCCCGCCTGCGCGCCGGCGAACGCATCGGCGTCTCGTGGCACGTCGCGTCCGTCCTCGGCAGCTGGGGGCGGAACTCCCCGACCTATTTCGCCTCGCCGGCCGATGTGATGCTCGGCAACGACGTCGCGTACGCGATCGCCCGCGCCTGCCCCGACCGCGTCCGCGCGTACGTGCACGTCTCGCCAAACGCGCCGGCGCACGCGCTCGACGAGATCGCGCGCGGCGTCGAACTCGGCGCCGTCGGCGTCAAACTCGCGGCCGCGCGCCGGGCGGATGACGCGCTCCTCGACCCCACCGCGGCCCGCGCGGGTGAACTCGGACTGCCCATCCTGCACCATGTCTGGCAATGGCGCCGGCGCGACTGGCCCGCGCAGGAGGCGAGCGACGGCGTCGAACTCGGCCGCCTCGCGGCCCGCCACCCCCGGACGCAGTTCATCCTCGCGCACATCGGCGGTGGCGGCGAGTACCGACACACGTTCCACGCGGTGGCCGACCTGCCCAACGTGCACCTCGACCTCTCGGGCAGCGGCGTCGACCGTGGCATGCTCGACGACGCGCTCGCCGCGGTTGGCGCGCGGCGCCTCCTCTGGGCGTGCGACGTGACGATGTGCACGGGGCTCGCCAAGCTTCGCGCGCTCGACCACGTCGGCCTCTCGCCCGACGGCCTCGCCGACGTCCGCTGGCGAAACGCGGCGCGTCTGTTCCCGCCCGGGAGCTTCCCCGGTCTGCCCTCGGTCGCCGCATGACGCCGTCTCCGATGATCGCGGTCGACGTCAACACGCACATCGGCGCGTACCCGTGGCGACCCGTCCCGCATCCGGAACCCGCCGTCCTCGCACGCGTCCTGGAGCGCGAGCGCATCGCGAGCGCGTGGGTCGGCCATCTGCCGTCGGCGTTCTGGCGCGACCCGACGCCGGGCAACGCCGAGCTCTACGCGGCCCTCGCGCCCTTCCCCCAACTGCGTCCGGCGCCGTGCGTCCGCCCCGACTGGCCGGGCTGGGAGCGCGCGTTCCGCGACGCGCTCGACCACGGCGCGCCGGCGCTCCGCGTCTATCCCACGCTGTGGGGCATGGCCCCGGGCGACGCGGCGCTGCGTGCGCTCGGTGACGCCTGCGGCGAAGCCCAACGCGCGCTCGTCGTGAGCGTGCGTTTCGAGGACACGCGCCAACGTCACCCGCTCGATGCGGCGCCCGACCTCTCGCCCGCGCACGTACGCGCGCTCGCCCGCGCGACGCGCGCCCAACTCGTCGTCGTCAATGCGGGCCGCGAGTTTATCGAAGAGGTCGCCTGGGCGCTGACGCCGGAGGAGCGCGCGCGCGTCTGGTTCGACTTCTCGTGGGTGTGGGGGCCGCCCGAAGATCACTTCGCAACGCTGCTCCGAACCCTCGGCCCCGAACGCTTCGTCTACGGGACGGGGTGGCCGCTGCGCCTCACGCAGAACGCGCGCGCTAACGTCGAGCTCTTGCCGGCCGACCTGCGCGTGTCCCCGATAACGGAACGGCTCGCCACGGCCTTACGCGTGCCGCGCCCGGGCGATCCGACGGGCGCGGAACTACCCGCGAACGCGACGGCGTTCGACACGAAGGAACATTTTCGCACTCCGTAGTCGTGCGTCCGGAACCTCCCTTGCCACGCCTCTAGTCGGGGATCATCTTACGCCCGCCTTGCGGCCAGGCACGCACGCGCGTGGTTCCTTGCTCGTCACGGGCGTTTCGTGCACCACGCGCGCACGCTCGCTTCGTGTCCTCACCGGACACCTGTCCTCACCGGACACCTCTACATCTCACGCCCCAGGTCGCAGCGATGACGATGAGACGGAAGTGGCAGGCCATCCCGGGCTTCCTCGCCCTGGCGGCGGCCGCCACCGTGGTCTCGGCGTACAGCGGCGCATCGTCGTCGCAGTACCGCTCCCCCGAACAGCCCGTCCACTTCCCGCACCCGCGCCACGCGGGCGCGGTGAACCTGAAAGACCCCTCGCACAGCGGGCTGGGGATGAACTGCCTGTATTGCCATTACGCGTCCAACAAGTCGCCGGACGCGGGCATGCCGGCGGTCGGGACGTGCATGGGCTGTCACACCGTTGTCCTCGGCAAGGCGGACAGCTCCAAGAAGCAGATCGCGAAACTCACGTCGTACTGGAACAAGCGGCTGCCCGTGCCGTGGGTCCGCATCCACAAGGTGCCGGACTACGTGAACTTCCCGCACATGCGCCACGTCAACGCGGGAGTGACGTGCCAGACGTGCCACGGCAAGATCCAGGGCCAGTGGCAGGTACAGCAGGCCGCCTCGCTCAACATGGGGTGGTGCATCAACTGCCACGTGAACGGCTACCGGCCGGGCGAGGGCGCGCGACTCGCGGGCGCGCCCGACTCCGTGATCCAGGCCGCCGATAAGCTGCCGGTCCACAAGGCCCGCTACGACTGCTCGTCGTGTCACTACTGAACCGGCCCAGCATGCCTACCGAAGCAGGGTCCGCCGTCGCGGCCGGCGGCGTCAAGCGCCGCGACTTTCTGAAGATCGTCGGCGCCGGCACCGCGGCGACCGCCGCGGTCGGGTGTACGTCGGAGAACGTCGGCCGGCTCATTCCCTACGTCGCGCAGCCCGACCAGACGGTCTCGGGGGTGACCAACTACTACGCCACTGTCTGCCGCGAGGGCGGCGGGGCCGCGGGCGTCTACGCGTCGGTCCGCGACGGGCGCGTCTACCAGCTCTCCGGCAACCCGTCGCACCCGGCAAACCGCGGCGCGATTTCGGCCCGCACACAGGCGGCGCTCCAGGGGCTGTACAACCCCGACCGCTACCGCGCGCCGATGATCCGCGACGGCAACCGCCTCGTCGCGACCACCTGGGACAAGGCGCTCGGCGCCCTCTCGCAACAGTTAGGCACGCTCCGCAGCCGCGGCCAGGCCGCCGGCGCGGTGTTCATCAACCAGGCGGAACTCGGCTCCTTCCCGGGTTTCCTCGACCAGTGGCTCGCGGCGTTCGGCTTGCCCGCGCACGTGAGCTACGACGCCGAGGCGCCCCTCGCGGTGATCGCGGCCAACCGCGCGGCGTTCGGCGGCGTCGCCTGGCCGCGCCTCGACTTCAACGCCTCGCGCCTCATCGTCTCGTTCTCGGCCGACTTCCTCGACACCTGGGGAAATCCCGTCCCACAGCAGCTCGACTGGGCGGACGCGCGCGCGAAGCTCGAAGGCGCGCCGCGGATGATCTACGTCGGACCGCGCCGCTCGCTCACCGGCCTCAACGCCGACGAGTGGATCCCCGCGCGCGCCGGCACCGAGCTCGCCGTCGTCAACCTGCTGCGCGGCCGGCTCGGCGCCGCCGCGGCCGCGCAGCAGACGGGCGTCGCGCAGGCGGTGCTCGAGCGGCTCGCGCAGGAAGTCACCGCGGCCGGGAACGGCCTCCTGGGGCTCGCCGGGTCGACGGCAAGCAACGCGAGCGAACTCGCGACGGCCGTCAACGCGCTCAACCAGAGCGCGGGCGCGGTCGGCCGCGCGATCCGCCCCGACCAGGCCCTCCCCGCGCCCGCGCGCGTCGCAACCCAGGCCGACGTGCGCGCGCTCGTCGACCGGATGAACGCGGGGCAGGTGCCGCTCGTCATGGTGCGCGGCGCCAATCCGGCGTACTCGACCCCGACGCAGCTCGGCTTCGCCGCAGCGTTCCGGAAGGTGCCGTACAAAGTCTCGTTCTCGAGCTACCCCGACGAGACGAGCGAGCTCTGCGACCTGATCCTCCCCGACCACCACCCGCTCGAGGCGTGGGGCGACGCCGAAGCGGCGCCGGGGCAGATCGCGATCCAACAGCCGGGGATGGACCCGGTGTTCGACACCCGGCAGACGGCGGACGCGCTGCTCGCGCTCGCGCGCGCCGACCAGACTACGGCCGCGCGGTTCCCGCAGACGAGCTACCGCGCGTTCCTCATGGCGCGCTTCCCGGGCGGCGCGGCGGGCTGGACGGCGGCCTCGCCCAAGGGCGTCGCCGCCGGAACGGTGCTCGCGGCGGGCGCGTCGACGAGTCCGGCGCGCGCCGCGGCCCGTCCCGCGCCCGCACTCTCCGCCACGCAGGGCGACTACGATCTCGTCGTCTACCCCCACACGCTGTTAGGCGATGGGCGCGGCGCCAACAAGCCGTGGCTGCAGGAGCTGCCCGACCCCGTCAGCAAGATCTGCTGGCAGAGCTGGGTCGAGGTCCACCCGGTCACCGCCAAGCGACTCGGCGTCGAGTCGGGCGACGTGCTCCGGGTCGAGACCGCGGCCGGCCACTTCGAGGCGCCGGCGTACGTCTACATGGGCGTGCGCCCCGACACGGTGGCCGTCGCGTTAGGCCAGGGCCACACGGCGTACGGCCGCTACGCGAAGGCGATGGGCGCGAGCGCCTACGCGCTCCTCCCGTCGGTCGACGACGCGGCCGGCGGCCTCGTGCTGACGTCGAGCCGGGCGCGCGTCACCAAGACGGACGCGCACCACGACCTCGTCACGACCGAAGGTTCCGCGCGCCAGCACGGGCGCGGCATCGGCCAGGCGCTCCTCGTCGGCGACGTCGGCCGGCTGCAGGAGGCGCGCGGCGGCGAGAACGCGGGCGGCATCGCGACCAACGGCGGCGGCCCGAACACGACGAGCGCAGGCACCGGCGTCGCCGGCAACGGCGGCACGCCGACCCACGGCTCCACCGGCCCGGGCGGCGAGGGCATGTCGGGCACCGCGCCCGGCTCCAGCGCGCACCCCGCGCAACGCGAGCCGAACGGCGAACCCGCCGGCGGTAACGCGGAGAGCGGCAACGAGGAGCACATCCCGGGCGAGGCGAAGACCACCTTCCTCCCCGGCCTCCGCTCCCCCGTCGCGAACGACGCCCAGGGTAACTACGGCGATCCGAACTCGAAGGACCGCGGCCTCTACGACCCGAAGAACTCGCTCGGCGCCGCCAAGCGCCGCTGGGCGATGACGATCGACCTCGCGCGCTGCACCGGCTGTTCGGCGTGCGTGTCGGCGTGCTACGCGGAGAACAACCTGCCCACGGTTGGCGCGCCGTGGCAGGGCCGGGCGCTCGCGCCGGGCGTGTGGGACACCAACCCGGGCGCGAACATCCTCAAGGGGCGCGAGATGAGCTGGATCCGGCTCGAGCGCTACTACGAGGGGGCGATGAACGCGGAGAACGAGTTCGACCCCGCGTTCGACGTGCGCTTCGTCCCGATGATGTGCCAGCACTGCGGCAACGCACCGTGCGAGCCGGTCTGCCCCGTCTACGCGACGTACCACTCGCCCGACGGCCTCAACGTGCAGGTCTACAACCGCTGCGTCGGCACGCGCTACTGCAGCAACAACTGCCCGTACAAGGTCCGCTACTTCAACTGGTTCGGCTACGGCGAGCCCGACCGCCGGCAGTACGCCTGGCCGGAGCCGATGCACTGGCAGCTCAACCCCGACGTCACGGTGCGCGGCAAGGGCGTCATGGAGAAGTGCACGTTTTGCGTGCACCGCATCCGCGACGCCGAGCACCGGGCGAAGCTCGAGGGGCGCGAGCTGGAGGCGGACGAGTTCACGACCGCGTGCGCGCAGGCGTGCCCGTCGCGCGCGATCACGTTCGGCGACGCGGCCGACCGCACGTGGAGCGTGGCGCAGCTCGCGCTCGACCGCCGCGGCTACCACGTCTTCGAGGAGCTCAACACCTACACGGCCGTGGTCTACTTGAAGAAGGTCATCCACCCGGCGCCGGGCACCGCCCCGGCCGTCGCCTAACGAGGAGGCAGAGCGCACATGGCGACGATCGCCCGCCCGGTCCCGGGCGGCTTCCCCGGGGACGTGCCCCGACGGCCGAACATCGCGAGCGCCGACGTCCAGCTCCCGGGCGTCCGCGACTACGAGCAGGTCGACAACGAGATCATCGGGACGATGACGCCGACGGCGGGCTGGTTCGCCGCCCTCGGCACCGCCGTCGTCTGCATGCTCATCGGCGCGTCGGCCTGGGTCTACCAGATCTTCTGGGGACTCGGCCAGGCCGGCTACGCCCCGCCCCTCATGTGGGGCGTCTACATCATCACGTTCGTCTTCTGGGTCGGCATCGGCCACGCGGGGACGCTGATCTCCGCCATCCTCTACCTCTTCCGCGCCGGCTTCCGCACGACGATTTACCGCGTTTCGGAAGCGATGACGGTGTTCGCCGTCATGACCGCGGGGCTCTTCCCGATCATCCACATCGGGCGGCCGTGGAAGTTCTACTGGCTGCTGCCGTACCCGAACTGGCGGCTGATCTGGCCCAACTTCAAGTCGCCGCTCGTCTGGGACGTCTTCGCGATCTCGACCTACCTGACGATCTCGACCACGTTCCTCTACGTCGGGCTCATCCCCGACATCGCGGTGCTGCGCGACCGGGAGACCAACCCGGTGCGCAAGCGGATCTTCTCCGTCCTCTCGTTAGGCTGGCGCAACTCCGACCGCGAGTGGCGCCACTTCGCCCGCGCCTACCTGTTCCTCGCGGCGTTCTCGACCCCGCTCGTGCTCTCGGTGCACTCGGTGGTGTCGTTCGACTTCGCGATGGCGCTCACGCCCGGCTGGCACGCGACCATCTTCCCGCCCTACTTCGTCGCCGGCGCCATCTTCTCGGGCTTCGCGATGGTCTGGACGATCGTCATCCCGATCCGCCGCTGGTTCGGGCTCAAGCACTACGTGACCCTGAACCAGCTCGACGCGACGGCCAAGGTCGTCCTCTTTACCTCGCTCGTCGTCGGCTCGGCGTACCTCATCGAGTTCTTCATCGCGTGGTACTCGGGCAACCCGGCCGAGATGGAGTACTTCTACAACCGCGTCTTCGGGCAGTGGTGGTGGAGCGCGTGGATCCTACTGATCTGCAACATGGTGCTCCCCATGTCGCTCTTCTCGCAGAAGCTCCGCCGCAACACGACGTGGCTCTTCATCCTGAGCCTGTTCATCAACCTCGGGATGTGGTACGAGCGGTTCGTCATCGTCGTGCCGTCGCTCACGCACGAGTTCGAGCCGTGGCAGTGGACGCACTACATGCCGAGCTGGGTCGACATGAGCTTCCTCATCGGCTCGTTCGGGTGGTTCTTCATGTGGTTCCTGCTCTTCACCAAGCAGCTCCCGGTGTTCGCGCTGGCCGAAATCAAGGAGATCGTGCCGCCGCGCATGGCGAGCGGGCACGTCGCGCCCGACCAGGCGATCGAGCACGGCGGAATGGCGAACCCGCTCACCGCGGGCGGCCCGCACACCGCCGGGGGGACCGCCTGATGCAGGGCGTCGTCGCATCGTTCAAGGAGCTCGACTCCGCCGTGCACGCGATCGAGGAGCTCCGCAAGGCGCGCCTCGGCGACGTCACGGTCTACACGCCCGCGCCGCGCCACGAGCTCGAAGAGGCGCTCGGCGCGCCCAACTCGCCCGTCCGCCGCTTCACCCTCGTCGGCGGGCTGCTGGGCGTGACCTTCGGCTACTGGATCGCTATCTGGACGTCCGAGTACTGGCCGCTGGTGACGGGCGGGAAGGCGATCGCGAGCTGGATCCCCTACACGATCATCGGCTTCGAGATGATGGTCATGGTCGGGGCGCTCTCGACCGTGTTCGGCATGTTCTACATCAACCGGATTCCCCGCCTCACGATGACCGTGGGCTACGACCCGCGCTTCAGCCACGGCGACTACGGCGTGTTCGTCGCGACCGACCAGACCGGGCGCGCCGAGCAGCTGCTGCGTCAGTACGGCGCGGCCGACGTGCGCGGGGACCGCTGACCCATGGCATCCGCAACCCGCACCCGACTCGTCCGCGCCACGGCCGGCGCGGCACTCCTGCCCGCGTTAGGCGCCTGCGACTGGTTCACCGACTTCAAGAACCAGCCGAAGATCGAGCCGTGGGAGCCCGTGTCGCAGCTCGACAGCGACACGACCCACCCGCCGCGCCCCAACCCGCAGAACTCCGTCCCGGTCTCCGGGACCTTCGTCGCCGCGTACCAGATCTCGTACAACCCGATCCCGAACGTGATCGATTCGATCGCGAACGCGACGACGAACCCCACGCCGGTGAGCCCCGCGTCGCTGCTCAACGGGCGCAAGTACTACCAGGTCAACTGCGTCGTCTGCCACGGCGATCAGGGGAAGGGGAACGGCCCGGCGACGCTCTACGGCGTGCCCGGGATCAACATCACGGCCGACCTGACGCGCGGCCGCAAGGACGGCTACATCTACGGAATGATGCGGAACGGCCGCGGCGCGATGCCGACGTACGACCGCATCGAGGACATGGACCGCTGGGACGTCGTGAACTACGTCCGCGCGCTGCAGGGCGTCGTGCCTAACACCGCGGGCGTGGGCCCGGTCGGCTACCCGGGTCAGAACGGCGCGACGGTCCCGGGCTACACCGCGACCGCCCCGAGCCTCCCGCCGCCGATGTGGCGCGAGCCGCGCGGCGCCGCCGGCGGCACGAGCCGGGCGTCGATGGCGCCGGGCAACGCCGGCGAGGTCCGCTCGCCCGCGATGGTGCTCGGCGAGCTCGGCCGACCGGTGTCGACGGCCGCCAACGACTCCGGTCCCGCGGCGCGCCGCGCCGCCGAGACCACGCCCGTCCGCCCCGTCGAGCAGGCACCCGCGGCGCAGGAGGCCGCGCCCAGCCTCGGCCGCACCACGCCCGGCACCTCCGTCCCGAGCAACGGCCGCCCGACAGGCGCCGTGCGGGGCGTCCAGACCACCCCCGGAGGCCGCCCGTGAGCGCGCACGCCGCCCACGCGCCCACGCGTGAGGAACTCGTTCGCCTGATCGCGAACAAGCCGATCAACCCAACGCTCAAGCTCGCGGCGCTCGCCCTCGCGGCGCTCGGCGCGATCCTCTTCATCGTCGGCGCCGTCACCGGCAACGACCGGGCCTGGCTCGCCCTGCACTTCAACTGGCTGTTCTTCACGATCCCCTCCGCCGCGGGGATCGCGCTCGCCGCGGTGCAGCGGCTGACGACGGCGCGCTGGTCGCGCCCGGTCATCCGCTTCACCGAAGGGTTCGTCGCCTGGCTGCCGGTGGCGTTCGTCCTGCTCCTGCTGATCCTCTTCCCGGGCGCGTCCCACATCTTCTCGTGGGCGAAGCAGACGGTCGAGGTCCACCAGAAGGCGATCTACCTCGACCCGACGTTCTTCCGCCTGCGCGGCATCCTCGTCTTCGGGGCGATGACCGCGTTCATGCTCTGGTTCGTCTACCGCTCCGTGCGGCTCGACGTCGGGCTGATCCCGGACGAGGGCGCGTCGTGGGCCGCCGGCATCCGCGCCGGCATGCGACGCGGCTTCGGCGAGGAGCGGCGCGAGTTGCACAGCACGCACTCGCTACTCGGCAAGCTCGCCGTCGTCGTCGTGATGCTCTACGGCTACGGCTGGGTGATCCTCTCGTGGGATTACTCGATGACCCTGTCGCTGCACTTCCAGAGCACGATGTACGGCTGGCAGGTCTTCATGGGCGGCTGGCTCATCATGCTCATGACCCTCGCGGTGTTCATGCGCTACTGGCGCGCACACCTCGGCGGCACGGACCTCATCAACGACAACCACTACCACGACGTCGGCAAGCTCTGCTTCGCGTTCACCGCGTTCTGGGGCTACCTCACGTTCAGCCAGTACCTCGTCATCTGGTACGGCAACCTGCCGGAAGAGACGCACTTCTTCCGCCTGCGCCTGAGCGACCCGTGGGGCTTCACGATGACGGCGGTGTTCACGATGATGTTCGTCGTCCCGTTCTTCACCCTCCTGAGCAAGGCCGCCAAGCTCTACTCGCCGGTCATGGCGACGGTCGCCTTCACCGCGATCCTCGGCCTCTGGCTGCACCGCTACATGGAGGTCTACCCGTCGGTGTTCGGCGAGGTCTCGAACATGCCGTTCGGGTTCTACGAGATCGGGATCGGGCTCGGCATGCTCGGCCTCTGGGGCTTCTGCTACATGAGCTTCATGGACGCGTTCCCGAAGATGCGCGTCGCCTTCCAGACCTCCCCGTACCGCGACGAAGTGCAGGTGCCAGTCGACGCGCGGACGATGGAGCCGCTGCCGGCGCACGAGTAACACGCTCCTTGGTCCGATCGAACGCGCGGCCGGCGACCTTTACTCGGGTCGCCGGCCGTTTCGTACGGGGCTGTGCTCGCATCGGAGCACGCGTCGGATTGACAGGTCAGGCACGCCGCGCGTATCGTTTGCATCGGAGTACGACGCGCGGGGGCTTGGTGAAGCGGGATCACGACTGGTTTGCAACCAGTAATCACGGGTTCGATTCCCGTAGCCTCCACTTCGGTCATCTCGCCCCGCCTGATCAGCGCGCCATCATCGTTCGCGATGGTGGCGCGCTCGGTATCCGCGGTAACCCTCGCCTCCCAACGCTTCGCTATCATGGCCGCCTCCGTCGCCGCACCCGCCACGCCCGCGTTGGGCACGCTCGCCCCCGACTTCACGCTCCCGAGCACGGGCGGCGACCAGGTCACGCTCTCGGCGCTGCGCGGACAGCGCGTGCTGATCGCCTTCTTTCCGCTTGCCTTTACGAGCACGTGCACCGCCGAGATGTGTGCGTTTAGCGACGATTACGACGCGTTCGCGGCCGAAGGCGTGACGGTCCTCCCGATCAGCGTCGACTCGATCCCGACGCTGAAGGAGTTCAAGGCCAAGCACGAGCTCAAGTCCGAGTTCCTGAGCGACTTCCGGCGTGACGTCTCGCGCGCGTACGGCGTGCTGCTCGAGCACACGTTCTTCTCGACGCGCGCGTACTTTCTCCTCGACCGCGACGGCGTGGTCCGCTGGGCCCATGTGGAGGAGAACCCCGGCCTGCGCCGCGACGACGCCGAACTCCTCGCCGCGATCCGCTCGAACGCCTGACCCGGCCGCCGCGGCTGCGGATCCCCAGTGACCCGACCCGCGGCGGCGCGTCGTGGGTGAGCGCAACCCGGCCCGCCGGCCGGAGTACCTCACACTGCCAGTCCCACCGCCGTGACGATCGCCCCATCGCCCCGCTCCTACGCCGCCGACGTGACCGGCCCCACGCTGCTCGCGCGCGTGGCCGCCGCGATCGCCGCCGCGCCCGAGCCCGACGACTTCGGCCCCGTCGCGCTCGCGGGGATCGCCGCGGCCGCCGGCGCGGTCGGTGCCGCGATCACCGCAGTGCAGGGCGCCGCGCGCGCAATCCGATGGAGCGTCGGCGCCCCGGGCAATCCGGGCGACACTCGCCCCGACGTCGTGCGGCGCGCGATACCTCGCGCCGCGGCAAACGCGCCGGCGTACGAGCTGCTCGTCGTCTCGCCCGGTCAGCCGATCGATGACGCCGAACTCGACGCCGCGCTCGCACTGCTCGGCGCCGTGCTCGGTCCCGCGGACCGCGCCGACGCGCTCGGCCGCGAGGTCGAGGCGCACGCCCGCGCCGCGGCCGACGAACGCGACTTCGCTGCCGCAGTCATCGACGCGCTTCCGCTCGGCGTCTACGTGACCGACCGCGAGCACCGCGTTCGTCTCTGGAACCGCAAGCGTGAGGTCGACACCCTCGGCGTGGCCCGCGAGGCGGCGATCGGGCGCACGGTGTTCGACGTCCTCCCGCGCCAGAACGCGGCCCTCGTCCGTCGCGAGCTGGACGAGGTCCTCGCGAGCGGAACCATGCAGCGCCTCGACACCGAGAGCACGGCCAGCGGCGAGGCGCGCACCTACCGGCTGTCCAAAATCCCGATGGCGCTCGGCAGCGACGCCCCGACCCACGTCATCACCGTCGGCGAGGACGTGACCGAGTGGCGCGCCGCGCTCGAACGCACCGCACAGGCCGAAAAGCTGGCTGCGGTCGGGCAGCTCGCGGCCGGCGTCATGCACGAGATCAACAACCCGCTCGGTACGATCGCGGCCTGCGCCGAGACGATGACGCTCGGGCTGGCCGAGCTTCCGGCCGAGTCGCGACCGCCGGGATTCGGCGAGTACCTGCGGATCGTCGACCACGAGGTGCACCGCTGCCGCCGGATCGTCGACGGGCTGCTCAACTTCAGCCGCGCGCGCGAGCCGCGGCGCGCGCGCGTCTCGATCGACGCCGTGGTCGAACAGACGCTGGGCCTGCTCCGGCACCACGCGCGCTTCAAACGCTGCGCGGTGCGGCTCGACCTGGGCCCGACGCTCGGCGAGACCGCCGTCCCCGAAATCCTCGGCGACCCCGACCAGCTGACCCAGATTGCGATGGCGCTCCTGCTCAACGCGGCGGATGCGGTAGCCGCGGCGGGAGCGCAGGACGCTATGGAACCCGGGCGCGAGCCGACGCGCCGCGGCATCACCGTGCGTACCGCGCGCGACGTGCTCGACGTCGGCGACGACGCGGGCGTGCGGGACGCGGCCGTGCTCGAAGTCGTCGACGAGGGAACGGGCATGTCGCGCGACGTGCTGGCGAAGATCTTCGACCCGTTCTTCACGACCAAGGCGCCCGGCGACGGGACCGGACTCGGCCTTGCGATCTGCTACGGCCTCGTGCGCGACCTGGACGGGCGCATCGACGTCGACAGCACGCCGGGACTCGGTACGACCTTCCGTGTCCTCATCCCCGCCGCGTGACGACCGCGCCGCGGTGCCCGGTGGTACGTGGCGCCGGGCGCTGAGGACGTAGCGCCGGGCCGCGTGCTCGTCGCCGAGGACGAGGAGCACCTCGGGACGCTGCTCGCGCAGTTCCTCCGCGGGCGCGGGTTGGACGTGACGCTCGTACGCGACGGGGCGGCCGCCGTCGCGGAGCTCGCGGGCGGGAAGTTCGACGCGGCGGTGGTCGACGTGCAGATGCCCGGCGCGGACGGTTTCGCCGTGCTTACCGCAGTCGCCGGACTGGCGCGGCCGGCCGAGGTGATCATCGCGAGCGGCAACGGCACGCGCGAGACGGCGCTCGCCGCGCTTCGGGGCGGCGCCTACGCGACGGTCGCGAAGCCGTACCGCATGGCCGAGGTCGAGCTGGTCGTGCGGCGCGCCGTCGAGGTGCGCCGGTTGCGCGATACCGTCCTGCGCTTACAGCGCGAGTGCGAGACGCTGCGCGCCGAAGTCGAGCGGCGAGGGCCCGCGCCGCCATCCGCCGCCCGCGGCGGAACGAACGATGCCGGCGACGCACCGGCATGAAGCTCCTCGTCATCGAAGACGACCCGACGGTCGGCCAGTTCGTCAAGCGCGGCCTCGAAGAACAGCGCTGGGGCGTCGAGCTGGCGACCGACGGCGAGCGCGGCGAACGCCTGGCCGCGAGTGGCGCGTACGATCTCGTGATTCTCGACATGCGCCTGCCAGGCAAGTCGGGGCTCGACGTGCTCACCGCGCTTCGGGCGCGCGGGTTCGAGCGGCCCGTGCTCGTGCTCACGGCGCAGGACGCCGTCGACGCGAAGGTCACGGCGCTGCGGGCCGGCGCGGACGATTACGTGACGAAGCCGTTCGCGTTCGAAGAGCTCCTCGCGCGCGTCGAAGCCCTCGCGCGCCGGCCGCGGGCGCTCGCGTCCCCCGTGCTCCGCGTCGCCGACCTCGAACTCGACCAGGCGACGCGCGAGGTGACCCGCGCGGGGGAGCGCGTCGACCTCACCCCCAAGGAGTACGCCGTCCTCGAGTATCTGATGCGGCACGTCGGGCGCGTCCTGAGCCGGACGCTTATCACCGAGTACGCGTGGGGCTACCATTTCGACCCTGGCACCAACATCGTCGACGTCGTGATCACGCACCTCCGCAAGAAGGTCGACGCCCGGCACGCGCGAAAGCTGATCCAGACCGTGCGCGGGGTCGGGTACACGATCAAGACGTAACCCGTCCCAGCGCTGCCCCTGCCGTGGCCACCGTCCGCACCCGGCTCGCCTCCGCATACGCCTTCGCCCTCGGCGGCACCACGCTCGTGCTCGCCGCGACCGTGTGGACCGCCCGCGGCGCGTCGGGCGACCGCGAGCTCCAGCGGTACGTGACCGAGCAGGCCGACGTCGCCACGCGGCTGCTCGAGCAGGCCGCCGGGCCCGGGCTGCCGCTGACCGACGTCAAGCGCCCGGAGCTCGTGACGCGGGTGGCGCTCCTCCTCGACGCGCTGCCGAACATCGTCTTCGTGCTCGACAGCGCAGACCGGATCGTCTACGAGTCCACGGACGCGCGGCTCCTCGACGCGGGGCAGGCGGACTACATCATCGACCAGTCGACGCAGCTGAGCCCGACCCTCTCGGCCAAGCTGTCGGTGCGCCGGGACACGGCGGGGGCGACGGGCGCGTACGTGCGCGCGCGCAACCTGCCCGCTCAGGAGGAGATGCTCGTCGTGCGCCGCGACGCGTCGCGCGACCTCGGGCCCATCCGCCGGATCGTGGTCGCGACGCCGACGCGCTCGGCGATCGACGCGCGGCGCGAGCTCTTCACGTCGATGGTCGCGGTCATTCCGCTCGTGCTGCTCGCGTCGGGCGGCGTCGGGTGGTGGCTCGCGGGGCGCAGCGTGCGTCCGCTCGAGCGCGTGATCGACGAGATGGAGGCGATCACCGACGGCCGCAGCCTGCACCGGCGACTCGCCGCCGGCGAACAGGCCCCGGAGGACGGCGACGAGCTGGCGCGCCTCACGACGACGCTCAACGCGATGATCGGGCGCCTCGAGTCGTCGTTCGGCGCGCTGCGCCGGTTCACGGCGGACGCGAGCCACGAGCTCAAGACGCCGCTCACGGTGCTCCGCGCGACGGTCGAGCGGGCGATGACGGCTCCGCCGCAGTCGGCCGAGCAGCTCGTCGCGCTCGAGGAGGCGCTGCAGGAGGTGACGCGGATGGCCGCACTCGTCGACAGCCTGCTCACGCTCGCGCGTTTCGACGAGGGGCGCTTCGACCTGTACCGCGAGCCGGTCGCGCTCGCGCCGCTCATGCACGACGTCCTCGAGACGGCAACCATCCTCGGCGAGGACGCGGGGCTGACCATCCGGCTCGCCGCGTTGGAGCCGGCGACCGTGCTCGGCGACGCGACCCGGCTCCGGCAGCTGTTCCTGAATTTGGTCACGAACGCGATCAAATACACCCCGCGCGGCGGGCTCGTGGAGCTCGCGCTGCGGCGCGGGCCGGAGCTGCTGAACGGCGGCGACGGGGTGCAGCTGACCGTCCGCGACACCGGCATCGGCATTTCGGCGGCGGACCTGCCGTACATCTTCGACCGGTTCTGGCGGGCGGACCGGGCGCGGTCGCGGCGGAGCGGCGGCGGCGCCGCGGGCAGTCTCGTGGAGCGCGGCGGGTTCGGGCTCGGCCTCGCGATCAGCCAATGGATCGCGCAGGCGCACGGCGGCACGATCGCGGTCACGTCGCGATTTACGCGCGGCACGACTTTTACTGTGACGTTGCCGATCGAGGTCGGCGTCGCGCTCCCGGAGGAGTCGGCGGCCGGGGCTGAACTGCGTTCGGCGCCGACCTGAGGCGGCGGCGCGGCCGGTGTCGGCTGGGCCGGCGTTCGCGGGGGCGTGTGACGCGTGACCGGTCGGCCGTCGGGTCGTCCGCGCGCGTAATGGAATCCTAATCCGCGCGCCATTCCTCCGTCACGAACCTTGCGTACGATTGGCGACGTGACCGCCGCGTCAGCGGCCGTCTCGTCGGGGTGTGAATCGTCGCGCCCCGCGCCCCATCCGCCGCTCGCCCCGCCGCCTCATGTTCAACAACCTGATCGAGTCGAAGGCGAAGAGACAGCGCAGCACGGCCGGCACCATCACGAGCATCATCGTCCACACGGTCCTCATCAGCGGCGCGGTCTACGCGACCGCCCACGCGACGATCGCCGCGGAGAAGCCGAAGGAAGAGAAGGTGACGTTGGTGGAGATGAAGAAGAACGACCCGCCGCCGCCGAAGGAGCCGCCGCCTCCGCCGCCCAAGAACGTCGTCGTCGCGCCGCCGGTCGCGAAGGGCTTCCAGGTCCTCACGCCGCCGATCAAGATCCCGGACATCATCCCGAAGGTCGACCTGTCGAAGCGCATCACCGACGCGAGCGACTTCTCCGGGAAGGGCATCGCGGGCGGCCGCGCGAACGGCGACGCGAACATCAAGACGGCGCCGACCGTCAACTCCGACCAGCCGTACTTCGAGTTCCAGGTCGAGAAGACGGCCGCCACCGTCCCGGGCTCGCTGAGTGCGAACTACCCCGAGGTCCTGAAGTCGAGCGGCGGCGGCGACGGCAAGGTCACCGCGCAGTTCGTGGTCGACACGACCGGGCGCGCCGATATGGGCACCTGGAAGGTGCTCGAGAGCACGAACGACCTGTTCTCGCAGGCCGCGAAGGACGGCGTTCGCAAGGCCCGGTTCTACCCCGCCGAGATCGGCGGCCACAAGGTGAAGCAGCTCGTGCAGTTGCCGTTCACGTTCAACCTGACCAAGTAGAGCGCGGTCAGCACCAGTCCTGGCTCACCCACGCCGTCCGGCGTGCCACCCGCGTCGCGCGAGCGCCGGCGCCTTCCACCCCCGGGGAGACTGTAAGCGAT
Source organism: Gemmatimonadetes bacterium T265 (assembly GCA_019973575.1). NCBI lineage: Bacteria > Pseudomonadati > Gemmatimonadota > Gemmatimonadetes bacterium T265. Next base: position 940,080 of record BPUI01000002.1, read on the forward strand.
GAACATGGACCTGATGAACCTCTTCAGCACGATGGGCGCCTTCGCCAAGGGCATCGTCATCGTGCTCGCGATCATGTCGATCTGGTCGCTGACGATCATGATCCAGAAGTTCTTTGCCATCCGCGCGGCGCAGGCCGAGACGCGCCGCTTCGCGCCGGAGTTCAGCCAGTTCCTCGACGAGGACAACCTCACCGAGGCGATCAACCTCGCGCAGAACTACAAGAAGTCGCACGTCGCCCGCGTCCTCGGCAACTCGCTCGACGAGGTGAAGCCGCTCATCTCCGACGGCTCGGTCACGGTCGCCGACATCAACTCGGCGGAGCGCGCGGTCGAGCGCGAGATGCTGATGACGATCGTCGACCAGAAGCGCGGCCTCGGCGTGCTCGCCACGGTCGGTGCGACGGCCCCGTTCGTCGGCCTGCTCGGCACGACGATGGGCATCGTGAACGCCTTCACGGGCATGGCCGCGTCGGGCTCCGGCGGTCTGTCCGCGATCTCGGCCGGCATCGCCGAGGCGCTCATCACGACCGCGTTCGGCCTCATGGTCGCGATCCCGGCGGTGTGGATGTTCAACTACTTCTCGACCAAGATCGACAACCTCACGGCCGAGATGACGTACACGTCGAAGGAAATGATCGACTACCTGATCAAGGGCGTCTCGGGCGAGTTCGGCCGCTCGCGCTTCACGCGCGAGTTCAGCACCGGCACCTCCGGCACGATCTCGCAGTAAGGGTCGCGTCGGGGCTCCGCGCGGCGCGCGGGGCGGGCCGGAGCGTTCCGGCCCGCCCCGCGGCCCAGCCCACGACCCGGTAGACACCCGTTAGGCCATCGACCTCAGGAGCGCGCACATGGCGATTTCCACCGGAGGCGGGGGCGGCGTAAAAGCCGAGCCCAACGTGACGCCGCTCGTCGACGTCATGCTCGTCCTCCTCATCATCTTCATGGTGATCATCCCGACGCTCACGTCGGGGTTGAACGCCACGCCCCCGCAGGGCATCAACCTCAAGAAGCACCCCGAGGAGAACGGCGACCAGCTGCTCGGCATCGACCGCAAGGGGCAGTACTACCTCAACCGGCAGCCGATCCCGAACAACAACCTCGAGGCGCAGCTGCGCAACATCTACGACAAGCGCACCGAGGATAAAATCCTCTACGTCCGCGCCGACAAGAACCTCGAGTACGCGAAGGTGCAGGACGCGGTCGACATCGCCGGCAAGGCCGGGGTGCGCGTGACCGGCCTCATCTCCGAGCAGTCGCCCGGGTCCGAGGGCAAGTCGGTCGACGCCGCGGCCGACGCGAAGGTCGGTAACGTCGGCGGCAACGCCGGAGGCAAGCGCTAATGGCCATGTCCACCGGCGGCGGGAGCGGCGGTCTCACCAACGAGCCGAACGTCACCCCGATGATCGACGTGCTCATGGTGCTGCTGATCATCTTCATGGTCATCGTGCCCTCGAGCCGAAAGGCGATCGACGTCCAGGTCCCCGACCCCAACCCGCCGCAGCAGACGACGCAGCAGGACAACACGTCGATCGTGCTGACGGTACAAAAGGGCGGCAAGTACCTCATCAACAAGGAAGCGGCCGACAACCAGAGCCTCGGGACGCGGCTCAAGTCGATCTACGACCCCCGGCCCGACAAGGTCATCTTCATCAAGGGTGACCCCGACGCGACCTATCAGGACATCATCCACGCGATGGACGTGTCCCGCGGCTCGGGCGTGAAGGTGATCGGCTTCGTGCCCAAGGGCGCGGCGTAAACACCGAGTTGCCCCTCGTGCCCCCCCCCCGGGGTGCGGAAGCGGCGGACGGGCCCTCGTGGCTCGTCCGCCGCCGTGCTGTGTACCATTTGTGGTCGTCCACTCACGCCGGCGCACGGTCGCGTGCCGCCCGCCCACGCCCCGCATTCGCGCCGCACCGCCTCGATCGTGTACGAGTCGCTCCCCACCCCGGACCGCCCGAAGCTCCGGCCCCCGATCGGCATCCCGGTGCCGCAGACCTCGCGTCTGCGAAGCACGCTCGCGTCGGTCGCGCTGCACGCGGCGGTGATCGCGCTGCTCGTTGTCCCGTTCGCGTTGCCGTCCGTCGTACGTGAGATCACCGGCATCGGCGGACCGACGCCCGCGGGTGGCGGAGGTGGAGGACTTCACGGCAGCGGCGGCGACCTCGGAGGGAAACCGGTCGTCGAGCGGCTGCGCTTCGTGCAGCTCGCGACGCCGGCGCCCGCCGCCGTGCCGCCCGCTGTCAAGCCGCCGGTCATCCCGCCCGTGCCCCCGCCTCCGGTGGTCCCGCCGCCGGTCACGCCGAAGCCGGTGCCCAGCAAGCCGGTCACGCCGGCGGCGACCTCGTCCACGACGCCGGCCGCATCGAGCGTAACGGCCGCCGTCGCCGGTTCGGGCGGTGGCACCGGCGCGGATGGCACGCTCGGCTCGGGCCCGGGCACGGGCGGCGGCGTGGGGAGCGGCGTCGGGAACGGAAACGGCAGCGGCGTCGGCGCGTCGACCGGAGGCGGCGCCGCGGCCAGCCCGTCGCCGACGATGATCGAGACCTTCCTGCCGCCCTACGGCGCGCCGAAGCGCGACAAGGGGAGGACGATCGTGGCGGTGTTCGACGTCGACAGCACCGGCCGCGTGCTGAAGGTCGACTTCACGCAGGTCAGCGACGGCGGATATAACCGCAAGTTGCGCGAAGCCTTCGAGGGGTGCCGGTTCAGGCCCGCGGTCAAACCCGACGGTACGCCGGTCCGGGCGAAAGCGTCGCTCGAATACGTGCTCTGAAGCGCCCGCGTCCACGCGGGCGCTTTTTCGTTCACGGCTGTCGCCGGCGCCCGGTCGGGCGTGTCTCGGCTGGCACTGATCGGTGCGTGACCCTATGTTGCCGCCCTGATTCCCCCCGGACCGAGCGCGGACGCGTCGCGGTCGCGGGCGGTGCCACGGACCCCAGCCCCCACCGAGCGCGCATGTCCAGCGTGGTCGACGCGTCACCCGCGCGCCCGTCCGCCGTCGCGTCGCCGTCGGACGACGGCGACGCGCGCGAGCCGGGCGGGTCGGGCGCGTTCGTCAAGGCGCTGACGCTCACCGACGCGACGATGCTCGTCGCCGGGTCCATGGTCGGGTCGGGGATCTTCATCGTCTCGGCGGACATCGCGCGAACGGTCGGGTCGCCCGCCGTGCTGCTCGCCGCGTGGGGGCTGACCGGCGTCATCACGCTGCTCGGCGCGCTCGCCTACGGCGAGCTCGCGGCGATGTACCCGCGCGCGGGTGGGCAGTACGTGTTCCTGCGCGAGGCGCTCGGCCCGGTGATGGGCTTCCTCTACGGCTGGACGCTCTTCGTCGTGATCCAGACCGGGACGATCGCCGCCGTGGCCGTCGCGTTCGGGAAGTTTCTCGGCGTGCTCGTCCCGTCGGTGACCGCCGACCGGTACGCGTGGTTCCCCAAGGCCGACGTGTGCGTGTCGGCGCTCGGCTGCAAGGACGCCTCGACGCAGGCGATTCAGCTCGGCCTCACGCCGCAGCGCCTCGTCGGGCTGCTGAGCGTGTGGGTCCTGACATTCGTCAACCTGCGCGGGGTGCGCGAGGGGAAGCTCGTCCAGACCACGCTGACCGTAGTGAAGACGGGCGCGCTCGCACTGCTCGTGCTACTCGGCCTAACGTTAGGCCGCAACGCGACCGCGCTCGCGGCCAACTTCGGCCCCGGGCGGTTCGCGCCGGCGGTCGACTACGCGGCCCCGTTCGCCCTCGTCTTCGGCTCCGCGCTCGTCGGGTCGCTGTTCTCGAGCGACGCGTGGAACAACGTCACCTTCGCGGCCGCGGAGGTGCGGAACCCCCGCCGCAACCTGCCGCTCGCCCTCGTCCTCGGGACGGGGCTCGTCACGCTCCTCTACGTGCTCGCGAACGTCGCGTACCTGAACGTGCTGCCCTTCGCCGGCACGCCGGACGGGGCGACGGCGCTCGCGCGCGGCGTCATGCACGCGACCCAGGACCGCGTCGCGACCGCGGTGGCGGAGGTGATCTTCGGCGGCGTGGGCGTGACGCTCATGGCGGTCGCGATCCTCGTCTCGACCTTCGGCTGTAACAACGGGCTCGTGCTCGCCGGCTCGCGCGTGTACTGGGCGATGGCGCGCGACGGCGTGTTCTTTCGCAAGGCCGGCGTGCTGAACGCGCAAGGCGTGCCGGCGTTCGCGCTGGTCGCGCAGGCGGTCTGGACGACGTTGCTCTGCCTCACGGGCACGTACGGACAGTTGTTGGACTACGTGATCTTCGCCGCGCTCGTGTTTTACGCGTTCACGACCATCGGCCTGTTCGTGCTGCGGCGCACGCGGCCCGACGCCGAGCGGCCGTACCGCGCGCTCGGCTACCCGGTGCTGCCGGCGCTGTACGTCGGGCTGAGCGCCGGTGTCGCGGTGTTGCTCCTCCTCGCCGACAAGACGCGGACGCAGGCCGTGTCGGGTCTCGTGCTCGTGCTCGTCGGCCTTCCCGTGTACTGGCTCTGGCGCGCCCGCGGCGGCGCGCCCGGGTCCCCCGCCGCGGCCTGACCGGCCCTCGGCGCCGGCACCCCGCGTCGCACGCTTCACCACTCCTCCAGCCGCCTCGTTCATGGAATCCTCGCAGTCCGCGCTCCTCCTCTTCATCTTCGTCGCGAGCGGCATCGCCCTCGTGGCCGCGGTGCTGCTCTCCCGGTGGGTGCTCGCGCTCGACCGCGGCGAGCCCGCGATGCAGCGCATCTCAGACGCGATCCAGACGGGTGCGGAGGCGTACCTCGCGCGCCAGTACAAGACGATTGCCGCGCTATCGGTGGTCGTCGCGGTGTTGATCTACGTCGGGTACGCGTTCTTCCGGCCGGCGGAGTCGGGGTCGAACGCGCTCTCGGCGGGCACGCTCGCGCTCTACACGACGGTGTCATTCCTGTTCGGCGCGATCTGTTCCGGGATCGCGGGCTACATGGGCATGTGGGTCTCGATCCGCACGAACATCCGCGTCGCGTCGGCCGCGCGCAATTCGCTCAACGCGGCCCTACAGACGGCGCTCCGCGGCGGGGCGGTGTCGGGACTTTTCACGGTCGCGATGTCGTTGATCGGCGTGTCGGGGCTGTTCGCCGTACTCCACGCAATCGCGCCCGCCGGGGTGAGCTCGGACGAGTGGACGCGCCGGATTCCGTTCCTCATCGTCGGCTTCGGGTTCGGCGCGTCGTTCGTCGCGCTCTTCGCGCAGCTCGGCGGCGGCATCTACACGAAGGCGGCCGACGTCGGCGCGGACCTCGTCGGCAAGGTCGAGGCGGGCATCCCGGAGGACGACCCGCGCAACCCCGCGGTAATCGCCGACCTCGTCGGCGACAACGTGGGCGACTGCGCCGGCCGCGGCGCGGACCTGTTCGAGTCGACGGCGGCGGAGAACATCGGCGCGATGATCTTGGGCGTGCTGCTCTACCCGTTCTTCGGCGTGCGCGGGGTGCTCTTTCCGCTCGTCGTCGGCGCCGTGGGGCTGATCGCGTCGATCGTCGGCGTGATGGTCGTGCGCACGAACGGCGACGAAGACCCGATGAGCGCGCTCAACCGAGGATTTTACGTGACCTCGGCGATCGTCGCCGTCGCGTTCTTCTTCCTCTGCCGGACGCTGCTCGTGACGTCGAGCGCGCCGGACGCGTGGTGGCACTATTTCGCCTGCGGGATGGTCGGGCTCGCGACGGCGTTCGCGTTCGTCTACATCACGCAGTACTACACCGAGTACCGCTACCGTCCCGTGCTCTCGATCGCGGACGCGAGCCAGACGGGGCCGGCGACGAACATCATCGCCGGCCTTGCCGTCGGCATGGAGTCGACCGTGCTGCCGGTGATCACGGTCGCGATCGCGATCGTCGCGAGCTACTACCTCGGCCGGACGAGCGGGTTGGTCGACGGCTCCGGGCAGCCGGTGGGCGGCCTGTTCGGCACCGCGGTGGCGACGATGGGGATGCTCGGCACGGCCGGCTACATCCTCGCGATGGACGTGTTCGGCCCGATTACGGACAACGCCGGCGGCATTGTCGAGATGAGCGAGCAGCCGGAGACGATCCGCGACAAGACCGACCGTCTCGACGCGGTCGGCAACACGACGAAGGCGTTGACGAAGGGGTACGCGATCGGGTCGGCCGCGCTCGCCGCCTTCCTCCTCTTTTCCGCCTACCTCGACGAGGTGCGCGGGCTGACGGGGCAGGAGCTCACCGTCAATCTCGCCAAGCCGCAGGTGTTCGTCGCCGGGCTGCTCGGCGCGATGCTCGTCTTCTGGTTCTCCTCGCTCGCGATGACGGCGGTACGCAAGGCGGCGCAGAGCGTGATCACCGAGGTGCGGCGGCAGTTCCGCGAGATGCCGGGCATCATGCAAGGCACGCAACAGCCGGACTACGGCCGCTGTGTCGACATCGTGACCGTCGGCGCGCTCAAGGCGATGGTGCTCCCGGGCGCGCTCGTCGTGCTCTTTCCGATCGTCGTCGGCCTCCTCTTCAAGACGGTCGGCCTCGGCGCGGAGGCCGTGGCGGCGTTCCTGATGGTGAGCACGATCGCGGGGATCTTGATGGCCGTCTTCCTCAACAACGGCGGCGGCGCCTGGGACAACGCGAAGAAGTACATCGAGACCGGGCACTACGGCGGCAAGCGGAGTGAGGCGCACAAGGCCGCGGTCGTCGGCGACACGGTGGGTGACCCGTTCAAGGACACGGCGGGGCCGTCGCTGCACGTGCTCATCAAGCTGCTCGCGACGATCACGCTCGTGCTCGCGCCGCTGTTCATCTGACGCGCCGTCTCACCCGCCGTCCGATCTGACGCCCAGGCCGCCCCGTGCCCTCGCTCTTCTCGCGCAAGCCGATCGCGGCCCACATCACCGACGAGCACGATCCGAACGCGCTCCGCCGATCGCTCGGCGCGGGCGACCTGATCATGCTCGCGATCGGGGCGGTGATCGGGGCGGGGATCTTCGGCTCGATCGGATCGGCCGCCGCGGGGCAGCTCGACGCGGCGGGGCACGTGATCCGCGTGGGCGCCGGCCCCGCGCTCGTCCTCTCGTTTCTGCTGCTCGGTGCGGCGTGCGCGCTTGCGGGGCTGTGCTACGCGGAGCTGGCCGCGATGATCCCGCAAGCCGGGAGCGCGTACGCGTACTCGTACGCGACGCTCGGCGAGATCGTGGCGTGGATCATCGGGTGGGACCTGATCCTCGAGTACGCCGTCGGCAACGTGGCTGTGGCGATCAGCTGGGGCGATTACTTCAAGTCGCTGTTCGGGGGCGTGTTCACGCTGCCGGCTTGGCTGAGTACCGGGTATCGCACGGCGTTGCTGTCGAACGATCCCGCGGTGCACCGTCTGCTCGACAGTGCGCCGCGTCTGTTCGGGATTCCGGTGTTGGTGAACGTTCCCGCCTTCGCGATCGTGGCCGCGATTACGGTGTTGCTGCTGCGCGGCGCACGCGAGAGCGCACGCGCGAACAACGTGATGGTCGTCGTGAAGCTGCTGGTGCTCACGTTGTTCGTCGTCGTCGGCGCGACGCACATCCACCCGGCGAACTACCACCCGTTCGCGCCGAACGGCTTCCGCGGCGTGCACCAGGGCGCGGCGATCGTCTTCTTCGCGTACATCGGCTTCGACGCGATCTCGACGGCGGGCGAGGAGACGCGGAACCCGCAGCGAAACCTTCCGATCGGGATCCTCGGCGGGCTCGCGATCTGCACCGTCATCTACATCATCATCGGTGCTGTCCTCACCGGGATGGTGCCGTACGCGGAACTCGGCAAGGCGGCCGATCCGCTCGCGTATGCGCTGAACGCGTCGGGCCTCACGTGGATCTCGAAGGTCGTCGCGCTCGGCGCGGTGTTCTCGATGGCGGCCGTGCTGCTCGTCTTCCAGTACGGACAGCCGCGCATCTTTTTCGCCATGGCCCGCGACGGGCTGCTCCCGCAGTGGGCGGCCAAAGTGCACCCGGTACACCGTACGCCGTACGTCACGACGGTCCTGACGGGCGCCTTCGTCGCGCTGTGGTCGTTGATCGGCGACGCGAACGAGACGTACGATCTGACGAACATCGGGACGCTGTTCGCGTTCGCGCTCGTGTGCATCGGCGTGATCGTCCTGCGGCATACCGATCCGGACCGGCCGCGGCCGTTTCGCGTGCCGGCGGTGCACTTCGTCGGCATCGCCGGGGCTGCGCTCTGCGTCGGCGTGATGGCCGGACTTCCGCCGCTTGCGTGGCGCCGTTTCGGCTGGTGGCTCGTGGCCGGGCTCGTCCTCTACGCCCTCTACGGCTACCGGAACTCAAGACTACGTCGCCCCGGCGTGCTGGCCGCGCACGCGGGCGACTAACGCATGGCGGGACCGCCGACGGTCGCGCCGGCCGCGGGGGCGGTGACTGCGCGGGCGCGCGGACTCGCGCGGGTCACGCTCACGCAGTGGATCATCGTGAGTATGGCCGTCGGCATCGCCGTTGGCGTTGTCGCGCCCGGCGTCGCCGTCGAACTCAAGCCGCTGTCGAACATCTTCCTGCGGATGATCAAGTCGCTGATCGTCCCGCTGTTGTTCAGCACGCTCGTGATCGGCATCGCGGGGCACGGCGACGACATGCGGAAGGTGGGCAAGCTCGCGCTGCGGTCGATCATCTACTTCGAACTCGTCACCACGGCCGCGCTCGCCGTCGGGCTGACCGCGGTCAACCTCGTGAAGCCGGGTGTCGGCATCACACTCCCCTCGGACCCGGGGACCGACGTCAAGGCGCTCGCGACGCACCAGCCGACGTTCGCGGCGGTGCTCGAGCATACCGTCCCGCAGAGCTTCTTCGAGGCCGCGACGAACAACGAAGTGCTGCAGGTCGTCTTCTTCGCGATCCTGTTTGCGGTCGCGCTCGCGAAGGTCGAAGGGCGGCCGAAGCAGTTCTTCCTCGAGTTCTGCGAGTCGCTCTCGCAGATCATGTTCAAGTTCGTCGGGCTCGTGATGGCGTTCGCGCCGGTCGGGATCGGGGCGGCGATCGCGGTCACGGTCGGCAAGAGCGGGATCGGCGTGCTGAAGAACCTCGCCGTCCTCGTCGGCACGCTCTACGGCGCGCTCGCCGTGTTCATCGGGCTCGTGCTGGTCCCCGTCGCGCTCGCCTTCCGCATCCCCGTCCTCCGCTTCGCGCGCACCGTGCGCGAGCCGGCGCTGATCGCCTTCTCGACGGCGAGCTCGGAGGCGGCGCTGCCGCGCGCCATGCAGGCGATGGAAGCGTTCGGCGTTCCGCGGCGGATCGTCGCCTTCGTGATGCCGACGGGCTACTCGTTCAACCTCGACGGCAGCACGCTGTACCTCGCGCTCGCCTCGGTGTTCGCCGCCCAGGCGGCCGGCATAAACATGCCGCTCAGGATGCAGATCCTGATGATGCTCACGCTCATGCTGACGAGTAAGGGCGTCGCGGCGGTCCCGCGCGCCTCGCTCGTCATCCTGAGCGGCGCGCTGACGCAGTTCGGGCTTCCGCTCGCGGCGATTGCCGTGATCCTCGGCGTCGACGCGTTGATGGACATGGCGCGTACCTCGGTCAACCTCGTCGGGAACTGCCTCGCGACCGCCGTGATGGCGCGGTGGGAAGGCGTCCTCAGCGCCGAGCCGGCGGCAGCGGCGGCACAGCGTGTCGAGCTCGCCCGCCAGGAACGGCCCGCCGCCGACGAAGTCGCGCTCGGCTGAGACAACGGGTTGTCGGGGTGTGGTGGCACTCGCCGTGCTCGGGACGGACGTGCGAACACCCCCTTTCGACCCGAGGATCCCATGGCCACTGCTACCGTAGACAAGCCCGACTCGTCGCCCAAGTCCGACGCGAAGGCGCACAAGCACGACGCGAACGGAAAGGCGCCGTCGCGCCCCGTCGAGCCGACGCGCAACGACCTGCCGACCGAAACGCGCGGCAAGATGATCCAGCTCTGCAACCTGCGACTGGCCGACTGCATCGACCTGCAGACGCAGACCAAGCAGGCGCACTGGAACGTGCGCGGCCCGCACTTCTGGGGGCTGCACAAGCTGTTCGACAAGATCAACGAGGCCGTCGAGGAGTACGTCGACCTGATCGCCGAGCGCGCCGCGCAGCTCGGCGGCGAGGTCGAGGGGACGGCCCGCATGGTCGCCTCGCGCTCGACACTCCCCGAGTTCCCGAAGGGGATCCACGGCGGGATCGACAGCGTGAAGGCGCTCTCGACCGCGCTCTCGTCGTTCGGCAAGGGCGCGCGCGAGGCAATCGACACCGCGGACGAGGCGGAGGACGCGGACACCTCGGACATGTTCACCGAGATCTCGCGCGGCATCGACCAGTGGCTGTGGTTCGTCGAGGCGCACCTCCAGGCCGACAACTGAGCCTCTCGCGTTGAACTCGGCGAGCGGGGCGGCCCCGAGCGGCCGCCCCGCTCGTCACGTCGGCGCCATCTCGATCCCGAGGAGGCGCAGCGCTCCGCGGACCGCACCACGGACCGGTTCGACGTCGGCCTGTCGCACCTGCGCGCCCGGCACGGCGGTCTTGAGGCGGTGCTCGAGGCGGCGGCGGAGCGGCGTGTTGCGGACGAGCAGGCCGCCGGCAAAGGCGACGGGAACCGCCGCGCGCTCGTCGACGAACAGCGCGCGGGCGAGCGTGCGGACGTGCAGCACGAGTTCTTCGACGCCGAGTGCGAGGAGGGAATTGGCGCGAAGGTCGCCGTCCGCCGCCGTGCGTAGCACGACCGGCGCGAGCGTCGCGAAGTCGGCCGGGGTGGCGCGCGCGGCCCAGTCGATGAGCGTGGACGGTTGCTCGCCGTCGATCGCGGTGAGGAGCGCCGGCAGTAACGCGGTCTCCGGCTCGCGCCCGTCTGCCGACGCGGCCGCGACGTTCAGGGCACGGCGGCCGATCCACGCACCCCCGCCTTCGTCGCCGAGGATCGGGCCCCACCCGCCGCACCGTTCGAACCGACCGTCCGGCGCGCGGCCATAGGCGATCGACCCGGTGCCCGCGATGAGCAGGATCCCTGGGCCGTCGCCGAACGCGTCGTTGAGCGCGATCGCCGCGTCGGTTGTCACGTCCACGACGCGCCCGAGACCGCGCGCCGTGAGCGCGTCGGCGAGCGCCGCACGCTCGGGCTCGCGGCCGACGCCCGCGACGCCTGCGACGAGCGCGGCCGGGCGCGTGCGCTCGCGTCCCGCGTCCCGCAGCGCGTCGCACACGCACGCGGCGATGACGTCCACCGAGTGCGGCACGCTTCCACCCCGCACGGCAGACGCCGGGCCCTCGGCGCTCCCGAGCACCGCGCCGTCGTGCGCGACGACGACGGCCCGTGTCTTCGACCCGCCGCCGTCCACGCCGACCGCGATGGGTTCCGCTCGCTCCGGTGGCGTGGGCGCGTCGGTAGCGGTCGCCTCGTGTGATTCGCTCATCGGCGCAGCGCCGACTCGGCCGGGGCGGCGTGCGTGAACGACGACGCGATGCCGACGGCGAGCGTGAGCGTCGTCCCGATCAGTACGTACCACGGCCACGCAATGCGTCCGAAAGGCGCTAGCGGTTGCGCAAGCGCCGGCGCGAACGCGCCGATTTGTTTCGCGAACACGATGAACGCCATCGTCGCGATCCCGACGCTCATCCCGAGGATCGCGTCGCGCTGCACGGCACGTGGCCAGAAGACGCCGAGGAAGAAGCCGCCGAGCAAACCGCCGTACGTGAACGACGCGATCCCGAGGGCGACGACGACGACGGGAGTTCCATTCTCGCGAAAGAGCAGCGCGCCCGCCGTGAGCGCGACCCCCCACGCGAGCGCGAAGAGCTTGCCCGCCCGGAGCGTCCCCGGGTCGTCGACGCGGCGCCCCGTGAGGGGCAGGTAAAGGTCGTGGGTGGTCGCGGCGGCGAGCGAGTTGATCGCGCCCGAGTGCGTGCTCATCGTCGCCGCGACGATTGCCGCGACGATGAGGCCGACGAGTCCGGCGGGCATGTGGTCGACGATGAACGACGGGAAGATTGCGTCGGTCGCGGCGAACGGGCGGCCGTTGTAGTACGCCCAGAGGCCGAGGCCGATGAAAAGGAAAAGCGTGAACTGCGCGAAGACGGCGATCCCACTGCCGACGACGGCACGTTGCGCGTCTGGCAGGGACCGCGCCGACAGCAGCCGCTGCACGATGAGTTGGTCGGTGCCGTGCGAGGCCATCGCGAGGAATGCACCGCCTAACAGTCCGGCCCAGAGCGTCTGCGCGCGGTCGAGCCCGGCGTACGTGTCGATGACGCGCAGCTTGCCGGCCGCGCCCGCGGCGTGCGTGATCGCCGTCCAGCCGCCGGGGACGGCGCGGCCGAGCAGGAACAACGCGCACAGCCCACCGAAGACGTAGACGCCCGCCTGCACGAGCTCGGTCCAGACGACGGCTTTCATCCCGCCGTTGTAGGTGTAGAGCACCGTGAGTGCGCCGAGCACGAGAATCGCCGCGGGCATCACGCGCGCGTGGTCGCGCGCCGACGGGCTGATGATGAGCGCGATCGGGATCGCCGTCGCGAACACGCGCACCGAGTCGGCGAGCGCGCGCGTGACCATGAAGATGATCGAGGCGAACCGCCGCGTTGCGAGCCCGAACCGCCGTTCGAGCAGTGCGTACGCGGTGACGAGTTCGCCCTGGAAGTAGCGCGGCAGGAGCACGCGGGCGACCACGACGCGCCCGATGACGTAGCCCGCGACGATCTGCAGGAAGCCGAGGTCGCCCGCGCCGGGCTTCGCGCCGTAGGAAAGCCCGGGGGTGCTGATGAACGTGAGCGCGCTGGTCTCGCTCGCGACGATCGAGAACAGCACCGCCCACCACGGAATGGCGCGGTCCGCGACGAAGTAATCGGTCGCGTTCTGCTGCCGTCGGCCGATCCAGATGCCGAGCGCGGTCGTCCCCGCCAGGTAGGCGAGCAGGACGACCGCGTCGAGCGCGGTGAACCGGGCGGTCAACCGGAACGGCGTTCGGGGCAACGCGCGAAGGCCCGCGGTCCGAGTGGACCGCGGGCCTTCGGGTCGTACCCGGCGCCCGGTCGGGCGCCGGCCGTGCGTGACGCCATCAGGCCGAGAACGAGCTGCCGCAGCCGCAGCCGCCGGTCGCGTTCGGGTTCTTGAACGTGAACCCCGAGCCCTGCATCGACGAGACGTAGTCGATCGTCACGCCGCTGATGTACTGGGCCGAAAACGGGTCGACGAAGACCTTGAATTCGCCCTGGTCGAGCACGAGGTCGTCTTCGGCGGGCTGGTCCTCGATGAGGAGCCCGTACTTGAACCCGCTGCAGCCGCCCGGCTGGACGCTGACGCGGAGACCGCCCTGATCGTACGGGACGCTCTCGGCGTCCATGAACTTCTTGACTTCGACGCCGGCCGTCGGAGTGACGGTGAGGGCCAGCTCGGGCTGCGATGCAATGCTCATCCGAACCTCCGGAAAGAGTGGCGCGCGAGGACGTCTCGCGTGCGCGGTAGCTGCGCCCAATCTACGGGCACTGTTCGAGTGGGGGTATACCCGATCGACGCGTTCCCGTTCGTCGTTGCCGCGCCTGGCGTCGGTCAGTCGCCGGCGAACGCTTGCGCGGGGCGCATCACCGGTTCCGGGCGGGGCGACTCGGTTCGGAACGAGCGCGCGATCCAGGCGAACGCGACCGCCGCGACGCCCAGCATGACGATACCGGTCGCGGTCTCGCCGAAGATGAGCTTGCCAATCCCGAACAGGGTCGAGTACACGGCCACGATTCCGGCGACCCAGTTGGTCCACGCGAGCGCGCCGCCCGGGATGGATTCCCGGCCGAAGCCGGCGCGCTCCGAAACCCGCGCCCATCCGGGGCCGCCCGGACGCACGCGGCGGTAGAACGCCTCTAGCGTCGCCTCGCTTTCCGGCGCGGTGAGGAAGGTCGTCGTGAGCCAGACGACGGTGCTCACGGCGACGGTGACGAGCATGACGACGGCGTCGGCGCGCAGGTCGCCCTTCGGGTAACGCGGCGGGACCACCTGCAGCGCGATCGCCGACGTGACGAGCGAGGCGAGCATCGCCGAGATCTCGCTCCACGCGTTGATCCGCCACCAGTACCAGCGGAGGATCAGCACGAGCCCGGTGCCCGCGCCCAGCGCGAGCAGGAACTTCCACGCCTGCTCGACGCTCGACAGGTGCATCGTGACGAACACCGACGCGGCGAAGAGCCCGACCGTCGTCCAGCGCGAGACGGCGACGTAGTGCTTCTCGGCCGCGTCCTTGCGCACGAAACGCTTGTAGAAGTCGTTGACGATGTACGACGCGCCCCAGTTGAGGTGCGTTCCGACCGTCGACATGTACGCCGCAGCGAAGCCGGCCATCATGAAACCGCGCCACGGCGTCGGCAGCAGGTCGACGAACGCCTGGACGTACGCGGCCTCGTGGTCGTGCGCGGCCCCGATGCCGGCCGGGTAGAGCAGCACGGTGCACAGCCCCGTGATGATCCACGGCCATGGGCGGAGCGCATAGTGCGCGATCTGGAAGAAGAGCGTGGCCAGCACGCCGTCGCGTTCGGTGCGGGCCGAGAAGATCCGCTGGGCGACGTAGCCGCCGCCGCCCGGCTCGGCGCCCGGGTACCAGGCGGCCCACCACTGCACGCTGAGGAAGACGCCGAGCGCGAGGAGCGGCATCCAGGGGTACGCCTCGAGCCCGTTGGGCCCGAGCTTGACGGGGAGGACCGAGATCGCCGCGTCCTCGCTCCCGAAGTGCGTGCCGAGGCCGCGCTTGAGCGCGCCCATGCCGCCGACCTTCTCGACCGCATAGAGGGCGAGCACGATCACGGCGCTCATCTTGATCACGAACTGGACGAGGTCGGTCCAGAGCACGGCCCACATCCCGGCCGCCGCGGAGTAGGCGACCGTCGCGACGAAGCAGAGCCCGACCGCGACGACGTCGCCGGAGACCGTCGTCCCGGCGATCGTCACCGGGTGCAGACCTAACGAGATCGTGAGGATCTTGATCATCGCCCGCGTGACCCAGCCGAGGATGATCAGGTTGATCGGGATCGCGAGGTAGAGGGCGCGGAACCCGCGGAGCGCGGCGGCCGGCTTGCCGGCGTAGCGCACCTCCGCGAACTCGACGTCGGTCATCACGTTGGCGCGGCGCCAGAGTCGGGCGAAGAAGAACACGGTGAGCATCCCGCTCATCACCATGTTCCACCACAGCCAGTTGCCGGCGACGCCGTTCGCGGCGACCAGCCCGGTGACGACGAGCGGCGTGTCGGCCGCGAAGGTCGTCGCGACCATCGCGGCGCCGGCCAGCCACCACGGCACCTGGCGGCCGGCGATGAAGTACTCGCTCAGGCTCTCGCCGCCGCGCTTCGTGAAGACGAGGCCGATGACGGTGGAGAGCGCGAAGTAGCCGGCGACGATCAGCCAGTCGACCGTGGTGAGGTTAGCTCCGGCGGACATCGTCAGTGGGAGGCGGTGGCGGGGGGAGGGGCGGTGGTCGGCGCGACGCCGAGCGCGCGCATCACGCCGTCGGCGAAGGCTACGCGCACGGCGCCGATCTTGGTGTTCATGCGCGTCGGGTTCACGCGGTTCGTGAGGAGGATCAGGTACACGCCGCGCTCGGGGTCCATCCACATCGACGTGCCCGTGAACCCGGTGTGCCCGAATGCGTGGAGCGAGAGATAATGGCCGGCGGAGTTGCCGCCCGTCGGCGTCTCCCAGCCGAGCGCGCGCCGCGAGACGGTGGTGTCCTGCGCGCGCGTGAACCGTGCGACGGTGGCCGAGTCGAAGACGCGCCGGCCGTCGAGCGTGCCGGCCGCTCCGGTGAGGCACGCCAGGTACGCCCGCGCGAGGCGCGCCAGGTCGGCGCCGGTCGAGAACAGTCCCGCGTGCCCCGACACGCCGCCGAGCGCGGCCGCGTTCTCGTCGTGTACCTCGCCACGCAGCTTGCGCTGGCGCCACGGGTCGTACTCCGTGGGTGCGATGCGGGCGAGGTCGGACGCGGGCGGTCGGTACCGTGTGTCGCGCATCCCGAGCGGGGTGAAGACGTGCCGCGCCAGGTAGACATCGAGCGACTCGCCGGTGACGCGGGCGACGAGCGCGCCTAACGTGATGAAGTTGAGGTCGCTGTACGCGTAGTGGACGCCGGGCGCGCTGTCGGGGCGCGTCGCGAGGGCCAGCGCGAGCGCCGCCGCGCGGTCGGTCGTTTCCTTGTACAGCGGCCGCCAGGGCGGCATGCCGGAGCTGTGCGTCATGAGCTGCCGCACCGTGATGCGGGCCTTGCCAGGCGCGTCGGGCGGGGCGAACGCGGGCAGGTAGCGCACGACCGGGCTGTCGAGTGCGACGCGCCCGTCCGCGACGAGCTGGAGCATCGCCGACGTGGTGCCAACGACCTTCGTCAGCGAAGCAAGGTCCCAGAGCGTCGTCGAGTCCGGGCGCGGCGCGTCCGGCGCCCAGTCGATGCGGCCGGCGCCGAGCCCCACGGTGGCGCCGCGCGCGTCGCCGACGACGGCGTACGCGCCCGGGAAGGCGCTGTCGGCGACCGCGCGGCCGAGCACCGCACGCATGGTGTCGAGCACGGCCCGCTGCACCCGCACGCTCGCGAGCGCCGCGGGGCGCGCCGGCTGCGGGGTCGCAACCCGCGTGGCTGCAACCTGCGCGGCGGCGACCCGTGCGGGTGCGACCTGCACGGCAGCGTACGCGAACGCGGTCGAGGCGATCGCTCGGCGCGCGCTCACCGGCCGCTCCCGGCAGCCGCTGTCGCGGTCACCGCGTTCCGCGTGAGCCCGTCGCCGCGGGCGAAGTAGCCGGGCAGCGAGACCGGCGCGCGCCCCGTGATCGGCGCGAGGCCGAGCACCGCCCGGGCGGACGCGCGTTCCAGCGCGTCGCCGCGGCCGTACGTGACGACGTACGTGCCGACGTGCGGGAACTGCCGGATGACGTACGGGTTGCCGCCCGCGACGACGATCACCTTGTGGGTCGTCGCGGCCTGCGCGTCGATCCACGCGGCGACGTGCGCCGGGATCGCAAACCGACCGCGGCCCTCGAACGTGCGCGTGTACGTCATGACGACGAGCCGGTCCGACGACCGGGCCGCGGCGGCGACGGTGTCGAGCGCGGCCGGGGACGAGCGCGGCGAGATGCGGAACGTGCGCACGGCGCGCGTCTCGCCGCGCGCCGATGCCCCCAGCTCGGCGAGAAAGCTCTGCCCCGCGACAGGCTCGTTGTCGGGCGCGTAGACGACCGCGGTGAGCGCACGCATCGGCGGCGCGGGGACGAGCTGCGCCGAGTCGCGCAGCAAGGTCACGGCGCGCGCGGCGACGTCTCGCGCGAGGGCCCAGTGTGCGGGCGCGCCGACGACGTCGCGCAGCACCTCGAGGTCGACGATCGGATGCGCGAGCGCGCCGGTCTGCACCTTGAGCGTGAGCAGGCGCCGCAGCGACGCGTCGATGCGCGCGGCCGGGATCTCGCCGCGGCCGACCGCGGCGACGACGCCGTCGACGCAGCGCGCGACGTCGGTCGGCATGAGCAGGACGTCGTCGCCGGCCGCGACGGCGAGCACGCACGCCCGGTCGACCGGGTAGCCCTGCCCGACGCCCTCCATCGTCAGCGCGTCGGTGAACGTGAGGCCCGTGAAATGCAGCGTGTCGCGCAACAGCCCGGTCATCACGCGCGGCGAGAGCGTGGCGGGCACGTAGTTGAGTCGGCCCGTGTCGCCCTGCACCGCGGGGAGCGCGATGTGCGCGGTCATCACGCCCGCGACGCCCGCCGCGATCGCCGCACGGAAGGGTACGAGTTCGACGCTGTCGAGCCGCGCGCGGTCGCTCCGGACGACGGGGAGCGCGACGTGCGAGTCCGTGTCGGTGTCGCCGTGCCCGGGGAAATGCTTGGCGACGCCCGCGACGCCCTCGGCCTGCAGCCCGCGGACGAACGCCGCCGTTAGGCGCGCGACGGCCGCCGGCTCCTCGCCGAACGAGCGGACGTTGATCACCGGGTTGGCCGGGTTGTTGTTGACGTCCGCGTCGGGCGCGAACACGACGTGGACGCCGGCCGCGCGCGCCTCGCGCCCGACGACCCGCCCCACGGCTTCGGCGTCCTCGGCGCGCCCGGTCGCGCCGACGGCCATGTTGGTCGGGAGCACCGTCGCGGTGCCCGCGCTCCAGAGCTGCGGCGGAAAAAACCCGCCCTCGAAGCGCCCGAGTCCGGGTTCGAGGTCGCTCGACACGAGCAGCGGCAGTCGCGCGGGCGTGGTGAGCGCGAGGCGCTGCATCGTGTTGACCTTCGCCGCGACCTCGAGCGGCGATCCGAGCGACATGATCACCCCGCCGACGTGCTCGTCGCCGATCCAGCGGCGCACCTGGACGAAGCTCGGGTCGTCGCGGTTCACGTAGTCGCCGAGCACCCACACCGTGACGAGCTGCGCGACGCGGTCGCGAAGCGACAAGCTGGCGATCGTGCCGTCGACCCAACGCGCGTCGGCCGCGGAGAGCCGACCGCCGATCGCGCCGGCGCCGGGCGCGCCCGCGACGCCGCGCGTCGCGGGCGCCGTCTCGCCGCCGGACGCGGTCGGACTCGGCCCGGGCGACGCGGGTGCCGCACCGGGGCGCGCGCCGGACGATGCGCACGCCGCCGCGCAGAGCGGCACGGCCGCGACGATCGTACGCGCCCGGTGTCGCGCGAACGGGGGAAAGCGGTGGGACATGCAGGCGGAATGGGATGGTGGGACCCGCAGTATACGGGCGGCGCATGGGACTTGCACGCCGTGCGCGGGCGCGTGGCCGGGAAGTTCGTGCGCCCACGCCTCGGTCGTTCTTCGTCCAGTTCCGTTCGATGACCAACTTTCGCCGCGGCCGCGCCGCGACACTCGCCGCCGTTGCTGCGGCCGTTTTCGCCGTCGTCCCGGCCGTCGGCTGCGCCCCGCGCCCCATCCAGGTCACGACGGGTGCAGAGCCGGCCGCGGCGGGGCTCGCGTTCACCAACAACCTCCGGACGGCCGTGAACGTGTACGTGCGCGGGCCGAGCGGCGACGAAGTGTTCGTGCGCCAGGTGCCAGCCGGAGCGAGCGAATCGCTCGTTGTGCGCGGGATCGCGCCGGGTGCGCGCGTCTCGCTGCGCGCGGCGCCCGTCGACGGTGGTCCGGGGTTCAATCGGCAGGACGTCGTGCTGGGCAACGGCGCGACGTGGACGGTGCCCTGAGGCGCCTGACGGTCGCGTGACCGCCGCGCGGTTGCTCCGCGCCGGAACGCGCGGCTAGCTTGGCGGGGCCGGGGTGCGGTCCGCACGCCGGCCCCCCTCGCGTCCGCCCCGCTCCGTCGTCCGCCCGCTCGCCCCGCGCTCCGCGCCGGGCGTTCCGCGCCGGCCGTGGGTGGGGCGGACGCGCGTACATTGTGGCGCATGCACCAGCTCTGGGAGCGGATCAAAACCGTTTATCTGCGGATCATTGATCCACTCGCGGCCTGGCTCGTGCGCCGTCGCGTCGGACCGAACACGATCACGACGATCGGGACGCTGACGTACGTCGTCGGCGGCGTCATCTACGCGTGCGGGCACATCCGCACCGCGGGGTGGTGGCTTGGCCTCACGGCGGTGTTCGACGTCCTCGACGGCAAAGTCGCGCGCGCGAGCGGGCGCACGACGGTCTTCGGCGCGTTCTACGACTCGACGCTCGACCGCGTCGCCGACGGCGCGGTCCTCGGCGGGCTCGCCGTGTTCTTTGCGCGGAACAGCACGCTTCAGGAGATTCCGCACTGGGCGGGCACGCCGATGGTCACCGTGACGCTGTTCGGCATCGTGGGTACGTTCCTCACGTCGTACACGCGCGCCCGCGCGGAGTCGCTCGGCCTCAACGCGAAGGTCGGGCTCATGCAGCGTCCGGAGCGCGTCGTGCTCCTCTCGGCGCCGCAGGCGTTCTTCGGGCTTGCGCTGGACGGCTACGTCCTCATGGGCATCGTCACACTCCTCAGCGTGACCGCCTGGATGACGGCCGTGCAGCGCGTCGCGTACGTTCATCGCGTCACGCGCGCGATCGACGTCCCGGCCGCGGACGCGAGCGCGGGCGGGGTCGCGCTGCCCGCGGTGCTCGCGTCCGCGCCCCGGGGGCCGGGGCACCGTCCCTGACCGGTTCTCGACGCGCGCCGCGGGGCGCGCCCACACCCTTTCGCAATCGCTTCCGATGACTGCTCAATACTCCGACATGCCCGCGACGCCGATCACCCCCGCGACCGGGAAGCTCGGCGTCCTCACCCCGGGGCTCGGCGCCGTCGCGACGACGTTCATGGCCGGGGTCGAAAGCATTCGCCGCGGCCGCTCCGCGCCGATCGGCTCGCTCACGCAGATGGCGACGATCCGCCTCGGCAAGCGCACCGACGGGCGTGCGCCGCTCATCAAGGATTTCGTCCCGCTCGCGGGCCTCGACGACCTCGTCTTCGGCGCGTGGGATCCCATCCCCGACGACGCGTACACCGCCGCGAAGAAGGCCGGCGTGCTCGAGGAGCGCGACCTCGAGCCAATCAAGGATTTCCTGAGCGCGATCAAGCCGATGCCGGCCGCGTTCGCGAACCGGTACGTCACGCGCATCAACGGCACAAACGTCAAGCCGGGGACGAAGCGCGAGCAGGCCGAGGCGCTGCGCGAGGACATCCGCCGCTTCAAGGAGGAGAACGGCTGCGACCGCGTCGTCGTCGTCTGGTGCGCGTCGACCGAGATCTTCATCCGCCCGGGGCCGCAGCACGCGAACGTGTACGCGTTCGAGGCCGCCCTCGACGCCGACGACGAGGCGATCGCCCCGTCGATGCTCTACGCCTACGCGGCGATCATGGAGGGCTGCGCGTTCGCGAACGGCGCGCCCAACCTCACGGCCGACATCCCGGCGCTGCTCGACCTCGCGCAGGACAAGGGCGTCGCGGTCTCGGGCAAGGACTTCAAGACGGGCCAGACGTGGATGAAGACCGTCATCGCGCCGGGGCTCAAGGCGCGCATGCTCGGCCTCGCCGGCTGGTACTCGACGAACATCCTCGGCAATCGCGACGGCGAGGTGCTCGACGACCCGGCGTCGTTCAAGACGAAGGAGGAGTCGAAGCTGTCGGTGCTGCACAACATCCTGCAGCCCGACAAGTACCCCGCGCTGTACAAGGACTTCAGCCACGTCGTGCGGATCAACTACTACCCGCCGCGCGGCGACAACAAGGAAGGCTGGGACAACATCGACATCGTCGGGTGGATGGGCTACCCGATGCAGATCAAGGTGAACTTCCTCTGCCGCGACTCGATCCTCGCGGCGCCGCTGGTGCTCGACCTCGCGCTGTTCAGCGACCTCGCGCAGCGCGCCGGGATGAAGGGGATCCAGGAGTGGCTCTCGTTCTACTACAAGAGCCCGATGACCGCGCCGGGGCTCTACCCGGAGCACGACCTGTTCATCCAGCAGACGAAGCTGAAGAACACGCTGCGCCACCTCATGGGCGAGGAGCCGATCACGCACCTCGGCCTCGAGTACTATGCCGACGCGTACGCCGAGCAGGACTGAGCGGCGGACGCCCGCGCTGGCCGCGCTCGTCGCGGCCGGCGCGGCGCTCGCGGGCGCGTGCGGGCCGTCCGGCCCGCCCGCGCTCCGCGCGTGGACCGACAGCTACGAGTTCCGCATCACCGCGGACCCGTCGCCCCCGCGCGCGCGCGAGACGACGCTGTACCGCGTCGTGGTGCTCGACAAGAAGACGCACCAGGTGATCGACCACGGCGAGGGGCAGATCTTCGCGTCGAGCCAGGACCGCGCGAACGTCTACGACTCGTTCACCCCCGCGCCGGAGGCGGGGACGTACACGGCGCGCATGAGCTACATCACGGCGGGCGACTGGCGCGTCGGGGTCCGCTTCCGCCGCGACTCGACGGCGAAGCTCGAGCGGATCGAGGACTGGGTGCAGACCGTGTACGGCGCGCGCCCCGTCGGCGAGCGGCCGATCCAGTAACCGACTCGTAACCGACACGCCACGACATGCGCCTCTTCCACCGGACGAGCGGCCCGCCCGACGGCGTGCTCCGCGCCGCCGACGCCTTCTTTTCGACGCTCGGCCTCGACGCGGCCGCGACGACCGCGCGCGGGCGCGACTACGTGGGTTCGTTAGGCGCCATGCGCATGAGCGTGCGCATGGAGGGCGGCCACTACACGCTCGTCGAGGTCTACACCGACCAAGTCGGCGAGAGCCGGCTCGACAAGAACGTCAAGAAGTTCTTCGTCTCGCTGCACCGGGCGGCCGACTCGCGGCACGCGCTCCGGTCCGGCTTCTGAGCGTGGCGACCCGGACGGCCGCCCGGACGCGCGCGGCGCCGCGCCGCGACGCCGCGGCGGCCGCGGCCCGGCCGGCGGACGCGCCGCCGTCGGCCGCGCTGTCGCGCGCGCAGCTGCTCGAGCTCTACTACTGGATGCGCCTCACGCGCACGCTCGAGGAGCGTCTCGTCGCGCTCTACCGCCAAACCAAGGTCGTCGGCGGGCTGTTCCGATCGTTGGGCCAGGAAGCCGACGCGGTCGGCAGCTGCTTCGCGCTCGAGCGCCGCGACGTCATGTCGCCGCTCATCCGCAACCTCGGCGCGATGCTCGTCAAGGGCGCCACGCCGGTCGAGGTGCTCAAGCAGTACATGGCCAAGGCCGACTCGCCGACCCGCGGGCGCGAGCTGAACATCCACTTCGGCGACGTCGGCGACCCGGCGACGACGCGCGGGTTCGTGGGGCAGATCTCACCGCTCGGCGACATGGTGCCGGTCATGGCCGGCGTCACGCTCTCGTTCAAGCTGCGCGGCGAGGACCGCGTCGGGCTGGTCTACGTCGGCGACGGCGCAACGTCCACCGGCGCGTTCCACGAGGGGATCAACTTCGCCGCGGTGCAGGGCTGCCCGCTCGTCGTCGTCGTCGAGAACAACGGCTACGCGTATTCGACGCCGACCAGCAAGCAGACACGCGCCGAGCGCTTCGTCGACAAGGCCGCGGGCTACGGCGCCCCCGGCGAACGCGCCGACGGCAACGACGTGCTCGCGGTCTACGACGTGACGAAGCGCGCCGTCGACCGCGCGCGCGCTGGTGGCGGCGTCACGCTCGTCGAGCTGGTCACCTACCGGCGGAAGGGCCACGCCGAGCACGACAACCAGAGCTACGTTCCGGCGGGGGAGATCGAGCGGTGGGCCGCGGAGAACGACCCGATCGACAGGTACGCGGCGCGCCTCACGGGCGAGTTCGGCTTCGCGCAGGACGAACTCGACGCGACCGACGCGCGCGTGCGCGACGAGGTGGACGCGGCGACCGACGTCGCGGAGGCGTCACCCTTCCCGGAGCCGCTCGACTGCCTCACGGGCGTCTACGCCGACCCGGCGTCCGCGCAGCCACTCTGGTTCCGTGAGGGGATCCTGAACGCCGTCGAGCGGAACGAGCGCGCGGAGGGGTGGGGCACGTACCGCGCCTCCGAGGTCACGCGCACGGAGGCGAAGATCGCCGGGGGTAACGACTGATGAGCGCCGTCGCCACCGAAATTACCTACCTCGAGGCGATCCGCCAGGCACTCTTCGAGGAGATGGCCCGCGACGCCAACGTCTTCTGCCTCGGCGAAGACATCGGCGCCTACGGCGGTGCGTTCAAGGTCACCGACGGGCTGCTCGCGCGCTTCGGCGAATCGCGCGTGATCGACACCCCCATCTCGGAGACCGGCATCGTCGGCGCGGCCGCG
This sequence comes from Gemmatimonadetes bacterium T265, assembly GCA_019973575.1. Taxonomy (NCBI): domain Bacteria; kingdom Pseudomonadati; phylum Gemmatimonadota; species Gemmatimonadetes bacterium T265. The sequence goes on from BPUI01000002.1 coordinate 963,700, forward strand.
GGCGCGGCGCACATGGGGATGCGGCCGGTCGTCGAGATGCAGTTCATCGACTTCATCGCGAACGCGTACGACATCCTCACCAACTACGTCGCGACGGCGCGCTACCGCGCCTTCCTCCCGTGTCCGATGGTCGTCCGCGGCCCGAGCGGCGGGTACGTGCGCGGCGGACCGTTCCACTCGCAGAACCCCGAAGCGGGGTTCGTGCACACGCCCGGGCTCAAGGTCGTCTACCCCGCGACCGCCGAGGACGCGAAGGGGCTCATGAAGGCCGCGATCCGCGACGACGACTGCGTGCTCTTCTTCGAGCACAAGTACCTGTACCGCCGCGTGAAGGCGGTGATGCCCGAGGGAGACCACGTCGTGCCGATCGGCAAGGCGCGCGTCGCCCGCGAAGGGACGGACCTGTCGATCGTCACGTACGCGGCGACCGTCTGGAAGGCGCTCGACGCCGCGGAGCAGCTCGCGCGCGAGGACGGGCTCTCGGTCGAGGTGCTCGACCTGCGCACGCTCGCGCCGCTCGACGACGCGGCGATCGAGGCGACCGTGAAGAAGACGAATCGCGTGCTCGTCGTGCACGAGGACACGCGGACGGGCGGGCTCGCGGGGGAGATCACGGCGCGCATCAGCGAGACGTGCTTCGAGTGGCTCGACGCGCCCGTGCTGCGCGTGACGGCGCACGACGTGCCGCTGCCGTACGCGCCGGCGCTCGAGGACTTCGTGCTGCCGCAGACGGCCGACCTCGTGCGGGCCGCGCGCCGGCTCGCCGCGTACTGACGCCGCATGCCGCGCAACCCGGACCTCGGCCGCAACGCCGCGATCGGCTGCTTTATGACGCCGTTAGGCGCGGCGAGCGGCGCGATGGTCGGCGTGCTGCTGTCGGTGATCGCGGCCTACTTCACGCGCGCCCCGGCGTGCGCGGAAATGCCGAGCTGCGGCTGGTACGTGTACGCCGGCTACGGGGCGCTGATCGGCGGCGTGTCGCTCCCGTTCCTCGTGCTCCGCCGGCTGTTCCAGCGCCCCGCCGACCCGGCGCGGCGCGACGAACCGGCGTCCGCGCCGGATGCGAACTCCTCGTTCTGACCGCCCGAATCCCTCACATGAGGTCCTCGCAGTGGCTCGTGTAGATGTCATCATGCCCCAGATGGGCGAGTCGATCGCCGAGGGGACGCTCTCACGCTGGCTCAAGAAGGTCGGCGACGAGGTGAAGCGCGACGAGGCGCTGTTCGAGATCTCGACGGACAAGGTTGACGCCGAGATCCCGTCGCCGTCGGCCGGGATCGTCGCGGAAATCGGCGTGATCGAAGGGCAGACCGTCGCGGTGGGCACGGTGGTGGCGCGCATCGAGAGCGACAAGGCCGCGTACGTGCCAGGCGGCGCGCCCGCGCCGGCGGGCGTCGGGGTAGGGGGCAATGCTGACGCCGAGGCATCCGACGCGCCGGCGGCGGCGAGCGCGGACGCGGGTGCCGGGGGTGCAAGCGCGTGGGCCGGGCAGGGCAGTACGGCCCCCACGGGGAACGGCAACTCGTTCGAGGACCGCATCCGCACCAAGAGCTCGCCCCTCGTGCGCAAGATGGCCGCGGAGCACGGGATCGAGCTGTCGTCGCTGCAGGGGAGCGGCATCGCGGGTCGCGTGACGAAGCGCGACCTCGTCGGGCTGCTCGAAAGCGGGGCCGCCACGCCCGCGGCGACGCCGGCGACGAGCACGGGCGCCACTCCCGAGATCCCGGCGCAGGCGGCCGTCGCGACCGCGGCGGTCGCGGGCGGCGGCAAGGGGACGAACGGCGCCGCGGTGCCGCCGGGCGCGGGCGCACTCGCGGGCGAGTTGCACGCGCCCGCGGTCGAGCCCATGCCGGGCGACGTCGTCGAGCCGATGAGCCGCATCCGGCAGCTCACCGCGGAGCACATGGTGCTCTCGCGGCGCTGGAACGCGCACGTGACGAGCTTCTTCGAGGTCGACCTCACGCGCGTCGCGCGCATCCGCGCGAAACAGCGCGCCGAATTCGAGCGGACGACGGGCGAGAAGCTCACCTTCCTCCCGTTCATCATCAAGGCGGTCGTCGACGGCCTGAAGCAGTTCCCGACGATGAACGCGGCGGTGCGCGGCAACGAGGTCGTGCTCCGCAAGCAGTACAACGTCGGCATCGCCGTCGCGCTCGACTGGGGGCTCATCGTGCCCGTCATCAAGAACGCGGACGACCTCTCGCTCACCGGCCTCACGCGCAACCTCAACGACCTCGCGAACCGCGCGCGCGCCAAGAAGCTGCAGCCGGCCGAGGTGCAGGGCGCGACGTTCACGATCACCAACCCGGGCGTGTTCGGCTCGCTGATGGGCACGCCGATCATCCCCGTGCCGACGTCGGGCATCATGGGCGTCGGCGCGATCGAGAAGCGCCCGAAGGTGATCACCGGCCCCGACGGTGAGGACACGATCGCGGTGCGCACCTGCAGCTACTTCTCGATCTCGTTCGACCACCGCATCGTCGATGGGGCCGACGCCGACCGGTTCATGGCGTTCGTGAAGCGGGCGCTCGAAACGGTCGCCGAGACCGGCCTCTTCTAGGCCGCGCACTCCTGATTTCATGCCGATCCGTACGATTACCGTCCGCGGGCGCGCGTGGCGCGTGCTGCCCTCGGGGTTCACGACCGCGAACGTGAACGACGAGCACGGCGTCCTCTTCATCGCCGGCGAGGGCGACCAGCGGGAGGTGCGCGTGAGTCACTACTCGCCCCTCGGCGAACGCTCGCGCGAGCGGGCGCTCGCCGCGCTCAGCGACGAGTACCTCGCCCAGCTCCTCCGCGAGTCGCAGCCGAGCGAGACCGCGCCCGAGACGGGGTACCGCAAGAGTCCCCCGGGCGCGTGAGCGAGACGCTCGCCGACGCGCCGCCCCCCGACGTAGCGGGCACGGTCGACCTCCACACGCACTCGACCGCCTCCGACGGCGTCCTCGCGCCCGCGGCCGTCGTCGAGGCCGCGCACGCGGCGGGGCTCGCGGCGCTGGCACTTACCGACCACGACACCGTCGCCGGCGTCGCGGAAGCGCGGGCGACGGGCGAGCAGCTCGGCGTCGCCGTGGTCGCGGGCGTCGAACTCTCCGCCCACCTCGGCGCGGACGAGATCCACCTGCTCGCGCTGCACCTGTCGGACGTCGACACGATCGCCGGCGAGCTCGCGCGGTTCCGCGACGACCGCGTGACGCGGGCCGTGCAGATGGTCGCGCGGCTGAACACGTTAGGCGTGCCCGTGACGATGGACGACGTGCTGCGCGAGGCCGGCCCCGGCGCGGTCGGGCGGCCGCACGTGGCGCGGGCCGTCGTCGCCCGGGGCGGCGCGCTCGACGTGCGCGACGCCTTCGACCGCTTCCTCGGCGACGGCCGCCCCGCCGCCGTCGAGAAGCCGCGACTCGACGCGCGCGACGCGATCGCCCTGGCGCATGCGGCGGGCGGGATCGCGGTCTGGGCGCACCCGGGCTCGGCCGGGCGCCGCGACCGCGTCCAACCGCTCGTCGCCGCCGGGCTCGACGGGCTCGAAGTTTTGCACCCGCGGCATTCCGCCGAGGACAGGCTGCGGCTGAACGCGCTCGTCGAGTTCTTCGGGCTCGTCACCTCGGGCGGGTCGGACTGGCACGGGCCGACAGACGTGTGGCGCACGCTGGGCATGATGCGCGTCCCGCCCGCGGTGCTCGACGCGCAACGCGCGCGCGCGGCGCGGGGGCCTGCCGCGCGCGCGGCCTAACACACGGCGCGGCCGAGCTTGCAACTTGCGGGGCGCGTCGCGCTCGTCACCGGCGCCGGACACCGCGTCGGCCGCGCGCTCGCCGTCGCGCTCGGCGGGCGGGGGATGCGCGTCGCGGTGCACTACCGGAGCGATCCGGCCCAGGCGGAGGAAACGTGCGCGTTCGTTCGCGCCGCGGGCGGAGTCGCCGAGCCGTTTCCCGCGGACCTCGCCGACGCCGACGCGCCAGCAGCGTTGGTCCGCGCAGTCGCCGAGCGCTTCGGCGCGTTGGACGTCCTCGTGAATTCGGCGGGCGTGATGGTCCGGACCCCGATCGGCGAGGTCACCCCCGCGGCGTGGGACGCAATGTTCGCGGTGAACCTGCGCGCCCCATTCTTCTGCGCGCAGGCGGCGGCCGCCGTGATGGGTGAGGACGGTGCGATCGTCAACATCGCCGACCTCGCCGCGTTCGAGACGTGGCCTGCCTACGTCCCGCACACGATCAGCAAGGCGGGCGTGGTGCAGATGACTCGGGCCCTCGCGCGCACGCTCGCGCCGCGGATCCGCGTTAACGCGATCGCGCCCGGCACGGTGCTGCTCCCGGCGGATTGGGATGCCGCGAGCGCCGAGCGACTGCGTGCGACGACGCCGCTCGCCCGGAACGGGTCGCCCGACGACGTCGCGCAGGCGATGCTCTACCTGCTCGACGCCGACTTCGTGACGGGCGAGACGATCGTCGTCGACGGCGGTCGCCACGTCCGGACGTGAGGCGACGGGCGCCGGACCGCCCGTGGCCGCCGCTTCCCGGGGAGGCGAGATTTCAGGTAGTAACGCGGCCGTCCGGCGCCCTGCCCGACGTCCGCCCACGACAGGAGATCCCGTGGCGACAACGCACGATTATGAGGTGGTGGTGGTCGGCGCCGGCCCGGCGGGCATGACGGCCGCGATGTACGCGGGCCGTTCGATGCTCAAGAGCGTGATCATCGAGAGCGGCGAGCCCGGCGGCGAGCTGCTCAAGACCGAGGTGATCGAAGACTACCCGGGCTTCGAACACGTGCTCGGCCGCGACCTCGCGGAGAAGTTCGCGAGCCACGCGAAAAAGTTCGGCTGCGAGTTCCACGAGTTCACGGACGTGCTGCACGTCCGGCGCATGGCGGACGGCTCGTTCGAGACGACCGCGCGCAGCAAGATCGACGATGCGGAGCACGTATACCGCTCGCCGACGGTGATCGTGACGGCGGGTGGCACGCCCGTCTACCTCAACGTGCCGGGCGAGAGCGAGTACGCCGGCAAGGGCGTCAGCTACTGTGCGATCTGTGACGGCGCATTCTTCCGCGGACAGACGATCGCGGTCGTCGGCGGCGGCGACGCGGCGGTCGAGGAGGCGGACTTCCTCACCCGCTACGCCGAGAAGGTGTACCTCGTCCACCGCCGCGGCGAGCTGCGGGCGTCGAAGATCCTGCAGCAGCGCCTGTTCGAGAACCCGAAGATCGAGATGGTCTGGAACAAGGCCGTCGAGGAAATCGCGGGCGAGCTGCCCGACGGCGTGAAGGGGCTCAAGCTCCGCGACACGGTCACCGGCGAGACGAGCACGCTCGACGTGACCGGCGCCTTCATCTTCATCGGGTTCAAGCCCAACACGGGCGTGATCGACATGCACTACGACCACGACGAGATGGGGTACGTGAAAACCGACACGAACATGATGGCGTCGATCCCCGGCCTCTTTGCGGCGGGCGACCTGCGGTCGCAGCTCGTCCGGCAGGTGACGACCGCGGTCGGCGACGCGACGACCGCGGCGATCGCGGCCGAGAAGTACCTGAAGGCGCTCGAGGACACGCACGGTGACGCGGAGGCCGCCTCGCATGAGGCGCAGGTCGTCGTCGGTACGGGCGGGTACGCGGTGTGACCGCGCCCGCCGCCGCCGTGGTGACTCCGCGCGTTCAGTCCTGGACCCTCGGCGTGTTCGAGGAGAACGGCTACCTCGTCGCCGATCCGACGACCGGCGCGGCGGCGCTCGTCGATCCAGGCGACGAAGGCGATCAGCTCGTCGTGGCGGTGCGGGACGCGGTGCGCGCGCACGACCTCCGGCTCGAAGCCGTGTGGCTTACGCACGGGCACCTCGACCACGTCGGCGCGCTTGCCGAGGTCAAGGCGGCGTTCGACCTGCCGGCCTACCTGCACCCGCTCGATCTGCCGGTGTTCGACTACGCGCCGCGGGCCGCGGCCATGTACGGCCTGCCGTGGTCGCCGCAGCCCGCCCCGGACCGCGAGTTCGCCGAGGGGCAGGAGCTCGCGTTAGGCAACCTGCGTTTCACGGTCATGCACGCACCCGGGCACGCGCCCGGGCACGTCGTCATCCACGGCCACGGGGTCGCGATCGGCGGCGACGTGCTCTTTCGAGGCTCGGTCGGCCGGGTCGACCTGCCGCTGGCGGACCCGCGCGCATTCTCGCGCACGCTCGAGCGCGTCGCGGCGCTCCCGCCCGAGACCGTCGTCTACCCCGGGCACGGACCCCCGACGACGATCGGGCGCGAGCTCGCGAGCAACCCGTTCCTGAACGGCGGCGCGCGCGTGCGCGGCGGATGACGGCGGCCGTGCCGGTCGGGCGCCTGGTCACCACGGGCACGCTGCTCGCGCTCTGGCTCGGCGCTGCGGTGCTCACGGCCGCGGTCGTCGCGCCCGCCGCGTTCGCCGTGCTCCCCACGCGCGCGCTCGCGGGCGCGCTCGTCGGCCGCGTGCTGCCGTCGGTATTCGTCGGCGGCGTGTTCGTCGGCGTCGCAGGCGCGGTGCTCGCGGCCGGCGCGGGCGGCGCATTCGCGCGCGCGCGCGTGGTCCTGCCCGCGGCGTGTGCGCTGCTCTGCGCGCTCGCGCAGTTCGGCATCACGCCCCGCATCCAGACGCTCCGCGCGCAGATGGGGCCCGACATCGAAGCGCTGCCGAAGGACGATCCGCGCCGCGCGGAGTTCGGCAAGTTGCACGGCGTCTCGGTGCTGTTCATGGGCGCGGCCGGGCTCGCCGCCGGCGCGGCACTCGTGTTGACCGCCGTCGCCGCGTCACGCGACGCCTGACCGACATCCGACGCGGCCCCTGTCATCCTGAGCGCGGCGAAGGATCGCTGTCCGAGGCGCCGGGCCTGCCGGAACTCCGTACAGGGCGGTCCGCCGGGACGGCGGTCGTTCGCTGCGCTCAGGATGACCCCATCTTTTCTTCCGTAACGCTTCCAATGTCTAACGCCACCCGCACCGAGCGCGACCCCCTCGGGCCGCTCGACGTGCCCGCCGACGCGCTCTACGGCGTGCAGACGATGCGCGCCCGCCAGAACTTCCCGATCAGCGGCCTCAAGCCGCTCTGGCCCTTCGTGCAGGCCCAGGTCTGGATCAAGAAGGCCGCCGCGCTGACGCATCAGCAGACCGGCCGCCTCGACGCCCGGCTCGCCGACGCCATCGTGCAGGCCGCGGACGAGGTCCTCGCCCGCAAGTGGGACGACCAGTTCGTCGTCGACCCGTACCAGGCGGGCGCGGGCACGTCGCACAACATGAACGTGAACGAGGTGCTCGCCAACCGCGCCAACGAGCTGTTAGGCGGCGAGCGCGGGACGTACAAGCCCGTGCACCCGAACGACCACGTCAACATGGCGCAGTCGACCAACGACACGATCCCGACCAACATCCGGCTTGCGGCGCTGTCGCAACTCGGCGGGCTCGTCGCGGCGTTCGAAGGGCTCCGCGACGCGCTCGCCGCGAAGGGGCGCGAGTTCGACCACGTCGTCAAGGCCGGCCGCACCCACCTCCAGGACGCGATGCCGATCCGGCTCGGCCAGGAGTTCACGGCCTACGCCGGGTCGATCGACCGCGCGCTGCGGCGCGCCGTACAGGCCGCCGACTACCTGCGCGACCTCGGCATCGGGGGCAGCGCCGTCGGGACGGGCGTCACGGTCGAAGCCGAGTACCCGGCGCTCATGAACAAGTACCTGCGCGAGATCACGGGGCTCGACCTGCGCATCGGCGAGGACCGCATCCAGCTCATGCAGAGCATGGGCGACGCGGCCGCGTTCAGCGCGACGCTTCGCGGCCTCGCGATCGACCTGTCGAAGATCGTCAGCGACCTCCGCCTCATGGTCATGGGGCCGCGCACCGGGATCGACGAGATCAAGCTCCCCGCCGTCCAGCCGGGCAGCTCGATCATGCCCGGGAAGATCAACCCGTCGATCCCCGAGATGGTCAACCAGGTGTGCTTCCAGGTGATCGGCTGCGACACCACGGTCGCCGTCGCGAGCGAGCACGGGCAGCTCGAGCTCAACGTCATGATGCCGGTGATCGCGCACAACCTCTTGCTCAGCACGTTGATCCTGACGAATGCGGCGACCGTGCTCACCGAGCGCACCGTGCGCGGGATCGAGGCGAACGAAGACATGTGCGCGTACTGGGTCGAACGGTCCGCGGCGCTCGCGACGGCGCTCATGCCGCACATCGGCTACGCGCGCGCGGCGGAGCTCAGCAAGCAGTCGGTGAAAGAGGGCGTCCTGATCCGCGAGATGGTGAAGCGCGACCACATCCTTCCGAACGCCGAGGCCGACGACGTGCTCGATCTTCGCAAGATGACGGAGATCGGCGTCCCGGGCGGCGCGCACGGGATGGTAGCCGGCGGCTGAGCGTGGCGGCCCAAAGCGCCCGGTCCGGGGGGTAACCGCCGGCCCGGCGCCGGGGTTACGTTCCGGACGTGCGAATCACGACCTGGGCCGAGTACGGCCTCATCTGTGCCCTCCACCTCGCCCGCCGTGCCGACGACGGGCCGGTAACCGGGCGCGACATTGCGACGAAGGAGCGGCTGCCGGCGGACTACGTCGAGCAGATCCTGCTGCGTCTGCGGCGCGCTGAGATCGTGCGGAGCACGCGGGGCGCCCGCGGTGGGTACGCCCTCGCGCGCCCGGCCGACGAGGTGACGGTCCGCGAGATCATCCAGGCGAGCGAGCTCTCGACCTTCGACCTGCACTGCGTGTCGAACCCGGTCGAGGAGGGGCGTTGCGCCGAGTCGCACAACTGCAGCATCCGCCCCGTCTGGCAGATGCTGCAGCGCCGGATCGACGACGTCCTGGACTCGGTTCGCCTGTCGGACCTCCTGTTCGAAGAGTCGGAGGTCCGGGAACGCGTCGGGCTTCCGCCGCGCCTGGCGCCTCCCGAACTGGCCGGTGTGGCCGTGTCCGTGTCCGACGCGGACCCTCGCCGGCTCCCGGTGCTCCAGCGCTGATCGGACGTTCGGGCGATCGCGCGCGGGGCGCCCGGGCCCTCGTCGCGGCGGCGTTCGCCGAGCCCGAGCCCGCCGACGTTGACCGTCTTGCCGCGCTCGCCACGCGCGGCGACGCCGACCACGCCCGCTGGGAACTGCGCTACGCGAGTCGCGCGCTCGCCGTCCTCGTCGCCGAACGCCGCGCGCGCGACGACCGGACGCCGTCGCTCGTCGTCGCGGCCATGCACGACGCGTTCGTCGCCGACCCACACGTCGACCCAACCGCAGGGGTGCTGGCCGAGCGACAGTTCAACGACCGGCTCGCCGCGTACCGCGACGCGTCCCGCGCCCGCACTGGTGAAGCGGAGGCGACCCGTCTCGCGCGGGTGCTGCTCGTCTTCGCAGGCGCGCTGCGGGTCGCACGCGGCGACGGGCTCGGTGTCGTAGCGGAGCTCTTCAGCCGTGCCCTCGGCCGCACCGACGCGGAGTTCGCCCGTGCGTTCGGCGCCCCCGTGCCCTGACACAACGATGCGGGGCGCGCCGTCGTGGCGCGCCCCGCATCGCGAGTGCTCGGGGGGGGACTTGAACCCCCACGTCGTCTCCGACACAGGCTTCTGAGACCTGCGTGTCTACCAGTTCCACCACCCGAGCGGCAGTCGCCGCGCGTGAGCCCGCCGACGAGTCTCGCGGTCCGACGTCGCGCACCTGGCCGCAGAGAGCGGGGTAACGTAGTCGCGCCCCTTCGGAGCGTCAACGGAACCGCGGCCCCGGCTGCGCGTGTAGCTTCGCCGTGGCGCGCGATCTCGACCGCGCCCCGCCACGCTCCTCTTCTCGCTCGATCGCTCCCATGGCCAAGTCGACATCGGCCGGAAAATCGGCCGCCGGCAAATCGGCCGCCGACAAGGCACGCGCCCAGGACGGACCCATCGCGCGCCACAAGCGTGCGCGCTTCGAGTACCACATCCTCGAGACGTGGGAAGCGGGCATCGTCCTCACCGGCACCGAGGTGAAGGCGCTCCGCGCGGGCAAGGCCACGCTGACGGACGCCTTCGGGATCGTCAAGGACGGCGAGGTCTACCTGCTCAATCTGCACATCGGCCAGTACGAGCAGGGGAACGTGTTCAACCACGAGCCGACGCGCACGCGCAAGCTCCTGCTGCACCAGAAGGAGATCCGCCGCATGATCGGCGCGGTCGAGCGCGAGGGGCTCACGCTCGTGCCGCTCGAGTTGTACCTCAAGAATGGCCGCGTGAAGGTCGCGCTCGCGCTCGCGAAGGGGAAAAAGGAGCACGATAAGCGCGAGGACCTGCGCCGCAAGGACGACGAGCGCGAGATGGCGCGCGTCGCGCGCGCCCGCTGAGCCGCGCGCGCGGGGCAGGACGCGGCCGAGTGTCGCGCCTGGTCGCGGCGGCGTCGCTCCTCGCGGTCGGTCGTGCCGGCGCGCAGTCCGCCCCCGACCTCGTCGTACGCTCGAGCGCCGGGACGGAGCGGCGCGTTCCAGTCGTGGTCGTCGAGACGCCCGCCGGGCCCCGCGACTACGTCCGCCTCGAGGCGCTGGCGGCGGCGACGGGCGCGCAGCTGGTGATACGCGCCGAGGGCACGGCCGCCCACTTCGACCTCGGCGGCGCGTCGCTCGACGTGCGTGACGGCGTGCAGTACGCCCGTGCGGGGACCCTCGAGCTGCCGCTCGTCTCCGCGCCCCGGCGCGACGTGCGTGGCCTGCTCGTACCAACGCAGTTCGCGGTCGACCTGCTGCCGCGCGTGGTGCGCACGCTGGCGTTCGATCCGGCGACGCGCACGCTCCGTCCGTCGCGGCCGGCGGTCGCCCACGTCGGCGCGCGGAACGCGGCGCCCGTCACACGGACCGATGAGGACGGCGGCCGCACGGAAGCGCCGGCCGTGCGACTGCCGTCTCCGCCACCGCGGCAACAAGCCGATGCGCCCGCGGACGCCCGAACGGTCGTTCGCCCCGATGCGCGTGCGGACGAGATGACGGGCGACGCATCGGCGCGGCCTCGTCGCGTCATTGCCGTCGATGCGGGGCACGGCGGCCCCGACGCGGGCATGCGCGGCACGCTCGCCGACGGCACGCCGCTGCTCGAAAAGGAGGTCACGCTCGGCGTCGCCCGCGCACTCCGTGACGCGCTCACGGAGCGCGGGCTCGGTGTCGTGATGACCCGGACGACGGACACGCTCATCGCCCTAGGCGACCGCGGTCGGATCGCGAACGCGCGCCATGCGGACGTGTTCGTCTCGGTGCACGTCAACGCCGCGAATCCGGGCTGGCGCGAGCCGGCCGCCGCCCGCGGTTTCGAGACGTACTTTCTCTCCGAAGCGCGAACCGAGGAGGCTCGCCAGGTCGCCGATCGCGAGAACGCATCGACGCGGTTCGAAACGGTGCAGGTCGCCAGCAACGATCCGCTTCGATTCGTCATGAGCGACCTCGCGCAGAACGCTCACCTGCGCGAGTCGAGCCGACTTGCCGCGGCGGTGCAGGAACGACTCGCGCGCGTGCATCCGGGCCCGAACCGGCGCGTGCACCAGGCCGGGTTCAAGGTTCTCGTCACGGCCGCGATGCCGGCGGTGCTGGTCGAGGTCGGGTTCGGCTCCAACCCGCAGGATGCGGCGTACCTCGCGAGCACGCGCGGCCGGCGCGAGCTGGCCGACGCGATCGCGGGTGCCGTGAGCGAGTTCCTGGCGCGCTACGGACGGGTCCGGGCGGAATGACCGCGACTTCGCCTCCGACGTCCAGCTCGCGGCTCGTCCTCGCGGGGATCGAGTTCCGAAACCCGGTCGTGCTCGCGTCCGGGACCGCCGGCTACGGCCATGAGCTCGCCGACGTGATGGACTTTACGCGCCTCGGCGGGATCGCGACGAAGGCGGTAAGCGTCGACCCCCGGACAGGGAACGCGGCGCCACGCGTCGCGGAGTTCCCTGGGGGAATGCTCAACGCCGTCGGCCTCGCGAATCCCGGGCTCGATCGCGTCCGGTCCGAGCACCTGCCGCGCCTCGCGGCCTGCCGTGCGGGGATGCGCGTGCTCGTGAACGTCGTCGGATTCGCCGTCCCGGACTTCCCGACCGTCGTGTCCGGACTCGCCGACCTCGACGTCGTGGACGCGTTCGAGCTCAACGTCAGCTGCCCGAACGTAAAGGCGGGCGGACTGGAATTCGGCGCCGATCCGAGCGCGCTCGCGCAGGTCGTGCGCGCCGCGCGCGCCGCGACACGCAAGCCGCTGTTCGTGAAGCTCTCGCCGACGCTTCCCGACGTCGCGCGCGCGGCGCTCACGGCGGCGGAGGCCGGCGCGGACGGTGTGACCCTCGTCAACACCATGCCTGGGCTCGTCATCGACACCGCCCGGCGCCGCCCCTCGCTCGGCTTCGGCAGCGGCGGGGCGAGCGGCGCGGGGTTGCTCCCCGCCGGCGTCCTCGCGACCTGGCGCGTGCGCCGCGCCACCGACGGGCAGCTCCCGATCATCGGGCTCGGCGGAGTGCGAACCGCCGACGACGCGCTGCAGTATCTCGTCGCCGGCGCGTCGCTCGTCGGGGTGGGGACGGCGTCGATGCAGGACCCGCGCGCGCCGGAGCGGATCGCCCGCGGGCTCGACGCGTGGGTGGCGCGCGAGGGCGTGCGCTCACTGAGCGACGTCGTGGGGACGCTGGAGTGGCCGTCGTGAACACCGGGGTGCGAGCCGAGCTGATCGTCGCGCTCGATCGCCCCACGCTCGCGGACGCGTTGACACTCGTCGACGCGGCGGGCGACGCGTGCCGGTTCTACAAGGTCGGACTCGAGCTGTTCACGGCGGCCGGGCCCGCCGCGGTCGACGCCGTGCGCGCGCGCGGCGCCGACGTGTTCCTCGACCTGAAGCTGCACGACATCCCCGCGACGGTGCGCGGGGCCGCGCGTCGAGCGGCTGGGCTCGGCGCACGGCTGCTCACGGTGCACGCCAGCGGCGGGACGGCGATGGTCCGCGCCGCGGTCGAGGGAGCACGGGAGGGAGGAGGGGACGGCGGCGCGCCATGCGACATCCTCGCGGTCACGGTGCTGACGTCGCTCGACGCCCCGTCGCTGGCGGCGGCGTGGGGGCGCCCGGACGTGCAGCCTGAGGCCGAAGTGCTCCGGCTCGCGAGGCTGGCCGGCGAGGCCGGCGCGCACGGGGTGGTGTGTTCGGGCGCGGAGGTCGCCGCGGTGCGCGCGACGTCGCCCGCGTTGGCGACGCTCGTACCCGGGTTGCGCATGCCGGGCGACTCGGCCGACGATCAGGCCCGGGTCGTCACGCCCGCCGCGGCGGCGGCCGCTGGCGCGCGCTACCTCGTGCTCGGCCGGGCGGTGACCGCCGCGCGCGACCCGCGGGCCGCGTTGGAGCGGGTGCGCGCGTCGCTCGCCTGACGCGGGCCCGGGGCCCCGGCGCGCGGCGGCGGTTGGCCGCGAGCCCTTGCACGAATGGCCTAACTCCCATTAATTGCGGGACTTGGCCGTAATTCCCCTCGCATGGACGGAGCGTTCCTGTGAAAGTCCGCAGCAGCGTGAAGCCGATCTGCGAGCACTGCAAGGTCGTCAAGCGCGACGGCGTGACTCGCATTATCTGCTCCCGCAATCCCAAGCACAAGCAGCGTCAGGGCTGACTGAATGGCTCGTATCGCAGGCGTCGATCTCCCTCGGGACAAGAAGGTTGAGATCGGGCTCACCTACATTTTCGGGATCGGCCGCACGACGGCGCAAAAGATCCTCGAAGGGTCGGGCGTGAGCCCCGACCAGCGCGTGCGTGACTTGAGCGACGCGGACGTCGCCCGCCTGCGCGCCGAAATCGAGCGCGGCCACAAGGTCGAGGGGGCGCTCCGGACCGAGGTCTCCATGAACGTCAAGCGGCTCATGGACATCGGGTCCTACCGCGGCATCCGCCATCGCCGCGGGTTGCCCGTGCGCGGGCAGCGGACGCATACGAACGCCCGGACCAAGCGCGGCCCGCGTCGCGCGATCGCCGGCAAGAAGAAGGTCACCAAGTAAGTGATGGCTACCGCATAATGGCTACCGCGAAGAAGACCAAGAAGGTCGTCGAGGCCGAGGGCGTCGCGCACATCCAGGCGACGTTCAACAACACGACGATCACCATCACCGACCCGCGTGGCAACACCGTGTCGTGGGGCTCCTCGGGGAAGGCCGGCTTCAAGGGCTCGAAGAAGAGCACCCCGTTCGCCGCGACCGTTGCCTCCGAGCAGTGCGCGAAGGAAGCGATGACGGCCGGCGTGCGCCGCGTGCATGTGCGCGTGCAGGGCCCGGGCTCCGGGCGCGAGAGCGCCGTGCAGGCGCTCGCCGCAGCCGGTCTCACGGTCAAGTCGATCAAGGACGTCACGCCGATCGCGCACAACGGCTGCCGTCCGCCCAAGCGGCGGAGGGTCTGACCGATGCGCTACACGGGTCCCAGCTGCCGGCAGTGCCGGCGTGAAGGCACGAAGCTGTTCCTCAAGGGGACGAAGTGCTTCACCGAGAAGTGCCCGGTTGAGCGCCGCCCCTATGCGCCCGGCCAGCACGGCCAGGCGACGGCGCGCCGCCGCAAGGTGAGCGAGTACGCGAAGCAGCTGCGCGAGAAGCAGAAGATCAAGCGCATCTACGGCCTCTCCGAGCTGCAGTTCCGCAACACGTTCGAGCGCGTCGCGACCCAGCAGGGCATCACGGGTCACAACCTGCTCGCTGCGCTCGAGAGCCGGCTCGACAACGTGATCTACCGCATGGGCTTCGCGCCGAGCCGCAAGGCCGCGCGCCAGCTCATCCGGCACGGACACGTCGATGTCCGCCAGCGCCGCATGGACATCCCGAGCTACCAGGTCCGCCCGGGCGAGGAGATCCGCGTGCGCGAGGCCGCGCGCGAGATGCCGCTTGTCGTCGGCGCGATGGACCAGGCGTCGCGCGGCGCGCCGCTCAGCTGGATCGCCGTCGACAAGGAGTCGTTCTCGGGGCGGATGCTGGAGAAGCCCCAGCGGCAGAGCATCCCGATCGCCGCGCAGGAGCAGCTCGTCGTCGAGTTGTACTCGAAGTAAACCGTACCGTCGCAGGGCTGCGCTCCGGGATGTCATCCTGAGGGAGCGCAGCGACCGAAGGATCGCTGTCCCTGCAAGCAGTTCCGCGAGGCGCCGTCCCCGCGGTCACTGTCAGCCCGGACAGCGATCCTTCGCTGCGCTCAGGATGACAGCGCCTCAGGATGACAGCATTACCGTAACACCTGTTCTACCAGGCACAGGTCGGGACCTTCACTCCCCAACGAGCCTGCCGCGCGTGAAGGGCGGGGCAGGGCGTCGCTCGGCGCCAGCGTCGAGTGAGACCAACCAAAGAGACACCATGGCAGCGATTGACCTCCGCGGGCTCGTCCGCCCGCAGCTCGTCGAGTCGACGAAGCGCGACGACAACCCGAACGTGGCCGAGTTCCGGCTGCAGCCGCTCGAGCGCGGCTTCGGCCACACGCTCGGCAACGCGATGCGCCGGCTCCTGCTCTCGTCGCTCCGCGGCGCGGCGGTGTGGGGCTTCCGAATCGACGGCGTGCTCCACGAGCACCAGACGATCCCGGGCGTCGTCGAGGACGTGCACCAGATCATCGGCCGCCTGAAGACGCTCGTCCTCGCGCTCGACGCCGACGTCGACACGTCGGTGTTGCGCATTCGCAAGACCGAATCGGGGCCGGTCACCGCGGCCGACATCCAGCAGGCGCCCGGCGTCCGCGTCGTCGACCCGTCGCACCACATTCTCACGCTCCAGGAAGACCGCGAGCTCAACGTCGAGCTCTACGTCAACAAGGGGCGCGGCTACGTCGAGAGCGACCAGCACCCGGTCGACCGCGGCCTGCCGGTGGACCTCGTGCGCATCGACGCGATCTACAACCCGGTCCGCCGCGCGAACTTCTCGGTCGCCGAGACGCGCGTCGGGCAGCGCACCGACTACGACCGTCTGACGCTGACGGTCGAGACCAACGGCACGCTCTCCCCCGAAGAGGCGGTGAGCTACGCCGCGGCGCTCGCGCAGACGCACTTCCAGTATTTCGCGAGCTTCGGCCCGCACGGCGCGAGCAGCAACGGCGTCGGGCCGGAGGGCGGCGACGCGCGCCGCACGGCCGAGCTACTCCGGACCCCGATCGACGACCTGGAGCTGTCGGTCCGGAGCGTCAACTCGCTCAAGAACTCGAGCGTCCGCACGCTCGGGGATCTGGTCCGGCTCAACGAGAGCCAGATCTTGCAGGTCAAGAACTTCGGCAAAAAGTCCCTCCAGGAGATCGCCGACCTCCTCGAGCGCGAGGGGCTCAACTTTGGCATGCGCTACGAGGAGACCGGCGACGGCGTGCGGATCACCGACTGGGGGACCGCACCGAGCCGCGCCGCCGCGAACGCGCCAGAAGACGACGAGGACTAGGGGACCCCACCATGCGTCACCGGAAGGCCGGACGGCAGCTCCGCCGCACGAGCGAGCAGCGCCTCGCGCTGCTCCGCAACCTCGCGACCTCGCTCATCGAGCAAGGCGCGATCGAAACCACCGAGGCCAAGGCCAAGGAGCTGCGCCCCTTCGTCGAGAAGCTCGTGACGAAGGCCAAGCGCGGCACCCTGCACGCGCGCCGGCTCGCCGGTCGTCACGTGCAGAAGCGCGAGGCCGCGGACAAGCTGTTCCGGGAGTGGGGCCCGAAGTTCGTGGCCCGCCCGGGCGGCTACACGCGCATCCTCAAGACGGGGCACCGTCGCGGCGACGGGGCCGAGATGGCGCGCATCGAGTTCGTCAGCTGACCGGAGACGCATTCATGGCCATCAACCGCAGCCGCTGCTACGTGTGTGACAAGGGCGTCGCGTACGGCAACAACGTGTCGCACGCGAACAACCGCACGCGCCGCGTGTGGAAGCCCAACCTGCAGGTCGTCCGCGTGCAGGCCGAGGGCAAGATCGTCAAGGTAAAGGTCTGCACCGGATGCCTCAACGCGGGCAAGGTGCAGCGCGCCCCGCGCGGGGTCGCCGCCGCGGTCTGACGCGACTCGACACCGCGCGCCGTCCGACGAAGGGGAGCCCAACGGCTCCCCTTCGTCGTTTACATTGGCCGTCATGCCGACCGCATTGATCACCGGGATCACGGGCCAGGACGGCTCGTACCTCGCCGAACTCCTCCTCGGAAAGGGCTACCGCGTCGCAGGCGTGGTGCGCCGCAGCTCGACGTCGTACTTCGAGCGCATCGGACACATCCTCGACGACGTCGAACTCGTGAGCGCCGACCTGCTCGACCAGCACTCGCTCACCGACGCCGTGCGCGACGTCCGGCCCGACGAGGTCTACAACCTCGCGGCGCAGAGCTTCGTGCAGACGTCGTGGACGCAGCCCGTGCTCACCGGCGAGTTCACCGCGTTAGGCGTCACGCGCATGCTCGAGGCGCTCAAGAAGGCCGCGCCCGAAGCGCGCTTCTACCAGGCCAGCTCGAGCGAGCAGTTCGGCAAGGTGGTCGAGACGCCGCAGCGCGAGGAGACCCCGTTCTACCCGCGGAGCCCGTACGGCGTGGCCAAAGTCTACGGTCACTGGATTACGGTCAACTACCGCGAGAGCTTCGGGCTCTACGCCGTCAGCGGCATCCTGTTCAATCACGAGAGCCCACGCCGGGGGCTCGAGTTCGTGACGCGCAAGATCTCGGACGGCGCCGCGCGCATCGCCTGCGGCCTCGCGCGCGACCTGCCGCTCGGCAACCTCGACGCGCGCCGCGACTGGGGCTTCGCCGGCGACTACGTGAACGCGATGTGGCAAATGCTCCAGCAGGACGCGCCCGACGACTACGTCATCGGCACGGGCGAGACGTGGAGCGTGCGTGACTTCTGCGACGCGGCCTTCAAGGTCGTCGGACTCGACTACCGCGAGTACGTGCGCCAGGACGAGCGCTTCTTCCGTCCGGCCGAGGTCGACCTGCTCGTCTCCGATCCGTCGAAGGCGCGCGCGAAGCTCGGCTGGGCCCCGACGGTCGGCTTTCACCAGCTCGTCGAGATGATGGTCGAAGCCGACCTCGCGCGGTACCGCCGGGCGTGACGCGCTCGGCGCTCGTCACGGGCGCGGCGGGATTCGTCGGCCGGCGGCTCGTCAGGGCGCTGGACGCGGCTGGCTGGCGTGTGACGGGCACCGCGCAACATGCGGAGCCGAATCCGGGCGACCCCGTCGCGGCATGGATCACCGGCGACGTGCGCGACGTCGATCACCTGCGGCACGCCGTGGACGCCGCAGCGCCCGACGCCGTGTTTCACCTCGCAGGCGTGTCGTTCGTCCCGGCCGCCGCCGCCGACCCCGGGTATGCCGCGGAGGTGAACGCGGTGGCTGCCGCGCGGCTGGTCGGAACGATCGCCGAACGGCGCCGGGCGGGGGCGCTCGACCCCGCCGTCGTCGTCGTCGGGAGCGGAGAGCAATACGGCCGTCACGATCCCGCGGAATTCCCGCTTCCCGAGACCGCGGAACTGCGGCCGCACACCGTGTACGCGGCGACCAAGGCGGCGCAGGAGACGCTCGCGCTGCAGGCGTTCCGGAGTGACGGGGTGCGAACGGTCGCCGCGCGCAGCTTCAACCACAGCGGGCCCGGGCAGCACTTCCGATTCCTTCTCCCCGGGCTCGTCGGCCGTGCCAGGGCGCTCCGTGAAGGGCCGCCGGGCGCGCCGCTGGTCATGGGGAACCAGACGACCGTACGCGATTTCCTCCACGTCGACGACGTCGTGGCGGCCTATATTGCGCTCGCCGAGCGCGGTCGGCCGGGCGAGGCGTACAACGTGGCGAGCGGGGTCGGCCATTCCGTCGGCGACCTCGCGCGTCGCGTGCTCGCGCGCAGCGGCGTCTCTGCGCCTGTCGAGAGCGACCCCGCGCTCGTCCGGCCGGCGGAGGTGCCCGCACTCGTGGGTAGTGCGGCGAAGCTCGCCCGCGACACCGGGTGGGCGCCGCGACGCACGCTCGACGACCTGCTCGACGATCTGATCGCGGCGGCCTGATGGTCCCGCGGCGCCGTTCCGCCCCGTGCGGGACGCGCGATTCCAGCCCGCTCACGACCGCCATGCCTCGCCGCAACGACCTCCGCCGAATCCTTGTCATCGGCTCCGGCCCGATCGTCATCGGGCAGGCGGCCGAGTTCGACTATTCCGGAACGCAGGCGGTTAAGGCGCTGCGGGAGGAGGGCTACGAAGTCGTCCTGGTGAATTCCAACCCGGCGACGATCATGACCGACCCGGAGACCGCCGACCGGACGTACATCGAGCCGGTGACGCCCGACTTCGTCGAGCGGATCATCGCGCGCGAGCGACCCGACGCGGTACTCCCGACCATGGGCGGCCAGACCGCGCTGAACGTCGCGATGACGCTGGCGGAGAACGGCGTCCTGGAACGGTACAGCTGCGAGCTGATCGGCGCCAACGCGCGTGCGATCAAGATGGCCGAGGACCGCCAGGAGTTCGACGCCGCCATGCGGCGCATCGGGCTACGCACGCCGGCCGGGAAGATCGCGACCACCTGGGACGAGGCGCTCGCGGTCGCGGAGTGGACGGGCTTCCCCGCGATCATCCGCCCGTCGTTCACGTTAGGCGGCTCGGGCGGCGGGATCGCGTACAACCGCGACGAGTACGAGCAGATCGTCCGGCGCGGGCTCGACCTCTCGCCGGTGTCGCAGGTGCTCATCGAGCGATCGCTCATCGGCTGGAAGGAATTCGAGCTCGAGGTCATGCGCGACTCGGCCGACAACGTCGTGATCGTCTGCTCGATCGAGAACTTCGATCCGATGGGCGTGCACACGGGCGACTCGATCACGGTCGCGCCCGCGATGACGCTGACCGACCGCGAGTACCAGACGATGCGCGACGCGGCGGTCGCGATCATCCGCGAGATCGGCGTCGACGCGGGCGGGTGCAACATCCAGTTCGCCGTGAACCCCGAGAACGGCGACCTCGTCGTGATCGAGATGAACCCGCGCGTCTCGCGCTCGTCGGCGCTCGCGTCGAAGGCGACCGGGTTCCCGATCGCGCGCATCGGCGCGAAGCTCGCGGTGGGGTACCGGCTCGACGAGGTGCCCAACGACATCACGCGCACGACGCCCGCGTCGTTCGAGCCGGTGCTCGACTACGTGATCGTGAAGTGCCCGCGGTTCGCGTTCGAGAAGTTCCCCGGGGCGGACCCGCGGCTCACGACGCAGATGCAGAGCGTCGGCGAGAGCATGGCAATCGGGCGGACGTTCAAGGAGGCGTTCCAGAAGGCGCTGCGCGCGCTCGAGAACGGCCGGAGCGGCTGGACGGTGGGCGAGACGCTCGCCGACGACCGCCTCGCCGACGACGCGCCCGCGACGCTGCGCTCCGCGTTGCGGCAGCCCACGCCGGAGCGCGTCTACCAGCTCAAGCGCGCGTTCCTCGCCGGCGTCGGCGTCGCCGAACTCGCGGCGCTGACCGGCATCGACCCGTGGTTCCTCGCCCAGCTCGCCGAGGTGGTCGCGGCCGAGCGCGCGTACGCGGCGTTAGACGCGGGCGAGCGCGGCGCGCCGGCCGCGCTCCGGCGGATGAAGCGGCTCGGCTTCTCCGACCGCCAGCTCGCGGCGTTAGGCGGCACGACGGAGCAGGCCGTCCGCGACACGCGCCACGCCGCGGGCGTCCGCCCGTCCTACAAGATGGTCGACACCTGCGCGGGCGAGTTCCCGTCGGCCACGCCGTACCTGTACGGCTGCTACGACGAGGAGGGCGAGGCGCCGCGCTCCGGGCGCCGGTCGGTCGTGATCCTCGGCTCCGGCCCCAACCGGATCGGGCAGGGGGTCGAGTTCGACTACTGCTGCGTGCGGGCCGCGCTCGCGCTGCGCGACGCGGGGTACGAGACGATCATGGTCAACTCCAACCCGGAGACCGTCTCGACGGACTTCGACACGTCCGACAAGCTCTACTTCGAGCCGCTGACGCTCGAGGACGTGCTCGAGATCGTCGACCGCGAGCGGCCGCTCGGCGTCATCGTGCAGCTCGGCGGGCAGACGCCCCTGAAGCTGACGCGCGCGCTCGAGTCGGCCGGGGTCCGCATCCTCGGCACGCCCCCCGACGCGATCGACGTCGCGGAGGACCGCCGCCGCTTCGACGCCCTCGCCCGCGACCTCGACCTCGCGCAGCCGCCCAACGGCACCGCGACCGGGGTGGAGGAGGCGGTCGCGGTCGCGGCGCGCGTCGGGTACCCCGCGCTCGTCCGCCCGTCATACGTGCTCGGCGGGCGCGCGATGGAGATCGTCTACGACGAGGCGTCGCTGCGCGACTACTTCGTGCGCGCGGTGCGCGTGAGCGAGGACCGGCCCGTGCTCATCGACCGCTTCCTCGAGGACGCGGTCGAGGTCGACGTCGACGCGATCTCGGACGGGCACGACGTCGTCATCGGCGCGGTGATGCAGCACGTCGAAGAGGCGGGGATCCACTCCGGCGACTCCGCGTGCGTGCTGCCGCCGCCGACGATCGACGCCGCCGTCCTGGACCGCCTGCGCGAGCAGACGGTCGCGCTCGCGCGTCGGCTCGGCGTCGTCGGGCTGATGAACGTCCAGTACGCGGTGCGCGACAACACCGTCTACGTGCTCGAAGCCAACCCGCGCGCGAGCCGGACGATCCCGTTCGTGAGCAAGGCGATCGGCGTGCCGCTCGCCGCGCTCGCCGCGCGCGTCATGCTCGGTGAACGGCTCGCGGACATCGGCTTCACGCACGAGATCGTCCCGCCGTACGTGAGCGTGAAGGAGGCGGTGTTCCCGTTCAACAAGTTCCGCGCGTTCGACCCGGTGCTCGGCCCTGAGATGCGGAGCACCGGCGAGGTGATGGGCATCGCGGAAGACTTCGGCGCGGCGTTCTGGAAGTCGCAGCTCGCCGCCGACAACCGGCTCCCGTCCGCCGGTGCCGTGTTCATCTCGGTGAACGACCGCGACAAGCCGGCGGTGACGGCCGTCGCGCAGAGCTTCCACGCGATGGGCTTCCACATCCACGCGACCGAGGGCACGGGCGCCGCGCTCGCCGCCGCCGGCGTGCCGAGCGAGCGCGTGTACAAGTTGAGCGAAGGGCGCCCGAACGGGCTCGACCTGCTCGTCAACGGCGCGGTCGGGCTGCTGGTGAACACGCCGCGCGGCAAGTCGGCGCAGGAAGACGACCTCTCGCTGCGACAGGCCGCCGTCTCACGCCGCGTCGCGTACACGACGACGCTCGCCGCCGCGACGGCGGTGGCCGAGGGGATCCAGGCGGCGCGGTCCGACGCCGTGGACGTGCGCTCGCTGCAGGAGTGGCACGAGCGGCTCGGCGCGGAGGTGACGGCGTGAGTCGGCCGGCCGACGACGGCGCGGGCGACGCCGCGGTTCACCCGACCGCGTTCGTACACCCGTCGAGCTACGTCGACGCGGGCGCGCGCGTCGGCGCGCGGTCCAAGGTGTGGCACTTCTGCCACGTCATGCCCGGGGCCGAGGTCGGCGAGGACTGCTCGTTAGGCCAGAACGTCGTCGTGATGCCCGGCGTGCGCGTCGGCCGGAACGCGAAGATCCAGAACAATGTCAGCCTGTACGAAGGCGTCGAGCTGGAAGAGGACGTCTTCTGCGGTCCGTCGATGGTCTTCACGAACGTGCTCAACCCGCGCAGCCACGTGTCGCGGAAGCACGAGTACCGGCGTACGCTGGTCCGCCGCGGCGCGTCGATCGGCGCGAACGCGACCGTCATCTGCGGCCACACGATCGGCGAGTACGCGTTCGTCGGCGCGGGCGCGGTCGTCACGCGCGACGTGCCCGCGTACGCCGTCGTGGCCGGCGTGCCGGCGCGCCAGCGCGGCTGGGCGTGCGCGTGCGGCGAGCTGCTCGACGCGCCGGTCGCGGCGCCGGGGGCGGAGATGGTGCTCACCTGCCCCGCGTGTGGCGAACGGTACCTGCTTGCGGGCGACGTGCTCCGGCCGGTGGCGAACGCTGCCGAGGTGCCCGCGTGACGCGGCTCGCGGCCGACACGCCCGTGCGCGTCGGACTCGTCGGCTGCGGCCGGATCAGCCGGAACCACGTCGAGGCGATCGCCCGCGTCGACGGCCTGACGCTCGTGGCCGTGTGCGACGTCGTCGAAGCGCGCGCCCGCGAGCTGGGCGAGGCGCAGGGCGTGCCGTGGTTCACGAGCCTCGACGCGATGCTCGTGGACGTGCCGTTCGAGCTGCTCGCCGTATGCACGCCGTCGGGGCTCCATCCGGCGCACGGCATCGCCGGCGCTCGCGCCGGCCGCCACGTGCTGAGCGAGAAGCCGATGGCGATCTCGCTCGCGGGGGCGGACGCGCTCGTGCGCGCGTGCGACGACGCCGGCGTGCACCTGTTCGTGGTCAAGCAGAACCGGCTCAACCCGGCCGTGCAGCTGCTCAAGCGCGCGGTCGACAAGGGGCGCTTCGGGCGACTGTTCCTCGCCAACTGCACCGTCCGGTGGACGCGTCCGCAGGAGTACTACGAGCAGGCGCCGTGGCGCGGGACGTGGGAGTTCGACGGCGGCGCGTTCATGAACCAGGCGTCGCACTACGTCGACCTCGTGCAGTGGCTCATGGGCCCGGTCGAGAGCGTCGTCGCGAAGACCGCGACACTCGCGCGGCGCATCGAGGCCGAGGACGTCGGCGCGGCGGTGCTCCGCTTCCGCAACGGCGCGCTCGGCGTGATGGAGGTCTCGATGCTGACCTACCCCAAGAACCTCGAGGGGTCGGTCACGCTCATGGGCGAGCGCGGCACGGCCAAGGTCGGCGGCACGGCGGTGAACAAGATCGAGCACTGGCAGTTCGCCGACTACGACGACGACGACAAGCTCGTCGACGCGACCGCGACGAACCCGCCGACCGTGTACGGTTTTGGCCACGAAGCGTATTACCGCAACGTGCTCGCGGTCCTCCGCGGCGAGGCGCCGGCGGAGACCGACGGCCGCGCCGGGCGCAAGTCGCTCGAACTGATCCTCGGGATCTACGAAAGCGCGCGCACCGGGCGCGAGGTGCCGATTCCGCTACGCGTGGCCTGACGCGGCCCGGCGCGCGTCGCGCGTTCCGTTGACTTGCCTCCGGGCGGACGGCAGCTTTCTGCGGTTCCGGCGCGGCGGACGCGCCCGGCCCCGCTCCCAGCCCCGCATGGCAGTCCCCCTTCTCGACCTTCGCGCGCAGCACGCGACGATCCGCGACGACGTAGTCGCGGCGCTCATGCGCGTCGTCGACGACCAGGCGTTCATCCTCGGCGAACCGGTCGTGCAGCTCGAGGCCGAAGTCGCGGCGCTGTCGCACACCGCACATGCGATCGGCTGTGCCAACGGCACGGACGCGCTGCTACTCGCGCTCCGCGCGCTCGACGTCGGGCGCGGCGACCGCGTCGTCACGACGCCGTTCACGTTCTTCGCGACCGCGGGGACGATCCACAACGTCGCCGCGACGCCGGTGTTCGTCGACATCGACGCCGACACGTTCAACATCGACCCGGACGCGGTCGCCGCGGCGCTCACGGCGGAGGTGAAGGCCGTCGTCCCGGTCGACCTGTTCGGGCAGATGGCGCCGATCGAGCGCGTGCAGGCCGCCGTTCCGGGGGTGCCCGTGATCGAGGACGCGGCGCAGTCGATCGGCGCGCGCCGCAGCGTCGACGGCGAGTGGCGCATGGCCGGCGAGTGCGCGACGATCGGCACCTTCAGCTTCTTCCCGTCCAAGAACCTCGGCGGGTACGGCGACGGCGGGATGATCGTGACGCAGAACGCCGCGCTCGCCGAGCGGCTGTTCAGGCTGCGCACGCACGGCTCGCGCAAGACGTACTACCACGAGGAAGTCGGCTACAACAGCCGCCTCGACGCGTTGCAGGCCGCGGTGCTGCGCGCCAAGCTGCCGCACCTCGCCGCGTGGAGCGCGCGCCGTCGCGAGAACGCGGCGTACTACGACGCGGCGTTCGCCGACCTCGAGGACGTGCGCACGCCGACGATCGACCCGGCGAACGAATCGATCTACAACCAGTACACGCTGCGCGTCGAGCGCCGCGACGCGTTGCAGGCGCACCTCAAGCGGTGTGGCGTCGGCACCTCGATTTATTACCCGCTTCCGCTCCATCTCCAGCCGTGTTTCGCCTACCTGGGGTATCAGGAAGGGCAGTGCCCGGAGTCCGAGCGCGCGGCGCGGGAGGTGCTTTCGCTCCCCGTGTACCCCGAGTTGACGCGCACGCAGCTCGACGAAGTCGTCGCGGGCGTCCGCTCGTTCTACGGGCGCTGACGCGGAGCGCCTGCCG
Organism: Gemmatimonadetes bacterium T265; assembly: GCA_019973575.1. Taxonomy (NCBI): domain Bacteria; kingdom Pseudomonadati; phylum Gemmatimonadota; species Gemmatimonadetes bacterium T265. Next base: position 988,863 of record BPUI01000002.1, read on the forward strand.
CGCCGCACGCCCGACGCACGTCATCCCTCCTCCGCACTCCTCCCGCGACGCGTGCGTCGCCGAGTCGACATGAAACAAGAACTGCTCGCCAGGATCGCCGACCGCAGCGCCACGATCGGCGTCGTCGGACTCGGCTACGTCGGGCTGCCTCTCGCGATGGAGTTCGCGCGCGCCGGATTCGCGGTCATCGGCTACGACGTGAGTCCGCGCGTGGTCGACCTGCTGAATTCGGGCGGCTCGCACATCCAGGACGTCGAAGCGCTCGCCGTGGCCGAGCAGGTCCGCGCGGGGCGATTCGTCGCGACCACGGATGAAACCCGGCTGGGGGACTGCGACGCGATCTCGATCGCCGTGCCGACGCCGCTGTCGAAGACGCGCGACCCGGACATGGCGTACGTGATCGCGGCCGCCGACGCGATCCAGCGGCAGGTCCGCCCGGGAACGGTCGTCGTGCTCGAGAGCACGACGTACCCGGGCACGACGCGCGAGCTGCTGCAGCCGCGGATGGAGGCGGCCGGGCTGACCGTCGGCACGGACGTGTTCCTCGCGTTCAGCCCCGAGCGCGTCGACCCGGGCAACCCGATCTGGCACACGAAGAACACGCCCAAGGTGCTCGGCGGGGTGACGGCGGCGTGCGTCGAGGTCGCGACCGCGCTCTACGAGTCGTGCATCGACCACGTCGTCCCGGTCACGTCGCCCGAGTCGGCCGAGCTCGTCAAGTTGCTGGAGAACACCTTCCGGGCGGTGAACATCGGGCTCGTCAACGAGATCGCGATCATCTGCGACAAGCTGGGCGTCGACGTCTGGGAGGTGATCGACGCGGCGGCGACGAAGCCGTTCGGGTTCATGAAGTTCACGCCCGGGCCCGGGATCGGCGGGCACTGCATCCCGCTCGACCCGCACTACCTCGCGTGGAAGATGCGGACGCTGAACTACAAGACGCGCTTCATCGACCTGGCGAGCGAGATCAATTCGTCGATGCCGGACTTCGTCGTCGAGAAGGTCGCCCGCGCGCTCAACGACGACCGCAAGCCGGTGAACGGCAGCCGCGTGCTCGTGCTCGGCGTCGCGTACAAGAAGGACATCGACGACATGCGCGAGAGCCCGGCGCTCGACGTGATCCGCCTCCTCGAGCAGCGCGGCGCCGCGGTCGTCTACCACGACCCGCACGTGGCACGGTACCGGGAGGACGGCGAGGTGCGCGAAAGCGTCGCGCTCACGGCCGACGAACTAGGCCGGGCGGACGCGGTCGTGATCGTCACCGATCATACCGCGCTCGACTGGTCGCTCGTCGTCGACCACGCCGGGCTCATCGTCGACACGCGCAACGCGATCGCGCGCTGGCGGGCGGCGGGCGCGAGCGAGCTCGGGCACGCGCGCGTGGTGCCGCTCGCGGCAACCGACGGACGCGGGCTCGGATCGGACGCCGGGTCGCGTCACGGCAACCAGCGAGCGGCGTGACGGTAATTGTTTGCGCGCGAACCCTGCCGCGCCCCGGCGGGTATAGCTCGCCCATGACGCCAAATTCGGCACCGCCCGCGCCGACCGTGGTGCGATCGTTCCCCGACCGTCGCCGCACGCGCGCGCGTTTGCGCGCGGCCGTCGCGATGATCGTCCCCGCGCTCGTCGGGACCGCGTGCGCGTCCACGTTCGACGCGACGAAGTACACGAACCCGGTCGATCTGTACCGCGTGTCGGCGCAACGCATGCAGCGCCGGAAGTGGGACGACGCGCTCGCCGGGTTCGACCGCCTGGCGTCGCAGCTGCCAGCGCGTGACACGCTGCTGCCCCGCGTCTACTTCGCGCAGGGCCAGGCGCACGCGCGCAAGGACGAACACCTGCTCGCCGCGCAGGCGTACGCGCGCATCCAGGACGCGTTCCCCGACGACTCGCTCGCGCCCGAGGCGCTCTACGAGGAAGGACGCGAGTACGAGCAGCTCTGGAACAAGCCCTCGCTCGACCCGCAGTATGGCCAGACCGCGCTCGCCACGTTCCGCCAGCTTCTGCAGCTCTACCCGGACTCGCGGCGTGTTCCCGACGCGACACGCGAGGTCGCGAACGTGAACCAGATGTTCGCGGCGAAGGACCTCGAGACCGGGATGCACTATCTCCGGCGCAAGGCGTACGATCCCGCGCTGATCTACTTCAAGGATGTCGTGCGGCTCTACCCCGGCACGCCAGCGGCGCGCGGCGCGTATCTCCGGATGGTGCAGTCGTACAAGGCGATCAACTATAAGGAAGAGATCGCCGAAACATGCACCGAGATGCGGCGGGCGTACGCGCGCGATGCCGAGGTACAGCGGGCGTGTGGGACGGCCGCCGCGCCGACGCCGACGACGGCCGCGACGACCGGCGTCACGCCGCCCGCGCCGACCGCCCCGACGCCCGCCCGCCCGGCCTCGCCGGTGCCGCAGGCGGCCGACCAGCCGTCGGCGAGCGCGGGTGGCGCCGGGCGTCCCTGAAGCGGGGCGCCACCCCCATCCGTCCCGGGTCGGGATCTTCGGCGGCAGCTTCGATCCACCGCACGTCGGACACCTGCTGGCCGCGTCCGACGCGGTCGAGGTGCTCGGACTCGACCGTCTGCTCTTCGTTCCGGCCGCGACCCAGCCGCTGAAGCACGTGGGCCGGGGGCCGGCGCCCGACGCGGCGCGCGTCGCGATGCTCCGCGCACTCGTCGGGGACGATCCGCGCTTCGCCGTCGACGCGCTCGAAATCGAGCGTGGCGGGTTATCATACACGGTCGACACGCTCGACACCCTCGCGGGGCGCTGGCCCGCCGCGCGGCGCTTCCTGCTCGTCGGAACCGACGTGCTCCGCACGTTCGACCGGTGGCGGGATCCGCTGCGCGTGCGGGCGCTCGCCGCGCTCGTCGTGCTCGTCCGCGGCGACGACGAGCGCGCGGTCCCGCCGGACTTCCCGGGCGGTGTACCTCGGCTGTTGCCGACGCGCCGCGTCGACGTCTCGTCCACCGAAGTGCGCGCCCGGGTCGCGGCGGGCCGCTCCGTTCGCGGCTTCGTTCCCGACGCCGTCGCGGCGATCATCCGCGACGGTCGGCTGTACCAGTAAGATCGTTTCGCAGGCGCTGCGCCCGCAGCGTTCCGTTAGGAGACCCGATGCTCAAGTCACTCGTCAACCGCGTCTTCGGCACCCGGCACGACCGGGAGCGCCGCCGTGTCCAGCCGATCGTCGACGAAATCAACCGCGAATACGAGCGGCTGCAGGGTGTCTCCGACGAGGAGCTGCGCGGACAGACGGCCCGGTTCCGCGGCCTGCTCGCCGAGCGCACGGCGGAGCTCGAAGCCCGCGTCGCCGAGCTGAGGGCGGCCAAGCACGCGACCGCCGACGCCGCCGAGCGCGAGACGATCGACAACGAGCTCTCGGGCCCGGACGGCCGCGGGGGCGCCGAGCGCGAGCTGCACGACGCGATCGGCGAGGTGCTCGACGAGATCCTGCCCGAGGCCTTCGCGACCGTGCGCGAGGCCGCGCGGCGCCTCTGCGGCACGACGGTGCGCGTGACGGGGCGTGAGTTCGCGTGGGACATGGTGCACTACGACGTGCAGCTCATCGGCGGCTTCCAGCTCCACGACGGCAAGATCGCCGAAATGGCGACCGGCGAGGGCAAGACCCTCGTCGCGACGCTGCCGCTCTACCTGAACGCGCTCGCCGGGCGCGGCGCGCACCTCGTCACGGTCAACCCGTACCTGGCGCGCCGCGACTCGCAGTGGATGGCGCACCTCTTCACCTACCTCGGCCTCACCGTCGGCTGCATCGACGACACCGAGCCGGGGACGCCCGACCGCCGCGCCGCGTACGAGTGCGACATCACGTACGGGACGAACAACGAGTTCGGCTTCGACTACCTGCGCGACAACATGGTGACGGCGCTCGAGCAGAAGGTGCAGCGCCCGCACTGGTACGCGATCGTCGACGAGGTCGACTCGGTGCTCATCGACGAGGCGCGGACGCCGCTCATCATCTCCGGCCCGGTCGGGAACGACGGCGACGTGCTCTACGGCGAGCACAACGATAAGGTGGCGAAGCTCGTCCGCAAGCAGAACGAGCTCGCGAACGTGCTCGTCGGCGAGGGCGAGCGCGCGCTCGCCGCCAAGGATACGGGCACGGCCGCGCTCGTCCTCTACAAGGCCCGGTTAGGCGCGCCAAAGAACAAGCGCCTGATGAAGGTGATGCAGGAGTCGGGCGTGCAGCAGCTCGTGCAGAAGATGGAGCTCGACCACATCGCCGACCGCAAGCTGCCCGCGGGCAAACAGCAGTACCGCGACCTCGAGGACGACCTGCTCTACGTGCTCGACGAGCGCGGGCACACGGTGCACCTGACCGACCGCGGCGTCGACGCGCTCTCGCCCGACCACCACGACGAGTTCGTGCTCCCGGACATCTCGCTCGAGGTGCACCGGATCGAGCACGACCCCGAGATGGAGCCGACCGAGAAGCTCGAGGCGCGCCGCGCGGTCGAGATGGAGTACGCGCGCAAGAGCGAGACACTCCACGTCGTGCACCAGCTGCTGCGCGCGTACGCGCTCTACGAAAAGGACGTGAACTACGTCGTCACCGACGGGCAGGTGCTCATCGTCGACGAATTCACGGGCCGCACCATGCCGGGGCGCCGCTGGAGCGAAGGCCTCCACCAGGCGGTCGAGGCCAAGGAGCGCGTGCAGGTCAAGGGCGAGACCCAGACGCTCGCGACGATCACGATCCAGAACTACTTCCGTCTCTACGACAAGCTCGCCGGCATGACCGGCACCGCGGAGACGGAGGAGAACGAGTTCCACGAGATTTACAAGCTCGGCGTCGCGGTCATCCCGACCAACCGCGACGTCGTCCGCGACGACCGGCAGGACTACATCTTCAAGACGCGCCGCGAGAAGTACGTCGCGATCGTCGAAGAGACGCGCCGGCTGCACGACATCGAGCTCCCAGTGCTCGTCGGCACGACGAGCGTCGAAGCGTCGGAGACGCTGTCGCGCCTCTTCCGCCAGGCGGGGCTGAAGCACGAGGTGCTCAACGCGAAGCAAAACGAGCGCGAGGCGGAGATCGTCGCGCAGGCCGGCCAGCCGGGCGCGATCACGATCGCGACGAACATGGCCGGACGCGGCACCGACATCAAACTCGGCGCCGGCGTCACCGAGCCGCGGCCGAGCGTGGTGAAGGACCTCGACGGCAACGACGTGCCGGTCACCGAGGTCGGCGGCCTCCACATCATCGGCTCCGAGCGACACGAGAGCCGGCGCATCGACCGCCAGCTGCGCGGCCGCGCCGGCCGCCAGGGCGACCCGGGCGCGTCGCAGTTCTTCCTCTCGCTCGAGGACGACCTCATGCGCCTCTTCGGGTCCGAGCGCATCGCGAAGCTGATGGACCGGTTAGGCGCGCAGGAAGGCGAGGTGCTCACGCACCCGATGATCACGCGCTCGATCGAGGGCGCGCAGAAGCGCGTCGAGCTGCAGAACTTCCAGAGCCGCAAGCGCCTGCTCGAGTACGACGACGTGATGAACCAGCAGCGCGAGGTCGTCTACTCGCTGCGCTCGTTCGCGCTCGAAGGCGGCGAGGAGCTCAAGGGCGAGTCGCGCAAGATGGTCGAGCGCGCCCTCGCTCGGCGCGTCGAGACCGCGCTCGGCGAGTTCGACCCGGAGAACCCGGAGTCGTGGGACCCGGCGCTGCTCCGCCAGGAGCTGCTCATGCACTACCTCGTCGCCGTACCCGAGTTCGAGGCGCGCGAGGACGGCTCGGAGCCCGACCGCCCGGCCTCGGTCGCGGAGGCGCAGGAGTCCGCGAAGGCGGCCGGCCTCGCGGCGTTCGACCGGAAGCAGACCGAACTCGACGAGATCAAGGACGATGCGGGTGCCGGGTTCAGCGAGCGGCTGCTCGCGCTCGTCATGCTCAACGTGCTCGACGAGAAGTGGAAGGACCACCTGCACGACCTCGACCAGCTGCGCGCGGCGATCCACTACCGGTCGTGGGGGCAGAAGGACCCGCTGGTCGAGTACAAGCAGGAGGCGTACACGATGTTCGTCGACCTCATGCACGACGTCGCGGACACGTTCACCGACCGCTTCCTCAAGGCGCAGCTGTCATTCGACGCGCCGGAGGACCTCGGCGGCGGATTCGGCGGCGGGTACAACGACTTCCCCCCGCAGCAGCCGCCGCAAGCGCCGACGAAGCGCTACAACGCGTTCGGGATCCTCGAAGACATCCCGGCGCACGCGCTTGACGGCGGGAATGGGAACGGCGCGGACGGACACGGCCTGGTGCTCGACGCGACGTACGACGGCGAGGGCGAGCTGGAAGCGGGGACGGTGCCCGCCGGCGATCGCGTCGACACGGGACCGAGCGAGCCGCCGGGCGTGCGCCCGGTTAGCCGCCCCGATCCGACAAGCTGAGCGCGCGCGAGCGCGGCGCGAGCGCGGCGCGCGCACGGCCCGGCCCTCGGCGGAGGCGCCGGGCTGTGCGCGGGTCGGCCGCGTGTTAGGCGTGCGCTCGCAACGAAACGCACCAGTCGGCAACGAATCGTCGCTGCGCCGCGCGCCGGGCGCGTGTAGGATCGCGACGTCGTCGCTCGTGCGCGTCCGCGCCGCGGCGCCCCCGAACTCGCCTCCGCGCTCCGGTCATGACGCCCGCCCTGCTGCCTTCGCCCGCGCCGTCGGCCCGCCGCCATCGTCGCGGCACCGTCCGACCGGACTCACCACGGGGCTCGGCGGCGCCCTCGGGCGTCGTGCGGCGTGATGACACCGACGAGGTCGCGGCGTTCACCGCCCGGATCCGCGAGATGCCGCGCACCGAGCGTCCGCGGGAACGACTCCGGACGCACGGACCGCACGCGCTGAGTGCCGCCGAGTTGCTCGCCGTGGTCGTCGGCTCGGGGACGGGGGGCGGGTCGGCGCTGCAGGTCGCGCAGTCCGTGCTCGGTCGCTACGAAGGGTCACTCCGGCGGCTCGCGGGGCAGCCGGTCGCCGCACTCACGGCGGTCCGCGGGGTGGGCCCCGCGCGCGCGGTCGCGATCCACGCGGCGCTCGAACTCGGGCGGCGACTGGCCGCGGAGGCGCTCGAGGAGGGCGCGCCGATCCGTACGCCGCGCGACGTCTACGACCTCTACGCGCCGAGGTTGCAGGACCTGCCGGTCGAGGAGTTTCACGTCGCCGTCCTCGACGCGCAGCACCGCCTCGAGCGCGACGTCCTCGTGACGCGCGGGATCCTCAACTCCTCGCTCGTGCACCCGCGGGAAGTGTTTCGCGAGGCGATCGCGGAGCGTGCGGCGGCGCTCGTCCTGGTGCACAACCACCCGAGCGGCGACCCGTCGCCGAGCGTGGACGACCGGGCGGTGACCGACCAACTCGTGGCGGCGGGGCGGCTGCTCGACATCCCGGTGCACGACCACATCATCATCGGCCGCGGTCGGTACGCGAGCTTCGCCGAATCGGGGCTGCTCTGACCCCCGACGGGGCGGGACTCCGGAGCGGGCGCGGAATTTTTGGCGCTTCGTATCTTGCAGGGTGTAGCGGAATCGGAGCCCGCGCGCGGCGGGCGGAGGCGAGCCTGGAGGGGCGACACGTGAGCACGACGGTCCTGAGCGAAGTCATCCCCGGGTGGGACGGGATCCCCGAGTCGGCGCGGGAGCGCCTCGACCCGGAGCTGCTGTCGCGCGCATACCGCTTTAGCGAGCGGGCGCACGAGGGGCAGACGCGCTCGTCGGGCGAGCCGTACGTGACGCACTGCATCGAGGTCGCGAAGATCCTCGCCGACCTGCAGCTCGACACGGTGACCGTCGCCGCCGGGCTGCTGCACGACGTCGTCGAGGACACGCCGACGACGGTGGCGGACATCGAGCGCGAGTTCGGCGACGAGGTGGCGCAGATCGTCGACGGGCTGACGAAGATCGGCAACCTGCCGATGCACTCGAAGGAGGAGCGCCAGGTCGAGAACTACCGCAAGCTGCTGCTCTCGGTCGCAAAGGACGCGCGCGTGATCCTCATCAAGCTCGCCGACCGGCTGCACAACATGCGCACGCTGGACTACGTGCCGCCGGAAAAGCGGAGGCGCATCGCGCAGGAGACGCGCGACCTGTACGCGCCGCTCGCGCACCGGTTCGGCATGGCGCGACTCCGGTGGGAATTGGAGGACCTCGCCTTCAAGCACCTCGAGCCCGAGGAGTACAAGGCGCTCGCCCGGCTCGTCGCGACCAAGCGGGGCGAGCGCGAGGCGCTCATCGCACAGCTGCGCGAGCCGCTGGAGCGGCAGCTCCGCGCGGCGGGGATCGACGTCGTCGAGGTCACGGGACGGCCGAAGCACCTCTGGTCGATCCACAAGAAGATGGCGAAGCGCGACAAGCCGTACGAGGACATCTACGACCTGCTCGCGATCCGCGTGCTCGTCACGTCGGTGCCCGAGTGCTACCACGCGTTAGGCGTCATCCACGAGTGGTGGACGCCGCTGCAGGAGCGCATCAAGGACTACATCGCGCAGCCGAAGTCGAACGGCTACCAGTCGCTGCACACGACGGTGTTCGGGCCGGGGCGGCAGCTGTTCGAGGTCCAGATCCGCACGCGCGAGATGCACCGCACGGCGGACTACGGGATCGCGGCCCACTGGCTGTACAAGGAGAGCGGCGCGCGCGACGACCTCGACCGGCAGCTCGCGTGGTTCCGCCAAGTGCTGGAGCTGCAGCTCGATGCGGAGGACCCGAAGGAGTTCCTCGAGTTCCTGAAGCTCGACCTGTACCAGGACGAAATTTTCGTCTTCACGCCGACCGGCGACGTCATCCAGCTCCCCAAGGGCGCGACGCCGATCGACTTCGCCTTCGCGGTGCACACCGAGGTCGGGCTGCACTGCGCGGGTGCGAAGGTGAACGGGCGTATCACGCCGCTCGCCCGGCATCTGAAGAACTCCGAGACGGTCGAGATCCTCACGGCCCCGGTCGCGAAGCCGAGCCGGGACTGGCTGGCGCACGTGCGGACGAGCCGCGCGCGCCACAAAATCCGTGGCTGGCTCAAGCAGGAGGAGCAGAAGACGGCCGCGATCGTCGGGCGCGAGATCCTCGACCGGGAGGTGCGCCGCCGCAAGCTGCCGAAGCCGGACGACGGCCAGCTCGCCGCGATCGCGAAGCAGTTCAAGCTGACCGACGCCGCCCACGTGATCGCCTCGCTCGGGCAGGGCGATGTGCCGGTGCTCCAGGTGCTGCGCGCGCTCTACCCGGAGCTCGAGCAGGCGCCGGAGGCCAAGCCGGCCGGCACGCTCGAACGCCTCGTCGACCGGGTGCGCGGGACCGGCAAGGGCGTGCGCATCCAGGGCGCGGACGGCCTCATGGTCCGCTACGCCCAGTGTTGTCAGCCGGTGCCGGGCGACCCCGTCGTCGGTTACGTGACGAAAGGGCGTGGCGTGAGCATTCACCGGGCCGACTGCCCGAACCTGCTCACCGTCGTACACGAGCCCGAGCGCCGCCTCGAGATCGACTGGCAGCAGATGGCCGGCGAGCGGTTCACGGTACGGCTGACGATGGAAGGGTTCGATCGCCGTGGCCTGTACGCAGACGTCGCGTCGGCGGTGACGGCCACGGGGACCGACATCCGCCACATGGAGCTCCACACGTCCGACGGGCGCGCGACGGGTTCGATCGTCGTCGAAGTCGAGAACCTCGACCACCTGCAGAAGATCATGCGCGCGGCGCGGCGGATCAAAGGGATCCACGACGTGTCGCGCCGCGAACGGATGGACGTCGCCGATGAGTGACGCCGCGAACGGGAGGCGCGCCCTCGTCGCGCTCGGCGTCGCCGCGGTCGGCACGGTCGCGTTCGTCGTCGGCCTCCGGTCGGCGCTGCGGCGGCTGCCGCCCGAGCGGCGGGGCGACGCGCCCGCCGTGGTCGACACGTCCCGCACACGGCGCTTCGCCCCGCCGGCGCCGAACCAGCCCGACGAGTACCCACGGCTGCGCTGAGGCGGGTAGCGCGACGCAGGCGAGCAGCGCGAGGCAGGCGAGCAGCCCCAAAGACAGGCCGAAAACCGGTTAGATTCCGGGTATGCCCGAGCGCGCCCGCTTCGACCTGCAAGCCCCCTTTGCGCCGGCCGGCGACCAGCCGCGCGCCATCGAAGAACTCACCGCCGGCCTCGGCCGCGGCGACCGCTTCCAGACCCTGCTCGGCGTCACGGGGTCGGGCAAGACGATGACGATGGCGAACGTCATCGCGCGCCATGGCAAGCCGGCGCTCGTGCTGTCGCACAACAAGACGCTCGCGGCGCAGCTGTACGGGGAGCTGAAGAGCTTCTTCCCGCACAACGCGGTCGAGTACTTCATCTCGTATTACGACTATTACCAGCCCGAGGCGTACGTTCCGTCGAGCGACACGTACATCGAAAAAGACGCGTCGATCAACGAGGATATCGACCGGCTGCGGCTCCGCGCCACGTCGTCGCTCATGGAGCGCGACGACGTCGTCATCGTCTCGACGGTGAGCGCGATCTACGGCCTCGGCGACCCGGTCGAGTACCGCAAGCGCATGGTGCAGCTCGAGCGCGGGCAGCGCGTCTCGCGCGACGACGTGCTGCGGCAGCTGGTCGGCATCCAGTACCAGCGCAACGACGTCGCCTTCGAGCGGGGCACGTTCCGCGTGCGCGGCGACACGGTCGAGATCCTCCCCGCGTACGAGGAGCAGGGCGTTCGCGTCGAGCTGTGGGGCGACGAGGTCGAACGCCTGTCGAAGATCAACCCGCTTACGGGCGAAACGATCGCGACGCTCGAGCGCGCGGCGATCTACCCGGCGAAGCACTTCATCACGAGCCGCCCCTCGCTCGAGCGCGCGGTCGGCGCGATCCGCGCGGAGCTGGCCGAGCGGCTGGCGGTACTCCGTGCGGAGAACAAGCTGCTCGAGGCGCAGCGGCTCGAGAGCCGCACGAACTTCGACATCGAGATGATGCTCGAGATCGGCACGTGCGCCGGCATCGAGAACTACTCGCGGCATCTCGCCGGGCGGACTGCGGGCGAGCGTCCGGCGTGCCTGTTCGACTACTTCCCCGACGACTTCCTCGTCGTCGTCGACGAGAGCCACGTCACGCTGCCGCAGATCCGCGGCATGTACAACGGCGACCGCGCGCGCAAACTGACGCTCGTCGATTACGGCTTCCGCCTGCCGAGCGCGCTCGACAACCGCCCGCTCGTCTTCGACGAATTTCTCGCGCTCACCCCGGAGATGGTCGCGGTGAGCGCGACGCCGGGCGAGCTCGAACTGCAGCTGTCGGAGGGCGCCGTCGTCGAGCAGGTCATCCGCCCGACCGGGCTGATCGACCCGGAGATCGAAGTCCGCCCCGTGCGCGGGCAGGTCGACGACCTGCTCCAGGAGATCCGCGTCCGCGAGCGCAAGGGCGAGCGCGTGCTCGTCACGACGCTCACGAAGCGCATGTCCGAAGACCTCACCGACTACCTGCAACAGGTCGGCGTGCGCGTGAAGTACATGCACTCGGACATCGAGGCGATCGAGCGCGTCGAGATCGTGCGCGGCCTCCGGCTCGGCGAGTTCGACGTGCTCGTCGGCATCAACCTGCTGCGCGAGGGGCTCGACATGCCCGAGGTGTCGCTCGTCGCGATCCTCGACGCGGACCAGGAGGGATTCCTCCGCTCCGACCGCTCGCTGATCCAGACCGTCGGCCGCGCGGCGCGCAACGTGAACGGGCGCGCGATCTTCTACGCCGACCGGATCACCGGCTCGATGCAGCGGTGCATGGACGAGACGGCGCGCCGCCGCGAGATCCAGACGCAGCACAACGTCGCGAACGGCGTCACGCCGCGCGGCGTCGAGAAGAGCGTCGAGCACGTTCGCTTCGTCACGCGGGTGGCCGACGCGCGCGAGGAGCGCGAGGCGACGCCGGCCGAGTCGGGGGGGCGTGGGCGCGGTCGGGATCGCAAGCCGGCCAAAGTCGCGGAAGCGAACGCGCCCGCGTACGGCGTCGCCGCGCCGTACGACACGTCCGACCCGGTCGCCCTCGTCGCGCGACTCGAAGCGGAGATGAAGGAGGCGGCCAAGGCGCTCGACTTCGAGCAGGCGGCGCGCGTGCGCGACCAACTGTTCGAGGTCCGCACGCGCTTCAGCGCGCAGCTCGCCGCCGCGGGGAACACGACGTCTCCGACCGGCGCGGGCGCAGCAGGGCCGACCTCCGCGGGCGGTGCCGCCGGCGGTGCAAAGGGAACGGCGCGGCGGGGCAGCCAGAAGGCCGCGGCGAGCGGGCTCGCGAAACTCCGCGCGGAGCGCTGAGCCGGTGGAGCACGTGCGCGTGCCCCCCGCGGCCGCGCGGTCGCGCATCGCGCTCACGCGCGACGAACTCGTCGCCTGGGGCGAGGCGTTCGGCCGTGCGGCCACCGCCCCGCTCGTCGTCGCGTTAGGCGGCGAGCTCGGCGCGGGCAAGACGACGCTGGTCCAGGCGATCTGCCGGGGCTACGGCGTCGTCGAGCCGGTCACGAGTCCGACGTTCGCCCTCGTGCACGAGTACGACTCGCCGCGCGGGGGCGTGTGGCACGCCGACTTGTACCGGCTCCGCGGGCCCGACGAACTCGACACGCTGGCCTGGGACGAACTCGTCGCGTCGGACCGGCTCGGGTTGATCGAATGGCCGGGGCGCGCCGGGGCACGCCTCCCGTCCGGGACCGTGCCGATCGACCTCGAGCACGTGCCGGACGACCCCGACCGCCGCATCCTGCTCGCCGGATGACGAAGGCGGCGCGACACGCCGGCGCGCTGGTCGCGCTCGACGCGGCGCCCGGGGTGGGGTCGGTCGCGCTTGTCCTCGGCGGCGTCGTGGTCGACGCGCGCGTGGTCGCGATGCGGACGGCGCCGTCCGGGCACTCGGCCGGCAGCTCCGACGACGATCGGCTCATGCCTGCCGTTGCGGACTTGCTGAGCGCGCACGACCTCGCGCCGCGTGATCTCGCGGGCGTCGCCTGCGGGGCTGGCCCGGGCGGGTTCACGAGTTTGCGCATCTCGGCGGCGATCGCGAAAGGACTCGCGCACGCCGCGTGGTGTCCGCTACTCGCCGCGCCGTCGCTCGCCTGGGCCGCGGCGGTGCGGGCACCGGGGCCGGGCGCGTGGCTCGTCACCCTCGACGCGCTGCGGGGCGAGCGGTACGTCGCTCGTGTGGAGCTCCTCCCCGAGCCCGGCGTCGTCAACGACGGCGCGCCGCACGGCGGCTGGCCTGTCGCGCGGTACGACTATCTGGGCACTCGCGCGTCAGAGGGGGTCGGAGCACTCGTCGCGTTACAACGGGCGCGCGGTCTGCTCGAGATCGACGCCGATCCCACAGCGACGCCGATCGCGACGGGCGTCGCGGCGCTCCCGCCTGCCCCGGTCGACCTCGCCTCGTGGGAGCCCGCGTACGGCCGGCTCGCGGAAGCGCAGGTCCGATGGGAAGCCGAGCACGGGGCCCTCGTGGACGCGACGCGGTGACGCGGGTGAGCGGGGTGCGCGGTTGACGTCTCCCCGCAACGTGGTCGTACGCGCGGCGAGCGCCCGCGACATCGACGAGGTCGCGGCACTCGAACAGGTCGCGTTCTCCGACCCGTGGAGCCGGACCGCGTTCGCGCAACTCGTTGCAAACCCGGCCGTCCTCTTCCTCGTCGCGCGGCAGCTCGACCCGGGCGGGCCCGATCCACTCCTCGGGTATGTGGCCGCGTGGTTCGCCGCCGACGAATCGGAAATCGCCAATCTCGCGGTCGCGCCGACCGCACGAGGCCGCGGGGTCGGCGCGACACTCCTCGACGCGGCGCTCGCGGAGGTGATCCGCCGGAACGCGGCGATGACGTACCTCGAGGTGCGTGAGTCGAACGTCGTCGCCCGGCGCCTCTACGCATCGCGCGGCTTCACCGAGCTCGGCCGTCGGCGCAAGTACTACCAGCGCCCGATCGAAGACGCACTCGTCCTCGGTCGTCCGACGACCGTCGCTACACCGGCGTAGAATCAGCCCACCCTGCGTAGATTCGATGCGGGCGGAATATCCGACCCGTGCTAAGCTGCCCGGCGTGGTCGCGCGACTGCGGCCGCCGGATCCCGGGTCGCCGCACGACACCTGGACTGGACCCTTTCGGACGGAGGACGTATGAGTCGGAGCCTGAACAAAGTCACCCTGATCGGCAACCTCGGTAGCGACCCGGAAATCCGGTCGACCCCCGGCGGCGGTCGCGTCGCGCAATTTTCCCTCGCGACTAGCCGGACCTGGAACGACCAGAACGGCGGCAAGCAGGAGAAAACCGAGTGGCACCGCTGCGTCGTCTGGAACAGCAAGGGCTCGCAGCTCGCCGACATAGTCGAGAAGTACGTGAAAAAGGGCGACAAGCTGTACCTCGAAGGCCGCATCGAGTACCGCCAGTGGCAGGACAAGGACGGCCAGACCAAGTACTCGACCGAGATCAACGTCCGCGAACTGATCCTCCTCGGCGGCAAGCGCGACGGGATGGACGCGGAGATGGATGTAGGCGCGTCGTACGGATCGAACGGCGGTGGTGGAGGCGGGCAGCGCCGCAGCGCGGCGCCGCCCGCCCGTGCCAAGCAGCCGGCCGGCGCCAACAACGCGGGCGGCAACGAGGACTTCGAAGACTTCCCCGGCGCCCTCGCGGACGACGACGACGACCTGCCCTTCTGATCTTTGTAGATTTGCCGGCTCGCCCGCGCCCGGGATCCGCCCGGGCCGCGGCGATCCGTACCGCTTACCGCTGCGATGGCCACACGCGCGCTCGTCACCGGCGGAGCCGGCTTCATCGGTTCCCACGTCGCCGACCTCTGCCTCTCGAATGGCTGCGAGGTCACCGTGCTGGACAACTTCGCCACGGGACGCCGCGAGAACGTCCCGTCCGCGGCGACCCTCCACGAGGCGAGCGTGACCGACGCGGCCGCGCGCGCACTCGTCCGGGACGGCAACTTCGACGTCGTCTTCCACCTCGCCGCACAGATCGACGTCCGCAAGAGCGTCACCGATCCGGTGTTCGACGCGACGCAAAACGTCCTCGGCTCGCTGAACGTGCTCGAGGGCGTCCGCGACGCGAAGGCGAACACGGGACGGGCCCCGCGAGTCGTCTTCGCGAGCACGGGCGGCGCGCTCTACGGCGACTTCGTCACGCCGCCCAACGTCGAGACGTACGCCAAGGATCCTGAATCGCCGTACGGCATCGCGAAGCTCAGCGTCGAGCTGTACATGGGCTACTACGCCCGCCAGCACGGACTCGACTGCGTCGCACTCCGCTACGCGAACGTCTACGGCCCGCGGCAGGACCCGCACGGCGAGGCCGGCGTCGTCGCGATCTTCTGCGACCGCATCCTCGACGGCCGCGCGATGACGACGTTCGGCGACGGCTCGCAGACGCGAGACTACGTGTTCGTCAAGGACGTCGCGCGCGCGAACTGGCGCGCCGCGACGATCGCGCTCCCGCCGGTCGGACCGCTCGACGCGCGCGCGTTCAACATCGGGACGGGCATCGAAACGTCGGTCAACGACCTCGCGCAACAGCTCAAGGCCGCCGCCGGCAGCGAGACCCCGGTCGAACACGCGCCGGCCCGCGCGGGCGAGATCCAGCGCAGCGCGCTCGTCATCGACAAGGCGCGCGACGTCCTCGGCTGGACCCCGCAGGTCGCACTGCACGACGGACTCCGCGAGACGTTCGAGTTCTTTGCGGCCCGGCGCGCCGCCCCCGCAACGGCGGCTGCCTAACGACGCGCGCATGTCCGGCAGTGTCGTCGACCTCGTGCTGGCCGGCTCGCCGGCCACGCGCGCGGTGCTGGTCCTCCTGCTCGTACTGTCCCTGCTCAGTTGGGGCGTGATGTTCGCGAAGACGGTCGAGTTCCGCCGCGTCGAGGCGGCCGGGCGCGCCTTCGTGCGCTCGGTCGAAGCCGCGTCGTCGCTCGCCGGTGCGGAAGACGCGGCGTCGCGCGCGACGCCGACGCCGTTCACCGACGTGTTCGGCCGCGCCCGCCGCTTCCTCGCCGAAACTCGCCCGGCCCTGGGCGGCACGGCGGAGCGCGCGCCGCGCCTCAGCCAGTCTCAGGTCGAGGCGCTCCGACTCGTCCTCGACGCCGAAGCCGACCTCGGCCGCGACCGGCTCGGCCGCTTCGTGGGCTGGCTCGCGACGATCGGTTCGGTGAGCCCGCTCATCGGCCTCTTCGGCACCGTACTCGGCGTCATCTCGGCGTTCGCCGGCATCGCGCGCCAGGGCTCGGGCAACCTCGCCGCCGTCGCGCCCGGCGTGGCCGAAGCGCTCGTCGCGACCGCGGCGGCGCTCGCCGTCGCGATCCCGGCGGTGTTCGCGTACAACGTGTTCGCCTCGCGCCTCAACCGCGTCGCCGGCGAACTCGACGGCTTCGGGTCCGAACTCGTCGCCCTCCTCGTGCGCGAAGAGCGCATCTGACCCGCCGCGCACCCGGTACTCGCGAACGTGGCAGCGCGACGACGGCGCGAGCGGGCGCCGCTCAACGCAGACATCAACGTCGTCAGCCTCATCGACGTCATGATGCTGCTGATGATCATCTTCATGCTCACGGCGCCCATGATGCAGGGCGGGGTCGACGTCGCACTGCCACGCGCCGCCGCGCGACCGCTCACGACACGCTCCGGCGTGACCGTGACGCTCGCGCGCGACGGCCGCAGTTACGTCGACGACGCCCCGGTCGCCCCCGACCGCCTCGCGCCAACCCTCGCGGCACGCGCCGACGCGCGCCAGGGCGGCGTGTTCCTACGCGCCGACAGCGGCGTGTCATACGGTGCCGTCGTGCGCGTCCTCGCGGGACTGCGCGCGGCAGGCCTCGAGAACGTCGGACTGGTCGCGACGACCGACCCGGGCTCGTGAGCGGGGCGGTCGCGCCGCCGTCGCACGCGTCGGTCGCCGCTGCCGCCCGCGCACGGCGCGCCGGTCGCGCTAGCCCGATCGGCCGCGGCATCTCCGCGTCCGTCGCCGCCCACGCACTCGCGATCGTCGCGATCCTGCTCGTCGCGCGCGACCGGTCGCGCCCGACCGCGCCGCCGGTGTACCGCGTCACGTTAGTCGCCGCCCCCGCGGGATCGTCGGTTCAGCCGACGACCGCCGCGCCCGACGTCGGCACGCGCGTATCGCCGAGCCCAGCCCCGACGTCGGACGCGGCGCCGCCGGCGCCGGCCATGTCCGCGCCTCGTGTGCTGCCGGTGCCGCGAGCAGTACCCCCGCACGTGGCGACGTCGGACGGCGGACCTCACGCGTTGATCGCACCGCCCGTGCGTGCGCCGTTGCGCGCGACGCCGCGTCCGACGGCACCGGCCGTTGCGACGCATCACGCGTCGCCGCCGAGTCCGATCATACCGAGCAGCGCGCCCAAGCGCTCGGTGCTCGCCGCGGCCAACACCGCGACGACGCCACGCCGGCCAGTGCCCCCATCACACGCGGCCGACGCGCCGGCAGCCAAGCGCAGTGTTACGAGCGCCGTCGCGAGTCACCCGACGTCGCCGGAGCCAGTGGCGTCCAAGCATCCCACGCGTACCGCGTCGACGTCGAACGCAGCTCCCCCGAACGCGTCCGCGGCCCCGACGCGCGCTTCGGCCGATTCCCGTCGTCCCGGTCAGCCGGCCTCGCAACACGCGCCGTCCAAGGCGACCGCCGCGGTCAAGGGCGCGACCGGGACGACCGCCGCGAGAGGGCACGACGTCGCCGACGTGCGCGTCGTCGGGCTCGAATTCCCATACCCGGGATACCTCGACAATCTCGTCCGGCAGGTCCGCCTGCGGTTCGAGCCGACGCAGGCGAGCGCGGGCCTGCATGCCGATCTCGCGTTCGTCGTCGGCCGCGACGGCGCGGTGACGGGATTGCGCGTCGTGCGCGGCTCCGGTAGCTACGCGTTCGACCTCGAGGCGCAGGGGGCCGTCGAAGCGGCGGGCGCCGCGCGCGCGTTCGGCCCGCTTCCCGACAGGTTCCACGCCCCGGCGTTGCCGGTGACGTTCAGCTTCGACCCACGCGCCACACCGTGAGAACCAACGTTGCTGCGGTCGTGCCGCGTTCGCTGAGCCGCGCGCTCGTCGCGCTGACCGTCTGTACGCTGCCGGGCGCGGTGCGTCTCGCCGCGCAGGACACGACGCGCGCCGGCGTCAGCGTGCGACTCGCGTACGACACGCGCACGCGCCCGACGCTGCTCGTGCCGCCCGTTCCCGGACCGTTCGGGGATTCGGTGACCGCAATCCTGCGCCGCGATCTCGACTTCGGCGACCGTGTGACCGTCGGCGACGCGATCGCGGCAGACGCGGTCGTCGCCGGCGGCAACGTCGATTACAGCGCGGCCGCCCGCGCCGGCGCGGCGGGCGTCGTGCGCGCGACGGTGACTGGCAACACGCTCCACCTGGCGCTCTACGACGTGAGCGCGCGTCGGACCACCGCCACGCGTGACGTCACGCTCCCGGCGACCGCGCCGGGCCCCGCGTGGCGCCTAACGGTTCACGCGGCCGCGGACGAAGCCGAACGTTGGGCGACCGGCGTCCGCGGCATCTCGGCGACGCGCGTCCTCTTCGTCCGCGACGGACGGATCTGGAGCGCCGACAGCGACGGCGAGAATGTCCGCGCACTCACCGGCGCCGGGGCGTTGTCGCCCGCGTGGCTCCCCGACGTCCGCGGCGTGGTCTACAGCACACTCGACGCCGACGGCGCGCAGCGGATCGTGATCCGGACGTACGACGGCGGGCTCCCCGGTCCGGCGCGGACGATCGCGGCCGGGGGAGTCCTCAACCTCACACCCGCGGTGTCGCCCGACGGGCAGACCGTCGCGTACGCGCACGGCGAGGAGGACGGAACGGACCTGTACGCCGTTCCGATGGACGGCGGTACGCCGCGCCGGATGACCGTCGGGCGTGGGACGGATAACGTCTCGCCGGCGTTCGCGCCCGACGGGCGTCGCGTCGTCTTCACCTCCGGCCGCTCGGGTCACCCCGAGGTGTATATTGCCGACGCCGACGGCACGAACGCGGAGCTCCTCACGGACTTCGAGTTCTCGTCGCGCAATTACCGCTCCAACCCGAGCTGGTCGCCCGACGGCCGACTCGTGGCGTTCCAGTCGCTCGTGGGCGGCCGGTTCCAGCTCTGCACGATCGAGGTGCGTGGGCGGACGGCCCGCTGCCTGTCCACGCCGGAACGCACCGAGGACCCGTCGTGGGCGCCCGACTCACGCCACCTTGTTGCCACCGCCACCCGCGGCGCGGCGCGTCTCGTCGTCCTCGACGCCGAGACCGGTCGCGCACGCACGCTCGTCGCCGGGCGCGCGCCGCGAATGCCGGCGTGGTCGCCGCCGCTGCGCTGACCACCGCGCCGGCGCGGCTTCGTCCGTGGCGACGCGCCCGCCCCCAACCGCCCGCATGACCACGTTTCACGCGCGGCCGCGCGTCGCGCCGCTGCTGCTCGCCCTGACTCTTGCGGCGGCGTCCGCCTGCCGCCGCGCGCGGCCCGCGGGCGCGCCGACGCCGACCGCCGGCGCCAACGACCAGGCTCGCCTCGACAGCATCGCGCGCGCGCGGACCCGCGACTCGCTGGACGCCGCCCAGCGCGCCCGCGCGCTCCGCGATTCCGCCGCGCTCGCCGACGCGCAACGCGCGGCGCGCGCCGGCCGGGGCGCGCGCGACAGCGCCGTCACCTCGGCGCGCGCGGTGCTCGTCGTCCCCGTCTACTTCGACTACGACCAGTCGGAGCTGCGCGACGACACGCGCGCCGCGCTCGAGGCGAAGCTCGCCATCCTCGCGCGGTATCCGGCGCTCCGCGTGCGCGTCGCCGGGCACACCGACGACCGCGGCGCCGACGAGTACAACCTCGCGTTGGGCGGACGCCGCGCCGCCGCCGTGAAGCGGTATTTCGCGGAGCGCGGCGTCGACGCCGACCGCATCGACGTCGTGAGCTTCGGCAAGGAGCGCCCGACCTGCGAGGCCGAGGACGAGTCGTGCTGGGGCCGGAACCGCCGCGCCGAGTTCGCCGTCGTGCGGGGCGGCGAAACGTTAGGCAGCGCTCCGTGACGCGGCGCGGCGCCGGACGCCGGCTCGTCCGGGTCGCGGCGGCGGCGCTGGTCGCGGGCGCGGGCAGCGGATGCCTCGCGACGCACAACGACGTGCTGGCGCTGCAGCTCGACCTCGCGAACGCGCGGCGCGAGGCGCTCCGCGCCGATTCCGCCCGCGCCGCGTCGGTCGACGCGAGGCTGAGCGCACTCGAAGCCGCGATCCGCGCCCTCGCGGACACCGTGGCCGGGGCGGGGCAGCGCGCCTCGCATTTCGAGGGTGACGCGCGCGAGCAGTTGCGCGCCGTGCGCGAGCAGCTGATTCAGGTGCAGGAACTCACGGGCCAGAGTCAGCGACGGCTTCAGGACCTGCGTGCGTCTCTCGACGCGCGCACCGACGCGGTCGCGCCGTCCCCGGCGCCCGCCACGCCTCCGCCGCCGGCGCGTTCGGTCGCGGTCGCGTCCGACAGCCCGCCGCCCGCGCGACTGGCGCCCGGGGCCGCGGAGCTGTATCGCGTCGCGACGCAACAACTGCGTCGGGGGAGTTACGGCACGGCCCGCGTCGCGCTCACGGACCTGCTCCGCCGCTACCCGGATTCGGAGCTCGCACCGGACGCCGAGTACGCGCTCGCCGAGTCGTACGCGGGCGAACGGAACACTGGGGCCGCTGACTCGGTGTACAACGCGGTCGTGACGCGATACCCGGAGTCTCCGCGCGCCGCCACGGCGTTGTACAAGCGCGCGCGCGCGCGGCAGGACGCCGGGCGGCGCGCGGACGCGAGGGCGATCTACGACGAACTGCTGCGCCGCTATCCGCACGCGGACGAGGCGACGCTCGCCCGCGACGCGATCCGCGCCATGACACCCCGGAGAGGTCCGTGACCGCGCCGGCCCCACGCCGCACGACCGCCGGCGAGATGCCGTTCCTCGAACACCTGGAGGAGCTGCGGTGGCGTCTCGTCTGGTCACTCGGCGCCCTCGGGGCCGGCTTCCTCGTCGCGTTCGCGGTGGTCTCGAAGGTCGACATCATCCGCATGCTCGAGCGTCCCGTGCTGCCGTACCTGCACGGGCACAAGCTCGTCTATACGCACCCGGGCGACCCGTTCACGATCGTCCTGAACGCCGCGCTCGTCCTCGGCGTGCTGATCGCGTCGCCAATCATCGCGTATCAGGTGTGGGCGTTCATCTCGCCCGCGCTGCACCGTCACGAGAAGCGGGTCGTCGTGCCGGTCATGGTCGGCGCCGCGGCGCTGTTCGCGGCGGGCGTCTCGCTCGCCTTCTTTGCGGTCCTGCCGTTCACGCTCGGCTTTTTGCTCAACTTTCAAACGGCGTCGCTCGACCCGATGCTGACGGCGAGCGAGTACTTCGGGTTCGCGATCAACCTCGCCCTCGCGTTCGGCGTCGTCTTCGAGCTCCCGATCCTGATCCTCGCGCTCACGGCGCTCGGACTGGTCACGCCGGCGACGCTCAAGAAGTTCCGGCGCCACGCGCTCGTCCTCTGCGTGATCGGGGCGGCGTTCGTGACCCCCGGCGCCGATCCGACGTCGCTCTTCGCGCTCTCGGTGCCGTTGTACCTGCTTTACGAGGTCAGCATTCTCCTCTCGATCGTCGTGTTTCGGCGCCGCGAGCGGCGCGCCGCCGCGGCGGCGCGGGCCGAGGCGCTCGCGCCGGGGTATGCCGCGCCTGCGGTGTTCAGCCCCGAGGCGAGTCCCGACGGCCCAGCCTCGGTCGGTGCGCCCCGCTCGCTCGTCACGGCGGGCACGACGGCCGCCAGCGCGGGCCCGGTTCGACTCGATCAGGACGAGACGTGAACGTCACGCGTCGCGGTGATTTGTCAGAGCGCGGCGGCGCGCGCGCGCTCCTCGTGGAGCCGGGTACCGGCGTCGTCGTCGCGGTCCTGCTCGCCTGCGCCGCGCTTCCGAGCGCGACCGCCGCGCAGGTACCGGCCGCGCCACGGCCGGCGCCGCGCGACACGACGGCGCCCCGCCCCACGCGCGCCGACACGACCGTCCGCAACACGACGCAACGCGACACGACGCCGCGCGATACGGTCCGGCGTGAGACGACCCGTCGCGACACCACCGCCCGGGACACCACCGCGCGCGCGCGCCGCGACAGCACGCGGCGCGACTCGGCGCTCTTCGTCTTCGCGCCCGAAGACTCGCTGATGCAGGCGCTCCGCGCCCGGCGCAACTACGACGTCGTGCGCTACCAGGGCGATACGGTCAAGTTCGGCGCGCGCGACCGGGTCCTGACCCTGCGCGGGAAGCCGAGCGCGGTACAGCGCGATTCGGCCATCCTCGTCGGGCCGACGATCCGCTACGACGACTCGCTGCAGGTCGTGACCGCGAGCGTCGCCGGGGGCGCGAAGGACAGCGTCGTCCTGCGCGACCCGTCGCAGGGGTCCGACGTCGTCGTGCGCGACGCGGTGCGGTACAACCTCGCCGAGCGCCGCGGCGTCGTCCGCGGGTTCAGCACGTCGGCCACGCAGGGCGAGACGTGGTACGTCCAGGGCGGCCGCGCGGCGTTCGCCGCCGCCGACAGCCTCACGACGCCTAACGTGCCGAAGGGCGCCGAGGGACAGCGCGTGTTCTACGCGCACGACGCCTCGGTCACGAGCTGCAACGAGGAGGTGCCGCACTACCACTTCGTCGCACACGACGTGAAGATGGTCAGCAAGCGGCTGCTCGTAATCCGGCCCGCGACGCTCTACATCGGCGACGTGCCGGTGCTCTGGCTGCCGTTCGTGTACCAGGACACGCGCCCCGGCCGCCGGAGCGGCTTGCTCCGCCCCGTCTTCGGCCCCGCCGAGTTGCTCCGCAACAGCCCGACCTACCAGCGCTCGGTGCGGCACTTCGGGTACTACACGAACCTCGGCGACTACGCCGACGCGAGCGCGTGGATCGACTACCGCAGCGGCGCGCGCCCCGGCGGCTACTACGGGTACGGCGAGTTCACCACCACCGTCGAGACGCGGTACCGCTCGATCGACCGCCAGCTCAGCGGCGACCTCGCGGTCAAGCGCACCTCGCTGACGAGCGGGCTCCGCAGCCTCGACGTCTCGTTCGACCACGCGCAGCAGTTCACGCAGGACCGGAGCCTGCGCGCGAACATCAATTATTCGCAGAATACCACCGTTCAGCGGATCAACACGTTCGACCCGAACCAGGTGCTCGGGACGATCCGCTCGAACGCGGCGTACACGGACCGGTACGGCCCCGTGTCCGCGTCGCTCAGCGGGGCGGCGACCGAGTACGCCGGGCGCCCCGACCGGACGCTCGACTTCCCGCAGCTCACGCTCAACTCGCGCACGATCAGCGTCACCCCGTGGCTCGACTGGACTCCGACGCTCTCGCTGACGAACTCGCAGTCGTTCCGGCTCACGCAGGCTACCCAGTTCAGCTACCTGTATCACCTCAACGCCGCAGGCAACGTCGACAGCACGCGCGTCAACGCCTCGACGCGGCAGACGACGCTCGCGTTCGGCACGCCGATCAAGGTGTTCGGCTTCTCGATCGGCCTGCCCGTCAACTTCACCGAGAACGTCACGAACGCCCCGCAGCGACTCCCGGTGTTCGCGAACATCAACGACTCGACGACGCGCCAGTACCGCGTCTTCAACCAGACCTTCACGTCGTCGTTCGACGTCTCGCCGAGCATCTCGCTGCCCTCGCTGTTTCAGGGCACGTGGAATTTGTCGCCGAACGTGAACCTGGTGAACGTCGACCAGGGCGGGCTCCTGTTCCGGTCGCAGTACAGCGGCGGCAAGTACGTCACGGCGGCCAAGCGGCTGACCTACGGCCTGACCGCGGCGCCAACCCTCTACGCGTTCATCCACGGGTTCGGCGCGGTCGAGCGGTTCCGGAACTCGATCAACCCGACCCTCACGTACTCGTTCTCGCCGAAGGCGACGGTGAGCGACGAGTACCTGCGCGCGACCGGCGCGACGCGCCAGGGGTACCTCGGCGCGCTGAAGCAGAACCGCATCACGCTCGGCTTCTCGACCAACCTCGAAGCCAAGCTGCGCGCGCGCCCCGCCAAGCCCGCCGCCGGCGACACCGCCGCGGGATTTGCGACGACGGGCCGCTCGGCGGGCGCATCGCCGACGTCGCCGCTGCCGCCCGACAGCACGACGCGACTCGCCGCCTTCCCGGGCCCGCAGGTCCCGAACGCGCCGATCCTCTCGACCGGTGGCGGCTCGACGAACGACGAGCGTCGCGTCCTCAAGGTGGTCTCGCTGAACTTTTCGTCGCTCAGCTACGACTTCGTGCGCAAGGACAGCACCGGGCGCGGGTTCGTCGATCCGACGTTCAGCTACTCGGCGACGTCCGATCTGCTCCCCGGCTTCAGCCTGCGGTCCGACTACTCGCTCTACCTCGGCGACCCGACGAGCGACACCGCGCGATTCAAACCGTACCGCACAGGCACGAGCGTCACCTTCCAGCTCGACCGCAACAGCGGACTGTTCGGCGTCCTCTCGCGGCTGTTCGGCATCAAGAACGGCCGCAACACGACCCCGACGCCGTCCCCGACGCAAACGGCGCCGGGGGACGTCGCGGGCGGCGACCCGGAGTTCGCGCGCCAGGCGGCCGCGTCGCGGGTCGCCGGGAGCCGCGGGTACGACGCGCGGAACGCCATCGTTCCACAACAGTTCACGCTCGGCGTCACGTACACCGAGTCGCGGCAGCGCCCGGACATCCGCGGTGGGACGACGATCGCGAACCCGTACACACAATGCTCGGGCTTCGCCGCGGGCCAGGAGTTCTTGCAGTCGCTGTGCATCGCGCAGGCGCAGACCACCGGCCTCGGCAACACGACGCAGCTCACCTCGTCGGTCCGCGGGTCGGCGATCTACATCACCCCGCCGCAACAGTCGCTGAGCGTGAACTCGGCGTTCCACATCACCCAGAAGTGGGGCGCGGGGTGGAACACGATCTACGACGTGTACCGCAAGCAGTTCGCGAGCAACAGCGTGCAGCTGCAGCGCGAGCTACACGACTGGCGCGCGAACTTCAACTTCACGCAATCGCCCAACGGCAACTTCGCGTTCTCGTTCGCGATCGCGCTCAAGGCGGAGCCGGACCTCAAGTTCGACTACAACCGGCAGACGGTGCGCTCGGCGCAACCCTGACATAGGGCGGCGCGTCGGGACGACGCCTCGACTACACTGCGCCGCATGCTTTCGGCCCGCTTCAAGCCGCACCACGTTCCGCTCTTCCTCGCGAAGTACGCGTATCTCAAGGCCCGCCGCCGCCCCGTCCTCGTCCACTTCGAGGTCACGGAGCGGTGCAACGCGCGGTGCGGCTTCTGCGACTACTGGAAGACGCCGGCCGACGCCCGCGCGCACGAACTCGCGAGTTTCGTCGACGCCGCGCGCGCGTTCAACCCGATGCTCGTGACCTGGACCGGCGGCGAGCCGCTGCTCCGCCGCGATCTCGAGTCGCTCGTCGCCGGCGTGAGTGCGGCCGTCCGCCTCAAGTACGTCACCCTCATCACGCACGGCGGCCTGCTCACCGTCGAACGCGCGCGCTCGCTCTGGAACGCCGGCGTCCACCAGTTCAACATCTCGCTCGACTACCTCGACGAGCGGCACGACCGCGCACGTGGAATTCCTGGGCTCTCGGCGAAGATCCTTAGCACCGTGCCCGCGTTGCGCGCCGCCGGGATCGACAACGTCCGCTTCAACACCGTCATCAAGGACGACAACCTCGGCGAGATTCTACCGATCGTTCGGACGGCCGAGGCGCTCGGGTGTGGGGTCAACCTGAGCGTCTACACCGACGCGAAGAACGGAAACCGCGCGCATCTCGTCCCGCACGACCGCTACGAAGCGGTGGACGCACTCGCCGTCGAGTTGTTGGCGTTCAAACGGCGGCGCCGCGGCGTGATCACCAACTCCGATCATTATCTCGAACAGCTGCCGCGGTACGTGCGCGGTGAGATGACCGAACCGTGCCGGTCCGGCCGCGACACCATCCATATCAACCCGACGGGCCACGTCCGCCGCTGTCCGGACTTCCCGGCAGACGGGCACTGGTCGACGTACCGCGGTTACGAGCCGATCGCGTGCAACGCGTGCTACTACGCGTGTCGCGGCGAGGCGCAGGCGCCCCTTCGGCTGTCGCGGATCGCGGACGTCATGGGAACGACGGCGCGCCCAGTGTGACGGGCGCGCGGATCGCGGCGCTGATCGTGCGGCGCGCCCCACGTGGTGACCCGGCCACAGCACGGCGCGCTGACGTTTTCCCACGCAGCGCGTCCTCCCGAGGACGGGCGTGTGAGGCCGCGCGGGAACGACGGCCGCGCTGTCGGCGCTCATCCCGTGCCGCGCGACGTCGGTGGCGGGCGGAGTCCCGGGGCGACTCGCTTGTCCGTGATTTCTGCGAGGGGTAGTATTCGCGGCGCCCGCCCCCGACGCCGCGGTGCCCCTCCTCCCTCGGAGCTCCGCACCCGGTGATGTCCGCTCTCGCGAAGATCAAGAAGACTGCGGCCCAGCACGAACACGACCGGCAGTACGACAAGGCGCTGGCGCAGTACGCCCGCCTGCTCGACGGCGGTACGGGTTCGGACGAGGAGGTCGACGTCACCCTTTATAACCGTGCGGGCGACCTCGCGTTGCGGGCCGGCGACGTACCGCGGGCGGTCACCTACTTCGAGCGGGCGATCGATCTGTACGCGGCGGGCGGATTCCTCAACAACGCCGTCGCGCTCGCCGTGAAGGTGCTGCGCCACGCGCCGGGGCACCTCGCCGCCCATCACACGCTCGGCGTGCTGTACGGCCGGAAGGGGTTCCGGGCCGAAGCGCGGCAACACCTGGCCGACTACGCCGCGCAGATGCAGCGCGCCCGACGCGACGAGGAGGTCCGCCGAACGCTGACCGAACTGGCGGCGCTCGGCACCGCGCACGACGACGTGATCGCGGTGCGCGAGTTGCTGACCGCCCGCGCCGCCGGTCCGGACGACGCGGGCGCCCTGGTTCGTGTGTTCGACGACGTGCTCGGGCCTGCGGCGGACGATCGCGTGGCAACTGAGGTCGACGCGCGCGCGACGCCGGCAAGTGCCGCCCTTCCCCTGTCGGAGCTGATCGAGTTCGAGGTGCGCGGGCCGCGGTTTGCCCCGATCGCGGCGGATACCGCGCCCGCGATCGTGCGCTGGACGACTGCGTTGCCGGGCGACCCGTCCCCGCTGCGCGTGTCCGCGCTCGGCGGATCGATTCCCGCGCCGATCTCCGAATTCGACCTGGTCGCGCCCGAGCCGGCCGGCGCCGAACTCCGCTTCACGAGCACCGAGGTGCTCGACAGCCCGTCATTCGAGGTCTCGACCGTCGACCTCGCCGATCCCGCCGTCGACCTCGCCCACCTCGACATCCCGACCTTCGAGCTGCCGGCCGTCGACGACACCGCGTTCGAGGTGCCCACGTTTGTCCTGCCGGCGCCCGACCATGCGGTTGTCCAACGGCCCGTGATGCCGGCCGCAGAGCTCGCAACGTCGATGCGTGCCGACGACGAACCGACCGACCTCGGCGAATGGCTGCGTGCGACCGAGGTGCCGTCGTCGACTCGCCTCGTCACGCCCGCGCCGCGCGAGAGCGGCGACGAACAGGCGGACTTCGACGCCGCGCTGCACGCGTTCACGGCCGGGATCGCGCGGTCGGTCGACGTGGGGGACCGCGAGAGTCATTACGACCTGGGCGTCGCGTTCCGCGAGATGGGGCTGCTCAGCGACGCCGTGCGCGAGTTTCAACGCGCGCTCGGTGCGCCCGGCAGCGGACTGCGCGAGCGCGAGGCGTTGGCGCAGTGCTTCTTAGACCTCGGCCGTCCGGAGTTGGCGCTCGTAACGCTCGAGGTCGCGGCGTCGGCCGCGCTCGCGTCCGGCACTGCGAGCGAGACCCTCGTCGGCGTGCATTACGTCCTCGCCGAAGCGGCTCGTGCGGTCCGGCGTACGGACGACGCGCGCACGTGGTACGCGCGGGTGCTCGCCGCCGATTACACGTTCCGCGACGCGGCCCGCCAGCTCGCGGCGCTGCCGCCGCCCCGCGCGTCCGCGAGCCCATGACGCCGAGTGCGACCACGCCGAGCCGCCCGTCGCGCGCCCCGGTCGTGACGTTGCAGGACGTGCAGGCCCCCGTCCGCATGTCCCTCGACCGCGTCGTCGACGAGCTCGGCCGCATTCTCGCGAGCGACGACATGTTCGCCGCCGAGGTGACGGCCCACCTGGCGGCGATGCGCGGAAAACTCTTCCGCCCGACGTTGCTCTTATTGGCGAGCGCGACCGGCGGCCGGCCCGAAGCGCGGGCTGTCTCGGTCGCGGCGGCGCTCGAAGTCCTGCACCTCGCGAGCCTCGTCCACGACGACGCCGTCGACCATTCGGTCATGCGTCGCGGGATGCCGACAATCAACGCGCTCTTCAGTCACCAGACGGCGGTACTGACGGGCGACTTGCTGTACGCGCGTTCGCTCGCCGAACTCGTGCGGCTCGGCGACTGGGACGTGGCGCAGGTGTTCGCCGAGGCATCGACGCGCATGACGGTGGGCGAGCTCCGTCAGTTGGCGCTCGCCGATGCACTCGCATTCAGCGAGACCGACTACGACCAACTCATCCGCGCGAAGACGGCGTCGCTGTTTCGCGCGGCATGCGAGCTCGGCGCGCTGTGCGGCGCGGCCACGTTCCGCGCGCCGCTTTCGCGTTACGGCGAGCGTCTGGGCATGTTGTTCCAGGTCATCGACGACGTGCTCGATTACACCGAGGTGCAGGAGGTCACGGGGAAGCCGAGCGGGCTGGACCTGCGCGAGCACAAGGTGACGCTTCCGCTCATCGCGGTACTGCCCACGTTGAGTCGCGCGGAGCGTCGGCGCGTGGACGAGCTGTTCGCGTCCGCCGACCCGGACGACGCACTCGTCGCCGAGGTCGTCGCCCTCGTCGCGTCCTACGGCGGCCTCGAATACGCGCGCCGGCGCGTCGAGCACCTCGCCGCGGAAGCGGACGACGCGCTATCGAGGTTACCCGACACGCCGGCGCGCACCGCGCTCCGCGACGCGATCGCGTACGCGCAGGACCGGCGCTCTTGAGCGCCCGGCGCCGTTAGCCCGCGTCACCCGTCCATGTCGCCGCGCACATCGTCCCGGCCGCCGCGTTTCTACGTAATCGTTCTCGCCACGGGCTTCATCGTCGGCGGACTGCTCACCCAGGTCGCCCGGGGCTTCATGCCCCCGGGCGCGGTGAAGCAGTTTTTGACGACCGGGGTGACGCCGTCCGTGGGCCCGCTACCGATCGACCTCGTTATCTTGCGCTTCGCCGTCGGGCCCGTCGCGCTCGACGTCTCGCTGCTGAGCCTCGTCGGCGTGCTGCTCGCGTACCTGATCGCGCGGTCGTTGTTCTGACCGCGGCGTGGCCGCGGGCCGGCGGGGCCTGATCACCGGCGGAGGAACATGTTAGGCAACTTGGGGCTCGGCGAGATCCTCATTATTCTCGTGCTGATCCTCGTCCTGTTCGGGCCGCAGAAGATTCCGGAGCTGGCGGGGACGGTCGGGCGTTACATCAACCAGTTCCGGCGTCAGATGGAGGAGGCCCAGCGCGCGGTGATCGACCCGATCCGCTCGGACCTCAACCTGCCGCCTGCCGCGCCGCCGCCCTACGGCACGCCGCCCGCGGACGCGCCCCACGCGCCGCCGCCGCCGCCGCCGCAGTACGGGTATGCGCCGCCCCTGACCGACGAGGAAGAGCGCGCGCGTCAGCCGAAGCGGTTGCTCGACTGACGCGGCGCCGGTTCGGCTAGCTCGTCGCCTGACGCCGTTGGGCGGCCTGCACCTCGGCGCGGCGGTCGTCGATCTTCGCCGTCGCCCGGAGGTCGGAGAGGAACTCGCGGACGCGCGCCTGCCGGAGTGCCTGCGCGACCTGCGCGCGCTGCGCGGCCTTCTGCGCCTGCCACGCGCCCTTGTCGGCCGCCACGCGCCGGTCGACGCGGAGCACGTAGACGCCGTCGCGCGAGACCACGGGCGCGGTGAGTGAGCCCTGGGGCACGCCGAACGCGGCGCCCACTGCCTCGGTGTACTGCCCGAGCCCCGGGACGAGCATGCCGCGCGTGAACGGGCCCGCGTGCTGCACCGGGAGCTGCTGCGCGGCGGCGGCCTGCTCGAGCGACGAGCCCGCCGCGGCCTGCTCCAGCTGGCGCGCGCGCGGGACCAGCGCCTGCAGCTTTTTCTCCGTCACGAGACGCTGGCGGATCTCGCCGCGGACCTCCGCGAGCGGTTGCGGACCCCCCGGCGTGAGCGAGTCCAACCGCGCCAGGTAATACGCGGCCGGTGCGTCGAACAGCTCGCTCGTCTCTCCCGTGCGGACGCCGCCGAAGGCCCACGCACTCACGCTCGGCACGGTACGTCCCGCGATCGTGAGCGGCTGGTTCTCGAACACCAATACCCGACTCGGAGTCAAGCCGAACCGGCGCGCGGCAGCGTCGAACTTGCGCGGATCGTCGCTCGACGCGGCCGCCGCCGCGAGCGCGTCGGCCTGCCGATCGACGCGCGCCGCGCTCGAGTCGCTCTGCGCGATCGGGACGAGGACGTGTCGCAGCGAGAGCGTGTCGCCTTTCCGTTCGTCGACGCGAATGATGTGATAACCGAACTGGGTCGCGACCGGCTCAGAAACCTCTCCCGGCCGGAGCGCGTACGCCGCCCGTTCGAACTCCGGGACGAAGCGGCCGCGTCCGCCGCGGCCGAGTGCGCCGCCCTGCGCCGCCGAACCGGAGTCGGCGCTCTCGCGCTTCGCGACGTCCTCGAACTTCGCGCCGCCGACGATCTCGGCGCGGATGCGGACGGCGCGATCACGCGCCGCGGCGCTGTCGGCCGGGGTGATCGTCCGCGGCAGCGTCAAGAGGGCGACAACCGCCCGGCCCGGGCGTTCGAACGTCTTCCGGTGCGCGTCGTAGTACGCCTGGACGTCCGCGTCGCTCACGGACACCGCGTTGTCCGGCACGAGGTCGGGGCGAAACACGACGTACGACACCTGCGCCGAGTCGTGCTCGTCCTGGTAGAGCTGCCAGAGCCGCGCGTCGGACGGGTAGACGCCGCTCGCGACCTGGTCGAACAGCTTCTCGCGCGGGAGCGCGTTGCGGTAGTATGCCTCGAGTTGCTGCAGCAACCCGCTGTTCCGGGTCGACGGACTGCTCAGGAAGCGGCGGTACTTCTCGGGGTCGAACTGGCCGTTGGTCTGCAGTTCGGGGCTGTCGCGCAGCTCGGGTGGCGGCTGCGTCTGCGCGGCCGCGCGGATCTCGTCGTCGGTGACGCCGATGTGGCGGCGCGCGATCTCCTGCCCGACCAGCCGATCCCCGACGATCTGATCGAACGTCCCCTGGTCGAGTTCGCGCCGCTCGTCAAGCGTGAGCGGACGCCCGAGCCGCTGGCTTTCCTGCTGCGCGCGTCCGTCCGCCGCGCGGATGTACTCCGTGGCGAGCACCTCGTCGCCGTTCACCTTCGCGACCGCAGTGTTCGGCGTGAGGCGGGCCTCCCGGCCGAGGAGTCCGGAGGTTTGGCCGAAGAGGAACACGGCGACGAAGGCGGCGGCCATGATGACGACGAAGTACTTGCCGCTGCTTCGCATCTGTTGCAACACGGGTCGGGATTCCTCGCGGGGGAAGTAGGGCGGACCACGCCGGCGGATTGTTGGGCACGACGCGTACGGCGCGCCGACGGCAGGAAGGGACCGTGGCGCGCCGGAACGGGTGGTGTCCGGCCTGGAACCTACGGATCGCCGCGCGCTAAAGGCAAGGGAACGCGAGACTTCGGCGCTCGCCGCCAGGCGGGTCGCGCGTTGACGCGTTTGTTCACGCCGCGGTATCTTGCCGCGTTATTTCTCGCCGCGTCACGCTCCGGCCGTCGCGCGCTTCGCGCGAAGGCGTTCTCCGTTCCTCATGGCCGCTACTGCCCGGATCGACGAGTTGCGGCGCCGCTATGCGGCGCAGCCGCGGCGGTACCTCGCGCCGCTCGCGAACGTGTTGCGCCAGTCGGGCGCGATCGATGAGGCAGTGACGATGCTGCGGGCGCAGCTCGCGGCGTACCCGGAGCATCTCACCGGTCACGTCGTGCTCGGCCAGGCGCTCTTCGACACGGGCGCGCTCGCCGACGCGCGGGGCGCGTTCGAGGCCGCCCGCGCGTTGGACCCGGGGAACCGCGTCGTCCTGCGTTACTTAGGGGAGATCGCGAGTCTCGGCGGGGATCAAGCTGCGGCGCGGCGGTGGTTCGGGCGCCTGCGCGCCGCCGACCCGTACGCGGACGACGTCGCGGCGCAGTTAGGCGGTGGTCCGACCGAGCCGCCCGACGCCGACGACGACGACGTCCCCGGCGCCGGCCCGGCCGTGACGCGGGACGTGCAGGAGGTGCGCGGCAGCGACGAATTCGAGCGGCTGGATTTCGATCCCGTTTCGGACGCGGCCGCCGACGTGGCGGCCGCCATCCCGGATCGGAGCACGCCGCCGGACGGCCCCGCGTTGGACCCGGTCGTCGGGTTGGACGTTGCACCCTCGGCGTCGCCCCCCGAGCTCGACGCCGCGTTCGACGCGGCTGGATCGTCACAGCACTCGGCGCACGGCGCGGAGCGGACCGACGAGTTCGCCGAACCCGAGCCCGACGAGGCCGCACCCGGGGCGTTCGAGCACATCACCGCGGGGCCGTTCGCGACCGAGACGATGGCTGGGTTGCTGGCCACGCAAGGACACACCGAGCAGGCGATCGCGCTCTACGAACGCCTGACCGCCGAGCGGCCGGGCGACGTCGCGCTGCGCACCCGTCTCGACGCGCTGCGTGGCACGCGAGGGTCGGCCAACGCGGCTTCTCTCGAGGCGAGCGAGCGCTACACGTCGTCCGCGACGGACGCGGAGCGCGGCGCGCTGCTCGCGGCCGCGTTCGCCGACCTGTCGGCGCGGGGCGTCGCTCGCCCGCGTTTCGCGGAGCCTGTCGCCGGTTCGGGGGCCGGAGCGCCGCGCGAAGACGGGATCCGGACTGAAGCGGCAGTTCCGGAGCCCGACGCGGATCTCGCGCGTTTCGACGAGTGGCTGCGCGACCTCGCCGCGTGAGCGAGTCCGCGCCGTGACGACCGCCGCCGGCACCCCGTGGCGCGTGGCCGTGCTCAACGGGCCCAACCTCAACCTCCTCGGCACGCGCGAGCCGGCGCTGTACGGGCGCGACACGCTCGCCGACGTCGAGCGCCGGATGCGCGCGCTCGGCGCGGAGTTAGGCGCAGAACTGTCGTTCGTCCAGCGGAACGGCGAGGGCGAGCTGATCGACGCCGTGCACGCCCTCGCTGGCGCGGCCGACGGCGCCGTCGTCAACGCCGGCGCGTACGGCCACACCAGCCTCGCGCTCCGCGACGCGCTCGTCGGCGTCGCGGTCCCGTTCGTGGAGGTGCACGTGAGCAACGTCCACGCGCGCGAGCCGGAGCGCCACCGGTCGGCGCTCGCGGCCGCGGCCGTCGGGACCGTCGTCGGCTTCGGCGCACTCAGCTACGAACTGGGGCTGCGCGGTCTCGTCGCCGCGCTCGCGCGACGCGGCCCCGCGACCGCGGCGGCGACCGGCGCGTGACTGACCACCGTCCCGCGCGCCTCGCCGCGCTCGTCGCGCAGCTCGAGCTCGCGCATCTCGACGCGGTCCTGCTCACCGGGCTCGCGAACGTGCGCTACCTGACCGGGTTCGCCGGGACGAGCGCGCTCGCCGTCGTCACGCGCCGCGCCGAAGTGTTGCTGATCACGGACTTTCGCTACCAGACGCAGGCCGCGGAGCAGGTCGGCGGGGCGGCGCGCGTCGTCATCGAGCAGGCGAGCCTGTGGGCGGGCCTGTGGCAGCAGCTGCCGCAGATCGCGTACACCGAAGTCGTCGGGTTCGAGAGCGCGCACCTGCTGCACCGCGACTTCCAGCGGCTGCTCGAGGCGGGGTCGCGGTGGTCGTGGCGCCCGACGACGGACCTCGTCGAGGCGCTCCGGGAGCGCAAGGACGCCGACGAGGTGTCGTGCATCCGGGCCGCGGGCGAGGTCGCGACGCGCGCGCTCGCCCGCACGCTCGACGCGGTTCGCCGCGGGATGACGGAGCTCGCCGTCGCCGGCCTTCTCGAGGGCAACCTGCGGGCCGCGGGCAGCGAAGGGTTTCCGTTCGAGACGATCGTCGCGAGTGGTCCGCGCGCGGCGCTCCCGCACGCGCGGGCGTCGGATCGGGTGCTGGCGCGCGGCGACCTGCTGCTCCTCGACTTCGGTGCGGTCGTCGCCGGTTATTGCGCCGACGTCACCCGCACGGTCGTCCTGGGGCCCCCGGACGAACGGCAGCGCGAGGTCTACGACGTCGTGCGCACGGCCAACGAGCGCGCCGCTGCGGCGGTCCGGCCCGGGATGAGCGGACGACAGGCGGACGCGATCGCACGCGACCTGATCGCCGCGCGCGGCTTCGGCGACGCGTTCGGGCACTCGCTCGGGCACGGGCTCGGCTTGGAAGTGCACGAGGCCCCGCGCCTGGCGCGTACGGCGGACGCCGTCCTCCCACCCCGGGCCGTCGTGACGATCGAGCCGGGCGTGTACCTCCCGGGCTGGGGCGGCGTGCGCATCGAAGACGACGTGCACCTCGCGCCGGACGGTCCGGCCGTGCTGACCGACTTTTCCCGCGAGTTGCTCCAGATCGGCTGAGTGCGCGCGCGCCTCCGCGAACGGCTGCGCGGGCGCTCCCGCCGGACGGTCCGGGGTGCTACCCTCCCCGGGCTTCTACCTGTCGGCTCGGTTTCGGCGCCGCGGCGCGTCGCGCTTCCTTCCTCGCTCCTGATGATCGATCTCCGCTACGTCAAGAAGCTCATCGAGATGCTGGACGCGTCGTCCGTCGACTCGATCGAGATTTCGTCCGACAAGGGGATGAAGCTCCGCATCGCGAAGACCCCACAGCAGCGCGGCGGGGCGCTCGTCGCCGCGCCGCTTCCGACGATCCCGACGATGCTCGCCGGCGGCGTTGCCGTGTCCGGGGCGATCGGCGCCGGAATGCCGGCGCCGGCCGAGGCGGCGCCGGCGGCGGCCGCCGCGCTGACCGCCGTCGCCGCACCGTCGCCGCCGCCCGCCGCCAAAGGCGTGGAGATCACGTCGCCGATGGTCGGGACCTTCTACGGCGCGCCCGAGCCTGGGGCCCCGCCGTACGTCACCGTCGGCCAGCGCGTCGCGAAAGGGCAGGTGGTCTGCATCATCGAAGCGATGAAGATCATGAACGAGATCGAGAGCGAACACGAGGGCGTGGTAACCGCGGTGCTCGCCGAGAACTCGCACCCGGTCGAGTACGGCCAGGCGTTGTACCGCATTGATCCGAATGGCTGACGCGCGACGCGACGTGATCGTCGGCGACGTGTTCGACGGGATTTCGCTCGCCACGCGAGTGCCCGTGGTACGGTCGCATGTTTAACAAGGTCCTGATCGCGAACCGCGGTGAGATCGCGTTGCGCGTGATCCGCGCGTGCCGGGAGCTCGGCGTCGAGACGGTCGCCGTGTACTCGGAAGCGGACCGCGAGTCTCTCCACGTGCGGTTTGCCGACGACGACGTCTGCATCGGCCCGCCGCCCGGGCGCGAGTCGTACCGCAACATCCCGCGCCTGATCGCGGCCGCGGAGATCACCGGCGCCGACGCGATCCACCCGGGGTACGGGTTTCTGGCGGAGAACGCCGAGTTCGCGGAGACGTGCGCGGCGAGTGGGATCGCGTTCATCGGGCCGACGCCGGAGCAGATCCGTACGATGGGCGACAAGTCGGCGGCGCGCCGCGCGATGGCCGACGTCGGCGTGCCGATCGTCCCGGGCTCGCCCGGTCCCGTGGAGGATCCCGCGCAGGCGGTCGCGTTCGCCGAGTCGATCGGCTTTCCCGTGATCATTAAGGCGGCCGCCGGCGGGGGCGGGAAGGGGATGCGCGTGTCGTACGACGCCGACGACTTCCTGCGCGCGTTCCAGCTCGCCCGTTCCGAAGCGTTAGGCGCGTTCGGCAACGCCGACGTGTACATCGAGAAGTATCTCGAGCGCCCGCGCCACGTCGAGTTCCAGGTGCTCGGCGACCAGTTCGGCCACGTGATCCACCTCGGCGAGCGCGACTGCTCGGTGCAGCGGCGTCACCAGAAGCTCGTCGAGGAGGCGCCGTCGCCCGCGATGACGCCCGAGCTGCGCGCCGCCATGGGCGACGCGGCCGTGCGCGGCGCGAAGGCGATCGAGTACGTCGGCGCGGGGACGATCGAGATGCTCCTCAACGCCGACGGCGCGTTCTACTTCATGGAAATGAACACGCGCATCCAGGTCGAGCATCCGGTGACGGAGATGCTCACCGGCGTCGACCTCGTGAAGGAGCAGATCCGCGTCGCCGCGGGCGAGCCGCTCTCGGTGCGCGAACTGCCGCCGCTCCGCGGCCACGTGATCGAGTGCCGCGTGAACGCGGAAGACCCCGCGCGCAACTTCCAGCCGTCGCCGGGGACGATTACGACGTTCCACCCGCCGGGCGGCCCGGGCGTGCGCCTGGACACGCACGTCTACGCGGGCTATACCGTCCCGCCGTATTACGACTCGCTCATCGCCAAGCTGATCGTGCAGGGCGGCGACCGCGAGGAAGCGCTTCGGCGGATGCAGCTCGCGCTCGAAACGTTTATCATCGAGGGGGTCGCGACGACGATGCCGTTCCTCGCGGTCGTGATGCAGGATCCGCAGTTCCGCGCCGGCGACGTCGACACGAAGTGGCTCGAGCGGAACTTCGACCGCCTGCGCGACGAGCTCGCGCACGCCGAGCAGGAGCGCGCGGATGCGGCGCGCGTCGAGCCCCGCGCGCTGACGCACGCCGCACGCTAACCAGGCGCGCACCCGCCGGTGGCGTCCGCGGCCGGGGCGCCGCGATGGTACATTCGGACCCTACGACGTCGCACACACGAGGGTGATGACGCGCTTCCGGGCATTCTGGGCCGCCGCGGTCGGGGGCGGGCTGACGTCGCAACCGGCCGCCCTCACGCCGGAACGCGCCGAGCGTCGCGCCTACCAGCGTTCCGAACTCGCCGGGCTCGCCTGGCTCGCGCTCGGCCTCTTCCTCGCCTGCTCGCTCCTGGCCGCGGGCGGTGCCCGTCTGCTCGGGCGCGGTGACGCCAACATCTTCGGGCCGCTCGGCGCGGTGGTCGCGAACGGACTGCTCGCGCTTCTCGGGTGGAGCGGTGCCGCGATCGTGCCGCTCGCGCCGCTCGCGCACGCCCTCCGCGGCTTCGGCCGCCTCGCGCCGGCCGAGGACCGTCGATGGCTCGCGCTGCTCGGCGGCGCCGCGCTGCTCGCGCCGATGGTGACGGCGCTCGCGACCGGCGCCGGCCGGGGGGAGCGGAGTGCGGCCGCGGGGCTGTGGGGCGCGTTCGCCGCATTCTCCGCCGTGCAGGTGTTCGGGCTCGGCGCGTGGCTGCTCGTCGTGTTCCTCGCGTCCGCGTTGCTCGTCTGCACGGTCGCGTGGAATCCTGTGCGCGCGCTGCTCGCGCCGCGGGATCGTGCGGCCGGTGCGCTGACCCACGCGGAGGTCCTCGGCGATGGCGCTTCGGGCGCGAGCGCGACGCGGAAGGGCCGGCGCGCCGCGGGCTTGGTCCTGCCGTTAGACATCGCGCGCGCGCTCGAGCCCGCGCCCGAGCAAATGCCGGGGGCCGACCCTGTCATGCTCGCCGCGTCGAAGCGGGCCCTCGCCGCGGGGAGTGTTGCGGGCGACGATCTGGCCGGGACCGCGAGCGCCGAGCTGGACGGGGCGCGCCGGCGGCGCAAGGAGCGTGGCGCCGCCCCCGCGGCCGAGCCGGTGATCGACAGGATCCGCACGGACGTCGCGGCGGAGGCGGACGGCGCCGGGCCGCTCGCCGAGCTGCCGTCGCGCGAGCTGCTCGACCGCGCGCCCGCGCGGAACGCGGAGGTGAGCCGCCGCGAGCTCGACGCCGCGGCCGCGCGCCTCGAAGACGTCCTGCGCACGTTCCGCATCGAAGGGCACGTCACCGGGCGTACGGTCGGGCCGACGGTGACGCAGTTCGAATACACGCCCGCCGCGGGCGTGAAGGTGCGCCAGATCGCGTCCCTCGCCGACGACCTCGCGCTCGCGATGCGCGCGCCGAGCATCCGCATCGTCGCGCCGATCCCGGGGAAGGGCGCGGTCGGCATCGAGGTGCCCAACGCGACGCGCGAGATGGTCGCGTTCCGCGACCTCGTCGAGAGCCGCGAGTTCCAGGAGGCGAAGGCCGCGCTTCCGATCGCGTTGGGCAAGGACCTCGAGGGGCGCGTGGTCGTCGGCGACCTCGCGAAGATGCCGCACCTGCTGATCGCGGGCGCGACCGGCGCGGGCAAGAGCGTGTGCGTGAACACGATCATCACGTCGCTCGTCTACCGCCACACGCCCGAGACGCTGCGCTTTCTCATGGTCGACCCGAAAATGGTCGAGCTGTCGGTCTACAACGACCTGCCGCACATGCGGCACAAGGTGATCACCGACAGCAAGGACGCGGCGGCGGTGCTCAAGTGGGCCCTGATGGAGATGGAGGACCGGTACGCGCTCCTCGCCGAGAACGGCTGCCGCAACGTCCAGGACTTCAACCGGCGGGTGCGGCAGCACGCCGTGGGCGACGGGCCCCCGCTCAAGGCCAAGGTCCCGTCCGACACCGGCTTCCTCTACAACGAGTACACGAACGGCGAACTGTACTACGTCGTCGTCGTCATCGACGAGATGGCGGACCTCATGATGACGGTCCAGGGCGAGGTCGAGACCCCGATCGCGCGCCTCGCGCAGAAGGCGCGGGCGATCGGCATCCACCTCATCATCGCGACGCAGCGCCCGAGCGTGAACGTGATCACGGGGCTCATCAAGGCCAACTTCCCGAGCCGCATCGCGTTCCGCGTCGCGTCGCAGATCGACAGCCGGACGATCATCGACGGCGGCGGGGCCGAGATGTTGTTAGGCAACGGGGACCTCCTGTTCGTTCCGCCGGGGAGCAGCGAGCCGTCGCGCATCCAGGGCGCGTACCTCTCGAGCGAAGAGACGGAGCGTCTGATGGGCTGGTACCGCGACCGCGCGGCCGGCACGTCGGCCGACGCGCGCGCCCTCGCGGCCGGCGTCGACGCGGACCTCGCCGCGCGGGCCGCGGCGGAGGAGGACATCCTGGAGGTCGTGCGCCGGCGCGAGGCGCTCGACTCGGGCGGCGCGGCGGACGAGGAGCCCGAGGCGGGCGAACGCGACAAGCTGTTCTACGAGGCCGCGGAGGTGTGTATCCAGCACCAGGGCGGGTCGACGTCGCTGCTCCAGCGGCGGCTCAAGATCGGCTACGGACGCGCGGCCCGCATCATCGACCAGCTCAACGCGGCCGGCGTGCTCGGGCCGCCGGACGGGTCGAAGCCGCGCGACGTCCTGGTCGGCATCGACGAGCTGCACCGGCTTCCCGCGGCGCGCGACTGAGCGCGGCGTGGCCCGTCCATTCGGAACCGCGCCGTGATCCTGCTCGACCCGGACGCGCGCCTCGTGATCGCCCACCGCGGCGACTCGGCGCACGCGCCCGAGAACACGATCGAGAGTTTCACGCGCGCCGTCGCCGCGGGCGTGCACGCGCTCGAGTTCGACTGCCGCGCCTCGTCGGACGGCGTCGCCGTCGTCATCCACGACGCCGCCCTCGACCGGACGACGGATGCGCGCGGGCCGGTGCGGGCGCGTTCGGCGGCCGCGTTAGGCGAGATCGATGCGGGGGCGGCGTTCAGCGCGGACGGCGGCCGCACCCGCCCGTACGCGGGGCGGGGGATCGGGATCCCGACGCTCGGCGCCGTCCTCGACGGGTTTCCGGAAGTGCCCGTGCTCATCGAGGTGAAGGAGTACGCCGCGTGCGACGCGGTCCGCGCCACGCTCGACCGGCACGCGGCCCTCGGGCGGGCCGTGGTCGCGTCGTTTCTCGATAACGTGATGGGGTACTTCCGCGCGACGCCGTACCCGACCGCGGCCGCGCAGACCGACGTCGCGCGTCTGCTGCGCGCGGCCGTGATCGGCGGTCGCGTCGAGCCCTCGTACCGTGCGGCGTCCGTGCCGCCGACGTACCGCGGCCTGCCACTACCGCTCGGGCGATTCGCCCGGCTCCTGCGTCCGTCGGGCGTGCCCGTCCATGTTTGGACGGTCGACGACCCGCGCACGGCGACCCGGCTCTGGAACGTCGGCGTGAGCGGGATGGTCTCGAATGACCCCGCGCGCGTACTCGGCGCGCTGTCGTCGGCGGGCGTCCGCGGCAACGTTTGAGGCCGGTCGGCGATGTTTCGATGCGGTCGTTCCGCCGCACGTGCTTTACGATGCGCGCGTGGCCGATCCAGCAATCTCTCCCCGCGCGCCCGCGACGGCGCGCGACGCTCGACACGCGCTCGGCGTCTACGGCGAGCGCGTCGCCGAGCGGTGGCTACTCGCGCGCGGCTGGCGAGTTCTCGCGCGGCGCTTTCGCTCGGGCCATCGCGACGTGGACCTCGTCGTGGGGCGGCCGGGGCTCGTCGCCTTTGTCGAAGTCAAGACGCGGCGCGGCCCGGCGTTCGGCGGCCCGCTCGAGGCGGTCCACTGGCGCAAGCGTCGCGAACTGGTGCGAAGCGCCGAGGTCTGGATCGCGCGCCACGGCGCGCGCGCGACCGCGTATCGGTTCGACGTCATCGGCGTCGCGGTCGGGTCGGGAACGCCGCCGGCGATTCGCGTCCGTCACATCGCCGATGCCTTCCAAGTTCCGGCGTTGTAACGAGTTAGCTGGTATGCTCGCCGCTTGCGCTCGGGCGGAGGGCTTCGTAGTTTGTTCGGTGGCTCGCGCGTCTTCCTTGCCGTCCGGCGAGGGACGTGGGTGGGGCACG
This sequence comes from Gemmatimonadetes bacterium T265, assembly GCA_019973575.1. NCBI lineage: Bacteria > Pseudomonadati > Gemmatimonadota > Gemmatimonadetes bacterium T265. The sequence goes on from BPUI01000002.1 coordinate 1,029,674, forward strand.
TATGGCCAGGACCCTTCAACGATTTGAGGCGAGCATGGCGACGACGGTAGCAGGCGAAGACAAGAAGAAGGCGTTGAACCTGGCCATCGCGCAGATCGAAAAGAACTGCGGCAAGGGCTCGATCATGCGCATGGGGACCGACACCAAGGTCAAGGTGGAGTCGATTCCGACGGGCGCGATCAACCTCGACGCGGCGATCGGGATCGGTGGCGTGCCGCGCGGTCGCATCACGGAGATTTACGGGCCGGAGTCGTCGGGCAAGACGACGCTCTGCTTGCACGTCGTCGCGAACGCGCAGCGGATGGGCGGCGTCGCGGCCTACATCGACGCGGAGCACGCGCTCGACATGGAGTACGCACGCAAGCTCGGCGTCGACGTCGAGGCGCTGCTCATCTCGCAGCCCGACACGGGCGAGCAGGCGCTCGAGATTTGTGACATCCTCGTCCGCTCCGGCGCGGTCGACGTCATCGTGATCGACTCCGTCGCGGCGCTCGTCCCGAAAGCGGAGATCGAGGGTGACATGGGCGACAGCCACGTCGGCCTGCAGGCGCGGCTGATGAGTCAGGCGCTCCGGAAGCTGACGGGCGCGATCTCGCGGTCGAAGACGTCGGTGGTCTTCATCAACCAGCTGCGCGAGAAGATCGGCGTCATGTTCGGGAATCCCGAGACGACGACGGGCGGGAAGGCGCTGAAGTTCTACGCGTCGGTGCGGATGGACATCCGGCGCATCGGGCCGGTGAAGGACAAGGAAGACGTGGTCGGTTCGCATGTCCGGGTCAAGGTCGTCAAGAACAAGGTCGCGCCGCCGTTCCGGCAGGCGGAGTTCGACATCATGTACGCCGAAGGGATCAGCCACGCATCGCTGGTGCTCGACATCGCGAGCGAGGCCGCCATCATCGAGAAGTCGGGCGCGTGGTACAGCTACAACGGCCAGCGGATCGGCCAGGGGCGCGAGAACGCGAAGATGTTCCTGAAGGACAACCCGGCCCTCATGGCGGAAGTCGAGGAGAAGGTGAAGGGCATCCTCGGCATCACGGGCGAGGTCGTCGGCGAGGCTCCCGAGGAGTGATGCGTCGAGGGCCGGCGCGCGCCGACGTGCCGGCCGAACCCGCCGTCCGCCCGGGCGTGATCACCGAACTCACGGCGGTGAGCCGGCGCCCGGGTCGCTGGGACGTCGTGATCGACGGTCGGTCGGTCGGCCGCGTGTCGCTCGACCTCGTCGAGCGCCTCGCGCTGCGGGTCGGGCGGGACGTCGACGCCGACCTCGCGGGGCGGCTGGCCGCCGGCGTCGACGAGGTCGCGGTCTTCGACCGTGCGCTCGGCATGTTGGCGGCGTGCGCGCGCTCGGCGCGCGATCTGCGCCAGCGACTCGTGCGTGTCGGCGCGTCGCCCGCGCACGCGGACGCGGCGATCGCGCGACTTCGGGAGTCGGGTGTCCTCGACGACGCGTCGTACGCGCGCCAGGTCGTCCGCGGGCGGGTCGCCACGCGTGGCGACTCCCGGCGCCGGGTGTCGCAAGTGCTCGCACAGGCCGGCGTCGCACGGACCACGGCGGACGAGGCGGTCGCCGACGTGTTCGAGGAGGAAGCGGTCGACGAGGTCGCACTTGTGGAGCAGGCCGCGCGCAAGCGGCTGCGCACGCTCGGCGATCTGGAGGTCGTCGTCCGGCGTCGTCGGTTGTTCGCGTATCTCGCGCGCCGGGGCCACGACGCGGCGGTCATCCGGAGCGTCGTCGACCGCCTGCTCGGCGCTGACGCCGCCGGAGATACGGATCTCGACGACGTCGATCTACCGGCCGGTGACGTCGCGATCGACGCGTAAGAACGTACGGTTGCTGTCGAGGCTCCGGCGGCGCGTTAAAAAGGGAATGTTTTCAACTCATAGCAATCATTTCCAATTCGACCGAACCGCAAAGCGAACGCAATTGCGCAAATCGCGTCGCGGTGCCTTGCTCCACCGACGTTCGCGTCGACGGCCGGCCTATCTCGCTCGCCAGTTCAGATCATGTCCTCCTCCATGACTCGTCGGTTCGGCGGCCACCCGACGCCGGACGACTTGCCCGAGCGCACCGGGTCGACGCACGTCGAGCGACTTGCCGTGCAGACGGTCGCGCGCGAGGTCGCGGCGATGCCCGCCTCGCTCGTCGTCCAACTCGCCCTCTGGCCGGACGAACTCGCACGCTGGGCCCGGCACACCCGGACGGACGCGTCGGTCGTGTACAACGCGCTCGCCGCCCGCAAGCCGTACCGCGCCGTGCGCGAGCGCCTCGCGCAACGCCTGGACGTCAGCCCCGGCGTGCTCGGGCACCTCATTGAGGCGCGACGGCCGCTGCCGACGGCGCAACGCGATCCGGACGCAGCGGACACGACACCCGAAGCGCCGGTCGAGTGGACGACGCCGCCGTACCCCGCGCACCGCACCGGAACGAACCCGATCGAGCGTCGTGCCGCGGCGACCGTCGCCCGCGAGATCGCCGCCTTCCCCGCGAGCACCGTCGTCGGACTCGCGCTCTGGCCCGAGACGCTCGCCGCCTGGTCGCGCGAGCGGCGGCTCCCGGCGTCCGTCGTCTGGGCCGTGCTGGCCGGTGCGCCGAGCGCGCCGGTGCGCGACATGGTCGCCCGGCGACTCGGCGTCTCCGTGCGTGAACTCGGACTGTTGATCGACGCGCGCCGGCAGGAGCCCGCCGTCCTGCGCGCTGCCGCATCCGTCGACGAAACGGATTTCTGAGTGGGACCCTCGTCGTCGCGGTCGGGACGGCGGCGCGGGCCGGATTAGATTGCAGGACCATGCAAGCCGCCGAGATCCGCTCCCGCTTCCTCGACTTTTTCGCGCGCCAGCAGCACGCCGTGCGCCCGAGCGCGTCGCTCGTGCCCGCGGACGACCCGACCCTGCTGTTCACGAACGCCGGCATGGTCCCGTTCAAGCGCGTCTTCCTTGGGCAGGAGGAGCCGCCGACGCCGGCGCGACGGGCGACGACGGCGCAGAAGTGCGTGCGGGCCGGCGGGAAGCACAACGACCTCGAACAGGTGGGGCACACCGCCCGGCACCACACCTTCTTCGAGATGCTCGGCAACTTCTCGTTCGGCGACTATTTCAAGCGCGACGCGATCCGCTTCGCCTGGGAGTTCGTCACCGCCGACCTCGGGATCGCGCGCGAACACCTGCGCGTCAGCGTGTTCCACGAGGACGACGAGGCGCGCGCGCTCTGGCGCGAGATCGCCGGCCTGCCGGACTCGCGCATCTACGGCCTCGGCGCGAAGGACAACTTCTGGCAGATGGCCGACACGGGCCCGTGCGGGCCGTGCACGGAGATCTACGTCGACCTCGCGGCCGTCGCGCGCGATTACCGGCTGCCGGAAGGCGCGTTGGGCGAGTGGACCGAACTCGACCGCGGCGAGTTCTCGGTCGATGCGTTCGCCGAGGGCGCCGAGGCCGGGCGGTTCCTCGAGATCTGGAACCTCGTCTTCATGCAGTACGATCGGCAGGCGGACGGGACGCTCGTTCCGCTGCCGCGGCCGAGCGTCGACACCGGCGCGGGCCTCGAGCGGATCGCGGCGGTGATGCAAGGCGTGACCAACAACTTCCACACCGACCTCTTCGCGCCGTTGCTCGGGGCGGTCGAGGCGGCTGTGGGGAAGCCCTACCGCGGCCGCGAGTCGGGCGAGATCGTCGACGGCGTCGACCCGGCGTCGTTCCGAGTGCTCGCGGACCACGCGCGTGCGGTCGCGTTCCTCCTCGCCGACGGCGTGTTCCCGTCCAACGAGGGGCGAGGCTACGTGCTACGCCGCATCCTGCGCCGCGCGGTGCGCCACGCCTACCTGTTAGGCCGCACCTCGGAGCCCACGCTGTACCGCGTCGTCGAGACGGTGATCGCGACGATGGGCGACGTCTACCCCGAGCTGCGCATGCGCTCGGAGCATCTCGTGACGACGACGCGGGCCGAAGAGGAACGTTTTCTCGCGACGATCGCCGGCGGGCTGGCGCGCTTCGACGAGCTCGCGCCGGTGCACTCGACGCAGGGCTCGACCGCGTTGCGCGGCGAGATCGACGGCGAGGAGGCGTTCCGGCTGTACGACACGTTCGGCTTCCCGATCGACCTGACCGAGCTGATGGCCAACGAGCGCGGCTACCGGGTCGACGTGGCCGGGTTCGAGCGCGCGCTCGGCCGGCAGCGGACGCAGTCGCAGGACGAGCGCCGCTCGCGCAAGCTGGCCGTCTCGGGCGACGCGCTCGGCAACCTCGCGACCTGGGAGCGCGACGGCGTGCCGCTCGACGAGGCGGGGCAGTTCGTCGGCTACCAGGCGGTGAGCGTGCAGACGCAGGTCGCCGCGCTGCGCGACCTCGGCGGCGGGCGCGTCGCGGTGCTGCTCCGCGAGTCGCCGTTCTACGCCGAGAGCGGCGGGCAGGTGAGCGACCGGGGCGAGATCGTCGGCGACGGCTGGCGCGTCGACGTCGACGAGGTGCGGAAGGTCGACGGGCGCGTCGTGGCGTTAGGCACCGCGCGGGGTACGCCCGGCTTCGGGGCGGTGCTCGCGCGCGTGCCGACCGACCGGCGTCGCGACACGGAGCGCAACCACACCGCGACGCACCTGCTGCACGCCGCGCTGCGCGAGGTGCTCGGCGAGCACGTGCACCAGGCCGGGTCGGTCGTCGAGCCCGACCGGCTCCGCTTCGACTTCACGCACCACGGCCCGGTCCGCCCCGACCAGCTCGACGAGGTCGAGGCGATCGTGAACCGCGGCATCTGGGCCGACGCGCCCGTCCAGATCACCGAAAAGCCGTACGCCGAGGCCGTCGCCCAGGGCGCGATGGCGCTCTTCGGCGAGAAGTACGGCGACGTCGTCCGCGTGGTCGACATTCCCGCGCTCTCGACCGAGCTGTGCGGCGGCACGCACGTGCGGCACACCGGAGAGATCGGCCTGTTCCGGATTACGCAGGAGACCGGCGTCGCGGCGGGCGTGCGGCGGATCGTGGCGCTCACCGGGCCGCGCGCCTACGAGCACCTGCGCGCGCGCGAGCGCACGCTCGACGAGGTCGCCGGCGTGCTCAAGGCCGCGCCGGATCAGGCCGTCCGCCGCGCGCAGGCGCTCGTCGACGAGCGGCGCCAGTTGGAGCGCCGCCTCGAAGAGGCGCAGCGCGGCGGCGGGGCGACGCAGGTGCAGACGCTCGCGGCCGCGGCCGTCCCGCTCGGCGACGGCGTGCGGCTCGTCGCGCGCGAGGTTCAGGCGCCCGACGCCGACGCGCTGAAGACGTTAGGCGACGCGGTGCGCGAGCAGCTCCCCGACGCGGTCGGCGTGCTCGGGGCGCGCACCGACGACGGGAAGGCGATGCTCCTCGTCGTCGTCGGCGACGTGCTACGCGAGCGCGGCGTGCGGGCGGACGAGGCGGTCCGCCGTGTTGCGGCGTCGGTCGGGGGGCGCGGGGGCGGGAAGCCGCACATGGCGCAGGCCGGGATCCCGGACGCGGGCCGGTTGAGCGACGCGATCGCCGGCGCCGAGTCGGCCGTGCGCCCGCTCATCGGCGTGCGCTGACGCGGTGACGTCGAAGGACGCCGGCGACCTTCCGGTCGCGATGGACGCGCCGGCACCCCTCGCGCGCCGCGTCGCCGAGCTACTCGACGACGGCGCGCCGGAGGGCGACGCCGTCGAACGCCACCTCGCGGCGGCGGAGCGGGTCGTTGCGCGACTGCTCCGCGAACAGTCGACCTCCCGGACGTCGGCGCTCGACCTCCTCGCGGCGGACGCCCTCGCGACCTACGCGTTCGAACTCGCGGCCGACCGGCCCGACGACATCCCCCAACTCGCCGAGCGCGCGATGGCGCGCTTCGCCGCGCTCGCCGCGTCCGCGCCGTCTGACGCTGATGGAGCGAGCCCTCCCGACCTCGATTTTTCGCGACGATGACTCAGACCAGTTCTGCTCCCGCGCCGGCGTCGCCGGTCGCCGCCTCCGACGTGACCGACGCGCTGCGCGAGCTGGCCGAGGTGGCGGCGCGCACGGCCGACCAGATTGCCGACGACGTCGCCGCCGCGGCGACGCTCGTGCGCGACACCGTGCGGGCCGGCGGCACCCTGTTCTTTTGCGGCAACGGCGGGAGCGCGGCCGACGCGCAACACATGGCGACCGAGTACGTCGTGCGGTACCGCCGGAACCGGCGCGCGTACCCGGCGGTCGCGCTCACCACGGACACATCGCTCCTGACGGCGTGTGGGAACGACTTCGGCTTCGACCAGGTGTTCTCGCGCCAGGTCGAAGCGCTGTGCGGGCCGGGCGACCTCCTCGTCATCCACTCGACGAGCGGTAACTCGCCTAACGTGTTGCTCGCGGCGAAGGCGGCGCGCGAGGCGGGCACGCGCGTGCTCGCGCTCTCCGCGCGCGACGGCGGCGCGCTCCGCGAGCTCGCCGATCACAACGTGATCGTGCCGACCGACCGCACCGACCGCGCCCAAGAGCTGCACCTGTGCATCCAGCACCTGATCTGCGACCTCGTGGAGGCCGAGCTCTGATCGACCTCCGCGGGCGCCGCGCGGTCGTCAGCGGCGGGTCGCGCGGGATCGGCGCCGCCGCGGCCCGTCTGTTCGCGACCGCGGGCGCGGACGTGGTCGTCGGCTACCGCGCGCGCGCGGCCGACGCGGACGCGTTGGTCGCCGAGATACGACGTGGCGGCGGCCGTGCAGTCGCGTGCGGCGCGGACCTCGACACCCCGGTTGGGTGCGACGCGCTCGTGCGGGCGGCGGTGGACGCGTTTGGCGGGGTCGAGATCGTCGTCATCAACCACGGCATCTGGCCGGCGGAGGAGGTCCCGGTGGCCGCGATGGACGACGCGCGGTGGTCGCGGACGATGCGCGCCGACCTCGACTCGGTGTTCTGGCTCAGCCGGGCCGCGGCGGGCGCACTCGGACCCGGCGGGCGGCTAATCCTCGTCTCCAGCACCGCGGGCCAGCGCGGCGAGGCCTACCACGCCGACTACGCCGCGGCGAAGGGCGCGATGATCAGCTTCGTGAAGTCGCTCGCCGTGGAACTCGCGCCGCGCGACGTGACGGTCAACTGCGTCGCGCCGGGGTGGGTGGACACGGAGATGACCGACCCGGCGATGCGCGACGGCGGACGCGCGCGCATCGCGGCGACGATCCCCATTGGTCGCGTCGCGACGGCGGAAGACGTGGCCGGGCCGATCCTCTTTCTCGCGTCGCCGCTCGCGCGGCACGTGACGGGCGAGGTGCTCAACGTGAACGGCGGCAGCGTGCTGTGCGGGTGAGCGCGGTCGCCGGCCGCGCGACCGCGGTCGTGTTGTTCACCGGCGGAACGATCTCGATGCGCGTCGACGCCGCGGCCGGCGGCGCGGTGCCTGCGCTCTCGGCCGAGGAGATCCTCGCGTCGGCGCGCGGCCTCGACGAGATCGCCGACGTGCGTCCCGAAACGTGGGGCCGGTATCCGGGCCCGCACATGGACGTCGCGCGCCAGTGGGCGCTGCGGAACCGCATCGTCGAGTTGGTGGCCGACCCGGAGGTCGCCGGCGTCGTCGTCACGCACGGCACCGACACGCTCGAGGAGACGGCGTACCTCGTCGCGCGTTCGGTGCGGGCGACGAAGCCCGTCGTGTTCACCGGCGCGATGCGCTCGGCCAGCGACCTGGGGTGGGACGGTCCGCAGAACTTGTTAGACGCGGTCCGCGTCGCCGCCGCGCCCGACGCGGCGGAGCAGGGGACGCTCGTGGTCATGGGGAGCCGGATCTTCGCCGCGCTCGAGGACACGAAGGAGCACACGCACCAGCTCGACGCGTTCGCGGCGCCCGGGCTCGGGCCGTTAGGCGCGGTCGACGACGGGCGCGTGTTCTTCCGCCGCCGCCTGGTGAACGTGCCGGCGCCGCTCACGCCGCCGGCGCTGGCCGAGCCGGTGGACGTCGTCGCGACGTGGGCCGGGTGCGACGCGCGGCTGCTCGACGCGTCGCGCGAGAGCGGCGCGCTCGGCGTCGTCGTGGCGGCGATGGGGCGCGGGAACGTGCCCCCGGCGATGGTCCCGGGCGTCGTGCGGTGGATCGAGTGCGGGCGGCCGCTGGTCGTCGCGTCGCGCGCCCCGCGCGGGCGCGTGGGGCAGACCTACGCGTACCCGGGCGGCGGTCGACGCCTCTCCGACGCCGGCGCCCTGTTCGCCGGCGCGCGGCGCCCCGCGCAGGCCCGCGTCGACCTCATGCTCGCGTTAGGCGCTGGGTACGACGCGGCGGCGCTGGCCGCGCTCTTCGACGGGTGAGCGACGCGGCGGCGCGCGCCGCCCTCGCCGGACGTCTGCGACCGCCGCAGGGCGTGCTGGAGATCGCCGCACGGCTCGAGCGCGAAGGGTACGAAGCGTGGTGCGTCGGCGGCGCGGTGCGCGACGCGCTGCTCGGCGAGCCGTCGCTCGACTGGGACCTCGCGACGTCGGCGACGCCGGACGTCGTGCAGCAACTCTTCCGGCGCACCGTCCCAAAGGGGGTCGAGTTCGGGACGGTGGGCGTGTTCGACCGAGCCGGCGTGCTGCACGAGGTGACGACGTTTCGCCGCGACGTGCGGACGGACGGCCGGCACGCCGTGGTCGAGTTCGGCGCCTCGCTCGAGGACGACCTCGCGCGACGCGATTTCACGATCAACGCGATCGCGTTCCGCCCGTCGACGGGCGTCGTCGCGGACCCGTTCGACGGCGCCGGTGACGCGGCCCGGCGGCTGATCCGCGCGGTCGGCGACCCCGCGACGCGCATGCGCGAGGACCGGCTACGCGCGCTGCGTGCGATCCGGTTCGCTTCCCGCTTTGATTTCGCGATCGACCCGGCGACCTGGGCGGCGATCGTGGAAAGTGCGCCGCACATGACGCGGCTCTCGCCGGAACGCGTGCGCGAGGAGATCGAGAAGGCCATGCGCCAGGTGCGCTGCCCGTCGGAGGCGCTCGAGCGCTGGCGCGCGTCGGGCGCGCTGGCGGTGCTCGTGCCGCCGCTGGCCGCGCAGCCGCCGGTCGCGTTCACGACCGCGGACTACTTGCCGCGGCCGACGCTCGCGTCGCGTCCGCAGCGGCTCCTCAACCGGCTCGCGGCGCCGTGGCTCGGCGTGCCGCGCGCGGAGGTCGAGCGAGGGTTGCGTGCGCTGCGCTGCAGCAATCACGAGGTCCGCTGGACGACCGATCTTACGGACCGGGCCGGCGCCCTGCTCGAGGTGGCGCGCACTGCGTTGACCGGTTCCGCGTCCGGCGAGACTGCGCGGCCGAGCGACGCCGACCTGCGTCGGTGGGCGGCGACGTGCGGGCGGACGCGCGCGGCGCCCGTTCTCCGCCTGCTCGCGGCGCGGTTCGCCGCCGAACGCGCGCTGATCCGCGCGGGCGACGACGCCGGTGCCGTCCCGAGTGGGCGGGCTGTACGCTCCGCCTACCGCCGCCTCGTCCGGATCGCGTACCATGACCCGATCGAAATCACTGACCTCGCGGTCTCCGGCGCTGATCTGGCGGAGGTCGGCATGCGCCCCGGGCCGCTCGTAGGCGCTACGTTGCGGCAGTTGCTGGACGCCGTCGTCGCGGACCCGTCCCGCAACACCCGGGCGTGGTTGCTCGCCGAGGCCGCCGCGCTCGCGGCGCACGCCTGACTCCACCATCCTCGCTCGCGCGATGCTCTTCCGTGGTCGCCAGCCTGCCGCCAGCGTGTGGCGCCGATTCCGATCGGACGCTGACGAGTTCACCGTCGTCGCGGACGACGCGTACGTCGAGGTGCGTGTCGCGGCGAACGCCGAGCGCGCGGTCGACCTGCTGTACGCGCTGAGCGAGCAGCTGCCGCCCGCGGTCGACGTCTGGATCGAGGACGTGCGGGCGCACGCCGCATGGCGCGGCGTCAACGTTCCCCTGCCCGACGTTCGCGAAGCGATCGCCCGACTCAAGGTTCCGCTCGCCGCCTACGGTGGCGTCGAGTTCGCGGTCTATAACGCCGACGACCAGCTGACGCTCGCCCCCGACCTGACGCTGTACGTCTACGCGCGGAGCGACCGGTGGATCTACGTCCTCCAAAGCTTCGGCCTGATCGAATCGAGCACGCTGGCGGGCGACGGCTACCAACTCGCGCCCGACGAACTCGGGGACGCGCCCGAGCTGGCCGACGCGCTCGTGAGCGTCGCGGAACGGCTGGGGCTCGTCGGCGCGGGGAGTGCCGGATCGCTCGCGGCGGCGAACATCACGGCGTCCAGCGCCGGACGACCCGCGCCGGGGCGCGCGTGACGCGGCAACGCAACGCCGCGGCGGCCGGGCCGTCGCTCTTTGCCGACGCGCACGCGTCGGCGGCGCCGCTCGCCGCGCGGATGCGCCCGCGGACGCTCGATGAGTTCGTCGGTCAACGCGATCTCCTCGCACCGGGCCGGCCACTCGGCGACGCGATCCGAAGCGGCCAGGTCCGCTCGATGATCCTCTGGGGACCGCCCGGGACCGGGAAGACGACGCTCGCGCGGTTGATCGCCGGCTACACCGACCGGGCGTTCGTGCCGTTCTCCGCGGTGACCGAGGGCGTGCCGCGTGTGCGCGAGATCGTCGCGGAGGCGGGCGTGCGGTGGACGACCGAAGGGCGCGGTACGATCCTGTTCGTCGACGAGATCCACCGGTTCAACCGCGGCCAGCAGGACGCGTTTCTGCCCCATGTCGAAAGCGGGACCGTGACGCTGGTCGGCGCGACGACGGAAAACCCGTCGTTCGAGCTCGTCGGCGCGTTGCTCTCGCGCGCGCGGGTGTTCGTGCTCCAGCCGCTCGCACCGGACGACCTCGTCGCGCTGATCCGTCGCGCGATCGACGACACGGACCGGGGACTCGGCCGCCTGGGACTGGTGGCCGGCGACGAGGCGGTCGCGTTGCTCGCGGAGATGGCCGACGGCGACGCCCGGCGGGCGCTCACCGCGCTGGAGGCGGCCGCCGATCTCGCGGGACCCGGCGGCACGCTCACCCGCGATCTCGTGCGCGACGCGCTCCAGCGGCGCGTCCCGCGCTACGACAAGAGCGGCGAGGAGCACTACAACATCATCTCCGCGTACCACAAGGCGCTCCGCGGGAGTGACCCACAGGGCGCGCTGTACTGGCTCGCGCGGATGATCGAGGGCGGGGAAGACCCGATGTACATCGCCCGTCGCACGGTCCGTTTCGCGGCGGAGGACGTCGGGCTGGCCGACCCCGACGCGCTCCGGCTTGCGCTCGCCGCACGCGACGCGTACGACTTCCTCGGCTCTCCGGAGGGCGACCTCGCGCTCGCGGAGGCGGCCGTGTACCTGGCAAGCGCGCCGAAGTCGAACCGGGTGCACGTGGCGTGGAAGGCGGCGCTCGGCGCCGCGCGCGAAACGCCGGCCGAGCCGGTCCCGCACCACATTCGCAACGCGCCGACCGGGCTCATGCGCGAACTCGGCTACGGAGCGGGGTATGAGTACGCGCACGACACGCCGGAGGGCTACACCGCGCAGGAGTACCTGCCCGAGCGGCTGCGCGGACAAACGTTCTACACGCCCGGGCCGCACGGCTTCGAGCGCGACGTGACGCGCCGCCTCGCGTGGTGGGCGGAGTTGAAAGCCCGCGCGACCGCGAATACTCCTAACCCCGAGTCGGACCGCCGGAACGGCGAGGAGACGTAGTGAGACACAGGACGCGTGTGACCGGAGCGCTTGCCGCGGCAGCGCTCGGGACTGCGGCGATCGCCGGGTGCGCGACGCTCGGCCGCCAAGTGTTCAACACCCCGATCGTGTCGTTCAAGGACGTGCGACTCAACGGCGTCGGACTGCAGGGCGGGAGCGTGGACGTCGTCCTGAACGTGTACAACCCCAACCATTACGGGCTGAGTGCGCAACGCCTCGACTACCAGGTGCTCGTGGATTCCGTGCCGCTCGGCAACGGGGCGATCACGCGCAGCTTCGGCGTCCGCGGGAGCGACTCGACCGAGGTCAGTCTGCCCGTGACGTTCAGCTACGCCGGGCTCGGCAGTGCGGGGCGGGCGCTCCTCGCGCGCGGCGTCGTCAACTACCGCGTACTCGGTAACATCACCGTGGGCACGCCGCTCGGGAACTTCACGCGCCCGTTCGACCGCACCGCTCAGTTCAACAGTCTTGGCGGCGTTCGTTAGTCGCCCGTCCGCCACCGCAGAGGCGTTCCCATCGCACGCGACCTGATCACCCTCGCCCCGCCCGAAGAGCGCGCGCTGCTCGTCGGCGCGCCGCTCAAGCGTTCCCACGACCGACACCAAGTCGAGGAGCACCTCGAAGAGCTCGGGCGGCTCGCCGACACGGCCGGCGCGTCGGTCGTCGGCTCGCTTACGCAGCAGCTCGACCGCCCGCACCCGGCCACGTACCTGGGCTCGGGCAAACTCGACGCGTTGCGCGAGCGCGCGACCGCGCTCGACGCGTCGCTCGTGCTGTTCGACGACGAGCTGTCGCCCGCGCAGGGCAAGAACGTCGAGCAGGCGATCGGCGTGCGCGTGATGGACCGCGCGGAGCTGATCCTCGACATCTTCGCGACGCGCGCGCGGACCAACGAGGCCAAGCTGCAGGTCGAGCTCGCGCAGCTCGAATACATGCTGCCGCGCCTCACGCGCATGTGGACGCACCTCGAGCGCACGCAGGGCGGCATCGGCACGCGCGGGCCCGGCGAGACGCAGCTCGAGACCGACCGCCGGCTCATCGGGCACCGGATCCGCGTGCTCAAGGACCGCCTCGCGGGCGTGCAGCGCTCGCGCGAGGTGCAGCGCGCCGGGCGCCGCGACGCGTTCCGCGCGGCGCTCGTCGGCTACACGAACGCGGGCAAGTCGTCCATTCTGCGCGGGCTTTCGGGTGCGGACGACGTGTTCGTCGAGGACCGACTGTTCGCGACGCTCGACCCGCTCACGCGCGAGGTGCGCGTCGGCCCGCAGTCGCGCGTGCTCGTGACCGACACGGTCGGGTTCATCCGCAAGCTCCCGCACCACCTCGTCGCGTCGTTCCGCGCGACGCTCGAGGAGACGCGCGAGGCCGACCTGCTGCTGCACGTCATCGACGCGAGCCACCCGGGGTGGGAGGAGCAGCGCGCCGTCGTCGAGGACGTACTCGCCGACATCGGCGCGCGCGACACGCCGGTGCTGTACGTCTTCAACAAGATCGACGCGCTCGAGCCCGACGTCCTGGCCGCGATGCGCGCGCGCGAGGACGCCGCGGACGTGTGCGCGGTCTACGTGTCGGCGGTCGCGCCTGACGGCCTCGCGCCGCTCGTGCGTGCGCTCGCGGCCCGCGAGCAGCAGCGGTATCGTGTCGTCGAGCTGACGCTCGACGCGAGCGACGGGCGGGAACTCGCGGCGCTGTACCGCGACGCCGAGGTCCTCGAGCAACGCGAAGACGACGGCGCCGTCGTCGTCCGCGCGCGCGTCGGCGACCGCGTGTTCGGTCAGCTGCGGGAACGCGGCCTGATACATTAGGCCCGCGGCGCGGCGTACGACGGTTACGCGCCGGGCGGACGAGCCCGGCGCGCTTCCGTTTCCGCGGTGAACCCTCACATTTGGGGCGGTATTGCGTGGCCGGACGCCCGGCGCGCCCGCCCACGCCCGTCCACGTGCGTGCCGCGCGGGCGGTGGATCCTCGCGAGGAGTTTAGTGACGGTAGGGAGTCAAAGACGCGCGGCCCGCGCGCGCGGGCCGCGAGCCGGTTCGCGCGCGACGCGGTGCGTGACGGCCGCGGTTGGCACGCTGGCGGCGCTGGCAGGTGGCGCGCCCGTGTCGGTGGCGGCGCAGACGACGCGGCCGGCCGTGGTCGCCCCGGCCCCCGTGCCGCCGCTCGGTGCGGCCGGGACGACGGGCGTGTCGGGCTCGTCGCCCGCAGCTGCACCGGTGGTGACCGGCGGCCCCCTGCTCGACGCGCCGGTCAGCCGCACGCAGTACCGCGTCGGCCCCGGCGACATCCTCGACGTTGCACTCCTCGGCGACCTGACGCGCGTCTCTCCGGTGTCGGTCGCGCCGGAGGGCACGGTCCTCATCCCCGGCGTCGGGCTCGTGCGCGTGCTCGGGCTCAACATCGACGAGGCGGAGCGCCGCATCCGCGACGCCGTGCTCCGGTATTACCGCAACGTCGACGTGCGCATCTCACTCGCGCAGGTGCGTACGTTCAAGGTCTTCGTCGTCGGCGACGTGGTGTCGCCCGGCGTCCGCACGGCCACCGCGGCGACGCGGGTGAGCGAGGTCGTTCCGGACGCCCCGCTCACCCCCGACGGCGCGACGCCGAACGCCGCGGCGGCGGGGGCTGGCCCCACGACGGTGCGGCACCGGAACGTGATCCTCCGGCGCGCGTCGGGCGATACGCTCTCGATCGACCTGCTGCGCTTCCGGCAGACGGGTGACCTGAGCGCGAATCCCACGCTGCGCGAGGGGGACGCGATCGTCGTCCCGATCGTCGACCAGACGGTGCAGGTGTACGGGCGCGTCGCCTTCCCGGGCCAGTACGAGTACCGTCGTGGTGAAACGTTGGCCGATCTGCTCTCGATCGCCAACGGTGCAGGCCCGTTCCCCGCCGACGCCGCCGACACGGTCCGCCTGGCCCGGTTTACCGGACCTGAACAGCGCGAGGTACGCGAGTACTCGCGCGCGCAGGCACGCGGGGCGGAGGGCGCGCAGGTGGTGCTCAGCCCCGCCGACGCGATCTTCGTCCCGCGGGTCGCGAACTACAAGGTCCAGAAGACGGCCGCGATCGTGGGGCAGGTGCTGCGGCCGGGCACCTACCCGATCCGGCCCGAGACGACGACCGTGCGCGAACTCGTCGCACTCGCGGGCGGCTTCACGACCGACGCGTCGCTCGCCGACGCGTCGCTTCGGCGCCTGCCGCCGGCCGCGGAGGTACAGGGAGCGCAACGCCTCGCGAGCACGCCGCCAGAGCTGCTGTCGAGCGACGAACGGCGCGTGTTGCAGGCGCGGTCGCAGTCCGATCCGACGCGGGTCGTCGTGGATTTTCCGGCGCTCTTTAACGGCGGTCGGGACGCGCTCGACCAGACGCTCGAAGCGGGTGACTCGCTCACCGTGCCCGTCCGCCGGAACGGCGTCTCCGTCCTTGGCGCGGTGCTGAACCCGGGGATCGTCCCGTACGCCCCGGGTCGGAGCGTGGGCCAGTACGTGCAACTCGCCGGGGGGTACGCCCGGCGCGCCGACCGCGGCGGACAGGCCGTTCTCAAGGCGCGGTTCGGCGGGCGTGGCGATGCGCAGGATCCCCGCGACGTGCGGAGCATCGACGCGGGCGACCAGATCGTCGTCCCCTTTCGCGACCGGTCGCGATTCCTGCAGAACCTGCAGACCGTCACGTCGGTGGTCGGCGCGGTGACGGGGACGCTCCTGTCGCTGTACACGATCCGCCAACTCGCGCGAGGGCGATGACCATTCCGATTGCGCGCCCGACCGGCGACGCGCCGGTCGCGGCATCGTACGATCCGCGTGGCGCCGAGCCGCCGGGCAGCCTCCTTCTGCATGCGGCGGCGACGCTCGCGCGGCGATGGCGGCTCGTCGCAGGCGCCGCGTTCCTGACGATGGTCGTCGGGACGCTCGCCGCGCTGCTGCTCCCCAAGACATACCTCTCCGGGACACTGCTCGTCCCGTTCGCCGGCTCGGCGTCGCGCAGTTCGATCGCGCTCGGAAACCTGCCGTCCGGCATCGCGGGGCTCGTTAGCGGGAGCATCGGCGGCGGGTCGCCGGCCGAGCGGATCCTCGCGCCGGTGCTCGGGTCCGCGACGCTGAACGACACGATCGTGCACCGGGTCGCGCGTGGGTCGGACGAGGAACTCATCGTACGCAAGGTGCTCCGCAACGGCGTGCGCGTCGCGCGCAACCCTGACGGCTCGATCCTCGTGCAGGTCCGCGCCCCCAACCCCGAACTTGCGGCGCGCGTCGCGAACGCGTACCCGGGGGCGGTGAACCACATCCTGATCCAGGTGAGCGCCGAGGGCGCGGTCGTAAAGCAGGCGTTTCTCCGCAACCAGATCGACTCCGCGGGGGCGCGGCTCTCGGAGTCCGAGCGCAAGCTGATCGACTTCGCCCAGCGGCGCTCGGCGCCCGCGGCCGAACAGCAGGCGCAGCGGACGATCGACGCCGCGGCGTCGCTGCAGCAGCGCATCTTCGAGCAGGAACTCGCGGTCGCCCAGCTGCGCCGGACCTCGACGCCCGACAACCCGGAGTTGCGCGCCGCGGAAGCGCTGCTCGCGTCGGAGCGGGAGCAGCTCCGTCAGCTGACGAGCGGTACGCGTGACCGCTCCGTCTTCGTGCCGTTCGAGCGCGGGGCGGAACTGCGGGTCGCGTCGACCCGCGTCGAACGCGATTACCAGCAGGACCAACGCGTCTACTCGTCGCTGGTGGCGGCGCTCACCGACGCGCAGATCGACGCGAACAACTCGCTCCCGGTCCTGAGCGTGCTCGACCCGGCGTACCCGCCCGCCGATCCGACGACGTCCGTACCGGAAGCCGCGGTGCTGAGCCTGGGCGTCGGGGCGGTGCTCGGCGTCCTGCTGGCGCTCGGCACCGAGTCGCTCGCGCGGACCCGCCGTGACCCGGCGAACGCCGCGCACTACGCCGTACTCGACGGGTTGCGTCGCAACGGCCGGCGCCCGGCCGACGCGGGATAACGGGTGTGATCAAGCGCATCATCGTCACCCCGACGTTCCGGCCGCACTTCCCGTTCAACCGCGAGTTCCTGGGGTCGTTCGCCGAGCACGTCGCGGACGCCGGCGACGTCCCGATCCATTTCGTCAGCACGCGCGACGAAATCGCGGACTTGCGGGCGCTGCTCGCGGACTTCCCGGCGCTGACGGTGCACGCGCACGCGTTCGAGGACCTGCTCGCCGCCGCCGGCGAGCCCGCCGCGCCGGACGCGTTGCTGCGCGAACTCGGCAAGTTTGCCTACCAGTCGCTCAAGAAGCTGTACGCGCTCAAGGTGCTCGAGTACGACCAGGCGCTCGTGCTCGACTCCGAGGCACTGGTGCTCAAGCCGGTGCGCGTCGCCGAGGTGTTCGACGAGTACTTCGCCGACCCGTACATCCTGTGCTCCGACATGCGGCACCGCCACACCGAGTGGTTCGGTGGGCTGTCGGACGCGGCCGTCAGGAACGCGGCGCGGCTGCTGCGCGTGCCGTACCCCGGGATGTACTTCATGGAGTACTACGGGTGGTTCTACGACCGACGGATCGTGCACGACCTGTTCGCGTCGTTCCCGGAGGGGCTCCTCGCGGCGATCCGCGCACGCCTGCGAGACGACACGCGGCTGTTCGAGATTCAGCTGTTCTACGGGTTCATCCTGGCGCACCGCGAGCGGTACCCGTACCGGTTCGTCGTCGTGCAGGACCTGCTCCGCGAGTACCTCGGCGACGCGACGTACGCCGCGTACATGCGGACGTTCGAAGGAAACGGCGAACAGTTCGGTGTGTTCGAGATGGCATCGCGCGCGGCGAGCGAGCGGAACCTGCCGGGCCTGGTCCGCCTCTTCAACGACCGGCGGTTCCGCTTCTACCGTTTCGAGCTCGTCAACCTCAACGAAGACGTTCAGCGCGAGCTGATCGCGCGGACGCCGGTCACGTTCCTCGTCTCGTCGGAGGGGTACCGCCGCACGCGCGAGCGCGTCGCCGTCTGCTTGAGCGGGATGCCGCGGAACCCGCGCCAGAACCTGCACTTCCTGCGGAGTTTCCTCGACGGGCGCGACGTCGACGTGTTCTACCACATGTGGGAGAGCGCCGACGCGGATTACGTCGCACGCGTGCTCCGTCCGGCGGCCCACGTCGTCGAGCCGCCGAGCGCCGCGCCGCGGCCGCCGGAGTTCAAACACGCCGAGAAGCTGATTCCGGCCAAGCGGCGCCCCGACGTGACGTCGATGTTCTACAGCATGAAGCGCGCGAACGACCTCAAGCGTGCGTACGAGGTCGAGCACGACTTCCGGTACGACATCGTCGTCCGGCTCCGCCTCGACTTCTTCACCACCACGCCCCTCGCCGCGGTCGTGGAGCACATCCGCGACCGGCAGGACGGCTGGGACGGCACGCTGTACGTGCCCGACATGGCCCACTCGTCGGGGATCAACGACCAGCTCGCGCTCGGCTCGTCGGGGGCGATGGACGTTTACTCGACCGTGTTCGACGTGCTGCACGAGTTCGCCGAGACGGAGTACTTCAACCCGGAGTACCTGGTGCTCCGTCGCGTCCTGAACGCCGGGCTGCGCATCCGCACCTTCCCGTTCGAGTACGTGCTGCTGCGCAACGACCGCGTCGCGACGTTCGACCTCGCCGAGCACGTCGCCCGCACGCAGCAGACGTGGTGGTCGGCGCAGCTACCGCCGATCCCGTTAGACCGCCTCAACGAGTACTTCGGGGCGAAGGCGGAGTCGGTCGTCCGCGTCCAGGCGCTCGACCTCGAGTTCGCGCGGGTGTTTCGTCTCAAGCTCGGGACGCGCGGGTACCTGCGGTACGACGCCGCCGGGCGCAAGCTCGGCTTCGTCGCCGACGCGGCCGCGGCGGGGCTGTTCTACCTGATCGTCGCGGGCGACGACGACCGGACGGCGATCAACGTGCGGCCGCGTGAGCTGGTCGTCGGTGCGACGCGCGCGCGGCGGGCGGCCGCGTCGAACTTCTACCCCGACGGGGACGGCGACATCCGCCCGGACGGGCCGGCGGACGACGACAGCGCGTTCTTTTTGATCCCGCGCGGCGACGGGTACGTGTTCGAGTGGCGGCCGGGTTTCTGGAAGACGCCCGCCGATCCGCGCGGCGTCGAGATGCGGAGCGCTGGCGGCGGCCGGCCCGCGCTGACTCGGTTTCCCGCGACGCTGCGGCGGCTCGCGCTGCATCCGTCGCCGCGCGGCGGCCTTATGCTCGCGCCGCTCACCCCCGAGACCGAGCCGTTCGTCGTCGAGTACGTGCACGACCCGGCGGCCGAGGCGGTCGAGCTCGGGTTAGACCCCAACGCGTCCGACCGCGTGCGCGTGTTGCACGACCCGCTCCCGCTCCGCCTCTGGTACCTGTCGTACCTCGCCGCGCGGACCGTGCACCAGCGCGGCGCGCGCGCCGCGAAGGGCCTCGTCAGCAGCTACATCCGGCGCCGCGCGCACCGCGCCGAGCAGACGAACGCGCGCGGGGTGCTGGCGCGGCTCACCCGCGAGCTCGCGAAGCGCGTATGAGCGCGCCGCGACCGGCCGACGCGACGATCGTGCTGTCGAGCGGGCCGCTCACGAGCGCCGAGCTGCCCACGGGGCTCAACCACGCGAGCGGGATGGCGCCGATCAACGGCAAGCCGGTGATCGGTTGGGTGCTCGACGAGCTGCTGTTCAAGAACGTCCGGCGGGTCACGCTCGTCATGCGGGACCAGAACCTCGCGCTGCGGCGGTTCGTCGACCGGTTCTACGCCGACCGGATGGAGCTGACGCGCGTCGCGCTGCGCGACGAGGGCACGATCGTGCAGTCGCTCGTCGCCGGGCTCGAGCGCACGCCGGGCGACGGCGTCGTGCGCGTGCTCCTCGGGGACACGCTCATCCGCGACACATTCGAGGGAGACCGCGACTTCGTCTACCTCGGCGCGGTCGACGACTCGCGCCGCTGGTGCGTCGCGCGCACCGGGCCGCTCGGCGAAGTCGTCGACCTCGTCGACAAGCAGGAGCTGCAGGACCCGCCGTTCGAGGTGCTCGCCGGCTACTACCACTTCCGCCACGGCGCGGCGCTCCGCGCGCACGCCGCGGCCGCGCTCGGTGCGGGCGAGCGGGAGCTGAGCGACGTGCTCCGCCGCTACATGCGCGAGCACCCGCTGCGCGCCGAGCCGGCGCGCGAGTGGTTCGACTTCGGGCACGTCGACAACATCGTGAGCGCGCGCCGGCGGCTGCTACAGCCGCGGCACTTCAACGCGCTGACGATCAACCCGGTGTTGAACACGATCACGAAGGTGAGCCAGCACACGGCCAAGCTCGAGCAGGAGCTGGCGTGGTTCGAGCTGCTGCCGGAGGAGTTGAAGGTGCTGACGCCGCGCCTGATCGTGACGCGCGACGGCGACGGCAACGTCCAGGTCAGCCAGGAGTTCTACGGGTACCCGACGCTCGCCGAGCTGTACACGTACGGCGACCTGCCGGTCGACGTGTGGCGGTCGGTGCTCCGGCACGTGCTCCGCATCCACCAGGAGTTCCGGCGCTATCCCGGGCACCTCGAGCCGCGCCACGTCGCGTCGATGTACGCCGACAAGACGTGGGCGCGGCTCGACGCGTTGCGGGCGCAGGACGAGCGTTGGGCCGCGCTGCTCGCGCGCGAGACGGTCTCGTTCCAGCGGCGCGAGCTGCGGAACGTGTACGCGCTCGCGGACGCGATCAACGCGCGCGCGGCGGCGCTCGTCGAGTCCGCGCCGGTCAGCGTCATCCACGGCGACTTCTGCTTTTCGAACATCCTGTTCGATCTGAACAACCAGATCGTCCGGCTGATCGACCCGCGGGGTAGCTTCGGCGCGCCCGGGATTTACGGCGACGCGCGGTACGACGTCGCGAAGCTGCGTCACAGCGTGAGCGGCCTCTACGACTTCGTGATGGCCGACCTGTTCGACCTCAGCGTCGACGACGAGGGCTTCCAGGCCGACGTGTACGCCGACAACCGGACCGTCGCGATCGCCCAGGAGTTCGACCGGATGGTCGCCGCGCTCGGCTACGACGTGAACGAGATCCGGCTCATCGAGGGGCTGCTCTTCGTCTCGATGGTGCCGTACCACCGGGGACACCCGCACCGGCAGCAGATGCTCTACCTCACGGGGCTGTCGCTCCTCAACGACGTGCTGTGACGATGGCCGACACGCCGCTCCGCATCGCCGTCGACCTCGACGGCACGATCTGCGCGCTCCGGCGCCCGGGCGAGTCGTACGCCGACGTCGCGCCGATGCCCGGGGCCGCGGACCGCCTGCGCGAGCTGCGCGCAGCGGGGCATTACGTCATCATCATCACCGCGCGCAACATGGCGACGTGCGAGGGCAACCTCGGCCGGGTGATGAAGAACGTCGGCCGCCTCACGCTCGAGTGGCTCGACCGGCACGGGATCGAGTACGACGAGATCTACTTCGGGAAGGCGAACGCGCACGTCTACATCGACGACCGCGCGCACCGCTTCTCGTCGTGGGACGCGGTCACGCCCGAGATGTTAGGCCGCGAGGCGCGCGCGCGGTGATCGTCGTGGTCCCGATGGCCGGGCGCGGGTCGCGGTTCGCGGACCACGGCGTGCAGACCCCCAAGCCCCTGATCGAGGTGCGCGGGCGCCCGATGGTCGCGTGGGCGCTCGACGGCCTCGGCGACGTGCTCGCCGCCGCCCGGCGCGTGGTGTTCGTCGCGCTCCGCGAGCACGACGAGCGGTTCGGGCTCCGGACGCTGCTGCCGTCGCTCACCGGTCCGCGTACCGACGTCGTGTCGCTCGACGCGGTCACCGACGGACAGCTGCGTACCGTGCTCGCGGCCGAGGCGCTCTTCCGGCCGGACGACGACGTGCTGGTCGCGAGCTGCGACACGTACGTCGCGCCGGGGATCGCGCGCGACGTCGCCGCGCGTCGCCCCGACTGTCACGGGATCATCTCGGTCGTCCGCGCCCCGGGGGACCGCTGGAGCTTCGCGCGGACGGACGAGACGGGCCGCGTCGTCGAGGTCGCGGAGAAGCGGCGCATCTCGGACCTCGCGAGCACCGGACTGTATTACTTCTCGCGCGCCGACGAACTCGTCGAGGTCGCGCGCGGGATGTTCGCGCGCGGCGAGACGACGCGCGGCGAGTACTACGTGATTCCGGTCTACGAGCGGTACATCGCGCGGGGGTGGCGCGTCGACGTCTCGGAGGCGCCCGGGATGCACGACATGGGGACGCCGGACGCACTGCGGGCCTTTCTGGCGGCCGGCGCGCGGCCGGATCGTTAGGCAACGCTCCGCCCGCGCGCGACGCGCCCGGCGTCGGGCCGCGGCTCGCGGGGGAACTTCGCGTCGATCTCGCGCGCCGCGCCGAAGACGTTCACGACCGTGGCCAGCCGCCGCCCGCCGGGCCCGGTCCGGACGGGCACGTCGTCGGTCGTGATGACGTCCGTGTCGACCGCGAGCGGTTCGCCGTGCCGCGCGACCTGCCGCCGCACCGCGCGGACGACGTCGTCCGGCGTGATCTCGTCCATGCACGCCATGTCGTGGCCGCACGTGTTGAGCTTCCAGCACGGCGAGCAGAACACCGGGCGGTAGAGGTTCTCGTTGCACGAGTAGCCGCTCTGCGTCGGCAGTTCGCGCCCGCCGTATACGATCACCCCGCGGCAGTCGACCGCGCGCGCGAGGTGCATG
Organism: Gemmatimonadetes bacterium T265; assembly: GCA_019973575.1. Classification (NCBI taxonomy): domain Bacteria; kingdom Pseudomonadati; phylum Gemmatimonadota; species Gemmatimonadetes bacterium T265. Next base: position 1,051,951 of record BPUI01000002.1, read on the forward strand.
AGCATCCCGACCTGCCCGACGAACGCGAGCGAGCGGGACAAGATCGCGGCGGTCTCGCGCACCGACGTCTTCCCGCGCAGGTCGAGCGCGCCGTCGAGCGGCGGGTCCGACCTGGCGCCGACCTGCACGAAGTTGAAGTCGTTGCCGAGCGCCGAAACGACGGCCTGGAAGCGTTCGGGGAACCACTGCTTCGTCTTCATCGCGAAGCGGGCGTGCATGCCGGCGCTCTGGACGGCGATCTGGTTCGGGACGCGCCGGCCGCGCTCGCGCTCGTCGTCGTCGAGCTCGAGCAGGGGTTTGAGGGTGACAGGGCCCAGAACTCCGGCCTTCTCACACATCGTCGTCAGGATGTGTCGCTGCGGCGGGATGTCGCGGTCTTCGCCGGGGACCATGTGGCTGTACCACGGCATCACGAAGTCCCAGCCGAAGGCGCGCATCCAGAACTCGTATCGGCGGTCCGACCGCAGCACGAGTTCGGGATCGTCGTTGTATCGAAACAGGTCGGGGTATTCGCTGATGATCCAGACGCCGCCGTAGTTGCGGCGGCGGAGCTCGCGCAGCACGACCGTCATAAGCAGGTCGTCGCCGATCCCGCCGGCGTACGCGAGCACGAGGCGCGGCGCGGTGTGCCGCATTCGCAACCCGATCGCCCGCGGCGCGACGGACGCCGATCGGACGTGGCGCGCGAACGACTCGTAGCCGGGCACCGCGCGCAGGTTGTTCTCGACCGCGCGGACGAGCGCGCCGGAGCCCTCCTCGCGGGCGACGCGCCGGAACGTGGCGAGCTTGCGGGTGATGATGGACATGAGTCGGTCGGCGATGCCGCGTCGCGCGCGGTGCGGCGCCGGAATGCGCCGGCCCGCAGCCCCGCGGGCGCGACGGCATTCGAGAGACCACCCGGAAGGTACACCGCCGCCGTTGGTCGATTGTACCCGGTCGCGACGTGGCTGATGACCTGCGGGGCGGGGTATCTTCCGGCGCATGACGCGCCTTCCGAGAGTCGCCGCGACCGACATCAGCGTCGTCGTTCAAGGCCCGGTCGTCGGCGACCCGGGCGACGCGGCGGGAGCGCGATTGACGTGTCGCGTGCTGGAGAGCGTGCGTCGCCACCTCCCGGGTGCGGAGCTCGTGCTGTCCACGTGGCGCGGCGCGGACGTCACCGGCCTTCCGTTCGACGTGCTGGTCGAGAGCGACGATCCGGGCGGGCTGCGTTGCGACGGGTGGCCGGACACGCGCTCGCCCGCGCCGCTTCCCTACAACGCCAACCGGCAGATCGTCTCGTCGCGCAACGGATTGCGGGCGGCGTCACGTCCGTACGCGATGAAGCTCCGCTCGGACATGATGCTGACCGGGACCGGGTTCTTGGACTACGTCGGGCGATACCCGGCGCGGAGCCCCGAGTGGCGCGTCCTCCGCGAGCGCGTGATCGTGCCGAACTGGTGGTCGCAAAACCCGCGCGGCCGGAGCCGGAAGCCGTTCCACCCGAGCGACTGGTTCCACTTCGGCCGGCGTGAGGACGTGCTCGACGTGTGGGACGTCCCGCTCGCAGATGAACGGATGTCGCTGTGGTACGCCACGCGACCGCACCCGCCGGAGTACCGCGACACTCACGTATCGTACCGCTACACGGTCGAGCAATACACCTGGCTTGCGTTCCTGCGCAAGTACGGCGACGTCGCGCTCGAGCACGCGTTCGACGCGCGCGCGGAAATGCTGTCGCTCTCGGAGCTGACGCTCGCCAACAACCTGGTCGTCGTCGACGTGGCCGCGCTCGGGCTCCGGTTCCTCAAATACCGGAACGCCCGCGCGTACTGGGGATCGCTCTATACACACGGCGAGTGGCAAGAGCTCTACCGCCTTTACTGTGACCCCGGCTACGTCTGTCCGCCGGACCCGGTCCGGTGGCGTAAGGAGTTGTACGCCCGCTGGGTCGAGCCGTGGCACCGCGTGCTGACGGAGCCGCGTAGCGCGGCCGTCGTACGCCGCGCGAGCACGGCCTGGGAGGCGCGCGCCCCGCGGTCGTTCCGCGCGACGAGGGCGGCGTACCTGTCGGGCCTGTCCGCCCTCTCGCGTGCGCCGTGGCGTCGGGCCTGAGGCGCCGTGGTACCGCTCGTCACCCCGGAGACGCTCGAAGGCTCGACGCTTACCCGCTCGCCGCAACCGACGACCGGGCTACCGCTGGTCTCGGTGCTCATCACCGCGCACAACCGACCCGACGAGCTCCGGGCGACCCTTCGCGCTTTGAAGTCGCAGGATTACGCCCCGCTCGAACTACTGATCATCGACGATGCATCCGCCGTCGAGCTCGGGGCGGTGGTGCGCGACGAGTGGCCGGCCGCGCGGTTCTGGCGCAATCCGCGCAACCTCGGTCTGATCGCGAGCCGGACGCTGGGGATGGGTCGGGCGTCCGGCAGGTACGTGCTGACCCTGGACGACGACTCGCATCCCGTCGACGCGGCCGCGATCTCGCGCGCCGTCGCCCGGTTCGAACGCGAGCCGCAGTTAGGCGTGATCGCGTTTCGCGTCCACGAAGGCGTCGAGCCGCCGCGGGCCGAGCCGGGGGCGCCGGAGCCGTACTACACGCACTCGTTCCTCGGTTGCGGCGAGATGATGCGGACGGCGGTGGCGCGCGAGCTCGGCGCGTACCGCGACTTCTTCGTCTACTACGCCGAGGAGTCAGAATTCTCGCTGCGAGCGATCGGGCGCGGGTGGCGCATCCTCCACGATCCCGGGCTCGTCGTGCTGCACCGTGCGTCTCCGATCGGGCGCTCGAACGCGAAGATCGTCGCGTACAGCTTCCGCAACATGGCATGGACGACGCTGCTGGACCTGCCGTTCCCCCGGGCGCTGGTCGATCTCGCGTGGAAGCTCGCGACCGGCGGCGTCGAGGTGGTGCGGCAGGGCGACGCACGATGGATGGTTTGGGCGCTGTGGTCCTTTCTGCGGGGACTGCCACGGGTCGCGCGCGAGCGGACGCCGATCTCGCGCGAGGCCCTGCGCGTGTACGACGCGCTCCGGTTCCGGCGCGTGCTCACGCCCGAGGCGCTGGAATCGCCCGCGGCGATCACCTGGCGCGAGCGGTGGACGTGGTTCAACGGCGCATTCCGTAACCGTCGGCGCGCGCCCGCGGCGTGGGACCGGCGCGGCCGTCCGATCGGCGACGGTGCCTGGACGACGCCGGGCTCGGCGGGGCCGTGACGCCCTCGAGTCGGCCGCGGTCGTTCGTGACGGTGTTCAACGGCGCGCGGGACGGGTATCAAGTCCCGCTCGCGCTGGCCGAGGCAGGGCGGCTCGAAGCACTCGTGACGGACTGGTACTCGCCGCTGGACCGACGCGGGTTCGCGCGCGCGCTGGCGTTCGCGCCGGAGCGCGTACGATCCGCGCTCGCGCGACGTCGTCACGCGGACCTGCCGTCGCGACTCGTCCGCACGATGCCGTGGCAGGCCGTGCGTCAGCGCGTGCGGCCGGACACGCTCTCCGACGTCGACGCGCGACTCGGCGGCGCCGCGGGCGAACTCGCGCGCGCGCGCGGCGCCGGGCTGCTCGCGTACAGCTACTACGCGCATGCGGCGTTCGCGGCGCTCGGGACTGCGGCGGGCGCGCGGGTGCTGTTCCAAGTGCAGGCGCACCCGGCGGCGCTCCGCCGGGTGTTCGTCGACGAGGCGAGTCCCGACGATTACGACGCCGGCTCGGGCGCGGACGGCGCGCCGCGACCGCTCGCGGAATGGCCGCGTCGCGTGGGACTCGCGGACGAGCCGTTCATGGCCGACCGGTGTGTCGCGCCGTCGACCTACGTGCGCACGACGCTCGTCGACGCGGGCGTGGCACCGGACCGCGTGTCGGTGGTGCCGTACGGCGTCGATCTGGACACGTTCAATCCGTCGGCGCCGTCGACCGTGCGGCGGCCGTTCCGGGTCGTCTACGCCGGCCAGCTGTTACGACGCAAAGGGTTACAATATCTGCTCGCCGCGTGGAAGCGTCTCGCGCTGCCGAACGCCGAGCTGCTGCTCGTCGGGCGCGGGGCGTCGGACGGGCCGCTGCTGCGCGCCTACGCCGGCCTCTACCGCGTCGTGCGCGACGTACACGCGCGCGCCGCGATGGCGCGGATCTACGCCGAGAGCGACGTCTGTTGTCTGCCGTCGCTCTCGGACGCGTTCGGCCACGTGCTGCTTGAGGCACTCGCGTGCGGGACGCCGGTGATCGGGACCGTCAACACGGCGGCGCCTGACCTCGTCACGCCGGGCGAGAACGGTTTCGTGGTGCCCATCCGCGACGTCGACGCGCTCCTCAGGACGCTGACCTGGTGCTACGAGAACCCGGACGCCTTGGCCCACATGCGTGCCGCGGCGCGGCGGCGGGCCGAGCAGTGTTCGTGGGGCGCCTTTCGACGCGCGCTGGTCGCCTGTGTGGATTGATTTGGGAAGCACGCCATACGACCGGTCCTGCAACGACCGGCGGGGGTCGACGGATCACGGCGTCGAGCTGCGTTCCGGTCCGCGGGCGGGCCGACCGCGTCCGGCCTCCGGGTTATCATTCGCCGCATGGACCTCGTGACCGACCCGCGTCGCGAATCGGCACTCGGCATCGACCGCGGACGTCGGCCGGTGCGCGCGACGGTCGGCCTACTCGTCGGCGCAGCCGGCGTGGCGGTCGCGTACGCGATGTCGGCGTTCATGGGCGCGGCGGTCGTGCTCTGCGTGCTCGTCGGTGTGCTCATCATCACGCCGCTCGCGCTGCGGTTGTGGACGGACACGTTCGATCTGTTCGAACCCGTGACCATCATCTCGATCGTCTACTTCGTCTATTTCGTCGTCGGTCCGCTCGCTCGCATTGCGACGGACGATCTCTCGTTCATCGGGCGCAGCTCCGAGGCGGACTTCGTGCCCGTGCTCGTGGCGATCGCCGTCGCGGTGAGCGCGATGTGGCTCGGCTACGCCCTCCCGATCGGCCCGCGCCCGGCCCTTCGCGACACGCCGTTGTCGTCAGAAACGGTGGACAGCGTACGGTACGGGCGGCGGATGGCGGGGCTCCTGGTGGTGATGGCGGGGTTAGGAATCATTGTGTGGGCGCGCCTCGCTGGCCGGTCGTTGCGCTACTTTCTGCTCCCGGGCGTGTCCCAGGCGGCCGACGCCGGCCAAGGCGGGACGGACATCCCGTACTTTTTTTTCGCGGTCGAATGGTTCATCCCGGCCGTTGCGGTACTCATCGCGACGGACGGGCTGCGTGGACGATTTGCCCGCACGGCGCTGATCGCCTTCGTGACGGTCATGTACGTATCGATCGGGTTCCGCTACCGGATCGCGGTCCTGTGGTTCGCCGCGGGGATCGTGGCGTACCTCCGGGTCGGACGCCGCCCGCGAGTCCTGCACCTGGTCGTCCCGTGCTCGCTGGCATTCCTGGGCGCGGGGTGGCTCGCGGCCGCCCGCGAGTTCTTCCGCAGCGGTGGGGCTGCCGGCAGTCTCGGGTTCGACTTGCGGTCGGCCCTGCTCGCCGGGCTGTCGGACACGCGCATCTTCGAGACGTTCGGGGCGGTGCTCGCGACGGTCCCGCGGTTCCTGCCGTACGCGGGCATCACGCCGTTCGCGTATCCGTTCCTGTTGTGGATCCCGCGGTTCGTCTGGCCCGGCAAGCCGGTCCCGTTCTGGCTCGGCTACGTCGGGCAGAGCATCGGAACGCCCGAGACGTTCGGTGCCGGCGCCGCCGTCCCGCAATTCGGCGAGTTCTACATCGCGTTCGGCTGGCCGGGTATTATGATCGGCATGTTTATTTTCGGCGCGGCGGCGAAATGGCTTTGGCGCTGGTACCGGGCCTCGCCGGACGACCCGTGGCGTCAGGCGATCTTCGCGCTGAACGCGTCGCTGCTCTTCCTCGCGATCATCCGCGGGTACTTCGCGCAGATCGCCCAGGAGTGGTGCTTCGTCGTGCTGCCCGCGGTCGTGATCGCCGCGCTCGCGCGGCGGCGCGCCCGACGCGCGGCCGGGCGCGCGGTCGGTCGGTCCGCGGAGGTGGTCGCGGATGCGTAGGATCCTCGTCGTCAGCAACATCCCGACGCCGAACAACGACGCGCTCTTCGCGCAGCTCACGCGGCAGCCGGGCGTCGACCTCCGCGTCGTGTACGGGGCCGCGCGGGAAGCGAACCGCGCCTGGCGCCTCGTCGACGAGAAGGCGTACGCCTACGACGTGCTGCCGGGCTGGACGCTTGCCGGTTCGGCGCACGTGAACCCGCGGGTCCTCCGCGCGTTGCGGTCGTTCCGCCCCGACGTCGCCGTGCTGAGCGGGTCGTACACGATGCCGACCGTGCAACTCGCCGCGGCCGCGCTCCACGCGCGCGGCACGCCGTGGCTGTTCTGGGGCGAGGAGCTGGCCTACAACGACGCGCCGGCGACGGTCCGATCGGGACGCGCGCTGTTGCGCCGCGTGCTCCGCCGCGCACGCGGCGTGTTGGCGATCGGATCGCGCGCGTGCGCGTCGTACGTGCGGGCGGGGGTCGCGACCGAGCGCGTGACCGACTTCCGCTACTACGCCGACACGGACCGCTTCGCCCTTCCGGACCCGGCCCGGCTCGAAGCGCGCGCTGCGGTGCGCGCGTCGTTGGGGATCGCGGACGCGGCGTTCGCCGTGTTGTACTGCGGGCAGCTCATCGTTCGCAAGGGTGTCGACACCCTGCTCCGCGCCGTGCACCGGCTCCCCTCGCCCGACGGGCGCCCGCCGGCGTCGGTCCTGCTCGCCGGCGACGGGCCGGAACGCCCCGCACTCGAAGCGTTGGCGGAGGAACTCGGCATCCGCGATCGCGTCCACTTCATGGGCTTCCACCAGCCCGACGCGCTGCCGCGTGTCTTCGCGGCGGCGGACACGTTCGTGTTGCCGTCGCACGCCGAGGGCTGGGGGGTCGTCGTGCCGGAGGCGATGGCGGCGGGACTCCCGGTATTCGCGTCGGACCGGGTGAACGCGGCGGCGGACCTCGTGCGCGACGGCGAGAACGGCGGACGCTTCGTCGCGGGCGACGACGCCCGGCTGGCCGACTGGCTGCGCGCGGTGTTGTGCGATCCGTCGCGGCGTGAGACGATGGCGAACGCGGCGCGGGCCGCGGTCCGGTGCGAGACGCCGGCCTACGCCGCGCGGCGGATGGTCTCGCTACTCGACGCCGCGACGGCGCGCCGCCCGCTGCGCGGGCTGTAGCCGAACCGCCGGGTCCGGCCGTAAGGCGGCGCGTGCCCGGCCGCCGCGCGGAGCGGCCCTGCTGCTCTTATGCCACGCGACGTCAGCTGCTAGCTTCGCAGCGTCGCACGCGGGCGCTCCGGCCCGCCGGTGCGCGCGCGCGGTGTGCCGACGTCACAACCCGCGGGCAGCCTGCGGAGGGTGTCGGTGTCGTACGTACGCCAGCCTGTCGAGGTGACCGAGACGCGCCCCCCCCGCGCGCCGTTCGTCGCGCGCGAGCTCCCGCGCGGCACGCGGGTCTGCTTCGTGGCCGACGGGCGGAGCCCGATCGCGCGCAACTGGATCGCCGACGTCGTCGCCCGCGGCCACGACGTCCACCTCGTGTCGACGTTCCCGTGCGACGCCGCGGAACTCGGCGTCGCGAGCGTCACCGTCGTGCCGGCCGCGTTAGGCCGGCTCGCGGGTGGCGGGGCGAGCCGGCCGACGGCGGCCGCGACGGCGCCGCCGTCGCGGGGCGCGGCGGCGGTGGTGCGGCGCGCGCGCGCGCGCGCGACGGGCGCGCTGCTCCCGACGATGCTGGGCTGGGTCGCGCCGTTCGACCTCGCGTCGCACGCGCGGCGGCTCCGCACCGTGATCGACGCGATCGACCCGGCGCTCGTCCACGCGATGCGCGTCCCGTACGAGGGCATCCTCGCCGCGCTCGCGCTGGAGGGCACCGGGCGCCCCCTCGTCGTCTCGATATGGGGGAACGACCTCGAGCTCTGGGCGGCGCGCTATCCGTTCGTCGCACGCCTGACGCGGCGCGCGCTCCGCCGCGCGACGGCGCTCCACCCGGACTGCGCGCGCGACCTCCGGCTCGCCGAGTCGTGGGGGTGGGACACCGCGCGTCCGGCGGCCGTGATCCCCGGCAACGGCGGGATCCGCACCGACCTGTTCCACCCCGGACCGGCGGACCCCGCGGTGCTCGCGCGGTATGAACTTCCGGCCGACGCGCCGATCGTCCTCAACGCGCGCGGCTTCCGCGGGTACGTCCGCAACGACACGTTCTTCCGCGCGATCCCGGCCGTCCTCGAGCGGCGCCCCGACGCCGTGTTCGCGGGCGTCGGGATGGCCGGGCATCCGACCGCCCTGCGCTGGACGCGCACGTTAGGCATCGGGCACGCCGTGCGGCTGCTGCCGCCCGTGCGGCCGGCCGAGATGGCAGCGCTCTTCCGCGCGGCGGCGGTCGCGGTCTCGCCGGCCGAGTACGACGGCACGCCGAACACGCTGCTCGAGGCGATGGCGTGCGGCGCGCTGCCGGTCGCGGGCGACATCGCGTCGGTGCGGGAGTGGGTCGACGACGGGCGGAACGGGTTCCTGTTCGACCCCGCCGACCCGCGCGCGCTCGCCGACGCGCTCGTGCGCGCGCTCGACGACGCACCCCTGCGTGCGGCGGCGGCGGCGCGCAATCGCGCGCTCGTGGAGGAGCGCGCGGAGTTCACGCGCGGGATGCGACGCGCCGACGCGCTCTACGCGGCCGCACTCGCCGCGGCCGCCCGCGGCGCGGCCGCCTAACACGCCCCGACGCCCGACGGAGCCCCCGAGCATGTGCGGACTCGCCGGATTCGCCGGCGCCTTCGACGCCCGACTCCTCGGCGCGATGAACGCGTGCGTCGCGCACCGCGGCCCCGACGGGGGGGGCGACCTCGTGCTACGCTCCGACGCGGGGCGCGGGCGCGTCGGACTGGCGCACCGGCGGCTCTCGATCATCGACCTCTCCGCCGACGGCGCGCAGCCGATGGGGGTCGACTGCGCCCGCTGCGGCGTGCGCCACGACACGCCGGCCGACGACGCGCTCTGGCTCGCCTACAACGGAGAGCTCTACAACTTCCCGGCACTCCGCGCGGAGCTCGAGGCCGCGGGGCACCGGTTCCGGAGCCGCACCGATTCGGAGGTGCTGCTGCACCTCTATGCGGAAGCCGGGCCGGCGATGCTGGAGCGGCTGAACGGGATCTTCGCCCTCGCCCTCTACGACGGACGGCCGACCGGGCGGCCGGAGGACGTGGCGCGTGGCGACGTCCTACTCGCGCGCGACGGGCTCGGCACGAAGCCGCTCTACTACGCGGCCGTCGCCGACGGCGTGTTGTTCGGGTCGGAGCTCAAGTCGCTCCTCCAGAGCCCCGCGGTGTCGCGCGACGTCGACGCGGCCGCGATCCACTATCACCTCGCGTACCTGTGGTCGCCCGCGCCGCATACGGTGCTCCGCGCGGTCCGCAAGCTGCGGCCCGGGTACGCGCTCGCGGTGCGCGACGGCGTAGTCGCGCGCGAGTGGTGCCACTACGACCTTCCGTACGGGCGCGCGCCGCTCGCCGGGACGGAAGCGGAGATCGCCGCGCAACTTGCGACGGAGGTCGAGGCGGCCGTCAGCCGGCAGATGGTCGCCGACGTGCCGGTCGGCGCGTTCCTCTCCGGCGGGCTCGATTCGAGTGCGGTCGTCGCGATGATGCGGCGCGCGCGGCCCGACTACCGGCCGCGCTGCTACACCATCGGCTTCGCCGACGACGCCGACGTCGAGGGAAACCCGGCCGACTTGCCCTACGCGCGGCGTGTGGCCGAGCACCTCGACGTGGACCTGCGCGTGCTCGAGATCGCGCCCGACGCGATCCGGCACCTCGGCCGGATGCTCTACCACCTCGACGAACCGCAGGCCGACCCCGCGCCGATCAACGCGCTCCTGATCGCGGAGGCGGCGCGCGAGGACGGGACGAAGGTCCTGCTCTCGGGCGCGGGCGGCGACGACCTGCTGAGCGGCTACCGCCGGCACCGCGCGTTAGGCGCCGAGCGCGCGTGGGGGTGGCTGCCGCGTGCCGTGCGTCGCGGCGTCGCGGCCGGGGCGCGCGGCGTGAGCGAGGGGCGGGGCGGGGTCGGGCTGATGGATCGGCCGCTCGCGCGCCGCGTCGCGAAGATGTTTGCCCACGCGGACCTGCCGCCCGACGCGCGGCTCGCGAGCTACTTCTGGTGGAGCGGCGAGGCCGTCCGGCGGTCGCTCTACACGCCGGCGTTCGCGGAGGCGACGCGCGAGGTGGACACGGCCGGGCCGCTCCTCGCCTCGCTCGCGCGCATCCCGGGCGAGCGGAACGCGCTCAACCGCATGCTGTACCTCGAAGGCAAGCACTTCCTCGCCGACCACAACCTGAACTACACCGACAAGACCGGCATGGCCGCGGGCGTCGAGGTGCGCGTCCCGCTGCTCGACCGCGAGCTGGTCGACTTCGCGACGCGCATCCCCGCGCACATGAAGCAGCGCGGCGCCGTCGGGAAGGCCATCTTCAAACGCGCGATGGAGCCGTACCTGCCGCACGACGTCATCTACCGCCCGAAGAGCGGGTTCGGCGCGCCGCTCCGCCGCTGGCTGCACGGCGAGCTGCGCGACCAGGTGCAGGACGCGCTCAGCCCCGCGGCGCTCGCCCGCCGCGGGTGGTTCGAGCCCGCCGCGGTGGCGCGCCTGATCGACGCCGACCGGCGGGGCGCGGTCGACGGCGCGTACACGATCTTCGCGCTCGTCTGCCTGGAGCTGTGGTGCCGCATGTTCATCGACGCGCCGGTGCCGGCGATGGGGCGGGCGTGACGGCGGCGGGAGTCACGGCGAGGTCGGACGCGTCGACGCCGGCGCTGCTCTGGGTCAACCAGTTCGCGGTGACGCCGGCGCAGCAGGGCGGGACGCGCCACTTCGAGCTCGGCCGCGAACTCGTCCGCCGCGGCTGGGCGGTCACGGTCGCCGCGTGCGACCTGAACCTGCACTCGCGCCAGTACGCGCGCCGCGCCCACGCGCGCGCGACCGACGCGGTCGACGACGTCGTCGACGGGGTGCACTTCCGCTGGCTGTGGGCCGCGCCGTACGAGCGCAACAACTGGCGTCGCGCGCACAACTGGCTCTCGTTCAGCCGCCGCGTGTGGCGCATGCGCGGCGCCCGCCCCGACGTCGTGATCGGCTCGTCGCCGCAGCTCTTCGCGGCGCTCGCCTCCGAGCGCCTCGCGCGGCGCTGGGGCGTACCGTTCGTCTTCGAGGTGCGCGACCTGTGGCCGGAGAGCCTGCTCGCCGCGGGCGGCCGCAAGGGCCCGCTCTACCGCGTGCTCGAGCGGATCGCGCGCCACCTCTACGCCCACGCCGACCGCATCGTCGTCCTCGCCCGCGGCTCGGCGGACTACCTCGCCACGTTAGGCGTCGACGCGGCGAAGGTCGTCTTCGTGCCGAACGGCGTCGACGTGTCGGCGTTCGCCGGCGTCGAGCGGCCGGCGCGCGAGACGCTGACCCTCGTCTACACCGGCGCGCACGGACCGGCGAACGGCCTCGACGCGGTGCTCGACGCCGCCGAGCGCCTGCGCGACCGCGCCGACCTGCGGTTCCTGCTTGTCGGCGACGGGCCGGCCAAGGCGGCGCTCGTCGCCGACGCGGAGCGGCGGGGGCTCGCGAACGTCGAGTTCCGCGACCCGATCCCGAAGCACGCGATGCCCGCGCTCCTGGCGAGCGTCGACGCGGGACTAATGGTGCTCCGCGAGTCGCCGCTGTTCACCTTCGGCGTGAGCCCGAACAAGCTGTTCGACTACTTCGGCGCGGCACTCCCGGTCGTCTGCAACGTGCCCGGCGAGGTCGCGACGATGGTCGCCGACGCGCGCGCCGGCGAGCAAACGGCGGACGCGAGCGGCGCCGCCCTCGCCGACGCGGTGCTGCGGCTCGCGGCGCGCGCGCCGGCCGAGCGCGCCGCGATGGGCGCGGCCGGGCGCGCGTGGGTCGCGCGCGAGCACGACCGGCCGGTGCTCGCCGACCGGCTCGACGCGGTCCTCCGGCCGCTCGCGGCGCGTGCTGCCCGTTAGGCGCTGGCCCACGGCGGCCGGCACGCTCGCGCGGACGTTCGGCGTGCGCGGCGCGGCGCTCCGCACCACGCACGAGCTGCGGCGCGCGGCGCACGGGTTCCGCCCCGCGCCCCGCGAGTCGTTGGCCGTGGACGCGGCACCTCCCGCGCCGGCGTTCCGCGTCGACGCCGCCCGGCTGCGCGCGGCGAGCGACGCCGCGGTCGCGCTCGAGCGCGCCGCGCGCGTGCGGGCGGGGGAGCACGAGGCGTACCGCTGGACGTGGACGCCGCTCCCCGCCGACGCCGACGCGTGGCTCCGTCACCCCGCGACCAGCCACGGCTACCGCGCGGACGCCCCGTGGTGGACCGTGCCGCACCTCGACCCGCGGGCGGGCGACATCAAGGATCTCTGGGAGCCCGCGCGCTTCGGCTGGGCGTACGACCTCGTGCGCGGGTCGCTGCTGACCGGCGACCCGCGGTACGCGGCGTCTTTCGCGAAATATTTCACAAAATGGGCCGAAAGCAGCCCGCCGTTCCGCGGCCCGCACTGGTCGTGCGGACAGGAGACGGCGATCCGCGCCGTCGCGCTGCTCTACGCGGAGGCGAACCTGCCGCTCGCGCGCGACGTCTCCGCGTCGGTCGTCCGCACACTCGCCGCGTCGGGGGAGCGGATCGACGACGCACTCGGCTACGCGGTGTCGCAGCGCAACAATCACGCGATCTCGGAGGCGGTCGGGCTGCTCGCGCTCGGCGCGCGGCTGCGCGGCGCGCACCCGGACGCGGCGCGCTGGTACGCGCGCGGCCGGCGCTGGCTCGCGCGGCTCGTCGCCGAGCAGTTCGCCCCCGACGGGTGGTACGTGCAGCACTCGTTCACCTACCTGCGGCTCGCACTCGACCAGTGCGTCGTGGCTGAACGCGTGCTGCGCGCGGCCGGCGAGCGGCTGCCCGACGTGGCCGCGGATCGGTTGCGCGCGGCCGCGCGGCTGCTGCTCGCGGTCGTCGAGCCGACGACCGGCGAGGTGCCCAACCACGGCGCGAACGACGGCGCCTTCGTGCACCCGATCACGACGGCGCGCTACCGCGACTTCCGGCCGGTCCTGACCGCGGCCTGCGCGACGTGGGGCGTGCCGCTGCCGGCGAACGTCGCCGCCGACGCGGAGACGCTCGCCTGGCTCGGCCTGGACGCGCCTAACGCCTCGCCGCCGCTCGGCGACGGCGTGTGGCGCGGCGCGTCCGGGTGGGCCGCGGCGCGCGCCGGGCGCGTGCAGGCGTTCGTGCGCGCGGGGCGCTACACGAGCCGGCCGAGTCACGTGGACGCCCTCCAGCTGGACGTGCGCGACGGCGAGCGGGCGCTCGTCGTCGACGCGGGCACGTTCGCGTACAACGCGCCGCCGCCGTGGCGGAACGGGCTCGTCGCCGCACGCGTCCACAACGGGCCGCTCGTCGACGGGCACGAGCCGGGCGTGCGTGGGCCGCGCTTCCTGTGGTACGCGTGGCCCGACGCTGAGGTCGAATCGGCGGCGTGGACCGACGGCGGCGCGACGATCGTCGCCGCGCGCGCCGGGACGATCCGGCGCACGGTACGGGTGACCGGGTCTGGCGTGCGCGTCGTCGATGAAGTTGCGCCGGGCGCGGGCGACGAGGTCGCCGTGCGCTGGCTGCTCCACCCCGACGCGCCGGACGACGCGGTGCGCGTCGAGCCCGGGCCCGGCGAGGCGGCGTGCACGCCCGCATCCGACGCCTCGGTCGACGGGTGGTACTCGCCCGGGTACGGCGCGCGGCAGCCCTCGCGCGTGCTCGCCGTGCACCGCCCGGCGCGCCAGGGTGCCACGATCGTGACGACGATCGCGCTCCGCGATCCGGACGCGCCGGCGCCGCACCGAACTCCCAACGCAGGCTCCGCATGAAGCAGTTGCTGCAACAGCTCGACACCGGCGAGACCCGCCTCGCCGACGTTCCCGCGCCGCGCGCCGGCTCGACCTCGCTCGTCGTCGAGTCACGCGCGACCGTGGTGTCGGCCGGCACCGAGCGGATGCTGGTCGAGTTCGGCCGCGCGAACCTGCTCGACAAGGCCCGCCAGCAACCGGACAAGGTGCGGCAGGTGCTCGACAAGGTGCGCACCGACGGGCTCGCGCCGACGCTCGAGGCCGTGCGCGCCAAGCTCGACGCGCCGATCCCGTTAGGCTACTGCCACGCCGGCGTCGTCGTCGAGGCCGGCGAGCGCGTCCGGCAGTTCCGGGTCGGCGAGCGCGTCGTGACCAACGGTCAGCACGCGGAGTACGTGCGCGTGCCCCAGACGCTCGCGGCGCGCATTCCCGACGGCGTCGGGTTCGAAGCGGCCGCGTTCACGCCGCTCGCCGCGATCGGCCTCCAGGGCCTCCGCCTCGCCGCGCCCACGCTCGGCGAGACAGTGGTCGTCTACGGCCTCGGACTGATCGGGCTTCTCACCGTACAGCTGCTCCGCGCTAACGGATGCCGGGTGATCGGCATCGACCGCGACGCGACGCGGCTCGGTCTCGCGGAGCGGTTCGGGGCGACCGCGGTCGAGGGCGGGGCGGCGGGCGCGGCCGAGCACGTGCTCGCGCAGACGGCGGGCGTCGGCGCGGATGCGGTGCTGCTCACGCTCGCTTCGCAGAGCGACGACCCCGTGCACGACGCGGCGGCGATGAGCCGGAAGCGTGGGCGGCTCGTGCTGGTCGGCGTGACGGGGCTGCACCTCCGGCGCGAGGACTTCTATCGGAAGGAGCTCTCGTTCGCCGTCTCGTGCAGCTACGGCCCCGGGCGGTACGATCCGGAGTACGAGGACGCCGCCCGCGACTACCCGCTCCCGTTCGTGCGCTGGACGGAGCAGCGGAACTTCGAGGCGGTGTTAGGCCTCATGGCGCAGGGGTCGGTCGACCCGACGCCGCTCGTCACGCACCGTATCGCCTTCGCCGCCGCGCCCGCCGCGTACGACGTGATCTCGGGCAAGGCACCGAGCCTCGGCGTCGTGCTCGACTACCCGGACCGCGGCGGCGCGGCGCCGGGCGCGGCCGGCCGGCTCGTGTCGGCGAAGGTCAGTGCAAACGGCGGCGCTCCCCCGGTCGCGGTCCGCGGCGCAGCACGCGGCGTGGTCGGCGTGATCGGGGCGGGGAACTTCGCCGTGCGCACGCTGCTCCCCGCGTTGCAACCGACCGGCGCCCGCCTCCACACGATCGTGTCGTCTGGCGGCACGACGGGCGCGATCGCCGCCCAGAAGTTCGGCTTCGCGCGGACGAGCAGCGACGTCGACGCGGTGCTCGACGACGACGAGATCGACACGGTATTCGTGCTCACCCGCCACGACACGCACGCGCGGCTCGCCGAACGCGCGCTCGCGGCCGGAAAGCACGTCTTCGTCGAGAAGCCGCTCGCGCTCACCGAGGACGCGGTCGACGCCGTCGCTGCGGCCCGCGACGCCTCGGGACGTCTACTAACAGTCGGGTTCAACCGCCGCTTTGCGCCGCTCACGCACGAACTGCGCGGGCTGCTCCGCGGCCGCGCGGGTCCGCTGTCCGTGATCGCGACCGTGAACGCGGGCGCGATCCCGCGCGACCACTGGACACAGGACCCCGACGTCGGTGGTGGGCGCATCGTCGGCGAAGCGTGCCACTTCGTGGACCTCTGCTGGGCGCTCGTCGGTGCGCCGATCATCGACCTGCGCGTGACCACCGCGCGCGACGCGGGCGGGCGCGCGATCGACGACGTCGCGCACCTGTCGCTCGCCTTCGCCGACGGGTCGACCGCCGTCGTCCACTACCTCGCGAGCGGCGCGCGCGCGTTCCCCAAGGAGCGCGTCGAGTGCTTCTGGGACGGCAAGACGGCGGCGATCGACAACTGGCGCCGGCTGCGCCGGTACGGGGTCGCGGGGCCGCTGTGGGAGCGCTCGCGCGCGATGGACAAGGGGCACGCGGAGGAGCTGCGGCGGTGGATGGCCGCCGTGCGCGGCGAGCAGCCGGTGCCGATCCCGCCCGACGAGCTGTTCGAGGTCTCGCGCTGGTCGGCGCGCGCGGGGCGGCTCGCGCGCGACCGGACGGGCGAGGCGGCGGCGGAGTGCTGAAGCGCGCGATCGACGTCGTCGGCGCGGCGGTCGGCCTCGTCGTCCTCTCGCCGGTCTTGTTAGGCGTCGCGCTCGTCCTCGCGCGGCGCATGGGCCGACCCGTGCTCTTCCGGCAGACGCGGCCGGGGCTGCACGGGCGCGCGTTTACGATGTACAAGTTCCGCACGATGCGCGACGCCGTGGGCCGCGACGGCCGCCCGCTCGCCGACGCGGAGCGCCTCACGCCGCTCGGCCGCCTGCTGCGCAGCACGAGCCTCGACGAGCTGCCGGAGCTCTTCAACGTCCTGCGCGGCGAGATGAGCCTCGTCGGGCCGCGGCCGCTGCTCATGGAATACCTGCCGCTCTACACGCCCGAGCAGGCCCGGCGGCACGACGTCCGCCCGGGGATGACGGGCTGGGCCCAGGTGAACGGCCGCAACGCGATCGGCTGGGACGAGAAGTTCGCACGCGACGTGTGGTACGTGGACCACCAGTCGCTCGCGCTCGACGTGCGCATCCTCCTCCTAACGCTCGCGCGCGTCCTCGCCCGCGAGGGCGTCAGCGCGGCGGGCGAGGCGACGGCGCGGCCGTTCACGGGGTCGGTCACGACCGGATCCGCGCCGCGGGGCGCGTCGGGCGCGTGATCGGTCCGCGCGCGGGCGGGCGGCGGTTCCTGATTTGGGGCGGCGGCGGCCACGGCAAGGTCGTCGCGGACCTCGTGCGCGCGCTCGGCGACGAGGTCGTCGGGTTCGTCGACCGGGACGCCGCCAAGATCGGACAGGTCGTCGAACCCGGCGGCGCGCGCGTCGTGCTCGGCGAAGACGACTTCCTCGCGGGGGCGGGCGCCCACCGGGCGGGGGCCGTCGCGCTCGCCGTCGGCGACAACGCCGCCCGACTCGGCTGCCTCGCGCGGGCGGGCGCCTCCGGCGTGCCGGCGCTCGTCCACCCCACGGCCGCGTGCAGCCGGTCGGCGACGTTAGGCGCGGGGACCGTCGTGCTCGCCGCCGCGGTCGTCAACGCCGCCGCGGCGCTCGGGCGGGCGGTGATCGTGAACTCGGGCGCCGTCGTCGAACACGATTGCGTGGTCGGCGACGGCGCGCACGTCTCGCCCGGCGCCGTGCTCGCGGGCGGGGTGCACGTCGGCGCGCGGGCGTGGGTCGGCGCCGGCGCGACCGTGATTCAGGGTGTCCGCGTCGGGAGCGAGGCGGTGGTCGGCGCCGGCGCGGTCGTCATCCGCGACGTACCCGACGGGGTCACCGTGGTCGGCAACCCCGCCCGGGTCCTCGCGGCGCGGCGCGGGTAGCGCCTAACGGCGCGGGCCGCGGCCGTCAGTCGCCCCGCGCGCCGGGCGCGTGCCGCCCGATCGACGCGTAGCGGAACCCGAGCGCGGCCATCCGCGTCGGGTCGTAGAGGTTGCGGCCGTCGATTACGACCGGCTGGCGCAGCCCCGCCTTCACGCGCGACAGGTCGGGGTTGCGGTACTCGCTCCAGTCGGTGACGATGACGAGGGCGTCGGCGCCGTTCGTCGCCTCGTAGTTGTTCGCGGCGTACTCGATGCGGTCGTCGAGCCGCCGCCTCGCCTCTTTCATCGCCTCCGGGTCGTGCGCTATCACGGACGCGCCCTCGGCGAGGAGCGCCTCGATGAGCGTCAGCGCCGGCGACTCGCGCATGTCGTCCGTGCGCGGCTTGAACGCCAACCCCCAGACGGCGACCCGCCGCCCCGCGAGCGCGCCGTCGAGCGCGTCCTTGAGCTTCTCGAAGAGCCGCGTCTTCTGGCGCTCGTTCGCCGCCTCGACGGCCTCGAGCACGCGCATCGGCGCGCCGGCCTCGTGCGCGGTCCGGACGAGCGCCTGGACGTCCTTGGGAAAGCACGAGCCGCCGTAGCCCGGCCCGGGAAAGAGGAACGACCGCCCGATGCGCGAGTCGCTCCCGATCCCTTCGCGCACGAGGTCGACGTTCGCGCCGACCTGGTCGCAGAGGTTGGCGACCTCGTTCATGAACGAGATCCGCGTGGCGAGCATCGCGTTCGCGGCGTACTTGGTCATCTCCGCGGAGGCGATGTCCATGAAGATGAGCGGGTTGCCGGTGCGCACGAACGGCGCGTAGAGCGTCGCCATCACACCCCGCGCGTAGTCGCTGTCGACGCCGAGCACGACGCGGTCCGGCTTCATGAAGTCGTCGAGCGCGGCGCCCTCTTTCAAAAACTCGGGGTTGCTGCAGACGTGGAACGGCACGCGCGCGTGCCGCGCGACCGCGGCGCGCACCTTGGCGGCCGTGCCGACCGGCACCGTCGACTTCGTGACGATCACCGCTTCGCGCTGTAAATGCCGACCGACCGTGTCGGCGACACCGAGCACGTGCCGGAGGTCGGCCGACCCGTCCTCGTCGGGCGGCGTACCGACGGCGATAAAGATGACGTCCGAGTGCTCGACCGCCGCGCCGACGTCGGTCGTGAACGCGAGCCGGTTCTGCGCCTGGTTGCGCTCGACGAGCGCGTCGAGCCCGGGCTCGTAGATCGGCAGCACGTTGCGACGCAGTCCTTCGATCTTCGACTGGTCCAAGTCCGCGCAGACGATGTCGTTCCCGGTTTCCGCGAGGCAGGCCCCGACGACGAGGCCCACGTAACCGGTGCCGATGACAGAGATCTTCACGTGTGCAGGGGCAGGGAAGTACGTCGGACGCCACGCCGTCGTGGCCGCGCCCGGCTACGACGGTCGTCGCGGCGTGCTCAAGCTTAGCGTGTTTGCGACCGCCGTGACGACCCGCGCTTGCTCATCCGCCGAAAGCGACGAGGACGACGGCAGGCAAACTCCCGTTCCATACAGGCGCTCGGCGACGTCGCCGCCGACCGACTCGCAGTCGGCGAACATTGGTTGCGTGTGCATCGGCCGCCAGACCGGGCGTGCCTCGATGTTCTCCGCCGCGAGCCGTTCGATCAGGGTCGTGGGCGAGATCGCCGCGACGCCGGGCTTGAGGAACATGACCGTGAGCCAGCGCGAATGCGTCCCCCACGACGCTTCCGGTTGAAAGGTGACGCCGCGTGCGCGGCCGAGCGCGGTGCGGTAGCGCTCGAACACGGCCCGCCGCTGCGCGACGCGCTCGGCGAGCACGCAGAGCTGGCCGCGCCCGATGCCGGCGAGCACGTTGCTCATGCGGTAGTTGTAGCCGAGCTCCGCGTGCACGTACTCGACCGCCGGCTCGCGCGACTGGTTCGCCCACTTCCGCATGCGCGCCAGGGCGTCCGCGTCCCGCGTAACGACCATCCCGCCGCCCGTCGTGGTGATGATCTTGTTGCCGTTGAAGCTGAGGATAGCGTAGTCGGCGGTGGTGCCCGTCGGGTGTCCGCGGTACGTCGCGCCGAGCGACTCCGCCGCGTCCTCGACGAGGACGACGCCGTGTTCGCGGCACGACTGCGCGATCGCGTCGACGTCCGCATGCTGTCCGTAGAGATGAACGACAACGAGCGCTTTCGGGAGCGCGTTCCGGCGCGCGGCGTCCCGCAGGTACTCGTCGACGAGCGCGGGCGAGAGGTTACCCGACTCGGTTTCGCTGTCGAGGAAGACCGGGCGGGCGCCGAGGTAGAGGATCGGCCACACCGAGCCGGCGAAGGTCAGCGTCGAGACGGCCACGCGGTCGCCCGGGCCGACGCCGACGGCGCGGAGGACGAGGTGCAGCGCGGCCGTCCCGCTCGCCGTCGCGAGCGTCCGGACGCCGTCGCCTAACAGCGCCGCGACGTCGGCCTCGAACCCGTCGAGGTTGGGTCCGACCGACGACAGCCAGTTGCTGCGGAACGCCTCGTCCACGAACGTCCGTTCGTGGCCGCTCATGTGTGGCACGGAGAGATAGATGCGGTCCGGCATGACGGCGGCGTGACGCGGCGGGCGCGGGGCGGGTAAGGGCGCACGGGTGTTGTCACACGGAGGTGGGGCAGCACCGCGGCTACACTTTGCGGTTCAGCAGATTAACCTTCGCCGGGCGACCGGCGCCACGGCCGGGGACTCGCGTTCCCGACGCGGACGCTCATCCGTGTAACCCTCGTTGATGTCGCGCCTTCGGAATCGCCATTTGATGACGGCGGACGCGCTGCTGCTCGGTGTAGCAGCGGCGCTCGCCTTCGTGGTTCGGTTCGAAACGTGGACGCTGCCGAGGGGTGTCGGGTTGGCGTTGGTCGTGTACTACGGGCTCGCGCTCCCGCTGCGGCTGCTCGCCTGCGTGCGGCTCGGCTTGTACGCGCGGATGTGGCGATACGCCGGGACCGCGGACCTGGACTCGCTGCTCGCGGCCGCGACCGCATCCGTCACGCTCGGGTTGTTCGTCGGCGTCCTGACCCCGTTCCTGCCGGGACTCGGGCTGCCGCGCATCCCCTACAGCGTGCTCGCCCTCGACGGGCTGTTGAGCGCGCTCGCGCTGGCGCTTCCACGTCTCGCGCTCCGGCTGGTGTACGGTCGCGAACGGCGCGGACGCGCGAACACCCGCCGCGCGCTCGTCGTCGGCGCGGGCTCGGCGGGCTCGTTCATCGCGCGCGAGATGCGCCGCCACGCGGAGCTCCGGCTCACGCCGGTCGCGTTCGTCGACGACGACCCGTACAAACGGAATCGCACGCTGCAGGGCGTCCCGGTCGTCGGCGCCGTTGCCGAGATCCCCGGGATCGTCCGGGCGCTCGGCATCGACGAGATCGTCATCGCGATGCCGTCGGTATCGGGCGCCGTCCTGCGGCGCGTGATGCAGGGCGCGCAGGAGGTCGGCGTTGCGACGCGCACGGTCCCGGGCCTCTTCGAGCTGATTTCCGGCGCGAAATCCGTGAGTGCGCTGCGCAAGGTCGAGATCGAGGACCTCCTGCGGCGCGCGCCGGTCCAGATCGATCTGGACCGGGTCCGCAGTCTTGCGGACGATAAGGCGGTACTCGTGACCGGCGCCGGCGGATCGATCGGGTCGGAACTCTGCCGCCAGATCGCGCGCCTCGGGCCGAGCCGGATCGTGGCGGTCGGGCGCGGCGAGAACTCCGTGTTCGAACTGCTCCAGGAGCTCGCGCGCGCGTTCCCCGCAATCCCGGTGCAGCCGGTCATCGCCGACGTGCGCGACCACGCGCGCCTCGAGGCCGCGTTCGCGACGTTCCGGCCCGCGACCGTGTTTCACGCCGCGGCGCACAAGCACGTCCCGCTGATGGAGCAGAACGTCGCGGAGGCGGTGCTGAACAACGTGCTCGGCACGCAGGTCGTCGCGGAACTCGCCGCGCGGCACGGCGCCGAGCGCTTCGTGCTCATCTCGAGCGACAAGGCCGTCCGGCCATCGAGCGTGATGGGCGCGACCAAGCGACTCGCCGAGGGCGTCGTGCAGGAGGTCGGGCGCGCCGCGTCGTGCCGCTTCGTCTCGGTCCGCTTCGGCAACGTGCTCGGCAGCCGCGGGAGCGTGATCCCGACGTTCATGCGGCAGATCGCGGCCGGCGGGCCGGTGACGATCACGCACCCCGAGATGACGCGCTACTTCATGACGATCCCCGAGGCCGTGCAACTCGTGCTGCAGGCGGGCGTGATGGGCGCGGGGGGCGAGGTATTCGCGCTCGACATGGGGGAGCCGGTGCGCGTGCTGGACCTCGCGCGCGACCTCGTCCGCCTCTCGGGGCTCGCCGAGCACGAGATCGAGATCGCGTACACGGGAATGCGGCCGGGCGAGAAGCTGTACGAGGAGCTGTTCTTCGACGACGAGAACGCGCTCCCGACCGAGCATCCGAAAGTGCTGCGGGCGCGGAACGCGGAGTTCGACGCCGCGGCGCGTCGTGCGGTGCCGGGGCTCATCGCGCTCGCCGCGCGCAACGCCTCGGCCGACGAGATCCGGCACGTGATCAAGCGGCTCGTGCCCGAGTACACCGGGGTCGCCGACCCCGCGCCGGCGTCGGCCCCCGCCCCGGTCGCGGCGCCGACGAACGCGCGCGACCTCGACGTGCTCGCGACGCGTTAGGCACGTGCCGCGCCCGTCCCCCGACGTCGTGGCTCGATGATCGAATGGCGGGGGCGCCCGCCGCGGCGCGTCGCCGTGGTGCACGAGTGGCTCGTGAACTACGCGGGGTCGGAGCGGGTGCTGGAACAGCTGCTTCTGCTGTTGCCGGACGCGGACCTGTACGCGGTCGTCGACTTCGTGCCGCCGGACGAGCGCGGGTTCCTCGGAGGGCGGCGCGCCCGGACGACGTTCGTGCAGCGCCTGCCGTTCGCGCGCACGCGGTACCGCGCGTACCTGCCGCTGATGCCGCTCGCGATCGAGCAGTTGGACCTGTCGGGCTACGACCTCGTGGTATCGAGCAGCCACGCCGTCGCGAAGGGCGTGCTGACCGACCCCGACGCGCTGCACGTGTCGTACTGCCATTCCCCCCTGCGGTACGCGTGGGACCTCCAGCACGCGTACCTCCGCGAGACCGGTCTCGGCTGGGGGCCGACGGGGCTGCTGGTGCGGCGGCAGCTGCACCGGCTGCGCGTGTGGGACGCGCGCGCCGCGTTAGGCGTCGACCGGTTCGTGGCGAACTCGCGGTTCGTCGCGCGCCGGATCGCGAAGGCGTACCGCCGTGCGGCGGACGTCGTATACCCGCCGGTCGACACGGACGCGTTCACCCCCGGCCCGCCCGAACGGCCCGCGCCGGACGGCGGGCCGCCGTACTACGTGGCGGCGTCGCGCTTCGCCCCGTACAAGCGCATGCCGATGATCGTCGAGGCGTTCCGGGCCCTGCCCGACCGGCGGCTCGTCGTGATCGGCGACGGGCCGGAGTGGCGCGCGGCCGCGCGGGCCGCCGGGCGCAACGTCACGCTGCTCGGTCGGCTACCGTCGGGGGAGCTGCGCGCGTGGCTACGCGGCGCGCGCGCGTACCTGTTTGCCGCGATCGAGGACTTCGGGATCGCCCCGATCGAAGCGCAGGCGTGCGGCACGCCGGTCGTCGCGTACGCCGGCGGCGCCCTCCGCGAAACCCTCCCTGGGCTGGACGCGGACGCGCCCTGCGGCGTGCTGTACGAAGAGCAGACGCCCGGTGCGCTCGCCGCCGCGGTGCGCGAGTTCGAGGCGCATGCCGGCCGGATCAACGCGCGCGCGTGCCGGGCTAACGCCGAGCGTTACTCGGTTGCCGCGTTCCGCGCCGGGATGAGTCTCGCGCTCGCGGGCGCGTACGCGGAACACGTCGGCGGCCTGCGGACCGCGCGCTGAACGTTCGGCCTCACCCGGCGCCGTGTCGCGCGAGCACCGCGCCGACGGTGCGAAGGAGGATGCCGAGGTCGCGAGCGAGGCTCCAGCGCCGCACGTAGTCCAGCTCCATCGCCGCGCGCTGGGGGTACCCGACCCGACTGCGGCCGCCCACGGCCCACGCGCCCGTCAGTCCCGGACGCACCGACAGCAATACGTCGCGGTCCTCGCCCGGGTAGTGCGCCAACTCGCGCACGACGAGTGGCCGCGGCCCGACGAGTGACATCTCGCCGCGGAGCACGTTCCAGAGCTGCGGGAGCTCGTCGCAGCTCGTCAGGCGCAACACGCGGCCGATGCGGGTCACGCGGTGGTCGGCGTCGCACGGGATCTTGAACCCGTTGCGTTCATACGTCGCGCGGAGGTCGGGGTCGGTGCGCAGGAGCGACTCCGCGTCGTGGCGCATCGTGCGCAGCTTATAGCACCGGAACACGCGGCCACCCCGTCCGACGCGCGCCTGCGCAAAGAGGGCCGGCCCGGGCGAGCCGATGCGCACGAGCAGCGCGAGTGCCGCGAGCAGCGGGGCGGCGATGACGAGTCCGAGCGCGGCCCCGACGACGTCGAGCGCGCGCTTGCATGCCTGCGCGACGAGTCGCGACGGACTCTCGTCGCCGACCTCGGGCGTGTCCGGGACGAGGTAGACGGGCGCCGCGGGCGCGGTCAGCCCGGTGAACTCTCCGAGGTGCGCGTGCGCAATCTCCACGTGTCCCACGGCATCCTTGAAGCGGCGGATGCGATCGACGTGGCGGTCGGCCGGCGGCGCGTGGGGCGCGACCACGTCCGCCGCGCTGTCGATCGCGAGTGCGAGCGGGCCGACGACGCCCGCAGGTCCGACTTCCGCGGCCGTGGCGGCGGCCGGTGCGGACGACACCCCCAACGTGCCATGCGATCGGGCAACACGTGAGAAAGCAGCTCGGACCGGCTGGTACTTCCGTCGCATGCAATCGGGGTGAAATGATCGTCGGGCCCCGTCCGAGCACGGGGCGGGCGGCGCTGCTCGATCCGCGGCCGGCCGGAACGACGCGGTCTGGTCGGAGCTGTCCGGGCGCGCACGGGAACCTAATGGGGCGCGTGGGGCGCGGGTAGCGAAACAGCGGCGCACGGGGATGACACTTAGCGCCGCGCATTCCCCGCCTGTGGGGCGTCCTTCTCCACGGCGGGCGGCCCGACTCGCGCCAAGCACCGCCGCCGCGCACGGGCACGCGTGCCGGACGGCCGCGGAGGCGCGCCGGCGCCACGTCGCGTTGCACGACGGTCGCGTCGTGTGGCGGCGCGGGAACGACGTCGCGCGGGCCCACGGTCGAATCGTTAGGCGCTCCGCCGGGCGCGGCCCGCCGCGGCGAGCGCCGCGTCGACGCTTGCGCGCATCGCGGCGACGTGCACGCGCTCGATGCAGCACGGGTTCACGCACGGTCGGTGCGCGCCCGCCGCGTCCTCGTAGCACGGGACGTCGCGGGCGGGCGACCAGACCACGTGCATGCTCGGTACGAGCGGCGCGATCGCGCGAGGGTCCGTCGGACCGAACGCGATCACCGCCGGCGTCCGCGTGGTCGCGGCGACGTGCATGAGGCCGGAATCGTTGCCGACGAAGACGTCGAGCTCGGCGATCGCGGCGCGCGCGCCGGGGACGTCGGTCCGGCCGCCGAGGTCGAGGACGTCCGGGCCGCGCAGGGCGGCGCGGACCTCGTCGAGCTCGGCGCGGTCCCCCGGGCCGCCGAGCAGGACGAACGCGGCGTTCGGGTACGCGACCGAGATGTCGCGCGCGAGCTGCGCGAAGCGGGCGGCGGGCCAACGTTTCGTCGCGAGGTCCTGCTTCACGTTGCGCGCGCCGCCCGGCGCGAGGCCGACTAACGGCCACGCGCGCGCGCGGACGTCCGGCGGGACCAGCGATTCTCGTTCGGGCCATGCGGCGGGAACGGCGCGCCGCGGGTCAGCGCCGAGCGCCGCAACCACGGCGGAGTACCGGTCCTCGTGATGACACGACGGGTCGATCGCGATCGCGCGGGTGAGGAGCAGCCGACCCGCGCCCCGGGCAAGGCCGACGCGCCACCGCGCGCCCGACGCGGCGGCGAGCGCCGCGTACACCGGCGAGCCCTTGAATACGGCCACGGCGTCGGGGCGGTAGCGTCGTACTCCAACCACCAGCGACGCCGCGAGCCGGAGTCGCGACGCGACCGTCCCGCCATACGCGATCGAGGCGTCGAAGCCGGTCACGGCATCGAAGATCTGCGTGCCCCGGGCGAACGCGACGAGCGCGTCGTCGGTGAGTAGCGCGAGGCGCGAATCAGGGTAAGCCGCGCGCACGGCTCCGAACGCCCGGAACGCCTGCACGAGATCGCCGAGCGCGCCCGGGTGCACGAGGAGCAGCCGGCGGGGAACGCGCGTCGGTCGCGTTCCTTTTGACGGCGAGTGTGTCGGCATCAACACAACATACGATCTCGAGTCCGCGCCGGGCGCCGCGGTCGCCCGAGAGCGCGGAAGGCGTTACCGTTCATAGTCTTCGGCCGACGGCCCACGTGGGCCGAGGCCGGCGTGCGTTGCGCGCCGGTCCATTTGCCGCACCAACATTCCGTGATCTTACGCAGACCGCTCTCGCGCCACCGGGCCGTCACTCGGTTCGTTTCTGTCGTCCTCGCAATGGTGAGTGCGGCGGGTTGTGCGTCCGGTCACAACGAGGCGTCGCTCGCCGCGTCCATGGACGCGTCGGCCGCGCAAGCCGCCGAGCGCGCCTCCGCCGTCGACGTCGCGGTCGGTGACCGCGTGCGCGTGAAGGTCTGGCGCGAGGCGCAGTACAGCGACGAGTACAACGTGGACGCGGCCGGCGAGATCGTGCTCCCACGCCTGGGCCCCGTCAACGTTACAGGGCTGACGATCGGTGCGCTCCAGGACACACTCCGAGCCCGCTACGCCGTGTACCTGCGCGATCCCGCCGTGACCGTGACCGTGTTGCGCCGAGTCGGCTTGCAGGGCGAAGTCCGCGCGCCCGGCCTCTACTACGTCGATCCCACGGTGACGATGCGCGACGTCATCGCGCAGGGTGGCGGGCTGACCGAGGCCGCGAACCCGGGCGAGGTCGAGGTGATTCGCAACGGGCGCCATCTGCCCGTCACGGCGGGCGCGGACCGCGCACCGCTCGCGGACCTTCGATCGGGCGACGCGATCATCGTCGGGCGGCGGAGCTGGCTGTCCCGCAACGCGCTCGCCGCGGCGAGCACCCTCGGCGTCGTCGTGTCCGTCGCCGTCCAGGTCTTCCGTCGCTGAGGCCCGAGCTGTGGAGTTCGTGAATAGCCCGAATGGCAATGGAGCGCACCGCGCGAGTGGCGGCGCGGCACTGAACGGTGCCGAGATGAGGCCGCAAGACGGCGCGTCCGGCGTCGGGAGCGACGGCGCGTCGTCAGGCGTCGGACCCGGTGTGCGGCGCGAGCTCCCCGCTGCGCTCTGGCCGGTTCCGGCCGCCCGCCCCGTCCCGGCCACGGCCGCCGACGAGTCGGTCGATGTCGGCGCGCTTGCGCGAACGATCGGTCGCGGGTGGCGAACGCTCCTGACCGGAGGGCTGCTCGGCGTACTCGTCGGGCTCGCGCTCGTCCTGTTCGTGCCGGCCTGGTACCGTGGGACGGCGTCGGTCCTTGTGCGGAACGCCAACGATCCGGCCGGCTCGCTCCTCTCGCGCTTCGGGATCGCGGGCGACATCGCCGGCTCGGCCGCGGGCGGCGCGCTCGGTGGCGTACTGAAATCGTCGCTCGAAACGGAAGTCCAGCTCCTCCAAAGCCGCGAGATCGCGGGCAAGGTCGTCGACTCGCTCGCGCTGCAAGCGCGCGTGCTCTCGCCGCGTGGCCTGCCCGCCGTCGCGCTGTTCGCGCCCGGCCGCGTCGGGGAATCGTTCCGGCGGCGTACAGTCACATTCACGCGTGACGCGGACGGTTCCTACCAGACGACCGACGCCGGCCCTGTCCCCCGGCTCGTGCCGGGGCGCCCCGGGGTCGTGCCTGGCGTCGGCGCGGTGACGCTCGGGGCGGGGCCGCTGCCGCCCACGTTCCGGGTGCAGTTCGAAGACCGCGAGGACGCGATCACACGCGCAGTCGATCACCTCACGATCGAGAAGCTCGGCGGCGACGTCGTGAAGGTGCGCTACAGCGGCCCCGATTCGCTGACCGCGGCGGCGGTCCCCAACGCGGCCGTCGCCGTCTACCTCGGGCTGCGCCGCACCGTTGACCGCGGCGTCAACGAGCGCCGGTACGAGTTCATGGCGGCGCAGGCGGACACGGCGGCGCGCCAGTTGGCGGTCGCGGAGGACGCGCTCGCGCGCGATCAGACGGCCACCGGGGTGATCGACCCCGAGTTGGTCGGCAAGAGCGAGCTCGAAGCCGCGCAGCAGGTCCGGACGCAGACCCTGCCACTCGAGTCGGAGCGGCAGGCCGCGCACGCGCTGGTCGACTCGGTCGAGCGCGGCCGTGTGGGCCCGCGGCAGCTCGCCGCGTTCCCGAGCTTCTTGCGCGCGCCGGCGATCAACTCGATCCTGAGTCAGCTTACCCAGCTCGAGACGGAGCGGACGCGCCTGCTCGGTACCCGCACCGAACGCGACCCGGACGTGGTCGTGCTCACGCAGAGCATCGCGGACCTCGAGCGCGGGCTGCTTCCGCTGGCGCGCACGTACGCCACATCGCTCGACCGTCAGGTCGACGAACTGACCTCGGAGCAGCGATCGGTTCAGGCGCGGCTCACCGCGCTTCCGGGACAGGCGGAGACGGCGCTCCGTCGCCAGCGCGACGTGAAGCGACTGTCGCAGGTCGTGCTCGGCTTGCAAGCGCAGATGATCGACGCGCGACTCTCTGCGCTGAGTGAGGGCGGCCAGGTGCGCCAAGTCGACGTGGCGGTCGCGCCGAAGCGGCCACTCTTCCCGCGGGCGGTGTGGACGCTGCCGGGAGGATGCGCGCTCGGCGTGCTGGCCGCTATCGCGTGGGTGCTCGCGCGCGGCGCGTGGTCGTCGCGCGTGCGCTCCGCGAACGACGCCGAGCGCGCGACGGGGCTGCCCGCGGTCGTCTTGCGGCCCGGCACGCCGCTATGGCTGCCGTCCTTCGACGACGGCACCGTGGTCGTTGTCGGCGCCGACGGCAGCGCCGGGACACACGCGGTTGCCGACGCGCTCGCCGCGCAGGCGCGCGCGCGCGGCCGGACGGCGGTCGTCCTCGGTGCGCCCGACGGACGCGGCGGCGACGAGTCCGACGCCGTCGCGTTGCGCGAGGCGGTCCGGCGGGCCGACGCGCAACACGACGCGGTGTATGTCGCCGCGCCGCCGCTCGACGACACGCGGACCGCCGCGGTACTCGAGCCGGGCCGCGCGGTCGCCGTCGTCGCGGCCGAGGGCGTCACCGGCCGCGACGCGCTCGCGTCGGTCACCGAGACGCTCGGCCGGCTCGGCGTGCCGGTGTTAGGCATCGTCGTGACGTCGCGGGCCGCCGCGGCGCGCAGCCGCGGGTGAGTCAGGCCGGGCTACTGCCCGGCGCGGCCGGCCGGGGCGCGCGCGCGGGAGTCGCGGCCGATCGGTCGTCGATCTCCGCGCCCCGGGCGCTCACGCCGCGACGCGGCGGCACGCGGCCGGTGCGCGTCCTCCGTCTCGCGATCGCCGGGCTGGTGATCGGGAATCTTGGCCGCGCGCCGGTCCTCGTCCGCGGGCCGGAGCTGCCGGTCGTGCTGAACGATCTGCTCGTGGCGGGAGCCCTGCTCCTGGCGGCGTTGGCCTGCTTCCAGGCGCGGCGGCTCCGGGTCGACGCGATCGTCGGGGCCGCACTGCTGTTCGCCGCCGTCGGATGTGGCGCGGGGCTCTGGGCCGCGCAGAAGTATGGCATCGCGTCGGGGGAGCTCATCGGGAGCTTCGCCTATCTCGGCCGTTGGCTCGCGTACTTCGGACTGTACGTCGCCGTGCTCAACGTCGCGCGGGACGACGACGCGCCCGTGCTCTGGTCGACGATCGAACGCACGGTGCTCGCGTTCGCCGCGTTCGGCGTATTCCAGGCGTTTGCGTTCGAGCACTTCGCACAGACAGTCTACCCGCAGGGGTCGGACTACATCATCTGGGACTACCAGGGGCACCGGCTGGTCTCGACACTGCTCGACCCGAACTTCGCGGGGATTCTGATCGCGTTCCCGCTCCTCGTTCAAGTGGCGCAGCTCTCGTTCGGGGTTCCGGTCCGCGCGTGGAAGCCCGCCTTGCTGCTCGCGGCGTTGCTGTTGACCGTCTCGCGCGGCGCGGTACTCGCCTTCGGCGTCGGCGTGGCGCTAATTGTCGTCGTGCGCGGCGTCCGCCCGCGTCTCGCGCGCGCGGCCGGGCTGGTCGCGCTCGCCGGGCTGCCGTTCGTTCCGGCGCTCGTCGGCTTCGCGGCGTCGTTCAAGAAGTTCAGCGTCGACGAGTCCGCGATGGCGCGCGTCGAGTCGTGGCTGCGCGCGATCACCGTGATCCGGGACAACCCGGTGTTCGGCGTCGGCTTCAACACCTACCAGTACGTGCGACGCGCGTACGGCTGGGCCGTCGCCGACAACCTGCCCGCGGCGGGCCTCGACGGCGGGCTGCTGTTCGTCACGGTGCTGACCGGATTCGTCGGGCTCGCGTTATACCTGGTCCTCCTCGGCCTCGTCGTCGCGCGGTGCCGCCGGCTGTGGCGCGAGCACCGCGCGACGCCCGCGTCGCGAGCGTTCGCGTTAGGCACCGCGGCGGCGACGGTCGCGCTGGTGCTCCACAGCGTGACCGTCAACTCGCTGCTCCTGCCGTTCCTGATGGAGCCGCTCTGGCTCATGGCGGGGATCGTGTACCTGTACGCGCGGGCCGAGCGGTCCGCCGCGGCGTAGTCGCGTGCTGGGCGGGACGGCGGAGCTGACGCGCGGCCGGCTGCTCGCGCGCAACGTCGGGCTGAACGTGGCGGGATGGGCGGTCCCGGCGGTCTGCGCGTTGCTCGCGATCCCGGCGCTCGTGCGTGCGATGGGTGCGGAGCGCTTCGGGCTGCTCGCGCTCGCCTGGACGTTGGTCGGTTCCTTCAGCCCGTTCGACCTCGGGATCGCGCGTGCCCTCACGCAGGCACTCGCCGAACGGGTCGGGCGGGCGGACCAGGAAGACTCGCCCGAGATCGCCTGGAGTGCCTGGTGGTTGATGTTGGGCGTGGGGGCGGCGGGCGCGTTCGCGCTCGCCGCCGGTGCGCCGGCGCTTGCGGGCCGGTGGCTCCACATGTCGGCGCCGATGCAGGGCGAGGCGACCCGGTCGCTGCAGCTGCTTGCCGTCGCGGTCCCGCTGACGGTGATGACCTCCGGCCTGCGCGCGGTCCTCGAGGCAGGGCAGGCGTTCCGCGCCGTGAACGCGCTGCGAGTGCCGCTCGCGCTACTCACGTTCGTGGGCCCGTGGGTGGTGCAGCCGTTCAGTCACGCGCTGCCCGCCTCCATTGCGGTGATCGTCTGCGCGCGCGCGCTCATCTGGGCCCTGCACGCGTGGGTCGTCGCGCGCAGCTATCCGAGCCTGCGGAGGCCGCGGCTCCCGCGCACGCGCGCGCTTCGCAGCTTGTGGCGTGTTGCCGGGTGGATCACCCTCAGCACGCTGTCGAACCCGATCCTCGTGACCGGCGACCGGTTGCTCATCGGCGCGGCACTGCCGATGGCGGCGTTTGCGCAGTACGCCGCGGTGAGCGAGATCGCGTCGAAGCTCGGCGTGGTCGGCGCCGTGTTGCAGCCGGTGCTCTTCCCGGCGCTGACCGCGACGCTCGTGGCGTCGCCCCGTACCGCGGCGATGCTCTTCGACCGCGGTGTCCGCGCCACGGCCCTCGCGGTCGCGCCGGCCGCGCTCGTCCTCGTTGCGTTCGCGCCCGAGGGGCTCCGCGCCTGGCTCGGCGCCGACCTCGCACGCGACGCCGTACCGGTCCTGCAGATCCTCGCGACCGCGACGTTCGTGAACACGTGCGCGCAGATGCCGTTCGTCACCCTGCAGAGTGCGGGACGTCCGGACGTGCCGGCGAAGTTTCACGCGGTCGAGATCCCGCTCTACCTCGGTGCGCTCTGGCTGCTCCTCGGCCGCTTCGGGCTGTTGGGGGCCGCGATCGCGTTCGCGCTCCGGATCCTGTTCGACACGGCGGCGCTCTACGCCGCGCTCCCGCGCGTCGTGCCGCAGGTGGGGCCGGCGCTGCGGCGCGCCGTGGCGCTGATGCTCGCCGGTACGGCGGTGCTCGCCGCGTGCGCGCTGACGCATGACCTCGCGGTGCGCGCCGCGTTCGCGGCCGGCGCGCTCGGCGCGTTCGCGCTGGCGGCGACGCGTTGGCTCGTGACGCCCGACGAACGCGCGCTCGCCCGGACGTGGGTCGGGGGTCGGCTTGCGCGCGCGCGTCCGCTCGGACCGACGGCGCCGGCCGCCGACACGGCCTGACGCGTCAGCGGCGCGCGCAGCCCTTCCTCGAACTCCGTGGTGATGAACCGAGCGCAATTCGCGTACGTCGCAAAGCGCACCCTGCTCCGGTGGGGCTGGCGCGTGGAGCGCAACATCGCGGCGCAGCGTGGCTGGCAGCACGGGCGGACGTACTGGGATCCGGAATACCTGCGGCGTTGGGGCGCGCGCCCGGGCACGATCATCGACGTCGGCGTCGGGAACGGGACGCCGCAGCTCTACGAGGCGTTCCCCGACGCGTACCTCGCGCTCGTCGAGCCGCTCGCGGAATTCGGCCCGGCGATCGCGTCGATCCTCGCGCGTCGGCCGGGCGTCCTCTTTCCTACAGCGGTCGGCGCCGTCGACGAGGAGCGGGACGTCTTCGTCGAGCGGCACGACGCGCAGCGCACCTCGTTCTACACTCGCCACGCGCTGGAGCCTGCGCGCGACGTGGTGTCGCGGCGGCGCATCCCGGTCACCACGCTCGACAGCCTCGTGCGCGGGCGCGGGCTGCCGACGCCGTTCCTGCTCAAGATCGACGCCGAAGGCGCGGAGCTCGACGTGATCCGGGGCGCGGCCGAAACGCTGCGCGACACGGAGTTCGTCGTCGCCGAGGTCAGCGTGCTCGACCGCTTCGCGGGGGGGCACACGTTCGCCGACTTCGTGGCCGCGATGGCCGAGGCGGGCTTCGCCGCCCGCGACATCCTCGGGATCGGCCGCGCCGACACCTCCGAGGTGACGTTTCTCGATCTCGTGTTCCGGCGGCGCGCGGCCGGGGGGTGAGTGCCGCGCGCCCGCGCCGATGGTCAGGCGCGGTTCAGGACTGCGCGCCGACGGGGACCGGCCCGGGATCGGCGTCGGCCGGGTCGGCGGGCCGCGGCGCCGGGTCGGCGCGCGGCGCGGGTAGTGCGTGCGGCGCCGCGCCGAGACGGGGCGACCGCAGGACGACGGCGTCGCGCGGGCGTTCGCCGAGCGACGGGGTGTAGCCGAGGCGCCGTCGGATCGCGTGCATCGACGCCTGCAGCCGTCGCGGTCCGACGACTGCCACGGCCGCCGCCCACGCGTGAAACAGCGGGTCGCGCCAGAACCCGAACCGGGCCAGTCCGGCGTACAGCCGCCCGTACTCCGCCCACGGCTGCTCGCCGTGGTGGGCGAACGTGTGGTAGCTGTACCGGGCCATGTCGCGGAGCACGCGCGCGCGCAGGTTCGTGCCGTGCTCGGCGTCGAACCCGCCGGCGATCGTGAGCGAGCTCTCGATCAGACGGAGCGCGTCGTCGATGTCGTGCGCCTCGCCGGGCGTAAAACGGCCGCGTTCGACCGGGCTCGTGCCGAACTCCTTGCGTCGCCCCTCGCGGTAGTAGGCGAGCACCTCGGGGACGATGACGCCCGGCCTCCGCCAGAGGACGTTCGCGACGAGGTGGAACTGGTAGTACAACAGCCCGTCGAACCGGTCGGTTTCGTGGGCCAGCGCCTCGCCGCGGTGGATCACGACGCCCGACATGATCGCGCAACGACGATAAAACTGGACGATCGTGTCCAGCCCGGGCGGGAACCGGAGCTCGTCGGCGGAGTAGCGCGCGATCGTAAAGAACTCGTCCGGCCGCTCGTAGAAGTACGCGAGGCTCCGCAGCACGACGCCGACGTTAGGCGTGCGGCCGATGACGTCGGCGGCCGTGGCGAACGCGCCCGGCGCGACGACGTCGTCGTTGCCCATGACGAAGCAGTAGTCGCCGGTCGCGCGCCGGACGAGCGCGCGGTAGTTCGCGTCGTACCCGATGTTGGCCGCGTTCTCGAAGTACCGGATGCCGCCGTTGAACCGCGGCCGGTACGCCTCGACGATCGCGCGGATCTCCGCGCGCTGCGGCGAATGGTCCTCGGAAACGACGACTTCGTAGTGCGGGTACTGCTGCGCGAGGATGGAGTCGAGCAGCTCCCGAAACTCCGCCGGCCGGTTGTACGCGGGGATGCAGACGGACAGGCGGACGGGGGTGTGGCGCACGCGCGGCGCGCCCGGCGGGACAGTCATCGCCGGGGTAGCTGAATCGACTCCAGCGGCGCGCGCAAGGCCGCCGTGGTGGGTGGAGAACCGCGCATGCATCGCGCAGATTTCCGCGGATGACGAGCTCGCTCCCGGTAGCCGCGCAGGCTCTGCGGAAGGCCGCGGCCGTCCGGCGCGTCGCGTGCGTCGGCGCGATCGCGACGGCCGCCGCGGCCTTCTCGGCGTGCGACCCGTGCAGCGGCGTCGCTTCGTGCACGGAGGCGCCGCGGCTCGGTATCAGCGGTCAGATCGTCGACCGCGGGAACCCGACCAACGCCGACCGTAACGAGATCTCCGGCGCGAACATTCCGGAGCCCAAGCCGGTGCCCGGCGTGAAGGTGCAGGTCACCCGGACCGGCGGCGCGAGGATGGTCGTGTCGGAGGCCGAGGCGACCACCGACGGCGACGGATGGTGGCACGTCGACATGGAAGCGCGGGAGGTGAGCGGCGTCGGGGTCGACGTGGTCGTGACGCCGCCAGACGGTCCCGGGTACCGGGCCGCGGGACTACATCTGCTGACCAGCAACGTACGCGGGATGGGGAACGTGCTCGGGCGCTGGACGCGCGATCCCTTTCTCACCGCCGTGGGCGAGGTGTACGACGCCGCGACCGGCGCGCACGTAGACGGCGCGCGGGTCACAGCGACCCGACGCGCCGGGGTCGAGATCCGGCCGACCGTCAACACGCAATCGCCGATGGTCACCTACGGGGGGCGGTTCGTATACGACGTGCGCCCATTGAGCGACGGCCCGCTCGTGCTCGACTTCCGCGTCGAGCGCGACGGGCTCCCGACGGCGACGATCGACAGCATCACCGTGTACACGCAGTACGAGTGGCTGCCGCCGGTCGTCAACGGCGATCTGATCTTCCGACTGGACTCGGCCGGGCACCGCGTGAAGCCGTAGCGCGCGTCGACGCGGCGCGGCGCCGCGCGCTCAGTCGCGGCGTCGCGTGAGGCGACAGACGCTCCCGCGCAGCTGCTGCGTGAAGAGCGCCGGGTGGAGTGGGCCGTCCGGCTTCTCGTCGAACGCTTCGAACACGATCGCGCGCACGCGGCGGAGCAGCGTCGGGTCCATCGCGCGCACGGTCGCGAGTTCGAGTCCCTCCGTGTCGATCTTGACGAGGTCGATCGTCCCCGTGCGCGAGAGGGCGCGGTCCAGCACGTCGTTGATCGCGAGACAGTCGACCGTGATCGCGGCGTCGCTCGGCGCGTCGCCGACGCGGCCGTAGCGTCCCGTGGGCTCGGTCGCGAAGCGGACCCGCCCCGCGCGAGGTGCCACCGCCGCCTCGGCGAGCTCCCAGCGGCCGCCGAAACGCTCGAGGTTGTCGCGCAGGCGCGAGGCGTTGCGCGGGTCCGGCTCGTACAGGTGGCAGAACGGGCGCGACGCGCGCGTCAGGAAGTACAGCGCGCTCAACCCGATGTTGGACCCGAGGTCGACCACGACCCGCGCGGGCTCGTCCAGCGCGTAGTCGAGGCGGCAGAAGACCTCGTTGAGCGTGAGCATGTCGTCCGGCGCGTACAGCCGCGGGCTGACGCGACCGACTGGCGTGCGTACGGCGACGTTGGCGGGGTACGCGCCGCGCCCGAACACGTACCGGGCCACCGCGTCGACCGGCCGCGGGTAGCGGCGCAGCATGTTCGCCGCGGCGCGGTAGTGACTCGGTTCGCGCAACGCGCGCCACACGCGCGCGAACGACCGGCCGCCGACAACGCCCCGCGGCGATGCCCCAGGCACGGGTGCGTCAGGTCCGGGTGCGTCAGGTCCGGGCGCGTCGGGTCGGGACGCGCCCCGCGCGGGCGCCGCCGGCGCGGTCACCGCGAGGCGCGCGGCGCGGGCGAGAGGCTCAGCCCAAGCGTGAGGTTTTGCACGTCGACGCTTCCGATGCCGAGATAGTTGAACGTTCCGTTCTGGAACAGGTAGTTGAGCCGGTCCGTGTACGCGAGCGTCGCGCGCGCGTCCACGCCGGCGTACCGCACGCCGCCGCGCAGCCCGCCCGCGAGCGACACGTCGTGGCGGAACGCGTTCGGGAGGGCCACCCGGTACAGCGCGTCGTTCTGGTTGCGCGTGCGCTGCGCGAACACGCCGAGTTGCCAGCGCGGCGTGTAGTAGTCGAGCGCGGTCCACTGGCTCGACGACCCCGGGCCGATCGCCGCGCCTAACGGCTGCCCGCGGGTCGTGAACCCGCGCGGCGCGGCGCGGCCGGTGTAGTAGTCGGGCGGGGGCGGACGGTCGCTGAAGTTCCGCGTCTGCTCGAGATTGGTGAGCTCGACGCTCGCGCGCAGCGCGCCGGCCGCGGGTGTGATCCACGCGTGCGCCAGCCCGAGCGTGTACGCCCCGGTGTTGAGCGGCGCGATCAGAAAGTCGCGGATGGATCGCGGGAGCTCGAGCCGCGCGAACTCGCCGTAGACTTCGGTGCGCGCGCTTGGGATGATCCAGCGCGAGAACACAGACGTGAGCTGGTCGCTGCGCAGCCCGGTCCGCAGCGTGTCGCCGGTGCCGAGGTTCTGGTTCCGGATGAGCACGTCGAACGCGTGCGCGAAGATGCTGCCCTGTCCCGGCGAGAGCACGAGCCGCGCGAGGCCGACGGTCACGTCGGGTGCCGCGGCCACGCGTAGGGTCGCGACCGCTCCGTTGAGCACACGACCGTCGGGCACCGACGCCGGCACGTTGAAGTAGAGCGACCCCGTCGGCTCGCCGAGCATCCAGCGCGCCTCGACGTCGCCGAAGCGGGTGTGGAGCGGCCGCGCCGTGCGCACGAACGCGTGCGGGACGCCCTCGCCGGCGTTGCTCATGAGGAGCGCGTTGCGCGTACCGGGGCCCCACCACTGATTCTCCGACGAGAGGCCGAACACGACGGGACCGGTCGTGAGTCCGACGTAGCTCTGGCCCAGGCCGACCACGGAGTACGACTGGTCGCCGAAGCGAGTGGGGAGGTCCGCCGAGTACGGGCCGGTGAACCACTGCGCCGCGAACGATCCCGCGAACGTTCCGATCCCGGGCCGCTGGCCGGTCGAGAACGCCGGCTGGCTTTGGTACGCCAAGTTCTGCGAGTAGGTCAGCTCCGGGTCGAGCACCGCGGTGAACGGGCCGGCGCGGACGGCGATCCCGCCGCGGAGGAGCACGTTCGCGCCCCGCCCGGCCCAGAGCGCCCCGTCGTTGTCGGCGACGTCGATCGCGGAGTTGCGCACGACGTCCAACTCCGGGAGGATCACGGCAAACCCGACACCCGCCGAACCGACGCGGATCGGCGCGGAGAGCACGGACGCGCTGCGGACGACGAAGCCGCGCGTCGAATTGCGGCCGAGCAGCTGGTCCAGGCGCGCGCGCTCGTCGGCGTCGCTTCCAATGGTGACGAGCGACGCGGTCGACCAGGCAACCTCACCTGCGGGAGGAGGCGGCACGGCAGCGGAGGCCGGGCTCGCGCTCGCCTGCGCTGCGACCGTGGCCGGGGCTGACGCGATGCACGCTCCGCATGTCGCGATGCGCACGACGCGCGCGGGCGCTCGGACGGCCGTCACGCGCCTACATTGCGCGCGGCGCGGCCGCCGTCGCCGCGGTACCGATATGTTCACGAACGAGGAGGGATGGGAAGGAATGCAGCGACGCATCGACCTCGCGCATCGTGCGCGCGCGTGCGCGGCCGTCGGCGCCTCTGCGGCGCTGTGCGCCGGCGCGGGACGCGCCGCGGGCGCGCAAGGCGCCACGGTCGTCACGTCGGGTCGGCCGAGCGACTGGACCGACGCCGCGGTCGGAAGCGAGGAAGAAAACTACCTTCGCGTGCTGCAACTGGTCGGGGTCGCGCGCCCGCGTCCCTGGTCCGT
Organism: Gemmatimonadetes bacterium T265; assembly: GCA_019973575.1. Classification (NCBI taxonomy): domain Bacteria; kingdom Pseudomonadati; phylum Gemmatimonadota; species Gemmatimonadetes bacterium T265. The sequence goes on from BPUI01000002.1 coordinate 1,089,472, forward strand.
GCGGCCGTTCGGGCCGGGCGAACTACACGGTCTCGTGCGCGCGGGGGTGCCCCATCCCTGGGCGGCGCGCGTCGCCGGCGACACCGTCACGGGCGGCGACACGGCGCGGAGCGCCGCGCGCGCACCGCGCCGCACCATTTATCTGCGAACCGTCGGCGCGGCTACCGGCGTCGCCGTGAACACCGGATTCCCGTTCTCCATGAACGACGGCGCCATCTGGACGGGACGCGGTCCGACGGTGTACGCGTCCGGCGGCGTCGCGGCCGACTACACGCCGACGCCGTGGGCGCGGGTCTCCATCCGGGTCGAGCCGCTCGCGTTCGTGGCGTCGAACCTCGCGGTGTCTATCGCGTCGAACGGACAAACGGGCGCGTTGCGCTACGGCGATGCGCTCGAGCCGCAGAGGATCGACGCGCCGCAACGGTTCGGCTCCGGTGCATACGGGCGCGTCGATCCCGGGCAGAGCACGGCGCGCGTCGACGTCGCGGGCCTCGCAGTGGGCGTGTCGACCGCGAACCAGTGGTGGGGACCCGCGCTCACCGACCCGCAGATTCTCGGATACAACGCGGCCGGATTCCCGCACGTGTTCGTCGGCACGAGCCGCCCGCTGTGGTTCGGGTTCGGGACCGTGCACGCGCGGCTTCTGGCCGGCCGCCTTGCGCAATCCGCGTATTCGCCGATGCCGGCCGACTCGGCCTACCGCACCGCGAGCGGCGCTGCGGCGGCGTTGACGCTCGACGCGGTGCCGGGGCTCGAGCTCGGCGGGACGCGTTTCTATCACGAACCGTGGACCGGCGCCTCGCACGCCCTCAGCCGAATCACGGCTCCCCTGGGCGGGTTCTTCGGGTCTGAGGTTGCCAACGTCGCACAAAATCAGATCTCGAGCCTCTTCGCGCGCTGGGCGTTTGCGCCGTCGGGACTGGAGGTTTGGGGGGAGTACATGCGGAACGACGCGGCCGCCGACGTGCGCGACCTCGAGCAGGAGCCGGATCAGAACTCCGGCTTTACCGTCGGCCTCCGGAAAGCCCGGACGAACGCGGACGGCTCCATCGGGGCGTTCCGGGTGGAGTGGCTCGACGACCGCATCACGCACCTCGAGCGGGTGCGGGGCCAGGTCCGCCCGTACGAGCACACCCAACTACGCCAGGGGCACACGCAACTCGGCCAGGTGCTCGGGTCCGACGGGGGGCAGGGGGGCAGCAGCGTGACGTTAGGCTACGACCGGTACGTGCGCGACGGGCGCTGGACGTTCGAGGGCGCGCGACGGGTCGTGCAGACGTCGTTAGGCGAGTCCGCCCCGGAGGCCGCGTGGGACGTGTTGTACTACCTGCGCGTCGAGCGGCTGCGCTTCGGTCGCCGCCGCGACCTCATGCTCGGCGCCTCCGCAATGCCGGAGCTTAACCGGAACTTCGGCCGCGACGCGTTCAACCTCCGTCTCGACGCCGGGTTCCGCTTCTGATCCGTGCGGCGTCGAACCCCGCCGGGTGTCGCGGCGGGCGCGGACGCACGAATGCCGAGCGGGCGTGACGCGCCGCGCTCGGCATTCGGATTGGGCGACCGACGATGGACGCGCAGGGACTCGAACCCCGGACCTCTGCTGTGTGAAAGCAGCGCTCTAACCAGCTGAGCTACGCGTCCTCTGGCCGTCGCGAGACGGCTCCTACATCGTAACCCGGCGCGGCCGACCGCGGAAGGTCGGCCGTCAGTGGGCCCTGTGGGATTTGAACCCACGACCGAGCGATTATGAGTCGCCTGCTCTGACCGCTGAGCTAAGGACCCGCACCGCCCAAGTTACGCACCCGGCGTCGCCACGGTCACCCCGTCGTGCCCTGGCAATCGACCACGCCGTCGTACGCGTTAATGACCTCGTCCGGCGCGACCGACTGCGCCCCGAGCTTCCCGACCTCCACCCCCGCGGCGAAGTTGGCGATCACCGCCGCCTCGCGCGGCGTCGCGCCCGCGCCGAGCATCACCGCCAGGTACGCGGTCACCGTGTCGCCTGCGCCGACGACGTCGTACACGTCGCGCGCGGCCGTCGGGACGCGGAACGGCTCCGCGTCGCCCGTGAGCAGCGCCATCCCGCGTTCGCCGAGCGTGAGCAGGAGGTGGTCGACGCCGAGGCGCGCGAGCGTCGCGGGCAGCGCCTGCGGGTGCTCGAGGTCGACCGCCGCCCCGAGCGCCGCCTCCAGCTCGCGCCGGTTCGGCTTGAACACCGTCGCGCCGCGGTAGAGGAAGAAGTTGCGGTACTTGGGATCGACGACGATCGGTAGCCCGAGCGATCGCGCGACCGAGATCGTGTGCGTGATGACCGCGGGGGCGAGCACGCCCTTGTTGTAGTCCTCGAGGACCACGGCCGTCGCGCCGGCGAGCGCCTGCTCGACCGTGTCCAGCACCCGCCGCTCGTCGGCGCTGTTCAGGTCGGCGTCGTCCTCCTCGTCGAAGCGGACGACCTGCTGCGCGCGCGCGAGCACGCGCGTCTTGGTCGTCGTCGGGCGCGTGAGCGTGACGAGGGCCGACGCGTCCGCACGGAGTTCGTGCAGGATGTCGCGCAGACGCGCGCCGGCGAGGTCGTTCCCGATGGTCGCGACGAGGGTGCACCCCGCGCCGAGCGCGACGACGTTCTGCGCGACGTTCGCCGCGCCGCCGAGCGCGTCGCGCCGCTCGCGCACGCGGACGACCGGGACCGGCGCTTCGGGCGAGATGCGCTCCACGTCGCCGCGGTAGTAGACGTCGAGCATCGCGTCGCCGACGACGACGACGCGCTGCGCCGGCGCCGCGGCGAGCAGCTGGAGCAGCCGCTCCCGCGGCAACACCGCCAGCGACGTGTTGTGGTGGCCGTCGGACGGGGCGCCGTCCGCAACCGCGAGTTCCGCAGGCACTGTCGACATGGCGCGAACACTACGCATTCCGGCGCGGGCGATCAACGCCGCGACGTGCCACAATGTTGCTCGCGGCCGCGCCCGGCACGCCGATTGCCCCCGTCCACGCGTGCGGCCGCGGGAGCTATCGTGGCGCGCTCCGCCCCGACCTCCCCGTGCCCGCGATCACTGCACGCGTCAGCGCGTTCCTCCTGCGCACCGCCGAGGGCGCACAGAACTTCGCGCAGCTCGCGTGGAAGGCCGTGCGCTTCGTCTTCGCGCGCCCGTTCTACCTCACCGACATGTTCCAGCAGATGGACGCGATGGGCGTCCAGTCGCTCGGAATCGTGTTGCTGACCGGATTCTTCACGGGGATGGTGCTCGCGCTCCAATCGTCGGTGCAGCTCCGGACGTTCGGCGCGACGCAGTACATCGGGTCGCTCGTCTCGGCGTCGATGATCCGTGAGCTCGGGCCCGTCCTCGCCGGGCTCATGGTCGCCGGCCGCGTCGGCTCCGGCGTCGCCGCCCAGATTGGGTCGATGAAGGTCACGGAGCAGATCGACGCGCTCAACACGCTCGGGACCGACCCGATCAAGAAGCTCGTCACCCCGCGCGTCCTCGCCGGGATCGTGATGTTGCCGATGCTGACTGTCATCAACGACCTCGTCGGGATCCTCGGCGGGAACCTGATCGCGAAGCTGTACGTGGGTCTGCCCACGTCGTTCTACTGGCAGACGGTATGGCAGCAGATCGCGCAGGGGGGATTCTCGCTCGGCGTGATCCCGAACGACTTCATCCAGGGGCTCGTGAAACCGATCGTCTTCGGGGCGATCATCGCCGTCACGGCCTGCTACTACGGACTGGCAACGTCCGGCGGCACGGAGGGCGTGGGCACCGCGACGACGCGCACGGTGGTCGCCGCGAGCATCTCGATCCTCGTCGTCGACTACTTCCTCACGCAGGTCTTGCTCGCGGTGTTCGCCGTATGACGCCGCGCGACGGTGCCGGCGGCGGCGATCCCCGCGTCTCCAACCCGCGGCTCGCCGATCCGGCGCGGAGCGACCCGTCGCAGGCCGACCCGCGCGCGCCCGCGCCGTCGCCGAGTGCCTCGACCGGCGCGTCGGCGCTGGCCGCGACGCGCGCGAGGCCGGGCGACCGCGCCGCGGAATCGCAGCACACCCCGCCGGCCGCCCTTCCCGACGGCGGCCGGCGGGTGCGCGCGGCGATCCGGCAGGCGTTGGCCGACGCGGACGACGGGGAGGCGCCGCGGCCCGACGCGGCCGAGCCCGGGCCGGCGGAGGGGGCCGTGATTGAACTCGAGCACGTGCACCTCGGCTTCGGAGGGCGCACGATCCTCGAGGACATCTCGTTTCTCGCCATGCAGGGCGAGACGATCGCGGTGGTCGGCGAGTCCGGGACGGGGAAATCGACGACGCTCAAACTCATCCTGCGCCTGCTCGTGCCCGACAGCGGGTGCGTCTACGTCCACGGGCGCGAGATCGGCGCGCTCTCGTTCGAGGAGGCGCTCGAGGTGCGGCAGCAGATGGGGATGGTGTTCCAGGGCGCGGCGCTGTTCGACTCGATGAGCGTGTACGAGAACGTCGCATATCCCCTGCGCGAGCACACGCATTACGACGAGGACGAGATCGAGCGGCGCGTGCGCGAGAAGCTCGACTTCGTCGACCTCGACCCGGACGTCGTCATGCCGCAGCTCCCGTCGGCGCTGTCGGGCGGCATGCGCAAGCGCGTCGGCATCGCGCGCGCGATCGCCAACGACCCGCGCATCATGCTCTACGACGAGCCGACGTCTGGGCTCGACCCGCTCACGACGGGCACGATCACGCGGCTCATCATCAAGCTCCAGCGCGAACTCGGCGTGACGAGCATCGTCGTCTCGCACGACATCCGGTCGGTCTTCCGCATGGCGAGCTACGTTGCGCTCCTCGCCGAGCGGCAGATCCGGTTCTTCGGCACGCCCGAAGAGATGGCGGCGAGCGACGACCGCTACATCCAGAACTTCCTCGGCGGGTTCTGACCCGCCCGCGTCCCCGCTGACCGCCGCCCCGACCGCCGACTTCGGCCTCCGCCATGCGCCGCAGCAGCCTCATCACCTTCGAACAGCTCCGCGTCGGCGGGGTCGTGCTCGCCGCGCTCGCGATCCTGCTCTTCGGCGGCTACCGACTCGGACAGGCGGCCCGCCTGTTCAGCAAGCGCTACCAGCTGATCGCGTTCGTGCCGAACGCGAGCGGGCTGCGCGTCGGCGGCACGGTCAGCGTCGCCGGCCAGCTCGTCGGCACCGTGGAGAGCATCAGCTTCCTGCCGCCCGACGCGGACACGACGCGCAATTTGAAGCTGACCGTCAACGTCGACGAGGCCGTCCGCGAGCAGATCCGCGGCGACTCGCGCGCGCGCCTCCGCACGCAGGGCCTGCTCGGCGACAAGGTGTTCGACATCACGCCCGGCACGCCGCGCTTCGCCGCACTCCGTCCCAACGACACGATCCCGATCGCGCCCTCGCTCGACTACGACCAGATCGTGCAGCAGGCGTCGGGCGCGGTCGGCGACGTCGTCGGACTCACGCACGACCTCCGCAACGTCACCGGCGGGATCGCGCGCGGCGAGGGGACCGTCGGGCAGCTCGTGACCAACCGCGCGCTCTACGACCAGCTGACGCAGACGCTCGACCGGACGAACAACCTGATCGCGCGGATGCAGAACCCGCGTGGCACCGTGGGGCGCCTCCTCGACGACCCGCAGTTGTACCGCAACCTCGTCCGCGTGACGACCTCGGTCGACTCGCTCACTCAGCAGGTCGCCGGGTCGCAGGGGACGATCGGGCGGCTGCTGCGCGACGACTCGCTCTACGTGCGGCTCGTCGGCGTCGCGGGCGGGGCCGACTCGCTCGTGAAGCTCCTCACGCGCGGCAACGGGCTCGCGGCGCGGATGCTCACCGACCAGCAGTCGTACGACCAGCTCAACAAGACGCTGACGGAGTTGAACGCGATCCTCGTCGACGTCCGGCGTAATCCGCAGAAGTACACGAAGGGGCTGATCAAGGTCTTCTGACCCGCCGCCGCCGTGTAGCTTGCACGCATGCGGACCCTCTCTCTCGACGTGATCGCCACCCGGGGCGCGCTGGTCGAGTCGCGCCACGCGGTGCACGCGGCCGTGGTCCGCGCCGGGCCGGCCGGCGATCAACTCGTCGCCGCCGCCGGCGACCCGAACACGGTGACGTACTGGCGCTCGTGCGCGAAGCCGTTCCAGGTGCTGCCGCTGCTGCGCGACGGCGGCTTCGACCGCGCGCGCTGGGGCGACGACGAACTCGCCCTCGCCTGCGCGTCCCACGGCGGCGAGCCCGAACACGTCGCCCTCGCCGCCCGCATGCTCGCCACCCTCGGGCTCGAAGAGGGTGACCTCGCCTGCGGCGCGCACGAACCGCTCGCGGCGCGCGGCGCGCGCTTCCTGCGCGACGCGGGGCTGCGGCCGACGCGCCTGCACAACAACTGCTCGGGGAAGCACGCCGCGATGCTCGCGCGCACGGTCGCCCACGACTGGCCCGCCGCCGGCTACGAGCGCGCGGAACACCCGGTGCAGCGCGCCTGCACGCACGAGGTCGCGCGCTGGACCGGCGTCGCCGAAGACGCCCTGGTCACCGCGGTCGACGGCTGCGGCGTGGTCGTCTACGGATTGCCGCTCGTCGGGATGGCGCGTGCCTACGCGCGACTCGCGCGCGACGCACGCGCCGGCCACGACGAGCCGTCGCGCGTGCTGCACGCCATGCGCACCCGCCCCTTCCTCGTCGGCGGCACGGACCGGTTCGACACGGTGCTGGCGGAGGCGACCGACGGGCGCGTCGTGGCGAAGGTCGGCGCCGAAGGCGTGCACTCGGTCGCGGTCCTCGACGAGGACCTCGGGATTGCGATCAAGGTCGCGGACGGCGCCGCGCGCGCGCAGTACCCGGCGGTCGTCAACGCGCTCCGCCAGCTCGGCGTCCTCGACGACCCGCTCCCGCCGCCGCTCGCGGACTGGCTCGTGCGCCCGGTCCGGAACACGCGCAACGCCGCGGTCGGCGAGCTCCGCCCCGTAGCGTGATGCCGCTCCCGCAGCTGACGACCACCGCCGAGCCCGCCGCACGCGCCCGTGCCCGCGCATAGTTCCGCCCCAGTCGGCGAAGAAATGATGCACGACGTGGTCGACGCGCCCGCTACCCTGTCGCACGTCGAGCGCACGCTCGTCCGCGTCGCCGCGGTCGTCGCGGTGGGCGACGAGCCGGCGGTACGCGACGTCCTCGCCCGCGCCCTCGACGCCGCCGTCCCGCCGCCCTGGGTCGAGGAGGTCCTGCTGCAGTCGTACATGTTCGCCGGCTTCCCGCGCGCGCTCAACGCGATGCGCGAGTGGCGCCGCCTCTCCGGGCTCGCCGCGCCCGCGGTGGACCCGGACCTCGACCGCGACGACCACCTCGTCCGCGGCGAGGCGACCTGCGCCCGCGTCTACGGCCACTTCTACCCCAAACTCCGCGACAACGTCGCCGCGCTCCACCCCGCGCTCGACCGCTGGATGGTCGAGGCGGGCTACGGCCAAGTACTCGGCCGCCCCGCGCTCAGCCTCGCGCGCCGCGAGCTGTGCGTCGTCGCCGTCTGCGCCGCGGCCGCGCAGGAGCGGCAGCTGCAATCGCACCTGCACGGCGCGCTGCACGTCGGCGTCGACCCGGCAGTCATTACCGAGACGCTCGCGGCCGTGGCCGACCTCGCGCGCGACGGCGGCGACCGCGCGGGCCGCCTCTGGGACCACGTGCGCGCGTCCGCGTCGCGGCCCGACTAACCGGCTCGACCCACCGGCTCGACCCACACCCGTTTCGCTGCGCAGCCCATGTTCATAGACCGCGTTGTCGTCCGCGTAGAGGCGGGCACCGGCGGCTCCGGCGCCAGCTCCTTCCGGCGCGAGAAATTCGTCCCGATGGGCGGCCCCGACGGCGGCGACGGCGGCCGCGGCGGCGACGTCATCATCCGCGGCGACCGCAACCTCGCAACCCTGCTCGACTACACGTACCGCGACTTCTGGCGCGCCGAACGCGGCGACCACGGCAGCGGTTCGAACCGCACCGGCGCGTCGGGCGCGAACGTGATCCTCCCGGTGCCGCCCGGCACCGTCGTCCGCGACGACGCCACCGGCGAGTTCCTCGGCGAAATCCTCGACGACGGCCAGGAGCTCACGATCGCCCGCGGCGGTCGCGGCGGCCGCGGCAACGCGAAGTTCACCTCCGCCACGCACCAGGCACCGCGCGAATGGGAGCCGGGCGAGGACGGCGAGCAGCGCACTCTCGAACTCGAACTCAAGCTGATCGCCGACATCGGCCTCGTCGGCCAGCCGAACGCGGGCAAGTCGACGCTCCTGTCCGTCATCTCGGCCGCACGCCCGAAAATCGCCGACTACCCGTTCACGACGCTCGCTCCCAACCTCGGCGTCGTCCAACTCTCCGATCACCGCACGTTCGTCGTCGCCGACATCCCCGGCATCATCGAGGGCGCGCACGAGGGCCGCGGGCTCGGCATCCAGTTCCTGCGCCACATCGAACGGACCCGCGTCCTCGCGTTCCTGATCCCGATCGATGCGATGGACTGGCAGGCGGAGTACGACCAGCTCCGCGGCGAAATCCGCGAGTACTCCGCCCAACTCGCCGACAAGCCGCACTGTGTCGTCTTCACCAAGCTCGACCTGCTCGGCGAGGATTACACACCACCGATCGACGCGCCCGACAGCTTCGGAAGCTTCGCCGTGAGCGCCGCAGGTCGTACCGGCATCGACGCGCTCCTCGCCGGATGGTGGGCACAACTGCTGAGCATGCAGACCGCGAGCGTCGCGACGCAGGCCGGCGTCGCCCTGCCCTGACGCCCATGCCGGCAACGACCGCGCGCGTAACGCCCGCGGCGTTCCCGTCCGACGTCCACGCGACGTTCGACACGCCACTCGTCGACCGCGTCGCCGCCGCGGCACTCGCGCTGCTCCCGGGCGTGGGGCCGGTCCGCTGGCGATCGCTCATCACCTGCTATGACGGCGACGCCGCCCGCGCGGCCCTCGCCCACGGCGTCACGCAGAGCGCGTGGACCGACGCGCTCCGCGACGCCGCCCGTCGCCTGCGCGCACCGGACGGCGCGACCACGGTCCTCCTCGCGGGCGACCGGAGCTACCCGCGAGCGCTGCTCGACCTGCCCGACGCGCCACCCCTACTCTGGGCGCGCGGCAACCTCGCCACGCTCGCGGTCACGCCGACCGCCGCGCTCGTCGGCACACGCCACAACAGCTCGGCCGGCGCACACACCGCACGCCGCCTGGTCGCGTCGCTGCGAGGCGACAACGCGTGCGTGATCAGCGGAATGGCCCGCGGCATCGACGGCGTCGTCCACGACGCCGCCCTCGCCGCCGGTCTCCCCACCATCGCGGTGTTGGGCACCGGCGTGGACGTGCCGTACCCCGCACAACATCGCGCGCTGTACGCGCGCATCGTCCGTGACGGCGCCGTCGTCAGCGAGCAGCCGCCTGGCACGAGCGCGGTACCCGGCGCGTTCCCGCGTCGCAACCGCATCATCGCGGCGCTCGCCGACTGCACAGTCGTCGTCGAAGCCGGCGAACGCAGCGGCGCCCTGATCACGGCCGACGTCGCGCTCGACCTCGGGCGTACCGTCGCCGCAGTCCCGGGGCCGATCGACGCGCAGACGTCGACCGGTGCGAACGCGCTGCTGCGCGACGGCGCGCACGTACTCGCTTCGGTGGATGACCTGCTCCCACTCCTGCGCCCGCCGACAATACGTCGTCCGGCCGGCGAACGATTGGAGCGTCGCCCCCGCGCTGTCCGCGCCGCTACCGGCTCGACCGCGAAATCCGTCCCTCCGGCCCTCCACGGCGACGAGCTGGCGCTCTGGGATGCCCTCGTCGAGCCCGCCGCCGACGCTGACGTTGCCGCCGAAAAGGCCGGACTTTCCGCGCGACGATGCGCGGCCGCGCTCGCCGGCTTGGAACTGCACGGCGCGGTCGCGACGGAGCTGACCGGCGCCATCCGCCGACTCTGACGCGGTCAACGCTCCGCGGGACGGCCACGCCGCCACCTCGGCCGCGAACGCGCGGCACGGCTTCGGGTATTATTCGCGTGCCCGATCTGTACCGTCATGTCTACGTGCACGTCCCGTTTTGTGCGCGGCGTTGCGTGTATTGCGATTTCGCGATCGCGGTCCGCGCCCGCGTGCCCGTCGACGAGTACCTGGACGGCGTGCGGCGCGAGCTCGAGGCCCGCTTCGGGCCGGCACCGCGGGCCGTCGACCGCGCGCCGATCACGACGCTTTACATGGGCGGCGGTACGCCGTCGCGGCTGGGCGGCGACGGGCTCGCGCGACTGGTCGACGTGTTCAGGCGCTGGTTCGTGTGGGACGAAAGCGCCGAAGTGACAGCCGAAGCGAACCCGGACGACGTGACCGCGGACGCCGTCCGGTCCTGGCGCGACGCCGGCATCACGCGCCTGTCGATCGGCGCCCAAACGTTCGACGAGAGCGCGCTCGGCTGGATGCGGCGGTCCCACGCGCGCGACGCGGCGGAGCGCGCGGTCGACATCGCTCGCGCGCACGGCATCGACGACCTCGCCCTCGACCTCATCTTCGCGCTCCCGGAGGGAGTCGCGCGCGACCTGGACGCCGACCTCGCGCGGCTCGTGGCTCTCGCCCCGTCACACGTGTCGATCTACGGCTTGACGGTAGAACCCGGTACCCCGCTCGCGCGGTGGGCCGATCGGCGAGCGGTCGACGAAGCCGACGAGTCGCGGTACGAGGCGGAGTTCCTCACCGCGCACGACGTCCTGACCGCGGCGGGGTACGAGCACTACGAAGTATCGAACTTCGCCCGCCCCGGGCGCCGGGCGCGGCACAACTCGGCGTACTGGTCCGGGGTCCCGTACGTCGGACTCGGCCCGTCGGCGCACGGATTTGACGGCGTGGTCCGGCGCTGGAACGAACCTGCGTACGCGCGCTGGCTCTCGCGCGTCGGGCGCGGGGAGGATCCGCTCGCGGGCTGCGACCCGCTCGACGCGGACGCGCGCCAAACCGAGGCCGTCTACCTGGGTCTCCGCACTGCCGACGGTCTGCGAATCCGGCAGAACGAGCGCCCGCGCGTCCGACGCTGGGCCGACGCGGGGTGGGCCACGCTCGACGGAGAATGCGCTCGCCTCACGCCCCTCGGTTGGCTCCGGCTCGACGCCCTGGCCGCCGACTTGACAGCGGTCCGAAGTCGTTCGTAGGATTGAACTTACCATGCATTCAGAGCTCTCCGACCGCGAGCGCCGCGTGCTCGCGGCGGTGATTCAGAGCTACGTCGCCACGGCGGAGCCCGCCGGCTCGCGGATGATCGCGCGCAAGTTCGGACTCAACGTTTCGCCGGCGACGATCCGGAATACGATGAGCGACCTGGAAGAGAAGGGGTTCCTCTTCCACCCGCACACGTCCGCCGGCCGCGTCCCGACGCACAAGGCGTATCGCGTCTACGTCGACGCGCTCATCCACGTCCCGGCGCTCGAGGCCGCCGACCAGGACCGGCTGAGCGAGCACCTCGCGACCGCACCGGCCGCCGGGCAGGTCGACACGATCGACGCCATCCTCCGCCGCGCCGCGCAGTCGCTCGGCGTGCTCACACAGGAACTCGGCGTCGCCGTCGGCCCGCAGCTCGACGCCGCCGCGCTGCGCCAGATCGACCTCGTCCGCCTCGCGAGCGACCGATTGCTCGTCGTCTTCACGCTCGACCGCGGGGCGGTGCGGACCGTGTTCGTCGAGGTGCCGGGCGAGATCGCGGACGACGCGGTGCGCGAAGTCGCGCGCGTGCTGAACGAGCGCCTCGCGGGCCGCACGATGGCCGAGCTTCGCGGCACGCTCGCCGAGCGGCTGCGCGACGCGCCGCCGACGGCCGACGCGGCCGACCTGTTGAACATCTTCGTCGCCGGCGCCGGCCCGCTCATCGAGCCCGACGCGGGCCCCGGCGCCCCCGCGCTCGTCATGGGGCAGCCCTCGCTGCTCGCAGACCAGCCGGAATTCGCGAGCGGCCCCGAGATGCGCCGCCTCCTCGAGCTCACCGAGACCCGCGAAGATCTCGCGCGACTCCTCACCCGCCGCGCCGGGCACACCGCCGGGCTCTCGATCACGATCGGCAGCGAGCACGACGACCCGCGGCTCGCGCCGTTCACCGTCGTGACCGCGGAGTACCGCGCCGCCGGGCTGAGCGGCGTCATCGGCGTGATCGGGCCGACGCGGATGCCGTACGAAAAGGTGATCGCCCTCGTCAGCCACACCTCGCGGCTCGTCTCCGACCTCCTGCACTGACCGTTAGGCATGGCCGACTACTACAGCACGCTCGGCGTCGCGCGCGACGCGTCCGACGACGACCTCAAGAAGGCGTACCGCAAGCTCGCGATGCAGTGGCACCCGGACCGCAACAACGGCTCGGCCGAGGCCACGGAGAAGTTCAAGGAAATCACGGAGGCGTACGACGTCCTGCGGGACCCGCAGAAGCGTACCGCGTTCGACCGCTACGGCGAGGCCGGCCTGCGCGGCGCGGGCGGCGGCGGCGCGTACCACCACGTCGACCTCTCCGAAGCGCTGAACATCTTCATGCGCGAGGCCGGCTTTGGGGGCATCGGCGACCTCTTCGGGGCGGGCGGCCGCGGCGGAGCGAGCGGGCCCCGCACGGGCTCGGACGTGAAGATCGACGTCCCGCTCACGCTCGCGGAGGTCGCGACCGGCGTCGACCGCACGCTCACGGCCAAGCTGCTCGACTCGTGCGACCGGTGTGAGGGGAGCGGCGCGGAGCCCGGCTCGAAGCCGACCACCTGCACGACGTGCGGCGGCTCGGGCGAGGTCCGCCGCGCGCAGCGGTCGTTCTTCGGCCAGTTCGTCTCGGTCGCGCCCTGCCCGACGTGCGCGGGCGAGGGGACCGTGATCGCGACGCCGTGTAAGAAGTGCCGCGGCGAGGGCCGCGTCCGCGCGGAGAAGCAGGTGCAGCTGTCAGTGCCGGCCGGCGTCGCCACGGGACAGTACATGACGCTCCGCGGGCAGGGTAACGTCGGGCCGCGCGGCGGGCCGCGCGGCGACCTCGTCATGCTCTTCGACGTCGAAGAAGACCCGCGGTTCGAGCGCGACGGCGAGGACCTCTACTGCGAGGTGCTCGTCGGCTACCCGCAGCTCGTGTTAGGCGCGGACGTCGCCGTGCCGGGCGTCACCGGCGAGCTGTCGCTCCGCGTGCCCGCCGCGACGCAGAGCGGGCAGGTGTTCCACCTCCGCGGCCGCGGCCTGCCCCGCGTGAACGCGAGCGGCGTGGGCGACCTGCACGTCCGCGTCCAGCTCTGGACGCCGGACCACCTCACCCCCCGCGAGGAGGAACTCGTCCGCGCGCTCGGCGACGCCTCCGCGGAGCCGCCGCAGAAGTCGCACGCGAAGGGGTTCTGGGGCAAGATGAAGGAGGCGTTGCGCGCGTGAGCGCGCCCGACGGCGTCCCCGGTCCGGCCATCGCCGCGCCCGCCCCCTGGACCGCGGTGCGCGTCCGCCCGCGCGGAGATCGCGACGCCGCGCAGCGCGTTTCGGACGCGTTGTTCGAGGCGGGCTCGATGGGCGTCCACGTGGACGGCCCGACGCTCGTCACGCAGTTCCCGGCCGGTGTCGACGTCGACGCGGTCCGCGTCGCGGTCCTCGCGGCCGACCCGTCCGCCGACGTCGAGATCGCGCCCGCCGTCGCCGTCGACTGGTCGACCGGCTGGCGAGCCCTCATCGGTGCGCACGACCTCGGCGCGCTCGCGATCGTCCCGCCGTGGCTCGCCGACGGCCGCGATCCGGCGCGCACGATCGTCATCGACCCCGGGATGGCGTTCGGTACCGGCGACCATCCGACGACGCGCGGCGTCGTCCGGCTCCTTCCCGCGGTGATCCGCCCCGGCGACCTCGTCGCCGACCTCGGCGCGGGCAGCGGGGTGCTCGCGATCGCGGCCGCGAAGCTGGGCGCGCGGCGCGTCGCGGCGATCGAGTTCGACCCTGACGCGATCGGGAACGCGGAAGAGAACGTCGAGCGGAACGAGGTCGGCGCGGTCGTCACCGTCATCGAGGGCGACGCGGGCGTGCTGCTCCCGCTCGTCGCGCCCGTGCGCGTCGTCGTCGCGAACATCATCTCGAGCGTACTCGTCGAGCTGCTCCCCGCGATCGAGGACGCGTTGGCGCCGAGCGGCGATGTCGTGCTCAGCGGGATTCTCTGGGACGAACGTCCGCACATGCTCGAAATCCTCGGCGCGAGCGGGTGGGAAGTCGCGGCAGAAGACCGCGAGGACGCGTGGTGGAGCGTGCACGTGCGCCGCGTGTGACGTGGGACGGCGCGGGCGACGTCCGGCCGACGGTCGCCTCGTTCGTCGCGTCCGGTCCGATCGCCGCCGGCCGGATCGCTCTGGGCGACGCCGCCGCCCACCACGCACGCGTGCGACGCCTTGCCGACGGCGACCGCGTGACGGTTCGCGACGGCGCCGGCTCGGTCGGCCAGGGGCGCGTCGCGCGGCTTGCGAAGCACACGCTCGACATCGAGGTCGAACACGTCGACCAGGTTGCCGCACCCGCCCCCGTGCATCTCCTCGCGCCCGTCGGAGACCGAGAGCGGATGCTCTGGCTCGCCGAGAAGGCCGTCGAGGTCGGGGTGACGAGCTGGCGCGCGGTGCGATGGCAGCGGTCGCGTAGCGTGTCACCCCGCGGGGAGGGTGACGCGTTCGTCGCCAAGCTGCGTGCGCGCATGGCGCAGGCGCTCGCGCAGTCGGAGGGGGCGTGGCTGCCGACGGTGGACGACGCGGCCGAGTTGGACGACGTCGTGGAGCGACTCCCGTCTGGCGTGCGCGTGCTGCTCGACGGGGCCGGCGGTCCGTTCGCGACGACCGCCGACGCGAGCGTGCGCGACGGCCTGTGTCTCGCGGTCGGGCCGGAGGGCGGCCTGGAGGCGAAGGAGATCGCGCGTTGCGAGGCGGCCGGCTTTCGTCGCGCGTCGCTGCCCGGCAACGTCCTGCGGTTCGAAACGGCCGGCGTGGTCGGACTCGCGTTCGCACGCCACGCGGTCGAACGCGCGCGCGATTAGCCCGAGGACATACCATTCACTTGCCGCTCATGTCTGAAACCTGCCTCTTCTGCCGGATCGTCGCGGGCGAGATCCCGGCGCAGATCGTCGCCCAGAACGATCAGTGCATCGCGTTCCGCGACGTCGCGCCGCAGGCGCCGCTGCACGTGCTCGTCGTGCCGCGCGCGCACGTCGCGTCGCTCAGTGCTGGCGAGGACGCCGCGATGATCGGCGCGGTCGCCATGCTCGCCGCGCAGGTCGCGCGCGACGCGGGCTACGCCGAGCGCGGCTTCCGCACGGTCGTGAATGACGGCCCGGATGCCGGCCAGACCGTGTCGCATCTGCACATGCACGTCCTCGCCGGGCGCCCGCTCGCCTGGCCGCCGGGCTGAGGTCGCGGCGCTGCGGACCCGCGACGACGACCGCGTTACGATCGTCGTCGCAGCCGACGTACCGGGTCGATGAACGCGAGGGCGAGCGCGGCGTACTCGGCGAAATTCGCCCGCTGCAGCACGAAGATGCCGACGTGCATCACGAGGCCGCCGAGGAGGAGGAAGGGAAGCGCGCGGCGCCACACGAGGCCCAACCAGAACAGCGCCTCGTATGCGACCGAGAACAGCGCGCTCGCCGCGGCGAGCGCCGGAACGCGTGCGGCTTGCAGTGCGAGCGGGTTGCCGAAGCGCAGTCCGTCCTGGACGAGGTAGAACTGCAGCGTCGACGGCGCGAACCACGCGAGGCCGCCTCGCGCGAGCTTCGAGCCGGCGGCCGAGAGGTACGTGAGCGCGATCAGCCACTGCACCGTGACTAACGGCCAGCGCGCGTCCGGGTGCTCCGGCGGCACCGGCCGTCCCGCGCGCCGCGCCCGCCACGCGTCGACGGAGAGGGCCGCGCCGCACGGCGCACACGCGAGCAGCCCGAGCGAAATGAGCGCGAGCGCGTTGTTGTGGTAGAGGGCGTCGCCGCGCGAGTAGATCGCCCCCCACAGCACGAGCAGCGCCCACAGGAACACGAGCACGCTCGCGCGGGCGAACAGGCCGATCGCGGCGAGCAGTCCGGCGACGACCGCCGTGGACCAGGCGAGCGGTCCGAGGACGCTGATGTCCCAATGGCCGAGGCGCCCGAGTGGGAGCATCGCCGCGCGGAGGACCGGCAGCACGTTCCCGGTCAGGCGCGGTCCGTCAGCCCCGACCGATAGCGCCGTCTCGAGCGCCGGAAGCCGAACGAGGAGCATTACGACGAGTCCGATCCGAAGGAGCGCCAGGTCCGAGAGTGGCTGCGGCGCGAACCAGTAACGACGTAGCGCCTCGACCACGCGCGGTGGTTCCAGTGCGTTCATCGGCGCCACCGTGCGACGGCGACTGGTCGGCGGGCCAGGACGACAGCGCCCCGGGGCGCAATCGTCGCCGAGTCGTTCTGAACCTCGAACTCGCACCAGCGGCCGGGTGTGCGGCGGTCCGCGTACGCGGCGAGGCGTGCACGCGTCGCGGTGCCGCTCGGCCTCGCGGCCACCTCGAGCAAGGCGCGAAACTGCTTGTCCGTGCTCGCGTCCACTGCCGCGGCGCCGAGCACGATGCCCGGTCCTCCGGCGCACGGACGCGCCATCAAGCGCTGGACGACGATCGGCTCTCCGTACGCGTGCGCGGACGCGTACATCGAATACGGTACGAACGGCCACGCGTGCTCCTTCGCCTCGCTGCCGAACGGGATGATCGCCCAGGCCTGAGTGCCGAGCACGCTCGCGATGACGATCACCCGTCCGAGCACTCGCGTTCGCACGGGGCGGATCTCAGGGTATGCGATTGCGTCGGGCGGTCGAGCCATCCGTTCCTCGTCGTCAGCAGGCGCGATTCGGCGCGGTCGCACGAGAGTACCGCGCCGACGGCACGGCGGCAATTCGACGCCGCGTGCGACGGTCGTCGTACCCCGCCGGCCGGATCTCCTTTCCGCGTCGTCCCTTGTCGTGGCCGTTCGCGCGCCGCACGTTACCCCGCCGGTGCGAATGCGGGCCACACGCGCCGTGCAGCGCCGGGGCGCCGCGCCGTCACTCCTCTCACGTGTCCATGTCCGAACTCGCCGACCGTCTCCAGGCCGACCTCAACGCCTCGCGCAAGGCGCAGGACAAGCCGCTCACGCTCGTGCTCGGCTCGCTGCTCGCGGACGTGAAGAACCGGCGCATCGAACTGCGCCGGGATCCGACCGACGACGAGGTGATCGACCTCGTCCGGCGCGGCATCAAACGCCGCCGCGAGTCGGTCGAGATGTACCGCACCGGCGGCCGTGAGGACCTCGAAGCCAAGGAGTCGGCCGAGATCGCGATCCTCGAACGCTACCTGCCGCCCGCGGTCGACGAGGCCGAGATCCGCGCCGCCGCCCGCGCGGTGGTGAGCGGCGGGGCGGGGAACCTCGGCGCGATCATGGGCCGCCTGATAGGCCAGTACAAGGGTCGGGTCGACGGCTCGGTGCTCAACCGGATCGCGCGCGAGGAGCTGGCCGCCGGCATGAGCTGACGAGCGGCGGCGCGATCGGAGCGCGCGGGGTGGGGTAATATCCGGGTGATGAATTCGCACGCCCTAACCGTTCTCGAGTACCCGCGCGTCCTCGCCGTCGTCGCGGACCGGGCGACCTCCACGCTCGGGGCCGCCCGGCTCCGCGCTTTCACCCCGTCCGCCGACATCCCGTGGCTCGATGGGGAGCACCGCCGGGTCGCCGCGGTCCGCGCGCTCGTGACGAGCGAGGGCGGCTGGTCGCCCGAGCCCACCCCGGACCTGACCGAGCCGCTCGCGCGCCTCCGCATCGTCGGCACGGTGTGGAGCGGCCAGGAGCTGGTGCAGGGCGCGACGCTGCTCCGCTCGGCGCGGCGGACGCGCGACGCGCTCGCCGACCCCAAGCGCCCGGTGATCGTCGCCGCCGTGCTCGCGCCGCTCGGCGACCGGCTGCCGAGTGCCTCGCGCATGGAACAGCAGATCGCGCACGCGGTCGCCGACGACGGGACCGTGCGCGACGAGGCCAGTCCGGTGCTCCGGAGCGTGCGGCGCGAGCTGCGCGGCGCGCAGGGCGAGCTGATCGCGCTGCTCGAACGCGCGATCGGCCGCCTCGAGCCGCACCAGCAGGTGCCGGACGGGTCGGTGACGGTGCGCAACGGGCGCTACGTCATCCCGGTCCGTGCGGCCGCGCGCGGCGCGGTCGGCGGCATCGTCCAGGACGTCTCGAGCACCGGCGCGACGCTCTTCGTCGAGCCGCCGGCGGCCGTCGAGTTCGGCAACCGGATCCGCGAGCTGGAGGCGCGCGAGGCCGGCGAGGTGCAGCGGATCCTCGCCGAGCTGACGGACGAGTTGCGCCCGAGGCGCGAGGCGATGCTCGACGCGTTAGACGTGCTGGTCGCGCTCGACACGCTCTACGCGCGTGCGCGCTTCGCGACCGAGTTCGCTTGTGCGCCGTGCGACCTCGTGCCGGCCGGCGAGGGCTTCGGAATCGTCAACGGACGGCACCCGCTCCTGCTCGCGCAGGGCGCGCCCGTCGTCCCGTTCGACCTCGCGATGGACGCGGCCGAGCACACGCTGCTCGTGTCGGGGCCGAACACCGGCGGCAAGACGGTGCTGCTCAAGGCCCTCGCGCTCATCTCGCTGCTCGTGCAGAGCGGGATCCCGGCGCCGGTCGGCGACGCGAGCCGGGTGGCCGTGTTCGACGACTTCTTCGCGGACGTCGGCGACGAGCAGAGCCTGCAGGCGTCACTCTCGACCTTCTCGGCGCATCTCAAGAACCTCACCGAGATCGTCGCCGCCGCGACGCACGCGTCGCTGGTGCTCATCGACGAGCTCGGGTCGGGCACCGACCCGGTCGAGGGGGCGGCGTTAGGCGCGTCGGTGCTCGAGGAGCTCACGGGCCGCGGCACGACGACGATCGCGACGACGCACCTCGGCGCGCTGAAGGAGCTCGCGACCGACGTGCGCGGCGTCGTGAATGCGTCGCTCCAGTTCGACGCAGTCGCTCTGGCGCCGACCTACCGGCTGCTGAAGGGCGTGCCGGGGCGCTCGTACGGCCTCTCGATCGCCCGCCGCCTCAACATGCCCGACGCAATCGTCGAGCGCGCGGTCGAGCGGATCCCCAAGGGGGAGCGCGACGTCGACGCGTTGCTCGCCGACCTGGAAGTGCGCGAGAAAGCGCTTGAGGACCGCGAGAAGCTCGCGGAGGAGCTCGTGGACAGCGGGCGCGCGCGCGCGCAGCGGCTCGCCGAGCGCGAGAAGGCCGTCCGCGACCGCGAGCGTACCGTCGAGCGCGAGGCGCGGGCCGACGCGCGGCGCCACCTCCTCGACGCCCGCAAGCAGGTCGACCGACTCCTGGGCGACCTGAAGACCGCCGCCGCGGAGCTCGCGGGCGTCACGCGGGCCGAGCTGGACGAGCGCGCGCGGGCGGCGCGGCGCCGCGCCGAGGAGCTCGCGGCCGGGCAGCAGGAGCACCTGGAACGGCTCGACCGCGAGGAGCGTAACGTCGCGCGCCGCGACGGCCAGCACGCGCGCGGGAACGGCGCGCGCACCGCGCCGCCGTCGGCGGGGGACACGGTCGTCGTCGAGACGTTGGGCGGGAAGCTCGGGCGGCTCGTCGAGGTGCGCGGCAAGGAAGCCGTCGTGTCCGTCGGCGCATTGAAGCTGACCGTCCCGATCGTCGCCGTGACGAAGACGTCGCAGGCGATCCCGAAGCCCGAGGTCGTCGTGCCCGCGGTCGGGTCCTTCCCGGAGGTGCGCGCGTCGAGCGAGGTGGACCTGCGCGGCATCCGCGCCGACGAGGTCGACGACGCGCTGCTGCCGGCGATCGACGCCGCGGTGCACGCGGACCTGCGCCACCTCCGCATCATCCACGGCAAGGGCACCGGCGCACTGCGCGAGCGCGTGACCGAATTGCTGCGCAAGGACACGCGCGCGCGCTCGTTCCGCATGGGGCTCTGGAACGAGGGCGGCTCGGGGGTGACCGTCGTGGACCTCGAGTGACGCGCGGCACCGCGGTATGATCACCCCCGAGAGCATCGAGCGCGTGCGCGAGGCGGCCGACATCGTCGAGATCGTCGGCGAGCACGTGAAGCTGAAGCGGAGCGGCTCCAGCTTCCGCGGCCCCTGCCCGTTCCACCACGGCACCGGGCCCAACTTCTCCGTCATCCCGCGGACCAACGCGTACTACTGCTTCGTCTGCCACGCCAAGGGCGACGTGATCGGCTTCGTGCGCGACCACCTCGGCATGGACTTCGTCGACGCCGTGAAGTACGTCGCCGACCGCGCCGGGGTCGAGGTGCAGGAAACGCGCAACCCGCGCGCGGCCGAGGAGCGCGACGCGCGCGAGCCGCTCTGGGAGGCGACCGCGGCGGCGGCCGAGCTCTTCCGCGCGACGCTCTGGGAGGACGCGGAGGCGCAGAGCGCGCGCGACTACCTCGCCTCGCGCGGCGTCGGCCGCGAGGAGGCGGACCGCTTCGGGCTGGGGTACGCGTGGCGCGACGGGGCGCGCTGGGCCGAGCGGCTGCGCGCGTTAGGCCACGACGACGCGCGGCTCGTCGACGTCGGGCTGCTCCGCCGGCGCGACGACCGCGGGGACGAGACGTTCCCGTACTTCCGCGGGCGCCTGATGATCCCGATCCAGGACGCGGGCGGGCGGACGGTCGGCTTCGGCGGGCGGGTGATCGGTCAGGGCGAGCCGAAGTACCTCAACTCGCCCCAGGGCATGCTCTTCGACAAGGGGCGGCAGCTCTACGGGCTCTCGTGGGCCAAGCACCCGATCCGCAAGGCGGAGCGCGCGCTCGTCGTCGAGGGCTACTTCGACGCGATCCGGCTCGCGCTCGCCGGCGTCGAGGAGGCGGTCGCGCCGTTAGGCACGGCGATGACCGAGGCGCAGGCGGCGCTCGTTGCGAAGCTCACGCGGAACGTCTTCCTCGTCTACGACAGCGACGCCGCGGGCCTCAAGGCGACCGTCCGCGCCGGGCACGAGCTGCTCCGGCTCGGCGTCGCGCCGCGCGTCGTCTCGCTCCCCGGCGGCGAGGACCCCGACACGTTCGTGCGGACGCACGGGCGAGACGCGATGGAGGCCGCGCTCGCGCAGGGGCTCGACCTGCTCGACTGGCAGCTCCTGCTCCTGCAGCGCCGCGCGTACTTCGCGGACCTACACCGGACGCGGCAGGCGATCGACAAGCTCCTGCCGACGGTGCGCGCGGCGAGCGACCCGGTGACGCGCGACCTCTACATCGCGAAGCTGGCCGAAGTCACGCGCCTCGACCGCGACGTCCTGCAGCGCGAGGTCGACGCGCCGCCGCAGCGCGCGTCCGGCGCTGCTCCCGCGCCGGGCGCGCGGCCGTCGCCGACCAATGGCGGCGCGCCCGCGGCGCCCGTGGATCCGACGCGCGGGCCGCCGCGCGCCGTGTGCGAGGTGAGCGCCGACGGGGTCGAGTACGTGACCGCGCCCCCCGCGCGCGAGGACCGGCCCGGCTTTCGCCCTTTCGTCCCGCGGAGCCAGCGCGGGCGGCGTGCCGAAGAGTGGGTGAGCGTCAAGGCCGTGCCGCGCGTGCCACTCGACGCCAACGTGCGACGCGCGGAGCGGTACCTGATCCGCGCGATGGTGCAGGATCGGGCGCTCGTCGAGACCGTCGCCGAACGCTGGCAGCCCGAGGCCTTTTTCGAGGACGCGTTTCGCGAGCTGTTCGGCCGGTTGCTCGCCGATCCCTACAAGCCGCTCGACGACGCGACCGAGGGATTCCCCGAGCACGCGATGCGCGCGATCGACGAGGCGGTGAGCGAGCACGACCCGACGCCCGATCTCACCGTCGCGAGCTGGTTGCAGAAGCTCCAGGTCTGGGCACTCGACGCCGAGAAGACACAGATCCTCCGCCGCTTCGCCGCAACGGACGCGCCGCTGCGCGACGACGAAAAGGACGCGCTCACCGAGCGGATGCGCGCGTTGCAGGCCGAGCGCGCCGCGCTCTCGCCTACGTTCGCCCGCGTCGCCGGTTTCCTGAGGAACGTCGCAGACGAACGACCCGCGGGTAACGGCCCCGGCCCGGCGTAGCACGTTGGAGCGGCGGTCGCAACCGGGTTCCGCGCCCCGCGTGTGCCGGTAGATTGGCCCGCGTGCCCGCCTCCGCCGCCCCCCGCCCGGCCGTCCGCCCCCGGCCGCGGCCGCGCTGGACCGTCGCCCCGGCGCCCGACGCGGCGCTCGTCGCCTCGCTCGCCGCGGGGCTCCAGCTCCCCGAGACCGTCTGCCAGTTGCTCGCCGTGCGCGGGCACCGCGCGGTCGACACGGCCAAGCTTTACCTCCGGCCCCGTCTCGACCAGCTGCACGCGCCCGACCGCCTCGACGGCGTCGCCAGCGCCGCCGAGCGGCTTGCGACCGCGGTGCGCCGCGGGGAAACGGTGCTCGTGCACGGCGACTACGACGTCGACGGCATGTGCTCGACGGCGATCATGGTGCGCGTGCTGCGCGCGGTCGGCGGCAGGGTCGTCCCGTTCATCCCGGACCGGCTGACCGACGGCTACGATCTGACCGACGCGGGCGTGCGCGCGGCGCAGGCGGCCGGTGCGGTGGTGGTGCTCACCTGCGATTGCGGAACGAGCGCGCACGGGCCGGTCGCGGCGCTCTGCGCCGCCGGCATCGACGTGATCGTCAGCGACCACCACCTTCCCGGGCACGGGCGCGACGTGCCCGCCTGCCACGCGGTGCTCAACCCCAACGCGCCGGGTACCAACTACCCCGACTCGGACCGCGGGCTGTGTGCCGCCGGCGTCGCGTTCAAGCTCGCGCTCGCCGTCGTCCATGCGTTAGGCGTGAACGACGCGCTCGTCTGGCGCCAGCTCGACCTCGTCGCGCTCGCGACGATCGCCGACGTCGCGCCGCTGCGCGGCGAGAACCGCGTGCTCGCGCGCTACGGGCTGAAGCTGATGGCCGAGTCGCCGAACGTCGGACTGCGCGCGCTGGTGCGCGCGGCCGGCCTCGACGCGAAGCCGCTCACGGCCGGCCGCGTCGGCTTCATCCTCGCCCCGCGTCTGAACGCCGTCGGCCGGCTCGGCTCGGCGCTGCGCGGTGTCGAGCTGCTGACGACCGACGACCCGCACGCGGCGAACGCGATCGCGCGTGAGCTCGAGGAGCTGAACCGCCGGCGCCAGGATCTCGACCGCGCGACGCTCGACGCCGCGCGGCGGCACGTCGACCGGCTCGACCTGGACGCGACGTACGGGCTCGTGATCGCCGGGGAGGGCTGGCACCCGGGGGTGATCGGGATCGTCGCGTCGCGCGTCGTCGAGGAGACGGGCCGTCCCGCGGTACTCGTCGCGGTCGAGAACGGGGTCGGGAAGGGGAGCGGGCGCTCGATCCCGGCCTTCGACCTGCACGACGCACTCGCGGCGTGCGACGCGCGCGGGCTGTTCCGCCGCTTCGGCGGGCACAAGGCCGCCGCGGGCGTGACCCTCGACGCGGTGCAGGTGCCCGCGTTCGCCGAGGCGTTCGCGGCGGTGGCGCGCGAGCGCCTCACGACGGACCAACTCGTACCCGAGCTGCGCGTCGACCTCGAGGTACCGATAGACGCCGTGACCGACGCGCTCGAGGCGACGCTGCGGCACCTCGAGCCGCACGGGATCGGGAACGCCGCCCCCGTGCTCGCCGTGCGCGGCGCGCGCCTCGCCGCACCGCCGCGGCCGGTCGGCGGCGACGGCGTGCGCCTCGCGTTCCGCACGCCCGACGGCGGCGAGATCGGCGCGATCGGGTGGGGGATGATCGACCGCGCCGACGGGCTCGACGTGCACACGCCCGTGGACGTCGCGTTCCGCCTGGAGCGCGACGACTACCGCGGTGCGGACCGGCTACAGCTGCGGCTCGCCGACGTCGCGCCGGCGCGCGCCGCGGCCTACGCCGGCTGAGGCGCGCGGCGGTGCGGATCGTCGCGGGGCGGTGGCGCGGACGCCCGATCGATGCGCCGCGCGACGCGCGCGTGCGCCCGACGTCGGACAAGGTGCGGGAGGCGTGGCTCAGCATCGTCGCGGCGGACGTCGCGGGCGCGGCGGCCGTCGACCTGTTCGCCGGCTCGGGCGCGTTAGGCATCGAGGCGCTCTCGCGCGGCGCGGCCTCCTGCGACTTCGTCGAGCTGAACGCGGCGTCGCTCCGCGCGCTCGGCGCGAACCTCGAGCGCGTCGCCGCCGGCGGCGCGGCCCGCGTGCGGCGCGGCGACGCGTTGCGGTTCGTCGAGGCGCTCCCGGCGTACGCCTACGACCTCGCGTTCGCCGACCCGCCGTACACGACCGACGCCGCGGTGCGCGTGGCCGAGCGGTGGCTCGCGGTCCCGTTCGCGCGCGTCCTCGGCGTCGAGCACGACGCGCGAGTCGCCTTGCCTGGGGGTGGTGATTCCCGCAAGTACGGGACGACGCGCGTCACGTTTTACCGGGCCGACGACCCGGCGTGGGCGCCAGCGCCGGAAGCCGCGGCGGCCGCGGCCCCGTGACGGAACGCCGGCCGCCGCGCACGGCCGTGTTCGCCGGCAGCTTCGACCCGGTCACGCGCGGCCATGTCGACCTCGTCCGCCGCGCGGCCGCGCTCTTCGACCACGTCGTCGTCGCGGTGGCCGTGAATTCGGGGAAGCAGCCGCTCTTTTCGCTCGAGGAGCGCGCCGAGCTCGTGCGCGGCGCGCTGGCGGCCGAAGGCATCGCGGCGGACGTTGCGGGACTCGACGGGTTGCTCGTCGCGTTCGCGCGCGGCGTCGGCGCGACGTTCCTCGTGCGGGGCGTCCGAAGCGTCGCGGACTTCGAGTACGAGCAGCAGATGGCGCGCATGAACCGGCACATTGCGCCGGCGATCGACACCGTCTTCCTCGCCCCCGCCCCCGAGCTCGCGTGGGTGAGCTCGACGCTGGTGCGCGAGGTCGCGCGGCTCGGCGAGCGCGTCGACGCGCTCGTCACGCCTAACGTGGCGGACGCGCTGCGCGCGAAGTTCGGCGGGCCGGACCCCGCGTGAGCGTCGCGTCCGCGTTCCTCGACTCGGTCCGCGCGCGCGCCGCGGCCCGGCCCCGCCGCGTCGCCTTCGCCGAGTCGGGCGACGCGCGCACGCGCGACGCGGTGCGCCGCCTGCTCGCGGAGCGCGTCGTACGCCCGGTGCTCGTCGTCGACGGCGACGCGCGCGACGTGGCGGAACTCGCCGCGGCGGGGGCGGACGTCGTCGACGTGCGCGAACACGACGTGCGCGAACGCGTCGTCGCGCACCTGCTCGCCCGCCGCGCAGCGAAGGGACTGACGGCCGACGCGGCCGTCGCACTCGCGTCGCGTCCGCTCTACGTCGCCGACGTGCTCGTCGCAACAGGCGCGTGCGACGGCGCGGTCGCCGGCGCGGTGCACACGACCGCGGACGTGCTGCGGGCGGCGCTCTGGACGGTCGGTCCCGCGACGCCCGGGGGCACGGTGTCGAGCGCCTTCTACATGGCGGTCGGCGACTTCCGCGGCGACGGTGACGAGGTGCTGACGTTCACCGACTGCGCGGTGGTCCCGGAGCCGACGGCCGAGCAGCTCGTCGACATCGCGCGCGCGGCCGCGGCCGACCGGACGCGCATCGTCGGCGACGTGCCGCGCGTCGCCTTTCTGTCGTACTCGACGTGCGGCAGCGGCGGTGACGGCGCGACCGTCCGCCGCGTCCAGCGTGCGGCGGCCGCGCTGCGCGACGCGCTCCCAGGACTCGCCGTGGACGGAGACTTGCAAGCCGACGCCGCGCTCGTGGCCGACGTCGGACGTCGCAAGGCGCCGGGCAGTCCGGTCGCGGGCGCGGCGAACGTGCTGGTCTTCCCGTCGCTCGACGCCGGGAACATCGGGTACAAGCTCGTGCAGCGCCTCGCGCGCGCCGCCGCCGTCGGACCGATCCTGCAGGGGCTCGCGCGGCCGTGCAGCGACCTCTCCCGCGGCGCGTCGTCCGACGACATCGTTCACGTGGCCGCGATCACCGCGCTGCAGGCGGCCGACGTGGCCGCGCGCGAGGCGCCGCCCGACGCCGCAGCCGCCGTCCCCCCGACAGCTCGCACCCCAACAGAATCGCCCCCATGAGTTTCACCATGCAGCGCGAGCGCGACGTGCTCGTCGTGGACGTCGACGGCCAGCTCATCGTCGGCAACCGTCAGGAGATGAAGCAGAAGGTGCTCGACGCGCTCGAGGGCGGCGAGCGCAAGTTCCTCATCGACTTCGAAAAAACGGGCTACATCGACAGCTCCGGGCTCGGCGTGCTCGTCTCGCTCAGCAAGAAAATCCGCGAGCAGGGCGGCGAGCTGCGTCTGGCGAACCTCAACGAGGACCTGAAGACGCTGTTCGAGCTCACGAAGCTCGACACGCTCTTCCAGATCGCCGACTCGCGCGAGCGCGCGCTCGAGAGCCTCTAGACCGCCCCCGCATTGAGCCCCGACCGGCTCGACCTCGCGATCCCGAGCGACGTCGGGCAGATCGAACGCGTCGTGGACGCGGTGGTCGCGCGCTGCCACGCGCACCGCTACCCCCGCCGCGCGTGCGCGCTGAACGTGCCCGTCGCGCTCACCGAGGCGCTCGCCAACGCGATCGTCAGCGGCAACCGCGAGGACGCGGGCAAGCGCGTGCACGTGTGTGCGTCGATCGACGACCGCCAACTCGTCCTCGAGGTCCGGGACGAGGGCCCCGGCTTCGACCTCGGCGCGCACGCGTGGGGCCCGGACGCCGCCGACGCTCACGACCGCGAGGATGGCCGCGGCCTCTTCCTCATGCGGCGGCTCATGGACCACGTCGAACAGTTCGTCGCCCCCGGGAGCGGCAACGTCGTCCGGATGACGCTCCGGCGCTCCGCGTGAACGGCGGCCGCGCGACCGGACGCGCGGCGAGTGAGCTCGGTGCCGTGTTGCGCGCGTTCCGCGCGGCCGTGGGGTGCCGCGCGGCGCTCTGGGCCGCGCCGTCGTCCGGCGCGCCCGCACGCCTGCTCGCGCACGACGGCGACCCGGCCGGCCTCCGCTGGCCCGACCCGCACGGGCCGCCGACGGGCGCGCGACTCGCGACCGTCCCGGGGCTCCCGTCCACGTGGCTCACCGTCGGGCCGTGCGCGGACGGGTCGGCGCCGTCGCAGGCGCAGCTCGACCTGCTCGCGCCGCTCGTCGCGCGTCAGCTGCAGACGGCGGGCGAGGTCGAGCAGGCCGCGCTCGAACTGTCCGAGCGCTACGAGGAGATCAACCTCCTCTACACGATCACCGAGATCCTCGGCCGCGCGGTGACCCTCGAGGAGACCGCCCGCGTCATCCTCACCGAGGTCTCCGAAACGGTCGGCGCGCGGCGCGGCGCGATCTACCTGTACGAGCCCGGCGCGGGCGTTCTCCGAGCGACCGCGACGTTAGGCGTCCCGGCGGCGGGCGTGCCGCCCGTCGCCGTGGACGCGGCCGACAGCACCGCGGCCCGCGTGTTCCGTACGCTGCACCCGACGATCGACGAGCGCGACGGCCCGGGCGCGGACGGCACGTCGCCGGACGGGGCGCTCCGCGACGGCGCGCTGCTCTGCGTCCCGATCGTCTGGAGCGGGCCGTCGGGCGGGGAGCCGCTCGGCGTCGTCGCGCTCTCGGGCCGCCGCGCCGGGCAGCAGTTCACGGCCGGGGACCTCAAGCTCGTCACGGCGATCGCGTCGCAAATCGCCGCCGCGATCCAGAACGCCCGGCTGGTCCGCGCCTCGATCCAGCAGCAGCGCCTCACGCAGGAGATGGCCCTCGCACACGACCTGCAGATGTCGCTGCTGCCGCGCGTCGACGTCGTCGCGCCCGCGGCCCGCGTCGCCGCGCGCGTGGTGCCGGCGGACAGCGTCGGCGGCGACTTCTACCAGCTGGTCCGCCTCCCCGGCGCGCGCACGGGCGTGATGGTCGGCGACGTGTCGAGCCACGGCTACCGCGCCGCGCTCATCATGGCGCTCACGATGAGCGCCGCGGCGATCCACGCGCAGCAGTCGGGCGACCCCGGCGAGACGCTCGGCGCGGTGCTCGGCTCGTTAGGCGACGAGCTGGCGACCACGGAGATGTTCATTTCGACGGTCTACGCGGTCGTCGACCCGCGCGCCGGCACCCTGCTCTACGCGAACGCGGGCCACCCGCACGCGTTCGTCCTCCGCGCCGACGGCAGCGCCGAGCGGCTGCCCGCGGGCGCGCCCCCGCTCGGACTCGTGCCCGCCACGCCCGCCTGCGCACGCACGACCTGGCACGCGGGCGAGGACCTGCTCGTCGTCTTCACCGACGGGATCAGCGAAGCCGTCGACGCGAACGGGCGGATGCTCGGCGAAGAGCCCGTCCTCGCGGCGGCGCGCGCAGTGCGCGACCGCGACCCCGACGCGGTGGTCGCGGCGGTGTTCGACGCGCTCGCCGCGCACACCGGCGGGGCCGCCCCGCGCGACGACCTCACCCTCGTCGTCGCGCGGAGCTAACCCGGTGCCGCGCGCGGGCGGCGACCTGCCGGCGCCGCGGAAGCGGTTCGGACAACACTTCCTGCGCGACGGCGCGGTCCTCGCCCGCATCGTCGAGGCGCTCGCGCTCACCGGCGCGGAAACCGTCGTCGAGATCGGGCCCGGGCGCGGCGCGCTCACCGACCTGCTCGCGCGCCGAGCACGCCGCCTCGTCGCGATCGAGATCGACCGCGACCTCGCGGCGCACCTGCGCGCGCGCTACGCCGCGGACCCCCACGTCGAGGTGGTCGAGGCCGACGTGCTCCGCGTCCCGCTCGGCGACGTGGCCGGGCCCGACTACGTGCTGGCGGGCAACGTCCCGTACTACATCACCACCCCGATCCTCTTCCACGCGCTCGTGCCGCCGCGGCCGGCGCGCGCGGTCTACCTCGTCCAGCGCGAAGTCGCCGACCGCCTCACGGCGCCGCCGGGCGGCAAGGCGTACGGTGCGTTAGGCGTCAACGTGCAGGCGGTCGCCCGCGTCGAACTGGTCACGCGCGTGCCGCCCGGCGCGTTCGCGCCGCCGCCGCAGGTCGACTCCGCGGTGGTGCGCGTGACGCCGCGGCCGGACCCGGTCGTCGCGCCGGACGAGGAACGACCGTTCCGGCGGTTCGTGCAGGCCGCGTTCGCGCTGCGTCGCAAGCAACTCCGGCGCGTCGTGCGGACGATCACCGGCCTCGACGTCGAAGCCGCCGAACGGGCGCTCGCGGCGGCCGACGTCGACCCGGACGCGCGCGCCGAGACGCTCTCGCCCGCCGAGTTCGCCGCGCTCGTCCGCGCGCTCGGCCCCGCGGTCGCGGCCCTACCCGCCGCGGACGACGTAGCCTAGCTTGCGCCGCAACACGACCGGGGTGCCCGCGCGGGCCGCTGCTACAGCGGCGTCCGCGTCCGGCTGAGAAAAACCCGTAGAACCTGATCCGGTTCGCACCGGCGGAGGGAGTCGCGTCATCGCGTGGCCACGGGGCATTCCCGTCGCGCGCGGTCACACGGGGGCTGTCGAGCCCCGGCCGTGTTCACGCCGTCGTGCGTCGCCCGCGCCCCGCGGGCGGACGCGGCGCCGGCGCCACGCCCGGTTCCCGCCTCGTGTCACTCGCTCGATCGGCCGCGTCCTCCGGCGCGGCACGCCGGACGCCGCTCCTGCTCGTCCTCGCCGCGGCCGTTCCCGCCGCCGCTCGCGCCCAAACGCCGGCGTCCGGCCGTGCCGACAGCACCGCGCGCGACTCGGCGCGCGCGCGGCAGCTCGAAGGCGTCACCGTCCGCGCGGTCCGCTCCGGCGCGGCGCCCGCGCAGACCACGCTCGACGCCACGGCGGTCGCCCGCGCGTACACCGGCCAGGACGTGCCGCTCGTGCTGCAGCAAGCGCCGAGCGTGACGACGTACAGCGAGAGTGGCTCGCAGAACAACTATTCGTATTTCCGGCTCCGCGGGATCGACCAGTCGCGGGTGAACATCACGCTCGACGGTGTCCCGCTCAACGAGCCCGAGGACCAGCAGGTCTACTTCTCGGACTTCCCCGACCTCGCCAGCTCGCTCCGGAGCGTCCAGGTCCAGCGCGGCGTCGGCACGAGCACGTTCGGGCAGGCGTCGTTCGGCGGGTCGGTCAACCTCGAAACCGTTTCGTTAGGCGCGACGCCGCGCGGCGGCGAGGTCCAACTCGGCGGCGGCTCCTTCGGCGCGGCGCGCGCCAACGCGTCGTACACGACCGGGCTGCTGCCGAGCCGGTTCGCGTTCGCGGGGCGTTTCTCGAACCAGAAGGAGGACGGCTACCGGCGAGGGTCGGGGCACGCCGGCAACAGCCAGTATTTCTCGGCCGGCTACTTCGGCGAGCGCGACCTCGTGAAGCTCACGCTGCTCACCGGCGTGGAATCGAACGGCCAGGCGTACGAGGCCGTGCCGCTCAGCGTGCTGCGGGTCGACCCGCGCGCCAACCCGCTCGCCGGCGTGGGCGACCGATTCCGCGAGAGCATGGCCGCACTCAGCTACACGCGCCTGCTGTCCCCGTCCGCGACGCTCGCCACCACAGTGTACGGCTTCCGCGCGGGCGGCACGTACGACTACCCGTCCGACAGCGTGCACGCGCCGTATCGCTACGGGCTCCAGTCGCGCTGGGGCGGTATCATCACCGCGCTCCACGCGGTCCGGGGCGCCGCGACGCTCGACGTCGGCGCGCACGCTAACGACTACTCGCGCGACCACACGTTCGCGGACCGGCCGGACCTCGACGCGCCCGCGTACGCGAACCGCGGCTACAAGGCCGAGCAGAGCGCGTTCGGCAAGCTGGCATACGCGCTCCGCGATGCGACACTGTTCGGCGATCTCCAGCTCCGTCAGGCCGCGTTCCGCTACCGCCCGACCGCCGGGAGTGGCGTCCCGGACGCGAGCGCGGCGTGGCGCTTCGCCAACCCCCGCGTCGGCGCGGCGTACCGCGCCGCGCCGACGCTCACACTCACCGCCTCGTACGGCGCGTCGGGGCGCGAACCAACGCGCGCGGACCTGCTCGCCGGGGCGGACGACGTATCGCCCCAGGACGTCGACTCGCTCCTGCCGCTCACCCGCGTCCGCCCCGAGCGTGTCCGGGACTTCGAAGGCGGCGCCGACGTGCGCACCGGCGCGCTCTCGCTCCACCTCGGCGGCTACGTGATGCGCTTCCGCGACGAAATCGCGCTCACCGGCCGGACGACGCCGCTCGGCTACGACATTCGCACCAACGTGCCGTCCAGCGTGCGGCGCGGCGTCGAACTCGAGGGGCGGTACGCGATCACGTCCGCGCTCGCCGTCGGCGGATCGTTCGCGCGCAGCTACAATCGCATCGCGCGCTACGACGACGACGCGACCGGGACCAACTACCTGAACGTGCCGCCCACGCTCACGCCCGACGTCGTCAGCGTCCAGCAGTTCACCTGGCGCGCTACGTCGTGGCTCGTGCTCACCGGCGACGGGCGGTACCAGGGTCGGACGTACCTCGCGCCGGTCGGCGACGCGCGGCTCACGACGCCCCCGTTCTTCGTCGTCGCGGGCGGGGCCCGGTTCCAGATCCGCGGGCGCGAACTGCTCGTCGAGGGGCGGAACCTGCTCGACCGGCGTGCCTACCCGTCCGGCGACGTGAGTGGCGACGGCGTCGCGCGCTACTACGTGCTCGCCCCGCGGAACGTCGTCGCGACCCTGCGGCTCGGCTTCGGGCGTTAGGCCGCGCGGCGGAGCGCCGCGTCGACCGCCGCCCGCGCGGCCGCGGCACGCGCGTCGCCCGCGCCCTCGACGGCCGTCCAGCGACAGCCGAGGGCGTCCAGCGTCCGCGCGAAGGCGGCGCGGAGCTCCGCACGCGCGTGCGGCTGGTCGCGCTGCTCGTCCGCGACCCACGGCAGGTCGACGTCGCAGAGGAGGTACAGGTCGGCGCGCCGCTCGCGGGCCGCGTCGACGATCCACGCCGCGCAGCGGCCGTAGTAGTGCCGGGCGTACACGACCGTGCTCACAAGGTCCGTGTCGTGCACGACGAGCGGGGCGCGGACGGCGGCCGCGCGCGCAGTCGCCACCGCTTCCAGCGCGATCTGCGCGCGGGCGATCGGGGCGACGTCGTCGGCGCTTAAGAGCGCGCTCGGCGGCGTGTCCGGCGGGAGCGTCGCCGCACGCGCGCGTGCGTACGCGCGGGCCGCCTCGAGCGAGAGTTCCGCGCCGTAGTCCCGGGCGAGCAGGACCGCGAGCGTGCTCTTGCCGGTGCTCTCCGGTCCGGTCAGCGTGACGACGAACGGCCGCGCCGGCGCGGACGACGCGTCGTCAGTCGTCGCGGTTGCGGAGCGCGTAGCTCAGCCCCTCGAGCTCCATCGCCATGTTCACGGTCTTCAGCGTCACGCCCGGCGGCACCTGGACCTGTGCCGGCGCGAAGTTGAGAATCGCCGTGATGCCGGCGCGCACGAGCCGGTCGACCTCCGGCTGCACGTCGTCGGCGGGGATCGCGAGGACGGCGATGTCCGGCCGTTCGCGGGCCGTATCGGCTTCGAGGTCGGCGATCGGGCGGACGACCTGGCCGTCCCACGAGCTCCCGATCTTGCGCGGGTCGTTGTCGTAGACGGCGATCACGCGAAAGCCGCGCTGGGCGAAGCCGCGGTACGTCGACAGCGCCGAACCGATCTTCCCGGCGCCGACGATCACCACCCTCCACTCGCGGCCGAGTCCCAGGATGTCCTGGAGCTTGGCGGTGAGGTCCGCGACCGAGTAGCCGAGCCCGCGCGTGCCGAACGACCCGAAGAACGACAGGTCCTTGCGAACCTGCGCCGACGTCGTGCCCGCATAATGTGCAAGGTCCTCGCTCGAGGTCGTCGTGTGACCCCGCGCCGCATGCTCTTCGAGGTAGCGCAGGTAGACCGAGAGCCGGCGGACGGTCGAATCGGCGATGTGTTTCACGGAGCGCGGGAGGTCGGGACGGCCACGAACGGCGGGCTCGTCCCGAGCTTGTGAAATCGTTCACAAGTTAGCCGTGTGTCGACGCGGCTTCCACCCGCCCTGCGCGGTCGCGCCCCGCGGCCGTCCGGCACGAGCCGCTCGGCTACCTTCCCCGGGATGTCAGTGCACGTGGGTTCCGAAATCGGCGCGCTCCGGCGCGTGCTCGTCCACACGCCGGGGCCGGAGCTGCTCGCCGTCACGCCGAGTACGCGCGAGGATTTCCTCTACGACGACATCATCGACCGTGAGAGCGCCCGGCGCGAGCACGAACAGCTCGTGGCGGTCCTGGAGCGGTACGCGGAGGTGCTGCACCTCCGCGACCTGCTCACCGGCGTGCTCGAGGACGGCGACACGCGCGCGGCGCTTCTACACGAAGCGCTCCGCGTTCCGCTCGTCGCTCCGCTCGCCGACGACCTGAGCACGCTCGACGCCGACGCGCTGGCCGGCGCGCTGATCACCGGGCACGCCGCCGAACCGGGACCGCTTGCGCGCGCGCTGAACGAGCCGACCTACGCGCTGCCGCCGCTGCCGAACCTGTTCTTCACCCGCGACACGGCCATGGTGGTCGGCAACCACGTCCTCCTCGGCGCGATGCGCTACGGCGCGCGGTGGTCGGAGGGCCTGATCATGCGCTACGTGTTCGACCATCATCCGGCGCTCGCGAACTGTGGCATTTTGTACGACGGCTCCGGCGAGCGGCGGCACGGCCACACGCTCGAAGGCGGCGACGTGCACGTCCTCGCGGACGACACGGTCATCATCGGCTTCTCCGAGCGTTCGACGCCGGCGGCGATCGACCACCTATGCGAGCTGTTGTTCGCGCGCGGCGGCGTCGAGCGCGTGATCGTCGTCGTGATGCCCGCGGAGCAGACGGCCATCCATCTGGACATGATCTTCACGCAGGTCGGTCGCGAGACGTGCGTCGTCTACCCGCCGCACTTCCTCGGCCCGAAGCGGCTGCCCGTGCTGCTCCGCCACCGCGGCGACACGACGCTCGCGACGATGCCCGACGTGTTCGCCGCCCTGCGCGCGTGCGGCCTCTCGCTCGAACCCGTCCTGTGCGGCGGGACGCGTCGCGCGGCGCAGGAGCGCGAGCAGTGGGCGTCGGGGTGCAACTTCGTCGCGGTCCGCCCGGGGGTGGTGCTCTCGTACGAACGGAACGGCGAGACCCTGCGCGCGCTCGCGGACGCCGGATTCGCCGTCGTCCGTTCGGCCGACGTGGTCGCGCCGGACGCTCCGCCGCCCGACGACCGTCCGACGGTCATCACGATCGCGGGTGGGGAACTCGTCCGCGGCGGCGGGGGGCCGCGCTGCATGACGTGCCCGATCGAGCGCGACGGTCCGTGACCTCGACGCCGCATCCCGAGCCCGCCCGTCGTGACGCGGGCGGCGTCAACGTCCGGTCCGTCGACACGCTGCTGGTCGAGCGCGCGCGCGACTTCCTGCGGGGCGGGCCGGCCACGTCCGCGGAGCTCGTCGCGCGCGTCTGTCAGCTCCCGTCGGTCGCGCCCGCGATGGCCGAGCGCCTCGCCGCCGAACTCCTCGGCACGCACCCGGACTTCGCGCGCGGAGCGGACGGCCGCTGGACGTTAGGCGGCGCGCCGCGCGTGCCGACCTTCGCGGAGTGGCGCGCGGCGCGCGAGGCCGCGCCCGCGGCGGGCCCGCGGCACGCGCACGCGGCGCACGAGCGCGACGCCGCGCCGGCCCTCCCGGGCGACGACGACCCGCTCGACGCGCTGCCGTACGTCGTCGTCGACGTCGAGACGACGGGCGGGAGCCCGGAGAACGGGCACCGCATCACCGAGATCGCCGCCGTCGTGGTCGAGGGCGGGGAGGTGCGCGACGTCTACGAGACGCTCGTCAACCCGGAACGCGGGATCCCGCCCGAGATCATGCGGCTGACGGGGATCTCGTGGGAGATGGTGCGCGACAAGGCGCCGTTCGCGGGCGTGTGCGACGACGTCGTCGGCGCAATCGCCGGTCGCGTTTTCGTCGCGCACAACGCCGCGTTCGATTGGCGGTTCGTCCGCGCGGAGGTCGCGCGGACGTCCGGGCGGCAGCTCGACGGCCGGCGCCTCTGTACGGTGCGGCTCGCCCGCAAGCTGCTCCCGCAGCTCCGCAGCCGCTCGCTCGGCTACGTGGCCGAGTGGTACGGCGCGACGAAGTTCGCCGAGACGTACTTCGAGGGGCGGCACGGGCGGGGGCGGCCGTGGCGACACAGCGCGGCGGGCGACGCGGTCGCGACCGCGCACTGTCTTATCCGGCTCCTGGGCGACGCCGCGGACCACGGCGTGACGACGTGGGGGGCGATGGACCGCTGGCTCGCGGGTGGGACCGGGACCGCGCGACGTCGCCGGCGCAGCGCGATGCCGTCGGGCGTGAAGCGGGACCCGGAGGCGTGAGTTGGCCGGGGCACGGTCGCGCGGGCATGTTCGCGGCCGAATCGGCGTGTGTCATCCTGAGCGCAGCGAAGGATCTTGCGTCCGCTGCGAGGAGCCGGATCCGGTGGGACGGTCCATCTGCGCATACCAGCCCCCTCGTCCCGCACGCACGATCCTTCGCTGCGCTCAGGATGACACCGCTCTTGGTATGACACGTTTTGACAGATGCCCGCCGTGACATCCGCCGAGCACCGCACCGAGACCCGCCGCGTCGGCCGTCTCACCGTGCACACGATCCACGCCGGCGTGCAGCGGCTCGACGGCGGCGCGATGTTCGGCGTCGTCCCGAAGCCACTCTGGGAACGCCGAGCGCCGCCGGACGCGCGGAACCGCATCCCGCTCGCGATGCGGTGCCTGCTGGTCGAACACGACGACGGCCTCGTGCTCGTCGACGCCGGCCTGGGGAACAAAGAAGACGCCAAGTTCCGCGACATCTACGGCGTCGAGAACGCCGGCTCGGGCGGGCGCACCTGGCTCGAGGACGGACTGCGGGCGTTAGGCCACGCGCCGGAGGACGTGCGCGTGCTCGTGAACACGCACCTGCACTTCGACCACGCGGGCGGCAACACGTACCGCGATGAGGGCGGCCAGGTTCGCCTGACGTTTCCGAACGCGCGGTACGTCGTGCAACGCGGCGAACTGGCCTACGCGACGGCGACGAACGAGCGCACGGCGGCGAGTTACCTTCCGCACAACGTCGCCCCGGTCGCGGCCGTGGGGCGGTTCGACCTCGTAGAGGGCGAAACGACGGTCGTGCCCGGCGTGCGCGTGCTCCCGACGCCCGGCCACGTGCCGCACCACCAGAGCGTATTGATCGAGAGTGCGGGCGAGGTCGCGTGCTTTCTCGGCGACGTGGTCGCGACCGCCGCGCACCTGCCGTTGCCGTGGATCATGGGATACGACGTCGAGCCGCTCGTGACACTCGAAACCAAGCGCGCCCTGCTCGCGCGGGCGGCGGACGAACAGTGGCTCGTCGTCTTCGAGCATGATCCGGCGGTCGGGTGGGGGCGGGTCGCGCACGATGGGCGGAGCTACGTGCTCGCGCCGACGTAGCGAGTTGTTCCTCGCGCGCCGCCGTCTCCTGCCTGGTTGACAGCCAGGCACGGACGGGCTAACCTGTCCGGTCATAATGCGCGAAGTGGGGCGACGTGCGTCTGCCCCCACCCTCCGGCCCCGGGTTCGGCGACACGTTCTTCCGGAACGCCCTGTCGCGGCGCGGGTGTGCTGCAGGAGTCTAGGCAACCGCCGCGCGCTCCGTCCGATCCACCTTGACGCGGTGGGCACGCCTTCGAGGGCGGTCCATCCCGGGTGCGCGGGCGGGGCGTCTGCGTCGTGTGGCGTGGGCTCCGAGCGTTCGGGGCTCGCGCCGCTTGTGTTTTTCCCCACTCGAGGAGTACGGCGTATTCAGGACACGACGAAGCGCGTCCGCGTCAACCGGCAAATCCGCATCAGCCCCATTCGCGTGATCGCGGCCGACGGCAGCCAACTCGGGATTTTGGAGGTCGAAGCCGCCCTCCGGATCGCCGAAGAACAGAACCTCGACCTCGTCGAGGTGGCACCGCTGGCACGTCCGCCCGTGGCCCGCATCATGGACTACGGGAAGTTCAAGTTCGAGCAGGCGAAGCAGGCGCGTACGGCCAAGAAGAAGCAGCACGTCATCCAGCTCAAGGAAGTCAAGTTCCGGCCGGGCATCGACGAGCACGACTTCGAGACCAAGACGCGCCACGCCCGCCGCTTCCTCGAGGAAGGCAACAAGGTCAAGGTCACCCTCATGTTCCGCGGCCGGCAGATCACGCACCCGGAGTTGGGGCGCGCGGTCGTCACCCGCGTCGCGCAGGAGCTCGCCGACCTCTCGAAGGTCGAGAGCGACGCGCGGCTCGAGGGCAAGGCCATGACCATGATCCTCACACCGAAATAGGAGACGGCGTACCCATGCCGAAGATGAAGTCGCACCGGGGCGCGAAGAAGCGCTTCTCGGTCACCGGGACCGGGAAGGTCAAGCGCGCGAAGGCGTACAAGAGCCACATCCTCACCAAGAAGTCGCCCAAGCGGAAGCGCAACCTGCGCCGCAACACGACCGTGGGCACCAACGGCGAGGCGAAGGTGCTCAAGCGCCTCCTGCTCGCGTCCTGACGCCGCCGACGATAGGAGCCTAGACGATGCCTCGCGCAGTCTCGAACGTCCCGCGCCTCAAGCGCCGCAACGAAACTCTCAAGGCCGCGAAGGGCGCCTACGGCGCCCGCTCCAAGCTGTACCGCCCGGCCAAGGAGACCGTCGAGCGCGGCTGGCGCTACGCCTACCGTGACCGCAAGAACAAGAAGCGCGACTTCCGCCGCCTCTGGATCGTGCGCATCAACGCGGCGGCCCACCAGCACGGGATGAGCTACTCGGTCTTCATCAACGGACTCAAGGCCGCCGGCCTCGAGATCGACCGGAAGATCCTCGCCGACGTCGCCGTGCGCGACCCGCAGGCGTTCGGCGTGATCGCCGACCAGGTGCGCGCGGCGCTGGACAAGAGCCAGCAGCAGACGGCCGCCGCGGCGTAGCCGCTCGCGTTGGACGGGTGCCGCCCGTCCGTTGATCCGCCGCGGCGGCGGTGCGACCTTGCGAGGCGCACCGCCCGCCGCCGCGTTTCTGGCCCTTCGTATTCACGTGACTCTTTCCGATTACCTCGCCCGCGGCGACGCCCTGCTCGCCGCCGTGCGCGCCCTTCTCGACGGGCTCGACCCCGCCACACGCCTCGACGATGCAAAGGGCCAGCTCAACGCGCTGAAGGACGCACCGCTCGCCGAGCTGCAGGGCGCGCTCCGAACGCTCGCACCTGACGACCGGCGCGCGGCCGGGCAGGCGTTCAACGCGCTGAAGGTGGGCATCGCCGGCGCGCTCGCCGGCTTTGACGTGCGACACGTGGCGACCGCGGCGCCGCGTGCGTCGGTCGACCTCACGATGCCGGCGCGCCGGGCATGGGTCGGCGCGGTACATCCCGTCACGGCCGTGATCGACGAGATCTGCGACATCTTCCGCGAACTCGGTTTCACCGTCGCGAGCGGGCCCGAGGCGGAGCACGCGTGGTACAACTTCGGCGCGCTCAACTTCCCGGCGAACCACCCGGCGATGGACATGCACGACACGCTGTACCTCGCCGGCACGCCGGACGCGGTCCTGCGGACGCACACGTCGCCGGTGCAGGTGCGCACGCTGCAACGCTTCCGACCGCCGGTGCGCGTGCTGATCCCGGGTAACGTGTACCGCCGCGACTTCTTCGACGCGACGCACGCGCCCGCGTTCGCCCAGCTCGAAGGGCTCGCGGTCGACGAGGGGATCTCGTTCGTCGACCTGAAATCGACGCTGATGACCTTCGCGCGCCGGTTCTACGGCTCGTCGCGCCGGGTGCGCTTCGGCCCGTCGTACTTCCCGTTTACCGAGCCCTCCGCGCAGATGGACGTCGAGGTCGACCTCGGCGACGGCCGCGGGCCGCGCTGGGTCGAGATCCTGGGATGCGGCATGGTGCACCCCGCGGTGCTCGAGTCGGCGGGCGTCGACTCGGAGCGCTACACCGGGTTCGCGTGGGGAATGGGACCGGGGCGCATCGCGATGAGCCGCCACGACATCCCCGACATCCGCCACCTCTACGACTCCGACGTGCGCTTCCTCGAGCAGTTCGCGGGCGGCGCAGCGGGCACCGCGCCATGATCGTCTCGCACGAGTGGCTGCGAGCGTTCGTCCCGCACGCGCTCTCGGCCGCGCAGGTGGGCGAGCTGCTGAGCGCGCACGTCGCGACGCTGGAGGGCGTCGAGGCCCTCCGCGCCGACCTTGCGCCGTTCGTCGTCGGGCAGGTCGTCGCGAGCGAGCGGATCCCGGACACGAAGCTGAGCGCGAACCGTGTCGACGACGGCTCGGGAGCGCTGCTCGATGTCGTATGCGGCGCGCCGAACGTCGAGGTCGGCGCGAAGTACCCGTTCGCGCGCACGGGCACGACGATGCCCGGCGGCACGCTCACCATCGAGCGCCGCAAGATTCGCGGACACACTTCGAACGGGATGCTCTGCTCGGCGCGCGAGCTCGGGCTCGGCGACGCGCACGACGGCATTCTCACGCTGGCGACCGACGCGGCGCCGGGCACCCCGCTGCTCGACGTCCTCCCGCTCGGGGACGCACGCATCGAGCTCGACGTGCTCGCCAATCGGCCCGACCTGCTGTCGCAGCGTGGCGTCGCCCGCGAGGTGGCGGCGCTCACAGGCGTCCCGCTGCAAGCGCCGCCGGAACTCCGCACGACGCCCGCGCTCCCCGACGTCGCGGCTGGCCTGGAGTCGGCGTCCGCCGCGGGCGTGACGATCCGGATCGACGACCCGGCGGGCTGCCCGCGCTATTGCGCGGCCGTCGTGCGCGGCGTCCGTGTCGGACCGAGCCCGGACTGGCTCGTCCGCCGGCTCGAAGGGTTGGGCGCGCGCTCGATCAACAATGTCGTCGACGCGACGAACTACGCGCTGCACGGCCTCGGGCAGCCGATGCACGCGTTCGACGTCGCGCGCCTCGCGGACGCGACGGTCGTCGTGCGCCGGGCGCGCCCCGGCGAGCCGATCACGACGCTCGACGGCGTCGCGCGCACGCTCGGCGCCGACGTGCTCGTGATCGCGGACGCCGAGCGTGCGCAGGCGATCGCGGGCGTCATCGGCGGCCGCGACAGCGAGGTGACCGGCGAGACCGTCGACGTGCTGCTCGAGGTCGCGTACTTCGATCCACAACGCACGCGCGACTCGCGCCGGCAGGTCAACGTCAACACCGACGCGAGCTACCGCTTCGAACGAGGAGTAGACCGGGCCGCCACCCGCGAACTGCTCGACGCAGGCGTCGCCCTGCTCACGGCGGTCGCGGGCGGGACGGTCGCGGCGATCCTCGACGTCGGCGAGGCGCCCGGGCCGCTCCCGCCCGTCACGCTTCGCGAGGAT
Source organism: Gemmatimonadetes bacterium T265 (assembly GCA_019973575.1). Taxonomy (NCBI): domain Bacteria; kingdom Pseudomonadati; phylum Gemmatimonadota; species Gemmatimonadetes bacterium T265. Next base: position 1,129,696 of record BPUI01000002.1, read on the forward strand.
CGGATCGCGCAGGTGTTGGGCGTCGCCGTCGGGACGCACGACGTCGAGCGCCTGCTCGCGGCCATCGGATTCGAACTCCGACACGAAGCCGACGCGCCGGACCGGGGGCGCGTGTGGCGGGTGCAACCCCCGTCATGGCGCCAGGACATCGCGCGCGAGATCGATCTGGTCGAAGACGTCGCACGGCTCGTCGGGTTCGACGCGTTCCCCGACGAGCTGCGCCCGGCGCGTCCGGGCACGTCGCCGGACGACCCGCTCGTGATCGCGACGCGTCGCGTGCGCGCCGAGCTCGTCGCGGCGGGGCTCCTGGAGGCGCGCCCGCTGCCCTTCGTTCGCGGCGACGACGCGACCCACACCCGCGTCGCGAACCCGCTCGGCGAGGACGAACCCCACCTGCGGCGCGCGGTGCTCGAAACGCTCGTCGATCGCGCGGAGCACAACCTCGCGCGCATGCAGGGCGACGTGCGGTTGTTCGAGATTGGCAGCGCGTTCGAACCCATGACCGCCGGCGCGCTGCCGACCGAGACGTTGCGCGTCGGCGCGCTCGTCATGGGTGCCCGGCGGCCGCCGCACTTCACCGACCCGAAGCCGCCGGCGTTCGACGTGTGGGATGCCAAGTGGATCGGCGAACGTGCGGCCCGCGCGGCGCACCCTGCCGGCCGCGTTGCCTGCATCCCGGCCGCCGGTGACGAGCTCTGGAGCGTTACGGTCGACGGACGGCTGGTCGGGCGGGTCGTCCGCCTCGCCCTCGACGCGCCGGTCTGGGCCGCGCCGGCGTTCGGCGTCGAGATCGCGCTGGGCGTGATTGCCTCCGAGCCGGTCGCGGGGCACGGGGCGAACCGCTGGAGTGCGGCGTCCGACGGGCACGCGGCCAGCGCGGCTGCGCGCGTGCCGCCGCTCGGCTTTCGCCCGCTTCCGACGACGCCGGCCGTCGATCTCGATCTCGCGCTCGTGGTGCCGGACGGTGTGACGGCCGCCGCGGTCGCCGACGTGTTGCGCGCGACCGGCGGCTCGCTGCTGGAGTCGCTCGAGGTGTTTGACGAGTTCCGCGGCGGCGATCTCCCGCCCGGGACGCGCAGTCTGGCGTGGCGACTGGTGCTCCGCGATCCGTCGCGGACGCTGCGAGACAAGGAGGTCGAGGGCCGCCGCGAGCGGCTGCTCGCGGCGCTCGACGCGCAACTCGGGGTTAGTACGCGTGGGCGCTGAGCCGAGCGCGCCCGCGCCGTTCGCTGCACTCGACACGCTCGAGCAGCGCGTGCACGCACTTGCCGACGAGCTCGCGTTCTTCCGCCGGCGCGCGCTCGACGCGGAGCGACGATTGCGCGACGTGCTCGGCCACCAGGCGGCGACCGTCGGCGGAGCCGCCGCACAGCGTTCGAGCGAGCTCGACCTTACGCGGCTCGGTGCGTTGGAGTTGGAGAACGCCGAGCTCCGTGCGCGGATCATCGAGGCCGCCGACCGCGCACGCGCGGTCGCGAGCCGCATGCGGTTCGCGCGACAGCAGGACGATGCGGCCGCGGTCGACGGGGGCGGGTGAGCCCGCGCACGTCGATCCGCGTCCGCATCGTCGGCGAGGAGTACGCGCTCCGCAGCGACGCGGGCGAGGAGCACACGCGCGCGGTCGCCGCGTACGTCGACCGGGTTGTTGCGGAAGTCATGGCGAGTGGAACGGTCGTCGAGACGCACAAGGCGGCGATCCTCGCCGCGCTGCAGATCACCGACGAGCTCCTGCGCCTGCGCGCGACCGACGAGGCGCGCGACGCGCGGCTACGTGCCTTGAGCGACGAAGTCGCGCGGCTCCTCCCGCCGGCCCGGCGCAGCGCCGACGCGGCTGGCTGAGCCCGCGCTCGACGGCAGTCGCGTTGCCTTTCTGGTTGCCGTAGGGTAGCTTGGCGGGGCGCGGTCGATCCGTCGTATACGCAAGCCACGTCGTCACTTACGCCGTTCGCTCCGGATCGCGCGCGCTCGTCGGCGGCGTTGTCGCGGTCCCGTCGGGGCCGCCATGCCGGACCGCCGGACTGCAGTCCGACCGCGCGCCCGAGCGCGCTGGCATATAGAGATCGACATGGGAGAGTTTCCGGTCCTCGCCCTCGCGGGCGTGCTCGCGTGCGTCCTGGCGGGCGCGAGTTACGTGTGGGGACGCAGTGCCGGCCGGGTGGCGGGCGAGGTGGCGGGGCGCGCGGACGAGCGTGCGAAACAGGCGACCGCGCAGGCGACGGCAGAGGACGTCTCGCGCCGCGTCGTGGGCGAGGCGGAGCGCGAGGCCGAGCGTCTGAAGCGCGACGCGATCGTCGCCGGGCGTGAGGAGCTGCTCAAAGCGCGCGAGACGCAGGACGCGGATGCGCGCAAGCGACGTGAGGAGCAAAGCCGCGAGGAGCGCCGGCTCCAGGAGCGCACGGGCGACCTCGAGCGCCGCGCCGATGCTGTCGAACAGAAGGACCGTGAGATCGGGCGGCGGACGAGCGAGATCGGCCGGCGCGAGAAGCTCGTCGCTGATCGGCAGGGCGAGCTCGAGCGTGCCGAACAGGACGCGGCACGACGGCTCGAGGAGCTCGCCGGACTGTCGGCCGAGGACGCGAAAGCCGAGTTGATGCGCCGGATGGAGGAACAGGCGCATGCCGACGCGGCGAACCGCGTTCGGGAGATCCGCGAGAGTGCGCGTCGGACCGCGGAGCGGGAAGCAAAGAAGATCGTCGCCCTCGCCGTCCAGCGGATCGCGGCCGAGCACACGGCGGAGAGTACCGTGTCCGCGGTCGCGCTCCCGAACGACGAGATGAAGGGGCGGATCATCGGCCGCGAAGGGCGCAACATCCGCGCGTTCGAGCTCGCCACCGGCGTGGACGTGATCATCGACGACACGCCGGACACGGTCGTCGTCAGCGCGTTCGACCCGGTGCGTCGCGAGGTGGCGCGGCTCGCGCTCGAGAAGCTCGTCGCCGACGGCCGGATCCACCCCGGGCGGATCGAGGAGGTCGTCGGCAAGGCGCGGCAGGAGGTCGACCGGTCGATCGTCGAGGGCGGGGAAGCTGCAGCGTACGAAGTCGGCGTGAACGGATTACACCCCGAACTCGTTCGCCTCGTCGGGCGCATGCGCTACCGGACGAGCTACGGCCAGAACATTCTGCAGCACTCGAAAGAAGTCGCCTGGCTCGCGGGCATCATGGCCGCCGAGCTCGGCCTTGACGTCGCGCTCGCCAAACGTGGCGCCCTGCTCCACGACATCGGCAAGGTGCTCACCCACGACCACGAGGGTACGCACGTCCAACTCGGCGTCGAGATGGCGACCCGCTACGGCGAGCACCCGCTCGTCGTGAACGCGATCGCCGCGCACCACGACGACGTGCCGCACGAGAGCGAGGTCAGCGTGCTCGTCCAGGCGGCCGACGCGATCAGCGGGTCGCGGCCCGGCGCGCGGCGCGAGGCGTTCGAGACGTACGTCAAGCGCCTCGAAGGGCTCGAGCGGATCGCGTCGAGCTACAACGGCGTGGAGAAGGTGTACGCGATCCAGGCAGGGCGCGAGGTGCGCGTCGTCGTCCTGCCGGATTCGGTGGACGACGTGCGGATGAACGCGCTCTCGGACGAGATCGCGCGCCGGATCGAAGCGGAGCTGCAGTACCCGGGGCAGATCAAGGTCGTCGTCATTCGCGAAACGCGGTCGGTGGACTTTGCCCGTTGACGCTGTACCGGCCGCGGCCGGCCTGATCGAGGGCGCCGCCGTCGCCCGCGCCGTCCGGGCGCGGGTGGCGACAGAGTGCGCGGAGCTCGCGGCGGCGGGCGTCGTGCCGGGGCTGTCGGTCGTGCTCGTCGGCGACGATCCGGCCAGCGCGGTGTACGTCCACCACAAGGGGAACGACGCGCGGGAAGTCGGGATGCGGAGCGAGACGATCCGCATGCCCGCGACGACGTCGGAGGCGGAACTGCTCGCCGTGCTCGATCGGCTCAACACCGATCCGGCCGTGCACGGCATCCTCGTGCAGATGCCCGTGCCGAAGCAGATCGACGCCGAGACGGTGATCCGCCGGATCGACCCCACCAAGGACGTCGACGGCTTTCATCCGGTGAACGTCGGCGAGCTGCTCATCGGCACGGGCGCCGGCTTCGCGCCGTGTACCCCCGCGGGCGTCATGGAGCTGCTCCGGGCGTACGGCGTCGACACGCGCGGCCGCGACGTCGTCGTGATCGGGCGTAGCAACATCGTCGGCAAGCCGATGGCCGCGCTGCTCGTCCAACCCGGGGCCGACGCGACCGTCACGGTCTGCCACAGCCGCACCGCCGACCTCGCCGCGCACACGCGACGGGCCGACATCCTTATCGCGGCGATCGGGCGCGCGCGCTTCGTCACGGCCGACATGGTCAAGCCGGGCGCGGTCGTCATCGACGTCGGGATGAACCGGATCGACGATCCGACCACGAAATCCGGATCGCGCTTGGTCGGCGATGTCGATTTCGAGCGCGTGCGCGAGGTCGCGACGCTCATCACGCCCGTCCCGGGCGGCGTCGGGCCGATGACGCGCGCTATGCTCCTCGCCAACACCGTACGCGCGGCGCGGCGCGCGGCTGGCCTCCCGTAACGCGCGCGTGAGTCCCCGGCGCCGCGCCGCGGCCGACGACGTCCTCGAGCTCTTCGACGCGGAGCCAGCGCGCCGTCGAAGCGCGCGCGCGCGCCCGCCGGTCGTTTCGGAAATGCCCGCGTTCGACGTCGAGCTCGACATCCCCGGTGCGTCCTCGTCGACGGCGGTCCCGGTCAGCGCCGTGGCCGAAACGGTGAAGGCGGTGGTCGAGGGCGCGTTCGTCCCGCTCTGGGTGCGCGGCGAAGTGAGTGACTTCAAGGCGCACCGAAACGGGCACTGGTACTTCTCGCTACGCGACCACGCCGCGCAGCTCCGCTGCGTCGTCTGGGCGCGCGACGCGCGCCGCCTGCCCGCGCCGCCCGACGACGGGATGCAGGTGGTCGCGCTCGGCCAGCTCGCCGTGTACACGGCCCGCACTGAAGTGCAACTCACGGTGCGCGCGCTCGACGCCGAGGGCGACGGGCTGTGGCGCAAGGCGTTAGAGCGGACGCGCGCCGTGCTCGCGGCGGACGGCCTGCTCGCCCCCGAGCGCAAACGCGCGCTGCCGCGCTACCCGCGGCGCGTCGCGATCATCACGAGCCCCGACGGGGCCGCGCTGCACGACGTCGCCGCCGTGCTGCACCGGCGCTGGCCGGTCGCGGAGTTGATCGTCGTCGCGGCCAAGGTGCAGGGCGAAGGCGCCGCGGAGGAGTTGTGCGCGGCCGTCGAACGCGTGAGTCGCTACCGCGGCGTGGACGTCGTGATCATCGGACGGGGCGGCGGCGCGGCGGAGGACCTGTGGGCGTTCAACGACGAGCGCCTCGCGCGCACGCTCGCCGCGTGTCCGGTCCCGACCGTGTCGGCCGTGGGGCACGAGGTCGACGTTACGATCTGCGACCTCGTCGCCGATCTCCGCGCGCCGACGCCGTCCGCCGCCGCCGAGGCGGTCGCGCCGGTGCTCGATGACCTTCGCGCCGAGCTGCGCGAGGTGCGAGACGCGCTCGCCGTCGCGATGGACGCACGGCGCCGCGAGGCGCGCGCGGCCCTCGACGAGGCGGCGCACGACCTGCGGCGCGCGCTCCAGACCGTGGGCGAGCGACACCGTGCGACGCTCGCGACGCGCGCGGCCCAGTTGCACGCACTCTCGCCGCTCGCCACGTTGGGGCGTGGCTTCGCGTTCGCGCGGGCGAGCGACACCCACGCGCCGCTCACCAGCGTCGCCGACTTCGCGCCCGACCACGAGTTCGACTTGTTGCTCCGCGATGGCCGCGTCCGCGCCCGCACGCTCGCGGTGACGCCCGACCCGTTGGATTCGCCCCGACCCGGCTCGTGAGTTTCGAAGACACTTTGGAGCGCCTGCGCGAGATCGTCGCCTCACTCGAAGGCGACGCGCTCCCGCTCGGCGACGCGCTGCGGTTGTTCGAAGAGGGGGTGACGCGCCTGCGCGACGCGGACGGCGAGCTCGCGCGCGTTGACGCCAAGTTGTCGCTGCTCGTCGAGCAGGACGACGGCTCATTCGTGCTCGCCGACCTGGCGCGATGACCGGCGTGGCCGACGCGCGCGCCGGCGCCGAGCGGTCGGACGTGGGCGCGCGGTTCGCCGGCGACCGTGCCGCGGTGAATGCGGCGCTCCTGGCCGTCTGCGACGGGCATCTCGCGCCGCTCGACGCCCGGACCGCGGCCGCGGTCCGGTACGGGCTCCTGAGCGAAGGGAAGCGACTGCGGCCGTTGCTCGTCCTGGCAGCGTACGAGGCGGCGGGCGGCCGCGCGGATGCCGTCGCCCTCGCCACCTCGATCGAGATCGTGCACGCGTATTCGCTCGTGCACGACGACCTGCCATGTATGGACGACGACGACGTGCGCCGCGGCCGTCCGACCGTCCACCGCGTGTACGGTACGGCCGCCGCGACCGCGGCGGGTCTCGCGATGGTCCCGCTCGCGGCGCGCTGCGCGCTCGAAGGCGCGCGGGCGCTCGGCCTCGTCCCGGCCACCGGCGGCGCGATCGTGCGCGAGTTGATGCGCGCATCCGGCGGCGCGGGAATGATCGGCGGCCAGCAGCTCGACTTGGACGGCGAAGGACGCGCGCTCTCGCTCGAACAGCTCGAGCGCATCCACACGGCCAAGACCGGCGCCCTCATCACGGCGGCGGCCCGGATTGGCGGGCTCGCGGCCGGGGCGACGCCCGAGCGCCTTGAGGCGCTCGGGCGATACGGGCGTGCCGTCGGGCTCGCGTTCCAGATCGCCGACGACGTGCTCGACGTGACCGCGACGACGGACGAACTCGGGAAGACCGCGGGGCGCGACCTCGCGTTGCAAAAGAGCACGTACCCCGCTCTCCTCGGCGTCGACGGCGCGATGCGACGCGCGACGTCTCTCGCCAGGTCCGCCGTCGACGCGCTCCGCGGCGTCGGACTGCTCACCCCCGCGCTCGCGTATGTGGCCGAGTTCTCGGTCGCACGCCGGTCCTGACGGGAGCCGGGGGGTGAGCGGCCGGGCACGCGGCTCGCAACGCGCCTGCGTCCCGTGGGTATGCTCGGGACGTAGATTCGTGGCACGCGGGCGCCGCGTCCGGCGTTCGGCGCGGGCCCGCCACATTCTCCTTGGCTACACCCTGTCATGTCCCTGCTCGCCCGCGTCCAGTCGCCCGTTGACCTGAAGCGCTTTTCGCGCGATGAGCTCCGTGCGCTCGCCGCCGAAATGCGCGAGCGCCTGATCGCCGTCTGTGCGACGACCGGCGGGCACATCGGCGCGGGGCTCGGCGTCGTCGAGCTGACCATCGCGTTGCACCACGTGCTCGACACCCCGCGCGATCAGTTGGTCTGGGACGTCGGACACCAGGGCTATCCACACAAGTTGCTGACCGGCCGGAACGGCGGGATGGAGACGCTCCGGCAGGAGAACGGCGTCTCCGGGTTCCTCAAGCGGACGGAAAGCGAGTACGACGCCTTTGGCGCGGGCCACGCCGCCACGTCAATTTCTGCCGCCCTCGGCATCGCCGCCGGGCGCGACCTCACGGGCCAGGAGTTCAAGGTCGCGGCGGTCATCGGCGACGGCTCGCTCTCGTCCGGCCTCGCCTACGAGGGGCTGAACAACGCCGGCAGTTCAGACCGCGACCTCATCGTCGTCCTCAACGACAACGAGATGTCGATCGCCCCGAACGTCGGGGCGATGCACAAGTACCTCGTCTCGGTGCAGCGGAACCCGCTCTACAACCGACTGCGAACCAAGGTGCGCGAGATCGCCGACGCGGTCGGCGGCAAGGGCGGGATCCCGAGCGCCCTCCTCCGGAAGTGGGAAGAGAGCTTCAAGGCGTTTATCACGCCCGGCATCCTGTTCGAAGAGCTGGGCTTCCGCTATTTCGGCCCCGTCGACGGGCACGACGTCGACGCCCTCGTCGACACGCTGGCCGCCGTCCGCGACATGAAGGGGCCGCGTCTCGTCCACGTCATCACGCAGAAGGGGAAGGGATTTCCGGCCGGCGAGAATACCGAGAAGTGGCACGCGCTCCCGCCGGGGCACGACCCCGCGACGGGCAAGCAGCTCAAGGCGAGCACGGCCAACCCGGCGTACACGGCCGTCTTCGGCCGCGCGTTGGCCGAACTCGGCGCGCGCGACTCTCGCGTCGCGGTGATCACGGCCGCGATGCCGAGTGGGACGGGGACGGCCGCGTTCGCGAAGGCGTTCCCGTCGCGGTTTTTCGACGTGGGCATTGCGGAGGGCCACGCAGTCACGTTCGCGGCCGGACTCGCGACGCAGGGCGTGAAGCCGATCGTCGCGATCTACTCGACGTTCCTGCAGCGCGCGTACGACAACATCATCCACGACGTCGCACTCCAGCACCTACCGGTCGTCTTCGCGATGGACCGCGCCGGCGTCGTCGGCGAGGACGGCGAGACGCACATGGGGCTGTACGACATCGCGTACATGCTTGCCGTCCCGGGGATGGTGGTCGCCGCGCCGAAGGACGGGACGGAGATGCTCTCGCTTCTGCGTGCTGGCGCGGCGTACGACGCCGGCCCGTTCTGCTTCCGCTACCCGCGCGACGCCACGCCCGACGCCGTCCCGCCGCTCGCCGACGTCGAGCCCGCCCCGATCGGGACCTGGGAGGTGCTGCGCCGCGGGCGCGAGGTCGCCGTGCTTGCCGTCGGCACGATGGTCGGCGCGTCACTCGCGGCGGCCGAAACGCTCGGCGCCGAGGGGCTGGACGTCACCGTCGTCAACTGCCGCTACCTAAAGCCGTTCGACGAGCTCACGCTCACGGCGCTGCTCGCCGACCACCGCCAGCTGTTCGTCGTCGAGGAGGGTACCGTGGTGAACGGGTTCGGCGCCTACATGGCCGAAATCGTCGCGAAGCGCGACCCGCAGGTGCGCGTCATCGCGCACGGCGTGCCCGACCGGTTCATCTACGCCGCCTCGCGCACGCGTCAGCTCGCCCAGTGCGGGCTCGACGCGGCCGGCATCGCCGAGCGGGTGCGCGCCTTGCACGACACGCCGCAGGCGAGCGAGGCCTTCGCGGGTTGAGCACGGCGACGCGCGCCTAACGTTTCGATGCCCGCGCCCTCGGCGCCCGTCGCGCGCGTCGGCGTGGTCGGGCACCCGCGCTACGACGGACTTCCCGACGTGCTGCGGCGCCTGCGCGCCGCCGCCGCCCCGCTCGGCGTCGCGCTCGCCCCCGAGTCGGCGCTGCTCGCGGGGATCCCCGGCGCCGAACCGCTCACCGACCAGACGCCGCTCGACGCGGTACTCAGCCTCGGCGGCGACGGCACGCTGCTCCGCGCCGCCCGCTTCCTCGCCGGGCGCCCCGTCCCGATTCTCGGCGTCAACCTCGGCCGCCTCGGCTTCCTCACCAGCCTCGCCGCCGACGAACTGGAGGACGGCGTCCATCGCCTCGCCACGGGCGAGTACCAGGCCGAGGCTCGCCTCGCGCTCGCCGCCCACGTGCTTACGCACGACGGGTCGGTGCGGCACGCGTGGCGCTCGCTCAACGACGTCGTGCTGCACAAGGGCGGCTTCGCGCGCGTCGTCCGCTTCATGGTCGAGGTCGACGGCGAGCCGCTCGGCGCGTTCGCGGCCGACGGCGTCGTCGTCTCGACCCCGACCGGATCGACCGCCTATAGCCTGAGTGCGGGCGGCCCGGTGGTCGTGCCGACGGTCGATTCGATCGGCCTGACGCCGGTCTCGCCGCACACGCTCGCGATCCGCCCGCTCGTTCTGCCCGCGAGTGCGCGGGTCCAGATCCGGGGCGAGTGCGAGACCGAATCGCTGCTCGCGACGATCGACGGCCAGGTCGGGGCACGGTTCGACACCGCCGAGACGTTGGTCGTCCAGCGGTCCCCAAATCCGGTGCTCGTCGTGCGGTTTAGCGACGGCCCGTTCTTCGGCCGGCTGCGGCAGAAGATGGGGTGGGGCGGGCTGTCCGACCGCGACGGAGCGTAGCGGCGCGGGACGGGGTAGAATGGAACGTACGCCCGCCCGCGCCGCCGCGGCGGCCGTGTCCACGTCCTACGCTGCATGCTGACCGAGCTCCGCATCCGGAACTTCGCCATCATCGACGCGCTCGCGCTGCCCCTCGCGCGCGGGTTCAACGTGTTGTCGGGCGAGACCGGCGCGGGCAAGTCGATCATCGTCGGCGCGCTCGGGCTCCTCCTCGGCGAGCGGGCAAGTACCGAGGTGATCCGCACCGGCGCGGACCGCGCGACCGTGGAGGGCACCTTCGACGTCGACGGGCGCGACGACCTCGCGACGTTGCTCGACGCGCGGGGGATCGACGTCGACGCGCAAACCGTCGTCTTGAAGCGCGAGGTCGCCGCGGGCGGCCGCACGCGCGCGTGGGCGAACGGCACGCCGGTGACGGCGGGGGTCCTGGCCGAGATCGGCCGCCTGCTCGTGAACCTCCACGGGCAGCACGAGGCGCAGACGCTGCTCGACGGCGACTCGCAGCGGCGCACGCTCGACGCGTTCGCGGGCGCGCTGCCGCAGGCCGAGCGGGTGCGCGCGGCGGCGCACGCGCTCGACGGCGTGCGCGGCGAGGTGCGGGCGCTCGTCGCTCGGCGCGCCGAAGCGGAGCGGCGCGCCGACTACCTGCGCCACGTCGCGAAGGAGATCGAGGACGCGCGCCTCGTCGACGGCGAGGACGAGCGGCTGGACGACGAGGCGCGGCGCCTGGAACACGCGGAGGAGCTGCGCACGCTGGCCGCCGGTGCGGCCGGGCTGCTCGACGGCGGCGAGGACGCGGTCCTGCAGCAGCTCGCGGTGGTGCACCGTTCGTTAGGCACACTCGAGCGGATCGACCCGTCGCTCGCGCGTCTCGGCGAACTCTACGACGCGGCGTTCTACGCGCTCGAGGAGCTGTCGCGCGAGCTGGTGGACTACGAGCGCGGCGTCGAGCTCGACCCGGAGCGGCTGCAGGAGGTGCAGCGCCGGCGCGACCTCCTGTTCCGCCTCGCCAAGAAATACGGCCCCGCGCTGTCCGACGTCGTCGAGCAGGGACGTCGCGCGCGCGAGGAGCTGGACCTCGTCGACTCGGCCGACACCGACCTGAAGGCGCTCGAGGCGCGCGAGCACGCCGCGCGCGAGGAGCTTGCGGCCGCGGCGGCGGAGCTGACCGCGCTGCGTACGACGGCCGCGGCCCGACTCAGCGAGGCGGTCGAGCGCGTCTTCCCGGACCTCGGGATGGCCGACGGGCGCTTTCTCGTCGCGTTGACGCCGCGGGGGGAGCCCACCGCCGCGGGTGCCGAAGACGTCGAGTTCCGCGTCGCGCTGAACGTCGGGCACGACGCGCGGCCACTGGCGCGCGCGGCGAGCGGCGGCGAGCTCTCGCGCGTCATGCTCGCGCTCAAGACGATCCTCGCGCGCCTCGACCGCGTCCCGACACTCGTCTTCGACGAGGTCGACGCCGGAATCGGCGGCCGCGTGGGGCTGCTCGTCGGCGAAACGATGCGCCGCGTGGCCGAACGCCACCAGGTGTTCGCGATCTCGCACCTCCCGCAGCTCGCGGCGCGCGCGCACCATCACATCCTCGTGAGCAAGGGCGCGCGGGACGGGGTGACGACGGCCGACGTGCACGTGCTCGCGGGGGAGCCCCGCGTCGCCGAGGTCGCGCGCATGCTCGGCGGCGACGCGGAGAGTCCGGTCAGCCGCGCGCATGCGCGCGAGCTGCTCGAAGACGCGGTGCGGACATCCGCGTCCGCGAACGCGCCGGTGCCGGCCGCGGGCGCGCGCACGGCCCGCGGTTCCCGCGCCGCCGAGCCGCCCGCGGCCCCGCCCGCCGTGGCGCCTAACGCCCGCGCAGCGCGGCGAACACCCGCAGCGAGAGCACGTCCGAGCTGAGCCGCGGCTGCGTCGCCCCGGCGCCGGCCGCGGTCACCGCGTGCAGGAAGCTGAGTTCGACCGGGAGGCGCGCCCGCCCGCGCGACCACGCGGCCACCGTAGAGTACGCGAGGCCGAGTCCGAGCCGGGCCTCGCGCTGCGCCGTCCCCTCGCCTAACGTGGACGCGTCGAACGAAACCGGCGTGCCGCCGGTCTCGGCGGCGGTCGCGGTGTACTCGCCGGTGTAGCGGTCCGCCTGGCGGCTCCGGACGAGCGCCTGCCCCCACACCGCGAACGTGCTCCCCGTCGCGTACCGCGGCGTCAGCTCCAGCTGCACCTCGCGGCCGAGCCGGCGACCGACGTCGCGCTCCCGGTAGAGCGGGACGTACCCGGAATCCAGCGACACCGGCACGCGGAGCCGTTTCGTGTCGGCGAGCGGCGAACTGAGGCGGACGGCCCCGGAGAGTGACAAGCGCCGGTTGAGCACCACGTCCGTGATGGACCGCAGCAGGACCGCGTTCGCGCCCGTCGCCGGCGGGACGTCGAGGAGGTAGCCCGGGATCTCGGTGTGACCAGTCCCCAAGCGGAATCCGGCCGCGACGGTACTGCGGACGTGCCACCCGGTCGCCGACGTGCGCGCGCGCGTCGACCCGTGCGCGTCGTTCGGCTCGTCGAACGTGTCGAGCCACTGATACATGCCCGTCAACTCGACGTCGCCGATCGACTGGCGGAAGCCGCCGCCGAGCGAATCGAGCGCGACCAGCCCGAACGACGTGTCCCGGACGGCGGTCCGGAAGCCGGCGAGGCCGATCCGCGCCTGGGCCGGGTAAGGGACGACCGTCGAGTCGAGCGGGACGCCGTCGGCCTGCGCCCGCGCGGCGAGATGCCGGAGCTGACGGACGACGGCGAGCTGCGCGTCCGAGCCGGCCAGCGGCACGACGTTCGCCCCGGCGCTCGTGCCCGTTCCGTAGACCGTCGCGAGCGCCGTCGCGAACCGCGTGAGCGAGTCGGCGAGCGCCGCCGCTCCCGCCGTCTTCAGCGCGGCGGCCGCGGCCCGCAGGTTGGTTTGCACCTGACCGTTCTGCGCGAGCGCCGCGGCCGCGGACGTCGAGCCGGGAAGCCCGGCGTTGGCCGGGTTCAGGCCGAAGTTCCCCGTCGTACCGCCCGGGTTCACGGTCGGGGCGATCGTCGTGCGCGTCTTGTTGAACGGGACTGTTAGGCCGAGCGCGAAGCGCCGCGCGATCCCGAGTTCGACCTGAATGGGGACGCTGACCGTCTGCGCGTACGCGCCGACCTGCACGCGCCCGAGCGAGAGGGCGAGCGAGCTATTTCCCGTGATCGCCCGCAGCGTGTCGCGCGTCGCGCTGAGGCGGGGGAGCTGCGTCGGTCCGAACGAGTCGGTCGAGAACGCGCTGCCGAGCCCCCGTCGCGCGCCCGCCGCGAACGTCGACCCGTACTCGCTAAAGGTCGCGACGACGCGGGCTCGCGCCTGGCCCGGCGTCGGGATCGTGGCGTCGTCGCCGGCACCAAGCACGGCCTGCGCGCCGACCGCGCGCGCGGCCGCCGACGTCGTGAGGACGGCCGCGGCCAGGAGAACCGACGGACGGGGATGACGGGACGACAACGCTATGCTCCACAACGCGTTAGACGATGCGCCGTGAGCCGGGCGCGCGCGGGCTAGATTAGCCGCGCCGCCGGGAAGCGTCAACGTGGCGCCCGGTCCGCGCCCTCCTCCGTCCCCCCGTGCGCACGCTTCCGCCCTCGCAAGTGCCGTGGCAGGTCACCGGCAATCATTGGTTGTCGCTCCCCTGCATCCACCCCGCGGACGGCGCCATTCACGCCGTCGGCGTATTGCATCGTGGCGCGCGTGCGGCGGTGGAGTTCGCGGGCGATCCCGACTTCCTCGGCGGGGCGGGCGCGCCGCTGCTGCGCCCCGTTTTGCGCGTCGACGGCGTCGTCCGCGAACTAGGCGGTGAGGACGGCGCGATCGCGTGGGAGCGCGCGATGCACTGGCTCCCCACGTTCACGTCGACGGTCGACGGGACGCTCATCGTGCGCGGGACCGTCTTCGCGCCGCACGGGCGCGACGCCGACCTCTCCGGCGCGGTCTACACGATCGCCGTCGAAAATCGTGGACCCGCCGCGGTCGACGTCGAGCTCTCGCTCGAAGGAACGCTCGGCCATCGGCAGCTGCGCGTGCAGACCCCGCGCGCGTTCGACGACGCTGCACGCGTGCATCGCGCGGACGACGTGCTCGTGCTCGAAGGCGTCGCGCTCCCCGGACTCGTCGCGTTCGCGCTTGGCGTCGACGGCGACGCCGTGGTCGACGCGCCGGACCCGGTCGGCGCCGCTGCACCCCGGTACGCCATCCGCCGCGCCTTCACCGTCGAGCGCGGGACGACGCAGCAGGCCGCGTTCTACCTCGCGGCCGGCCCCGAGCGCGACGGCGCGCAGGCGACGGTCGCCGTGATGCGCCGACGGGGCTGGCGCGAACTCCTCGCTCGCACGCGCGACGCGCTCCGCGACCTCGAGCAGACGACCGGCAACGCCGCGATCGACCGGCTGCTCAACCGCAACCTGCTGTTCGCGTACTTCTACGGCTGCGGACGCGCGCTCGACGACGCGCACTTTTACTTCGCGCGCACACGGTCTCCGGAACACGGACGCGGCGTGACGGTCCGCGACTGGGAGGCCCTGATGTGGACCCTCCCCGCGGTCCAACTCGCCGATCCGGGGCTCGCACGCGAACTGCTGCTCCGCGCGTGCGAGCTGCACGGCTACGCGCCCGGCGAGGGCGTGCGCTACATCGATGGCACGCTGTTCGAGCCGGGGTTTTCGCTCGACGGCGCCGCCGCGTACGCGCTCGCCGCCGACCGCTACATCCGCGACACGAACGACGACCAGGTGATCGAGGAAGGCGTGCTCGCCGACACGCTGTACGCGGCGCACGACGAGATCGCGGCGCGCCGCGACGAACGACAACCGCTCTATGCCACCGCGGTCGGCGTCTCGGGCGACCCGGTCGCGCATGCGTTCACGCTGCACGGCAACGCCGTTGTGGCGCAGGCCCTCGGCGTGTTCCGGCGGACGCTCGACGAAGAGACGGCGAAGACCGTGCAGGACCCCGAGGCGGTGCGCGCCGCGCTCGTGCGCCAGTTCTCGGTCGAGCGCGACGGCAAATCGACGTTCGCGGCCGCGATCGATCTCAAAGGCGCGAGCGCGGACCGCGACGATCCGGTCAGCTCGGCGCTGTGGCTTCCGCTCTACGAAACGGTCGAACGCAACGATTCGACGTACCGCCGCACGGCACGCGCGCTCGGGGCGCAACACGCAGGGCAGCTCGCCGCGCAGCTCGCGCGCCTGCTCGGGCCGGACGCGCCGCAGATGTTGCAGTGGCTCCGCCGTGCCCCGCTCGACCACGGCGTCGCGGCGGAGGTCGTCGACGACGACGGACGCGCGACGGGTAACGGCGGCGATGCCGCGCTCTCCGGGCTGCTCGCGGCGACAGTATGGCACGCGGTCCACGTGCTCGGCATCAACCCGTAACAGCTTGCCTCACCCGCCACGCGCGGCTACGTTCGATCGACTGCGCGGGAATAGCTCAGTTGGTAGAGCACAACCTTGCCAAGGTTGGGGTCGCGGGTTCGAGTCCCGTTTCCCGCTTGTGGGGCCGCGGCGCCTTGTTCCTTCAAGGCCCCGCGCGCCCGGATGGCGAAATCGGTAGACGCATGGGTCTTAAAAACCCTGGCCCTCTGGGCGTGCGGGTTCGAGTCCCGCTCCGGGCATGACGTAGGGGGCCCGCGACGACGGTCGTCGCGGGCCCCCCGTTCGCGTCCCCGCCGGGCGCCGATGCGTCAGAAGGGAAGGTCGTCGTCGTCGATCGGGCTGCCTAACGGCGCCGCGTCGAACCGCGGCTCGGCCGCGACCGCCGTCGTCGCGCGCGACCGCGAGGCGGCGCGCCCGTTCCCGCGCGCCGCCGCACTCCCATCCCCCGGCGCGTCCGCGGGCGCGCCCGCCGGCTCCGCGGACTCGCCGGGGCGTGGCGGCCAGATCACGCCGTCGCAGCTCCGGTCGCGGCACTTGAAGTCCGGCGCCTTCGGGTTGCGCTTGGTCAGGCGATTGTCCCACATCCGACCGCTGCACTTCGGGCACGACGGATCGTCGCCCGCGGCGTTCGAGGAGGACGACTCGCGCGACGCGTCGTCCGACGTGAGCTCCGGCGCGGCGTCGACGACCGCCGGACGAGCGGGCGCCGGTGCGGTCGCGCGTCGCGCAATCGCCGCGGCGGCGCGGCGCGCGTCCGCGGCCGCCGGCGCGTCGAGCGGCTCGGCCGCGTCCGGGCCGTCGACGACGACCCAGTTCGGCTCGCGCCCGTTCAGCTCGTGCCCGATGCCGAACCGGACGGCCGCGCGCGCGAGCGCGTCGTTCGCCGCGGACTTGTAATCCGCGCCGGTCCCGACGTCCTCGCGGATCACGCCGAGGATCTGAAGGCGCGCCTTGAAGGCGCATTCCTGCGGCTCGCCCGCGCGGGCCGGGAGCGACGGGAGAAGCTCGAGCGTGAGGTCCCACTCGCCAGGAACGACGCGGTCGAGGCGCTCGCGGACCGCGTTGGCGCCCGAATGGGCGACGTAACGTGCGTACCAGCCGCCGTCGCGCGCGACGGGCGGGCCCTCTTGGCGCCACGCGATCGCGTCGGCGTCGAGGGGCGCGGCGAGCGCGGACCAGAGGTTCGACTTGTCGAGGGAGGTGGGGGCGTCGTGGCGTGCGATCATGCGACTCTCATCCGTCCAGGCTGTGGCTGCCCCGGTCGAGGGGGCGTGAGGTGAACCGCTACCGCGCGGACCGTGGTGCGACGGGTGCCGGCCGCCGCGCGCGACGTGCACCCCGGAAAGCGGCGCCGAGCGCCGCGAAACAGGGAGGATCAGCGACGGCGGCCGGCTCCGGCGCGCTGCGCCTTCAGTTCGGCGTGCACGTCGCGGACGGCGACGCAGCTCGCGCCGTGCACGCAGTACCAGCCGTGGCGGTCGAAGAACACCAGGTGCACCGTCGCCGTCCCGGCGACCTGCTCGTCGACGCGGTAGAGCTGTTCGACCGAGGTGTTCGGGCCACAGCGCGCGCACGGGTCGAGCGCTTTGATGCGGACGAGACGCGTGACCGGGGCGGCGCTCCGCGCGCGCGCCGTCGTCGTGTTCGACCGCTTTGCCGACTTCGTCGGACGGGGGGTCGGAGTCACAACCGGAGCCTTCGCCGGCCGCACGGCCTTCACAACGGTCTTCTTGGCCGCGACGACGACGACCGTCGATCGCGTCGACGCTGGCCGGGTAACCGCCGGCGTCGACGGTTTCGAGCGCGTCGGCTTTGGTGCGGAACGGAGTGGACCGGTTACGCCCCTTCCCGCCGCCGTCGCGGCAGCGGGGCGTCCAACCTCGCGCGATGCCGCCGACGCGACCGGCTTCTTTGCGATCGGCTCGCCACGACCGCGCACTGGCGGCGTGCCGACCGACGACTTCGAAGAGGTACGGCGTGACGCGGAGCGCGTGGACGGCACGTCGGGAAGGGCAGAAGAACGATGACCGAAACGGACCGAATATTACCCGAAGATCGCGCGGCGGTCAACGTGCCAGCGGGTCGGAATTCGTACCCCGGTCGTGCCAAGTAAGTTGCGGCCGCGCAAGAGGTTACCGGCCACTCGCAGTGTTCGCGGCAACCCGGCGGCCACGCGACGCGGGCCTCGTGCGTCGCGAACTCGGCACTATCCGCGCGCGCCGTCGTGTGGCGCGCGTCGTGCAACCCGGCGGCGCGATCACCCCTACACCCGAGGACTGCCATGGATCGCGGACGAGACTTCCTGAAGAGCCAGGTCAATAACGCCGTCATGCAGCACCAGACGTTCCTCAAGAATCTCGAGGACCACGAAAGTCAGGCCGAGGACGCGCGGTTCCGCGACCTGTGCAGCCGCTACATCGCGCCGATGCGCGAGCACCAGCGCATGCTCGAGCAGTACCAGCAGTCGATTGGCGCCGAGCTCGGCGCCGGCAAGAAGGCCCTCGGGGCCGCGCTCGGCATCGCGCGTGACCTCGCCGACGCGGCGCGCGAGAGCGACTTTCTCCGCCTCGTCGGCGACATCGTGACGGCACGTCAGTCCGAGGACACGTTCCGCACGTTCGCGACCGCCGGGCCGCAGATCGGTGAGACGCAGCTCGCGCAGATCGGCGAGACGGGGCAACGGCACCACCACGAGTATGTGCAGGACGCGAACAGCCTCGTCGCGCAGCTCTTCGTCGAGCACGTCCGCGGCACCGACCCGACGACGTCGGCGTCGCAGCAGCGGGACGCCGGCACGCAGCGCGCGGCGTACTGACGCGACCGGCGCCCCGGTCCGGCGGCCCCGCGCGTGGCACCCCACGCGCGGGGCCGCTAGCTTTGCGCGCCATGCAACCCGCCGCCGACGTTGTGTCCCTCGCCGCCGAGTTGCTGGCCGCACACTCGTCGACCGGCGGCGAGGGGCCGGCGGTCGATTTCGTCTCAGATTGGCTCATTCGCCGCGGCTGGGACGTCATGCTGCAGGAAGTCTCCCCCGGCCGCAGTAACGTGTGGGCGAAGCGGCGCGGCGGCGGCGTCGCCTTCTCGACGCATCTCGACACGGTGCCGCCCTACTATCCGCCGCGCCTCGAAGGCAGCCGCCTGTACGGCCGCGGCTCGGCGGACGCAAAGGGCATCGCCGCCGCAATGATGGTCGCGGCCGACCGCATCGCGCGCGCCGGCGAGGACCGCGTCGACCTGCTGCTGCTGGTCGGCGAGGAGAAGGGATCGGACGGCGCGCGCGCGGCGAACCACCTCCCGGCGACGAGCGCGTGGCTCGTCAACGGCGAGCCGACCGAGAGCCGACTCGCGAGCGGCGCGAAGGGGTCGCTCCGCGTCACCGTCCGCACGCGCGGCCGCGAGGCGCACTCCGCGTACGCGCACCTCGGCCGCTCCGCGATCGACCCGCTCGTCGACCTCCTTCCGCGCCTCCGCACGATCGAATGGCCCGAGGACCCGACGCTCGGCGCGACGACGTACAACGTCGGCGTGATCCGCGGCGGGTCGGAGGCGAACATCGTCCCGGCCGCGGCGGAGGCGGAGATCATGTTCCGCCTCATCGGCGACCCGGCACCCGTCCGCGAGCGGCTGGTCGCGTGGGCCGGCGACGCGGCGCAGCTCGAGTGGGGCTCGTACATCCCCGCGCAGCGGTTCCACACGATCGACGGCTTCGACGTCGCGCCCGTCTCGTACACGTCCGACATCCCGCTGCTCGGCCGCTGGGGCACGCCCCTCCTCTTCGGGCCCGGCTCGATCACGGTCGCGCACACGCCCGACGAGTACGTCGCCGTCGACGAGCTGCGCGCGAGCGTCGACGCGTACGAGCGGATCGCGCGCGCGCTGCTCGCCTGAGGCGCGGCCCCGCCATGCCGCGCGCGCCCGAGTCGCCCGAGGTGCCGAACGGCGCTCCGTGGCCCGTCGCCGTCCTCGGCGCGACCGGCGCGGTCGGCCAGACGTTCGTCCGGCTGCTCGACGGCCACCCGTGGTTCCGCGTCGCGGAGCTCGCCGCGTCGGAGCGCTCGGCGGGCCGCCGATATGCCGACGCGACCCGCTGGCTCGACGGCGAGATGCCCGCCGGGGTGCGCGACGCGGTCGTGCTCCCCTGCGACCCCGCCGCGGTGACGGCGCCGATCGTCTTCAGCGCGCTCGACAGCGCCGCCGCCGACGCGGTCGAGCCGGCGTTCGCCGCCGCGGGCCGGCTCGTGCTGAGCAACGCCAAGAGCTTCCGCATGGCATCCGACGTGCCGCTCCTCATCCCCGAGGTGAACTGGCCGCAGGCCGCGCTCCTCTCCGGGCAGCCGGCCGCGCGCGAGTGGCCCGCGACGGGCGGCCTCGTCACGAACGCCAACTGCTCGGCGACGGTGATCGCGATGGCGCTCGCGCCGCTGCACGCCGCGTTCGGCGTCGAACGCGTGTTCGTGGCGACGCTGCAGGCCGTCTCGGGCGCCGGGTACCCCGGCGTCTCGTCGCTCGACATCCTCGGCAACGTCGTCCCGTACATCGCCGACGAGGAGCAGAAGATCGAGGCGGAATTGCGGAAGTTGTTAGGCACCGTCGCGGACGCCCGCGCGCGCGACCACGACGTGCGCGTCGCCGCGCACGCCAACCGCGTCGCCGTCGAGCACGGCCACACGGCGTGCCTCTCGGTCGCGTTCTCGCGCCGCGCGACGCCGTCCGACGTGGTCGACGCGCTCCGCGTGTGGCGCGGTCCCGACGGACTCGCACCGTGGCTCGCGCGATGCCCGACCGCGCCCGCCGTTCCGGTCGTCGTGACGGACGCGGCGGACCGGCCGCAGCCGCGGCGAGACCGCGACGCGGGCGGCGGGATGACGGTCACGGTCGGGCGCGTCCGCGAAGACCCGCTGCTCGACGTACGCCTCGTCGCGATGGGCCACAACACGATCCGCGGCGCCGCGGGCGGTTCCGTACTCAACGCCGAGCTGCTCGCGCTCGGCACGCCGCCGTGCGACGGGCCGGTCGGGCCGTTCCGCCGCTGACGCCGGCCCGGGCGCGGAACGATGATCGTCATCAAGTTCGGCGGCACTTCGGTCGGCGACGCGCCGGCGATCGCGCGCGCGGCCGAGATCGTCCGCGCGCGCCTCGTCGCGCGCCCGCTCGTCGTGGTGTCCGCGATGGCCGGCGTGACCAACGCGCTGCTCGCGCTCGCGGAGCAGGCCGCGCGCGGGCACCTCGTCGGCGCGCTGAGCGCCGTCGCGGCGTTGCGGCAGCGGCACCTCGACGCCGCCGCGGCGCTCGTGCCCGACGCGGCGGGGGCCGAGTTGGCGGCGGAGGTGAGCGCGTCGTTCGACGAACTGGCGCGGTTGGCGGAGGCGCTCAGCGTGTTCGGCTACATCACGCCGCGCACGCTCGACGCAATCGCGGGGCAGGGCGAGCTGCTCTCCGCGCCGCTCGTCGCCGCCGCGCTCCGGGCGGGCGGCGTTGACGCCGAGTTCGTCGACCCGCGGCAGCTGACGATCACCGACGACGCGTTCGGCCGGGCGGAGCCGCAGCCGGAGGCGATCGCGGTGGCCGCGCGCGAGCGCGTGCTGCCGCTGCTCCGCGAGGGGCGGCTGCCCGTCACGGGCGGGTTCGTCGGCGCGACGCCGGAGGGCGTGATGACGACGTTAGGCCGCGGCGGGTCCGACTACAGCGCGTCGCTGCTCGGCGCGGCGCTACAGGCCGACGCGATCGAGATCTGGACCGACGTTGACGGGATGCTCACCGCGGACCCGCGCGTCGTCCCGCACGCGCGCCTCATCGAGCGGATCCGGTTCGACGAGGCGGCGGAGCTGGCGAGCTTCGGCGCGAAGGTCCTGCACCCGAGCACGATCACGCCGGCCGTGCGCCGCGGGATCCCCGTCTACGTCTACAACTCGCGCCGGCCCGACGGCGCGGGCACGCTGATCACCGCCGACGCGCCGCGCCGCGCGGTCAGCGCCGTCGCGGCTAAGCCCGAGACGACGGTGCTCAAGCTGCGCTCCGCGCGCATGCTGCTCGCCCACGGGTATCTGCGCACGGTGTTCGACGTGTTCCACCGGCACAACACGTCGGTCGACGTGATCGCCACCTCGGAGGTCTCGCTCAGCGTCACGCTCGACGACGCGACGCGGCTCGGCGCGCTCCTCGCCGACCTGCGCGCCTTTGGCGACGTCAGCGTCGAGCGCGGGCGCGGGATCGTCGCGGTCGTCGGTGCCGGGCTCACCGACGACCCGAGCGCGCTCGCGCGCGCCTTCATGGCGTTGGGCGACGGGGTGCGCGTGCACATGGCGACCGTCAGCGCGACGGGCATCAACCTCACGCTCGTCCTCGACTCCGATCAGGTCGGCCCGGCGATGCGCCGACTCCACGACGCGTTCTTCGGCGCGGCGGACCCCGCGCCGGGCGCATGAGCGCGACGCCGCGCGTCCGCGCCGCCCTGATCGGGCACGGGAAGATGGGCCGCGCGATCGAGGCGCTCGCCGCCGAGCACGGCGTCGACGTCGTCGCAGTGCTCGGGCGCGGCGACGCGATCGACCGGGCGACGCTCGCCGATGCCGACGTCGCGATCGAGTTCACGGAGCCGGACGCCGCGATCGCGAACCTCCGAACCTGCGGCGCGGTGGGGTGTCCGGTCGTCGTCGGCACGACCGGTTGGGGTGGCCCGGACGACGAACTTCGAGCCGAGCTGCTGGCGGCGGGCGCCCGCGCACTCACCGCGGCCAACTTCTCGCTCGGCGTGAACGCGATCCTCGGCGCCGTCGGCCGGCTCGCGTCGGCGCTGGAGACGGCGGGGTTCGCGCCCCACGTCCTCGAAACCCATCACGCGGCCAAGAAGGACGCGCCGTCCGGCACCGCGCTCGCGCTCGCCGCGGCCGCGGCGGTCGACGGCGTGGCTCCTGCGATCACGAGCGTGCGCGTCGGCTCGGTGCCGGGCACGCACACACTGCTCTTCGACGCCGCGTTCGAGCAGGTGCGCCTGACGCACGAGGCGCGGGACCGGCGCGTGTTCGCGTCCGGCGCGCTCATCGCCGCACGGTGGTTGGCCGCGCCGCGCGCGCCGGGATTCTACACCTTGCAGGACGTGCTCGCGCCCGAACCCTCGGAGGAATCGCGATGATCGATACCGCACGCACGATACGACCGGGCGCGCCGCTTCGCGGCTGCGGGACCGCCCTCGTGACGCCGTTCTCGCGCGACGGTTCGCTCGACGAGCAAGCCCTGCGTCGACTGGTGCGGTGGCAGATCGCGGAGGGCGTCCACTTTCTCGTCCCGTGCGGGTCGACCGGCGAGGCCGCAACGCTATCCGCCGACGAGCACCGGCGCGTTGTCGAGGTCGTCGTCGCCGAGGCCGACGGGCGCGTGCCGGTCGTCGCAGGCGCGGGCTCGAACGACACGGCCAAGGCGATCGCGTTCTCGCGGACGATGCGGGACGCCGGCGCGACGCATCTCCTGCAGGTCTCGCCGATGTACAGCAAGCCGCCGCAGCGCGGCATCGAAGCGCACTTCCGTGCGATCGCCGACACGACGGATCTACCCGTCGTGCTCTACAACGTACCCGGCCGCACCGCGAGCAACGTCGAGGCCGCGACGATCCTCCGCCTCGCAGAGGTTCCGAACATCGTCGCCGTGAAAGACGCGTCGGGCAACCTCGCGCAGGTCGACGCGATCCTCCGCGACCGACCCGCCGACTTCGCCGTCCTCTCCGGCGACGACGCGCTCACGTTCGCGATGCTCGGCCTCGGTGCCGAGGGCGTGATTTCGGTCATCTCGAACGCGACGCCGCGCGCGACCGCGCAGCTCTGCGACATGGCCGCGGCCGGGCAGGCCGACGCGGCGCTCGACGCGCACCGGCGGCTCGGGCCGTGGATCGACGCGGCGTTCATCGAGTCGAACCCGATCCCGGTGAAAGCCGCACTCGCGATGCTCGGCGTCTGCGAGAACGTCCTGCGGCTGCCACTGGTGCCGCTCGCCGAGGCGCACCGCGAGCGCGTCGAGCACGCGCTCCGCGCCGCCGGCGCGTTCGACCACGCACCGGGTGCGCCCGCTCCCGCCGCCGGCGAGGGACTCGCCGTTGTCTAACGCGACCGAGCTGGAGGCGCGCATCGCGGCCGCCGACGCCGCCGCCGGCGAACCGTTCCCGCACGCCGCGCGCGAGACGGTCGACGACTTGCTCGTCGCGCTCGAGTCGGGGTCCGTACGCGCGGCCGAACGCGGCGGCGACGGCACGTGGCGCGCGGTGCCGTGGGTCAAGCGCGGAATCCTACTCGCGTTCCGCGTCGGCCGGGTCGTCGACATGTCGCCCGAAGGTGCCGGACCGGGGTTCCGCTATTTCGACAAGGACACCGTCCCGCTCCGCCCTTTCGACGGCGGCGACCCGGGGCTCCGCATCGTGCCCGGCGGCTCGGCCGTGCGCCGCGGCGCGTACCTCGCGCGGGGCGTCGTCTGCATGCCACCGATGTACGTCAACGTCGGCGCGTGGGTCGGCGCGGGCACGATGGTCGACTCGCACGCGCTCGTCGGCTCGTGCGCGCAGATCGGGGAGCGCGTGCACCTGAGCGCCGCGGCGCAGATCGGCGGCGTGCTCGAGCCGGTGAACGCCGCGCCCGTCGTGATCGAGGACGACGTGCTCGTGGGCGGCAACTGCGGCGTCTACGAAGGCACGGTCGTCCGCCGCCGCGCGGTGCTCGCCGCCGGCGTGGTGCTCACGCGCGGAACGCCCGTCTACGACCTCGTCCGCGAGACCGTCTACCGCGGCTCCGCGGACGCGCCGCTCGAGGTCCCGGAAGGCGCGGTCGTCGTGCCCGGCGCGCGCCGCGTGCGCGGGGCGTGGGCCGAAGCGGAGGGACTCGCGCTGCAGACGCCGCTCGTCGTCAAGTACCGCGACGAGCGCACCGACCTCGCGACCGCGCTCGAGCAGTGGCTACGTTAGGCGCACGAGGTACTGCCGTCGCGGGGACGGTGCGCGTCCCGGGCGACAAGTCGATCAGCCACCGCGCGCTAATACTGGCGGCGATCGCGCCCGGCGTCTCGCGCGTCCGCGGCCTGCAGGACGGGGCCGACGTCCGCGCGACCGCCGGCGCGCTGCGCGCGCTCGGCGCCGAGCTCGTCCGCGACGACGACGCGGTGCGCGTGACCGGCGGCCCGCTACGAGCGCCCGCCGCCGCGCTACAATGCGCGAACAGCGGGACCACCGCGCGGCTCCTTGCCGGCGTCGCGGCGGCGCAGCCGTTTTCGTCCCGCTTCGTCGGCGACGCATCGCTCTCGGGTCGGCCGATGGCGCGCGTCGCGGAGCCGCTCCGCGCGATGGGCGCGACCGTCGCGTTCGACGGCGACGTCGCGCGTCTGCCGATGACTGTGACGGGCGGCGCGCTCGCCGACCTCGACTGGACGAGCCAGACGGCGAGCGCGCAGGTGAAGAGCGCGATCCTCCTCGCGGGTCTGCTCGCCGGCGCGCAGGTCGTGGTGCGCGAGCCGCACCCGTCGCGCGATCACACCGAACGGATGCTCGCCGCGCGGGGCGCCCACGTGTACGTCCGCGAGGGCGCCGTCCTGCTTCCGGGCGGTCAGCGCCTCGTCCCGCTCGACACCACCGTGCCGGGCGACCCGTCGTCGGCCGCGTTCTTTGCGGCGCTCGCGGCGCTCGCCGCCCGCGGCGCGGTGACGCTCCCGGACGTTTGTCTCAACACTACCCGGATCGGCTTCGTTGCCGTCCTGCAGCGCATGGGCGCGACGCTCGACTTCGAGCATGCCAGGGAAGAAGGAGGCGATCTGGTTGGCACCGTGGTGGCCGGCGCCGGCGCTCCGCTCGCCGGGATCGAGGTCGCGGCCGCGGACGTGCCGTCGATGATCGACGAACTCCCGCTGCTCGCCTGCGTCGCGGCCTGCGCGGACGGCGAGACGGTCGTGCGTGGCGCGGCCGAACTCCGGGTCAAGGAGAGCGACCGGATCACGAGCGTCGTCGAGAACCTGCGCGCTCTGGACGTCGAGGCCGACGAACTGCCCGACGGTTTCGTCGTGCGTGGGCGCGGGCCCCGCGCGTTCGCCGGCGCGGTGCGGACCCACGGCGACCACCGACTCGCGATGGCATTCGGGATCCTGGGCGCGCTCGCCGGGAGCGACGTGCGCCTCGACGACCCGGCGTGCGTCGACGTGTCGTACCCGGCGTTCTGGCGCGACCTCGCCGGCGTCGTCGCGAGCACGCGGTGACGGTCGCCGCGGGGGCGCGCGCGCGCCCCGTCGTCGTGGCAATCGACGGTCCGGCGGCGAGCGGCAAGTCGTCGACCGCGCGCTGGGTCGCGGAGCGGCTCGGCTACCACCACGTCGACTCGGGCGCCCTGTATCGCGCGGCGACCCTCCTCGCCATGCGCGAGCACGGCCCGGCGCCGCGGTGGACGGGCGAGGCACTCGCGGCGGCCGCCGAGCGCATCACGCTCACCCCCGTCCCGGCCGGCTTCGATCCCGCGATCGACGGCGTCTCCGTGGCCGAGGCGGTCCGCGGGACGGAGGTGACGCGCAACGTGTCGGCCGTGGCGCAGATGCCGCCGGTCCGTGCGTGGGTCAACGCGCGCGTGCGCGCGGCTGCGACCGCGCACTCGGTAGTCGTCGACGGCCGCGATATCGGGACGGTCGTGTTCCCGGACGCCGCGCTCAAGGTGTTCCTCGTCGCCGACCCGTGGGAGCGCGCGCGCCGCCGGCTGCTCCAGGAGCATGGCCGCGCGCCGAGCGATGCCGAGATCGCGGCCGAGACGGACCGCCTCGTTCAGCGGGACGCGCGGGACGCGACGCAGACCGTGCAGGCGCGCGACGCGGTCCTGCTCGATACCACGTTTCTCACGCAGTCCGAGCAGGTCGACCGGATCGTCTCGCTCGCGCGCGCGCTGCCGGCGGCGGGGCGGCCCGCGGCGCCGACCGGGGTCGAGCCGCGGGACGAAGCGGGCTCGGGCGCGTAAGTCTCGCGCCGATACAGACTTCCGGCGTGTGAAGCGTTGACGCCACACGCCGCCGCCGCTATGCTGCAGGGTTCACGCGGCGCGACCGGTTCTCGGC
The DNA here is from genome assembly GCA_019973575.1 of Gemmatimonadetes bacterium T265. Classification (NCBI taxonomy): domain Bacteria; kingdom Pseudomonadati; phylum Gemmatimonadota; species Gemmatimonadetes bacterium T265. The sequence continues at coordinate 1,156,160 of BPUI01000002.1, forward strand.
GGCCCGCGTAGTCTCCTCCATGACTCGACGCGGCGAGCCTAAAAACTCCGCGGTCCGGAGAGCCGCTTCGGTATGACCGAGCTCGACACTAACACCACCCAGGACGGCCAGGACTTCGCCGCCGCCCTGAACGCCAGCTTCGGGATGGGCAGCGGGCTCACGGCGCGCGAGAAGCGCGACCTGCAGCGCTCGCAACTCCGCCCGCTCGCCAACCGTCGCCCCGAACTCTACGACGAGGACGAATACTCGTCGGACGAGTACGACGCGATGGTCGACATGTACAACGGCACGCTCGCCTCGATCGAAGAGGGCGAGATCGTCAAGTCGCGCGTCCTCGAGATCCGCGACAACATGGTCGTCCTCGACATCGGGTTTAAGTCCGAGGGCACCATCCCGCTCGAGGAGTTCAAGGACCTCCCCGACCTCAAGCCCGGCGACGAAGTCGAGGTGCTCCTCGAGCACCTCGAGGACGCCGAAGGCTCGGTCGTGCTGTCCAAGAAGAAGGCCGACTTCATGCGGGTGTGGGAGCGCATCCGCGTCGCCTACGAGACCGACCAGCCCGTAACGGGCACGCTGACCAAGAAGATCAAGGGCGGCGTGGTGGTCGACCTCATGGGCGTCGACGCGTTCCTCCCGGGCTCGCAGATCGCGCTCCGCCGCGTGCCCAACATCGACGACCTGCTCGGCCAGACCTACGACTTCAAGATCATCAAGCTCAACAAGCGTCGCCGCAACATCGTGGTGAGCCGCCGCGTCATCCTCGAGCAGGAGCGGAGCGGCAAGCGCGAGAAGCTGATGAAGGAGCTGTCGAAGGACCAGATCCGCCGCGGCGTCGTCAAGAACATCACGGACTTCGGCGCGTTCATCGACCTCGGCGGCGTCGACGGACTCCTGCACATCACGGACATGTCGTGGGGCCGCATCCAGCACCCCACCGAGATGGTCCAGATCGGGCAGGAGCTGGAGATCAAGGTCCTCGACATCGACTGGGACCGCGAGCGCATCTCGTTAGGCCTCAAGCAGCTCCAGTCGTACCCGTGGAAGGACGTCGCCGCCAAGTACCCGGTCGGCACGCGCGTCCAGGGCCGCGTCGTTAGCATCACCAACTACGGCGCGTTCATCGAGCTCGAGCCCGGCATCGAGGGCCTCGTCCACATCTCCGAGATGAGCTGGACGCGCAACGTCCGGCACCCGTCGAAGCTCGTCAGCATCGGGGAGAACATCGAGGCGGTGGTGCTCAAGGTCGACCCGGACGAGGAGAAGATCTCGCTCGGGATGAAGCAGACCGAGACGGACCCCTGGACGGTGCTGCCGCTCAAGTATCCGGTCGGCACGCGCATCACCGGCAAGGTCCGCAACCTCACTTCGTTCGGCGCGTTCGTCGAGATCGAGCCCGGCATCGACGGCCTGATCCACATCTCCGACATGAGCTGGACGAAGCGCGTCCAGCACCCGTCGGAGGTCGTGAAGAAGGGCGACACCGTCGACGTCGTGATCCTCAACATCGACAGCGAGAACAAGCGCATCTCCTTGGGCCTTAAGCAGGCCGAGGCCGACCCGTGGCTCACGATCGCCGAGACGCTGGCGATCGGCACGGAGCAGCGCTCGACGATCGTCCGCCTCATGGACAAGGGCGTCGTCGTCGACATGGGCGACAACCTCGAAGGCTTCGTCCCGCTCTCGCAGCTCAACATCACGGGCCGGATCGTCTCCAACCCGGCCGACGTCGCGTACGAGGGCATGCTTCTCGACACGCGCGTGATGGAGGTCGACCCCATCCAGCGCCGCATCGTCCTCGCGGTCACGAACATCCCCGACGAGCAGCCGCCCCGCCCCGAGACGCCTTCCGTGGTGCACTCGAGCGAGGAGGAGGGGCTCTAAGCCCTCCCGGTTCCGCGGACCAACGCACGCAGAAGCGCCCGGGCGATCCGTCGCCCGGGCGCTTCGCGCGTCCGGGTCGGCCACCATTCCGCGGCCGGGCACCCCCGCCCGTTGCGGCCCGGCGCGCGCGGGCCGAGTTTGCCGACGTGCCTACGCTCCGTCGTCTCCGTTCACCATCCCGCGCCGTACGATTGCTGGCCGCCGTCCTTGTCGGCGCCGCACACCTCGCGGGGTGCGTGGTCATCCCGATCAGCGCACGCCGCGGCGCGCAGAACACCGCCGCCCCGATCCGCGTGACCACGTTCGGTGACTCCAACACCGACATGGCATGGTCGCCCGAGGAGCCGCACGTGCGCGCCCGCTCGTACGTGAGCGACGGCGCGCCGCGCCCGGCGCCGTCGGACCCGAACGCCTCCGAGACGCTCGCCGGCCTCGTCGAGGCCCGCTGGCGCACCGTCGCGACGCGCCCGATCCGCGTCGTGAACCACGGCATCTCGGGCACGACCACCGGCGGCGGGGGGCACGGCGGCGCGGACCGGAACGGCAACGGCGCGCCTAACGCGCGGGCGGTCGTCGCGGGGTACACGCGCTTCGACGGCGAGGTGCTCGGCGCCGCCTACCCCTGGTCCGGCGGCGAGCCCCGGAACGCGTCGTTCCCGCAGGGCCCGATCGCCCGCGTGAACGCCTACGTGCCCGGGCCCGACGACTTCGTCTACGTTTCGCTCGGAACGAACGACTACGCCAACGACGGCACGCCGGCGGCGAGCAGCGCGGCGAACCTCGCCTGGATGGTCGACCGGTGGAAGTCCGCCGGACACCGGCCCGACCACCTCGTCCTCACGACGCTCGCGCCACGCCCGCAGAGTCCGGAGGTGACCGCCGCGATCGTCGGGATCAACGACAGCGTCCGCGCGATCGCCCTCCGGACCCGCGCGGGGCTGATCGACCTCGCCGAACACACGTCGTCCGACGACGGACGCACCTGGCGCGACGCGTCGATGCACGTCGGCGACCGGCTGCACTATACGACGCCGGTCCGCGCGTGGATCGCTGACCAGCTGGTCGCCTACATGCAGGCGCATCGCTAGGTTGGCGCGCACGATGAGCATGCAGGCCAAACTCGACACGCTCGCCGCGCGGCGCGCCGCCGCGGAGCTCGGCGGCGGCCCGGCGCGCCTCCAGGCCCAGCACGACAAGGGCAAGCTCTCCGCGCGCGAGCGCCTCGACGTGCTCCTCGACGAGGGAAGCTTCGTCGAGCTCGACCGCTTTGTCACCGCGCGCTCGGCCGCCGACGGTGGCAACGGCAACGGGCCCGTGTACGGCGACGGCGTGGTCACCGGGTACGGCCGCATCGACGGCCGGCTCGTCTACGTCTTCTCGCAGGACTTCACCGTCTACGGCGGCTCGCTGGCCGAGGCGCACGCGCAGAAGATCTGCAAGATAATGGACCTCGCCGTCCGCAACGGCGCGCCGATCGTCGGCCTCAACGACTCGGGCGGCGCGCGCATCCAGGACGGCGTCGTCGCGTTAGGCGGCTACGCCGACATCTTCCTCCGCAACACGCTCGCGTCGGGGGTGGTGCCGCAGGTCTCGGCCGTGCTCGGGCCGTGCGCCGGCGGCGCCGTCTACTCGCCCGCGATCACCGACTTCATCTACATGGTCCGCGGCACGAGCTACATGTTCGTGACCGGGCCCAACGTCGTGAAGACCGTCACGCACGAGGACGTCACGATGGAAGAGCTGGGCGGCGCCGACACGCACGCCGGCACCTCGGGCGTGGCGCACTTCGCCCACGACTCGGAGCTCGCGTCGCTCGGCGCGATCCGCGAGCTGTTCCGCTACGTGCCGAGCAACAACCTCGACGACGCGCCGCGCGGGCGCGGCACCGACCCGCGCGACCGCCGCGACGAGACGCTGCTCGACGTCGTCCCGGACAACCCGAACAAGCCGTACGACATCCACGACGTCATCCGCCGCGTCGTCGACGACGGCGAGTTCTACGAGGTGCACGCCGGGTACGCGCAGAACCTGGTCTGCGGCTTCGCGCACCTCGGCGGGCACTCGGTCGGCGTCGTGGCGAACCAGCCCGCGGTGCTCGCGGGCGTGCTGGACATCAGCGCGTCGCTCAAGGGCGCGCGTTTCATCCGGTTCTGCGACGCGTTCAACATCCCGCTCGTGACGTTCGAGGACGTCCCCGGCTTTCTCCCCGGCGTCGCGCAGGAGCACGGCGGGATCATCAAGCACGGCGCGAAGCTGCTCTACGCGTACTGCGAGGCGACCGTGCCCAAGCTCACCGTCATCACGCGGAAGGCCTACGGCGGCGCGTACGACGTGATGAGCTCCAAGCACATCCGCGGCGACTTCAACGTCGCGTGGCCGACGGCGGAGATCGCCGTCATGGGGCCGAAGGGCGCCGTCGAGATCATCTACAAGCGCGAGATCGCCGAGTCGGACGACACGGCGTCCGCGACCGACGCGCGCGTGGCCGAGTACACGGAGCGCTTCGCCAACCCGTACGTCGCGGCGGCACGCGGGTACGTCGACGACATCATCGACCCGCGCGACACGCGGCCGCGGCTGATCGACGCGCTCGAGTCGCTGCAGGGGAAGCGGGACCGCAACCCGGCGAAGAAGCACGGGAACCTGCCGCTGTGAGGGCGTTTGTCGGGGACACCGCGAAGATCCGTGGTACACGCGCGCGTGTCATCCTGAGCGCAGCGGAGGATCTTGCGTGCGGACCGGGGTGCGACGGTGGCGAGGAGAGACCGTATCGGCTGGACGCGGCTCCACGCACGGTACGCGAGATCCTTCGCTGCGCTCAGGATGACACGGCTCCGTACCGTCCCGCCGCTCTGCGCGCCTAACGTCATGTTCTCCAAGGTCCTCATCGCCAACCGCGGCGAGATCGCCCTCCGCATCGTCCGCGCGTGCCGCGAGCTCGGGGTCCGCTCCGTCGCGGTGTACAGCGACGCCGACGCGAACGCCCCGCACGTCCGCGAGGCCGACGAGGCCGTGCACGTCGGCCCGAGCCCCTCGGCGGAGAGCTACCTCGTCGGCGACCGCCTCGTCGACGCGGCCCGCCGCAGCGGGGCGGAGGCGATCCACCCGGGGTACGGCTTCCTCTCCGAGCGCGCGTGGTTCGCGCGCGCCGTGCGCGACGCCGGCCTCGTCTGGGTCGGCCCGCCGGCCGAGGCGATCGACGCGATGGGGAGCAAGACCGCCGCGCGCCAGCTTGCGATCAGCGCCGGCACGCCCGTCGTCCCGGGCACGACCGAGGCGCTCCGCGACGCCGCCGAGGCGCACGAGGTCGCCGAGCGCTTCGGCTACCCGGTGCTGCTCAAGGCCGCCGCGGGCGGGGGCGGGAAGGGGATGCGCGTCGTCCGCGCGCCGGGCGAGATGGTCGACGCGTTAGGCGCGGCGCGGCGGGAGGCGCAGAACGCGTTCGGCGACGACGCGGTGTACGTCGAGAAGTACGTCGAGGGCCCGCGCCACGTCGAGATCCAGGTGCTCGGCGACGCGCACGGCACCATGCTCCATTTGGGCGAGCGCGAGTGCTCCGTGCAGCGCCGGCACCAGAAGATGATCGAGGAGGCGCCGAGCGTCGCGGTCACGCCGGAGCTCCGCGCGCGCATGGGCGAGGCCGCGGTCGCGGCCGCCCGCGCGGCCGGGTACGTGAACGCGGGGACGTGCGAGTTCCTTCTCGCCCGCGACGGCGCGTTCTACTTCCTCGAGATGAACACGCGCATCCAGGTCGAGCACCCGGTGACCGAGCTGGTCACGGGCGTCGACCTCGTGCAGTGGCAGCTGCGGATCGCGGCCGGCGAGCGACTCCCCTTCGCACAGGCCGACCTGGTGCCCCGCGGCTGGGCGATCGAGTGCCGGATCACGAGCGAGGACCCGGCGAACGGCTTCCTGCCGTCGACGGGACGGATCTCGTACCTACACCTGCCCGCCGGCCCCGGCGTGCGGTGGGACGGGGGGGTCGAGGCGGGGAGCGACGTCGGGCTGTTCTACGACCCGATGCTCGCCAAGCTCATCGTCCACGCGCCAGACCGCGAACGCGCGATCGCGCGCATGCACCGCGCGTTAGGCGAACTCGCGGTCGAGGGCGTCGAGACGTCCCGCGAGTTCCACCTCCGCGTCATGGAGGACGACGAGTTCCGCCGCGGCGACATCTCGATCCAGTGGCTCGAGCGCCGCCTCCCGGCGCTCGTCGCGACACGACCGTCGGCGGACGAACGTCGACTCGCCGCCATCGCGGTCGCGCTCGTGGCGCACCGCGATCGCGACGCGCGCGCGAGCGCAACGCCGACCGCCGCTGCCCCGCCGTCGCCAGTCGCGAACGGGGGCTGGCGCGCGACGGCGCGCCGCGAGGCGCTGCGGCCGGCGTGAGACGCGCGGGCCCGCCCCGACCGGCGCGCCCGCCGCGCCGCGCGCGACCGGTCGCGGCCTCCCCGGCCGGCCCGGCCCGCGAGCTCGCGATTGATACGATCGCGGCCGGCGGCGACGGCGTCGGCCGTGACGGCGGGCTCGTCGTCTTCGTGCCGCGGACCGCGCCGGGCGACGTCGTCCGCGCTCGGTGGGACGCGACCGGCCGGTTCGCGCGCGGCGTGCTGGTCGACGTTGTCCGCCCGTCGACCGAACGGGTCGAGCCGCCGTGCCCCCACTACCGCGAGGACCACTGCGGGGGCTGTCAGCTGCAACATCTCTCGGCCGACGCACAGCGCGAGGCGAAGCGGCGCCTCGTCGCCGACGCACTCGCGCGCATCGCCAAGCGGCCCGTCGAGATTGATCCCGTGCTGCCGAGTCCCGCGGCATGGCGGTACCGGCGCAAGCTCACGCTCGCGCTGCGCCGCCGCGGGAGCTCGTGGGTCGGCGGCCTGCACCCGTACGACGCGCCGGGCGAGGTGTTCGCGCTCCAGGATTGTCCGATCACGGACGAGCGCGTCCTCGCGGTCTGGCGCGAGGTCGTCGCCGCGTCGCGCTTGTTCCCCTTCGACGCACGCGAACTGCGCGGCGCCGTGCGACTGCTCGGAGGCGCGACCGATGGCGCGACGCCGGCGACGTTCACCCTCGTGGGCGGCGCGCGTTGGCCCGCGTGGGAGACGTTCGTGAACGCGGTGCCGTCGCTCGCGGGTCTCTGGTGGCAGCCCGACGGCGCGCACCGGCGTTTGCTGCACACGCGCCGCGAAGCCTCGGCGGGCGCGTCGTTCGCGCAGGTGAACGCGCCGATAGCGGCCCGCCTGCGCGCGGACGTCGTCGCCGCGTTGCGCGAGCGCCGTCCTGCGACGTTCGTCGACGCGTACGCGGGCGTCGGCGACGTGGCCGTGGCGCTCGCCGGAGCCGGCGCGCGGACGAGCGCGATCGAACTCGACGCGGAGGCCGCTGCACTGGCCGGCGCGCGCCTTGCCCCGCTCGGCGGGCGCAGCGTCCGGGCGCGGGTCGAGGACGCGCTCGCGAGCGTGCTGCCGGCCGCGGCCGTCCTCGTCAACCCGCCGCGGACTGGACTGGACGCCGCGGTTCCTGAAATCCTCGAACGCGCCGCGGACGGCGCGTTCGGGCCGCCGCCCGAGGCCATCGTCTACGTGAGCTGTAACCCCGCGACCCTCGCCCGCGACCTCGCGCGAATGCCGTCGTACGCGATCCGCCGGGTAACCCCGTACGACATGTTCCCGCAAACCGCGCACGTCGAGACGCTCGTCGTCCTCGAACGCGTCGTCGCGCGCGGCTCCGAGGTGGGCGTATGAAGTACGTGGTCGAGATCGACGGTGTGCGTACTGACGTTGAGGTGTTCGGCGACGGAGTCCGCGTGGACGGCGAGACCGTGCGCGCGACGCTGACGCGCGTGCCCGATTCGCCGGTCAGCGTCCTCGCAATCGGCGACGCGATCCACCGCGTCATCGCGCAGCGCGGCGACGCCCGCGGTCGCTACCGCCTCGTGATCGACGGCCGGACGTTCGCGGCGGACGCGCTCGACGAGCGCACGCGCGCCATCCGCGACCTGTCGGCCGCGAACGCGGCGGCCGCGGGGCCGGCGCCGCTCGTCGCGCCGATGCCGGGGCTCGTCGTCCGCGTCGATGTGCGCGAGGGGGACGCCGTGGCCGGCGGCCAGGCGCTCGTGGTGATGGAGGCCATGAAGATGGAGAACGAGCTCCGCGCGCCGGTGGGCGGCACGGTCAAGCGCGTTGCGGTCGTGCCCGGCACGGCGGTCGAAAAGGGCGCGGTGCTCGTCGAGTTGGCGTAGCGCGGGACGGCGGCCGGCGCTCGCGTGGGCGCGCGCTACGCGTTCATTGACAACGACTTACGTCGCGCCTATCATCCGTGACTGCGCGAAAACGCCTTCTGCACGGACCGGAGGGCGGCCGAGACCCGGGTTGCGAGACGCACCGGTGAGGCGCCGTCGTCCCAGCCTGGATTGCACATGCGTTCCACCTACACCGCGACGCCGGCGGACATCGAGCCGCGCTGGTACGTCGTGGACGCCGAGGGCATGGTCCTCGGCCGCCTCGCTTCGGAGGTCGCCAAGATCCTCCGCGGCAAGCACAAGCCGATGTTCACGCCGCACATGGACACGGGCGACTTCGTGATCGTGCTCAACGCGAGCAAGGTCCGCGTCACCGGCCGCAAGGCGGAGCAGAAGACATACTTCACGCACACCGGCTACATGGGCCACGACCGGCAGATCCCGTTCGCGACCATGCTCGCCAAGCACCCGGAGCGGGTGATCGAGAAGGCGGTCTACGGCATGCTGCCGAAGTCGTCGCTCGCGAAGCAGGAGATCCGCCGCAAGCTGCGCGTCTACGCGGGCCCGACGCACCCGCACGCGGCCCAGCAGGCGACGCCGCTCACCTTCGACAACCTCGCCGGGGCCGGCGCGGCCACGGGGGCGCCGTAACATGGCCGACCGGACCACGCACGCGATCGGCCGCCGCAAGGAAGCGGTGTGCCGCGTCTACCTCACGCCCGGCTCGGGGAAGTGGGAGATCAACGGGCGCCAGCTCGGTGACTACTTCCCGCGCCCCGTGCTCGTCAGCTCCATCCAGCTGCCGTTCGTCGCGACCGAGAACCTCGGCAAGTGGGACGTGACGGCGAACCTCGACGGCGGCGGCGTCGCCGGGCAGGCCGGGGCGCTCCGCCTCGCGATCGCCCGCGCGCTCGTCCAGACCGACGAGACGTACCGCCCGAAGATGCGCGAACTCGGCCTGCTCACGCGCGACGCCCGCGCGGTCGAGCGCAAGAAGCCGGGCCGCCCGAAGGCGCGCAAGCGCTTCCAGTTCAGCAAGCGCTAGCCCGTTAGGCTCACCCGCTCGCATCTCGCACGCCCCCCGAGCGCCGCGCGGGTGCCCGCCCTCCGGGGCGGGTCGCGCGGCGCCGCGACGGGGGCGGACGACCAACCCACGTTAGGCATATCGCCGTATCCGGCACACAATGGCCACGACCGTCACGCCCGACCAGCAGTCCGAAGGCGGCGCCCCCGCGCCCCGCATGCTCGACCAGCTCCTCGCCGCCGGCGTCCACTTCGGGCACCAGACGCGGCGGTGGAACCCCAAGATGCGCCGCTTCATCTTCGCGGAGCGCAACGGGATCCACATCATCGACCTGCAGAAGACGCTGCGCCAGCTCGACCTCGCGCGGCAGATCGTCCGCGAGACGGTCGCGCGCGGCGAGCAGGTCCTCTTCGTCTGCACCAAGCGCCAGCTCGCCGCGATCGTGCAGGAGGAGGCCGAGCGCGCGGGCGCGTACTACATCACCGAGCGCTGGCTCGGCGGGCTCCTGACGAACTTCTCGACCGCCAAGAAGCAGATCAAAAAGCTCAAGGACCTCGAGGCCGGCTCGGAAGACGGGGGCGGCTTCGCGAACTACACGAAGAAAGAGCAGCTCATGATGACCCGCGAGCGCGACAAGCTTGCGAAGAACCTCTCGGGCATCAAGAACATGGGCCGCCTCCCGGGCCTCCTCTTCGTCGTCGACTCCAAGAAGGAGCACATCGCGGTCGAGGAAGCGCGCAAGCTCGGCATTCCGGTCGTCGCGATCGTCGACACCAACGCGGACCCGGACCTTATCACCGTCCCGATCGCCGGGAACGACGACGCGATCCGCTCCGTCGAGTTGATCACGCGCACCGTCGCCGACACGATCGCCGAGGCCCGCCGCGAGACGCCGCAGCGTCAGCCGGACGAGGAGGCGCAGGAGAGCTACACCTACTCGTCGGAGCGCGGCAGCGAGCGCGCGGACCGTGGCGACCGCGGCCCGCGCGGTGGGGCCGGCGGCCCCGGTGCGCCCGGGGGCGGCGGTGAGGGTGCCGGCCCGGGCGGCGACCGTACGCGCCGCCCGCGTCGTCGGCGCGCCCGTCCCGACGCGATCGCGGCGGCTCGCCGCCCTGGCGCCGGCACGGACGGCGGCGACGCGAGCGACACGGGTACGGACGCCGACGCCCCGGTCCGCGACAGCACCAACACGGGCGAGGGCTGAGCACGCCGGGCGCCGCCTCGCGGCGCGCCGGCCCCCGTTCGCCCCCGCTAGATTCGATACGCCGCCGGCCCGTGCCGGCGGCGTTTCCACGACAGCCCCGCGTCGGTGCGGCCTGGGAGAATTCCCACCCCGTCCGCGACGCGTCCGGAGATACAGGTCATGAGCACTGCCACCTTCACCGCGAAAGACGTCCAGGAGCTGCGCCAGCGCACCGGCGCCGGCATGATGGACTGCAAGAAGGCCCTCGAAGAGAACCAGGGCAACATGGAGGCGTCGGTCGATTACCTCCGCAAGAAGGGGATCGCCAAGGCCGAGAAGCGCGCGGGGAAAAGCACGAGCGAGGGCGTCATCCGCGCCGAGATCTCGCCCGACGGCTCGACGGGCGTGCTCGTCGAGATCAACTGCGAAACCGATTTTGTCGCGCGCAACGACGATTTCCAGGCGATCGCGAAGACGGTCGCCGACCAAGCGCTCGCAAGTCCGTCGGCGACCGACGCGGCCGGCCTGCTCTCGTCCACGCTCGGCGGCGGCCAGAGCGTCGAAGAGTACGTGAAGGAGAGTTCGGCGAAGATGGGCGAGGCGGTGAACGTGCGGCGCGTCGCGCGCTACGCCGCGCCCCAGGGCGTCGTCGGCTCGTACGTGCACTTCAACGGGAAGATCGGCGTCCTCGTCGAGGTCCAGGCGGCGAACGGCGGCAAGGACGAGGCGCTCACGACGCTCGCGAAGACGCTCGCCGAGCACGTCGCGGCCGCGGCCCCGGTCGGCATCGACCGCGACACCGTCCCCGCGGAGGTCGTCGAGCGCGAGCGGGCGATCTTCGTCGACCAGGTGCGCGCGAGCGGCAAGCCGGAGGCGATGATCGACAAGATCGTCACCGGTAAGATCGAGGCGTACTACAAGGACGTCGCGCTCCTGCACCAGGCGTGGATCCGCGAGCCGAAAACGTCGATCCAGCAGGTCGTCGATCAGACGGCCAAGCAGGTCGGCGCGCCGGTCACCGTGAAGCGCTTCACGCGCTTCCAGCTCGGCCAGGAGTGAGCGTCGCGTGAGCGACGCGGACCAACGCACGGCGGCGGCGGCGATCGTGTCGCCGCCGGTCACGCCGGAGGCCACGCCCCCGGCGCCGAGCGCGCCGACGGTTAGGCCGACCCCGGCGCTGCGCTACCCGCGGGTGCTCCTCAAGCTGTCCGGGGAGGCGCTCGCGGGGGAGCGCGGGTTCGGGTACGACTTCGACAAGGTCAGCTTCTTCGCCGACCAGATCGCCGACGTCGCGCGGGCGGGCACGTCGCTCGGGCTCGTGATCGGCGGCGGGAACATGATCCGCGGCGCGCAGCTCTCGCGGCTCGGGATGGAACGCGTCGGCGCGGACTACATGGGCATGCTGGGCACCGTGATCAACGCGCTCGCGATGCAGGACGCACTCGAGAAGAAAGGCCTCGACACGCGCGTGATGACGGCGATCCGCATGGAAGAGGTGGCGGAGCCGTTCATCCGCCGGCGCGCGATGCGCCACCTCGAGCAGGGGCGCGTGGTCATCTTCGCCGCCGGGACGGGCAACCCGTACTTCTCGACCGACACCGCGGCCGTCCTGCGCGCGATCCAGATCAAGGCGGACGTCATCGTCAAGGCGACGAGTGTCGACGGGGTCTACTCCGCCGACCCGAAGCTCGACCCGACCGCGACGCGCTACGACACGATCAGCTACCGCGACGTGATGCTCGGCGACCTGCGCGTGATGGACCAGACCGCCGTCACGCTCTGCCGCGAAAACAGCCTGCCACTCATCGTGCTGAACATCCACGAAGCCGGCGCGGCGCTCCGGGCCGTGCGCGGCGAGAAGGTCGGAACCCTCGTCAGCTGACCAGAGAATGGCGACCATCAAGGAGATCATGCAGCAGGGCCGCGCCGCGATGGACAAGGGCGTCGAGGCGGCCAAGCGTGAGTTCGCGACCGTGCGCGCGGGCAAGGCGAGCGCGAACATGCTCGACGTCGTCCGCGTCGACGCGTACGGCTCCGAGCTCCCGCTCAACCAGGTCGCGTCGGTGAGCGCGCCCGAGCCGCGCCTCCTGCTCGTCACCCCGTTCGACCGCGGACAGGCGAAGGCGATCGAGAAGGCGATCCGCGACAGCGACCTCGGGCTCGAGCCGTCCAACATGAGCGGCGTGATCCGCGTGCCGCTCCCGCAGCTCAACGAGCAGCGGCGCAAGGAGCTCGTCAAGGTCGCGAACAAATACGCCGAGGACGGGCGCGTCGCGGTCCGCCACGCGCGCACCGAGGCGCGCGATCGGATCAAGAAGCTCGACGGCGTCTCCGAGGACGAGAAGACGCGCGCGGAAAAGGAGCTGCAGAAGCTCACCGACGATCACATCGCCAAGGTCGAGGCCCTTCTGAAGACGAAGGAAGCCGAGATCCTGGCTGTGTAAGCTCGTGGACGAGGCGTCCGCCGACGAGCTGCTCGCGCGCGTTCGCGCGAGCGGCGACGTGCCGCGGCACGTCGCGGTGATCATGGACGGGAACGGGCGGTGGGCGCGGCAACGGCTGCTGCCGCGCCCGGTCGGCCACCGTTCCGGCATGAAGTCGGTACGCGACGTCGTCAGCGGCGCGCTCGAGGCGGGCGTTGAATTCCTGTCGCTCTACGCGTTCTCGCAGGAGAACTGGCAGCGTCCCGCGCCGGAGGTCGGCGCGCTCATGTCGCTGCTCGAGGAGTACATCGCGCGCGAAGTCGACGAACTGCGCGAGCGCGGCGTGCGCGTCCGCGTCCTCGGCGACCTGTCGCGCCTGACCGGGGCACCGCTGCGCGCCGTCCAACACGTCACGGCCGAAACCGCGCACAACGAGCGCCTCACGCTCAACCTGTTCATTTCGTACGGCTCGCGCGCCGAGCTGCTCGACGCCGTCCGCGCGATCGCCGCCGACGTGGCGGCGGGGCGCGTCCGCCCCGAGGAGTTGCGCGAGGAGCACGTCGCGGCCCGGCTGTACACCGCCGGGATCCCCGATCCCGACCTGCTCATCCGCACGTCGGGCGAGCAGCGGCTCTCGAACTTCCTGCTCTGGCAGATCGCGTACACGGAGCTGTTCATCTCGCCCGTCCTCTGGCCGGACTTCGGGCGCGGCGAGCTGTTCGAGGCGATCACCGCGTACCAGGCCCGCGAGCGGCGGTTCGGGCGCGTCTCCGCGTGACCGCCGCGTGAGCGAGCTCGCGCGGCGCGTCGCCTCGGCGCTGGTGGCGGCCCCGGTCACGCTCGCGTGCGTGTGGTTCGGCGACGCGGCGCTCGCGACGCTGCTCGCGGCCGCGGCCGCGGTCGGCGCGTGGGAGTTCTTCCGCATAGCCGACGCGGCGAGCGGCGCCCGCGCGTTCTCGCGCACCGGGATCGTGCTCGCGGCGCTCGTCCCGTTAGGCGTGCACGCGCACGCGCGCGGGCTCGGCGCGCCGCCCCTCACGGCGGGCGTGCTCGTCGTCCTCGCGCTTCTCGCCTTGGCGGTTTGGCGCCGCGGCGTCGCCGGACGCCCGCTGATCGCGGTCGCGACGACGGTGCTCGGCGTGCTGTACGCCGCGGTACCCCTCGCTTACGCGTACGCGCTCCGGACGCACGACTGGGTCGTCGGCCGCGCGGCCGGTACGGCGCTCGTCCTACTCCCCGTCCTCTGCACGTGGGCCAGCGACATCGGCGCGTACGCGGCCGGGCGCCTCATCGGCGGGCCGAAGCTGATTCCCAGCGTCAGTCCGGGGAAAACCGTCGCCGGCGCGGCGGGCGCGCTCGTCGCTTCGGGCGCGCTCGCCGCAGCGTACGCGCCGCACGTGCTCCGTCCGGTTGCGAACCTCGGCTTCGCGCCCGGCCGGGCGTTGCTCTTCGGTCTCCTCGTCTCGGTCGCCGCACAGCTCGGCGACCTCGTCGAGTCGCTACTCAAGCGCGACGCGGGGGTGAAGGACTCGTCCAACCTCATCCCCGGCCACGGCGGCGTGCTCGACCGCGTCGATTCGCTCCTCTTCGTCCTCCCGTCGAGCTACCTCCTGCTTGGGTGGCTGCTCCTGCCGGCGTTCGGCGGGTGAGCGGCCGCGACGTTTCGGCGGTTCCGCGGCGCGGAGTCGCAGTGCTCGGCAGTACCGGGTCGATCGGCACTGCCACGCTTCGAGTGCTGGCGCGCCACGCCGACCGGTTCGCGCTCCGCGCCGTCACCGCCCATCGGAACGCGGCCCTGCTCGCCGAGCAGAGCGCCGAGTTCACGCCCGACTACGTCGGACTAACGAACGGCGCGGACGGGTCGTCGACGACCGAGCCGTCGTGGCACGTCGGCGGGGACGTGTTGATCGGCGCCGCGACTCAACCCGACGTCGACGTCGTCGTGAACGCGGTCGTCGGGGCCGCCGGCCTCGACGCGACGCTCGCGGCGCTCCGCGCCGGACGCCGCGTCGCACTCGCGAACAAGGAGACGCTGGTCATGGCTGGGCCGCTCGTGCGCGCGGCGGCCCGCGCCGGGCGCGGCGAGCTCGTGCCGATCGACAGCGAGCATTCGGCGATTCTGCAGTGCATCGCGGGCCGCCCGGGGCAGGAGGTCCGACGCATCATCGTCACCGCCTCGGGTGGCCCGTTCCGCGCGTGGAGCCCGGACCGCATCGCCCGGGCCACGGTCGCCGACGCGTTGCGGCATCCGACGTGGTCGATGGGCCGCAAGATCACGGTCGACAGCGCCACGCTCGCCAACAAGGCGCTCGAGGTCATCGAGGCGCACGAGCTGTTCGGGGTGCCGTACGAGCGCATCGAAGTCGTCGTGCATCCGCAGAGCGTCGTGCATTCGATGGTCGAGTTCGTCGACGGCAGCGTCCTCGCGCAACTCGGTGCGCCGAGCATGGAGGTCCCGATCCTGTACGCGCTGACGCACCCCGCGCGGCTCGCCGATACCGCCCTCCCCCCGTTCGACCCGGTCGCGCACGGGCGGCTCGAGTTCGAACCGGTCCGCCGCGACGCGTTTCCGATGTTCGACCTGGGGATCGACGCCGGTCGGAGGGGAGGCGCGGCGCCGGCGGTGTACAACGCCGCGAACGAAGCGGCCGTCGCGGGGTTCCTCGACGGCCGGCTCGTCTTCGGCGACATTCCGGTCGTGGTCGGCCGCGCGCTGGCCGCCTTCGGCGAACTGCCCGGTGACACACTCGACGCGCTCCGGGCGGCCGACGCGATCGCACGCCGACACGTTCGCGACCATCTTGCCCGCTGAGCGGCGGGGCGGCACGATCCGCCGCCGGCCCCGTCGCCCGACGCACCACTGACCCGCATGCTCGCCTTCCTCGCGCCGCTTCTCGTGTTCGGGCTCGTGGTGTTCGTCCACGAACTCGGTCACTTCGTCGCCGCTAAGCTGACCGGCGTGTACGCGCCTCGGTTCTCGATTGGGTTCGGACCAGCGCTGCTGAAAAAGCGCGTCGGCGAAACCGAGTACGTGCTCGCCGCCCTCCCGCTCGGCGGTTATGTGCGGATGGCGTCGCGCGAGGACGACGCCGTCGCCTTCCTCGAGGGCGGCGGCGAGCACCCCGCGGGTACCGTTCCGACGACCGGCGGCAACGCGGCCGGGCGCGCGGCGGACGATCACACCGGCGACCCGCACCGGAATCGCGATTGGGATCCGAACGCGCTTGCTCCGTTCGGGCCGCGGCCGGTGCCCTCGCACCGCTGGTTCGAGTCCAAGCCGCTGCCGGCGCGTCTGTTCATCCTGCTCGCCGGGGTGACGATGAACATCGCGCTCGCCTTCGTCGTGTACGCGGGCAACTTCGCCGTGCGCGGTCGCCCGTACGTACCCCCCGTGATCGACTCGGTGGTCGCCGGACGGCCGGCGGCCCTCGCCGGCTTGCGGGCGGGTGACAGCGTGACGGCCATCGACGGGCGGCCGATCCGCACGTGGGCGGAACTCGTCGCACGCGTCAGCCCGACGCCGCCGACCGCATTGACGCTCGACGTGCACCGCGCGACCGGTCTCGCGCGCGTACGTCTCACGCCTGTCCTGGCGGAATCGCCGGATCCGGCCACGGGCGCGCCGCGCACCGTCGGGCAGATCGGGGCGTACGTACGGCCGACGATCATCCGCGAGCCGGTCGGTCTCGGAACGGCGGTGCGCGAGGGAGCCGTGACCACATGGGAGAACGCGACGTCCGTGCTCGGCGTCCTGCGCGGCCTGTTCGGCGGCAAGGTCGCGGTGTCCAACCTCGGCGGACCGATCGCGATCGCACGAACGTCCGTCGCGGCGGCACGCGCCGGCTTCGAATCGCTGCTGCTCCTCGTCGCGTTCCTCAGTGTGAACATCGCCGTGCTGAACCTGCTCCCCGTGCCCGTGCTCGACGGCGGTCAGGTCCTCATCAACGTGCTCGAAGCGTTGAAGGGGCGTGCGTTCAGCGTGCGCGTACGCGAGCAGATCCTCCGGCTCGGGCTTGCGGCCGTCGCCCTGCTGTTCGTCACGGTGATGTGGAACGATCTTTCGCGCCTGGTCGGGGACTGGTTGCGTTGACGTCGGGGCGCGTCCGGAGTACCGCGGCTCTCGCCGGGCTCGCACTCGCGGCCTGTCACCACCGGGCGACCGCGACCACCACACCGATCCCCAAGCCGCCGGGCGAACCGCCGTCGGTTCAGCCCCCGATCGGTTCGGCGCCGATCACTGACGCGAGCCCGCCACCGGCTTCGCCCGGCGCGCCCGACCCCCGGCTTCGGCGATACGAGATCGTCGCGGTCGACGACACGACGTTCACGATCCTCATCGGCGCCGAGCGGTGGGTGCGCCGCGGCACGACAGGTATCGCCGTCGACCCTCGCCGCCGCGACGCGCTCGTCGCACGGTTCCGCGTGATCTCGCGTTTGGGAGACAGCGCCGTCGCGCTCGTTACGGGGCAGACGACACGGGTCGAGCCGACGCACGTCGCACTCATGCGCGCCCCGGTGTTAGGGACGCTGCGCCAGAAGGCGTTCTGGGCCGGGCTGTTCGTGGGACTCGCGGCGGGTTTCGGCACGGGTCTGCTCGTCCGGCATTGACCGGCCGTGTGGCGGCCGTTGGCCGCCGGGCGGCTACTGGCAGAGTAGACGGCCGGTTTCGCGGCGGGTCTTCCCGGCGACCACGGGTAGGTGCTCGTCCGAGTATTGCGCGCACGCGGCTGCCTCGATGGTGAGCCGGTACGTCCCGTCCGGGAGGACGAGCGGCTGACTGAGCGGGAGCAGTCCTTCGCGCGTGGGACCGCCGCGGAGCGGGATGAGCGAGTAGTGGGGCGGCGTCGACGCGGTGAACTCTAGCATCAGCTGTCCGCACGGGACCGGATCGAGCGCGATCGAATGCCGAGAGTTGGGCGTGACGTCGACGGTGACGGACGTATCGGCCGAGGCGCACCCCGGCAGCCCGCCGAGGCTCGCGCGTACGGTGTACGCCCCGACCGGGACCGACGCGTTGCGCCACGGACCGCGCGACACGAGGTCGCCGTCGAAGTAGACGTTAGCCTCGGCGGGCGTGGACACCGCGATCAACCCGACGGGTTTCGCCGCGGCGCCGTGCGTCGGGGCCGCGCCTCGGGCGCCGGGGAGTCGCCCGAGCTTCGCATCGCGCGCGGCGGACGCGTTGGCCAGGGCGGCGCTGTCACGCGCGGCGCTGCGCGCCGAACTATCGAGCGACGGGAACGCGGTGCCGACGGCCGCGAGCGGCGCGCGCGCCGAATCGAGTGCCGGCGCCGGCGCGGTGCCGGCCGGAGCCGGCGGCGTCGCGATCGCGGGCGGCGGTGTCGTGCGCGCGGGCGCGCCCGGGCCCGAGGGCACGCGCTCCGGCGCGCCGCGGACCGCCAGGACGCGGCCGCCGACGACCGCGACCCCGAGCGCGGCGACCGCGGCGGCGCCCCAGCGAAGACGGCGCGCCCGCACACCGGCCCGCGGCGCGGCGGCGACGCGCGGGATCTCCGTCGTGTTCAGCCGGTTGCCGGGCGCGCCGCGGAGCGCGTCGAACGCGTCGCCCAGCGCGTCTCCCGTGGGATAGCGCGACGCCGGATCCTTCGCGAGCGCGCGCGTGAGCACTGCGTCGAAGGCCGGGCTGAGGTCGCGGTTGATGCTCGACGGCGAGGCCGCGGTCTCCTCGACGTGCTGGCGCATGACGACGTACCAGTCGTCGCCGCCGAACGGCACGACTCCGGTCGCCGCGCGGTAGAGCGTCACGGCGAGGGAGTACAGGTCGCTCCGGCCGTCGAGCGGGAGGCCCCGGGCCTGCTCGGGCGAGAAGTACGCGGGCGTGCCTAACAACACCTGGCGGCTCGGCCCGGACGGCGCCGCGCTCAGGGCGCGCGCGATGCCGAAGTCGGTGACGACCGCGCGGCCGTCGCGGGCGAAGAGCACGTTCTCGGGCTTCACGTCGCGGTGCACGATGCCCTGGCGGTGCGCGTAGGCGAGCCCGCGCGCGACCTCGGCCCCGATCCGCGCGACGTCGGCCTCGGGCAGCGTGGTCCCCGCGCTCACCCGGTCGGCGAGCGAGTGCGGGAGGTAGTCCATGACGAGGTACGGCGCGCCCGCCGGGATGCCGTCGAACGGCTCCGTGAGCCGCCCCACGGTGAGCACGGTGATCACGTGGGGATGCCGGAGCTTGGCCGCCGTCGTGGCCTCGCGGCGGAAGCGCTCGACGACCTCCGCGTCGTAGGTCAGTTCCGGTCGGAGGACCTTGACCGCGACGTCGAGTTCGAGATCCGGGTCGACGGCGTGGTAAACGCGGGCGAACCCGCCGACGCCGACCGCCCGCACGACCCGGTAGCGGCCGAATAAACGGCCGCCGACGTCGGCGTCGGCGGGCTCGAGCCCGAAGTCGGGCCCCGTCGGAGAGGCGGGCGCGTCAGACAGAAGGCGGAACGGCGAGGGGGAAGCGCACGCTGAGAGCCGCGGGCGGGCGCGCGCCGGCGGCCGCTGCCGCATACTTGTCACGCCCGGGTTCCGCGAGTAAGCTTATGTGCTTACGAGCGTTGCGCGCACGAGCGCCGCCGGACGTGCGGAGAATATACATCCATGGCTTTCGAGAAAGCACCGACCATTACCAAGTACCGGGCGCACGAGACCGACACGGGCTCGACACGCGTGCAAGTCGCGGTCATCACCGATCGCATCAACTACCTGACCGAGCACTTCCGGACGCACAAGAAGGATCACCACGGCCGGCTCGGTCTTCTCAAGATGGTCGGCAAGCGGCGGCGTCTTCTCGACTACCTCAAGCGAACCGACGTCGCCGGGTACCGCCAGCTCGTGACCGAACTCGGGCTGCGTCACTGAACGGTTCGTCACACTTCTCGCGCGGGCGCAGCGACTGCGGCCGCGCGTTTTGTGTTCGACGCCGTTCGGACGTCCGGTCATCCGGTTCTGTCCGTCGTAGTTGCCGGAGCATTCCCGGCATCGGCCGCCGGGTGACGTCGTCCCCGGCCGCCCGCCGTCCCTGGGCTCCACGATTGGCTAGCGGTGCGCTAGCGGGCCCGCGACGGCTTCTTTCTCCGCGCATGACGCGCGAGTGTACCTCCCTATGATGCAACGCGTAGAACGCACGTTCGCCGGCCGCCGGCTCGTTATCGAGACCGGACGCATGGCGAAGCAGGCGGCCGGGTCCGCCCTCGTCCAGTACGGCGACACGATGGTGCTCGCCACCGTGACGGTGAGCGACTCCCAGAGCACGCTGCCGTTCTTCCCCCTCACGGTCGAATACAAAGAAAAGACGTACGGCGCCGGGAAGATCCCGGGCGGCTTCATCAAGCGCGAAGGCCGCCCGGCCGATTCCGAGATCCTCTCCGCGCGGATCATCGACCGCTCGATCCGTCCGCTCTTCCCGGAGGGCTTCAAGAACGAAGTCCAGGTGTTCGTCTACGTCATCTCCGCGGACCAGGAGAACGACTCGGACGTGCTCGCGCTCGTCGCGACGAGCTACGCGCTGAACGCCTCCAAGGTTCCCTTCCTCGGCCCGATCGCCGGCGTGCGTGTCGGCCGCGTCCAGGGCAGCTGGATCCTCAACCCGACGTTCCAGCAGCTGCAGTACAGCGACATGGA
Source organism: Gemmatimonadetes bacterium T265 (assembly GCA_019973575.1). Lineage (NCBI taxonomy): Bacteria > Pseudomonadati > Gemmatimonadota > Gemmatimonadetes bacterium T265. The sequence goes on from BPUI01000002.1 coordinate 1,176,538, forward strand.
CCTCGTCGTCGCGGGGTCGCAGGACTCGATTGTGATGGTCGAGGGCGGCGCGCTCGAGGTGAGCGAGGACGACGTCGTCCAGGCGCTCACCGTCGGCCACAACGGGATCCGCGAGCTGATCGACGCGCAGCGCGAGCTGCTCGGCAAGGCCGGCCGCGGCGAGAAGATGGCCTGGACGAAGCCGGAGATCCCGGAGGCCATCACCGCACGCGTGAAGGAGGCGGCCGAGGGCAAGATTGCCGAAGCGATCAACCAGGCCGACAAGCAGGGGCGCGTCCAGGCCGTCGAGGCGGTCAAGAAGGCCGTCAAGGAACAGCTCCTCCCCGAGCTGCCCGACAACAGCAAGGACTTCGGCGCGATCCTCGGCGACATCGAGTACAACGCGCTCCGCGGCCAGGTGCTCGACACCGGGCTCCGCGTCGACGGCCGCAAGCCGAACGAGGTGCGCCCGATCACGATCGACACCGGCGTGCTGCCGCGCGCGCACGGCTCGGCGCTCTTTACGCGCGGGCAGACGCAGGCGCTCGTCGCCGTCACGTTAGGCACCGCCAACGACGTGCAGCGGCTCGACTCGGTGCACGAGGCGGCCGAGACGACGAAGTCGTTCATGCTGCACTACAACTTCCCGCCGTTCTCGACCGGCGAGGTGCGCCCCGTGCGCGGCACGAGCCGCCGCGAGATCGGGCACGGCAACCTCGCCGAGCGCGCGCTGCAGGGCGTGCTCCCCGAGTTCGAGCAGTTCCCGTACACGATCCGCATCGTCTCCGACGTCCTCGAGAGCAACGGCTCGTCGTCGATGGCGTCGGTGTGTGGCGGCTCGCTCGCGCTGTTCGACGCCGGCGTGCCGATGCGCGCCGCCGTCGCCGGCGTCGCGATGGGGCTCATCAAGGAGGGCGAGCGCTACGCGGTGCTCACCGACATCCTGGGCACCGAGGACCACCTCGGCGACATGGACTTCAAGGTCGCCGGGACGCGCGGGGGCATCACCTCGATCCAGATGGACATCAAGATCGAGGGCCTCGACCTCAAGATCCTGACCGAGGCGCTCGCCCAGGCCAAGGACGGCCGGCTGCACATCCTCGGCGAGATGGAGAAGGCGCTCGCCGCGCCCCGGAGCGAGATGTCGGCGTACGCGCCGCGCATCGTGACGATCCAGATCAGCCCCGAGAAGATCGGTGACCTGATCGGGCCGAAGGGAAAGACGATCCGCGGCATCCAGGAGGAGACGAAGACCGAAGTCACGGTCGACGACACCGGCCTGGTCACCATCGCCGCCGTCGGCGCGGAGTCGATGGAGCGCGCGAAGCAGATGGTCGTCGCGCTCACGGCGGAGCCGGTGGTCGGCGACGTGTACGAGGGCACGGTGAAGAGCACGACCGCGTTCGGCGCCTTCGTCGAGATCATGCCCGGCACCGAGGCGCTCCTGCACATCTCGGAGATGCGCCACGGCCGCGTCGAGAAGACCGAGGACGTCGTGAAGAAGGGCGACACCGTCAAGGTGAAGCTCATCGAGCGCGACGAGCGCGGCCGGCTCCGCCTGTCGATGAAGGCGCTCGAGCCGAAGCCCGAGGGCGCGCCCGACGCCGAGTCGAACGGCGACGCGGTGGGCGTCGGCGCGGGCGCGGGTGACTCGCGCGGCGAGCGTCCGGCCCGCTCCGGAGGCGACCGCGGCGGGCGCGACCGCGGCCCGCGTGGGGGAGGCCGCGACCGCGAGTGACGCTCCTGACGGCACGGGGCGCGCCGGCCGAGGCCGACGCGCCGCCGCGCCGCACGACGCTGCCTAACGGACTGACCGTGCTCTCGGCCCCCGTGCCGAGGGTGCGGTCGGTTGCGTTCGGGGCGTTCGTGCGCGCGGGATCGCTGCACGAGCCCCGCGCCAAGATGGGCGTCGCGCACCTCCTCGAACACATGGTGTTCAAGGGGACGCCGACGCGCACGGCGCGGCAGCTCTCGCTCGACGTCGAGACGTTGGGCGGCTCGCTCGACGCGTACACCACGCGCGAGTACACCTCGTACCAGGCGCGGCTGCTCGCGGAGGACCTCGGCGTCGCGGCCGACGTGATCGGCGACCTCGTGTTCCGCCCGCTCCTGCGCGACGAGGACCTCGCGTTGGAGCGGAACGTCATCCTCGAGGAGATCGGGACGATGGAGGACACGCCCGACGACCTCGTCTTCGAGTTGCACAACGCGCTGCTCTGGGGCGACCACCCGCACGGGTACTCGATCCTCGGCACGCGCGAAACGGTTTCGGCGGTCGCGACCGCCGACTTGCGCGCGTTGCACGCGCGGGCGTACCACCCCGCGCAGATCGTCGTCGCCGCGGCGGGCAACGTGGAGCACGAGCAACTCGTCGACGCGCTGCTCGCGACCGGGTGGGGCGACGTCGCGGCCGGCGACGCGACGCCGCTTGCGACGGAGGCGCCGCGCGCTGCGCCGCCGACGTACCGACACGTGGCGAACAAGGAGCTCGCGCAGACACACGTCGTGTTCGGCGCGCCCGGCGTGTCGCACGCGGACCCGCGCCGCGACGCGCTCGCACTCGTGAGCACCGTGCTCGGCGGCGGCATGAGCTCGCGGCTGTTTCAGACGGTGCGCGAGGAGCTCGGGCTGGCGTACGCCGTACACACGACGCAGTCGATTCACGCGGACGCGGGCACGCACGGCGTCTACCTCGCGAGCGCGCCGAAGACGGCCCGCAAGGCGGCCGACGCGGTGCGCCGCGAGTACGCGCGCCTGCACGCGGAGGGGCTGCCGGACGCAGAGCTCGACGCGGCCAAGCGTCAACTGCGTGGCCAGGTCCTGCTCGGCGCCGACAGCGTGACGAACGCGATGTACCGTGCGGCCGAGACGGTGCTCTTCGACGAGCCGTACCGCACGCTGGATGAGGTCGTCGCCCGCATCGACGCGGTCACGCCGGACGACGTGCGGGCGCTCTGCGCGGACCTCTACGATCCCGAACGGCAGACCGTGCTCAGCCTCGGCCCGAAGCCGGTCGGGTGAACGCACGCAGCCCGGCCGGTCGCGCGGCGCACGGCGGATAAGTTCCGCTGCGTCCGGCCTTTACCCCACCTCCTCGCGTCTTCGCTGCACCATGCTGATCGGCGTCCCGAAAGAGATCAAGACCAACGAAAACCGCGTCGCCCTCGTCCCGGCGGGGGTCGAGGCACTCGTCAGCGCGGGTCACGACGTACTGATCGAGACCGGCGCGGGAGAGGGGAGCAGCTTCGCCGACGACGCGTACACGAGCGTCGGCGGCCGCATCGCGCCGGACGCGGACGCGGTTTGGGGTGAGGCCGAGATGATCATGAAGGTGAAGGAACCCATCGAGCCGGAGTGGCGGCGCATCCAGCGCGGTCAGGTGCTCTTCACCTACTTCCATTTCGCGGCGGACGAGCGCCTCACGCGCGCGCACCTCGACAGCGGCGCGACGTGCGTCGCGTACGAGACAGTCGAGCTGCCCAACCGCGAGCTGCCCCTGCTCACGCCGATGTCGGAGGTGGCCGGCCGCATGGCCGTGCAGGAGGGCGCGAAGTACCTCGAAAAGCTCTACGGCGGGCGCGGCGTCCTCCTCGGCGGCGTTCCCGGAGTCGCGCCAGCCAAGGTTGTCATCCTCGGTGGGGGAATCGTCGGGATCAACGCCGCGAAGATGGCCGCCGGACTCGGCGCGAAGGTGATCGTCCTCGACATCAACCTCGACCGGCTGCGGTATCTGTCCGACGTCATGCCGGCGAACGTGCAGCTCATCTACTCGAACCGGCAGAACGTGCTCGAGTCGATCGCGACCGCGGACCTCGTCGTCGGTGCCGTGCTGATTCCGGGTGCGAAGGCGCCGAAGCTCGTGCGCCGGCCCGACCTGTCGGCGATGCGGCCCGGTGCCGTGATCGTCGACGTCGCAATCGACCAGGGCGGATGCATCGAGACGATGCACCCGACGACGCACGAGAACCCGACCTACGTGGTCGACGGCATCATTCACTACGCCGTGGCGAACATGCCGGGTGGCGTGCCGCGCACCTCGACGCTCGCGCTCACGAACGCGACGCTGCCGTACGCGCTCCAACTCGCAAACAAGGGGTGGCGCCGCGCGCTGCGGGACAACGCGGCACTCCGGAAGGGGCTCAACGTCGCCGACGGTCACGTGACGTACGCCGCGGTCGCCGAGGCGTTCGGGCTGGAATACACGCCCGCCGACGACGTGCTCGCGCTGGAGCCGGCCGGGGTCTGAGGGTGCGTGGCCGAGGCGGCGGCGCCGGTTGAACGCCCGGTTCGCCGGGACTAGGTTACCGGCGCGGCGCGGCAGCACTCGCGCCCGCCTCCGCCCCGACCGCGCCTGCGCGGCGGGCCTTCCCCGCGCCGTCGCCCCCGCGGCTCCCCGCACCGGGCGCGGCGCGGTCCTCGTTCCGCACTGACGCGCTTCTGATGCGCTGGCCTTTTTCGAAGTCCGGGTCGCTCTTTCCCGCAAACGACATCGCCGTCGACCTCGGCACCGCCAACACGCTCGTCTACGTGCGCGGCGAGGGGATCGTGCTCAACGAACCGTCGGTCGTTGCGATCGACCGCGACTCGAAGCGGATGCGCGGGGTCGGGCTCGAGGCGAAGCGCATGCTGGGCCGCACACCCGAGGGAATCATCGCGGTACGTCCGCTGAAGGACGGCGTGATCGCCGACTTCGACGTGACCGAGAAGATGCTCCGCTACTTCCTCACGCTCGTGATCGAGAAGCACGTCTTCAAGGTGAAGCCGCGTGTGATCGTGTGCGTTCCGTCCGGAATCACGGAGGTCGAGAAGCGCGCGGTCCGCGACTCGGCGATCGGCGCCGGCGCGAAGGAAGTGTTCATGGTCTCCGAGCCGATGGCGGCGGCGATCGGCGTCGGGCTGCCCGTCGAGAGCCCGACCGGGAACATGGTGATCGACATCGGCGGCGGGACGACCGAGATCGCGGTGATCGCGCTCTCCGGCATCGTGAGCGACACGTCGATCCGCACCGGGGGCGACGAGCTGGACGTCGCGGTCGTGCAGTTCATGCGCAAGAACTACAACCTGCTGATCGGCGAGCCGACGGCGGAGCAGATCAAGATCCATATCGGATCGGCGTACCCGACGGGTGACGAGCGCGAGATGGACGTCAAGGGCCGCGACCTCGTGTCGGGGATCCCGAAGACGGTTCGCGTCCACTCGGCGGAGATTCGCGAGGCGATCCAGGAGCCGATTCAGCAGATCGTCGACGCGGTCCGCCGAGCGCTTGAGATTACGCCGCCGGAGCTTGCCTCCGACATCGTCGACCGCGGGATCGTGATGACCGGCGGGGGCGCGTTGATTCGGGGGCTCGACGTGATGCTGAGTCAGGAGACCGGGCTGCCGATCCACGTCGACGGCGATCCGCTCACCTGCGTGGTTCGCGGGACCGGGCGAATCCTCGACGACCCGGATAAGTATTGGTCGGTGCTCACCACCTGATGCGGAGCTGACCTATGGCGGTGTCGGTTGCCGGACGACTCGACGCGCCGCGCCGCTCGCGATACTCGCGGCGCACCCGCCTGCCCGGGGCGGCGCCGTCGCGCGCGCGGAGTTCCGCCGCGGTGGACACCGTCGTGCTCGGCGTGTGCGTCGGGCTGGCGTTGCTTGCGTGTCTGCTGCCGACCGTCGTCCGCGACCGGACCTCGGCGGAGCTGCGCCGCACCGTCGCCGCGCCGCTCGCGATGCTCGAGCAGTGGTCCGAGCTGCACCGTGCCGCGTTCCTGTCGTACGATCAACGGGTCGCCGCCAACGGCGCGCTCGTGCGCGCGGCGCAAGATGCGGCCGCGCTCCGCGCGGAAAACGCGCGGCTCCGCGACCTGCTCGCGCTCGGCGCGCGCCTGCAGTGGGGCTTTGTCACGGCGGAGGCGGTGCCAAACCAGCAGGCCGGTGAACTCGGGAGCGCGCAGACGCTGCAAGAGTTCAAGGTCACCGTCGGCAGTCGCGCCGGCGTTGCGCTGTTCACGCCCGTCGTCGCGCCCGGCGGGTTGGTCGGGATGGTGCAACAGGTCGACCCCGTCCGCAGCCAGGTGATCTCGTACGCGCACCCCGACTTTCGCGTGAGTGCGCAAGCCGATTCCGCGTACGGGATCGTGCAACCGCACCTCGGGTCCGGCGCCGAGCGCGGTCTCCTCGAGCTGCACGGCGTCGCATTCCGGAGTCCCCTGAAGCCCGGGCAGGCCGTCATCAGCTCCGGGCTTGGCGGGACGTACCCGGCCGGCATCCCGATCGGCACGGTAGTCCGGGAGCTCCAGACCCCGGAGCGTTGGGCCCGCACCTACCTGCTGCAGCCCGCGGTAAGCCTCGCCGACGTGGGGCCGGTGCTGTTGTTGCTGCGTGCGCGCGCCGACCGCGGCCTCGATTCGGTGTGGACGTCGATCCACGCGGTCGACGTCACGTCGCGTCGGGTCGCCGCTGCCGGGGACTCGACGGCGCGCGAGGAATTGGTGCGCGAGGCTGCCGCACGGCGTGCGGCGCTCGACTCGGTGCGGGGCGACAGCGCACGCCGCGATTCGACCGCCGGTGCGAGCGGCGAGAACGGCGTCAGTCGCGACTCGGCGTCGCCGGCGCATGGCGCGCTGCGGTCCGGCGAGTCGCGTGCGAACGCGGCGGCGCCCGCGCCGGCGCGTACGACTGACGCGCGCCCCGCCGAGCCCCCGGCGAGCGACGTGCGGCCGCCGGCCGCGACGCGACCCGCCACCCGCGCGGCAGCCGAAGGGAACGACGACGCGTCGGCGACGCCGCGCGCTGGCGCGGCGCGATCGGCGGCGGCGACTTCGTCCAGCGGCGACACGGTCCGGCGGAGGCCGCCGCGGCCGACCGTGCCGCTCGCCGGCGCCAGCCCTGCGGCGGGTGGTACCGCGACTCGGGCGAACCCGCGCGCTGTCCCACGTTCGGGGACGCGCACGCGGGTGACGGACAGTACGGCGGGCGGGCCGCGCCCGTGAGGGGACTCGTCGCGGCGCGTGTGGCGCTGATCGTTCTCGTGCTGCTCGTGCTGCAGTTCACGGTTCGCCCGTTCCTCGGCTGGCGCGCGCCGATCGACTTCCTGACGATCGCGGCCCTGCTCGCGGCCGTGCGCGTCCGCCCCGGTGCGGCGGCCGCGATTGGACTCGTCCTCGGCATCCTCGCCGACTCGCTCACGCCGAGCGCGTTCGGCAGCGGCGCGCTCGCGCTGACGCTCGTCGCCTACGGCGCGTCGACCCTGAAGGCGGTGTTTTTCGCCGACAACGCGGCGTTGAGCGCGCTATTCGTGTTCGCCGGCAAGTGGATCTTCGACGTCGTCTATCTTGTATCAGAGCGCCGGGTCCGCGGCGCCGAGCTGCTCGTGCAGCTGCTCCTCTGGTCGCCGCTCGCCGCGACCGCGACGGCGGCGACCGCGCTGCTGCTGCTGGTCGCGCTGCGTCCGGCGATCGGCCGCGCGACGGTCTGAGCGCGTTGCGGCCGCGCCGCGCCGCGGCGGACGCTTTACCGATGCTTCGGTCGTAACCCCTTCGTGAGTTTCCTCACCAGCGACGTCGTCCGGCGCGCCCGCGCGGCGCGCATGGTCATCTTGCTCGCGTTCTTGTTCCTCGGCGCGGGGTTTTACCGCGCGCAGGTGCTGCGGCACACTGAGTACGTGACGCAGTCCGAGGAGAACCGCCTGCGCGAGATCCCGCTGCCCGCGGCGCGGGGGATCATCTACGACCGCAACGGGAAGGTGATCGCCGAAAATCTCCCCGGGTACACGGTCTCGATCCTCGCGCCGAGTGCCGATTCGCTGCGTTCCGCGCTGCGCCGGCTACAAGAAATCGTCAACGACAGCACGCGGGGAATCATCCCGCTCAGCGACGACGACATCGAGATCGCGGTGAAACGCTTCAACCGCGCGCCGAACCGTCCGGCGGTCGTTCTCGCCGACGCCCTGTTCCAGCCGGTGTCGATCCTTGAGGAACACCGCAGCGAGTTCCCGGGCCTCATCATCCAGAGCACGCCGAAGCGGTGGTACCCGGACGCGGCGGCGGTCGCGCCGTTCGTCGGCTACACGGGCGAGATCTCGGAGGCCGAGCTCGCGAACCCGAGCTTCGACGGTTACAAGGCCGGGATGCGGGTCGGGAAGCGGGGGCTCGAGGAGCAGTACGAGTCGACGCTGCGGGGCCGCGAGGGCTACCGTTTCGTCGAGGTCGACGCGCGCGGCCGCGTCGTGCGCGAGGCGGGGGCGCGCGAGGACCAGGCGCCGGTGCCCGGCCCCGACCTGCAGACGAACATCGACCTCGACCTGCAGCGGTTCGTGATGCGCTACTTCGCGGACTCGCTGCAAGGCGCCGTCGTCGCCCTCGACCCGAAGACGGGCGGCGTGCTCGCCCTCTACTCGGGGCCGAGCTACGACCCGAACCGGTTCACCGGCGGGATCCCGCGCAGCTACTGGGACTCGCTCAACACGAACCCGAAGCGCCCGCTCTACAACAAGGCGGTGCAGGGCCGCTACCCGCCGGCGTCGACGTTCAAGCTCGCGACGGCGGTGCTCGGCCTCCAGAGCGGAGTCGTGAAGCTGACGGACCACATGCCGCAGCCGTGCACGGGTGGGTTCACGTTCGGGCGGTACTGGCGGTGCTGGAACAAGCACGGCCACGGCGACCTCACGCTCGAGCGGGCGATCGAAACGTCCTGCGACGTCTATTTTTATCAACTCGGACTCAAAATCGGCTTGCGGAACCTCGTCGCGGGCGGCGTGTCGCTGAAGTTCGGCGACCGGAGCGGCATCGACCTGCCGAGCGAGACGAAGCCCGAGTTCCCGTACGCGCTGGATTATTACAAGCGCAAGTTCCCGCGCGGCTTCGTGCCCGCGTCGGAGGCGCTGAACGTTGCGATCGGGCAGGGGTCGGACGCGCAGACGGTCGTGAACATGGCGAAGTTCTACACCGCGCTCGCGAACGACGGCGTGATGGTGCAGCCGTCGGTCGCGCGGCGCGTGACGCCGCGGCAGCGCGTGTTCCAGCTCGCGAGCGCCGACATGGAAGGGGTGCGGAACGCGCTCGCCGGCGTGCTCGAACGCGGCACCGCGCGCAGCGCGCAGCTGCAGGGCGTCGCGATCGCCGGGAAGACCGGCACCGCGCAGAACCCGCCCAACCCCGACCACGCGTGGTTCGTCGGCTTCGCGCCGGCGGACGACCCGAAGATCGTCGTCGCGGTGTTCCTCGAGTACGGGCTGCACGGCGATCACGCGGCGCGCGTCGCGAGCAAGGTGATCGAGGCGTACCTGAAAAAGCCGATGATCGCTTCCGACGCCGTGGTGCAGGGCGAATGACCGCCCGTCCGGGCGGGCTGACCGCGCGCCGCGGGATCTCGGACTGGACGTTCGTCAGCCTCGGCATCCTGCTGTCGCTCTACGGCATCGCGATGGTCTACTCGGCCGGGCAGACCGACGTGCCGATCGCGGTCGTGGCGGGCGCGTGGAAGCGGCAGCTGATCTGGTTCGCGCTCTCGCTCCCCGCCGCCTACCTGGTGAGCCGCGCGAGCATGCGCCTCATCGAGTGGCTGTCGTGGCCCGCGTACCTGTTCGGGCTCTTTCTGCTCGCGGTCACGCTCGTCTTCGGGTCGGGCGCGGGGACGGCCGCGAGCGTGAAGGGATGGCTCACGATCGGCGGGGTGCGGCTCGGGCAGCCGTCGGAGCTCGCCAAGCCGCTGACGGTGCTGCTGCTCGCGCGGCTGCTGACGCAGCGCCGCGAGGACCCGAAGTGGATCCTCGACCTCTGGCGCCCGCTGCTCGCGGTGGGTGTGCCGTGGATGCTCATCATGCTGCAGCCGGATCTCGGGTCCGGGCTCGCGTTCATCGGGATCCTCTTCGCGATGCTCTTCTGGGCGGGCGTGCCGTGGCCGATGATCGTGCTGCTCGCGAGTCCGGGCGTCAGCCTCGTCCTGTCGTTCAACGTCGCGCTGTGGGGGGCGTGGTTCTTCCTGCTCCTCGCGCTCGTCTTCTACTACAAACCGTACCTGCTGGAAGGCGTCGCGCTGATGGTCCTCAACATCGGGACCGGGCTCGCGTCGCAGCCCTTCTGGGACAAGCTCAAGCCGTACCAGCAAAAGCGGCTGATGGTCTTCCTCGACCCGCAGAACGACCCGCGGGCGTCCGGCTATCACGTGATCCAGTCCCAGGTCGCGATCGGTTCGGGCGGGTGGGTCGGCAAGGGGTGGACGCAGGGCACGCAGAAGCGGCTCGCCTTCCTGCCCGCGCAACACACGGACTTCATCTGGGCCGTCGTCGGCGAGGAACTGGGCTTTCTCGGCGTGACGATCGGCCTGGCACTCTTCCTCGCGCTACTCATGCGCGGCACGCGCATCGCGGCGCGCGCGACCGACCCGTTCGCGTCGCTCGCCGCGTTCGGCCTCGTCTCGATCTGGTTCGTGCACATCCTCGTGAACGTCGGGATGACGCTCAACCTGATGCCGATCACCGGCATCCCGCTGCCCTTCTTCAGCTACGGCGGGTCGTCGCTGCTCATCAGTTGGATCATGATCGGGCTGCTCGTGCGCATCGCGAGCGAGGGCCGCGGCCGCACCGACGCCGTGACCCTGTAACGCGCCGCCGTCGCGCGGGCGTGTAGCTTTCTCGTATGGCCTGGTTCCGGAAAGAGAAGAAGCCGCGGCTTCCGCAGCGCGAGCGGCTCGAGATCCCGCCCGACGCGTGGGAGAAGTGCGAGGCGTGCGGGCACACGGACCTGCGCGAGAAGTTCGTGCGCAACCTGAACGTGTGCCCCAACTGCGACTACCACCGCCGCATCCGCGCGGTCGACTACTGCAACATCCTGCTCGACGACGGCTGGTCGGAGACCGAGACGTCCCTGCGCTCGGCCGACCCGCTCGGCTTCCCGGAGTACCAGGCGCGCCTGGCGAAGGCGCAGGCGAAAGTCGGGGAGTCGGACGCGATCCTCACCGCCACGGGCACGGTCGGGGACATACCGGTGAACCTGGGCGTGATGGACTTCGCGTTCATGGGCGGGTCGATGGGGTCGGTCGTCGGCGAAAAGATCGCGCGCGCGGGCCAGCGCGCGCTCGAGAAGAAGCAGCCGTTCATCATCGTTTCGACGTCGGGCGGCGCGCGCATGCAGGAGGGCGTGCTTTCGCTCATGCAGATGGCGAAGGCCGCCGCGGTGTTGTCGCAGCTCTCGGAGCGGCGTATTCCGTACGTCTCGCTGCTGACGAACCCGACGACCGGGGGCGTGAGCGCGAGCTACGCGATGTTAGGCGACCTGATCCTCGCCGAGCCGGGCGCGGTGATCGGGTTCGCGGGGCCGCGCGTCATCAAGCAGACGCTCGGACAGGACCTGCCCGAAGGCTTCCAAACCGCGGAGTTCCTGCTCGAGCACGGGATGCTCGACGCGGTCGTGCACCGGCGTCAGCTCAAGGGCACGGTCGGGCAGATGTTGCGGCACATGACCGGCAAGCCCGCCGCGGCGGGCTACGCGGCCGACTGACCGCGCATCATACGGCCGGCGCGGCGGCGGACGTCGCGACCGCATACCGGGCGGCACTCGACGCGCTGTTCGCGCGCACGGGCGGCGCGAGCGTCTACGGGTTGGAGCGCGTACGCGCGTTGCTCGCCGAACTCGGCGACCCGCACCGCGCGTATCCCGTCTTTCACGTCGCGGGCACCAATGGGAAGGGGAGCACGGTCGCGATTCTGACCGCATTGCTCCGCGCGCGCGGCCTTACGGTGGGCACGTACACGTCGCCGCACCTGGTCGACTTCCGGGAGCGTGTGGTCGTGGACGGGCGGGCGATCGCGCCGGAGGCCGTGCTCGCGTTTCTCGGCCGCGTGGACGACGTCTCGCGCGTGCTCGGCGCGACGTTCTTCGAGGTCACCACCGCGCTCGCGTTCGATCACTTCGCGCGCGCGCGCGTCGGCGTTGCGGTGATCGAGACCGGGCTCGGCGGACGGCTCGACGCGACCAACGTGGTCGATCCCGTGGTCGCCGGCGTGACCGAGATCGGGCTCGACCACACCGAGCTCCTCGGGTCGACGATCCCCGAGATCGCCCGTGAGAAGGCCGGGATATACAAACCCGGACGCGCCGCGGTCGTCGGGGCGTGGGACGCGGTCGCGCGCGAGACGCTCGTCGCGCACGCGCGCGCGGTCGGCGCCTCGCCGGTGCGCGTCGTTGCGGACGAGTTCGAGATCTCGCACGTCGCCGTCGCTCCCGGCGGGACGCGATTTCGCCTCGCCTCTGCGGAGGGCGCGCGGAGCCTGAACGTGGGACTCGCCGGCGCGTTTCAACCGCGGAACGTCGCGACGGCGCTGGCGATGCTGGACGCGGCCGGGCCGCGGTACGCCGCCGCGGCGCGCGACGTGAACGCGGTGCTCGGGCACGTGCGGCTCGCCGGGCGGGCGCAGCGGCACGGGCGGTGGCTGTTCGACGTCGCGCACAACCCCGACGGCGCGCGCGCGCTGCGCGGCACGCTCGAGGCGCTGTCGGCAGCTGACGACGCGCCGCGGCGGCCGATCACGGCGCTCGTCGGCGTGCTCGCGGACAAGGACTGGCGCGGCGTGCTCGACGCGCTCGCGCCGGCGGTGGACGCGTTCGTGCTCACGACGCCGCCGACGGCGCCGGCGGGTCGCGTGTGGGACCTTTCCGCGGTCGCGGCGCACGCGGCCGCGCGCGGGTACGTCGCGGCGGTCGAGCCCGACTTCGACGCGGCGCTCGCGTCCGTCGACGCACGCGCGGGTACGGCCGTCGTCACCGGCTCGTTCCACACGGTCGGCGACGCCATGGCGCGCTTGCAGGTCGATCCGCTCGGCGGGTAGCTTTGCCGGATGTCCGCCAAGCCGCTCCCGGGATTTCGCGACTTCTACCCCCAGGAGTTCGCTGAGCGCGCGTACATCTTCCGCGTCTGGCGTGAGGTCGCGGCGCGGTATGGATTCGTCGAGTACGACGGGCCGCCGCTGGAGCCGCTCGACCTGTACACGCGCAAGAGCGGCGACGAGATCGTCGGGCAGCTCTACAACTTCGTGGACAAGGGCGGGCGCGACGTCTCGCTCCGTCCGGAGATGACGCCGACGTTCGCGCGCCTCGTGGGCGCGAAGGCGAACGCGCTGCGCAAGCCGGTGCGCTGGTTCTCGATCCCGCAGCTCTTCCGGTACGAACGCCAGCAGCGCGGCCGCCTGCGCGAGCACTTCCAGCTCAACGTCGACCTCGTGGGCGAGGCCGACGTCGCGGCCGACGCGGAGCTGCTCGCGGTGGCGGTCGACATCCTGCGCGCGTTCGGGCTCGGCGCGGCGGACGTGCGCGCGCGCGTGAGCGACCGGCGGCTCCTGGCGGCGCTGCTCCTCCGTGTCGGCCTAACCGATGACCAGTTGCCGGCCGCGTACGCCGCCGTCGACAAGGTCGAGCGCGAGCCGCGGGAGGCGTTGGTCGCGCGGCTCGCCGGCCGGGGCGTCGCGGCGGAGGTCGCCGAGCGCGCGCTGGCGCTCGCGCGGGTGACGACCGTGGACGCGTTGCGCGCGGAGCACGGGGGCGATCCGGCGGTCGCCGAGGCGCTCGACCGGTTCGCGCGGTACGTCGACTACTGCGGCGCGCTCGGCGTCGGCGAGTGGCTCTCGCTCGACCTGTCGATCGTGCGCGGGCTCGCGTACTACACCGGGATCGTCTTCGAGCTGTTCGACGCGCGGGGCGAGTTCCGCGCGATCTGCGGCGGCGGCCGGTACGACGCGCTGTTAGGCGCGCTCGGCGGCGCGGACCTGCCGGCGCTCGGCTTCGGGATGGGAGACGTCGTCCTCGGCGAGCTGTTGCGCGACCGCAAGCTCATGCCCGGCCAGGAGCCTTCACTCGATTACTGGGTCGAGGTCGATCCCGCGGCGGGGGACGGCGAGCGGCGCGCGATGGCGATCGCGACGCGGCTGCGCGCCCACGGCGCGCGCGTCGAGTACCCGCTGCGCGCGCAGGCGGTCGGCAAGCAAAAGCGGGCCGCGTTCCACGCCGGCGCGCGCCGGATCGTGCGCGCGCTCCCCGCGGACGGTTCCGGCGACGAATACGAGATCGAGGTCCTGGCCGACGGCGCGCGGACGCGTGTGCGCGGCGACGGCTGGATGGCCGAGCGGGACGCCGACGGGCACGACACACCCAACTGATGGCCGACGATAAGAAGCTGACCACCCGCGCCGCCGACTTCAGCGCGTGGTACAACGAGCTGGTCGTGCGCGCGGAGCTCGCCGACTACGCGCCCGTGCGCGGCTGCATGGTGATCCGCCCCAACGGGTACGGGATCTGGGAGCGGATGCAGCGCGCGCTCGACGACATGTTCAAGGAGACGGGGCACGTCAACGCGTACTTCCCGCTCTTCATCCCGCAGAGCTTCCTGAGCAAGGAGGCGCAGCACGTCGAGGGATTCGCGCCCGAGACGGCCGTCGTCACGTACGGCGGCGGCAAGGAGCTCGAGGAGCCGCTCGTCGTGCGGCCGACGTCGGAGACGATCATCTACTCGATGTTCTCGAAGTGGGTGCAGAGCTACCGCGACCTGCCGCTGCTCTACAACCAGTGGGCGAACGTGGTGCGCTGGGAAATGCGCACGCGCCTCTTCCTGCGCACACTCGAGTTCCTCTGGCAGGAGGGGCACACGGCGCACGCGACCGAGGCCGAGGCGGAGACCGAGGCGCGCCAGATGTTAGGCGTGTACCGCGACTTCATGGAAGGCTACATCGCGATGCCCGTGGTGACCGGGCAGAAGACGGAGAGTGAGAAGTTCGCCGGGGCACTCCGCACGTACAGCTGCGAGGCGATGATGCAGGACGGCCGGGCGCTGCAGGCGGGCACGTCGCACAACCTCGGGCAGAACTTCGCGAAGGCGTTCGACCTCACGTTCCAGAGCGAGGGGGGCACGATCGAGCACGCCTGGAACACGAGTTGGGGCGTGTCGACGCGGATGGTCGGTGGTCTCATCATGACGCACTCCGACGACAACGGGTTGCAAACGCCGCCGTTGCTCGCCCCCGTCGAGCTCGTGATCGTGCCGATCTACCGAACCGACGAGGACCGCGCGCGCGTCGTCGAGGCCGCGGAGCGAATCCGGCGGACGCTCGTCGATTGGGAGCGGCGTGAGCCGAACCGGCTGCGCGTGCACGTCGACGCGCGCGACGGGATGAAGCCGGGCGCGAAGTACTACCACTGGGAGATGCGCGGCATCCCGCTCCGGATGGAGATCGGGCCGCGCGACCTCGACGCGAACCAGGCGGTGCTCGTGCGCCGTGACACGCGCGCGAAGAAGACGGTGTCGCTGGATGCGGTGGGCGAGGAAGTCGAGGAACTGCTCGAGACGATGCAGGACGACATGCTCGCGGCCGCGCGCGCGCGGATGGACGCTCGATCGTACCGCGGCGTGACGAGCTACGACCAGTTCAAGGAGATCGTCGAGGCGGGCGGGTTCGTGTACGCGGGGTGGAACGGCGACCCCGCGGTCGAGGCGCGCGTGAAGGAAGAGACGAAAGCGACCATCCGCGTCATCCCCGACGAGGAGTTCCGGAGCGCCGAGGCGCCGGCGCGCTGTTTGGTGACCGGAGAACCGGCCCGGCACGAGGTGGTGTGGGCGCGAGCGTACTGAGCGGCGCGGGTGCCGCAGCGGTGCCGGCGTTCGCGCTCGTCGACGGCGTGTTGCACGCGGGCGGCGTTCCACTCCCGGCGATCGCCGACGCGGTCGGCACGCCGACGTACGTGTACGACGCCCCGACCGTACGGGCGCAGTACGCGCGGCTCGTGCGCGCGTTCGCCGGCATTCCGCACCGGGTGCACTACAGCGTCAAGGCGAACTCGAACCTCGCACTCCTGCGCGAGTTCAAGGCGTTAGGCGCGGGCGTCGACGTCGTTTCCGGGGGCGAGCTGTTCCGCGCCCGCGCCGCGGGGTTCGGGCCGGGCGACGTGGTCTTCAGCGGCGTCGGGAAGACTGCGCGGGAGCTCGACGAGGCGCTCGACGCGGGGGTGCTGTTCGTCAACGTGGAGAGCGAGGGCGAGCTGCTGCTGCTCGACGCCGTCGCGGCCGAGCGCGGCGTGGTCGCGCCGGTCGCGCTGCGCGTCAATCCCGAGGTGAGCGTCGACAGCCCGCACGAGTACATCCGCACGGGCGAGAAGGGGCAGAAGTTCGGGATCCCGTTCGACGAGATCCCGGACGCCGCCCAACTCGCGCGCTCGCTGCGGCACGTGCGGCTCGTCGGGCTCGACATGCACATCGGGTCGCAACTCGCCACCTTCGATCCCTACGGCGCGGCGCTGCTCCGCGTGCTCGGCCTGCTCACCCGGCTGCGCGCTGACGGTGCCGACGCGATCGAGTACCTCGACGTCGGCGGCGGGCTCGCCGTGACGTACCGCGACGAGCCCGCGGCGGACGTCGCGCGCGTGGCCCGCGGGATCCGCGAGGCGGTGAGCGGGCTCGGCGTTTCGCTCGTGCTCGAGCCCGGGCGGTTCCTCGTCGCCGAAGCCGGCGTGTTGCTCGCGCGCGTGCTGTACCGGAAGCACAGCGGCGGGAAGGAGTACGTGATCACGGACGCGGGGATGAACGATTTGGTGCGGCCGTCGCACTACGACGCGTACCACGCCATCACGGCCGTGGCGCCGCGCGGGGGTCGCATCGTGGCCGACGTCGTCGGGCCGGTGTGCGAGAGCGGCGACTTCCTCGCGCTCGACCGCGACCTCGACGACCTGCGGCCGGGCGACCTCGCGGCCGTGCACACCGCCGGCGCGTACGGGTTTGCGATGGCGTCCAATTACAACTCGCGCCCGCGCGCGGCCGAGGTGATCGTCGACGAGGGGTGCTGGCGACTCGTGACGGCGCGGGAATCGTACGAGGACCTCGTCCGCCACGAACGGCAGGCCGCATGAAAGTCGGGCTGATCGGCGACACGCACGACCGCGTGCCGGCGGTGGAGCAGTTCGCGGAACGCTTCGCGGCCGCGGGCGCGTCGTTCGTGCTGCACGCGGGCGACTACTGCGCCCCGTTCTCGCTCGCGCCCTTCCGCGCGGGCGCGCTGCCGCTCCTCGGCGTGTTCGGGCGCAACGACGGCGACCGCGACGGGCTGCGCGCCGCGGCCTCGACGCTCCCGTCGGGCGGCGAGCTGTTCGAGTCGCCGCACTCGCTCGAACTCGGCGGCCGCTCGGTGCTGCTCGTGCACGACCTCGGGGACGCGCTCGCGCGCTCGGTCGAAGGACACGCGATCGTCGTGCACGGGTGCTCGCACCGCGCGGAAGTGCGCCAGCGCGGCGGGACGCTGCTCGTCAACCCGGGAGAGGCGTGCGGGTGG
Source organism: Gemmatimonadetes bacterium T265 (assembly GCA_019973575.1). Lineage (NCBI taxonomy): Bacteria > Pseudomonadati > Gemmatimonadota > Gemmatimonadetes bacterium T265. The sequence goes on from BPUI01000002.1 coordinate 1,193,813, forward strand.
CTCACGGGATCGTGCACCGCCGCCGTCCTCGACCTCGACACGCTGAGCGTCGAGCGGGTCACGCTCGACCTTCCGCGCGGCGCCTGACGCGCCCTCGGATCCGCCTCGTCTGCCTAACGAAGCCATCGCCGTGTCCAGCCGCATCCTCATCCTCGACTACGGCTCGCAGTACACGCAGCTGATCGCGCGGCGCGTGCGCGAGGCGCGCGTCTACTCCGAGATCCACCCGCCCACGCGCACGCTCGACTGGGTGCGCGAGTGGGCGCCGGCCGGGATTATCCTCTCGGGCGGCCCGAACTCGGTCTACGGCGAGAACGTGCCGACGGCCGACCCGGCGCTCCTCGACGTCGCGCCGGTCCTCGGCATCTGCTACGGGATGCAACTCGTCGCGCACCTCTCGCGCGGCGCGGTAACGCGCGGCGGGCGTCGCGAGTACGGGCGCGCGGAGATGCGCGTCGAGGACGCGGCCGGGTTGTTCGCCGGGTTCGACCCGGGCGAAACCGCCACGGTGTGGATGAGCCACGGCGACCACGTGGACGTCGTGCCCGACGGGTACGTGGTGACCGCGAGCAGCGCGTCGAACCCGATCGCCGCGATGCGACACGCGACGAAGCCGATCCACTGCGTGCAGTTCCACCCGGAGGTCGCGCACACGCCGCGCGGCAACGAGGTGATCGCGAACTTCCTCTTCGACGTGTGCGGTGCCGAGGCGACGTGGACGCCGGGGGCGTTCGTGGCGGAGGAGGTCGAGCGCGTGCGGGAGCGCGTCGGCGCGTCGCGCGTGATCTGCGGGCTGTCGGGCGGCGTCGACTCGGCGGTCGCGGCCGCGTTAGTCCACCGGGCGGTGGGCGATCAGCTCACGTGCATCTTCGTCGACACCGGCCTGCTACGCCGTCACGAGCGCGAGCAGGTCGAACAGACGTTCCGCCGCCACCTCGGCATCGACCTGCGCGTGGTCGACGCCTCGGACCGCTTTCTCTCCGCCCTCGCCGGCGTCGACGACCCGGAGCAGAAGCGGAAGATCATCGGCCACACATTCATCGACGTGTTCGAGGACGCGGCCGCGTCGGTCGGCGCCGACGTGAAGTTCCTCGTGCAGGGTACGCTCTACCCCGACGTGATCGAGAGCGCGTCGCCGAGCGGCGGGCCGAGCGTGACGATCAAGACGCACCACAACGTCGGGGGCCTGAAGCCGGACATGCAGTTCCGGCTCATCGAGCCGCTCCGCGAGTTGTTCAAGGACGAGGTGCGGAACGTCGGCCGCGAGCTCGGCCTCCCGGAGGAGATGGTCGGCCGGCACCCGTTCCCCGGGCCGGGGCTCGCGATCCGGGTGTTAGGCGCGGTCACGCCGGGCCAGCTCGAGGTGCTCCGGTCCGCGGACGCGATCTACCTCGAGGAGATCCGCGCGGCCGGCCTCTACGACGAGATCTGGCAGGCGTTCGCGGTCCTGCTGCCGGTGCGCAGCGTGGGCGTCATGGGCGACGAGCGGACGTACGACTACGTGCTCGCGCTCCGCGCGGTGACGAGCACGGACGGGATGACGGCGGATTGGTACCCAATGCCGCACGACGTGCTCGCCGGCATCTCGAACCGGATCATCAACGAGGTGGACGGCGTGAACCGCGTCGCCTACGACGTCAGCTCCAAGCCGCCCGCGACTATCGAATGGGAGTGAGCGCGCCGCGCCGGGAAGCCACGGCGGGGGCCGGCCCACGCGGGCCGGCCCCCGCCGTCCGTCAGACGCCCTTTTCCTTCAACAGCTCCATGAACTGCGAGGGCTCCGTCAGCTCCAGCAGGCGTTGCGGGACGTCGGGCTCCTTGCTGAACTGGGCGATCTTGCCGAGCACCGGGAGGTACTGGTTGGACACCTCGAGCGGCGGGGCGACGATCAGGAAGCAGAAGTACACCGGCTTCTCGTCGATCGCCTTGAAGTCGATCCCCTCCTTCTTGCGGCCGAAGGCGACGCGCAGCTTGTTGACGACGAGGGAGCGGCAGTGCGGAATCGCGATCCCGCGTCCGATCCCGGTCGAGCCGAGGTTCTCGCGGCGCTTCAGCATCTTGAACAGCATGCCCTCCGACTTCTCGTCGAGCTTGAGCAGGCCGATCAGCTCCTTGAGCACGTCGTCCTTGCTGGTCGACTCGAGGTCGAGCTTGACCGCGTCCTCGGAGAAGAACTCGCGCAGTTCCATGGCACGTACGGAGGGGTGACCGCGCGAGCGAAGCCGTGGTGCTCGGGCGCGGCGAAGCACGCCAAGCTAGGAACGCCTGTCGCGAGCGGCAAGCGCGGTGGGGGCGGGCTAACTTTCTGACATGCCCGGGTTCCCGTTCCCCGTACGCACCGAGGTGCCGTTGTACCTCGCGCCGATGGCCGGCGTGTCGGAGTCGCCGTTCCGGCGGCTGTGTCGCGCGCACGGCGCCGACGTGGTCGTCACCGAGTTCCTCTCGGCCGAGGGGATCCGCCGCGAGAACGAGGCGACGATCCGGAAGCTGCGTTTCGGGCCCGAAGAGCGTCCGATCGGCGTGCAGATCTTCGGCGCGGACCCGGCCGCGATGGCAGAGGCGGCCGCGCTCGTCACGGACGTGTTCCAGCCCGAGTTCGTCGACATCAATTTCGGGTGTCCGGTGAAGAAGGTCGTGCGGCGGAATGGCGGCTCGGGGTGCCTGAAGGACATGGACCTCGTCGCCGCGATCATCCGCGCCGTGTCGCGCGCGACACACCTGCCGGTCACGGTCAAGACACGCAGCGGCTGGAGCGAGGAGACGCGCGACCCGGTGGGGATCGCGCGGCGCATGCAGGACGCGGGCGCGCGCGCGTTCACGCTGCACGCGCGCACGCGCACGCAGATGTACACGGGGCACGCCCGCTGGGAGGAGATCGCCGCGGTCGTCGATGCGCTCGACGTGCCGGTAATCGGCAACGGGGACATCAAGACCCCGGACGACGCGCTGCGCATGCTCCGCATGACCGGCGCCGCTGGAATCATGATCGGCCGGGGTTCGTACGGTCAGCCGTGGATCTTCGATCAGGCCAAGGACCTCATCGCGGGCCGGCCGATGCGCCCGACGCCCGCGGTCGAGGAGCGTTTCGCGATCGCGCTCGGCCACGCGCGTATGGTGCAGGCGTACGAGGCGGATCCGGTAGGCGCCGCGCTCGAGTTCCGGAAGCATCTGGGCTGGTACGTCAAAGGGCTGCCGAACTCGGCTGACATCCGGCGGCGGCTGCATACGGTCAACTCGTTCGACGAGGTCGAAGGCATCTTCGCCGACTACCTCGAGCGGCGCTCGCGCGGCGAGCTCGCCGATGAGGCCGGGCGGTCGGACGAACCCGCGAACGACCCCGACCCGGTCGACCCCTGCTGCGCGACGGCCTGAGCCGCGCGGCGGGTGGCACGATCGGGCGCGCCGCGTGTATACTCAGGGGAACGGGGGTGACTGGCTTCGACGGGGTCGGTAACGCCGTGGTTGCGTGCCCAGGTGCTGAGCCCTGGTGAAACACTCGGCAAAACACTACACGCCAACAACAACCTGGCGCTCGCTGCCTAACCCTTCGGGGTTAGCGTAGCAGTGCTCACGGCGCAGCCCGCCCGGGGCGGCACGTGAGTATCGCAAATCTGGGCTAGTGCTGTGGTGCGTCGCCGGCCGTAGCGCGAAACAAAGGTGACTCGTCCGGGAGTGGGCGGCCTGCTGGCCAGCGACCGGAGACCTCAATCAGCAGGATACGCACGTAGACGCTGCGGTAGCTCTTATCTCGGACAGGGGTTCGACTCCCCTCACCTCCACTACCGCAAAGGGGCGGGGCGCCTGGCGCCCCGCCCCTTTGCGCGTCCACGGCGGACCCCGGCTATGCGCCCCGCGTGTGCGCGTCGGCGGGTTCGCCTGGGCGGACCGGATCGGCTTCGGCCGCGTCGATGAGGGCGTCGGCCGCCTCGTTCGCGGCGTTGTCGCCGACGTCGGCGTCAGACGTGTCCTCGACGCGGGTCGGCTCGGGGGCCTGACGCGGACTCGATTCGGTGAATGGATCGGCGGACATGCGAAGGCGGTGAGGGGGGCGGGAGGTCAGCAGCCGCAGCCTTCGCGGAGCTTGATGGGGTCGGTGGGAGGCGGCGTGGGGTAGTCGCCGGAGAAGCACGCGTGGCAGAAGCCCTCGGGCCCGCTCGGGACGGATTCGAGCATCGCGTCGATCGGGAGATAGCCGAGCGAGTCGGCACCGATCGCGGCGGCGATCTCGTCGACGTCCATCTGCGCGGCGATCAGCTCGTCGCGGTTAGGCGTGTCGATGCCGTAGTAGCACGGCCCCGTCACGGGCGCAGAACTGACGCGCATGTGGACCTCGCGGGCACCCGCCTCGCGCACCATCGCGATCAGGCCGCGCGTCGTCGTGCCGCGGACGATCGAGTCGTCGACCATGACGACCGACCGGCCGTCGAGCACCTCGCGGACCGCGTTGTACTTGACCTTCACCTTGAGGTCGCGTTCGTCCTGCGACGGCTGGATGAAGGTGCGGCCGACGTAGTGGTTGCGGATGAGCGCGAGCTCGTACGGTAGGCCGGCTTCGTTGGCGTATCCGAGCGCGGCGGAGTTCGACGAGTCCGGTACGCTGAAGACGAGTTCTGCGGTCGGCGCGGGCGCCTCGCGCGCGAGGCGTCGGCCGAGCGCGCGCCGCGCGCGGTCGACCGATCCGCCGAAGATGCGGCTGTCCGGGCGCGCGAAGTAGACGTGCTCGAACACGCAGCGGCGGAGTTCCTGGCGCGGAAGGGGGAAGCTGGAGCGCTCGCCCTCCGCGTCGACCGCGACGACCTCGCCCGCCGCGATCTCGCGAACGAACGTCGCGCCGACGATGTCCAGCGCGCACGTCTCGGAGGCAAACACCGTGGCATCACCGAGCCGCCCCATCACGAGCGGACGCCAGCCGCGCGGGTCGCGCGCCGCGACGAGCGTGTCGCCGATCACGATGAGCAGGCAGTACGCGCCCTCGACGCCTTCGAGCGCGGCGGCGACGCGGTGCTCGGGCGCGACGTCGGGCGACGCGCGGGCGATGCGGTGCACCACGACCTCGGAGTCCATCGTGGACTGGAAGATCGCGCCCTGCTCCTCGAGTTCGAACCGCAGCTCGGCCGCGTTGGTCAGGTTGCCGTTGTGCGCGAGCGCGATGTGGCCGCCGCGCGACCGCGCGAGCACCGGCTGCGCGTTCTCCAGCGTCGACGAGCCCGCGGTGCTGTACCGCGTGTGACCGATGGAAACCTCGCCCGCGAGCGCGTCGAGTTCGTCCGGCCGCAGGCCCTCGCCGACGAGGCCCATCCGCTTGACCGCGAACGCGTGCCCGTCGCCCGCGGCGGCGATGCCGGCCGACTCCTGACCGCGGTGTTGGAGCGCGTAGAGCCCGCGCTGGACGAGGTGCGCTGCGTCAGCGCGACCGAAGACGCCAAAGATGCCGCACATGCCGGGCTACTCGCGGGAGATCGGGGGATGACGCGTCGGGAGGGCGCGTCAGGCGGCCGCAGCCGCGGGTCCGGCCATCGCCGCCGGGATCGTCTCGTGATACCCGCGGGCGAGCGCGTCGATCGACGTCGACCGGCGTGCGCCGCCGACGCGGACGTTGAAGCCGTCGCCCGCGGGCGTGACGCGGCCGATGACGGTGGCGGGAACGCCGTGGTCGCGCGCGGACGCCAGGACCGCATCCGGCGCGTCGGTCGAGACGATCACGCGCCCGTGCGACTCGCCGTAAAGGAGCGCTCGGAGAGGCAGCGCGGCCCAGGGGGAGAGATCGACGTCGACACCGGTCCGCACGTCGGGGTCGGCGATCGCGCATTCCGCGAGCGCGACCGCGAGCCCGCCGTCGCTCGTGTCGTGCGCGGAGTGGACGTGGCCGGCGCGGATCGCGGCAAGCAGCGCCGTGATGAGCTGCTGTTCGGCGTCGAGGTCGACGCGCGGCGGCGCGCCGGCGACCACGCCGTGCACGCGCGCGAGGTACTCGCTCCCGCCGAGCTCGTCGGTATTGTCGCCGAGTAGCACGATTGCGGCGCCGGTCGCGCCGTCCGCAGGTGGGCGGAACGTCGCGCGCGTCACGTGCGCGAGTGAGTCGATCAGACCGACCATCCCGACCACGGGCGTCGGGTAGATCGCGCCGGTCGGGTTCTCGTTGTAGAGCGATACGTTGCCCCCGGTCACGGGCGTGCCCAACGCGCGGCAGGCCTCGCCCATCCCGGCCACCGCCTCGCGGAGCTGGTGGTAGACGTCGGGGCGGGTGGGGTTGCCGAAGTTGAGGTTGTTGGTGATCGCGAGCGGGCGCGCGCCGGTGCACGCGACGTTGCGCGCCGCCTCCGCAACGGCCGCCTTCGCGCCCTCGCGCGGGTCGAGGTAGCAGTGCCGGCCGTTGCAGTCGGTCTTCACCGCGACCGCGCGGTCGGTGCCGCGCAGCCGGACGACGGCGGCGTCGCCGCCCGGGCCGACGACGGTGCTCGTGCGCACCATCGTGTCGTACTGGCGGTAGACCCAGCGCTTGCTCGCGATCGTCGGGCTCGCGAGGAGCTTGCCTAACGCCCAGAGCGGGTCGGCCTCCTCGGGGCGCGCGGGCGTTGCCGCGACGTCGACGGCGCGGAGCGCGCGGACGGCGTCCGACTCGCGCGCGTCGGGCGTGTAGGTCGGGCAGTCGGTCACGAGCCGAGTGCCCGGGAACTCGGCGACGACCCGCTCGCCCTCGGTCACGCGGTACACCGGCTCGGCGATCACCTCGCCGATCACCGCCGCGGTCAGGTCCCACTTTTCGAGTACCGCGCGCACCGCGTCCTCGCGCCCGCGCCTGGCGACGACGAGCATGCGCTCCTGCGATTCGCTCAGGAGGATCTCGTAGGGGGTCATGTTCGGCTCGCGCACCGGCACCTTGGTGACGTCGATCGTCACGCCGACGTCGCCGCGCTCGGCCATCTCGGCGCTCGACGACGTCAGGCCGGCGGCGCCCATGTCCTGGATCGCGACGATGTCGCCCGACGCGATCAGCTCGAGCGAGGCCTCCAGCAGGAGCTTCTCGGTGAACGGGTCGCCGACCTGCACGCGCGGCCGCTTCGCCTCGGTCGCGGCGGAGAGGTCCTCGGAGGCGAACGACGCGCCGTGGATGCCGTCGCGTCCGGTGCGCGCGCCGACGGCGAGGATCGGGTTGCCGACGCCCTGCGCGACGGCGCGGATGAGTTCGTCCTCGCGCAGCAGCCCGACGCACATCGCGTTGACGAGCGGGTTGCCCTCGTACGCGGGGTCGAACGCGACCTCGCCCGCGACGGTGGGCACGCCGACGCAGTTCCCGTAGTCGCCGACGCCCTTGACGACGCCCGCGAACAGGTGCCGCACGCGCGGCGAGTCGAGCGCGCCGAACCGCAGCGAGTTGAGCATCGCGATCGGGCGCGCGCCCATCGTGAACACGTCGCGGAGGATTCCGCCGACGCCGGTCGCCGCGCCCTGGTAGGGCTCGACGGCCGACGGGTGGTTGTGGGATTCGATCTTGAACGCGACCGCGAGCCCGTCGCCCACGGCGATGACGCCGGCGTTCTCCCCCGGCCCCTGCAGCACCCAGGGCGCGCGCGTCGGGAGCGTGCGGAGGAGCGGCCGCGAGTGCTTGTACGAGCAATGCTCGCTCCAGAGCGCGCTCACGACCCCGAGTTCGGTGTAGGTCGGCGTACGCCCGAGCATCGCGAGCAGCCGCTCGTACTCGAACGGCGTGAGCCCGTGTTCGGCGACGAGCGCGGGGGTGATCTCCGGGTCGCCGGGGCGGGGGAGGACGGTCGCGTCGTGGGCGGTGGTCATGCGCGGGCCGACGTCAGCGCTGCAGGCCGAAGAGCGAATCGATGTACCGCCGCACCTGGCTCTCTTCCACGTGCTCGAGCAGTTCGAGTTCGCCGCGGTCGAGCCAGGAGCCGCCGCAGTCCGGGCACACGTCGATCGTCACGCCGTGGTGCGTGCGTGCGGCGAGGTGGCCGCCGCAGCGCGGGCAGCGCATGACGTGCGACGCGCGCTCGCGCGCCTCGCGTTCGGCGTCGAGCGCGCGGCGGCGCTCGGCGATGAGCGCGGCGTTCTCGCGCGCGAAGTACTCTTCCTCGTTACGGCGGGTCTGGTCGGACATGAACTCGTGTGTGCGGGACGTGGTCGTGCGGCGGCCGGCGTGCGTTAGGCCGCGACGGCGCCGAGCAGCGATTCGAAGAGCCGGAGCCCGTCGTCGCCGCCGACGAGCGGGTCGACGGCGCGCTCGGGGTGCGGCATCATGCCGAGCACGTTGCGGCGCTCGGAGAGGATGCCCGCGATGTCGCGCATCGAGCCGTTCGGGTTGCCCTCGTCGCCGGGCGCGCCGCGTTCGTCGACGTAGCGGAAGGCGACGCGGCCGTCGCCTTCGAGGCGCGCCAGCGTCTCGTCGTCCGCCACGTACCGCCCCTCGCCGTGCGCGATCGGCACGCGCACGAGCGCGCCGGGCGCGTAGCCCGAGGTGAACGGCGACTCGGTGCTCTCGACGCGGAGCGTGCGCCACTCGCACACGTAGCGGAGCGACGCGTTGCGCAGGAGTGCGCCGGGCAGCAGCCCCGCCTCGCAGGCGATCTGGAACCCGTTGCAGATCGCGAGCACCGGCGCACCCCGCCTCGCGTGCTCGGCGACCGCGGCCATCACCGGGCTGAACCGGGCGATGGCGCCGCACCGGAGGTAGTCGCCGTAGCTGAACCCGCCCGGTAACACGACGACGTCGACGCCGCCGAGCGACGACGTCTTGTGCCACACGTACTCCGCACGCTCGCCGAGCTGGTCGACCACCGCGTGGTACGCGTCGTAGTCGCAGTTGGAGCCGGGGAAGGTGACGATGCCGACGCGCACGCGGCCTCCGTTAGGCGGTCGCCTGCGCGGCGACCTGTTCGACGACGTAGTCCTCGGTCACCGGGTTGGCGAGCAGGCGCTCGCACGCGGCCTCCGCCTGGCGGCGGGCGGCGTCGGCGTCGTCCGCGCGGAGGTCGAGCACGAGGTGGCGCCCCACGCGGACGTCGCCGACGTCGCCGAAGCCGAGCGCGTGCAGCGCGTCGGCGACCGCCTTGCCCTGCGGATCGAGGAGGCCGCGGCGGGGCACCACGCGGATGTCGATGCGGAACGTCTGCACGAGGTCGGAGGTGGCGTGGTCAGGGTTGGTTCGACGGGCTCGGCGCGCGCACGTTGCCGTCGTCGCGGCGCGGGCGCGCGAACCGCCGGCGCCGACGCGGGACGTCGTCGAGCGGCGGCGAACCGTACGCCTCGAGCGGGTCGACGTAGTCGTCGGCGCGGCGGCGGGGCGGCACGTCGCTGAGCGGCAGGTCGAAAATGCCGAGCACGAGCGCGCGTGCGAGCCCGTAGACGAGATAGCTGATTCCGAACAGGAAGAGGAAGTACCGGGGGAAGCCCACCGTGCCGACCAGGATCGCCAGGATCAGCAGGAGCGCCCCGATCTGGCGCGCCGAGCGAACGCCGGGCTTGGGCCACGCCGGGTAGGGCACGTTGCTGATCATCATCGCCGCGAGGAGCAGCATGAGCAGAGGCATGATCTCCTGCCACGGCAGGTCGACGATGCGCGTCTGCTGGTACAGCGGCGTCTGCGTAAACCAGTAGTACGTCGCGAGCGTACCGCCCGCGGCGGGGCTCGGCAGGCCGACGAAGAAGCGCTTCGACGCGCCCGCCTGCGTCACGTTGAAGCGCGCGAGCCGGATCACCGCGCACGCCGTGAAGATGAACACCGGGAACCGCGCCCAGCCGTCGCGCGGCAGGACGCTGAAGTAGACGATCAGCGCGGGCGCGAGCCCGAACGATACGGCGTCGACGAGCGAGTCGAGCTCCTCGCCGAACCGCCCTCCGGTGCGCGTGGCGCGGGCGACCGCGCCGTCGAACGCGTCGCAGACGCCGCCGAGCACGATGAACAGGACCGCGTTGGAAAAGTCGTGGTTCGCCGCGGCGATGATCGAAAAGATGCCGAACAGCAGGTTGCCGAGCGTGAGGCCGTTCGGAAGCGCGGGCGCGGCGCGGCGGAGCCGGCGGCGGCGCGTGGTCGGCGCGGGCCGATCCTCGCCGTCGAGGTCGATGCTGAGCGCCGCATCGCGCATGAGATCCCCGGCCCGCGCGGCCTTCAGGCGGGCAACTCGGCGATGACCGTCGCGCCCGCGGCCGTCTGCGCGCCGAGCGCGACGCAGAGCGTCGCGTCGGGCGGGACGAAGACGTCGACGCGCGAACCAAAGCGGATCAGACCCATCCGCTCGCCCTGGTGCACGAGCTCGCCGTCGCGGCTGTAGGTGACGATCCGGCGCGCGATCAGCCCCGCGATCTGGCGCACGAGCACGCGGCCGTTCGGCGCGTCGATGCCGACCGACATCTGCTCGTTTTCCGCGCTCGACTCGGGCGTGACCGCGTTGCGGAACTTGCCCTTCGCGTACCGCACGTGCCGCACGACGCCGCTCACCGGGTAGCGGTTCACGTGCACCGAGAAGACGTTCATGAAGATCGACACGCGCTTCGCGCGCCCGCCGATGAACGACGGCTCGTCGACGTCCGTGATCAGCACAACCTTGCCGTCCGCCGGCGCGACGATGTAGCGGTCGCCGCGGTCCCCGGCGCGCTCGGGGTCACGAAAGAAGTACGCGACCCACGCCGCGATCGCGACCGCGAGCAGGGCGACGATCCACGCGACGGGCCCGCCCACGCCGATCCCGCCGACGCCCGCCGCCCAGAGCACGAGCGCGAGCGCGACGAACGCGCTGATGGCAATGAATGGGCGACCCTCGCGGGCGAATCTCACGGCGGTGCGGGCGACGACGATGGGACGAGCAGACCACGTCCCGGCGCCGCCTAGACGTCGAGCGGCGCTCCGGTAATCCGGCGGAAGGCTTCAAGATAGCGCAAACTGGTCGCCTCGACGACCTCGGGCGGCAGCTCGGGGCCGGGCGCGTCGCCGTTCCAACGGCCGGCGCGCCGCTCGGCCGCGAGCCAGTCGCGCAGCGGTTGTTTGTCGAAGCTCGGCGGCGCGCGACCGGGCACGACCGCATCGGCCGGCCAGAAGCGGGAGCTGTCCGGCGTGAGAACCTCGTCGACGAGCACGATCTGTTCACCGATGCGTCCGAACTCGAACTTCGTGTCGGCGATGATCAGCCCGCGGGTCGCCGCGTGGTCGCGCCCGAACGCGTAGACGGCGCGACTCGCCCGTTCGAGCTCGGCGGCGACTGCGGGGCCGAGACGCTCCGCGACGACGGCCGGCGGGATGTTCTCGTCGTGCCCCGACTCGGCCTTCGTCGCCGGGGAAAAGAGCGGCGGGTCGAAGCGGTCGCTTTCGCGTAGTCCTGCGGCGAGCGGCTCGCCGGCGAGCGTGCCGTGTTCGGCGTACTCCTTCCACGCCGACCCGGCGAGGTATCCGCGCACGACGCATTCGACGGGGAACACGTCGGCCGCGCGGCAGAGCATCGCACGCCCGCGCAGCTGCTCGACGTATTCCCTTAACGCCGGCAGCGCGGCGACGATCGCGTCCGCGTCGGCCGTGATCATGTGGTGAGCGACGACGCCCGCCGCCTCGAGCGCGCGCAGCCACCACGCCGTTAGCTGCGTGAGCACCGCGCCCTTGTGCGGGATGGCGTTGGGCATCACGACGTCGAACGCGCTCACCCGGTCAGAGGCGACGAGCAGGACGCGCGCGTCGCCCGCGTCGTACACCTCGCGCACCTTGCCCCGCCGGAGGAGCGGAAGCGGCAGCCGGCTCTCGCGAAGCGGCGTGACGTCGCTCATACGCGGACCTCGTCGACTGCCTCGTCGCGCTCGTGCGTCGCGAGCAGCGGGTCGACGACCTCGGCGAGGAACTCGTCGACCTGCTCGGGCGCGCGCCCGACGTAGCGGTGCGGGTCGACCGCCTCACGCATCTCGTCGAGCGAGAGGCCGAGTGCGGCGAACTCGGGATCGATCGCGAGTCGCTCGAGCAGGTCGTTCCGCTCGCTCTCGCCGTCCTTGAGCGCGCGCGACGCCTCGACGCTGTGGCGCCGGATGACCTCGTGCACGGCCTGGCGGTCGCCGCCGGCGCGCACCGCGCGCACGAGAAGCTCCTCCGTCGCCATGAACGGCAGCTCGTCGAGGACGCGGCGGCGGATCCGCGCGGGGTGGACTTCGAGCCCCGCCGCGACGTTTCCGTACAGGACGAGGATCGCGTCGGTCGCGAGGAACGCCTCGGGAATCGCGAGGCGCCGGTTCGCGGAGTCGTCGAGCGTGCGCTCGAAGTACTGCACGCTGTGCGTCGCGTTCGCGTTGGGCTCGAGCGAGAGCACGAAGCGCGCGAGCGCGTTGATCCGCTCGCTCCGCATCGGGTTGCGCTTGTAGGCCATCGCCGACGAGCCGATCTGCTCGCGGCCGAACGGCTCCTCGATCTCGCCGAACGCCTGGAGCATGCGGAGGTCGGACGCGAACTTCGCCGCGCTCGCGGCGATGCCGCTCACAACGCTCAACACCTGCGCGTCGATCTTGCGCGAGTACGTCTGACCGGAGACGGGGATCGACGACGCAAAGCCCATCTTTTCGGTGACCATCCGGTCGAGCGCGCGCACCTTCTCGTGGTCGCCGTCGAAGATCGCGAGGAAGCTCGCCTGCGTGCCGGTCGTGCCCTTCACGCCGCGGAAGGGGAGCGTGTCGATGCGGCGGTCGAGCTCCGCGAGGTCGAGCACGAGGTCCTGCATCCACAGCGCCGCGCGCTTGCCGACGGTGACGAGCTGCGCGGGCTGCAGGTGCGTGTAGCCGAGCGCGGGTTCGGCGCGCCAGCGCCGCGCGAAGGCGGCGAGCGAGGCGAGCACGGCGAGCACCTTGCGGCGGAGCAGCTCGAGCCCGCGCCGCATCAGGAGCAGGTCGCCGTTGTCGGTGACGTAGCAGCTCGTCGCGCCGAGGTGGATGAACGGCCGCGCGGCGGGGGCGCGGTCGGCGAACGCGTGCACGTGCGCCATGACGTCGTGCCGGAATCGCGCCTCGTACGCCGCGACCGCGGCGAAGTCGATGTCGTCGAGGTGCGCGCGCATGTCGGCAATCGCGGCGTCGGGGATCGCGACGCCGAGCGCCTGTTCGGACTCGGCGAGCGCGAGCCAGAGGCGGCGCCAGAGGGCGTGGCGCTCCTGCGACGACCAGAGCGCGAGCATCGCGGGGGACGCGTAGCGAGCGCCTAACGGCGACGCGTACCGCTCCGTGTCGGTCACTGGCGGATGAGGAAGTCGGTGAACGCGTACCGGCCGCCGCGCTCGAAGACGACGCGGATCGGCCCGCGCCCCGCGTACGCGTCGAGCGCGCGGGCGACCTCGTCGGCGCTCTGCGTGGGGGTGCGGTTGACCTGGACGATGACGTCGCCCGGCTCGATCCCGAGGTCGGCCGTCACGCGCGGCGTGGCCTGGAAGACGAGCGCGCCCGCGGCCGATTGCACGCGCCGCTCGGCGCGGATCGCCGGGGTGAGCGTAACGAGCTGCAGCTCGCGGAGCACGGTCACCTTGGGCGCGGAGACCTCGGGCAGGTCGGTAGGCTGGAGCGAGGTCGTGCGGTCGGCCCCGCCGCGGCGCAGCGCGACGGGCGTCGACTCGCCCGGGCGGAGGTCGAGCAGCGCGGCCTCCCAGTCGAACGGGTTCCGCAGCGTGCGGGCGCCGACGCGGCGGAGCTGGTCGCCCGCTTCGATGTCGGCGCGCGCGGCCGGGGATCCCGGCGTCACGCCGCGCACGACGACGCCGGCGGTGAGCAGGTCGCGCGGGTTGGACGTCTGCGGCGCGGCGAGCGTGAGCCCCACCCACGCGCGCCGGACGACGCCGTGCGCGAGCAGATCCTCGGCGACGCGGCGCGCCCGGTTGATCGGGATGGCGAACCCAAGCCCGACCGACCCGCCGCTCGGCGTGTAGATCGAACTGTTCACGCCGATCACCTCGCCCGCCGCGCTGACGAGCGGCCCGCCCGAGTTGCCCGGGTTGATCGCCGCGTCGGTCTGCAGCATGTCCACGTACACGCCGCCGCCCTCGGCCACGCCGACGAGGTTGCGGCCGGTCGCCGAGATCACGCCGGCGGTCACGCTCGGCTCGGTGTTGCCTAACACGAAGCCGTACGGGTTGCCGATCGCGACCGCCCACTCGCCGATCATCAGCCCGTCGGAGTTGCCGAGCGGCGCGACGGGGAGCCCGGTCGCGTCGACCTTGAGCACCGCGAGGTCGTTCGCCTCGTCCGCGCCGACGACCCGCGCCGTGTACGTCGTGCCGTCGCGGAGCGCGACCGACACGCGCTGCGCTCCGCTGACGACGTGCGCGTTCGTCACCACGACGCCGTCGGCGCGCACGATAAAGCCCGAGCCGATCCCCGACCGCCGCTGCGTCGCGCCCTGGCGTTGTCCGAAGAAGTAGTCGAACGGGTCGACCTGGGCCTGCTCGACCGACTCCGTCTGGACGGTGACGACGGCGGGCGCGATGCGCGCGACCGCGGTGACGATCGCCGTGCGACGTCCCGACTCGACGGAGGCAGACGCCGAAGGCGGCGGCGCCGCCGGAAGCGTCGCCGCGGTCGCCTGCGCGTTCGAACTCGCCGGCGCGCCCTGGCAGCCGACCGCGGCGAGTAACGCGAGCGCGCCCGAGCGGCCTAACGTGCCGGGCGTGGCGCGGCGCGTCATGCGGGCGCGAGGCGCGGCCGCGGTCGCGCCGACAGTTCCTTCAGGAACGCGTCCACGCCGCGGTCAGTCAGAGGGTGTACGAGGAACGCGCGCAGGCTCGCGACGTCGACGATCACGGCGTCGGCGCCGGCGAGGCCGCACGCGGTGAACGCGGCCGCGGTGCGCGGGAGCGACGCTGCGACGTCGCACTCGACGCCGCCGCGGTCGAAGAGCTGCCGGATCTCGCGCACGACCGCGAGGCTATCCTGGCCGAGGCCGTCGAGCTGGTCGACCGGGACGATCACCGTCGTCGCGCCGGCCTTGGCCGCGAGCAGCGCCTGGGCGGCGCTGAAGACGAGCGTCGCCGCGACGCGCACGCCCTCGCTCTGCAGCCGGCGGATCGCGGTCACGGCGTCGTCGACGAGCGGGACCTGGACGACGACGTTGTCCGCGACGCGGGCCAACTCGCGTCCGTCGCGGTGGATGTCGGCCACGTCCACCGACGCGACGCCCGCGTGCACCGGGACGAGCACGCTCCGCGCGATCTCGCCGAGCAGCTCGCGGTGGGCCTGCGCGTCGCCCGCGCGCTCCTCGGCGAGGCGCGACGGCGAGGTGACGATCGCGTCGGCGAGTCCGTGGTCGGTGGCCCACCGCACGTCGGACGGCGAGGCGGAGGCGAGCAGGATCTTCATGCGGCGTCGGCGAAGACGGGGGAGGGCGGGGGCGCGACGTTGGGCGCGGCGTCGAGGTAGAGCGCAGCCGGGTATCGCACCGCGTCCAAATAGAGCGCGTGCGGCGGCGCGGGGGCGGACACGCCCCGGTTGTCGGCCGCTTCGAGCAGCGCGGCGACCGCGTCGGGCTCGCGGCGTCCGCTCGCAGCATCCAGCATCGTGCCGACGAGAAAGCGCACCATGTGATGAAGGAACCGGTTCGCCTCGACGACGAATGCGAGCCCGCCGTCCCGTGGTCTCCAGAACGCCGCACTCACGCGGCAGTGGTGGTCGTCGGTCGCCGGCGCCGTCCCCTTGACCGCGAAGCCGCGGAATCCGTGCTCCCCGACGATCGCCGCGGCGGACACGTCGAGGCACTCGCGGTCGAGGCGGGCGGCGCACGCGAACTCGCGCCCGCGGCGGAACGGGGAGAACGCGTCGTCGTCGGTTCCGACGAGGTACGTGTACCGACGCGCGACGGCGCTGTAGCGGGCGTGGAACTCGTCACGCATCTCGAACGCCGCGGCGACCCAGACGTCGTCCGGGAGCACGGCGTTGAGCGCGCGGCGGAGCGAGCCGGCCGTCCACCGCTCCGCGACGCGCACGCCCGCCGCCTGCCCGCGCGCGTGCACGCCCGCGTCCGTGCGCCCCGCGCCGAGCACGGCGACGTGCTGCCGCGTGAGGCGCTCCAGCGCGGCCTCGAGCACACCCTGGACGGTGCGCGCGTCGCGTTGCCGCTGCCAGCCGGCGAAGCGCGCGCCGTCGTAGTGCAGCACGAGCTGCAGCGAGCGCCCGGAGGTGTCGGTCGATTCGAGGGCCATCGCGGGCGGAAGCTAGCCCCGCCGAGAACGGGCGAGCAACTTACGCATCCAGCTCCGGACCAATGCCCGCTCCCGCCCGTACGCTCGCCTCGCTCGCCCACGCGCTCGGCGCGGCCGCCGACGCCGACGCCGCGCTCCTCGCGTTCGGCGAATCCGTGGCGGAGCTGGACCGCGGCGCGCAGCCGGCGCTCTACACATACGACGGGCGGCGTCAGCTGCTCGTATCGCGGCGGACGGTCGCCGATGGGCGGGTCACCGCGACCGAGAGCGACGTCAGCCTCGAACACCTGCCCGCGGCCGTGCGACAGCAGCTCGCGCTCGGCGGTCGCTTCGTCGACCTCGCGGAACGGTCGGCCGAGTTCGCCAGGCTGTTCGGGATGGCGACGCCGCTCGACGGGTCGCTCGCCCTGCGCGGCATTCGCGTGGAGGGGCAGTTGATCGCGGTGCTCGCGCTCCGCGAGCCGCGGCGCATCTTCGGCGCGCGCGTCGTCGAACGCGCCGAACCGGCCGCCGCGCTGTTCGACCTCGCACTCGCGCGATTCGCGGAGCGCGACGCGCGCACCGAGGCCGTCGAGACGCTGGAGACGGTGACGCGCCGCGTACACGGGGAGTACGTGCGCAAGCTGAACGGGCTCGAGGCGGAGCTCGCCGCCGCGCGCAGCGCGCGGGCGGACGTGAGCCCGCCGCCGTCCGCCCCGTCGACGGAGCGACTCGTCGCGGAGCGGGCGAGTGCGCAGACGGCCGAGCAGGTGCGGCGGGCGGAGCGACGCGCCGAGGTGCTCGAGCAGCAGCTCGCGGCCGGCGGCGGTCAGCTCGCGCAGGCGCAGCTCGAATCGCACCGGCGAGGCGAGGCGCTGCGGCAGACCGAGCGGACGCTGTACCTGCTCGACCGCGTGCTCGCGCTCGACGCGGTCTCGACCGATCCGCAGGAGCTTGCCGACGGGCTCCTGGCCCTCGTCGGCGACGACACGCAGGCGCAGCGCTGCTCGCTGATGTTGCGCGCGCCGGAGCCCGGCTGGCTCTACCTCGCCGCGGCGCGCGGCGTCGCGCCGCACGTCATCGACGGCGTGCGCATCCGGATCGGGGAGGGCGTCGCCGGACGTGTCGCGGACGTACGCGAGCCGCTCCTCGTGCGCGACGTCCGCGACGCGAGTGCGCACCCGCTGCTGCACGACCAGTATTTCACGACGGGGAGCTTCATCAGCTTCCCGCTCGTCTATCACGACGACCTCGTCGGCGTCGTGAACCTCACGAACCGTGCGTCGGCGTCCGCGTACGGCCCCGACGACGTCGAGCGCGTGCGGCTGCTCGCGCTCGTCATCGCGCTCGTCGCGACGCACGCGCGCCTGCCCGAGCGCCTCGCGGCCGGCGACCCGCGTCTGGCGTGGACCTCGACCGGGGCCGCGGCCGCCGACGAGCTGGCGCCGGCGGCTGCGCCGGCGGGGAACTCGGCACCCAGCCTCGGGTGACGGCCTTCCGAAACACGCCGTGAGCGGCGCGCCCGATCCGCTCCGCGGCGTGCTCCGCGAGCTGGCCGCGGGTCGCCCGGTGCAACCGGCGGAGGTCACGCTCGCGTTCGACGTCGTGATGCGCGGCGAGGCGAGCGCGGTACAGATCGCCGCCCTGCTCATGGGCCTGCGCGTGCAGGGGGAGAGCGCGGCGGTGATCGCCGCGGTCGCACGCGCGCTGCGCGGGGCGATGGTCCGACTGCCGTCCGCCGAGCCGGACGCGCTCGTCGACACCTGCGGGACGGGCGGCGGGGCGATCAGCACCTTCAACATCTCGACCGCCGCGGCGCTCGTCGCCGCCGGCGCGGGGGCACGGATCGCGAAGCACGGTAACCGCTCGTTCACCTCGCGGTCGGGGAGCGCCGACGTCCTCGAGGCGTTAGGCGTGCGCGCGGACCCGTCCGTTGCCGCCATGCAGCGCGCGCTCGCGACGGCGGGGATCGCGTTCATGTACGCGCCGGCGATGCACCCCGCGATGCGGCACGTCGGCGCGGTACGACGCGAACTCGCGGTGCCGACGGTGATGAACGTCGTCGGCCCGCTCGCCAACCCGGCGATGGCCGGTCGGCAGGTCGTCGGCGTCGCGGACGCGCACCGCGCGCCGCTGATCGCCGGCGCGCTCGCCGACCTCGGGGCCGTGCACGCGCTCGTCGTCCACGGGGAGCCGGGGCTCGACGAGATCTCGCCGCTCGGCCCGACCCGCGTGTACGAGATCGTTGCCGACGCGGACGGCCCGCGAGCGACCACGACGCGCGAGTGGACGATCAGCCCGCGGGCACTCGGCCTCGTGGCCCACGACGCGGCCGAGCTGGCGGGCGGCGCGCCGGAAGAGAACGCCCGCGTGGTGCTCGACGTGTTGGGTGGAGGCGGGCGCGAAGGCGCGCGGGCCGCGGTGCTGCTCAACGCGGGCGCGGCCGTGTACGTCGCCGGGCTGGAACCCACGTACGAAGCCGCGGTCGAGCGCGCACGGGCGGCGCTCGACCGCGGGTTGGGGCTGCGGGCGTTGGAGCTGTTACGGGCGGCGTACGCGGAGTAGCCGTTCGCCCGGTCGTCCCGAGCGCAGCGAGGGACCTACGGTCCTCGATGAGGAGCGAGCCCCGTCACCGAAGAGAGTAGATCCCTCGCTGCGCTCGGGATGGCAGTGTTCCCTCGCGAACCGCCGTGAGACGTTCAAAACCGGCGGAGCACTCCGACGACGACGCCCTGGATGCTGATGTCGTTCTCGTGCACGTAGATCGGATCCATCGTCTCGTTCGCGGGCTGCAGGCGGATGCGGCCGTCGCGCTCGCGGTAGAACTTCTTCACCGTGGACGAGCCGCCCGCGGTGCCGTGCGTCATCGCGATCACCATCTCGCCGTTGTCGGCGCTGCGGCGCTCGTTCACAACGACGAAGTCGCCGTCGTGGATGTGTGCATCGACCATCGACTGCCCGCGGACCTTCAGCACGTAGTGCGAGCCGCTCTTGCGCAGGAAGCTCTCCGGGACGGTCATCGTCTCGCCGGAGGTCATCGACTCGATCGGCACGCCGGCGGCGACGGCACCGAGCACCGGGAGCTCGACCGCGCGGGCGTAGACATCGGTCTCGAGGATCTCGATCGCGCGGCTCTCGTTGTAGCTGCGCTTGATGTACCCCTTCCGCTCCAAGTTGCTGAGGTGTTCGTGCACCGTCGCCAGCGAGTTATAGTTGAACGCCTCGGCGATCTCCTCGAAGCTCGGCGCGAAGCCGTGGGTTTGCGAGTAGCTGCCGAGGTAGGTGAGGATCTCGCGCTGACGCTTGGTGAGCGGCATGGGGTCTCCAGGGCCGGGTGGCCCGTCGGGCGTGGCAAGTGCGGTCTGACCCGGCTCGGGGCGATCCGTCGCCGGCGGGGCTGGACGAGCCCGGGAACGAACAGTCGGCGTGCGTCCGCGCGCCGCCCGAACAGTCGCCGAAAACGCTAGCCGAAGATCGGCCGAAGTGCAAGCAACGCCAGTAGCTGACATCGTGCCGAACTCCGTCGCTCTCGCCGCCGACGATCGCTGGACCGCACCCGGCGGCGTCCTGGCCGAGTTGTGCGCGGCCGCGCGGGAGCGGGTCGCCGCGCTCCGCCCGCGAGCTGCCGAGCTGGAGCGGGCAGCCGCCGGCCGCCCGCTCCCGCCCAGCTTCGCGGGCGCGCTGCGGCGTGACGTGGTGTCCGTCGTCGCCGAGATCAAGCGATCGTCGCCGTCCAAGGGCGCGATCGCGCCGGGGCTGGACGCGGGCGATCAGGCGGTCGCGTACGCACGCGGCGGGGCCGCGGCGCTCTCCGTCCTGACGGAGCCGACACGCTTCGACGGCTCGATCGGCGACCTCGATGTGGCCGGGACCGCCGTCGCCGGCGCGGTGCCACTGCTGCGGAAGGACTTCGTCGTCGACCGACTACAGCTCGTCGAAGCGCGGGCGCACGGCGCGTCCGCGGTGTTGCTCATCGCACGTGCGCTCGCGCCGGCGACGCTCCGCGAGCTTGCGCGCGACGCCGTCGCGCTCGGGCTCGACGTGCTCGCCGAAGTGCGCGACGAGCGGGAACTCGACGCGGCGCTCGACGCGGGCGCGCCGGTGATCGGGGTGAACAACCGCAACCTCGAGACGCTCGCGATCGACCTCGCGACCGGCGAGCGGCTGGTTCCGTTGATCCCGGCGGACCGCGTCGCGGTGTTCGAGAGCGGCGTGCTCGGCCCCCAGGAAGTTGCGCGCGCGGCCGCGGTGGGTGCGGACGCGGTCCTCGTCGGATCGAGCGTGTCGGCAGCGGCGGATCCGGCCGCCGCGGTCGCGGCGCTCACGCGCGTCGCTCGGCGCGCGCGGGGGCGCCCGTGATGCACGGCGCGTCACCCCCGCCCGCGCCGGCGCTCAAATTCTGCGGCATCACCCGCGCGGACGACGCTCGCCACGCGGCCGGCGTCGGGGCCGCCTACATCGGCTGCATTTTCGCCGGCGGCCCCCGGCTCGTGACCGCGGAGCAGGCGAGCGCGCTCGCGACCGCGATGCCCGACGCGGCCGTGCAGACCGTCGGCGTGATGGGCGACGTGCCCGCGCGCGCGGCGGCGAACCTCGCGCACGCGGCGGGACTCGGCGTCGTGCAGCTGCATGCCGACCCCGACGCAAGGGCGGTCGCCACCATGCGTCGGCACTGGGACGGCCCAGTGTGGGCCGTCGTGCGCGTGCGTGGCGACCAGCTTCCGCCGCACACGGAGAGCCTGTTCGACGTCGCGGACGCCGTCGTGCTCGATGCACACGTGCCCGGCGGCATGCTCGGCGGCAACGGCGTCACGCTTCCGTGGCAGGCGCTCGCCGACGCGCTCGCGCCGTTACGCGGGCGGGCGCCGCTCGTGCTCGCCGGCGGTCTCCGCCCCGAAAACGTCGGTGCCGCCGTGGCCGCGCTCGCGCCCGACGTCGTCGACGTTTCGTCCGGCGTCGAGCGCACCCCCGGGGTCAAGGACCACACCCGCATGACCGCGTTCGCCGCGGCCGCGCGCCAACTCGTCGTGTTATGACCGTGTTCGACTCCGCCACCGCGACCGACCGCTTCGGCGCGTTCGGCGGCCGCTACGTGCCCGAAACGCTCATCCCCGCCCTCGACGAACTCGAGGCCGCGTTCGACGCGGCGATGCGGAGCCCGGCGTACCGGGCCGAACTCGACGACCTGCTGCGGACCTACGTCGGTCGCCCGACGCCGCTCAGCGCCGCGCCGCGACTCTCGGCGCTCGTCGGCGCGCCGGTGTGGCTCAAGCGCGAGGACCTGAACCACACGGGCGCGCATAAGGTCAACAACACCGTAGGCCAGGTGCTGCTCGCGCGCCGGATGGGCAAGCGCCGCATCATCGCCGAAACCGGGGCGGGGCAGCACGGCGTCGCGACCGCGACCGTTTGCGCGCGCTTCGGCCTGCCGTGCGTCGTCTACATGGGCGCGGCCGACATGGAGCGCCAGGCGCTGAACGTGTGGCGGATGCGGCTGTTAGGCGCCGAGGTCGTGCCGGTGCACGCGGGCACGCGCACGCTCAAGGACGCGACGAGCGAGGCGATCCGCGACTGGGTGACCAACGTCGAGTCGAGCCACTACATCATCGGGTCGGTCGTCGGGCCGGCGCCGTACCCGCGCGTCGTGCGGGAGCTGCAGGCGGTGATCGGGCGCGAGGCGCGCGCGCAGCTGTTGGAGCGCGCCGGCCGGCTGCCGCACACCGTCGTCGCGTGTGTCGGCGGCGGGTCGAACGCGATGGGCGTGTTCGCGGGCTTCGTCGACGACGCGGACGTCGAACTGGTCGGCGTCGAGGCCGCGGGGGAGGGGATCGACACCCCGCGCCACGCCGCCTCGCTCGCGCGCGGCACGCCGGGCGTCCTGCATGGCGCGCTCAGCTACCTGTTGCAGGACCCGCGCGGCCAGGTGATCGACGCGCACTCGATCTCCGCCGGCCTCGATTACCCGGGCGTCGGCCCCGAACACGCGTACCTGCGCGATAGCGGGCGCGCGCGCTACGTGCCCGTGACTGACGCGGCCGCGCTGCGCGGGTTCACGCTCCTGAGCCGGCTCGAAGGGATCATCCCGGCGCTCGAGACGTCGCACGCCATCGCCTGGGTCGCGGACCAGGCCGGGACGTGGCCGAGCGACGCGCCGGTGTTGATCTGCGTGAGTGGACGCGGCGACAAGGACGTGTCGCAGGTGAGTGCGCTCGGCGCGCTGCCCGACGTCGGCCCGCTGCCGCCGTACCCAGAGTCGGGCGAATGACTGTCGCGGTTGCGAACGCGGCGGACGCGGTCGCGATTCGCTCGGCGCCGGGCGCGATAGCCGAGCGCTTCGCCCGACTGCGCGCCGACGGCCGGGCCGCGCTCGTCTGCTACGCGACCGCCGGGCACCCCGACCCGGACCGCTCGGTCGCGCTCCTGCGCGGGCTCGAAGCAGCGGGCGCGGACGTGATCGAACTCGGCGTACCCTTTTCGGAGCCGCTCGCCGACGGTCCGGTCATTCAGCACAGTTCGAGCGTCGCGCTCGGGCACGGTGTGGACCTCGCGGGCGCACTCGCGATCCTCGAGCGCGCGGCGTTGCGCGTGCCCGTCGTACTGTTCACATACCTCAACCCGCTCCTCGCGGCGGGACCCGACGTGCTCGCGCGCGCGGCCGCGTCCGGCGTGTCGGGCGTCCTCGTGACCGACCTGCCCGTCGGCGCGGACCCACAACGCGAGGCGTGGATCGGCGACGGGCCACTCGACTTCGTTCGCCTCGTCGCGCCGACCACGCCCGTCGCGCGCATGGGCCTCATCGCGCGGCACGGACGCGGGTTCGTCTACCTCATCAGCCGGCTCGGCGTCACGGGTGAGCAGAACGAACTGGCCGCGTCGCTCCCCGACACGATCGCGCGGCTCCGGAGTGTGACGGCGCTGCCGATCTGCGTCGGGTTCGGGATCTCGCGCCCCGAGCAGGCCGCGGCCGTCGCGCGGCTCGCGGACGGCGTCGTCGTCGGCAGCGCGATCGTGCGCGCGGCCGACACGAGCGTCGACGACGCGCTCGCACTCACGCGGGCGCTGCGCGCGGCGATCGATGCGGCCGCGCGCCCGGCCGCCTGAGCGCGCGTTGACCGCGACTCCGGCCGTTCGTACGTTCCCGCCGTGACCGCCCCCCTTACCGACGACCGGCACGTCGACGAGCAGACGGTGTCGCTCGTCGGCATGCGCTTTCACACGCGCGTCGGCGTGCTGCCGCACGAGCGGGAGCTCGCGCAGCCGTTGGAGGTCGACGTCGCCGCCGTGCGCGCGCGCCCGGCGTCGGCGTACGCGGCGGGCGACGTGCTCGACTACCGGCGCGTCTACGCGGTGGTCGCCGACGTCGCGTCGCGGCCGGTCGAGTGGCTGGAGGACGCGGCCGGCGAGATCGCCGCGCGGCTGCTCGCCGGGGAGGCGCTGGCGCGCGTGCGCGTCGCCGTCCGCAAGCCGCACGTCGCGCTCGGCGGCCCGCTCGCGTACGCGGAGGTGTGCGTGGAGCGCGCCGCCGACGCGCCTAACACTCGGGGGGCGGCCCCGTGACGGCGGTCGTCTACGTCGCGCTCGGCTCCAACCTCGGCGACCGCGGAGGCTACCTCGCGCGGGCCCGCGCCGCGCTCGCGGCGCTGCCGCGCACGCGCGTCGCCGGCGCCTCGACGGTGGAAGAAACCGCGCCGCTCGGCGACGTCCCGCAGGGCGCGTATCTGAACCAGATGCTGCGGCTCGAAACGGCGCTCGAACCGGAGGCGCTGCTCGCCGCCGCGCAGGCGATCGAGCGCGACGCGGGCCGGGTGCGCACGCCCGCCGCGCGGTGGGCGCCCCGCACGCTGGACATCGACGTCGTTCTCTTCGGCACGCGCGCGCTCGCGACGCCGACGCTCCACGTCCCGCATCCGGAGCTCGCGCACCGCGACTTCTGGCAGCGCGAACTCGCCGAACTCGGCGTCGACTGGCGGGCCGCGCTCGACGCGGCCGCCGCGTGCGGGGCGGCCGCGTGAGCTACGTCGCGCCCGCGGGCGGCACCCCGAAGCGGCTCACGCCGCGTGCGTTCGCGGCTGCCAAGGGCCGCGCCGAGCCGCTCGTCGTCGTGGCGGCCTACGACGCGCTCTTCGCGCGCCTGTCCGAAGAGGGCGGCGTCGACGCGGTGCTGGTCGGCGATTCGTTAGGCAACGTCGTCGCGGGCTACGAGTCGACGCTGCCCGTGACGCTCGACGTGATGATCCACCACGGCGCGGCCGTGCGCCGCGGCGTGTCGCGCGCGCTCGTCGTCGTCGACATGCCGTTCCTCACCTACGAGGTGACGACCGAGCGCGCGCTGCTGAACGCCGGGCGCGTGATGCAGGAGACGCGCTGCGACGCCGTGAAGCTCGAGGGCGGGTCGGAGGAGACGGCCGCCACCGTGGCCGCGCTCGTGCGCGCGGGGATCCCCGTGATGGGGCACCTCGGCTTCACGCCGCAGCGCGTCAACGTGCTCGGCGGCTTCCGCGTGCAGGGGCGCGAGGCCGACGACGCGGACCGGATCGTCGCCGAGGCGAAGCGGTTGGAGGCGGCGGGCGCGTTCTCGATCGTGCTGGAGTTGGTGCCGTCCGCCGTCGCCGAGCGCGTGACCGCGGCCGTCGCCGTGCCGACGATCGGCATCGGCGCGGGCGCCGCGTGCGACGGGCAGGTGCTCGTGCTCGCCGATCTGCTCGGCCTCACCGACGGGTTCAAGCCGAAGTTCGTGAAGCGGTACGCCGACGTTGCCGGCGACGTGCGCGGCGCGGTGGCGCGCTTTACGGCGGAGGTACGCGGGCGCGCGTACCCCGACGCCGACCACGCGTTCTAGGCGCGCGGGCGGCGTGCGGACGGTCACGACGACGCGCGAGCTGCGCGTGACCCTCGACGGTGCGCGCAACGCCCAGCGTGCCGAGGGAGCGCGCCGCGTCGCGTTCGTGCCGACGATGGGCGCGCTGCACGACGGCCACCTCGCGCTCGTCGACGAGGCGCGCCGCCGCGCGGACGTGGTCGTGATGAGCATCTTCGTCAACCCGCTCCAGTTCGCGCCGACCGACGACTTCGCCCGGTACCCCCGCGACCCCGACGGCGACGCCGCGAAGGCGGCGGCGCGCGGCGTGGACGTACTCTTTACGCCCGACGCGGCGACGTTGTATCCGCGCGAGCCGCGCGTGCGCGTCGTCCCGGGGCCGATCGCCGATCGTTGGGAAGGTGCGGTCCGCCCCGGGCACTTCGTCGGCGTGCTGACGGTCGTCGCGAAGCTGCTGCACCTGGTACAGCCGGACGTCGCCGTGTTCGGGCAAAAGGATGCGCAGCAGGTGGCCGTCGTGCGCGCGATGATCGAGGACCTGGATGTCGCATCCGAACTCGTCGTCGTGCCGACGGCCCGCGAGGCGGACGGCCTCGCGCGCTCGAGCCGCAACGTGTACCTCGACGCCGAGGCGCGACGGCGCGCGGGCGCGATCCCCGGCGCGCTCGCGACGATGGAACGCGCGTTCGCGGCGGGCGAACGCGACTCGGCCGCGCTCGCGGCACTCGTCGCGCGCGAGCTGGCCGACCGCGGCGGGCTCACGGCGGACTACGTCGCGATCACCGACCCGGCGACGCTCGAACCGGTCGCGCACGCCGCGCCCGGCACGCTCGTCATGGTCGCGGCGCGCGTCGGCCCCGCGCGCCTGCTGGACACGATCGTCCTCGGCGAGCCGCGCTTCGGGACTGGCCTAACGGAACCCGTCGCGTGAGCGAGCCTGCGGCCGAGAAGCCCACGTTGCCCGCGTGGGCGCAGGTGACCGAGAAGCGCCGCGCGCACATCGGCCGCGTCACGGCGTTGCTCGACGCGTGGGCCGACCGCGTCGCGACGACCCCGGGGGAGGCGCGGACGATGCGCGACGCGGGCCTGCTCCACGACGCACTCCGCGACGCGTCCGAGGCGGAGCTGCGCGCGCTCGCGACCGAGGACGGCGCCCCCGACGCGGACACCGCGCCCGTGGACCTGCTGCACGGCCCCGCCGCGGCGGCGATGCTCACGCGCGTCGGCGAATCGCGCGCCGACCTCGTCGACGCGGTGCGCTGGCACACGCTTGGTTCGCCGACGTGGGGGCGCGTGGGCCGTGCGCTCTACCTCGCCGACTTCCTCGAGCCCGGGCGCAAGTTCCTCGTCACCGACCGGGCGTACCTCGCCGCGCAGGTGCCGCACGACTTCGACGGGACGTTCCGCCAGGTCGTGCGGCTGCGTCTGCAGTGGTCGCTCGCCGAGGGGAAGCAGCTCTACGCGCCGACCGTGGAGCTCTGGAACGCGGTCCGCTGAGCAACGGCGCGTGAGAAGTTCGGGAGCCGAACGATGGGCGTGATGCCGCTGCCCGTCGACACGGGCGAGCCGCCGCCGCCCACGCGGCGTGCGGTCGTCGCGCGCCGCGTCGCGCTGGGCGCGGTCGTGCTCGCGCTGCTCGCCGGCGGCGCGTGGGCGGGGGGCCGCGCGTACCGGGCCCGGCACACGCCGGCGGCGACGCCGGCCGGCCCGGGCGCGGCGCGCGGGCCCGACACGACCAACGATTCGCTCGCGCGGGCGCCGGCCGGCGTACGCGTGAAGGTGCAGGTCGTTAACGCGACCCGCGTGCGGGGACTCGCGCGCCGGGCGACGCAGGCGCTCCGCGACCGCGGGTACGACGTCGTCGAGGTCGGGACGACGGCGCAGCTCCGCGACACGTCGCTCGTGCTCGACCGCTCGGGCCACCCGGAGTGGGCGCGGCGCATGGGGCGCGCGTTAGGCGGGGCACACGTCGAGTCGCGCCCCGACAGTTCACTCTACCTCGACCTCACGGTGCTCGTCGGCAGCGCGTGGCGCCCGCCGGCCGAGCCGTTCTACCCGTAGCTGGCCGCACGCGGCGGCGATGTCGGTGCCGCGGCTGCGTCGCACGGCGACCTCGACGCCCGCCGCGCGCACCGCCCGCGCGAAGCGCTGGATCTGCTCCGGCGGCGTCGGGACGAACGCGCCCGCCCCGCCCGCGTGGAGCGGGATCAGGTTGACGAACGCGCGGCACCCGCGGGCGAGGGCGCCGAGCGCCCGGGCGTGTTCGGGTCCGTCGTTGACGCCGCCGAGCATGACGTACTCGAACGTCGTCCTCCGGTCGAACGCGCGCGCCGCGTCGAGGACGTCGGCGAGCGGATACTTGATGTTGACGGGCATGAGCGACCCGCGCAGTTCGTCGTCGGGCGCGTGGATCGAGAGCGCGAGGCGGAACTGCTCGGGCCGTTGGCCGAGCGCGACGATGCCGGGGAGCACGCCGACGGTGGACACTGTGATGTGCCGCGCGCCGATGCCGAACCCGCGCGGGTCGTTGAGGATCGTCAGCGTCGGCGAGACCGCGCCCCAGTTCATCAGCGGCTCGCCCATCCCCATGAACACGATGTTGGTCGTGCGTATGAGGCCGTCGTCGAGCATCGCCAGCTCGCGGACCTGGCCGGCGATCTCGCTCGGGCGCAGGTTGCGCTGAAAACCCATCGCGCCGGTCGCGCAAAATGCGCAGGCGAGCGCGCACCCGGCCTGTGACGAGATGCAGAGCGTGAGGCGGTCGCCGTCCGGGATCGCGACCGTCTCGATCATCTGGCCATCGCCGAGCCGGAAGAGGAACTTCTGCGTGCCGTCGGCCGAGCGCTGGCGCGCGGCGAGTTCGAGGCGCGGCAGCTCGAAGCGTTCGGCGAGCGTGCTCCGCAACGCGGCCGGGAGCTCGGACATGGCGTCGAAGCTCGGCGCCGCGCGCTGCCAGAGGCGCCGGAGCACCTGGCCGGCGCGGTACGCGGGCTCACCGAGCTCTGCCATTGCGTCGCGTAGCACACGCTCGGCGTCCGCCGGCTCGAGGTCGAGGAGCGTCGGCGCGGGGTCGCGGCGGGGGCGCGGATCGAGCGTCGGCAGCGTCAGCGTCACAGAACGGAAATCTAAGCCAGTCAGGAACTTGCGTGCGCCAGGTCACGCCGCAGCGGGCATCGCTTCGTCTACCTCCCCCCCGGGGAATTCGTTAAGATCCTGTATGCTTCCGTGCGGTGCGAGCCGTGCGGCCGGTCCCTTCGTCCGCCTTCGTGTCCGACCCCGCTTCAGGTACGCCCGCTTCGCCCGCGGTTCTCCCCGCGACTTCGATTCGCACCCACGCGTGCGGCGCACTCCGGGCCGCCGACGCCGGCACGACGGTCACGCTCGGTGGGTGGGTGCACCGCGCCCGCGACCTTGGCGCACTCGTGTTCATCGATCTGCGCGACCGGAGCGGCATCGCGCAGCTCTCGTTCGACCCAGCGTGGAGCGACGCCGAGACGATCGCCGCGGCGGCTGCGGTCGGCGTCGAAAGCGTCGTGGTAGTATCGGGTGAGGTCGCGCTCCGCCCGGCCGATCGGCGCAACCCGGAGATGGAAACGGGCGACGTCGAGGTGCGCGTACGATCGCTGCGGGTCGTCGGCCCGTCGGTGACCCCGGCGATCCCGGTCGCGCGCGGCAAGACGGAAAAGCTGCCCGCCGAGGAGCTGCGTCTGCGGTACCGGCACCTCGACCTGCGGCGCCCGGAGTTGCAGCGCAACCTCGTCCTGCGCCACCGCCTGCTGCAGGCGACACGGCGGTACCTGAGCGCGCACAGCTTCTTGGAGCTCGAGACGCCGATCCTCACCAAACCGACGCCCGAAGGGGCGCGGGACTACCTGGTGCCGAGCCGCGTCCATGCGGGGGAGTTCTACGCGCTGCCGCAGAGCCCGCAGCTCTACAAGCAGCTGTTCATGGTCGCCGGCTTCGACCGCTACTTCCAGATCGCGCGCTGCTTTCGCGACGAGGACCTCCGGGCCGACCGCCAGCCGGAGTTCACGCAGATCGACGTCGAGGCGTCGTTCGTCCAGCAGGACGACATCGTCGCACTCACCGAGGGGCTGCTCGTCGAGCTGTTCGCCGAAGCGCGGCTCGCCATCTCGGCCCCCTTCCGCCGCATGACGTACGCCGACGCGATGGAGCGCTACGGCGTCGACCGCCCCGACCTGCGTTACGGGCTCGAGCTGCGCGACGT
Source organism: Gemmatimonadetes bacterium T265 (assembly GCA_019973575.1). Classification (NCBI taxonomy): domain Bacteria; kingdom Pseudomonadati; phylum Gemmatimonadota; species Gemmatimonadetes bacterium T265. Next base: position 1,222,989 of record BPUI01000002.1, read on the forward strand.
GAGCGACGTGTTCCGCGGGACGGAGTTCAAGGGCGCGGCGGACGTCTTCGCGGCCGGCGGCCGCTTTCGCGCGTTCGTCGCGCCTGGCGGCGCGCGCTTCTCGCGCAAGGAGCAGGACGAGTTCACCGCGCTCGCCAAGGGCGCGGGCGCGCCATACGCGATCGTCCTGAAGCAGGTCGACGGCCGGCTCGAAGGCTCGGCGGCGAAGTTCCTCCGCGCGGACGCGGCGGCCCAACTCGGTCTAACGGACGGCGCGGCGGCGGTCGTCGTGCCCGGGCCGGACCACGTGACGAGCCCCGCGCTCGACCGGCTCCGCCAGGACGTGGCGCGCCGGCTCGGCCTCGTGCGCGACGACGCGCTCGAGCTGCTCTGGGTCGTGGACTTTCCGATGTTCGAGCGCGACCCCGCGACCGGGGCGCTCGCCGCGATGCACCACCCGTTCACGTCCGCGCAGCCCGAGGATCTCCCGCTGCTCGCGTCGGAGCCGTGGCGCGCGCGTGCGCGCGCGTACGACGTCGTGCTCAACGGGACCGAACTCGGCGGCGGGAGCATCCGCATCTCGGACCCCGCGCAGCAGGAGCAGGCGCTCGCGCTGCTCGGGATCGACGCCGAGACCGCCGAGGCGCGCTTCGGGTTCCTGCTCGAGGCGCTGCGCAGCGGCGCGCCCCCGCACGGCGGCATTGCGTTAGGCTTCGACCGGATCGCGATGCTGCTGTCGGGCGCGGCCTCGCTGCGGGACGTGATCGCCTTCCCGAAGACGACCGCGGCGCGCGCGCTGTTCGAGGGCGCGCCGACGGCGGTGCCGGACCAGGAGCTGCGCGACTTGCAGTTGACCGCGGCCGTTCCGGTCGGCGCGTCCGGGGGAGGCGTCGGGTGAGCGACGACGGCCTGTACCGCGCGGCGGACGCCGGCGTCACGCAACGCCTGAGCACCGAGGGGACCGACCTGCTCACCCTCGCCGGCGTGAACGACCAGAACCTCGTCGAGCTGGCGCGGATCACCGGCGCGCGCGTCGCGCTCCGCGGCGAGACGCTCACGCTCGGCGGGAGCACGGACGGGGTCGCGCGCGCGACCGCGATCGCGCAGCGCATGCTCGAGATCACCCGTCAGGGCGTCGTGCTCACGCCGGACGACGTGCTGCGCATCAGCCTCGACCCGGGGCGCGAGGGCGACGGCGCGGTCGCGGGCGGGAACGGGGCGGGGCCGAACGGCGTCAGCTCGGGCGGGGCCGACGGGCGCCTCGCGCTGCCGGGCGTCCGCCGCGTCATCCAGGCGAAAACGCCCGGGCAGGCCGAGTACATGCGGAAGATCGCCGAGCACGACGTCGTGGTCGGCATCGGGCCGGCGGGGACCGGGAAGACGTACCTCGCCGTCGCGATGGCGGTCGACGCGCTCGTGCGTAAGCGCGTGCGGCGCATCGTGCTCGCGCGCCCCGCGGTCGAGGCGGGCGAGTCGTTAGGCTTTCTCCCCGGCGACATGCAGGCGAAGGTCGACCCGTACCTGCGCCCGCTCTACGACGCGCTCGACGAAATGATGCCGCAGGAGCGCGTGCAGAAGGCGCTCGAGACGCGCACGATCGAGATCGCGCCGCTCGCCTTCATGCGCGGCCGCACGCTCGGCGACGCGTTCGTCATCCTCGACGAGGCGCAGAACGCGACCAACCTGCAGATGAAGATGTTCCTGACGCGCCTCGGCGTGAACTCGAAGATCGTCATCACCGGCGACAAGACGCAGATCGACCTCCCGAAGCGCGAGGACTCGGGACTGATGCAGGTGGAGCGCATCCTGCACGGCATCGAGGGGATCGCGTTCCACTACTTCGGCGAGGCCGACGTGGTGCGGCACCGGCTGGTCCGCGAGATCATCAAGGCGTACGCCGACGACGCGGGCGACTGACGTCGCGCGCCCGAGAGGCGAAGGACGGATTGTGGGACTCTGGGGGTTGTCGGGCGTCGGGCACGGCGACGCCGCACCGGCCGACGCGGCCGAGCGCCTGCGCGGGCACGCGCTGCGCGCCGTGCTCGGCGTCGTGCTCGCGGCGCTGATCTACGCGCTCTTTCCGACCGCGCCCGCGGCCCTGACGCCGCTCTATGACGTCGGCACGGTCGCGCCGGAGGCGGTGATCGCGCCGTTCGCGTTCGCGATCCCGACGCCGGCCGCCGCGCTCGCCGCCGAGCGGGCCGACGCGGCCGCGGCGGTCGCGCCGGTGTTCGTGCGCCGCCCCGCGGCGGTCGATACGGCGCGCGCGCGGCTCGCGGCGCTCGACACGGCGCTCGACACAGCGCTCGCCGGGCTCGGCGCCGGTCGGGGCGCGTTGCTGCCGGACGGCGTGCGGCTGACCCCGGCCGAGGTCGCGCTCGCCCGCGACCCGCGGAGGCGGCGCGCGGCGGTCGACAGCGCCCGGCTCGCGCTGGAGCAGTGGCTGCCGCGGGGCGTCGTCGAAACGAGCGCGCTCCGCGACGTGCGCGGGCCGATTGCGGTCGTCGCCGCAGGGGGGGCCGGCCCGGTCGCGACGGCGGACGTCGACACGCTCCTGACGTTCGCGAGCTTCCTCGCCCGCGCGGCGCGCCCGACCGCGACCGACCCGGCCTCGACGCTCCGCACGAAGCTGCTGAGCGCGAGCTTCGCGCCGACGCTCGCCTACGACCAACGCGAGACCGAGCGCCGCCGCGACGCGGCCGCGCGCGCGGTGCCCGCGACCCGCGGCTCGGTGCGCGCGGGCGAGCGGATCGTCGGCGCGCGCGAGGTGGTCGGGCGCGACGAGTACGAGCGACTCCGCGCGCTCCGCGCCGCGCAGGAACGGCAGGTCGACGGCGCGCCGGGCGCGCGGGTCGGCCGGGTGCTCGGGTCGGTGCTCCACAACCTCGTCCTTATCGTCGTCGTCGGCGTCGCGCTGCGGCTGTTCCGCCCGGCGCTCTATGCGTCGTTCCGCGCGGTCGCGCTGTTCGCGATCGTCTTCGCCCTCGTCGCGCTCGCCGCGGCCGCGGTCGCACACTGGGGCGACGCGCGCCCGGAGCTCGTGCCCGTCGCGTTCGCGGCGATGCTCTTCAGCACGCTCTTCGACGCGCGGGTCAGCCTCGTCGCGGCCGCGCTCCTCGCCGTGTTGTTAGGCGAGCAGGGGCCGTTCCGCGGGACCGACGCGACGTTCGTCTTCCTCGTCGCCGGCGCCGCCGCCGCGCTGAGCGTCCGCACCGCACGGCGGCGGAGTCAGGCGTACATGCCGGTGCTCGTGGTCGCGGCCAGCTACGCGGTGGCGGCGGCGACGCTCGGGATCGCGCTCGGCTGGGCGTGGACGACCGTCGCGTTCACGGCGCTCGGCGGCGCGGCCGCCGGGCTCGCGTCGGTCGTCCTCGGGATGGCGCTCCTGCCGCTCGCGGAGGACTTCACCGGCGTCGACACGTACCTGCGGCTGCTCGAGTGGTCCGACCTGAACCGGCCGCTCCTCCGCCGCCTCGCCGTCGAGGCGCCCGGCACGTTCGCCCACACGATCGCGATGGCGAACCTCGTCGAGGCCGCCGCGAACGCGATCGGCGCGAACGGACTCCTCGGCCGCGTCGGGACGTACTACCACGACATCGGGAAACTGGAGCGGCCGCAGTACTTCGTCGAAAACCAGGGGCGCGGCCGCAACCCGCACGACAAGCTCAAGCCATCGGCGAGCGCGGCGATCATCCGCGGACACGTGCGCGAGGGGCTCGCCCTCGCCGACGAGTACAAGCTGCCCAACGCGCTGCGCGCGTTCATCACGCAGCACCACGGCACCAACCGCATCGTCTACTTCTACGAGCGCGCGCGCGAGCGCGGCGACGCGAGCCCGTCGACCTCGGAGTACGCCTACGGCGGCCCGCTGCCCAACACGCCCGAGACGGCGATCTGCATGCTCGCCGACGGCGTCGAGGCCGCGGCCCGCGCGCTCCCCGAACCCTCGCCCGACCGCATCCGGGAGGTCGTCGAGCGGATCGTGCAGCAGCGACTCGAGCAGGGGCAGCTGCGCGACGCGCCGCTGACGCTCGGTCAACTCGAGACGGTGAAGGACGCGTTCGCGCGTGTCCTGCTCGGGATGTACCACGGCCGCATCGACTACCCGGCCGCGCCGCCGACGAACGGCGCGGCGGCGGACGGCGCAGCGGCCGCCGTGACGTCGACGAACGGCACGGCTGCCGCGAACGGCGCCGCGACCAACGGCGCGACCACGACGGGTGCCCCCGGCGCGGCCCGGGCCGCCACCGGCGAGCGCGCGTGAGCGTCGAGGTGCACGTGAACGCGGTCGGCGTGCGTGTTCCGCTCGCCCGGATGCGCGTGAAGGCGCTCGCCGCCGACGTGGTGCGCGCCGAACGCGTGCGTCACGCGGAGCTGTCGTACACGTTCGTGACACGCCACGCGATCGCGACGCTCAACCGACGTCACCTCGGCCACCGCGGTCCGACGGACATCATCACGTTCGAGTTCGCGGCGGTTCCGGGCGGACCGGTCGGTGGAGACGTCTACATCGCGCCGGAGGTCGCGCGCGAGCACGCCGCGCGCTTCGGGCGGCCCGCGCGCGAGGAGCTCGCCCGACTCGTCGTCCACGGCGCGCTGCACGCGATCGGCTACACGCATCCGGAGGACGGCTCGCGCGAGACGTCGGCCATGTGGCGGCGGCAGGAACGGTACCTCGTGCGTTTCTATGCCCGCCCCGAGCCCGCACCCGCATGACGTTCGTCCTGCTGGCGTGCGGCGCGCTCGCGCTGGCTGCGGCGTTCGCGTGCGCGCGGGCGCTCGCCGTGCTCCGGCACGTGCACGGCGACGCGTCGCCCGGTAGTCGCCCCGAGCGCGACGAGCGTCGGTACGGCGCGCTCGGCGTCGCTCGCCTCGCCGCGCACACCGCGAGTGGCGCGGCGATCGCGAGAGGCGGGGTCGACGCGCAACTCGATACGGGGGCGTTCGCGCTACTTGTCGCCGCGGGCGCCATCCTGAGCGCGTACATCGAGCTCGCCGGGCGCGAGGCCGGCGACGCCGCGGCGCGCGCGCGCGTCTCGGCCGACGCGGGCGCGCGGCGCGTCGCCGACGTCGCGCGCACACTCGTCGCGCCGTGGGCGGCGCTCACCGACGCGCTCGACGACGCGTTCGCGCGCGTCCTCCCCGCGGCCGACGTGGACGCGGCCGCGCGGGACGAGGCCGCCGAGCAGTTCCGCGAGATCGTCACCGCGGAGGCGGACGTCGGCGCGGACGAGCGCGCGTTTCTCGCCGGCGCGTTCACGATCACCGACACGCCCGTCTCGGACGTCATGGTCCCGCGCGTCGACGTCGTCGGCGTGCCGCGCGACGCGCCCTGGTCCGAGGTCGTCGCGCGCGTGCGGAGTTCGCGGCACTCGCGCCTCCCCGTCTACCACGAGACGATCGACGACGTCGTCGGCGTGCTGTACGCGAAGGACCTCCTGCCCGCCGTCGTCGCCGACGAGCCGCCCGAGCACTGGGACGCGCTCCTCCGCACGGCGAGCTTCATCCCGCCGACGAAGCGCGTCGACGACCAGCTCCGCGACTTTCGTACGTCGCGCAACCACTTCGCCGTCGTCGTCGACGAGTACGGCGGCACCGCCGGCATCGTCACCATCGAGGACCTGCTCGAGGAGATCGTCGGCGAGATCCGCGACGAGCGCGACGACGAAACGCCGCCGGTCGAATCCGAAGGGGCCGACAGGTTCTGGGTCTCGGCGCGGCTCACGCTCGCCGAACTCTCGGAGGTGCTCGGCCACCCGATCGAACATGACGAGGTCTCGACCGTCGGCGGGCTCGTGTACGAGCTGTTGGGGCGCGTGCCGCGCAACGGCGAGCGGCTCACGATCGGTCCCTTCCGCGTGGTGGTCGAGCGGGTCGTGCGCCGCCGCATCCAGCGCGTGTACTTCGAGCGGCGTGAGGAGCCCGTCGCGAGCGCCGACGCGGGGACCGCCGCCGACGCCGCGCGGACGATCGGAGGACCGAACGCGTGACGGGCGTCGTCGTCGCGATCTGCGTCGCCGTCACCGCGCTGTATACCGCGGGCGCGTTCTCGCTACGTGCGGTGAGCCGCATCTGGCTGCGCCACCTCGTCGAGCGACGGCCTGCGGGCGTCATATTAGCGGAACGGTACCTCTCGCGCCCGCAGACGCTGCACGCGGCCGCAGGCGGCGCAACCGCGCTGGCCGCGTTCACGGCGGGCGCGCTCGCGGGTACCGCCGGCGCCGCCCTCGCGTCGTCGCTCTGGATCGTCGGGGTAATTACGGCGCTCTGCGTGCTCGGCGTCGCGATCCCGCGCGGCCTCGCGCGGCGGTTCCCGACCCGAGTCGTGCCGATCGGACTGCCGGCGCTCCGGGCGGCGGACGTCGTGCTCGCGCCGGTGCGCGTCCTCGCCGCGCGGACCGCCGGCGCTCGCCTCGCGCCGGAGCGGGACGCGAGCGCACCGGAGCCGTCCGCGCACAGCGACCTCGAGGACCTGCTCCGGGAGGGGCAGCTCGAAGGCGTCGGCGAGGCGTCCGAACTGGCGATCATCAGCGGCGTCGTGCAGTTCGGCGAGAAATGCGTCGGGGACGTGATGACGCCGCGGGCGCAGGTGTTCGCGCTCGATGCCGACGTTCCTGCGCGCGAGCTCGCCCGCGCCGTCGCGGCGTCCGGCTACAGTCGCGTCCCGGTCTACCGGGGATCACTCGACCAGATCGTTGGCGTCGTGCTCGCGTTCGACGTGCTGCAGACTGGTGGTGAGGGCGCGCCGACCGTGCACCCCGTGTTCTCCGCCGCGCCACGACTCGCGTGTACGGAGTTGCTCACGCGCATGCTCCGCGCCGGCCTACAGCTCGCGGTCGTGCGCGACGACGCCGGGGCGACCCTTGGTGTCGTCACGCTCGAAGACTTGCTCGAGGAGCTCGTCGGCGACATCCGCGACGAGCACGACGAGCCCGGCCCCGCGGAGGCCGGCACGCCGGCTGTGGACGTCTAGCCGCGGAGGTCTAACCGTGTGACCGGGTCGCGGCGCGGCCGCCGCGGCCTGCCGGTTAGCTTCCGGCACATGTCGTCGCCCCCCGCGACCGCCGCGCCGTCCGTGCCGCGTGCGGACCCGATCGCCCCCCGCGCTGACCCGATCGGCCGCGTCCTCGCCGACATCGACGCGGGTCGCGCCGCGGCGGTCGCCCGCGCCGTCAGCATCGTCGAGAATCACCGGCCGGGGTTCGACCGGCTGCTCGGCGCGTTGCACCCGCGGCTCGGCCGCGCGGAGCGGATCGGGATCACGGGGCCGCCCGGCGCGGGCAAGAGCACGCTCACGACGGCGCTCGCGCGCGCGCTGCGGGCGCGCGGCAAGCGCGTCGGCATCGTCGCGGTCGACCCGACGTCCCCGTTCACCGGCGGCGCGCTGCTCGGCGACCGCGTGCGCATGGAGGCGGTCGCACTCGACCCGGGCGTGTTCATCCGCTCGCTCGCGACGCGCGGATCGTTAGGCGGGCTGTCGAGCGCGGCGCGCGAGGTGTGCGACGTGCTCGACGGCGCGGGGTTCGACGTCGTCCTGCTCGAAACAGTCGGCGTGGGCCAGAGCGAACTCGACGTCTCGCGCGCGGCGGACACGACGCTCGTCGTGCTCGTGCCCGAGAGCGGCGACTCGATCCAGACGCTCAAGGCCGGCGTGATGGAGATCGCCGACGTGTTCTGCGTCAACAAGGCGGACCGCCCCGGCGCCGACCGGCTGCGCAACGACATCGAGCTGATGCTCGGCCTGCGCCGCGGCGGGACGGGCGCGACGCCGGCGCACCACGGCGTGGACCTCGCGGGGCTGGCGGACGACCCCGCGCATCGCGACCACGTGCGCGACCTCCTGAACCCGGCGCGCGGCGCCCGGCGCGCGGCAGCGGGCGAGCAGGAGGGGACGTGGACGCCCCCGGTGCTCCGGAGCGTCGCGTCCAAGGGCGAGGGCGTCGACGAGGTGCTCGACGCGCTCGACCGTCACCGGCGCTATCTTGAAGCCAGCGGCCAACTTGCGGAGCGTCGGCGGGCGCGGCTCCGCGAGCGCGTCGTCGAGATCACGGAAGCAACGTTGCGCCGGCGGCTGTGGAACGATGCTGGCACAAATGCGTGGCTCGACTCGCAGCTGCCGGCCGTGCAGGCCGGCGAGACGACGCCGTTCGCGGTCGCCGACGCGCTGGTCGCCCGCAGCGGCGCATTGATCGGCGGCCCGCCGCGCGGCGGCGCCTGACCCGGAGACCTCGACCATGGCGACAGCGCAAGAACTCGAGCAGGAGATCCGCGACCGCGACGACGAGATCGCCCGGTTGCGCGCGGAGGTCGCGGCGTGGCGCGCCCGCTATGACGAGGGTGCGGTGCGCGACGTCGCGTATACGAACTCCGCCGACGAGGTCGCGCCGCTCTACACCGCGCTCGACACCGGGGAGCGCGTGGACGTCGAGGTGCCCGGCGTATACCCATTCACGCGCGGCATCCACCCGACCGGCTACCGCGGCAAGCTGTGGACGATGCGGCAGTTCGCGGGCTTCTCGACCGCCCGCGAGACCAACGAGCGGTTCAAGTTCCTGCTCTCGCAGGGGCAGACGGGGCTCTCGGTCGCCTTCGACTTCCCGACGTTGATGGGCTACGACTCCGACCACCCGCGCTCTGAGGGCGAGGTGGGGAAGTGCGGCGTGGCGATCTCCTCGCTCGCCGACATGGAGACGCTCATGGACGGGATCCCGTTAGGCCGGGTCTCCACGTCGATGACCATCAACGGCCCGGCAATCATCCTTTTCTGCTTCTACGCCGCCGCGGCCGAGAAGCAGGGGGTGCCGCTCGCGCGGATCCAGGGGACGGTCCAGAACGACATCCTCAAGGAGTACATGGCGCAGCACGCGTGGTGCTTCCCGATCGAGCCCGCGCTACGCCTGATCGTCGACATGTTCGAGTGGTGCTCGGCCAACACGCCGAAGTGGAACACGATCTCGATCTCGGGCTACCACATCCGCGAGGCCGGGAGCACGGCGGCGCAGGAGCTCGCGTTCACGCTCGCCGACGGGTTCACCTACGTCGAGCGTGGCGTCGCGCGCGGCCTGAACGTCGACGACTTCGCGCCGCGCCTGTCGTTCTTCTGGGACGTGCACAACGATCTGTTCGAGGAGGTCGCGAAGCTCCGCGCGGCGCGGCGCATCTGGGCGCGCCGCATGCGCGACGTCTACGGCGCAAAGGACCCGCGCTCGTGGATGCTGCGGTTCCACGCGCAGACCGCGGGCGTCACGCTCACCGCGCCGCAGCCGATGAACAACGTCGTGCGCGTCGCGTACCAGGGGCTCGCGGCCGTGCTCGGCGGGACGCAGTCGCTGCACACGAACTCGATGGACGAGACGCTCGCGCTGCCGACCGAGCAGGCCGTGCAGGTCGCACTCCGCACGCAGCAGATCCTCGCCTACGAGACCGGCGTGCCCAACGTCATCGACCCGCTCGGCGGGTCGCACTACGTGGAGGCGCTCACGGACGCGCTCGAGGCGGACGCCGAGCGGTTGTCCGCGGAGATCGAGGCGCAGGGCGGGGTGGTCGCGGGGCTCGAGGCCGGGTGGTTCCAGCGTCGTATCGCGGAGAGCGCGGCGCGGCAGCAGTGGGAGTTCGAGCAGCGGCGCAAGCTGATCGTCGGCGTCAACGCGTTCGTGACCGACGAGCCCGAACTCGGGATTCCGCTGCTCAGGATCGGCGAGGACGCCGAGCGCGAGCAGCGCGCGCGCATGGCCGAAATGCGCGCGACGCGCGACAACGCGCTCGTCGCGCAGCGATTGGAAGCACTGCGCGAGGCGGCGCGCGGGACGACCAACGTCGTGCCGCTGATCCTCGACTGCGCGCGGGCGTACTGCACGCTCTACGAGATCCGCGCGGCGTTGGAGGACGTGTTCGGGGCGTATCGCGAGCCGGTCTTCTTCTGAACCGGTCGCCCAAGCCCCCGGGCGCCGCCGACTGGTGGGCGACGTACTTCGACGCGCACTACCTCACCGAGTACGAACCGCTCTTCACCGAGGCGCGGGACCGGCGCGAGGTCGCGCGCCTGGTCGACCTTCTCCAACTTCCCGCCGGCGCACGCGTCCTCGACTGCCCGTGCGGCCAGGGCCGACACGCGCACCTCCTCGCCGCGGCCGGCTATGACGTCGACGGGCTGGACTACTCGGCGGAACTTCTCGCACGGGCGAAGGCGCGAGGCACCGGGCGGACGCTGCACTACACGCGCGGCGACATGCGCCGACTGCCCGTGCGCTGGACGGGCTGTTTTGACGCGGTGCTCAACCTCTTTACGTCCTTCGGCTTCTTCCTCGACCCGCACGACGACGCGCGCGTGGTGGCCGAGTTCGCGCGCGTGCTCAAGCCCGGCGGCCTGCTCGTGTGGCACGGCGGGAGCCGCGACGGCGTCATGGCGCGCTTCCTGGACCGCGACTGGTGGCGCTCCGAGACGGGGACGATGATCGGGCACGAGCGCTCGTTCGACGCGCTGTCGGGCGTGCTCACGGTGCGCACGACGTGGCAGGGTCCGGACGGCGGGGGCGAGCGCGAGCACCGCATCCGGCTGTACACGGCGACGCGCCTCGCCGAGCTGTGCGCGGCGGCCGGACTCATCGTCGAGGCGGCGTACGACGGCTGGCGCGAGCGGCCGCTCCGGCGGCGGTCGTCGGAGATGCTCCTCGTGGCCCGGCGCGAGCACGCCGGGTAACTTGCGCCGGCTATGACGCGCCCCATCCGAGTACTCGTTGCGAAGCCCGGTCTCGACGGCCACGACCGCGGCGCGAAGGTCGTCGCGGCCGCGCTGCGCGACGCGGGCATGGAGGTCATCTACACCGGGCTGCACCAGACGCCCGAGATGATCGCCACCGCCGCGGTGCAGGAGGACGTTGACGTCGTCGGGCTGTCGATCCTGAGCGGGGCGCACATGACCCTCTTCCCGCGCGTGCTCGAGTTGCTCCGCGCTGAGGGGCGCGACGACGTGCTGCTCACCGGCGGCGGGATCATGCCGAAGGAGGACGTCGAGCGGCTCAAGGTGTTAGGCGTCGGCGAGCTGTTCGGCCCGGGCACCCCGACCGGCGCGCTGGTCGACTACATCAAGCGCTGGTTCGCCGCGCGCGAGGCGGCGGAGCAGGACGTGGGGGAGCGCGCGGCGACCGAGGCCGGGGCGTGACGGCCGCGGCGAGGCCGCCGGCGGGCGCGTCGCCGCGGCCGGCCGGGCGCCTGCGCCAGCTGACGGACGAGGTGCGCGCGCTCGAGGCCGGGCTGCGCGATGGCGGCGGACCCGACAAGGTCGCCCGGCAGCACAAGCAGGGGAAGCTCACGGCCCGCGAGCGCGTCGTGCGCCTCTGCGACGCCGGCGCGCCGTTCGTCGAGGTCGGCCTGCTCGTCGCGTACGACGAGTACGGCGGCGAGGCGCCCGCGGCCGGGGTGGTGACCGGGCTCGGCGTCGTGCGCGGGCGCGAGGTCGTCGTCGTCGCGAACGACGCGACGGTGAAGGCCGGGTCGTGGTGGCCGGAGACGATCAAGAAGATCCTGCGCGCGCAGGAGATCGCGATGCGCTGCCGCGTGCCCATCGTCTACCTCGTCGACTCCGCGGGCGTCAACCTGCCGTATCAGGGCGGCGTGTTCCCCGGACAGTACGGCGCGGCGCGCATCTTCTACTACAACTCGATCATGCGCCGGTACCTGCGCGTGCCGCAGCTCGCGGCCGTGATGGGCCCGTGCATCGCGGGGGGCGCCTACCTGCCCGCGCTCTCCGACGTGATCGTGATGACGAAGGGCACGTCGTTCATGGGGCTCGGCGGGGCGAACCTCGTGAAGGGCGCGACCGGGCAGACGACCGACAACGAGACGCTAGGCGGCGCGGTCACGCACACCGAGCGCTCGGGGGTGGCGCACTACGCCGTCGACGGCGACGAGGCGTGCCTCGACAAGCTGCGGGACCTCGTCGCGCGCCTGCCCGCGCCGCGCCCGGTCGCGAGCGGGGCGGCCGCGCCTGCGCCGGCGCGCGACCCGGCCGCCCCGCCCGAGTCGCTGTACGACGTGCTCCCGGCGGACCACCGGATGTCGTACGACATGCACGACGTGCTGCGAGCGGTCGTCGACGCGGGCGAGTTCGACGAGTTCCAGCAGAACCTCGCGCGCGAGATCATCTGCGCCGACGCGCGGGTGGACGGGATCGCAGTCGGCGTGATCGCGAACCAGCGCGGGCTCATCAAGGGTCGCTCGGGCGAGCGCCCCCGCTTCGGCGGGATCCTGTATGCCGAAAGCGCGGAGAAGGTGGCGTACTTCATCGACCGCTGCGACCGGCAGGGGATCCCGCTGCTCTTCGTGCAGGACGTGTCGGGGTTCATGGTCGGACCGGACGCGGAGCACGAGGGCATCATCCGCTCGGGCGCGCGCTTTGTCGAGGCGATGGCGACGGCGCGCGTCCCAAAGATCGTGCTCACGGTCAACCACGCGTCCGGTGCGGGCTACTACGCGATGGCGGGGCAGGGCTTCGACCCCGACTTCATCTTCTCGTGGCCGACCGGGCGCATGGGCGTGATGGAAGGGGAGAGCGCGGTGCAGGCGGTCCACGGCCCCGCGATCGAGAAGGCGCGCGCCGCGGGCCAGCCGGTCGGGCCCGACGTCGCCGCGGCCGTTGACGAGATGCGCGCGGACTACGAGCACCAGCTCGACGCGCGGTACGCCGCGGCGCGCGGGTTCGTCGACGCGATCGTCGCGCCGGAGGACACGCGCGCGACGCTCGCGCTCGCGCTACGCGCCGCACTACAGAATCCGGGGCCGCACCTCGGCGCGTTCGTGCTCCCGGCGGGCGTGTGAGGGAGCGCACGGGGTGGAACGGGCACGAAATCGCGCATGTCGTCCCGAGCGCAGCGTGGGACCTGCTGTCCGAGGCGACGGGGTATGCCGCACGCGCCGTGACCGACCCCGTCACCACGCACGCTAGGGCCCTCGCTGCGCTCGGGACGACAACGCTTCATTATCTCGCGTGACTACTCCGAACACGTCCGACCGCGTCGTCCGCGTCGCCTCCGGCCAGGGCTTCTGGGGCGACGCGCTCGACGCGCCGCGCCGGCAGGTCGAGGGCGGCCCGGTCGACTATCTCATGCTCGACTACCTCGCCGAAGTCACCATGTCCATTCTGCAGAAGCAGAAGGAACGCGACCCGGCGATGGGCTACGCACGCGACTTCCTCGGCGCGATCGAAAGCGTGCTCCCGGCGGTGACCGGGCGCGGTGTGCGCGTCATCGCCAACGCCGGCGGCGTGAACCCCGAGAGCTGCGCGCGCGCGGTGCTCGACGTCGCCCGTCGTCACGGCGCCGCGGGCGCGCTGCGTGTGGGCGTGATCACCGGCGACGACCTCCTGCCGCGGCTCGATGCACTCCTCCGCGACGGCCACGAGCTGCGCAACATGGACACCGGCGAGCCGCTCGACGCCGTGCGCGACCGCGTCCTCTCGGCCAACGCGTACATCGGCTCGACCCCGATCGTCGAGGCGTTAGGCCGCGGCGCGAACGTCGTCGTCACCGGCCGCTCGACCGACACCGCGCTCACGATGGCGCCCCTCCGGTACGAGTTCGGCTGGGGCGCGGAGGACTGGGACCGCCTCGCGGCCGGCATCGTGGCGGGACACATCCTCGAGTGCGGCGCGCAGTGCTCGGGCGGCAACTGCCTCTACGACTGGCGCGACATTCCCGACCTCGCCGAGGTCGGCTACCCGATCGCCGAGGCGTCCGCCGACGGCTCGTTCGTGATCACCAAGCACCCGGCGACTGGCGGGCGCGTGTCCTTCCACTCCGTCGCCGAGCAGCTCGTCTACGAGATGGGCGACCCACGGTCGTACATCACGCCCGACGTCGTCGCGGACTTTACCTCGATCCGCCTCGACGAGGTCGGCCCGGACCGCGTGCGCGTGTACGGCATCGCCGGCCGCCCCGCGACCGACAAGTTGAAGGTCTCGATCGCCTACCGGAGCGGCTGGAAGGCGGTCGGCACGCTCGTCTACGCGTGGCCGGACGCGTACGAAAAGGCGCAGGTCGCCGACCGCGTCCTGCGCGAGCGCCTCGACCGGCTCGGCCTCACGTTCGACGAGGTGCTCACCGAGTACGTCGGCGCGAACGCAACGCACGGCCCGCTCGCCGGCGCGCCGAGTCCCGAGTTGGCCGAGGTGCAGCTGCGCGTCGGCGTCCGCGGCGGCGACCGCGCGTCCGTCGAGCGCTTCACGCGCGAGATCGCGCCGCTCGTGCTGAACGGGCCGCCGAGCGTGACCGGGTTTGCGGGCGGACGTCCGAAGGTCGAAGAGGTGGTCGCGTACTGGCCGGCGCTCGTCGACAAGCGCGTCGTCACGCCGCGCGTGGAGGTGCTCTCGTGAGCGCGACCGTTCCCGTCCGGCTGCTCGACATCGCCCACGCACGCTCCGGCGACAAGGGCGATACTGCCAACGTCGGCCTGATCGCGCTTCGCCCGGAGTGGTACCCGGTGCTCGAGGCGCAGGTCACGCGCGAGCGCGTCGCCGCACACTTCCGCGGCGTGATCACGGGCGACGTCGCGCGCTACGAGCTGCCGAACCTGCTCGCGCTCAACTTCCTGCTCCACGGCGCGTTAGGCGGCGGCGGGACGCTCTCGCTCAAGACCGACGCGCAGGGCAAGGTGTACTCGACCGCGCTGCTCCGGCTCGTGCTCGACGTCGACGCGGACGTGGCGGGCCGGCTCGCTATCCCGACATTCGCCGAGGTGTAAGGACCGTGGATACCGTCACACGCGCGAAGCTCGGCCTCGCCGTCATGGCAGCCGTGTTCTTCGCGGGCTCGTTGCGGTCGGGGGTCGACTGGCCGCGGTGGGTCGCGATCGCATTGCTGGCCGCCGCGGTCGTCCTGCGTTTCGTCGCCCCGCGCCGGAGAGACCACACGTGATACTTCAGTCTGACGGTGGCGCGCTCGACCTGGCGGGGATTGGCGCCCAGTTCGTGACATACTTGGGGAATTTCGCGCTGTACGGCGCGCTCGGCGCGCGCGCGGTCGCGCCGCATCTCGCCGCGAGTCGCGCCGCGGCGGCGACGCGCGTCGCCGAGTGGCCGACGCGCGCGCTCCAACGCGCGGCAACGGTCGGCATCGTTGGGTCGCTCGTTCAGATCGGCGCACTGCTCCTGGAAGCGGCGCGGCGTGCGGCCGAGCAGCACGCGGCGGCCGGCGGGCCCGGAGGGCCGCCGCACGGCGGCCCGTCGCCGGTCCTTCCGCTCGCGCTCCTCGGGGCGACTCTCGTCGGGTTCATCCTCGCGCGCCTGCGAGTTCGGTTTGGGTGGTGGCTCGCCGGTGCCGCTGCCCTCGCGCTTGCGCTCGGCCCGGCGCTCAACGGCCAGTGGACGCGGCTGATCAATCCGCTCCACATCCTCGCGGGCGGGCTATGGCTCGGCACCCTCGCCGTGCTCGTCGGAGCGTATTTCCCGCTTCTGTTGCGCGGCGACGCGGTCGGGCACGACCCGGATGTCCGGCCCGGCGGATCCCGACTCGACGCGGTCGTCCGCCGGTTCTCGAAGCTCGCCCTCGGGTCGTCCGCCCTGCTCGGCCTAACGGGTGTCCTCACGGCGTGGCGACACCTCGGCGCGTGGAACGCGCTCTGGACGACGCCCTACGGCTGGGCGCTCGACGTTAAGCTCCTCGTCGTCGCGAGCATCGCCGCGTTCGGCTTCTACAACTGGCGGTTCGCGACGCCGGCGCTCAGCGCGGGGTCCGGCGACGCGCGCCTCGCACGCGCGTCGTTGCGCGAGGTTTCCCTCGGCGTGCTCGTGCTCGCGGTCACGGCGGTGTTGGTCTCGCTCCCGGCCCCGGCCGAAGAAAAGGGCCACGACCACGGCGCGCCCGGAGCGCACGAGGCACACGACGCGCACGACGCGCACGACGCGCACGACGGTCCGGCGGGTTCGCCCGGGGCGGAGGGACACGACACCGCGCGCTAGCGGCGCGTCGTGGTCGCGGGTCCGCACCGCGGGCGAGGACGGCGAACTCGGTGCGGCCCCTCGGGTAGAGCTTCGAGCCGGGAGCGCGACGTGCGACCGGCCGTCGCGCGACGTTGGACCCGCGCGGCGTCCTAAGTCGTTATAGATTGCGACGTTATGAGCGTGCATCGAATCCCGGAACTCCTCGCGCCTGCTGGCACGCTCGAGGCCGTACGCGCGGCCGTCGCCAACGGTGCGGACGCGGTCTACATCGGCGCGTCGCGCTTCAACGCACGCGACGACGGGGCACAGCTCACGCTCGACGAGCTCGAGCAGGCATGTACCATCGCCCATGCGCGCGGCGTGCGGGTCTATCTCACGTTCAACGTCCTCATCAAGCCGGCCGAGCTCGAGGACGCGCTGACGTACCTCGGCGAGTGCGTCGACCGCGGGATCGACGCCGCCATCGTCCAGGACCTCGGGATCGTGCGCCTCATCCGGCGCGTCTACCCGCAACTCGAGGTGCACGGCTCGACGCAGATGACCGTGCACGACGCGAGCGGCGCCGCCGTGATGACGCGGCTCGGCGTCGAGCGCGTCGTGCTCGCGCGCGAGAACACGCTCGACGACGTGCGCGCGATCCGCGCGGCCGTGCCGGAGCTCGGGCTGGAGACGTTCGTCCACGGCGCGCTCTGTATCTCGTACTCCGGGCAGTGCTTCATGTCCGGGATGATTTCGGAGCGGTCGGCGAACCGCGGCGCGTGCGTCCAGTCCTGCCGGAAGGATTACACGCTCGACGACGTGCTGACCGGCGCCGAACTCGACCGCGGCTACCTCATCTCGGCCAAGGACCTCGCCGCGCACGATCACCTGCCGGCGCTCGCAGAACTCGGCGTGGGGTGCCTCAAGATCGAGGGCCGGAAGAAGCGTCCGGAGTACGTCGCTACGGTCACGCAGGGGTACCGCGCCTGGCTCGACCGCCTCGCCGACGGGCGCTGGACCGCGGCGCCGACGATCGACGAAACGCAACCGCTCGTGCAGATCTTCTCCCGCGGGTTCACGGGGGGCATGTACGGCGGGCGCGCCGGCCGGGGCTACATCACGCGCGAACAGCCGGACAACGCGGGCGTCGCGCTCGGCACGGTCGTCGGGCGCGAGCGCGGTGAGCTGATCGTCGACGTGCGCGAGCCGCTCGCCGTCGGCGACGGCGTCGGGCTCGAGCCGCCGGCCGGCGTTGCCGCGCCGAGCACGGGGTTCACCGTCGGCACCGTCCGAACGTTAGGCGCGCGCGGCTCGCTCACGCGACAGGCGCTCGGCGCACGCGCGCTCGGCGCGGGTTCCGGCGCGCCGCTCGTCGGCTGGCGCGTCGTGCGGACGTCGCACGCGGCGCTGCTCGAGCGCGCGCGGGCGAGCTACGCCGCGCTCCCGGCCGACGCCCGCGCGCGCAAGGCGCGACTCGACGTCCGCGTGTTCGGCGGTCCGGGCGCGCCGCTCAAGGCCGTGTTCGTGAGCGGCGAGGACGAAGTCACCGTCCGCAGCGAGCTCCCCCTCGCCCCGGCGAGCAAGCGCGCGCTCGACGTCGGCGTCCTCCGCGAACAGCTCGGACGACTCGGCGAGACGCCGTTCGCGCTCGCGTCGCTCGACGCGGCCGGACTCGCCCCCGGGCTGTTCCTCCCGCTCAGCGAATTGAACCGGCTGCGGCAGGCGGCAACTGACGAACTGACCCTGCGCCGCGACTGGGCCCGTCAGGCCGACCTCGCAGAACGCGAGGCACGGATCGCCGACGCGGTGCGGAGCGTCGCGACCGGGGCGCACGCGTACGTCGCGCCGACGACCGGGAATGAGCCGGCCGCGCCGTTCGCGCTGCGCGCGTCCGTCTACGACCTCGCCGACGCGCGGAGCGTCGCCGCGGCAGGCGCGACCGAAGTCGTCCTCGATCCGTTCCTGCGTCACCCCACACCGCCGCTCGCCCGCGTGCGCGCGCTCGCGGACGACCTGCGCGCGGAGGGCGTCGCCCTCCGCCTGCGCACGCCGACGATCGTGCGGCCCTCGGAACGCCGCGTCGTCGACAAGTGGCTCGCGCTCGGGCTTCCGGCGCTGACGGGCCACCTCGGGCTACTCGCGGAACTGGGCGGGGCGGGGCACGACGTCGTCGGCGACTACGCGCTCAACGTCTTCAACGCGCATACCGCGGCCGAGCTGTTCGGACTCGGTGCGTCGCGCCTCACGCTGTCCGTCGAGCTCACGGTCGACGAGATGGCGCAGCTCGTCGCGCCGTGGCAGGGCGCCGGATTCGACGCGTTCCTGTACGGCCGCCCGGAGGGGATGACGATCGAGCACTGCGTGCTCTCGGCCGCGTTCGACCGCACGCCGACGACCTGCCGTGACTTGTGCGTGCAGAAGCACCCGAACGTCGCGATCACCGACCCGCACGGGTACACGTTCGCGGTCGCGACCGACTCGGCCTGCCGCAACCGGCTGCTCCACTCGCGCCCGGTCGACGGCTCCGAATACCTGCCGCGGCTCTGGCGCGCAGGAATTCGTGGGTATCAGCTGGTCTTCAATGTCCCGGGCGCGCCGGTCGGCGACGTGGTCGGCGCGACGCGGCGCGCACTCGACGCGCTGGCCAGCGCCGCACGACCCGACCTCGCGGCCGTGCGCGCCGCGGTCGGCCCGGCCTTCACCCGCGGCCACTTCGCGCGTGCCGTCTGACGCGCGGCGTCGCTCATCGCGCGGCGTGGGCGTGAACCAGCCGCGCAACGGTTCGGCCCGGTCGGCAACGTTCTGCCCTCGTCCGACACGTCGGCTCGTGCTACCGTGCGCGACATGACTACCGCGTTGACGCCGGCCCGGCCGACCACCGCGCCGACCCTCGACGACGCGCGCGCGCTCCTCCGCGCCCGCTTTCACTACGAGGCGTTCCGGCCGGGGCAGGAGCGCGCCGTCTCCGCCGTCCTCGACGGCCGCGACGCGGTCGTGATCATGCCGACGGGCGGAGGCAAGTCGCTTTGCTATCAGGTCCCGGCGCTTCTGCTGCCCAGACTCACCGTCGTCGTGAGCCCGCTCATCTCGCTCATGAAGGACCAGGTCGACGCGCTCACCGCCCGCGGCCTCCCGGCGGCGTTCGTGAACAGCACGCTCAGCTCGGCGCAGGCGGCGGAACGCTTCCAGCGCGCCGCGCGCGGCGATCTGAAGCTGCTCTACGTCGCGCCCGAACGCTTCGACTTCGGCAACACCGCGGAGCGCCTGCGCGACATCGGAGTTTCGCTACTCGCGGTCGACGAAGCGCACTGCATCAGCGAGTGGGGCCACGACTTCCGACCGAGCTATCTCCGCATGCGCGCCGTGCGCGAGCGGCTCGGCGACCCGACGACGATCGCCCTCACGGCGACGGCCACGCCCGAGGTCCGCCGCGACATCGAGGCCCAGCTCGCGCTCGACGACCCCGAGCGCGTCGTCACCGGCTTCGATCGCACCAACCTGCACTACCACGTCGTCCGCGTGAAGAACGATGCGGAAAAAGACGCGGCGCTCGTCGACGTCCTCGATAAGAATCCGGGGCTTGCGATCGTGTACGCCGCCACCCGCAAGGCCGTCGAGCGCGTCACCGGCGTACTGACCCGCGCCCGCGTGCCTGCCGTCGGCTACCACGCCGGCCTCGACGACGCGCACCGACAGGAGGTGCAGGACGCGTTCATGAAGGAGGACGTCCGCGCGATCGTCGCGACGAACGCCTTCGGCATGGGCATCGACAAGCCGAACGTGCGCGTCGTCGTCCACCACGCGATGCCCGGCTCACTCGAGGCGTACTACCAAGAGGCCGGGCGCGCGGGACGCGATGGGCTTCCGAGTGAGGTCTTTCTCCTGCACTCGTTCCCCGATCGCTTCACGCACGAGTTCTTCATCAAGGGCGCCTACCCGGAACGCGCGTTCGTCGAACGCGTCTTCGAGCGGCTCCGCCGACAGGCAGACCGCGCCGGCCAGCTCGGCGCCGTCGATCCGGCGCGCATCGCCAACGCGCTACCGGACAAGGCGGGCTCGCGCGACGTCGAGAGCGCGATCCGCGTGCTGACGACCGCCGGCGCACTGCGCACCGAGTCGGAGTCGCCGTCGCGCGTCTGGGTGCGCCTCCTCGCCACCCCGGACCGCATCAAGCGCGAACTGACCGATCCGGCCGAACTCGAGCTCCTCCGTGCGCTCTGGCGCGCCGCGGGCAAGCAGCTCGAGACCGGCGCGACGGTCGAACTCGACGCGCTGCCGCCGGGGTTTGGGGGTGGGCAGGGCGCGCTCCCGATCCTCGAGGCCCTCCAGGGACGGCAGTTCGTGCACGTCGAACGGGCCGGCGGCGGTCTGTGCCTGACCGACCCGCGTTTGACGAACGCCGGCCTCCGCATCGACTGGACCGCCCTCGACCGGCGCCGCCGCGGCGAACTCGGGAAGCTCGATTCCGTCCAGAAGTACGCGTACCACACGCGCTGCCGCCGCGAGTTCGTGCTCCGCTACTTCGGCGACCCGGCGGCGCGCGCCGAGTGCGCGGGCTGCGACAACTGCTTGGGCATTACGCACACGGTCGAAGCGGCGCCCGCCGCGCCGCGCAGTCGGCGACGCTCGCCCGCGGCCACGTTCGGCGAGTCGGCGCCCACGGCGTTCGGTCGTGCGACGTCCGGCGCGACGCCGGCCGCGGCGGCGCCCGTGGGCGACGTCGTGCTCAGCGCGGCCGACGAGGCGCTCCTCGGCCGCCTCAAGACGCTGCGCGGCGAGATCGCCCGGGCCGACAAGGTGCCCGCCTACGTCGTCTTCCCGGACCGCACGCTCGCGGAGTTCGCGGTCCGCCGCCCGCGCACGCTCGCGGCGTTAGGCGACGTCCGCGGCGTCGGCCCGGCCAAGCTGGAGAAGTACGGCGAACGGTTCCTCGCGGCAGTCCGCGCCGGCGCGCCGGACGACCACGCGGCGTAGCGTCGGTCGGCTAACGCTCCGCCGGCCGCCGCGGCATCTCCTCGCGTCGCGTCAGCGCGCCAACGACCAGTCCGGCGAGGCCGACCGCGACGAACGTGTTCCGCGCCCGCTCGTCGTCCGCGAACCCAAACAGCCACGGCGCGGCCACGGCCAGCGCGCTCGCGGCCGCGTCCATCGCCAGGTGCGCCCGGAACGGAATCACGCGCACGACGCCCCACTCCGCGCGCGTGAAGAACGTCGAGAGGAGGACGCCGCCGCTCAGCAGGCGCGCGAGGCGGGCCGGTACGTCGTCGCGCTCGAACCCGACCACGGCCGGTAACCCGGCGACGGTCGGGATGTAAGTCCAGTCCACGATGCCGTGCTGTTCGCGCGAAAGGGGCTGCTCCATGCGGGTGCGCTCCGTCCAGATCGAAGGCGGGTGGAAATCGGGATCGCTCCGGGTGCAAACCGACGGCCGCCCCTACCCGGCCTCGTCGAACGCTTGGCGGCGGCACGCGTGCCGATATATTTGCGCACACGTGCCACCTTCGTCTTGCCGATCATGACCGCGGCGCACCTCATCGACCTCCTGAACGAACCCCGACTCGCCGAGCCGCGCGGGGTCGCCGCCGCGGCGTCGCTGACGACGGATCTCGATCTGGCCCGCGCGGTCGCGAATGGGTTCCCGGTGTCGATGGTCAGCCGGATCACGACGGTTGATCCCGCGGACGGGGGCCTCACACCCGATGAGGTCGACGAGCTGATCATCCCCCGGCGGACCCTCACCAAACGCCGCGCGCGCCGGCAGCGGCTGACGCTCGAAGAGTCGAACCGCCTCGCGCGCGTGGCGCAGGTCCTCGCCGCCGCGTTCGAGGCGTTTGGCGGCGACCCGGCCGACCGCGTTGGCGAGACCTCGCGCGAAGCCGCCCGCCGCGCGAGCGTCTGGCTCCGGCGCCCACACCGGGCGCTCGACGGCGAGATCCCGCTCGCGCTCTGCACCACTGACGCTGGCGCCCGGCTCGTCGAAGACGCGCTCGGTCGCGTCGCGTACGGCGTCTTCGCCTGACGCCGCCGAGCCGAGGCCGCCGGGCGTGCGGCTCTGGCGTATTGCGCCGGGGCGCTACGACCCACTCAGCGGCGAGGGCGCGCGGCGCTTCGGCGGGCGCTGGACGTCGCCCGGCCGCGCCGCCGTCTACCTTGCGTCGCAGTTGCCGCTCGCCGCGCTCGAGGTCCTCGCGCACGTCGACCCCGACACGCTGCCGCTCGACCTGCAGGCGTTCGCCGTCGACGTCCCCGCCGAGCTCGGCGAGCCGCGCACGTGGGCCCATTGGGACGATCCCACCGCGGACGACGCCCCGCGGCGCGAGTTGCCGCACGGGTGGCGCGACGTCGCCCAGCCACTCGCGTGCCGGGCAGTCGGCGATGCGTGGCTCGCCACACCCGACGAGCGCCGGCCGCCCCTGCTCCTCGTGCCCACTGCCGTGCTGCCGGTGTGGGCCGAACCCGCGGGCGCCGGGGTCGCGGCCGGGAGCTGGTGCGCGATCTTCGACCCAACGCACGCCGACGCGCGTCGCGTGAGCGTCGCGGCGCGCCACGCGTTCTCGTTCGACGTCCGGCTGTTACGCAAAGTGTAGAGCGGGGTACCACGCCCGATCCCGCAGCCCCGCGGCGGCGATCCGTGCCGACGCGTGCTGGTGTGCGGCCGCGACGCTGACGAGCTTTCCCCCGCCGCGCGCGCGGCGGCTTCCGCCATTCGAGCCCGCATGGAAGACTCGCTGTACTTCAACGACCAACACCTCGCTGTCCGCGACATGGTGCGCAGCTTCGCCGAGAGCGAGGTCGCGCCCGTCGCGGGCCATTATGACGACGTCGCCCAGTTCCCGTGGGAGAACGTCAAGCGCATGGGCGAGCTCGGCCTCCTCGGCGTCCCATGGCCCGAGGACGTCGGCGGCGCCGGGTTCGACCTGACGAGCTACATCATCGCGATCCACGAAATGGCGAAGGTCGACGCGTCACACGCGATCACGATCTCCGCGCACACGACGCTCGGCACCTCGCCCATCTACTACTTCGGCACCGAGGCCCAGCGCGCGCGTTACATCCCGCTGCTCGCGAGCGGGCGCGTGCTCGGCGGCTTCGGCCTGACCGAGCCGGACGCGGGGAGCGACGCCGGCGGTACGCGGACGACGGCGGTGCGCAAGAACGGGCACTACGTGCTGAACGGCTCGAAGCGCTTCATCACGCACGCGTCCGTCGGCGAGGTGTTCGTCGTCACCGCGGTCACCGACGCGTCGGCCGGCACGCGGGGCATCAGCTCGTTCATCCTGACGAAAGAGACGTCGGACCTCGACAAGGTCCGCGACCTCGGCGTCGGCCACGACCCGTCGCTCCCCCCGCTCGCGGGCTTCCGGGCCGGCAAGAAGGAGGACAAGCTCGGCTGGCGCGCGTCGGACACCGCCGAGCTGATCTTCGAGGACGTCGAAGTCCCGGCCGAGAACTTGTTAGGCCCCGAAGGGCTCGGCTTCGTCAACTTCATGAAAACACTCGACGCCGGCCGGATCGGCATCGCCGCGCTGTCGCTCGGGCTGGCCGAGGGCGCGTTCGAGCAGTCGCTGCGCTACACGTCGGAGCGGAAGCAGTTCGGGCAGGCGATCGTCAACTTCCAGGGCGTCTCGTTCCCGCTCGCCGACATGGCGACCGAGATCGAGGCCGGGCGGCACCTGCTCTACTCGGCGACGAAGCTCGCGCAGGAAGGCAAGCCGTTCGGCAAGCAGGCGGCGATGGCGAAGCTCTTCTGCTCGGAGCTGTCGATGCGCGCGACGATCAAGGCGATCCAGCTGCACGGCGGCTACGGCTACACGAAGGACTACCCCGTCGAGCGCATGATGCGCGACGCCAAGATCTGCGAAATCGGCGAGGGGACGAGCGAGGTGCAGCGTCTGGTCATCGCGCGCCACCTGTTGCGGGAGCTCGGGAATTGACCGAGGTGGCGGGCGCGCCGGAGCGCCCGGGCAAGTCGTGGCTGCAGCGCGCGCGCGTCCCCCTCGGCTTCGTCGCCGGCGGGCTCTATTTGTGGCTGGCGCGGCCCAACCCGACCACGCTCGGCGTCGGCGCCGCGATCGCCCTCGCGGGCGTGCTCGTGCGCGCGTGGGCGGCGGGGCACATCGTCAAGAACGGCCGCCTCGCGACCACCGGCCCGTACGCGCACACGCGGAACCCGCTGTACGTCGGCAGCTTTCTGATCGCGTGCGGCTTCGCCGTGATGGCGAGCCCGTGGCTGCTGTTCGTCGTCGCCGCGTTCTGGGCGGTCGTGTACGGCCCCGTGATGCGGCGCGAGGCCGAGCACGTGCGCGGGCTGCACGGCGCCGCGTACGACACGTGGGCGCGCGCAGTGCCGATGTTCGTGCCGCGGCTCACGCCGTGGCGGGGTGGAGAGCGCGCACCGGCGCCGCGGTTCGACCCGCGGCTCTACCTATATCATCGAGAGTGGCAGGCCGGCCTCGGCTACGTGCTTGCCGTCGTGTGGATGACGTTCCGCGTGCGGCGCGGGTTCTGAGGCGCGCGGCGACGCGAGGAGTGCAGACGTGAAGCGGGAGATCCTGATCAACACCGGCGCGCGCGAGATGCGCGTCGCCATCCTCGAGGACGGACAGCTCGTCGAGCTGCTCGTCGAGCGGCCCGAAAGCCGCCGCATGGTGGGCGACGTCTACCTCGGCAAGGTCGAGGCGGTGCTGCCGGGCATCCAGGCGGCGTTCGTCAACATCGGCACCGACAAGAGCGCGTTCCTGCACGCGTCGGACGTCGTCTTCGACGAGGGCGCCGACCCGGACGACGACGAGGACGACGAAGAGGAAAGCGCCGAGCCCGACGCCGTGCCGCGCCGGCGCGCCGGGCGCGCGAAGGCGCCGCCGATCGAGGACGTGCTTAAGAAGGGGCAGGAACTGCTCGTCCAGGTGTCGAAGGAGCCGATCTCGACGAAGGGCTCCCGGGTCACCGCGCAGGTCTCGCTCGCCGGTCGGTTCCTCGTCTACATGCCGCACGCCCCGTCGCGTGTCGGCGTCAGCCGCAAGATCACCGACCGTGAAGACCGGCGGCGGCTGAAGGAGCTCGTCGGCGCGGTGCTGCCGCCCGACGCGGGCGGGGTGATCGTCCGCACGGTCAGCGAGGAAGCCTCGGCGGAGACATTCGGCCGCGAGCTGACGACGCTCGTCAACCAGTGGAAGCGGATCCAACGGAAGACCCGCTTCATGCGCGCGCCGGCACTCATCCACCAGGAGACGAGCCTCGCGCGCGGGCTCGTGCGCGACCTGTTCAGCGACAAGGTCGACGCGCTCGTCGTCGACTCGCGCGCCGTGCAGGGCGAGATCCTCGAGTACCTCCAGGGGTTCGCGCCCGAGCTCGCGGACCGCGTGCGACTGCACGAGGACGCCGTCCCGCTGTTCGACGCGTTCGGGATCGAACGCGAGATCCGCGACCTGTTCAAGCGCCGCTGCGACCTCCCCTCGGGCGGGTACCTGATCGTCGAGCCGACCGAGGCGCTCGTCTCGATCGACGTCAACTCGGGGCGCTTCGTTGGCAAGAAGGACCCCGAGAAGACCGTCCTCAAGACGAACCTCGAGGCCGCGCGCGAGGTCGCGCGTCAGCTGCGGTTGCGCGACGTCGGTGGGATTATCGTCTGCGACTTCATCGACATGGAGACGCAGGCCAACCGCGACCGCGTGCTGCAGGAGCTGCGGCAGGCGCTCGGCCGCGATCGCGCGCGCACGAAGGCGTACGCCGTGAGCGAACTCGGCATCGTCGAGATGACCCGCCAGCGCGTGCGGCAGAGTCACCTCCAGAGCATGACGGCGCCGTGCCCGACGTGCGGCGGGACCGGGCGGATCTTCACCCCCGAGACCGTCGTTCGGCGGATCGAGCGCGCCGTGCGCCGGATGGCGGCCGACGGTCGACGCGACGCGGTTCAGGTGCGCATGCACCCCGAGACCGCATTGCACGTGCTCACCGAGGAGCAGGACCTCGTCGGCAAGCTGGAGCGCGCGGTCGGGTTCGACCTTGAGATGCGCGACGACCCGCTCCTCCGTCCCGACGAGTTCAAGCTCGTCGTCCGCGGGGCGGAGCAGCGGGACGTCACCGAACGCTACGCCGTCGCGTGACCCGCGCTTGACTCGTAAGTCGTGGCGCCGTATAGTCCTAAGCTCTTCACGACCGCTCCTCATCCGCTCATGAACTACGCCATCATCCGCACCGGCGGCAAGCAGTTCCGCGCCGAACCGGGCAAGACGCTCCGGATCCCCTCACTCGTCGGCGAGACGGGGACCGAGATCGAGTTCAACGAAGTGCTGCTCGGCTCGGTCGACGGCGCGGTGCGCGCGGGCGTGCCCACGCTCGCCGGCGCGAAGGTCACGGCGGAAATCGTCAAGCACGGCCGCGGCGACAAGATCGTCGTCTTCAAGTTCAAGCGCCGCAAGAACTACGCGCGCAAGCAGGGCCATCGGCAGGGGTACACCGAGGTCCGCTTCAAGGCCATCGACCTCGGCTAACACCCACGCTCGGCTCACGCGACGGAGAATCGGCAATGGCACACAAGAAGGGCGTCGGCTCGACGCGCAACGGCCGCGACTCGAACCCGCAGTACCGCGGCATCAAGAAGTTCGGCGGCGAGCAGGTCGTCGCGGGCAACATCATCGTCCGCCAGTGCGGCACCAAGTGGCACCCCGGCCGCAACGTCGGCCTCGGGCGCGACTACACGATTTACTCGCTCATCGACGGGGTCGTGAAGTTCGAGCACCGCAGCAAGTCGCAACTCAAGGTCAGCGTCTACCCGGCGGCCGAGCCCGCCGCGGCGTCGATCGCGCGGCCGGCGGGCGACGCGCAGGCGGCGACGGCCTAACGCTCGTCCTCACGCACGAAGAAGAGCCCCCGCCGAGTACGGCGGGGGCTCTTCGCGTTTGGCGGGTCGCCGAGTCACGGCGTCGTGTAGGCCGGCGGGAGCGTGCGGTACCGCCGCGCCAGTTCGTCCTGCCGCGAGTCCCCGGTCACCTCCCGCCCGCGGATAAAGACGTGCTCCGCGCGCGTCGCGAACTCGAACGGGTCCCCGCTCCAGACGACCACGTCGGCGTCCCGCCCGGGCGCGAGCGAGCCGACGCGGTCCGCGACGCCGAACAGTTCGGCCGGGGTGAGGGTCACCGCCCGGAGCGCCGCGTCGTAGCGCATCCCGTACGCGACGGCGTTGCCGGCCTCGAAGCGGACGTTCCGGACGTTGAACGACTCCTCGTCGCCCCCGCCCGCGTTGCCGATGAGCGCGACCGGCACGCCGGCGTTGGTCAGTAGGGCCGCGTTCTCCTGCCGCTGGCCTAACGACGCGAAGTCCGCCGGGATGTTGTTCATCGCGCCCGTCACGACCGGCACGCGATCGGCCGCCAACCGGTCGGCCAACTCCCACGCCTCCGCGCCGCCGAGGATCATGAGGCGAAAGCCGAACTCGCGCCGCAGCCGGAGCGCGGCGTCGATGTCGGCCGCACGGTCCGCCGCGACGAGCATCGGGAGGCGCCCCGCCAGTACCGGCTGGAGCGCCTCGAGGTCCGCGCGGGAGGCCGTGTATGTGCGCGTCTGATTCCGCTCGTACGCCGCCCGCGAGCGGCCGTACGCGCGCGCGTCGACGAGCAACTCGCGAAGCCGGCCGATCAACTCGCCGCGGGCGCCTACGGCCGCCGAGCGCGCGTCCCCGACCTGTGCGACCATCGCCGCGGACGGGCGCAGCAGCGCGTCGCTCGCGGTTCTCCCGTCGAGGTGCACGACCGCGGCCTGGCCGGAGACGAGGCCGCCGTTCGGGACGACGATCGCCGTCGTGACGCCCTCGTTCCGCGCGGGCTGGATCAACTCGGACGCCGGGTTGAAGCCCTCCCAGACGGCGAACGCGGCGGCGATCGCGTCGCGGCCGCGCGCGCTCGCGTCGCGCGTGTCGCGCACGGCGCCGATCTCCACCACGCCGAGCTGCGTGCCCGCGTTCACGAACCCCGGCGTGACGACGCGCCCGGTCACGTCGATCCGCCGCGCGTCCGCCGGGATCGCGACGTCGCGGCCGACCGCAACGACTCGCCCGTCGCGGAGCACCACGGTACCGCGCTCGATCTTCGGGCCGGAGACCGGGTACACGGTCCCGCCCACGAGCGCGATCGCCTGCGCGTCGGCCGAGCGGACGACGGCGCCGAGCGATAGCGCCGCGACGATCGCCCGCGCGAGATGCCAAGGATTGACGCGGCGCATCAACGCGGCCCTCCGGTGGACGGGATGGAGGACGGCGCCCGGGCGGGCGCGCCGCCCGCCGCGCCGCCGACCGGCGTCGGAGGCGCGACGAAGCCTAACTCGAAGTCGGTCCGCCACTGCCGCCGCGGGTCCGCGCGGTCGTACAGCATGGCGCCGTCGACCCACACCTTCTCGGCGCGCGTGTAGACCGAGAACGGGTCGCCCGACCAGAGCACGACGTCGGCGTTCTTGCCCGGCTCGAGCGACCCGATCCGGTCGTCGAGGCCTAACGCCCACGCGGCGTTGATCGTGAGCCAGCGGACGGCCTGGTCTTCCGAGACGTCGATGCCGACCGCGCGCCCGGCGGCGATCGCCTTCGCCGCTTCCTGGTTCAGGCGCTGCGAACCGGACGGGTCGTCCGAGTGGACGATCGCCCGCGCGCCCGCCTGGTTGACGAGCGCGAGGTTCGCGCGCACGGCGTCCATCGCTTCCATCTTGAACGCGCCCCAGTCCGCCCAGAGCGCGCCGGCGACGGAGTCGCGCGCGAGCAGGTCGGCGATCTTGTACGCCTCGACGCCGTGGTGGAACGCGCGGATCTTGTAGCCGAACTCGCGCGCGATGTCCATCATCTGCGCCATCTCGTCGGCCCGGTAACAATGGTTGTGGACGAGGATGTTGCCGCGCAGCACCTCGGCGAGCGTCTCGAGGCCGAGATCGCGCGTCGGCGGTTCGCCCTGCCGGTTGCCGGCGAGCCAGGCGTCCCAACGCCGGCGGTACGCCTCGGCCAGGATCCACGCGGTCCGGTACCCCGCGACGTTCCCCATCCGCGTGCTCGGGCCGCGGTTCTCGTAGACCCGCTTCGGGTTCTCGCCGCACGCCATCTTGAGCCCGTACTTCGCGCCCGGGAACTTCATCCCCTGCACCGTGCGCGACGGCACGACCTTGAGAACGACGCTCCGGCCGCCGATCAGGTTGGCCGACCCGGGGAGCACCTGCAGGGTCGTGACACCGCCGGCGAGGTTGCGGGGGAACTGCGGGTCCTGCGGCCAGACCGAATGCTCGGCCCACACGTACGGCGTCGTCGGATTCGTTGCCTCGTTGCCATCCGAGAGCGCGTCCCCCCCCGGCGCCGCGTACACGCCGAGGTGCGAGTGGACGTCGATGATCCCTGGCGTCACGTACTTGCCCGCGCCGTCGATCACCGCCGCGCCGGGCGGCGCGTCGACGTTCGTCCCGACGCTGACGATCTTGCCGTCGCGAAGCAGGATCGCGCCGTTGCGGATCGTCGGCCCGGCGGCGGTCAGCAACGTCACGTTCCGGATGACGGTCGCCCCGGACGGCACCGGGCGGTACGTGCTCGGGAACGGGTCGGCGAGGGGGACGGAGACCCCGCCCCGTCCGGGCGCGTTCCGGTTGACCGCGTTGCCCGGCGTCGACGCGGCGTTGCCGAGCGGTCCGGTGGTGGCCGCGGCGGACGTTGGGCCGGGAGGAGTCCCGGGAGCGGGCGCGCTCGGCGGCTGCGCGCGAACGCGCGGGCCGACGAGGCACGCGACGACGCACGGAGCGAGCAAGCACACGGCGCGGCGGGCGGCGCGGGGGCGAGTCATGGGGCGTGGTGGGTCGGATGGCGGGCCGTGACGTCGGGCGGCTTACGGCGTAACCCGGTGGCGCGTTGAGCACCGCGGCGCCGCCGTGCGCCCGACGGCGATGCTTAACATTCGAGGCCGGCCCGCGTCTACCTCGCCGGATGCCCATCGTGAGTTCTGCCCCTCTGGTCGACGATCATACCGACGACGCACTCGACGACGCGCTGCTCGCCCGCTGGCGGAGCGGCGACGAACGCGCCGCGACGGCGCTCGTCGAGCGGCACGCGCCGGCACTCGCGCGCTACGCGGCGAGCCTCGGCGCCCGCGCGGAGGCGGAGGAAGTCGTCCAGGACACCTTCGTCCGCGCGTTTCAGGCGCTGGACGGGTTCCGGGCGGACAGCTCGTTGCGCACGTGGCTGTTCACGATCGCGCGCCGCCTCGTGCTCGACCGCAGACGCGCCGGCGGGCGGCGGTCGCGTCACGAGGTGGACGCGCCAGAGGACGTCGACGTCGCGGCGGCGCACACGGCGCTCGACGACCTCGTCGCGGGCGAGACGCACGGCCGCCTGCGGGCGGCGGTCGAGCGCCTCACCCCCACGCAGCGGGAAGTCTTCCTCTTGCGGGTGGTCGACGGCCGCGCGTACAAGGAGATCGCCCGGATCGCGGGGACCACGGAGGGGTCGGCCCGCGTACACTACCACAACGCCCTTCGCTCGGTGCAGGAGTTTCTCGATGTCTGATCACGACGCTTTCACGCCGGATTCGGAGCCGCACGCTGCGGCGCACGCGGCCGTGCGCGACGCGCTTCCCGCGCTTCTGCACGGGCGCGCGCCGGCGTCGCAGCGCGCGGAACTCGAAGCACACCTCGCCACGTGTGACGCCTGCCGGGGCGAGTACGGGACGCTCGCCGCGGTTCGCGACGCGTACCCGGTGCCATCGATCGCGGTCGACGCGATCGCGGCCGCGGTCCGGGCGCGCACGCTGCCGGCGGGCATCCCGTCGGAGCGGCGTACCGCGGCGCCCGGCGCGGACCGCCGGCCGGCCCGTGTCGTTGCAATCCCGGCGCGTCACACGCCGGCGTGGGCGCGTCGCGGGGCGCTCCGCGCCTTCGCCGCGACCGCTCTCGTCGCGATCGGCTCGGGCGCGATGTGGTTACACACGACCCGTCCCGCGCCGGTGCGCCCCGCGCCGCGTGCCGGCGCGCCGATGGCAACCCGCCCTGCGCCAGCGGACTCGAACGGTTCGCTCCTCGGCGTCAACTTCTCCGACCTGAACGACTCCGAACTCGCCGCGGTCGTCGCGGCGGTCGATGATCCGGCGTCGACGACGCCGGCCGCGGAACCAGCGCCCGTCGCGCCGGTCGTCCTCGCACCTGATGCCGAGTAAGCGCGTGGTCGGGATGCACGCGCTCGCCGGCGTTGCGGCGGTGTTCGCATTCCTCGCCGCGCGAGCCGGCGGCGCGCAGGGCGTCGGGACCGACCCGGCGGCGTCGCGGCCAGGTATCGAGCGGCTCGGGGCGGTCGTGCAGCAGCGTCTGCAACTGACCGACGAGCAGACCGCGCGACTGCGCGAGACGTCGCGGCGCTACGCCGAGCAGCGCAAAGACCTGCTCCGCGACGAGCGCGACGCACGGCAGACCGTGCGCGCCGAAATGGGCCGGGGCAACGCGGCCGACCAGGCGCGTGTGCAGAGCGCGCTCGATCGGCTCTACGCGATCCAGCAGCGCCGCACCGAGCTCGCGGCGAGCGAACAGCGCGAGCTCGCAGGGTTTCTCTCCCCGACGCAGCGCGCGCAGTACGCGGGCCTGCAGGAGCGCGCGCTGCGCGCGGCGCAAGACATCCGGCAGCGACGCGACGCCGCGGCGCTCACTGGCGCGGCGCCGCCCGACGCGAATCGCGCGGCAGTCGGCGCCACGCGGCGGCCCGAGCGGCAGCCGCAACTCGAACAGCAGCAACAGCGTCAGGCGCAGCGCCAGCTGCGCCAGGCCGAGCGCGCCGCGCGGCGCGCCGAGCACGGCGGCGCGCGCCGTCCACGCTGACGTCGGCCCAGAACGGCGGACGCGCCTCTCGTTGAGGCACGTCGGGTACGGGGCTACATTGCGCCCCGCATCGGGTCCCGATCCGACGCGCCGGGGTGGCGGAATGGTATACGCGGAGGTCTCAAAAACCTCTGTCCGCGAGGGCATACGGGTTCGAGTCCCGTCCCCGGCATGCCGCGCGACGAGCGCGCGACGTCCTCACCCCGCTTCTGCGCGATGGCGAACTACAAGCACGCCCAGGTCCCCGCGAACGGCGAGCGCATCGACTACGCCGGCGACGCGCTCCGCGTCCCTAGCCGTCCGATCGTGCCGTTCATCGAAGGCGACGGGACCGGCCCGGACATCTGGCGCGCCTCGGTGCGCGTGTTCGACGCGGCCGTCGAGCGCGCCTACGACGGCCAGCGACGCATCGCGTGGATGGAGGTGTTCGCGGGCGAGAAGAGCGTCGCGACCACCGGCGAGTGGCTGCCCGAGGAGACGGTCGACGCGCTCCGCGAGTTCCGCGTCTCGATCAAGGGTCCGCTGACGACCCCGGTCGGCGGCGGCATCCGGTCGCTCAACGTCGCGCTGCGGCAGGTGCTCGACCTCTACGCGTGCATCCGCCCCGTGCGCTACTTCGAAGGCGTCGGCGCGCCGGTCAAGGAACCGCAGAAGCTCGACGTCGTGATCTTTCGCGAGAACACCGAGGACGTGTACTCGGGGATCGAGTTCCGGGCCGGCACGCCGGAAGCGGCGCAGCTCGCCGACTTCCTGGCCGACCAGCTCGGCAAGAAGGTGCGCGAGGGCTCCGCGATCGGCGTCAAGCCGATGAGTGAGTTCGGCTCCAAGCGACTGGTGCGGATGGCGATCGATTACGCGGTCAAGAACGGCCGCGGGTCGGTGACCCTGGTGCACAAGGGCAACATCATGAAGTTCACCGAAGGCGCCTTCCGCGACTGGGGGTACGAGGTCGCGAAGGAGTCTTTCCACGGCACCGTGATCGACAAGGGTCCGTGGACGCAGATCCCGGACGGCCCGCTCGTGCGCGACGTGATCGCCGACGCGATGTTCCAGCAACTCCTGTTGCGCCCCGACGAGTACTCCGTGATCGCGACCCCGAACCTCAACGGCGACTACCTCTCGGACGCCGCCGCCGCGCAGGTCGGCGGTCTCGGCATGGCGCCCGGAGGCAACGTCGGTGACGGACTCGCCGTGTTCGAGGCCACGCACGGCACCGCGCCGAAGTACGCCGGCCAGGACAAGGTCAACCCGGGGAGCGTGATCCTCTCGGGCGTGATGATGCTGCAGTACATGGGGTGGAACGAAGCGGCCGACCTGATCGTGCGCGGAATCGAGCGCGCGATCGGCGCGAAGACGGTGACCTACGACCTCGCGCGCCAGATGCCCGGCGCGACCGAGGTGTCGTGCTCCGGCTTCGGCGACGCGATTATTCGTGGCATGGTGGCCTGAAATGGCGCTCGCGCTCTCCCTGGCGGGTGGGGTCGACGACCTCGCGACGCCGCTCCTCGCCGTCGCGCTCGCGCCGGGCGAGGCGCTCCCCGCCGCCCTCGTGCCCCTGGACGCGCGCCTGAACGGCGTGTTAGGCCGCGCCCTCGCCCGGCGCGACTTCCGCGGCGCCCGCGACGAAACCCTGCACGTCGCCGGTGCGGAGTCGGGCGTCGAGCGCGTGCTGCTCGTCGGGCTCGGCAAGGGCGACGACCGGCGCGCCGCGCTCCGCCGCGCGGGCGCGGTCGCGGCGCGCGCGGCCGCGAAGCTCGGCACGGGCGCGATCACCTTCTACGCCGCCGGGCTCGACGCGGACGGGGTCGAGCAGGCTGCCGTCGGGCTCTCGATGGGCGCGTGGAAGTACGACGACCTGAAGACGCCGCCGCCCGACGGCGAACAGCGTGCGCCGCTCGAGCGCGCGTCCGTCGTCGCCGGCGCCGACGCGCAGGGCGGCATCGCCGCGGCCGAGGCGATCGCGGCCGGCTACGACCTCGCGCGGCGACTCGCGATGATGCCCGGCAACGTTTGCACGCCCGACACGTTCGTCGAGACCGCCAACGACATCGCCGGCCGCTTCGGCCTCGCGGTCACCGTGCTCGGCCGCGCGGAGATGGAAGCCGAGGGGATGGGCTCGTTCCTCTCGGTCGCGCAGGGCGTGCCGCAGGATCCGAAGCTCGTCGCGATCGAGTACCGGCGCGGCGGCGACGCCAAGCCGATCGTCCTCGTCGGCAAGGGCCTGTGCTTCGATTCGGGCGGGATCAACCTGAAGCCCGGCGAAGGCATGTTTAACATGAAGTTCGACATGTGCGGCGCCGCCGGCGTGATGGGCGCGATGGAAGCGGTCGCACGGCTCGGCCTCCCGGTGAACGTCGTCGGTGTGATCGGCTCGACGACCAACATGCCGAGCGGCACGTCCATGAAGCCGGGCGACGTCGTGCGTAGCATGTCGGGCAAGACGATCGAGAACCACAACACCGACGCCGAAGGGCGCCTCGTGCTGTGCGACCTGCTGCACTGGGTCAAGAAGTACGAGCCCGCCGCCGTGATCGACGCGGCGACGCTCACCGGCGCGATCGTCATCGCGCTCGGGCACGCGGCGGTCGGCGTGTTCGGCAGCGACGACGGCCTCACGCAGGAGGTGCTCACCGCGGGGCGGCAGGCGGGCGAGAAGGGTTGGGAGCTGCCGATGTTCGACGAGTATCGCGAACAGCTGAAGAGCGACGTCGCGGACCTGAAGAACGTCGGCGGTCGCGCCGCGGGGTCGATCACGGCCGCGTGGTTCCTCCGCGAGTTCGTCGACGGCGCGTACCCGTGGGTGCACCTCGACGTCGCGGGAACGGCGTACTCCGAGACCGACCTCGGGTGGATCCCGAAGGGGCCGACGGGTACTCCGACGGGCACGTTCGTCGAGTTCGTGCGGGCGAGGGCGCGCTGACCCTCCGGATCGGCCGCGCCGTGCGTCGGCGCGCGAGGACGGCCGTCGTCGGCGTGCTCGCGTTGCTCGCCGGCGCCGTCGGCGCGACGGCGGCCCGCGCGCAGAGCACGCCGCCGACGCCGTCCTCGCCGTCGCCGGCGCCGATCGGGACCGGCGACCGGAGTCGTCCGAGGCCGGACACCCTGCCGCGGCCGGCGCGCGTCGACACGGTGCGACGCTCGCGCGATTCGGTCACCATCGCCGTCCCGGCCGGCAACGACTCGTTACGGCCGGCGGGGAGCGACTCGCTCCGCGGCACCCCCGACTCGCTCAAGACGCCAAAGGTCAAGCGCGACAGCATCAAAGCCGCGCTCGTGCGCGCCGAGCTGCCGACGCAGGGCATCGTGGCGGGGCCGGCGTACCGCTTTCGCGGCGACACGATCCTCGCCTCCGGCGCACTCACACTCGCCGACCTGCTCGAGCGCGTGCCCGGCGTGACGGTGTTCCGCAGCGGGTATGTCGCCTCGGCGCAGACGGCTGCGTACCTCGGCGATTTTCGCCGGATCCGCGTCTTTCGCGACGGCGTCGAGCTCGATCCGGTGGACCCGCGCAACGGCGGCGTGCTCGACCTCGTCGACGTTCAGCTCTGGCAGGCGGAAGAGGTCAGCATCGAGCCGACCGCGGGCGAGGTGCGCGTCTTCATTCGGACGCGCGCTCCGCGCAACACGACGCCGCAGACGCGCGTCGACGTCTTCACGGGCGATCAGGAGACGAACCTCTACCGCGCGTTCTACGGCAAGCGCTTCACGAACGGCGGCCTCCTGCAGGTGAACCTGCAGCAGTTCAGCACCGGCGAACGGTCGGGCGGCCGCACCGGCGGCGGGGGCGACGTCGTGAACGCGCTCGTCCGGCTCGGCTGGGCGCGCGGCAACCGCAGCATCGACCTCACCCTCACGCGGCTCGACCGGCGCCGCAACAAGACGCTCAACTACCTGAGCGAGGATTCGGTCCTCGTCAACTTCGTCGGGCGGCGCGACGAGGGGTACCTGCGGGCCGGCTTCGGCGACCCCGACCAGGGCGTGTGGGCGCAGGCGATCGCGAACGTGCTGCACTTTCGCCAGGAGTCGCCGAAGACGGGGATCGCGCTCGACGGCGACACGATCACGAGCGCAAACCTCCGGGACACGACGGTGTACCGCAACCAGTACGTGCTCACGGGCGGGCTGACCCGTTGGGGCGTGCGGTTCACGGCGACGGATCGATACCGCGTCGGCAACCACGACGCGTACCACGCGCCGCAGCTTCGCGCGGCGTACGAGCGCGACCGATTGACGCTGTCGGCCGTCGCCGAGCGCGTCGGAACGGATTCGACCAAGCGTGTCGACGTGTCGGGCCGACTCGCGATCCTGCCGCGGCTCGCGGTCCTCGGCGGCGCGAGCACGACGACGGGCGATTCCGCCGTGGGAGGGACGCGCCGCGTCGCGCGCACGGAAGTCGCGGCGCAGGTCGCGAAGAACGCGTGGCTCTCCGTCGGGCGGATCATGCGCGACGGCGGGATCTTCTTACCGCCGCGCGTCTACGCAGTGCCAGCCGGGACGCCGGTCGCGGCGAGCGAGGGCCGCGTCGGCGGCATCGTCGGCTCGCTCCGCGGCGAAGTGCTGCCGTACATCACCGCCGACGTTGCCGGGACGGCGTGGGACCGCGCGGGGCTGTACCGGCCGCGGTACCAGGGGCGCGCTGAGCTCCGGTTCGCGAGCAATTTCCTGCGCCGGTTTCCCACGGGTGAGTTCGGACTCAACGTCGCGCTCTCGGACGAGTACCGCAGCGCGGTCGTCTTCCCGCTCGCGCCGCCCCCCGGGGTCGGCGCGAGCGCCGCGGACATTACGCCGACGCGCGCGGCCGCGAGTAACCTCATCGGCGGCCAGCTCGAAATCCGGATTCAGCGCGCCGTGATCAGCTACCAGGCGCGCAACATCGCCTCGCGATTGTACCAGGACGTGCCCGGCATCTACGCCCCCCGCGGAACGATCAGCTTCTACGGCGTGCGCTGGGAGTTCAGCAACTGACCAGTACGTGGAGTCGGACGCCGACCTCGCGCTTTGACAAAGTGCTTGTCCCGCAATAGGTTGCGCGCCTGAACATGATCCGGAGCATGACAGGGTTCGGCTCGGCCGATGGCGCGGTGGGGCCGCTGCGCGTTGAGGTCGAGGCGCGGAGCGTGAATCACCGCTTCTTTTCGCCGACGTTCCGACTGCCCGCCGCGTTCGCGCGTTGGGAGTCGGACGTTCGTGACGTGCTGCGCGCGCACGTCGCCCGGGGGCACGTCACGCTCTCGGTGCGCACCGAGCGCGACGCGGCGACCGCTGGTCGTGTGCGACTCGACGCCGCGCGACTGTCGGACTACGCGAGCGCGTACCAGGACGTGACGACCGCGTTCGGCGCCGCGCCGACGGTCAGCTTCACCGACCTGCTGCGTCTGCCGGGCGTGCTGCTCGCCGACGACGACGAGAGCGCGTCCGCGCCGACCGCGGTCGACGCTGCGGAGCGTCGCGCGCTCCTCGTCGTCGTCGAAGCCGCGCTCGCGCAGCTCACCGCGGCGCGCGCGGCCGAGGGCGAGCGCATCGCGGCCGTGCTCCGCGAGCGGCTCGCGCTCGTCGCGGCGGCGTTCGAGCGCATCGCCGCGCGCGCGCCGGAACGCCTCACCGAGCAGCGCGCCCGGTTGTACGAGGCGGTCCGCGAGCTGACCGGCGGCCTCGCGCTCTCGGAGGAACGCGTCGCGCAGGAGATCGCGATCCTCGTCGACCGCGTGGACGTCAGCGAGGAGGTCGACCGGTTCGGCGTGCACGTCGCCGCGTTCCGCGCCGCGCTCGACGCGAACGACGCCGAGCCGGTCGGCAAGCGGCTCGGCTTCCTGCTGCAGGAGATGCTGCGCGAGGCGAACACCACCGGCAGCAAGGCGAACGACTCCGCCATGCTGCGCGACGTGCTGCTCGTTAAGGAAGAGTTGGAGCGCATCCGCGAGCAGGTGGAGAACGTCGAGTGACGGTCGCCCCGCGCGGCGTCCCGTTCCCGGTCATCCTCTCGGCGCCGTCCGGCGGCGGGAAGACGAGCATCGCGCGGCGACTCCTCGCCGAGCGCTCGGACGTCGGCTACTCCGTCTCGTGCACGACGCGTGCGCCGCGGCCGGGCGAGGTGGACGGGCGCGACTACTACTTCCTCACGCCCGACGCGTTCGAGGCGGCGGCGGCGCGCGGCGAGTTCGCCGAGTGGGCCGTCGTCCACGGCAACCGCTACGGCACGCTCAAGCGCGAGGTCGAGCGCGTCACCGGGGCGGGGCGCCACGTGCTGATGGACATCGACGTCCAGGGCGCGCGCCTGTTCTCGGCCGCCTTCCCCGACGCGGTGCGCGTCTTCGTCCTTCCGCCGTCCGGCGGGGTATTGTTGGAGCGGCTCGCGCTGCGCGCGAGCGAGAGCCCGGCCTCGTTGGCCCTCCGCGTGCGCAACGCGCGCGACGAGGTCGCGTCGGCGCACGAGTACGAGTACGTCGTCGTGAACGACGAGCTCGAGCGCGCCGTCGCGCAGGTCGCGTCGATCCTCGACGCCGAGGGCGCGCGGCGCGACCGGCTGCGCGAGCTCGACGCGCAGATCGACGCGGTCGTCGCGGAGCTGGACGCCGCCGCAGGCATCGCCTAACACGACACGACTTTCACCCGACAGGAGACAACTCCCATGCAGGTTTTCACGCCGAACGAGATCGCCGAGCGCGCGACGAACAAGTACCTCGCCGTGCTCGTCGCGGCCAAGTACGCGCGGCTCCTCAACGAGTTCCCCCGCATCCCGGGCCGCTCCGGGGAGAAAAAGCTGACGACCCGCGCGCTCGAGGAGCTCTCGGCCGGCAACATCGGCTTCGACGTCGTCCCGCGCCGCCGCGGCGCGCCCGCCCCGGCGGCCGAGGGCTGACGTCCGCGCGCGCCTAACGCGGCGGCCCGGACGATCGCGCCCGTGCGCCCGTTCGACGGCCGCCGCGTCCTGCTCGGCATCACCGGCGGGATCGCGAGTTACAAGGCGGCCTGGGTCGCGCGCCTGCTCGCCGGCGCCGGGGCAGAGGTCGACGTCGTGATGACGCACTCCGCGACGGAGTTCGTCGGCGCGGTCACGCTCGAGGCGCTCGTCGGGCGCGCGGTCCACACCGACCTGATCGCCCCCGGCCACGCGCTCGACCACATCAAGCTCGCGCGCGCGGCCGACGCGGTGGTCGTCGCGCCGTGCACCGCGGACTTCCTCGCCCGCGCCGTGCACGGGCACGCCGGCGACCTGCTGAGCGCGGCGCTGCTCGCGACGTCGGCGCCCGTACTGCTCGTCCCGGCGATGAACGACCGCATGTGGGCGCACCCGCAGGTGCGCCGGAACGCTGAGCACGCGCGGACGTTAGGCTACCACGTCCTCGAGCCGGCCGACGGGCCGCTCGCGGCGGGGGAGGGGAGCGGCCCCGGCCGGATGCCCGAACCCGAGACGATCGTCGCGCACGTCGGCCGGCTGCTCGAAGTGGCGGGCCCGCTCGCGGGACGGCGCGTCCTCGTCACCGCGGGCCCGACGCGTGAGGCCCTGGACCCGGTGCGGTACATCTCGAACCACAGCAGCGGGAAGATGGGCGTGGCGCTCGCGGCAGCGGCGTGGCGGCGGGGAGCCGACGTGACGCTCGTCGCCGGTCCGCTCCAGGTCCCCGTGCCCGAGTTCGTCGACCACGTGGCGGTCGAGCGCACGGCCGACATGGCCGCGGCGGTCGCGGCCGCACTGCCGGCCGCGGACGTTGCAATCATGGCGGCGGCGCCCGCCGATTTCCGCGCCGCCGCCGTGGCGACCGAGAAGATCAAGCGCGGGGCCGGCGAACTGACGCTCGCGCTCGCTCCGACGGCCGACATCCTCGCGTCGACGCGCGCGGCGCGCCGCCCGGGCGCTATCGTTGTCGGCTTCGCGCTCGAAACCACCGATGGCGAGGCCCACGCCCGGGCCAAACTCGCCGCGAAATCGCTCGACTTCATCGTGCTCAACGACGCGACCGAACCCGGCGCCGGCTTCGGCGTCGACACGAACCGCGTGACCCTCCTCGGCGCCGACGGCTCGCGCGAGGCGCTCGCGCTCATGCCGAAGCGCGACGTCGCGGACGCGATCCTCGACCGCGTCGACGCGCTGCTCGCGTCGCACGCGGCGGGGGTCGCGTGAGCGCCGACCCGAGCGGCGCTCGCGAGCGCCTCCGGCAGTATCTCGAGCAGCGCCGCGAGCTCGGCGAACGCGAGCTCGTGCTCGACTCGATGAACGTGGACGACGTGCTGCGCGTCATCGGCGCGGACCGCGGTGAGGCGCCGTTGCCGGCGCCGCGTCCGCGCCAGCCCGCACCCGCCGCCGACATGCCGGTTGCGGCGCGCCCGGACGAGGAGGTCGGCGCGCCGGCCGACCACCCGCGGCTGCGAAACGAGGGCACGCCCGGCGTTCAGGAGGCGATCCCGCCCTCGCCCGCGCTGGAACCCGAAATCGCGGACCGAGTTGGTCGAGTCACGGACGCGTCACTCGACGCGGCGGCGACCGGCGACTGGCGGGCCGCATTGCGAGCCGCTGATTCCGCATCGAACGCGTCTGGCCGCCCAACCCCGGAGCCCGAGCCCATGCCCAGCCGTCGCCCCGTCGCTCCCCAGCCCGCCGCCGATGACCGCTCGACCTCCGACGACCCGCCCGCCGCGCCGGCCTACGTCTCGGGCGACTTCTTCCCTGGGCTCGACGTGCCGATCGGCGTCGTCGCCGCGGGCGCGGGCACCGATCTGTTCGGCGGCCCGACGGAGGGGCTGGACTCGCTCGAGCACGTCGCCGCGGCCGTTCAGGGCTGCACGCGATGCCCGCTGTACAAGACGGCCACCCACGGCGTCCCGGGGGAGGGCCCGTCGGACGCCGACTTCGTCGTCGTCGGCGAGGCGCCCGGCGCGGATGAGGACGCCAGCGGGCGGCCGTTCGTCGGCGCGTCCGGGCAGCTTTTGACGAAGATCCTCGCGGCCATTAACCTCCGGCGGGAAGACGTCTTCATCGCGAACGTGGTGAAGCACCGCCCGCCGGGGAACCGCAACCCCGCGCCCGACGAGGTCGCGGCGTGCAGTCCGTACCTGGTGCGCCAGTTGGAGTTGGTACGCCCGAAAGTCATTCTCACCGTCGGCAACTTCGCGGCGCAGACGCTGCTCGGCACCAAGCTCGGAATCAGCAAGTTGCGCGGGCAGGTCCACCTCTACCACGGGGTGCCGCTCGTCGCCACGTACCACCCCGCCGCGCTCCTCCGCAA
Organism: Gemmatimonadetes bacterium T265; assembly: GCA_019973575.1. Lineage (NCBI taxonomy): Bacteria > Pseudomonadati > Gemmatimonadota > Gemmatimonadetes bacterium T265. Next base: position 1,263,927 of record BPUI01000002.1, read on the forward strand.
TCCCACCTGGAAGCGCCCCACCTGGGAAGATGTCCAGCTTGCCCGTCGACTTCTCGATCGCGCCGCCGCCCCGGGTTGACCCGTACAAGGACCGGCGGCCGCCGTACTCGCTCGACGCCGAGGTCGCGGTCCTCGGCGCGATGCTGCTCGACCAGGACGCGATCCTGCGCGCCGGCGAGCACGTCGACGACACGATGTTCTACCAGGAAGGGCACCGGCGCGTGTTCCGCGCGATGCTCTCCCTCTCGGAGCGAGGCGAGGTCGCCGACCCGCTGACGCTCGCCGAGGAGCTCGGCCGTCGCGGCGAACTCGAGGCGAGCGGGGGCAAGGAGTACCTCGCCTTCCTCATCGACGCGGTGCCCACGGCGGCGAACGTCGAGTACCACGCGAAGATCGTCCGCGAGAAGGCGCTCATGCGGCGCCTCATCGAGGTCTCGACGAGCGTCGTCACGGAAGCGTTCGAAGGGCGGCGCATGGCCGCCGAGCTGCTCGACGAGGCGGAAGCGAAGATCTTCCAGATCGGCGAGGCGCAGAACGCGAGCAACTTCACCCGGATCAAGGAGCTGCTCTGGCCCGCGATGGAGCGGATCGAGGCGCAGAGCCGGTCCGGGAACGCGGTCACGGGCGTGCCGACCGGGTACAAGGACCTGGACGAGATGACGAGCGGCTTCCAGCCGTCGGACCTCGTGATCGTCGCGGCGCGGCCCTCGATGGGAAAAACCGCCTTCACGCTGAATATTGCGCAGCACGTTGCAATTACCGAGCAGAAGGCCGTCGCGTTCTTCTCGCTCGAGATGAGCAAGGACTCGCTCGTCCAGCGCATGCTGACGAGCGAGGCGCGCATCGACGCGCAGACGCTGCGCAAGGGCCGGCTGCGCGACGACGACTTCCCGCGCCTCGCCCGCGCGGCGGGCATTCTCTCGCACGCGCCGGTGTTCATCGACGACACGCCGGGGATCACGGTGCTCGAGATGCGCTCGAAGGCGCGCCGTCTGAAGAGCGACCACGGCCTCGACCTCATCATCGTCGACTACCTGCAGCTCATGTCCGGCCCGACCGCGGAGAACCGGCAGCAGGAGGTGTCGCAGATTTCGCGCGGGCTCAAGGCACTCGCGAAGGAGCTGCGCGTTCCGGTCGTCGCGCTGTCGCAGCTGTCCCGCGCGGTCGACCAGCGTGCGGGCGCGGAGAAGGGCCGCCCCGTGCTCTCCGACCTGCGCGAGTCCGGCGCGATCGAGCAGGACGCGGACCTGATCATGTTCCTCTTCCGCGAGGAGGTCTACGCGGAGCGCGAGAACGGTCAGCTCAAGGACCCGGGCGTCGAGGGCAAGGCCGAGGTCATCATCGGCAAACAGCGCAACGGGCCGATCGGCGTCGTGCCGCTCTTCTTCCACAAGCAGTACACCCGGTTCGAGTCGGTCGCGAAGCGCGAATATCAGAGCGAGTAGGCGCACCGCCGCGGCGCGGGCGGGGTATTACCGTCGTCCCGAGCAACGCGAGGGACCTACCGTCCGGGGTGACGGGCCGGCCCCTCACGCGGGAGAGGAGGTCGCTCGCTTCGCCCGCGACGACACCTCAGGTTCATGGCGAAGACAAAGACCGTATACCGCTGCACCGAGTGTGGCGCCGAGTACAGCAAGTGGCAGGGCCGCTGCGACACTTGCGGCGGGTGGAACACGCTCGTCGAGGAAACGGCCGCGCCGAAGGTCGCCGCCGGGAAGGCGGGCGCCGGTGCGGCGCGGCGCATGGGCGGGAGCGCGTCGCTGTCCGAAGGCGGAACGGTCGTCGCGGCCCCGCGCCTGCGCGACGTCAGCGGCTCCGAGCGCGAACGCTGGCGCACGGGGATGAACGAGTTCGACTTCGTGCTGGGCGGCGGCATCGTGCCGGGGTCGATGGTGCTCGTCGGCGGCGAACCGGGCATCGGGAAGTCGACGCTGCTCCTCCAGATCGCCGCGCGCATGCAGCAGGAAGGGCGCTCGGCGCTCTATGTGTCGGGCGAGGAGTCGCCCCTCCAGGTAAAGCTCCGTGCCGACCGCCTGGACGAGAGCGCCGCCGACGTGACGCTGCTCGCCGAGACGCTCTTGGAAACCGTGATCGCCACCGGGACGGCGAGCGCGCCGGACGTGATGATCGTCGACTCGGTGCAGACCGTGTTCACGCAGGACTTGGAAGGTGCGCCCGGGAACGTCGGTCAGGTGCGCGAGTGTGCCGCACGCCTGATGCGGTTCGCGAAGGAGACGGGTACCGCAACGTTCGTCGTCGGGCACGTCACGAAGGGCGGCGGCATCGCCGGCCCAAAGACGCTCGAGCACATCGTCGACACCGTCCTGTACTTCGAGGGCGAGAGCACGGTCGACCACCGCATCCTCCGCGCGACCAAGAATCGCTTCGGCTCCGTCGACGAGATTGGCGTCTTCCGCATGACCCAGGGCGGACTCGTCCCCGTCGAGAATCCGTCGGAGCTCTTCCTCGGCGACCGGTCAAGCACGGCAAGCGGCAGCGCCGTGACCGCGTTGCTCGAGGGCACGCGCCCGGTGCTCGTCGAAATCCAGGCGCTCGCGGCCAAGGCGGGCTACGGCACGCCGCAGCGCGTCGCGACCGGCTACGACGGGCGCCGGCTCGCGCTGCTGCTCGCCGTCCTCGACAAGCGCGCGGGGCTCAACTTCTCGCAGCTCGACGTCTTCCTGAACGTCGTCGGCGGCGTGCGCCTAACGGAACCGTCGGGCGACCTCGCGGTGGCCGCCGCGCTCGCCTCCAGCGTCTACGACCGGTCGCTCCCGCGCGATGCCGTGTTCCTCGGCGAGGTCGGACTCGGCGGCGAGATCCGGCCCGTGTCGCAAGCCGAACGGCGGCTCGCCGAGGCCGCGAAGATGGGCATGCGCACCGCCTACGTCGCGGAGCGCGGCGTGCCGAAGCGGAGCGCGGCCGACATCCGCGTCGTACCGGTGCGGACGATCCGCGAGGTGTTCGAGCGCACGTTCGCGTGAGATCGACGCCGCCTAACAACGACGCCGCCGCGCCTCCGCCGCGGCGCGTCGTGCCGTTCCCGAACGTTGTGAGGCCGGCGCGCCGCGAGTCGGCGACCGACGCCGAACCAGGGACGCGAGACGTGGGCGTCGTGATCGTCGCGGCCGGGAGCGGGTCGCGCGTGGGCGGCGCCGAGCTGAAGCAGTTCCGCTGGGTCGCGGGTCGCCCGATGCTGCTGCACAGCGTGCAGACGTTCATGGCGCGCGCCGACGTGCACACCGTCGTCGTCGTGCTGCCGCGGTCGCACGCGGCCGATCCGCCGCCCTGGCTCTTTCAGTGCGATGTCGATCGGCTGCTCGTGTCGGTCGGTGGGCGCGAACGCTCGGAGAGTGTGGCGAACGGGCTCGAAGACCTCCCCGACGAGGTCACGACAGTCCTCGTCCACGACGCGGCGCGGCCGCTGGTCGACGACGCGTTGGTCGCGCGCGTGATCGACGAGGCGCGGCGCGGGCACGGCGCCGTGCCCGCGCTTCCAGTCGTCGACACACTCAAAGAGGTCGACGCGGACGGACGCGTCGTCCGCACCGTCGATCGCTCCCGCCTCTGGCGCGCGCAGACGCCGCAAGGCTTCCCGCGCGACGCGCTCGCCCGCGTGCACGCCGAGGCGCGCCGAGATCGCCGCCCGGGCGCGACCGACGACGCCGGCCTGTTCGAGGCCGCCGGTCTACCGGTCGTCGTCGTGCGTGGCAGCGAGCGCGCGCTCAAGGTCACCGAGGAGTCTGACTTCGCCCGTGCGGAAGTCCTCAGCACCCTCGCGGACTAGCGCGCCGGCGGCCTGCGCGTGACGGAGCCGCGCCCCGTCCCGTTCTGGTCCCCGGCCGAGGTCGAGGGGTCGCTGAGCGGGACGATCGCGCACCTGCGCGGCGGCGGCGTGCTCGGCTATCCCACCGAGACGGTTTACGGCTTCGGGACCGCTTTGGACCACGCGAGCGTCGACACCCTCGTCCGCATGAAGCGGCGCCCGCCGGGGAAGCCGTTCCTCATCCTTGTGACCGGGAGCGAGATGATTGATCGTCTCGACCTTCGCCTCGGTCCGGCGGCGTCCCGGCTCGCGGCACGACACTGGCCGGGTCCGCTCACACTGGTTCTCGCGGGGGGCGAGCGACGCGTGCCCGCGCGACTGCGCGGTCCCGAGGGCGGCGTCGCGGTCCGGTGGACGCCGCACCCGGCGCTGTCGCGACTCATTCGCGCGTACGGCGACCCGATCACGTCCACGAGCGCCAACCGTCCGGGCGTGCCGCCCGCGATGCGCGCCGGCGAGATCGTCGCGCAGTGGCCCGACGCGATCGCGCGCGGCGTCCTCCGCGTGCTCGACGGCGGCCTCATTCCTGACTCGTTGCCGTCCACGGTCGTCGATTGCACCGGACGCTTCCCGCGCGTCATCCGCCCGGGCGCGATCGCGGCGTCCATTCTTCGTGAGAGCGTCCCGGACCTCGTCGGGGACGCGTGAGGTACCACAGGGATGCGTCTTCTTTTCGTCTGCACCGGGAACACCTGCCGCAGCCCAATGGCTGAGGCCATCGCCCGCGCGGTCGCGGCCGAACGAGGGCTCCAGGACCTCGTCGTCGAGAGCGCGGGCACGGGGGCGGCGCCGATCTCGCGCGATCCCGACGTCCCGGGGCCCGGAGCGTCGGACGGGGCCTTGTTGGTCGCGATGGAGCACGGCCTCGATCTCAACGACCATCGGTCGCGCCCGCTGACGCGTGAGATGGTCGACGCGGCGGACCTCGTGCTCGCGATGGGCGACCGGCACCTCGCGCGGGTGGTCGAACTCGGCGGCGCGGGCAAGGCGCACCTCCTCGCGGGGTTCGCGTCGGAGGGGCGTTCGCAACGTGGGATCGAGGACCCGTTCGGCGGGCCGTTGTCGGCATACCGCGTGACGTTCGACGACCTGGATCGCGAGATTCGGCGGGCGTTGGACCGGCTGGGTGCCGCGCGCGGGCCGGACGGGGATCGCGGCCCGGGCTGACGGGGCCCGCCGGCGCGCAACGATTCGGCCCAGCGCGCGCGATTTCGGTCCTACGCTCGCCTCCGGCGCGTATAGGATGTCGGCATGCCCGAACCCGACGCGCCGCCCGCTCCGAGCCGACTCGTGCTGCTCGGGCATCCGGTCGGCCATTCGCTGTCGGCGACGTTCCAGAACGCCGCGTTAGGCGCGGCCGGGATACACGCGCGGTACGAGGCGCTGGACGTCGCGCCCGCCGAACTCGAGCGCGCGATCGACGAGCTGAAGCGCGCGCGCGCCGGCGGGAACGTCACGGTCCCGCACAAGGCCGCCGTCGCGCGCGCCTGTGACACGCTGACCGACGTCGCCGTCGAGGTGGGCGCGGTGAACACGTTCTGGTGCGCGGCGGACGGCGCGCTCGTCGGCGACAACACCGACGTCGCAGGAGTCGAGGCGACGCTGCGGGCACTCTCCGAATTCCACGCCGGCGCGGCTCCGGCGAGGATCGCGTTGATCGGCGCGGGCGGGGCCGCCGCCGCGGTCGTCGCCGCCGCGGCGCGCGTCGTACCCGACGCCCGCGTGGCGGTCTGCTCGCGACGGGGCGACGCGGCGGCGGCGCTCGCCGCGCGTTTCCCGGCGAACGCCGTCGCGAGTGTGACGGTCGGCGACGCGTTAGACGGTGCGGCCGTGGTCGTCAACGCGACGCCGCTCGGGCTACGGCCGGGCGACCCGCTGCCGTGTTCGGTCGCAGACCTGCCGGACAGCGGCGCCGTGTTCGACCTCGTGTACGGTCCGCGCGAAACCGCGTGGGTCCGCGCGTCGCGTGCGGCGGGCCATGTCGCCTGCGACGGGCTTCTCATGCTCGTCGAGCAGGGCGCGGCCGCGTTTGAGCGGTGGTTCGGGCGCGCGCCGGACCGGGCCGAGATGTGGCGCGCGGTGCGGACGCGGACGGACCGACCCGTCACGGGGTGGGCGACCGCGTGACCGTCACCTCCGAAGCGGACATTGCCGTCCGTCCCGGCACCGCGCGCCGGATCGCCGACCGTCTCCTCGACCTCGTGCTGCCGGTGGCGTGCGTTGCCTGCGGCGGACGCGTCGCAACGAGCACGCGTGACCGCGAGATCATGTGCGGACGATGTTGGGCCGCCGTCCCGGTGCTACCGCACCCGCGCTGCGAGCGCTGCGGACATCCGCGGCGGGTCGGAGCGGCCTCGACGGCGGCCGTCTGCGCGTGGTGTGACGTGCTGCCGCCCTACGTGCGGGCGTGCCGCTCGGTTTGTTGGGTGCCTGACGGCGCGGGCGGAGAACTCGTGCGCGCCCTCAAGTACGGCGGCTGGCATGTTGCCGCACGCGGGATCGGCGCGCGCGTGGGCGCGCTCGACTGGCCCGACGACGTCATCGACGAACGGATCGCCGCGATTCCGGTGCCGCTCGGTCGCGGTCGCCTACGCGAGCGCGGGTACAACCAGAGCGCGCTGATCGCCGCGCCCGCCGCGCGTCGGTGGGGCGTGCCCGTGTGGGATGATGTCCTGACCCGATCCCGAGCGACCCGCGCGCAGGCGCGGTTGACAGCGGCGGACCGTTTGACGAACGTTGCCGGCGCTTTCCGGGTCGCGGACGGTGTCCACGCCCGACTCCGCGGCGCGCACGTCATCATCGTCGACGACGTGGTCACGACCGCGGCCACGCTCAACGCCTGCGCCGCAGCGCTCGTCGCCGGTGGCGCGCGCGTCGTGAGCTACGCGACGTTCGGCCGAGCCCGGTCCTGAGCGGTCCAGCGCGCGCGAGCACGCCCTCACCCACGACCGCAGGAGCTTTCCGCGATGGCCATTCGCGTCGGTATCAACGGTTTCGGCCGCATCGGCCGCCAGGTCCTCCGCGCCGCCCGGCAGCAGGGCGTCGCCGACCTCGAGTTCGTCGCCGTCAACGACCTCACGGACACGAAGACGCTCGCGCACCTCTTCAAGTACGACTCGGTGCACCGCACGTACGAGGGCCAGGTCGAGGCGGGCGAGGGGAGCATCAGCATCGACGGCGAGCAGATCAAGATCTTCGCCGAGCGCGAGCCGGCCAAGCTGCCCTGGGGCGACCTCGGCGTCGACGTCGTGCTCGAGTCGACGGGACGCTTCACCGACGCGGACAAGGCGGAGGCACACCGCCAGGCGGGCGCGAAGAAGGTGATCATCTCCGCCCCGGCCAAGGGCGAGGACATCACGATCGTGATGGGCGTGAACTCGGACAAGTACGATTCCGCGAAGCACAACATCATCTCGAACGCGTCGTGCACGACGAACTGCCTCGTGCCGATGGTCAAGGTGCTGCAAGACGCGGTCGGCATCCGGCACGCGACGATGGTGACGATCCACAGCTACACGAACGACCAGTCGATCCTCGACCAGCCACACAAGGACCTGCGCCGCGCCCGCGCGGCCGGGTTGTCGATGATCCCGACGACGACGGGCGCGGCGAAGGCGACCTCGCTCGTCCTCCCCGAGTTGAAGGGTAAGATCGACGGCGTCTCGATCCGCGTTCCAACGCCCGACGTCTCGATCACGGAGCTCGTCGTCGAAGCCGAGCGTGCGACGTCGATCCCGGACGTCAACGTGGCATTCCAGGCCGCTGCGTCCGGCTCCCTAGCCGGCATCATGCAATACTCGACCGAGCCGCTCGTCTCGAGCGACTACATCGGCAACCCGCATTCGTGCATCGTCGACGCGCTCTCGACCAACGTCATCGACGGAACGATGGTGAAGGCGTCGGGCTGGTACGACAACGAGTGGGGTTACTCGTCGCGCTGCGTCGACCTGCTCCGCTTCATCGGCGCGCGGCTCAGCTGACCGGTCCGCGCCGATGCAGAAGAAGACCGTCCGCGACCTTTCCGACGCCGATGTGCGCGGGCGGCGCGCGCTCGTGCGCGTGGATTTCAACGTGCCGCTCGACGCGGCCCGGCACGTCGCCGACGACACGCGCATCCGCGCCGCAGTCCCGACGCTGCAGTACCTCGTCGACCGCGGCGCGAAGGTCGTCTTGCTCTCGCACCTCGGCCGCCCGAAGGCCGCGCCCGAGCCGAAGTACTCGCTCGAGCCGGTCGCGGCGCGCTTGGCGGAGCTGATGCCGGGCACGCACGTCGAGTTGTGCGAGACGACCGACACCGACGACGCGGTGCAGGCGTCGGAGCGCCTCGCGCCCGGGAGCGTGCTGCTGCTCGAGAACACGCGGTTCCTGCCCGGCGAGGAGACGAACGACGAGCGCCTCGCGCGCGAACTCGCCAAGCTCGGCGACCTGTACGTGAACGACGCGTTCGGCGCCGCGCATCGCGCGCACGCGTCGACCGAAGGGGTCGCGCACCTCCTCCACCCCTCGGTCGCGGGGCTGCTGATGGAGAAGGAGCTCGCCTACCTCGGCGCGGCGCTCGCCAACCCGCAGCGGCCGTTCGTCGCGATCCTCGGCGGCGCCAAGATCTCGGGCAAGCTCGACGTCATCGAGCAACTGCTGCCCAAGGTGGACCGGCTGCTGATCGGCGGCGCGATGGCGAACACGTTCTTCCGCGCGATGGGGCTCGAGACCGGCAAGTCGCTCGTCGAGCCGGACCGCGTCGACCTCGCACGCGAGCTGTCGAGGACCGCGGGCGATCGCCTCGAACTGCCGGTAGACGCGGTCGTCGCGACCGAGCTCGCGCCCGGCGTGGCGACCCGAGTCGTCGCGCGCGATGCGATCCCGGCGGACGCGGCAATGTACGACGTCGGCCCCGAGACCGTCCGCCTCTTCGGCGACGCCGTCCGGAGCGCGCGTACCGTGCTCTGGAACGGCCCGATGGGCGTGTTCGAGACGCCGCCGTTCGACGCGGGCACGTTAGACGTCGCGCACGCGCTCGCCGACGCGACGCGCGCCGGCGCGACGACGATCGTCGGCGGCGGCGACTCCGCGGCCGCGATCGCGCAGGCCGGCCTGGAGTCGGCCGTCACGCACGTCTCGACCGGCGGCGGCGCGTCGCTCGAGTTCCTCGAAGGCAAGACCCTCCCGGGCGTGGCCGCGCTCGACAACGCGTGACCCGCGCCCGCCCCGCCCCCAGATGCTGAAGCCGATCTTCGCCGCCAACTGGAAGATGAACCACGGGCCGACCGACGCCCGCGCGTTCATGCGCTCGTTCCTCTCGCAGGCGCCGCGCGGCGACGGGCGCACGATCGCCTTCTTCCCGCCCGCGATCACGCTCGCGACCGTGGCCGACGCGCTCCACGACCGCCCCGAGATCCTCGTCGGCGTGCAGAACGTCCACGAGGAGGCGGCCGGCGCTTTCACCGGCGAGATCTCGGCCGGCATGGCGCGCGACGCGGGCGCGCGCCTCGTGCTCGTCGGGCACTCGGAACGTCGACAGGTCTTCGGCGAGACGGACGCGCAGACGGCGAAGAAATGCGAACTCGTCGCGCGCGCCGGGCTGATCCCGATGCTCTGTGTCGGCGAGACGCTCGCCGAACGCGAGGCGGGGCTTACCGAGCAGGTCGTCGTGCGCCAGCTCAACGCCGCGATCGCCGGCCTCGACAACGCCCACGTCGGCACGATGCTCGTCGCGTACGAGCCCGTGTGGGCGATCGGCACGGGGCGCACCGCGACGCCCGAAGACGCGTCCACGGTGCACGCCGAAATCCGGGCCGCGCTCCGCGAGCGCGTCGGCGAGCGGGCCGCGGTCATCCCGATCCTCTACGGCGGCAGCGTGAACCGCGGCAACGCGCGCCTGCTGCTCGCCGCGCCCGACGTGGACGGCCTGCTCGTCGGCGGTGCCAGCCTCGACCCGGGCAACTGGGCCGCCATCGTCGCCGACTGACGCGGTCGCGCGCCCGCCCGCTCTCGAGGGCACGCACGTTCGCGTTTGGTCGGCGGTCGCGGTTCGCGTAGCTTTCGGGTCGGAGCGCGCCGAACGGCGCGCGGCTCGGTCCCGTCCCGCGACCCGCGATGTACACGCTGCTCTTCGTTCTGCTCGTTCTCGTCTGTCTTGTCCTCGTCGCCGCCATCCTGTTGCAGGCGGGGAAGGGCAACGGCCTCGCGTCGAGCTTCGGCGGCGCGAGCTCGGCGGCCGAGGCCGTGATTGGCAGCCGACAGGCCGGTAACCTGCTCACGCGCACCACGTGGTGGGCGGGCGGGCTGTTCGTCGGCCTCTCGTTCATCCTCGGCCTGATGGGCGCGCGGCAGCGCGCGCCGCGTTCCGTGCTCGACAACTCGTTCGCGCCGACCAACCGCGCGGCGCCCGCGTCGACCGGTCCCGCGGGCGCGCCGGCCGGGGCACAGGGCGTCGCGCCCGCGGTGCCGCTCACGCCGGCGACGCCCGCGACAACGCCGAACGGTGCTGCGCCCGCGCCGCCGGCGGGTACAGCGCCGCGCCGCTGACGCCTCGCGACGTGACCACGAACGGAGAGGGGTTCCTCCTCCTCGAAGACGGGACGCTCTTCCGCGGCGAGATCGTTGGTCCCTCGGCCGCGACGGTCGCCGAAGTCGTGTTCACGACGAACATGACGGGGTACCAAGAGGTGTTCTCGGACCCGTCGTATCGCGGGCAGATCGTGGTGATGACGGCGCCGATGATCGGCAACTACGGCGTGAACGCGGACGATCCGGAGTCGCCACAGCCGCAGGTCTCGGGCGTCGTCGTCCGGGAGTTGTCGCCGACGTACTCCAACTGGCGCGCCCGCGGCTCGCTCGCCGACTGGCTCGGCGCCGCGAACGTGCCGGTGCTCACGGGCGTCGACACGCGCCAGCTCACGCGCCACCTGCGTAGCGTCGGCGTGATGCGCGGCGTCGTCGCGGGCGGCCGCGAGCCGTCGGCGGAGGCGCGCGCGGCGCTCGACGCCTGTCCGTCGATGGAGGGGCTCGACCTCGCCACGCGCGTCAGCACGCGAGCGCCGTACACGTGGGGCGACCCGCGCGCCCCGCACCACATCGTTGCCTACGACTACGGCATCAAGCGCAACATCCTGCGCCTGTTCGACGAGTACGGGTGCCGGATCACCGTCGTGCCGTCCGACACGCCGCCCGAAGCCGTACTCGAGCGCGACCCCGACGGCGTCTTCCTCGCGAACGGCCCCGGCGATCCGGCGGCTGTCGGCTACGCCCCCGCCGCGATCCGGACGGTGGCCGAGCGCGGCGTGCCCGTCTTCGGCATCTGCCTCGGGCACCAGCTGCTCGGCCTAACGTTCGGCGGCGGGACGACGAAGATGCCTTACGGGCACCGCGGCGGGAACCACCCGGTCAAGGACCTCGCGACGGGAAACGTGCTCATCACCTCGCAGAACCACGGCTTCGCGGTGGCGGGCGACGAGCGCGGCGTGACCGGCGCGCCCGCGCTGGACGTCACGCACGTGAACTTGAACGACGGTAGCGTCGAGGGCCTGCGCCATCGCGAGCTCCCGATCTTCGGCGTGCAGTACCATCCGGAAGCGGCGCCGGGGCCGCACGACGGGCGTCCCGTGTTCGACGACTTCGTCGCCGCGTTTCGCGCCCGCCGGTCCGTTTGAGCACCGACGCTACACGAGCCAACCTCTTGACGCACAACGAGTAAGCTCGTACGTTCGGGGCCTGTCCGGGTCTCGCCGTCGCGACCCGGCGCGACGTTCGCGGTGGTGCCGAGGTCGGGGGTTCCCCGTCGAGGCCGGTGCCGCTCGGCCGCGTGACCGTAGCCTGAGAGTTGGGATGACCAAGGCCGACCTCGTCGAGTTGGTGACCGCCGCGATGGCCCGCACCGCGGGCCCGACGATCTCGAAGAAGGACTGCGCGCGGGTGGTCGATTCGTTCCTCGACGCGATCAAGGACGCGCTGCACGAGCAACGGAACATCGAAGTCCGCGGGTTCGGCACGTTCAAAATTCGTCAGCGGAAGACGCGCATGGCGCGCAACCCGCGCACCGGGTCGCCGGTCGAAGTGTCCGCGCGGCCGGTGCCCGTGTTCAAGCCGTCGAAAGAACTCCGCGCGCTCGTCGCCGGCGTCGACGTGTCGGTCATCGAACGCGAAATGGAGCACGAGACGGAACCGGTCGACTGAACGGCCGCGTTCGGCCGGCACGTGTGCGAGGGAACGGCCCCGTAGGTCGGGGCCGTTCTGCTGTCGTGGGGTAGTACGGAGGTCCGTTGCTGCCCCCCGGCGCGGCCGATAGCTTGGCGAAGCTGGCCGCGAACTCTCACACGCCTCGCCCGAAATGGTCAACAAGATTACGGTCGTCGGTGCCGGAAACGTCGGCGCCACGACCGCGCAGCGCATCGCCGAGAAGGAACTCGCCCGCAGCGTCGTGATGGTCGACGTGGCGGAAGGCATCCCGCAGGGCAAGGCGCTCGACCAGTACCAGAGCGCGCCGGTCGAAGGGTTCGACGCCAGCGTCGTCGGGACCAACGGGTACGACGAGACCGCCGGGTCGGACGTCGTCGTGATCACGGCGGGGATCGCGCGCAAGCCGGGCATGTCGCGCGACGACCTGCTGAACACGAACGCCGGGATCGTGAAATCCGTGAGCGAGCAGATCAAGCAGAGCTCGCCCGACGCGATCGTCATCGTCGTCTCGAACCCGCTCGACGTGATGTGCTACGTCGCGAAGCAGGTGACCGGGTTCCCGCGCGAGCGCGTGATCGGGATGGCGGGCGTGCTCGACACCGCTCGCTACCGCGCCTTCCTGGCCGCGGCGATGGACGTGAGCGTGCGCGACATCCAGGCGATGGTGCTCGGCGGACACGGCGACACGATGGTCCCGCTCGTCAGCTACACGACGGTCAGCGGCATCCCGGTCACGCAGCTGCTCGCGAAGGACAAGCTCGACGCGATCGTCGACCGCACGCGCAACGGCGGCGCGGAGATCGTCAAGCACCTCAAGACGGGCTCCGCATACTACGCGCCGTCGAGCGGCGCGGTGCAGATGGTCGAGGCGATCGTGCTCGACCAACGCCGGATCCTCCCCTGCGCCGCGTGGCTGCACGGCGAGTACGGCCTGTCGGACCTGTACCTCGGCGTCCCGTGTAAGCTTGGCAGGGGCGGGCTGCAGCAGGTGCTCGAGGTGCAGCTGACCGACGACGAACGCGCCGCGCTCGAAAAGAGCGCGCAGGCCGTGCGCGAGCCGATGGCGGCCGTCAAGCTTTGAGCCCCGGGCTCTCCTCACACACGACGATGCAGTTGGTCCGCAATTTCTGGCAGTCGCAGGTCGGCAAGAAGGTCGTCATGGCCGTGACCGGCCTGATCGGCGTCGGCTTCGTCATCGGGCACATGGCAGGCAACCTCCAGATGTTCGAGGGGCCGGAGAAGATCAACAGCTACGCGCACTTCCTGCACGGCACCATGGGCAACGCGCTCTGGGTCGTGCGCCTCGTGCTGCTCGCCGCGGTGGTCCTGCACGTGACCGCCGCCGTCCAGCTCACGCGGCAGAAGCAGGCCGCGCGGCCCGCGGCGTACGGCTACAAGAAGTGGGAGCCGCAGGTCTCGACGTTCGCCTCGCGGAGCATCCGCTGGGGCGGCGCGTACCTCCTCTTCTGGCTGATTTTTCACATCCTGCACTTTACGGCGCGCGCGATCTTCCCGGGGTATAGCGAGACCGACGTCTACGGGAACGTGATCAAGGGCTTCAGCCACCCCGCGGTGGTCGCGGCCTACGTGCTCGCGATGGCTTTCCTCGCGCTGCACCTCTACCACGGCGCGTGGAGCTCGGTGCGCACGCTCGGGCTGAGCCGCCCGCGCCCGCGGCCGACCTCGCGCAACGTCGCCGCCGCGGTCGCGATCCTCGTCTCGCTCGGCTTCGTCGCGGTCCCGCTCGCCGTACTCTTCGGCGTCGTCAGGCCGCGCGCCGACTCGGCGACGGCGGGGCTGCCGGCGCAGGCCGCGGCGCCCGCGCGCGCGCCGGCCGTCGCCGCCCAGCGTTGAGCGCGGCGCGCGCCGCGCCGCGTTAGGCATCACCGGAATCGAACGATGGCAACCTTGATCGAACCGGCCCCGGCCGGCACGCGCGCGCTCGACGCGAAGGTCCCGGCGGGCCCGCTCGCCGAGAAGTGGTCGCGACACAAGTCGAACATCCGGCTCGTGAACCCGGCGAACAAGCGCAAGTACGACGTCATCGTCGTCGGCGCGGGCCTCGCCGGCGCGAGCGCGGCCGCCACGCTCTCCGAGCTCGGCTACCGCGTCAAGTGCTTCGTGTACCACGACTCGCCGCGCCGCGCGCACTCGATCGCCGCGCAGGGCGGGATCAACGCGGCCAAGAACTACCAGAACGACGGCGACTCCGTCCAGCGCCTGTTCTACGACACGATCAAGGGCGGCGACTTCCGCGCCCGAGAGGCCAACGTCTACCGCCTCGCCGAGGTCTCGGTCAACATCATCGACCAGTCGACCGCGCAGGGCGTCCCGTTCGCCCGCGAGTACGGCGGCCTGCTCGCCAACCGCTCGTTCGGCGGCGCGCAGGTGAGCCGCACGTTCTACGCGCGCGGACAGACCGGCCAGCAGCTCCTCCTCGGCGCGTACCAGCAGCTCGAGAAGGAGGTCGCGAAGGGCAACGTCACGATGTTCACGCACCACGAAATGCTCGACCTCGTGGTGATCGACGGCGTCGCGCAGGGGATCGTCGCGCGCGACCTGCAGTCGGGCAAGCTCGAGACGCACTCCGCGCACGCGGTCCTGCTCTGCACGGGCGGCTACGGGAACGTCTTCTACCTCTCGACCAACGCGAAGAACTCGAACGCGACCGCCGCCTGGCGCGCCCACAAGCGCGGCGCGCTGTTCGCGAACCCGTGCTACACGCAGATCCACCCGACGTGCATCCCCGTCAGCGGCGACCACCAGTCGAAGCTGACGCTCATGTCGGAGTCGCTCCGCAACGACGGGCGCGTGTGGGTGCCGCTCAAGGCGGGCGACAAGCGGCCGCCGTCGCAGATTCCCGAGGCGGAGCGCGACTACTACCTCGAGCGCCGCTACCCGAGCTTCGGCAACCTCGCGCCGCGTGACATCGCGAGCCGCGCGGCCAAGACGGTCTGCGACGAGGGCCGCGGCGTCGGCGACACGGGCCTCGGCGTCTACCTCGACTTCGGCGACGCGATCCAGCGCCTCGGCCAGAAGACGATCGCCGAGCGGTACGGGAACTTGTTCGAGATGTACGAGCGCATCACGGACGAGAACCCGTACAAGCAGCCGATGCGCATCTACCCCGCCGTGCACTACACGATGGGCGGGCTGTGGGTCGACTACAACCTCATGAGCACGGTGCCCGGCCTCTTCGTGCTCGGCGAGGCGAATTTCTCCGACCACGGCGCGAACCGGCTCGGCGCGTCCGCGCTCATGCAGGGGCTCGCGGACGGGTACTTCGTCATCCCGTACACGATCGGCGACTACCTCGCCGGGGTGAAGCCGGCGCCGGTGAAGGATTCGGCGCCCGAGTTCCGCGCCGCGGAAGACGAGACGCGCGCCCGGATTACGGAGCTGCTGGCCGTGAACGGCAAGCGCACGCCGACCTCGTTCCACCGCGAGCTGGGCCGCATCATGTGGGAGAAGTGCGGCATGGCGCGCAACCGGACCGGGCTCCAAGAGGGCGTGCAGCAGATCGCGGCGCTGCGCGAGGAGTTCTGGTCCAACGTGCACGTCGTCGGCGAGGCCGGCACGCTCAACCAGCAGCTCGAGATCGCGGCCCGCGTCGCCGACTTCATCGGGCTCGGCGAGCTGATGTGCCGCGACGCGCTGGAGCGCGAGGAGAGCTGCGGCGGACACTTCCGCGAGGAGTACCAGACCGCCGACGGCGAGGCGCTCCGCGACGACGAACACTTCGCGTACGTCGCGGCGTGGCAGTACAACGGCGAGGGTTCGACTCCGACGGTCGTCAAGGAGCCGCTCGCGTACGAGAACGTGAAGCTCGCCACCCGGTCGTACAAGTGAGGCAGCACAAGTGAAGATCACCCTGCACGTGTGGCGGCAGCCCACGCCGACGGCGGCGGGCAAGCTCGTCACCTACAAGCTCGACGATGTCACGCCGGACATGTCGTTCCTCGAGATGTTCGACGTGCTCAACGAGACGCTCGTCGAACAGGGGCAGGAGCCGGTCGCCTTCAGCCACGACTGCCGCGAGGGGATCTGCGGCTCGTGCAACATGATGATCAACGGCGCGGCGCACGGGCCGATGAAGGGCACCGCGACGTGTCAGCTGCACATGCGCAGCTTCAAGGACGGCGACGAGATCGTCGTCGAGCCGTGGCGCGCGCGCGCGTTCCCGATCGTCAAGGACCTCGTCGTCGACCGCTCCGCGCTCGACCGCATCATCCAGGCGGGCGGGTACATCTCGGCCAACACGGGCGGCGCGCGCGACGCGAACGAGATCCTTATCGCGAAGCCGGACGCCGACGCTGCGATGGACGCGGCCGCGTGCATCGGCTGCGGCGCGTGCGTCGCGGCGTGTCCGAACGCATCCGCGTCGCTCTTCACCGCGGCGAAGGTCAGCCACCTCGGCCTGCTCCCGCAGGGACAGCCGGAGCGCTACCGGCGCGTGGTCGAGATGGTCGAGCAGATGGACCTCGAAGGGTTCGGCCACTGCACGCTGTATGGTGAGTGCCAGGAGGCCTGCCCAAAGCTGATCTCGATCGACACGATCAGCCGCATGAACCGCGACTACATCCGCGCGTCGCTCGCTTCAAACCAGGCGGCCGCCGCGGAGTACGCCGGGTAGGCGCGCGGGCCGCACCGCTCGTCCCACGGGCCACGGTCGACGCGCGTCGACCGTGGCCCGTTTGCTGCCACACCGCGCGGCACCGGGCCCGCGTGCGTCGCGCGGTCGCCGGGTCTGCCGACGGACCGAATGGAGGAACTGCGCATGGCCGACCAAACCCCGGGCGAGGCGAACGTCGAGCGCGATGGTGCCCAGCTGAACCTGCGGGAGGCGCGCGAGGTCGCGGCCGAGCGCGGCACGGTGCGCGCGCCGGCCTCGCAGGGGAACGCGGACCGCGCCGTGACCGAAGCGCCCGACGGGCCAAACGTCGCGACGTCGAACACGCCCGGCGACCGTGGCGCGCGCGGCGGGGCCGGGACCGCGACGCAGAACGAACCGTCGCCCGACCAGCACCCGTTCACCGACTCGGAGACCGCGCTCGGCGGCGCCGACTCCGTGCAGAAGACGACGTGGGGCGTCGGCCACGGCGGCGAGCCCGACGGGACCGAGGAGCACGCCCCGGTCGGACTGCGCAAGGGCGACGGCGACGTCGTCGCGCGGGTATCGACCGGCGGCGGCGTGAGTCCGGTCGCGGTCGTCGTCGGCGTGCTCGCCCTGCTCGCGCTGCTCGTCTACGCGTTCGGCATCTTCCGCCGCTGAGCGCACGGGCCGCTAGAGCTTCGGCAGCGTCACGCCGACCTGGCCCTGGTACTTGCCCGCCTTGTCACGGTACGAGACCTCGGGCGGCTCCTCGCCCTTGAAGAACAGGACCTGCGCGATGCCTTCGTTCGCGTAGATCTTGGCCGGCAGCGGGGTCGTGTTCGAGATCTCGAGCGTGACGAAGCCCTCCCACTCCGGCTCGAACGGCGTCACGTTGGTGATGATCCCGCAGCGCGCGTACGTGCTCTTGCCGACGCAGATGGTGACGACGTCGCGCGGAATGCGGAAGTACTCGACCGAACGCGCGAGCGCGAACGAATTCGGCGGCACGATGCACACGTCCCCCTCGAACTCGACGAACGAGTTCGGGTCGAACGCTTTCGGGTCGACGATCGAGTTGAGGACGTTGGTGAAGATCCGGAACTCGCGCGCGACGCGCATGTCGTACCCGTACGAGCTCACGCCGTAGGAGATCGCGCCCTCGCGCACCTGTCGCCCCTCGAACGGCTCGATCATCCCGTGCTCGCGGGCCATGCGCGTGATCCAACGGTCGGACTGAATAGACATGTGCGACGGAGAGAGAAGCGGCGAGCGCGGCGATGTACGCGCGTGTGTGCGGCGGGGTGGCGCGGGAACATAGGCGCGCCGCCGACGCGCGACCACCGGGCCCGTGGTCGCTCGCGCGATCGTCGGCGTGCTCCGTGGGGCGATCCTCGCGGGTGGCAGTCGGTCGCCGTTCTAACTACCTTGCGGAGCGTTTGTGAATCTTTTCACGAGCCCTCCGCACGACTTCTCGACAGCCTCAGCCGTGACGCGCGCGTACCTGCCCATTCTGCTGCTGCTCGGCATCGTGACGGCGATGGCGGCGACGTTCATCGTCCTGAGCGCGCTGACCGTGAAGCCGCAGCGCAACGCGGTCAAGCAGCAGGCGTACGAGTCCGGCATCGCCCCGCTCGGCGACGCGCGCGAGCGGTTCTCCGTCAAGTTCTACCTCGTCGCGATGCTCTTCATCGTCTTCGACATCGAGACGGTGTTCCTCGTGCCCTGGGGCGCGTGGTACCGGCAGCTGTCGTGCAGCGTCCCGCTCACGACCGCGGGCTGCCCGGCGGGGCAGGCGTCGTTCTTCGGGCTCGGCGAGATGCTCGTGTTCATGGCGATCCTCGTGGTCGGGCTGGTCTACGTGTGGCGGAAGGGGGCGTTGCAGTGGGACTGATCACCAAGCCGGAGGCGCCCGCGACGACGCGCGCGGTCGCGAACGCCTCGTCCGATTCGTGGGTCACGACGCGGCTCGACTTCCTCGTCAACTGGGCGCGCGCGAACTCGATGTGGCCGATGCCCTTCGGGACGGCGTGCTGCGCGATCGAGTTCATGGCGACCGCGGCGAGCCGCTTCGACCTCGCGCGCTTCGGGATGGAGCGGCTGAGCTATTCGCCGCGTCAGGCCGACGTGCTTCTCTGCGCGGGGCGCGTGCCGTACAAGCTCGCGCCGGTCATCCGCCGCATCTACCAGCAGATGCCGAACCCGAAGTGGGTGATCTCGATGGGCGCGTGCGCGTCGACGGGCGGCATGTTCGACAACTACGCCGTCGTGCAGGGGATCGACACGATCATCCCCGTCGACGTGTACGTGCCGGGCTGCCCGCCGCGCCCGGAGTCGCTCATGTACGGGATCATGATGCTGCAGGACAAGGTGCGGAACGAGCGTCTGCGCGACGCGTCGCGCCACGCCGAGATCGCCCCCGACCCGTCGAGCCAGCTCTACATCCCGCCGTCCGCGATCGACGAGCTCGCGCAGAACATCGGGAACTCGGTGCACCAGACCCGCTCGAGCGTCTGACGGCGCCGACCATGGCCGTCGCCTTCCGCCCGTACACGACCGGATCCGCGCTGCCTAACGGTAGCGCGGCGCCCGCCACGCCCGCCGGCCTGCCGCACCGCGGCGGCGAGCCGAACCCGAGCGCGGCCGCGTTGCGCGCGCAGTTCGGCGACGCCGTGCGTCGCGTCGACGTCGTCTGGGGCGAGACGACCGTCGAGATCGACGGTGCACGCGCGCTCGACGTCGTGCGCTGGCTGCACGACGAGCCGACCGAGCGCTACGACATGCTGGTCGACGTCACGGCGGTGGAGTACCGCGACCCGGAGCAGGAGTTGGAGGTCGTCTGGCACCTGCGCTCGTTGCCCTTCCGCCGTTTCCTGCGGCTCAAGGCGCCGCTCGCGAAGAACGCGCCGCTCGCGGTCCCGAGCATCGAGCCGGTCTACAAGAGCGCCAACTGGCTCGAGCGCGAGTGCTTCGACCTGTTCGGTGTGAAGTTCGAGGGGCACCCCGATCTGCGGCGCATCCTGACCTGGGAGTCGTACCGCGAGGGGCACCCGCTGCGGAAGGATTTTCCACTTCGCGGACGCTTCAGCCGCTCCGAGCAGCTGCGGCAGGCGCTCTCGGCGGAGCCCGAGGCGAACTACTCGATGGAAGAGCTGACGGTGGCCGAGGCGTTTGCCCACCTGCCGGCGGACATGCGCCAGCGGCTCGGCGCGGGGGAGAAGGGCGGGCCGGCGGAAGCGACGGGGGAGTGAGGAGCGGCTGAGATGGCGACCACCACACGGACAGTCGAAGTCGCGCTCGCGACCAACGGGCTCGGCCCCGACGGCCGCCCGCAGCGCGTCCCGCTCGCGGCGACGCCCGACGGGCGCGCGGTCGCGTTCGGCGACGCGTACGCGGAGTCGCAGCGCGCCGCGCCCGAGCTCGAGGGCGAGCACATGCTGATCAACATCGGCCCGCAGCACCCGGCGACGCACGGCGTGCTCCGGCTCGTCCTCGAGCTCGACGGCGAGACGGTCGTGCGCTGCGTGCCGCACATCGGCTACCTGCACTGCGGCTTCGAGAAGATCGGCGAGTACCGGCAGTACAACCAGATCATTCCCTGGACCGACCGCGAGGACTACCTCAACTCGCCGGGCAACAACGTCGCGTTCGCGTTAGGCGCGGAACGGCTGTTCGGGGTCGAGATCACGCCGCGCTGCACGGTACTCCGCGTGATCGCGATGGAGCTGTCGCGCATCATGTCGCATCTCGTCTGGCTCGGCACGACGGCGGTCGACATCGGCGCGTTCACGCCCTTCCTGTGGACGTTCCAGGAGCGGGAGGCGATCTACGACCTGCTCGAGCAGTGGTGCGGCGCGCGCCTCACGACGTCGCTCACTCGCGTCGGCGGGATGGCGGCCGACCTGCCCGACAACGGCTGGCTCGACGGCCTGCGCCAGCTCACGCAGCGGCTCCCGAAGACGCTCGACGAAACCGACCGCATGCTCACCCGGAACGCGATCTGGGTCGGCCGCACGATCGGCCTCGGCGTGATGAATCAGGAAGAGGCGATCAACTACGGTCTCACGGGGCCGCTGCTCCGCGCCTCGGGCGTCGCGTACGACGTGCGCAAGGACTTCCCGTATCTCGGCTACGAGACGTACGACTTCGACGTGCCCGTCGGGACCAACGGCGACGTGTACGACCGCTACCTCGTGCGCATGGAAGAGATGCGGCAGAGCGTGCGCATCCTCGAGCAGGCACTCGCCCGCCTGCCGGAAGGTCCGATCAACGTCGACGACCCGCGCATCATCCTCCCGCCGAAGCACAAGGCGCAGAGCGAGATGGAGAGCATGATCCATCACTTCAAGCTCGTGATGGAGGGCCCGCGGCCGCCGGTCGGCGAGGCGTACGTGCCGGTCGAGAGCCCGAAGGGCGAAAAGGGCTACTACATGGTTTCGGACGGCACCTCCAAGCCCGTGCGCTGGCGCATCCGCCCGCCGTCGTTCGTGAACTTGTCGGCGATCCCGAAGATGGTCGAGGGGCACCTGCTGTCGGACGTCATCGTCGTGAACGCGAGCATCGACATCGTGATGGGGGAGATCGACCGGTGAGCGCGCGCGTCCGGTGTGGGGGAGAAGAATGTCATCCTGAGCGCAGCGAAGGATCGCTGTCCTTGGGACGACCTCTTATCGGGCTTACCGTCGCGGGATGGTCGCCTCGGACAGCGATCCTTCGCTCGGCCTCCGGCCGGCTCAGGATGACGACGAGTTCTTACGCCGCCTTCCGCGCATGAGCCACGGCCCCAGCACCCCGACCGCCGCGCCGAGCGAGGCACTCCTCCGCCACGACAACGAGCACGGGCACGAGCCGTACGCGCCCGTCTTCACGTCCGGCTCGCCCGAGCGCGCCGAGCTCGACACGCTGCTCACGCGCTACCCGACAAAGATGGCCGCGCTCCTCCCGGCGCTCTGGATCGTGCAGGGCGCGCGCGGCTGGGTGAGCGACGAGGCGATGGCCGAGGTCTCGGACGCGCTCGACCTCACCCCGGCGTACGTGAAGGGCGTGGTGACGTTCTATACCATGTACCACCAGCACCCGGTCGGCCGGCACTTCATCCAGGTGTGCACGACCACGCCGTGCAACGTGTGCGGCGCCGAGGACGTCGTGAACGCCTTCCTCGAGCACACCGGCTGCGGCGAGCTCGGCGTCACCTCGCCCGACGGCAAGTACACCGTGGTCGAAGTCGAATGCCTCGGCGCGTGCGGCTTCGCCACGCCGGTCCAGATCAACGACGAGTACGTGGAGTCGGTGACGCCGGAGCGCGTCCCCGAGGTCCTCGCCGGCCTGCGTTAGGCCGCCCGCCTCAGGCACCACCATGGGATACCCGCACGCCCCGCACCCGCGCGAGACGCAGGTCCTCTCGACGTACTTCGGCGACGCCGAGGCGCGCACGCTCGCGGGCTGGCGCGCGCGCGGCGGGTACGCCGCGCTCGAGAAGGCGCTCGGCATGGAACCGGTCGAGGTCCAGAACGTCGTCAAGGACAGCGGCCTCCGCGGCCGCGGCGGCGCCGGCTTCCCGACGGGCGTGAAGTGGAGCTTCATGAAGCCCGACGGCAAGCAGCACTATCTGTGCTGCAACGCCGACGAGAGCGAGCCCGGCACGTTCAAGGACCGCGAGATCATGCGCTGGACGCCGCACGCCGTCGTCGAGGGCGTCGCGATGGGGGCGTACGCGATCTACGCCACGGTCGGGTACATCTACGTGCGCGGCGAGTACACGGAGCCGATCGCGCAGCTCGAGCAGGCGGTGAAGGATGCGTACGGCGCCGGGATTCTCGGCGAGAACGCGATGGGCACGGGCAAGACGGTGCACGTCCACGTTCACCGCGGCGCGGGCGCGTACATCTGCGGCGAGGAGACGGCGCTGATGAACTCGCTCGAGGGGCGCCGCGGCAACCCGCGCATCAAGCCGCCCTTCCCGGCGGTCGCGGGGCTCTTCGCGCAGCCGACAACGATCAACAACGTCGAGTCGCTCGTCGCCGCCACGCACATCGTCGTCAACGGCGCCGAGTGGTACAAGCAGTTCGGCCGCCCCGACAACCCGAAGAGCACGGGGACGAAGCTGTTCTCGGTGTGCGGCAACGTCACGCGCCCGGGCAACTACGAGATGGCGATGGGATTCCCGTTCGGCGAATTCCTCTGGGACGTCTGCGGCGGCGCGCCGAACGGGCGCGAGATCAAGGCCGTCATCCCCGGCGGCTCGTCCGTGCCGATCCTCACGCCCGACGAGTGCCGCACGGCGGTGATGGACTACGAGGGGATGGTCGCGGCGGGCTCGATGTTAGGCTCCGGCGGTGTGATCGTGATGGACGACCGGCAGGACATGGTGCGCCAGATCGCCCGCCTCGCGCGCTTCTACGCGCACGAGAGCTGCGCGCAGTGCTCGCAGTGCCGCGAGGGCACGGCGTGGACGACGAAGATCCTCGAGCGTATCCGCGACGGGAACGGCACGGCGCAGGATCTCGACACGCTGCTCGCGATCGCCGACGGCATGACGGGGAAGACGATCTGCGTGCTGAGCGACTCGTGCGCGACGCCGGTGGTCTCGGGCCTGAAGAAGTTTCGCCACGAGTTCGAGGCGAAGCTCAAGGCGAGCCCGAACGTCGTCAGCTTCGCGGAGGCGCAGCAGGCGTCCCAACGCGCGCAGCGCGGCGGGTCGAGCATGGCCGCGCGCGTCGCGGCCTCGATGGGACAGTGAGCCCGCTTCTACCCCGAGCTAACTAGCAGGCGACGATGTCTGAAGCGAAGCCGGTCAAGCTCATCAACCTGACGATCGAAGGGCGCCCCGTGACGGTGCCCGACGGGACGAGCATCCTCGAAGCCGCGAAGACGGCCGGGATCCTCGTCCCGCACTACTGCTATCACCCCGGCCTGCCGGTCGCCGGCGTGTGCCGCATGTGCCTCGTCGAGGTCGAGAAATTTCCGAAGCTCGCGCCGGCGTGCGCGACCGCGGTCGGGGAAGGGCAGGTGGTGCACGTGCACTCCGAAAAGGCGCGCGAGGCGCGGAAGAGCGTGCTCGAGTTCCTGCTCATCAACCACCCACTCGACTGCCCGATCTGCGACCAGGCGGGGCAGTGCGAGCTGCAGGACTACACGTTCCAGGAAGGGCGCGCGGAGTCGCGCTATTTAGAGCCGAAGCGCTTCAACCCGGCCGAGGATTTCGGCGGCGACGTCCTGTACGTGACCAACCGTTGCATCCTCTGCACGCGCTGCGTCCGCTTCATGGACAAGGTCGCGGAGGAGCCGGTGCTCAACGTGAGCGAGCGCGGCGACCGCGCCGTGATCGGCATCCACCCCGAGCACGACCTGTCGCACAATGCGTGGTCGGGCAACGTCATCGACCTCTGCCCGGTCGGCGCGCTGATCTCGAAGGACTTCCACAACAAGGCGCGCGCGTGGGAGCTCGAGCGCACGGCGTCGGTCTGCCCGAACTGCACGCAGGGCTGCAACATGATCGTCGAGACGCGCGACGACGTCGTGGTGCAGCTCCGGCCGCGCGCGAACGCGGACGTCAATCAGTTTTACATGTGCGACCCGGGCCGGCTGAACTACCGTTGGATGAACCGCCGCGACCGGGCCGAGGTGCCGTACGTGCGCGGCGGCGCCAGCGCGTCGGGTGCGCGCGGGCGTGACCTCGAGCCCGCGGACTGGGACGACGCGGTGCGGGCCGCCGCCGCGGCGATCGACGGCTCGCGCGCGTACGTGCTCGCGTCGCCGATGCTCCCCAACGAGGCGCTGTCGCTGCTCGCTCGGTTAGTCGAGCGGACGGGCGGCCACGGGGTGTTTACGGTGCGCACCGGCGAGGAAGCGCCGTTGCCGGGCGTGCCGGACCTCGCGTTGCGCACGGACCGCGCGGCGAACGTCCGCGGCGCCGAGATGTTCGGGTTCCGGCGGGTTGCGGCGCGCGACGCGCTCGCCGGGCTGCGCACGGGCGACGTGCTGATCGTCGCCGACGAGGAGCTCGCGGGCGAGGTGGTGCGGGCGCCCAACGGGCTGCGCACGATCGTCATCGGCACTACGGTGCCGGCGTGGGCGGCGGGGGCGGACGTGGTGCTCCCCATCGCGAACACGCTCGAAGAGGACGGCACGTTCACCAACGTACAGGGCCGCGTGCAGCGGTTTCAGCAGGCGAAGTCCGCGCCCGCGCTCGCGCGCCCGAGCTGGGCGGTGCTCGGCGACCTGCTCGCCGCAGTCGGCGACGGCGCCGGGTACTGGGCGGTGAGCGACGTGTTCGCGGCGCTCGCGGGCTCGCACCCGGCGTTCGCGGGGATGTCGTACGACACGTTAGGCCTGCGCGGTCTGCCGACGGCCGAGCAGGCGGACGCGGAGCCGGCCGCGCTCGCGGAATCCACGTCGTGACGGCGCCGCTCATGCTGCTCCAGACCGCGACGGTGACGCAGGCGGAGCCGACGAGCGACGTCGCGTTCGTCGTCTACGCACTCATCAAGATCCTCGCCCTCATCGGCGGCGCGTTGACCCTTGTCGCGCTGCTGACGCTGGCCGAACGACGCATCGCGGCGTGGATCCAGGACCGGCACGGGCCGAACCGCGTCGGACCGGGCGGCCTGCTGCAGCCGATGGCGGACGGGCTCAAGAACTTCATGAAAGAGGCGGCAGAGCCGGCCGCCGCGAGCAAGGTACTCTTCCTGATCGCGCCGGCGCTGTCGTTCATCCCGGCGCTGATCACCCTCTCGGTGATCCCGCTCGCGTCCCCGCTCCCGGTGACGCTGCCGTTCCTCCCGGCGAGCTGGCAGGGCCTCGTGCCGATGCAGGTCGCTGACCTGCCGATCGGCTTCCTCTACATCCTCGCGATCACGTCGTTAGGCGTGTACGGGCTGACGCTCGCGGGGTGGAGCTCGAACAATAAGTACGCGCTGCTCGGCGGCCTGAGGTCGAGCGCACAGCTCGTGAGCTACGAGCTCGCGATGGGGCTCTCGACGATCCCCGTCCTGCTGCTCGCCGGCAACGTGACGTTCAACCAGATCATCGCCCAGCAGGCGCGCGGCGGGTTCTCGTGGAACATCATCCTACTCTCGGTCGCGTTCTTCACGTTCCTCGTGAGCGCGTTCGCGGAGACCAACCGGCTGCCGTTCGACCTGCCCGAGGCGGAGTCCGAGCTCGTCGCCGGGTACCACACCGAGTACAGCGGGATGAAGTTCGCGATGTTCTTCCTCGCCGAGTATTCGAACATGATCACGGCGAGCGCGTTCGTGACGACGCTGTTCCTCGGCGGGTGGGACATCCCGTTCACGACGTGGGACAACCTGCCGCCGTGGACGTTGCTGAAGACGATCGCCACGTTCGCGTTCTTCGCGGCGAAGGTGCTGTTTTTCCTGTTCCTCTACATCTGGATCCGCTGGACGCTGCCGCGCTTCCGCTACGACCAGCTCATGGCGCTCGGCTGGAAGTTCATGCTCCCGGTCTCGCTCGGGTACCTCGTCGTCGTCGCGGCGGCGGTGCTCGCGCTCGACATCTTCGGCGTCCGCCAGGGGACGCTCGCGTTCAACGGCGCGCTGTTCGTGATGAACCTGCTGCTCGTCGCGCTGCTCTTCGTCGCGGTCGACCGCGGGCGCCTCATCAGCCCGGCGAGCGCCCGCGCCCGCACGCGCGAGATCGAGCGCCTGCGCGCGCTCGCCCGCGCGCGCGTCGCCGCGATGGGCGGGCCCGCGCTCCGCGACCCGTCGGCCGTCGCCGGCGACTGACCCGCGCCTAACGCGGACGCCTTTCCCCACGTATGGCCATCACTGTCAAAGTCCTCGACCGCCCGGTCGAGCAGGTCAGCTACGTGCGCGCCACCCTCACCGGGATGGCGAACACGATGCGGCACCTGCTCAACCCCCACAAGGTCACGACGCAGTACCCGGAGCAGAAGGAGACCGTCTCGCGCCGGTGGCGCGGGACGCACCGCATGCTCACGACCGAGACCGGCAAGGCGAAGTGCGTCGCCTGCGGCCTCTGCCCGACCGTCTGCCCGGCGAACTGCATCAAGCTCGTCCCCGGCGAGGACGAGGACGGCAACCGCTATCCGCTCGTCTTCGAAATCGACGAGTTCCGCTGCATCTTCTGCGGCTACTGTCAGGAGGTCTGCCCCGAGGACGCCATCCACGTCGGCCGGCACTACGAAAATTCGGAGTACAGTCGGGAAGGGTTCGTCTACGACTTGGAGCGGCTGATGGCGCAGACGCACCCCGTGAGCGAGCTGTGGGACGCCGCCGACCCGCGCGGCGAGTGACTCCGCGGGACCTCTTCGGACGCGAGCCCAACGAACGATGAGCGGCTTCGAGCAGTTCTTCTTCCACCTCTTCGGCCTGGTCGCGCTCGCGTCGGCGCTGCTCTTCGTCACGCGCAAGAGCCCGGTCGCGGCGGCGCTCTGGCTCGTGAGCACGATGTTCTCGCTCGCGGCGCTCTACATCCTCATGAACGCGCAGTTCGTCGGCGCCGTGCAGGTGCTCGTCTACGCGGGCGCGATCATGGTCGTGTTCCTCTTCGTCGTCATGCTGCTCAACCTCGGCCAGGTGAACCCGGCGGCCGACTTCAAGTCGTTGCCGGCGCGGATCGCGGGCGGGCTCGTCGCGCTCGCGCTCTTCGCCGAGTTGCTCGTCGTCGGCCGGGTACAGCTCCCGCTCGACCTGGGACCCGGCGCCGGGACCACCGCGGTCGTGGACGGCGACGAGAACGTCATCGCGCCCGTCGCGGGCGCGCTGTTCACGCAGCACCTCGTCGCGTTCGAAGTCACGAGCTTGCTCCTGCTCGCGGCGGTCGTCGGCGCCGTGGTCCTCGCCAAGCCACGCCGGAGCGAGTCGTGATCGCCGAAGCGCTGTTGGTCGCCGCGGGGCTGTTCGTGATCGGCGTCGTCGGGGTGCTGACGCGCCGCAACGCGCTCATCCTGTTCATGTGCGTCGAGCTCATGCTCAACGCGGTCAACCTCACGTTCGTCGCCCTCTCGCGGCTGCACGGCGGCACCCTCGGGCAGGCGTTCGTCGTCTTCGTGATGACGGTCGCAGCGGCCGAAGCGGCCGTCGGGCTCGCGATCGTGATCGCCGTCTTCCGCCACTTCGGGACCGTGGACCTGGCCGACATCAACCTCCTGCGCGGCTGATGCAAGTGACCTCAACGCCGGGCGGCGCGACACACCCGCTCGCGGGCGGCCCGGCCGCACTCCTCTGGCTGCTGCCGCTGCTGCCGCTCCTAGGGTTCCTCGTCAACGGGGCGCTCTCGCTCGTGCCGGCCGCGCGCACGCACGGCGCGAACGCGGCCGAGGGCGCTGGTGGTACGGACGACATCCACGGCGGCCCCGCGCACGACACGCTCGCGCCGTACGCCGGGCTCGTGAGCCTCGTCGGGCCGACCGCGATCGGGACCGCGTTCGCGCTCGCCGCAACGATGTTCGCGGCGATGCTCTCCGTTCCGCGCGCCGCGCTCGTCGCGGCGGGGCCGTTCGTGCAGCGCTACGCGGCGTGGATGCCGGCGGGCGGCCTCCGCGTCGACTGGGCGCTGCAGCTCGACCAGCTGTCGATGTTGATGACGCTCGTGATCACCGGCGTCGGCACGCTGATCCACATCTTCAGCATCGGCTACATGCGGCGGGACGCCGGGTACGCGCGCTACTTCGCGTACCTGAACCTCTTCGTCGCGTTCATGCTCGTCCTCGTCCTCGGCGCCAACTACCCGGTGATGTTCATCGGCTGGGAGGGCGTCGGCCTCGCGTCGTACCTGCTCATCGGGTTCTGGTTCGCCGAGTCGTCGAACGCGACCGCGGGCCGGAAGGCGTTCATCGTCAACCGGGTCGGCGACTTCGGGCTGCTGCTCGCGATGTTCCTGATCTTCGCGAACTTCAACACGCTCGACTTCGTCGGCGTGAACAGCGCCGCCGCGTCGCTCGCAGTTGGCAGCCCGCTCGCGACGCTGATCTGCCTGTTCCTGTTCCTCGGCTGCGCGGGCAAGAGCGCGCAGATCCCGCTCTACATCTGGCTGCCCGACGCGATGGCGGGCCCGACCCCCGTGTCGGCCCTGATCCACGCGGCGACGATGGTCACCGCGGGCGTCTACCTCGTCGCGCGCAGCGGCGTGCTGTTCGCGCTCGCGCCGGCCGCGTCGCTCGTCGTCGCGCTCGTCGGCGCCTTGACCGCGTTGTTTGCCGCGACGGTCGGGCTCAAGCAGTGGGACATCAAGAAGGTGCTCGCGTACTCGACGATCTCGCAGCTCGGCTACATGTTCATGGCCGCGGGCGCGGGCGCGTATACGGCGGCCGTCTTCCACCTCGTCACGCACGCGTTCTTCAAGGCCCTCCTCTTCCTCGGCGCCGGATCGGTGATCTACGCCCTGCACGAGGCGTATCACGCGACGCACCGTGACGACGAAGATGCGCAGGACATGCGCAACATGGGCGGGCTGCGGCGCGCGATGCCGGCGACGTTCGTGCTGATGTGGATCGCGACGCTCGCGATCGCCGGCGTGCCGCCGTTCGCCGGGTTCTTCTCGAAGGACCAGATCCTCGGCTCCGTGTTCGAGCGTGCCTCCGACTCGGCCGCGTTCCGGAGCGTGTCGTTCCTCGGCCTGAGCGGCTCGGCGTGGCTCTACGTCGTCTACGCGATCGGCCTCGCGACCGCGTTCATCACCGCCGTCTACATGACGCGGATGATGCTCTACACCTTCCACGGCCCGAACCGCACGGGCGAGGCCGAGCGCCCGCACCTGCGCGAGGCGCCGTGGGTGATGACCGCGCCGCTCGCGGCGCTCGGCGTGCTCACGGTCGTCGGCGGCTGGCTCAACCTGCCGTCGCTCGCGGGTGCGTTAGGCCCGCTGGGTGCGCTCGACCGCTGGCTCGAACCCGTCGTCGGGGCCCCGTCCGCGGCGCTGGCGCGCGCGGGGGCCGAGCGGCACGCGGCGTCGAATCCCGAGGCGATGCTGATCGGCGCGGCGGTCGCGGTCGCCGCGATCGGGATCGCGCTCGCGGTGGTCGTACTCAAGCCGGGGCAGCTGGTCGCGAAGGACGTCTACCACGTTCCGGAGAGCGGCGCGGAGCGCACGCTGCGCCATGCGTACTACGTGGACGAAGCGGTCGAGCGTGGATTCGCGCGCCCGCTCATGACGTTCGCGCGCGACGTGCTCTGGCGCGGCGTCGACGGCGGGATCATCGACGGGCTGTTCGTCCGCGGGTCGGCACTCGCCGCGCGGGGCGCCGGCTGGCTCGGCTCGCAAGCGGAGACCGGCCGCGTCGGCACCTACGCGTGGGTGATCGCGTTCGGCGCGGTCGTCGTGATCGGCGCGCTCGCGCTCCCGGTGGCGTTCCGATGATCCGCGACCTGCTCGCCGGCATCGGCTATGGCAGCTGGGTTCTGCCGGCGCTCCTCACGTGGCCGCTGATCGGCGCGGCACTCGTCGTGTTGCTCGCGCGTGACGCGGGCCCGGGCGGGGACGGCGCGGCCGCAGTCGACGGGCCGCGCGATCCGCGCGTGCTCGCGACGGCGGTGCTCATCGGCGAGGCGGTGCTCGCGCTCGGGCTCTGGGCGTACTTCGACCCTTCGCTCACGACGTGGCAGGCGCGCGTCGAGCTGCCCTGGATCCCGGAGTGGGGCGCGCGCCTAACGCTTGGCGTCGACGGGCTGTCCCTCGTCATGGTCCTGCTCACCGCGCTGGTCATGCCGCTCGCGGTGCTCGGCTCGTGGCGCGGCGTCGGCGAGCGGCCGGCGTCGTACTACGCCCTCCTTCTCGCGCTCACGACCGGCATCGTCGGCGTGTTCGTCTCGCTCGACCTGCTGCTTTTCTATCTCTGCTGGGAGCTCGTCCTGATCCCGATGTACTTCATGATCGGGATCTCCGGACGCGGCGAGCGCACCGCGGCGAGCCTGCAATACTTCATCGTCGCAACGCTCGGCTCGCTGCTCATGCTCGCGTCTATCGTCGCGCTCTGGAGCGCGGCCGGGCGGCACACGTTCGACATCGACCAGACGATCGCGGCGGTGCGCGGGACGGTGCCGTTCGCGCAGCAGCGGTGGCTGTTCCTCGGCTTCTTCGCGGCACTCGCGATCAAGAGCGCGTACTTCCCGCTCCACAGCTGGCTGCCCGGCGCGCAACGGAGCGCCCCGACGAGCGCGGCCGTCGCGCTCGGCATCAAGGTCGGAACGTATGGAATGCTGCGCTTCGCGCTCCCGCTCTTCCCGGCAGCGGCGCTCGACCCCACGCTGCGCGTCACGATTGCCGGCGTCGCGGTCGCCGGGATTCTGTACGGCGCACTCGTCGCGGCGGTGCAGCCGGACTTGCGGCGGCTCGCCTCCTTCGCGTCCGTGAGTCACCTCGGCTTCGTCGTCCTGGGTATCTTCGCCCTCACGGCGGAAAGCATGCAGGGCGCGATGCTCGTAATGGTCAGTCACGGCGTGACCCTTGGCGCGCTGTTCGTCCTCGCCGGGATTCTCGAGGACCGGACCGGGACGTCGGCGCTCGACCGCTTCGGCGGGCTCGCGCGCACGTTGCCGGTGTTCGCCGTCGCGATGACGATCGTCGCGCTCAGTGCCCTCGGACTCCCCGGCACGAACGGCTTCGTCGGCGAGTTTCTCGTGCTCCTCGGCGCGTTCCGGACCTACCCCGGCCTCACGCTCATCGCGACGGTCGGCGTGATCCTCGCGGCCGTCTACATCCTCGGTGCGCTGCAGCGCGTGCTCTTCACCGCGCGTCGCGACCCGTCGGACGACGCGCCCGATGCCGCGGTGCTCCCGGTGACCCGCGTCCTGCGCGACCTCGACCGGCGCGAGGCGTTCGTGCTCGCCGCGTTCGCGGTCGCGATCGTCTGGCTCGGCGTGGCGCCGGCGGCGACGCTGCGCCGGATGGAAGGGCCGATCGACCGGATCGTCGCGCAGGTCCAGAACGGCGCGACGGCGGGCGCGACCACGGCCGCGGTCGCGCCGTGAGCACGCCCGTTCGCCCTCGCCTCGACCCGCCCCCCTCGTGACTGGCTTCTCCTCCGCCGCCCTCCTTCCCGACCTCGTGGTCGCGGTGGGCGCGCTGCTCCTCCTCCTCTGGAGCGCGGCGCGCCGCGACGACGACGTGGACGCCGCGCGGGGAGCCGCGTTAGGCGTCGTCGGGGTCTGCGCGACCGCGCTCGTGGCTGTCGTCCTCCTCGCGACCGGTCGCGTCGAGCCCGGGACGGTGCCGGGCATCGCCACCGACGGATTCCGGTGGGGGATCGACGTCGTCATCCTCGTCGGGACCGCGCTCACGGCGCTGCTCGCCGGCGACGACGCGCGCGCCACGCGCGTCTCGCAGACCGAGTCGTTCGCCCTGATGTTGCTGTCCGCCTCGGGGATGATGTTGCTCGGCGCCGGCCGCGACCTGATCCTGATCTTCCTCGGCATCGAGCTGATGTCGATCCCGCAGTACGTGCTCGCCGCGATCAACCGCCGGAGCGCGCGGTCGGCCGAGGCGGGGCTCAAGTACTTCCTGCTCGGCGCGTTCTCCACCGCGTTCCTGCTCTACGGGGTTGCACTCGTCTACGGAGCGACCGGCGCGACGGACCTCGACGCGATCGCGGCCGCGATCGCCGGCCCGCCGATCGCGCTCCCGCCGGTCGTGCTCGCGCTCGGCGTCGGCGCCGTGCTGGTCGGGCTCGGGTTCAAGGTCGCGGCCGTGCCGTTCCACATGTGGACGCCCGACGTGTATGAGGGCGCCCCAACGCCGTACACCGCGTTCATGGCGGCGGCCGTCAAGGCCGGCGGGTTCGCGGCACTCGCGCGCGTGATGCTCGTCGGCATGGGCGGCGCCGTGGAGCGTTGGCACGCGGTCCTGTGGTGGATCGCCGTCCTCACGATGTTCGGCGGGAACCTCGTCGCGCTCGCGCAGAAGAGCGTGAAGCGCATGCTCGCGTACTCGAGCATCGCGCACGCCGGCTACCTGCTCGTCGCGGTGGTGAGTAACTCCGCCCTCGGCAGCTCCGCCCTCGTCTTCTACCTCGCCGCGTACACGCTCGCGACCGTCGGCGGCTTCGCCGTAGTTCAGGCGCTGGGCGGGACCCCGCAGGGCGACGCGCTCGACCGCTGGAACGGCCTCTTCCGCGTCAAGCCGCACCTCGCGGTCGCGATGGCGGTGTTCATGCTGGCGCTACTCGGCTTCCCGATCGCGGGCGGGATGGGATTCTTTGCGAAGTGGTACGTGCTGCAGGCCGCACTCGCGCCGCTCGCGCCCCAGGCGCCGCAGTCGCGGCTCGCGGTCCTCCTCGTGCTCGCCAGCGTGATCTCGGCGGGTTACTATCTGAACGTCGTCGCGCGCATGTTCATGCGCGCACCCGACTCCGACGCGCCGCCGGCGGCCGCGACCGCGACGTGGACCAAGCTCGTGATCGCCGGCTGCGTCGTCGTGCTGCTCGTGCTTGGCGTGTACCCGACGCCTGCCGTCCACGCGGCGCAGGCGGCCGCACTCCGCCCCGCGAGTTCGGCGGCGGACGTGCGGCGCGCGCTCGCACCGGCGCCCGCGTCGCCTTCCGGCGTGCCGGCCGGAGTGCCGGCGGTCGCGACCGTCCCTTGATCTCGCCTCGTCCGCGGCGCGTGGCACCGCGGCCGGCTTCCCCCGACTCACGCGCGTGACCGTCCTCCCGACTCTCAACCGTCAGATCTTCCGCCAGTACGACGTTCGCGGCATTGTGGGTCGCGACCTGAGCCACGACGTCGCGCGTACGCTCGGGCGCGGGTACGCGGCGCTCCTCGCCGAGCGCGGCATCGCGGCGCGTGGGCCGGTCGCGGTCGGGCGGGACAACCGGCCGAGCGGCGATGACCTGCGCGACGGGCTCGTACTCGGGCTGACGGAGTCGGGCGTCGACGTCATCGACGTCGGCGTCGTGCCGACCCCGCTGCTCTACTGGTCGCTCTTCAACGAGCCGGTCGTCGGCGGGATTCAGATCACCGGCTCGCACAACCCGCCGCAGTACAACGGGTTCAAGCTCAGCGTCGGGCGCGCGTCGCTGCACGGCGACGGCATCCAGCGTCTGTACGAGCTCGCCGTGGCCGGGCGGTTCCCGACGGGCCAGGGCCGCGTCACGCCGACGCGCATCATCGACCGGTACGTCGACGACGTCGTCCAACGGGTCGGCGCGCTCTCGCGCCCGCTGCGGATCGTCGCCGACTACGGCAACGGCGTCGGCGCCGTCGTCGGGCCGCAGCTCCTCGAACGGCTCGGCGCGCGCGTCACGCACCTCTTCGCCGAGAGCGACGGGACCTTCCCGAACCACCACCCGGACCCGACGCTCGTCGACAACGTGCAGGACCTGATCGCGGCCGTTAGGCGCGAGGGCGCCGACCTCGGCGTCGCGTTCGACGGCGACGCGGACCGGATCGGACTCGTCGACGAGCACGGCGAGATCGTCTGGGGGGACCACATCCTCATCCTCTACGCGCGCGACGTGCTCGCCCGCACGGGCGCCGGGCAGCCGGTCATCTTCGACGTGAAGTGCTCGCAGGCGCTCTCCGACGCGGTGCGCGCCGCCGGCGGCGAGCCGGTGATGTGGAAGACCGGGCACTCGCTCATCAAGGACAAGATGAAGGAGACGAACGCCCCGGTCGCCGGCGAGATGAGCGGGCACATGTTCTTCTCCGAAGGCTTCTACGGCCACGACGACGCGCTCTACGGCGCCGCGCGCCTGCTGCGCATCGTCGCCGACTCGGGGACCACGGTCGCCGGCCTGCTGAGCGACGTGCCGAAGTTCGTCTCGACGCCGGAGCTGCGCGTCGACGTGCCCGAGGAGGAAAAGTTCGCGATCGTCGAGGACGCCGTGCGCGAATTCCGCGCGCGGTACGACGTCGTCGACGTGGACGGCGTGCGCGTGCTGTTCGGCGACGGGTGGGGGCTGATCCGCGCGTCCAACACGCAGCCGGTGCTCGTGATGCGGTTCGAGGCGCGGACGCCGGAGCGCCTGCACGCCATCCGCGACGAAATGGAGCAGTGGCTCCGCGCGCGCGGAATCGATCCGACGCCGGGCGTCGGCCACTGAGCTGACGCGCGACCGCCGGGGATGACGCGCGGCCGCTGGCTCGCGGTCGCACTCGGGGCGGCCGCCGTCCTCCTGCTCGCACGCGCGTTCGCCGTCGCGTTCGTCGAGTACCGCTGGTTCGCCGCGTTCGGCCCGGGCGCGCTCGACGTCTGGCGCGCCCGGGCCGTCGACCTGGGGTTGCTCCGCGTCGTCGCGGCGCTGGTCGCCGGACTTTTCCTGTACCTCAACCTGCTCGGTGTCGCGAGCACGATCGACGCCGTGGCCGTCTCGCGGCGGTTAGGCGGGATCGAGATCGCCGAAACCGTTCCCGCGGGCCGGCTGCACGGGCTCTTCGCGCTCGCGAGTGCCGCGTTCGGGATCGCGATGGCGCTGCCGATCGCCGACTGGGTGCCGATCGACGCCCTCCTAACCGGGCGGACGTTCGGCGAGATCGAGCCGTACACCGGACGCGACCTCGCGTTCTTCGTGTACTGGCTGCCGTTCGAGAACGGCGTCTACGCTTGGGCGCTCGTCGCGGTCGCGTTCGTCACCGGCGCGGTCGTCGCGCTCTACGCCCTCACGCCGGGGCTGCGCTGGGCGCGCGGGCGCATCCGCGCGACGGTCCGCGTAAGACGGCACCTCGCGCTGTTCGGCGTGGCGACGCTGCTGCTGCTCGCGTGGGGGCACCGGCTCGACGCGTACGCGTTGCTCGTCGACGGCTCGGGCGCGAACGGCGCGTTCGTCGGGACCGACGAGCTCGCGCTGCTGCCGACGCGCTTCGGCCTCGCGATCGTGTCCGCGCTCGCCGCGGTCGTCGTGCTGCGCGCGGGGTGGGCCGGGCAGGCGCGACTCGCGTTCTGGGCCGTGACCGTCGTCGTCCTGACGACCCTCCTCGGCCGGGGCCTCGCCGGGCCGATCGCGACTGTCGTCCTCGCGCCGGCCCGCCTCGCGGGCGCGAACGCGGCGGCCGCGGCGAACCGCGCGTTGTACACGCGGCGGGCGTACGCGGCGGATCAGGTCCGCGCCGCGGCCCCGGGCGATCCTCCGCTCGCGTCGCCCCGCGACGTGGTCGCGAACCTCGCGATCTGGGACGCGGCGGTGCTGGCCCGACTCGGCGCGTCGGCGACCGACGGACGCGCGCCGCGCGCCGTCGTCGGATGGCAGCCGGCCGGCGACACGCTCGCCGCGGTACTCGCGGCCGCGCGCGCCACGCCAGACCCGAGCGCGCCGTCGGTCGCGGGAGGTCGGGACGCGGCGCGGACGGGGTGGCGGGCCGTCTTACTCGACCCGCGGACGCCGGGCCCGTTAGGCGCCCCCGCGCGCGCCGGCGGCGACCCGGGCGGACGCGTCGACGTGCCCGGCGTGATCTACCCCGGGGCGGGCGACGCGGCGGTCGTGGCGGGCCCGGCCAACCGCGTCGTCGGCGACTCGTTCGGGTCGTGGGGCGTCCGCCTCGCGTCGGCGCTCGCCGCTCGCGACATGCGACTGCTCCGCGCCGACAACGCCGACCGCGACGACGTGCGCCTCGTGCGCCGACGCGACCCGCGGGAGCGCGTGCACGCGTTGCTCCCGTTCTTCAGCGTCGGGCGCGACGCGACGCCGGTCGTCGCGGTCGACAGCCTCTGGTGGGCCGTCACCGTGCTCGCGGCGAGCGCCGACTACCCGCTCGCCGCCCACCTCGCGCTCGACGGCACGGACGCCGACGATCTCACGAGCCTTCGCCTCGCCGGAACCGCGCTCGTCAACGCCGCGACCGGCAGCGTGCGCCTGATCGCCGCGCCCGAGCCCGACGCCGACGTCCGCGGCTGGTACGCACGGTTCCCACGCCTCGGCGCGCGCGTCGAGACGCTCGCGCCGGCGCTCGCCGCGGCGTTACCGGTGCCCTACGACGCGGCGTTCGCGCAGGCCCGCGTGTACGCCGAGTTCGGCCCGCGCGGCGTGCAGGGCTCGCCCGGTCGCCGCGTCCAACTCGGCGAGAGCTACGACTCGTCGTCGGGGTCGCGGCCCGGGAGTGCGTACGTCACGTCGGGCGCGACCGGGTCCGCCGTCGCCGCGACGACGTTCCCGGTGATCTCGGTCGCGGACCGTGTGGCCGGCGTGGTGGTCGCGACCGGCGGGTCCGTTCCGCGAACGACGTGGGTGCCCGCCGGCGACGTCGGCCCGCGCTGGCCCGACGTGCTCGACTCGAGTGCGGCGCTCGACGGGGTCGCCGGGGCGGGCGCCGCGCGTGCGTCGTCGCCCGCGCTGTTCGACGGCGGCGTGCACGCCGTGCCGACCGCGAGCGGACTGCTGTTCGCGCGCTCGCATTACGCCGTCGCGGCCGACGGTCGTCCGGCGCTCACGGGCGTGACCCTGCTCCTCGGCGACCGGACGTTACGCGGCGCGACGTTGCGCGAGTTGTTCGACTCGACGGCGACCGGCGCTCCGCGGCAGCCGCCACGCGTGCTGACCGGCGACCAACGGCTGAGCGCGGCGCGCGGCCTGTACGACGACGCGCGCCGCGCCCTGCAGCGCGGTGACTGGGCCGCATTCGGGCGGGCGCTCGACGCGATCGGCCGCGTGCTCGCGCCCGTGCCGGCGGGCGACGGTCGATAACGCCGTGCGTTCGCCTTGCTCGGCCGCGCGCGGCCGCGTAACCTTGGCCATCTTTGCCCGCGCCGCGGCACGCGGCCAGGGGACCTGATGGGGCGCCGGGCAACGCGGACGTGCCCGGCGCCCCTCACTCACGAGCGCTTTTGTGAACATCCACGAATATCAGGCGAAGGACATCCTTCGCCGCTACGGCGTGCCGATCCCGCCGGGCGACGTCGCGACGACGCCCCACGAGGCGGAGGCGATCGCACGCCGGATCGGCAAGCCGGTCATGGTGAAGGCCCAGGTGCACGCGGGCGGCCGCGGGAAGGCGGGCGGCGTGAAGTACTGCCCGACGCCCGAGGCCGCGCGCGAGAAGGCGCAGGCGATCCTCGGCATGGACATCAAGGGCCTAACGGTCGAGAAGGTGCTCGTCGCCGAGGCCGCCGACATCGGCACCGAGGCGTACGTCGGGATCATCGTCGACCGCGCGACCAAGAAGCCGGTGTTCATGGTCAGCGCGGCGGGCGGCATCGACATCGAGGAGGTCGCCGCGACGACCCCCGAAAAGATCAAGTACCACCCCGTCGACCCCGTGTTCGGCCTGCAGCCGTTCGAGGCGCAGCAGCTCGGATTTTTCCTGTACGACGACGCGAAGCAGGCGCGCGCCGCCGCGAAGATCATGCAGGCGCTGTACAAGGCGTTCGTCGAGAACGGCTGCTCGCTGGCCGAGATCAACCCGCTCGTCGTCACGCCCGCCGGCGAGGTGATCGCCGTCGACGCGAAGATGGTCATCGACGACAACGAACTCGAGCGCCGAGCCGATCTCGAGGCCCTGCGCGACGAAAGCTCCGAAGCGCCGAGCGAGGTCATGGCGCGCAAGGCCAACCTCACGTTCATCAAGCTCGACGGCAACGTCGGTTGCGTCGTGAACGGCGCGGGCCTCGCGATGGCGACGATGGACCTCGTGAAATACTACGGCGGCGAGCCGGCCAACTTCCTCGACATCGGCGGCTCGTCGAACCCGGAGAAGGTCGTCAACGCGCTCCGCATCATCACCGCCGACCCGAACGTCAAGGCGATCCTGTTCAACATCTTCGGCGGCATCACGCGCACGGACGACGTCGCGAACGGCATCGTGACCGCGACGAAGCAGAACCCGCTGCAGGTGCCGATCGTCATCCGCCTCACGGGCACCAACGAGGAGGTCGCGGTCCGCATCCTCGAGGAGAACGGCTTCTCCGCGATGACGGACATGGACACCGCCGTGCAGAAGGCGGTGGAACTCGCGACCGGCAACGCCGCGACCGGCGGGGCCGCGACGGCGGGGGCGGCGGCGTGAGCGTCTTCGTCGACAAGAACACGCGCCTCGTGGTGCAGGGCATTACCGGGCGCGACGGCTCGTTCCACGCGCGCCAGATGTTGGAGTACGGGACGAACGTCGTCGCGGGCGTCACGCCGGGGAAGGGCGGGCAGACGTTCCAGGACACCGTCCCGATCTTCAACACGGTCGAGGACGCGGTCCGCGAGACCGGAGCGAACACGAGCGTCATCTACGTGCCGCCGCCGTTCGCGGCCGACGCGATGATGGAAGCGGCCGCGGCCGGCGTCAAGCTGGTCGTCTGCATCACCGAGGGCGTCCCCGTGGTCGACATGCTCCGCGTGCGCCCGTACGTGATCGCGCAGGGCGCCCGCCTGATCGGGCCGAACTGCCCCGGCCTCATCACGCCGGGCGAGGCGAAGGTCGGCATCATCCCCGGCCGCATCTGCACGCCGGGGAACGTCGGCGTCGTCAGTCGCTCGGGCACGCTCACCTACGAAGTCGTCTACCACCTCACGCGCGCGGGGCTCGGCCAGAGCACGTGCGTCGGCATCGGCGGCGACCCGATCAACGGCACGGGGTTCCTCGACGTGCTCGAGGCCTTCGAGAACGACCCCGCGACGAAGGCCGTCGCGATGATGGGCGAGATCGGCGGGACCGACGAGCAGGACGCGGCGACGTTCGTCAAGGAGCGCATGACGAAGCCGGTGGTCGGCTTCATCGCCGGGCAGACCGCGCCGCCGGGGCGCCGGATGGGGCACGCCGGCGCGATCATCTCGGGGTCGTCGGGGACGGCCGCGGAGAAGATCGAGGCGTTCCGCGCCGCGGGCATGGGCGTCGCCCAGCGCCCGATCGACTTCGTCGAACTCGTGCGCGAGCGCCTCGCCTAACGATTCGCCCGGCCGGCGCGCGGGGCGTGTCCCGCGCGCCGCCGGCGCGTCGCCGGGCCACCGCCGATGCAACTCAGCGATTACGTCAGGGCCGACCGCGTCGTGCTGCCGCTCGCGGGCGCGACGCTGCACGACGCGGGTCGCGTGCTCCTCGGCCGGCTCGTCGCGACCGGCGCGGTCGCGAGCCCGGACCGGCTGTGGGCTCGGGTCGACGAGGAACGACCCGAGGACCTCGTCGCGATGAGCGACCGGGCGTTCCTGCTCCACTACCGCAGCGACGCCGTGCGCGAACTCGCCGTCGCGATCGGGACCTCGACGGCCCCGGTCTCGCGCGAGCTGGGTGAGAGCGACGAGCGGCAGGAGGCGCGCATCGTCTTGCTCGTCGCCGCACCGCCGAAGCAGGCGGCCCGCTACCTCCAGGTCGTCGGCGCGCTCGCGCGGCTCCTGTCGCGCGACGACGTCGTCGACGCGGTCCTGCGCGCGCCCGACGCGGCCGCGGTGGCCGCGCTCCCCGCGTTCGCGGACATCATGCTCCGCGACCAGCTCACGGTGCGCGACCTCATGACCGAGCGTCCGCGCTCGATCGCGCCCGAGACGCCGCTCCGCGAGGCGGCGCTTGCGATGACGCGTGCCGGCGTGGCGGGGCTCCCCGTCGTCGAGTCCGACGGGCGCGTGATCGGCCTGCTCGGCCAGCGCGAACTCCTCCAGCACCTCCTGACCGAGTACCTTGACCGCGCCGGCGCGGCGCGCGGCGCGGCGCCGCTCGAGCAGCGGCCGCGCGCCGTGCGCGACGTGATGACGCGCCAGGTACTCTGCGTCTCGCCCGACCAGCCGCTCGCGGAAGTCGCGGCCATGATGACCAACAAGGACGTCGATCGCGTGCCGGTCGTGCGGGAAGGACGGCTCACGGGCTTCCTCACCCGCGGCGACATCGTGCGCAAGCTGATCGGCTCGTAACCCTCCTGCCTTCTTATACGCCGCCGTATGTCCGACCGCACGCTCGCCATCGTCAAGCCCGACGCGTTCGACGCCGCCAAGGCGGGCAACATCCTCGCCCTGCTCGAGAGCAAGGGGTTCGCGCTCCGCGCCGCCCGCGTGCTTCACCTCACCGCCGATCAGGCGGGTGAGTTCTACGCGGTGCACAAGGGGCGCCCCTTTTACGAAGACCTGGTCTCGTTCATGACCTCCGCGCCGTGTATGCCAGTCGTGCTCGAGAAGGCGGGCGCAGTCGCCGCACTCCGTGAGGCGATTGGCGCGACCGACCCGGCCGAAGCCGCCGAGGGCACCGTGCGGAAGCTGTACGCGGAGAGTAAGGGTCGAAATGCAATCCACGCGTCGGATTCGGACGAGAACGCCGCGCGCGAGATCGGATTTTTCTTCGCCGCCGCCGACATCGCGTAAGTCGCGGTCGCGCTTAGACTTGCTCGCGCTCGGTCTTGAAAACAGGGCCGAACGCCCGTAGGTTGGACGGTTATGCTGTCCTTCGACCTTCGCGCGCTCGAAGCTCGGGCCGCCGTGGTCGACGGCGCGCTCGCGCCGTCGGATCCCATCTGGGACGCGGCCGATCCGCGTCCGCTCGAACCGCTCCGGGTGACGGGGCGACTCTCGAGCGCGGGCGCGGGCCACTTTTATTTCCGGGGCCGCGTGGAAGGCGTCGCCGCGGGCGAATGCCGCCGGTGTCTGACCGACGTCACGACCGCGGTCGAGCTCGACACTCACCTCGTCTTCGTCGCGGCCGACGCCGAGGGCGCCGACGAGGAGTCGGACGCCTACGCGTTCGACCCCGAGGCCGGGGAGCTCGACCTTCGCCCGGCGCTTCGCGAGGAGTGGCTGCTGCACGCGCCATCGTTCCCGCTCTGCCGGGACGATTGCCGCGGGCTCTGCCCGACGTGCGGTGCCGACCGCAACCTCGCGGCGGACGCCGGCGGATGCGCGTGCCGGCCCGCGCTCGATCCGCGCTGGGCCGCGCTTCGCGGCGCCACGACCGACTGACCGCACGCGGGCGGGCTTCGCACCCGCCCTCACCCTACTCCCGACCGACCCATGGCCGTCCCGAAGCGCCGTACCTCCAAGCGGAAGAAGCGCGCCCGCAACACGCACAAGGCCGCCCCTGCGATCGCCATTCAGGCATGCCCGCAGTGCCGCAGCATGAAGCGCCCGCACCGCGTGTGCGGCGAGTGCGGCTACTACGACGGCGAGCCCCGGATCGAGACGCAACAGGACGCCTGAGTTGGCGCGCGTCGCGGTGGACGCGATGGGGGGCGATCTCGCCCCCCGCGCCCCGGTCGCGGGCGCGCTGCTCGCCCTGGCCGAGCTGCCCGGCGAGCACACGATCGACCTCGTCGGCCAGACGGGCGTGATCGAGGCGGCGCTCGACGATTTACTCGGCGGCGAGTTCGCCGCGCACGCCGCCCAACGCGCACGCGTGCACGTGATCGAAGCGCCGGACGTGATCGCGATGAGCGACAAGCCGCGCGTCGCGATCCGCGGCAAGCCGAGGAGCAGCATGGTCGTCGGGCTCCGCCGCCAGGCGGAAGGCCTCGCCGACGCGTTCGTCTCGGCCGGGAACACCGGGGCGCAAATGGCCGCCTCGATGTTCTTCCTCGGGTTGCACGAAGGGCTCACGCGGCCGGCCATCGGGACAGTTCTCCCGACCACGCGCAAGCCGCTCGTCATGCTCGACTCGGGCGCGAACGTCGACTGCTCGGCGGAGGAGCTCGTCCAGTTCGCACGTCTCGGTGCCGTGTACGCGGAAGACGTCCTCGGCCGCCCGGAGCCCGCCGTCGGACTGCTGTCGATCGGCGAAGAACCCGAAAAGGGCAACGCGGTCGTACAGGAGGCGCACCGAATGCTGCGCGCCGAGCGCGGCCTCGCCTTCCTCGGCAACGTCGAAGGGCGCGACATCCCTGGGGGCGCGTGCGACCGCGGGCCGATCGACGTCGTCGTGTGCGACGGCTTCGTCGGCAACGTCGTGCTCAAGTTCTACGAAGCGCTCGCGCCGACGCTGATGGGCGTGTTCGCGCGCGCGCTCGGCGCCGAGCGCGAGGTGCTCGCCGAGGCGTTCAAGGAGCTCGACTACTCCGAGCACGGCGGTGCCCCCCTGTTAGGCGTCAAGGGCGTCAGCATCATCTCGCACGGGAAGAGCAGCCCGCGCGCGATCAAGAACGCGATCAAGGTCGCCGTGCGCGTGGTCGAGGCGCGCATGAGCGACCACGTCGGCAAGCGGCTCATCGACGCGGCCGCTGCCGCCGCCAGCACGCCTCCCGCGGCCTCCCCGGCCTGACCCGACCGTGCGCTGGCCCCCGGCCGCGCCCGCCGTCTCTCTTCCCTCGTCGTCCGCAACGCGCCCGTGAAGCGTCCCGTCGCCTACATCGCCGGCACCGGCCGCGGCGTCCCCGCCGCCGTCATGACCAACCACGACTTCGGCGCGCGCGGGATCGAGACCACGCACGAGTGGGTCGTCGAGCGGACCGGGATCCACGAGCGTCGGATCGCGGACGACGCCACGACGACGGCGATGATGGCCGCCGACGCGAGCCGCGCCGCAATGGCCAAGGCCGGCGTGCAGGCCGGCGAGCTCGACGCGATCGTGCTGAGCACGGCGACGCCGGACCGGCTCCTCCCGTCCACCGCCGTCGACGTTCAAGCGGCGCTCGGCGCGACGCGGGCGGCCGCGTTCGATCTGTCGGCCGCGTGTTCCGGCTGGATCTACGGGTTGACTGTCGCCGAGGGACTCATCGCCACCGGGACGGCCGAAACAGTCCTCGTGATCGGCGCCGAGAAGATGAGCGCGATCATCGACTGGTCCGACCGCGCGACGTGCGTGCTGTTCGGCGACGGTGCGGGGGCAGCGGTGTTGAAGCGGCACAAGCCGACCGTGGCAGCCGCCCTCCGCGCGCCGAAAGGCATCCTCTCGTCGTTCATGCGCTCCGACGGGACACTCGCCGAGTTGCTCTGGCGCCCCGGCGGTGGCGCGAGCGTCCCGTTCACCGAAGCGGTACTGGCCGAGCGCTCGCACTACGTCAAGATGGCCGGGCGCGAGGTGTTCAAACACGCGGTGCGGTCGATGAGCGAGGCCGCCGACCGTGCGCTCGACGCGGCGCGTCTCACCGGAACCGACGTCGATCTGATGATCCCGCACCAGGCGAACGTGCGCATCATCGAGGCGACGGCGAAGCACGCGAGCATCTCGATGGACAAGGTGTTCGTGAACGTGAACCGGTACGGCAACACGTCGTCCGCTTCGATCGGCATCGCGCTCGACGAGGCGATCGAGTGCGGGCGCGTGAAGGAAGGGTCGACGGTGCTCCTCGTCGCTTTCGGCGCCGGGCTCACGTGGGCGTCGATGGTCGTCCGCTTCTGATGGGTGAGCCGTCGCCCGTCGTCTTGCTCTTCCCCGGGCAGGGATCGCAGATCCCGAGCATGGCCGCTGATCTCGCGAACGCGTACCCCGCCGCGCGCGAGGTGCTCGACGCCGTGGACGCCGCGCTCGCGGTCCCGCTCAGCCGGTTGATGGCCCATGGACCGGCAGACGAACTGACGCGCACCGACAACGCGCAGCCGGCGCTCCTCGCGCACGGCGCGGCGCTGTGGGTCGTCCTCCGCGACGCCCTTGCCGGTCGCGTCGTTGCGGCCGCCGGGCACTCACTCGGCGAGTTCACGGCGTACCACGCGGCCGGCGCGTTCCCGCTGCCCGCGGCCGTGCGCCTCGTCCGCCGCCGCGGCGAGCTGATGTTCGCGAGCGGGACCGAGCGACCGGGCGCGATGGCCGCGTTGCTCGGCGATCCTTCGCATCCGATCGAAGCGATCTGCGCGGAGGCCACGGCGGAGGCGGGAACCGTCGTGCCCGCGAACTACAACTGCCCCGGCCAGCTCGTCATCTCGGGCGAGGTTGGCGGGGTCGAACGTGCGATGGCGCTCGCGAAAGCCGCCGGGGTCAAGCGTGCGGTCCGGCTACCAGTGAGCGGCGCATTCCACTCGCCGCTCATGCAGGACGCGCAGCACGGACTGGACGCCGCGCTGGCGGGCGTCAGTTTCGCCGATCCGTCGTTCCCGGTTTATGCGAACGTCACCGCGCAACCCGTTACGACGGCGGACGTTGCACGCGCG
This sequence comes from Gemmatimonadetes bacterium T265, assembly GCA_019973575.1. Taxonomy (NCBI): domain Bacteria; kingdom Pseudomonadati; phylum Gemmatimonadota; species Gemmatimonadetes bacterium T265. The sequence continues at coordinate 1,308,405 of BPUI01000002.1, forward strand.
CTCCTCTCGCAGCAGTTGACATCGCCCGTCCGCTGGACCGAGACGGTCGCGGCGCTTGCGACCACGTATCCGGACGCGACGTACCTCGAACTCGGTCCGGGGACCGTGCTCGCGGGCCTCGTGCGGAAAACCGCGCCCGGCGTGCGCGCGGTCTCGTGCGGAACCGCGGCGCAGGTGGACGCACTGCTCACCGACCTGACGTCCTGACCGCATGCGAATCGATCTTTCGGGGCGCACCGCGCTCGTGACCGGCAGCACACGCGGCATCGGCCGCGCGATCGCCGCGGCGCTGCTCGACTGCGGCGCGCGCGTCGCGGTGGTGGGACGCGACGCCGAGCGGGCGGCGGTCGCGGCCTCGGAGCTGGGCGGCGGCGACGCCGACCGCGCGCGCGGCTTTGGCGCCGACCTCGCCGACGTGACGCGCGCGGCGACGCTCGTCGCCGACGTCGAGCGCGCGTTTGGCGCCTGCGACGTGCTCGTCAACAACGCCGGGCTCACGCGCGACAATCTGCTCATCCGCCTCAAGGACGAGGATTGGAGCGACGTCTTGGACACGAACCTGCGTGCCGCGTTCGCGACGACGCGCGCGGCGGCGCGCGGCATGATGAAGCGCCGGTGGGGGCGCGTGATCAACATCGCGAGCGTCGTCGGGATCACCGGTAACGCGGGGCAGGCGAACTACGCGGCGAGCAAGGCCGGACTGATCGGCTTCACGAAGAGCGTCGCGAAGGAGCTCGCGACGCGCAACGTGCTCGCGAACGTCGTCGCGCCGGGATTCATCGAAACGGACATGACGGCCGCGATGCCCGCCGACGCGCGCGCCAAGCTCGCCGGCGCGATTCCGGTCGAGCGGTTCGGACGCCCCGAGGACGTCGCGGCGACGGTCGCGTTCCTCGCCTCCGACCTCGCGGCCTACGTCACCGGCCAGGTACTCGTCGTCGACGGCGGGCTCGTCATGTGACGCGTCGCGCGGGCGCGCCACGGCCCGCGCCCGCGCCGTTCCACCGCGCCCCGGCGACCACTAAGTTACCGCGCCGTTTCCCCCCACTGGCACCGACGCACTACACCCACCAGCCCTGACCATGGCCGACCATTCCGCGAAAGTCCGCGACATCATCGAGCGCGAGCTCGGCGTCGAACGCGAAAAGCTCACCGACTCCGCCAGCTTCATCGACGACCTCGGGGCGGACTCGCTCGACATCGTCGAGCTGGTGATGGAATTCGAGAAGGAGTTCAACATCGACATCGCCGACGAGGAGGCGGAGAAGCTGCGCACCGTCGGCGACGCGGTCGAGTACCTGAACGAGAAGGTGCCGGGGTGACGCGTCGCCGGGTCGTCGTCACCGGGCTCGGCGCGGTGACGCCCGTCGGGAACGACGTGGCGACGACCTGGCGCGCGCTGCTCGAAGGGCGCTCCGGCGGCGCGCCGATCACGAAGTTCGACGCGACGAACTTCGCGGTGCGCTTCGCGTGCGAGGTGAAGGGATTCGACACGGCCGCGTACATGGACCGGAAGGAGGCCAAGCGCGCCGACCAGTACGCGCAGTACGCGCTCGCGGCCGCCGTGCAGGCGATGCAGGACGCGGGCTTCGCCGCGGGGATCGGGCCGGGCACGGGCTACACCCCCGAGGAGACCGGCGTCATCATCGGCAGCGGCGTGGGCGGGCTGCGGACGTTCGAAGACCAGCACACGATCTACATGGAGCAGGGCCCGCGGCGCATCTCGCCGTTCTTCGTCCCGATGTTCATCACCGACATCGCGGCCGGGATCGTCTCGATGCGCTTCAACTGCAAGGGGCCTAACTTCGCGACCGTGAGCGCCTGCTCGACGAGCGCGCACGCGATCGGCGAGGCGTTCCGCACCATCCAGTACGGCGACGCGCAGGTGATGCTCGCGGGCGGGTCGGAGGCGGCGGTCACGCCGATGGCGATCGGCGGGTTCGCGAGCATGGGCGCGCTCTCGACGCGCAACGATTCGCCCGCCACCGCCTCGCGCCCGTTCGACGCGACGCGCGACGGGTTCGTACTCGGCGACGGCTCGGGCGTCGTCGTGCTCGAGGAGCTGGAGCACGCGCTCGCGCGCGGCGCGCGCATCTACGGCGAGGTCGTCGGGTACGCGGCGACGGGCGACGCGTACCACCTCACGGGCCAGCCCGACGCGCACGAAGGCCTGCAGCGCTCGATGCGCCGCGCGATGGCGGACGCGGGCGTCGGCCCCGCGGACGTCGACTACGTCAACGCGCACGGCACGTCGACGCCGCTCAACGACCCGAACGAGGCGGCCGCGATCCGCGCCGTCTTCGGCGAGTACGCGGACCGGCTCTCCGTCAGCTCGACGAAGTCGGCAACCGGGCACATGTTAGGCGCGGCCGGCGTCGTCGAGTTCGTCGTCTGCGCGAAGGCGATCGAGACGGGCGTGATCCCGCCGACGATCAACTACGCGACGCCCGACCCCGAAATCACGCTCGACGTCACGCCGAACACGCCGCGCGAGCGCTCGGTCGAGGTCGCGCTGAGCAACAGTTCGGGGTTCGGCGGCCACAACGCGACGCTCGTCCTCCGGCGCTACCGGCCCGGGTGACGTTCACCGCCCCCGAGTTCCGGACGGGCGTCGGGTACGACTCGCACCGGTTCGGCCCCGGCGGCCCGATGCGGCTCGGCGGGGTCGACGTCGCCGCCGACGTGCACTGCGCCGGGCACTCCGACGGCGACGCGGTCTGCCACGCGCTCACCGACGCGCTACTCGGCGCCGCGGGCCTCGGCGACATCGGCGAGCTCTACCCGGACACCGAGCCGGCCAACCGCGGCCGCGATTCGGTCGAGATGCTCGGGGCCGCGCTCGTCCTCGTGCGGCGCGAGCGGTTCCGCGTGGTCAGCGTGGACGTCGCAATCGTTGCGGAACGTCCGAAAATCGGCCCGCAGCGCGCGGCCATGCGCGCCCGCCTCGCCGCGGCGCTCGGCGTCGACGAGCGCGCGGTCGGGATCAAGGGAAAGACGAACGAAGGCATGGGCTGGATCGGGCGCGGCGAGGGGCTCGCGGTGATCGCCGTGGCGACGCTCGCGCGCGGCTGAGCGCCGCGCGGGACGGATGCGCCGGTGTTGCAGACCCTCCTGCGGTGGCTGCACGGGCTCCGCCCCGTCGCCCTCTACACGGTCGCGGCGGTCGCGGCCGCCGTCGAGAACGTCTTCCCGCCGCTGCCGTCGGACGTGGTCGTCGCGTTCAGCGCTTTCGCGGCCGCGCGCGGGCGCGGGTCGGCGGCGGGCGCGTTCGCGGCGGCTCTCGTGGGGAACGTCGCCGGCGCGATGCTCATGTACGCCGTCGGAGCGCGGGTCGGCTCGCGGGCGGTGCTCCGGAGGTTCGGGGCGGGGGACGCGCAGGAGCGGAAGCTCCGCGAGTGGTACGGCCGCCGCGGGCTCGTCGCGATCGCGGCGAGCCGGCTGCTCCCGGGCGTGCGCGCGATCGTGCCGCCGGTGGCCGGTGCGTTAGGCGTCGGCGCGGTGCGGTCGGCCGCCGCGATGGCGCTCCCCTCGGCCCTGTGGTACGGGGCGATCACGTACGTCGCCTTCACCGCGGGCGGCGACTTCGACGCCCTGCTCGCACGCGTCGGGGCCGGCCAACGCTGGGCGACGATCGGCGCCGGCGTCGCGCTCGTCGGCGCGGGCGCGGCGTGGTGGCGGCATCGTCGACGCGCGCGGAGTACGGCATGACGGCGGCAGAGATCGCGCCGGGCATCCCGGACGCGGCCGCGCGGGCCTTCCGCCTCGAGCAGTTCCACGACTACCTCGCCGTCGAGAGGGGCGCCGCCGCGAACACGCAGCTCGCGTACGCACGCGACGTCGCGCGCTTCGTCACGTACGCGACCGTCGCCGGCGTTCCCGGCCCGGAGCGCGTCCCGCCGCGCGCGCTCCGCGAGTTCGTCTACCACCTCAAGGACCTCGGCCTCGCCCCCGCGTCGATCCGGCGCGGCATCAGCGCGCTCCGCACCTATTACCGCTTCCTGCTCGACGAGGGGCACGTGACGGAGGACCCGAGCGAGCGGCTGGAGCCGCCGGCGCGGTGGGCGACGCTCCCCGGCGTGCTCAGCGTCGCCGACGTCGAACGCCTGCTCGCCGCGCCGTCGCTCGACGATCGGTTTGCGTTCCGCGACCGCGCGATGCTCGAACTCGCCTACGGCGCCGGGCTGCGCGTTTCGGAGTGGATCGGGATCGGCGTGCGCGACGTCCGCTTCGACGAGCAGTTGCTCCGGGTCTTCGGGAAGGGGTCGAAGGAGCGCCTCGTGCCGATCGGCCGTGCGGCCATCGGCGCGACCGCGGTGTACCTCCGCGAACTCCGACCGCGGCTGGAGCGCGGCGCCGGACGGGGCGTGTTGTTCCTCAACGCGCGCGGCGAGCCGCTGACCCGGATGGGCGCGTGGAAGATCCTCCGTAAGCACGTCGACGCGGCGGCGATCACCACGCACGTCACGCCCCACACGCTGCGCCACAGTTTCGCGACCCACCTGCTCGAAGGCGGCGCGGACCTCCGCGCGGTGCAGGAAATGCTCGGACATGCGAGCATCGCGACGACGCAGATCTACACGCACGTCGACCGTGAGTACCTCCGCGGCGTGCACCGTCAGTATCACCCGCGCGCCTGACCGTCGCGCCCGCACCCGCGCCGACCCCGACCGATGATTCTCGTCGTCGACAACTACGACTCGTTCACGTACAACCTCGTCCAGTACCTCGGCGACCTCGGCGCCGACGTCACCGTGCGTCGCAACGACGCGATCACTGTCGACGAGGTCGGGGCGCTCCAGCCGCGCGCGGTCGTGCTGTCGCCCGGCCCGTGCACGCCGCGCGACGCGGGCGTCACCGTGCCGCTCGTTCAGCGCTGGGGCGCCGAGATCCCGATCCTCGGCGTCTGCCTCGGCCACCAGGCGATCGGCGAGGCGTACGGCGGTCGCGTCGTGCGCGCCGGCCGCATCATGCACGGCAAGACGTCGGCGCTCGACCACGACGGGACGGGGCTCTTCCGTCGCCTGCCCCGGCCGCTCACCGTGATGCGGTACCACTCGCTCGTCGTCGAGCCCGAATCCGTGCCGGACGTTCTGCGCGTGACCGCGCGCGCGGTGGACGCGCCCGCCGAAATCCACGCCGTCGAGCACGTGCGTGATCCCGTCTGGGGTGTCCAGTTCCACCCGGAGTCGGTGCTCACCGAGGGCGGGCGCGAACTGGTCGCCAACTTCCTCGCGCTCGCCGACGAGTTCCACGCGCGGGCGCGGCCAGTCGCGCCGTCCGCTTTGCAGCTGACCGATTAATGACCGACGATCTGACCGGCGCGTCGCCGGCCCGGACCGCCCCGAGGCGTCGATGGTACGGCCGCCTGAGCGGCGACCGACGGCCCGGCGCGGCCGCCCGCGTCGTCATGCCCGTCTCGGTCGCGGCGGCCGCGTTGGTCGCGGCCGCGCCGGCACGCGCGCAGCGGACGCCCGCGGACACAGCGGGGCAGGGCGCGATCGCCGCCGCCGCGGCGCACGCGCGCGAACTCGTCGTCGACGATCCCGGGCCGGGCATTGCGGGGCGCACGTTGGCCGCGGTGCTCGACCGCCCGCACGTCGTGCTGATCTCGCCCGACACGGGTCTTACGCTCGGCCGCGACGTGCACGTCGACCGTGCGCTCGTCGTGAATCACGGCCCGCTCCGGCTGGCGGGCCGGGTCGAAGGCGACGTGGTCGTCTTCGGCGACCTGTTTCTGCGCCCCGGCGCACAGGTCACGGGCCGCGTGATCGCGATCGGCGGCGGCGTTTACGGCTCGGCCCTGGCCCTCGTCCGCGGGGAGGTGCTCGCCTACCGCGACCTCGCCGTCGCGCAGCGCACGACGGAGACGCGCATCACCGTCGCGATCAGCCGCGCGGCCGCGGTCCCGGGCCCACGCGTGACGCTGCCCGGCGTCGTCGGCTTCCGCGTCCCGACGTACGATCGGATCGACGGACTCTCGGCACCCCTCGGTCCCGAGTTCGTCCTCGACACCGGTCGGGTACGGGTCGACCCGACGGTCACCTACCGCAGCCACCTCGGCGCGTTCGACCCCGCTGTGCGCGCGCACGCGGAGCTCGGGCGGCGCATCGTGGTCGACGCCAGCGCGGAGCGCGCGACCCTCACGAACGACCGGTGGATCCGCGGCGACTTCACCAGCTCGCTCTCGATGTTGGGCAGCGGCGAGGACGTCCGCAACTACTACCGCGCGACCCGGGTCGACGCGACGGTCGGCAGCCGGTACGAGCTCGGCGCGGGCGTGTTCGAGCCCTACGTCGGCGGGCTCACCGAGGAGGCGAGTTCCGTCGCGCGCGACACGGGGAGTAACTCGTACCCGTGGAGCTTCCTTTCGCATCGTTCGCTCGAGGGGTCACGCCGCGCGAATCCGGCCGTGACGGGCGGCCGCATCACGTCCGCACTCGCGGGGGCGCGGTTCGCATTCGAGAGCCCCCGCGTCGTCGGCCGGGCGGGCGCGCGGGTCGAGCAGGCGCTCGACGTCGCACGCGGCGCCCGCTTCACGCAGGTGACCGTCGACGCGGCGCTCGCCTTACCGACGAACGACGAGCACCTGTTCGAGTTCCTTGCGCACGGCGTCGCGACCAGCGGCGGCGCGGGCGTGCCGACGCAACGGTATGCCTACCTCGGCGGCAGCGGGACGTTGCCGTCGCTCTTTCTACTCGCCGAAGGCGGGACGGAGCTCGCGTGGGCGGAGGCACGGTACACCGTGCCCGTGCGCGTCATCCGCGTCCCGTTCGGCGTGCCGACGATCACGGCGCGCGCGATGGCCGGCAGCGCGGGGGTGAACACGCTCCCGGCGTTCACGCCGAACCTGGGCCTCCGGGCCGCCGTGTCGATCGTCCGCGCCGACTTCGTCTTCGACCCGCGCGGGCGCGGGCGACGCGTGTTCACCCTCGGCGTCGGCCTCCGTTAGGCGTCGGATCCGACCCGGCGCCGCGGGAACGCGAGCGACGCGCCGACCGCCGCGCCCAGCACGCCGACGACCACGCCGAGCGAGACGAGCGTCGGCACCTCCCAGACGCCCGAGACGAGCATCTTCGCGCCGACGAAGGCGAGCACGACCGCGAGCCCGTAGCGCAGGTAGTGGAACCGGTCCATGACGCCGGCGAGCAGGAAGAAGACGGAGCGCAGCCCGAGGATGGCGAACACGTTCGACGTGTAGATGAGGAACGGGTCGCGCGTGACCCCGAAGATCGCCGGGATCGAGTCGACCGCGAAGACGAGGTCCGTGGTCTCGAGCAGGACGAGCACGACGAAGAGCGGCGTCGCGGCGCGACGTACGGAACCGTCCGGCGCGCGCTCGCGGACGAAGAAGTGCGGCCCGGCGACGTCGCGCGTCACCGGCATCACGCGCCGCACCAGCCGGAGCGCCGGGTTGTCCGAGGGATCATACTCGTCGTCGCCGGCACGACGCAGCGCGAGCCGCACGCCGCTGACGAGCAGGAACGCGCCGAAGACGTACGTCGCCCAGGCGAACGCCTCGACGAGCGCCGTGCCCGCGCCGATCATCGCGCCGCGCAGCGCGAGCGCGCCGAAAATGCCCCAGAACAGCACCCGGTGCTGGAACTCGGCGGGTACGCGGAACGCGGAGAAGATCAGCAGAAAGACGAACAGGTTGTCGACCGAGAGCGCCTCCTCGACGACGTAGCCGGTCGCGAACTCGAGCGCGGCGGCTGCGCCTAACGTCACGGCGATTCCGGTGCCGAACGCGGCGGCGAGCGCGAGCCACGCGGCGCTCCACAGCGCCGCCTCGCGCAACGACGGGCGGTGCGCGCGGCGGTTGACGACGCCGAGGTCGAGCCCGAGCAGGGCGAGCACGCACGCGGCGAAGGCGAGCCAGAGCCAGACGTGGGTCATGCCGCGAGAAGCTAAGACGCGCGGCCGCGGTGGATTGTCCGCGCGCGTCCGCCTCGCTACCTTAACTGGCGTGAAATTTGCGTCCGCGAGCTCAAGGAACGGATGAGTCTGCTTGCGGTGATCCCCGCGCGACTCGCCGCGACGCGACTCCCAGACAAACCGCTCCGCGACGTCGGCGGCGCGCCGCTCGTCGTGCGCGTCTGGGAGCGCGTGCGCGACCTGAATACCGCCGACCGCTGCGTGGTCGCGGCGGACAGCGACCGCGTCGTCGACGCCGTGCGGCGCGCCGGCGGGGACGCGGTGCTCACGCGCGCCGACCACGCGTCGGGGACCGACCGAGTCGCCGAAGTCGCGCGCCGGCCGGAGTTCGCGCGCTTCGACGCGGTCGTCAACGTGCAGGGGGACGAGCCGTTCGTCAGCGCTGCCGCGGTGCGCGGCGCCGCCGCCGTCGTGACCGGTGGCGCGGCACCGGTCGGCACTGCCGCCGCGCCCGCGACGCCCGCGGTGCTCGGCACCCCGGACGCGGTCAAGGTCGTCGTCGACGACCGCGGGCGCGCGCTGTACTTCTCGCGCGCGCCGATCCCGTTCCTCCGCGACGCGCATGACGCCGACGACCGCGCGCTTCGCGACGCCCTCGTCCGGCGACACGTCGGCGTGTACGCCTACACGCGCGACGCCCTCTTCGCGTGGGTCGCGCTCGCGCCGCACCCCCTCGAGCGCGTCGAACGCCTCGAACAGCTCCGCCCGCTCGCGTACGGCATCGCCATCGGCGTGGCACTCGTCGACGACGCGGGCGAGCCCGGCGTCGACACGCCGGACGACCTCGCGCGCGCCGACGCGTACTGGCGCGCGCGCCACGTCACGCGCGGCGTTGCGGCCCCGGTCGACCCGGGGCCACATTCCGCCACGACGGGCGCGTCGTCCGACGCGCCGCCGGCCCGCCCCGAGCCCGCCCGATGACTCCCGCTGCCAGCGCCCCCGCGCCCGAGCACTCGCCCGTGCCGCGCGCCGCCAAGTACATCTTCGTGACCGGCGGGGTCGTCTCGTCGCTCGGCAAGGGGATCGCCGCCGCCTCGCTCGGCCGGCTCCTCGTCGAGCGCGGCCTGTCAGTGACGACGATGAAGTTCGACCCGTACCTGAACGTCGACCCGGGCACGATGTCGCCGTTCCAGCACGGCGAGGTGTTCGTCACCGACGACGGCGCGGAGACCGACCTCGACCTCGGCCACTACGAGCGCTTCCTCGACCGCGCGCTGTCGCAGGCGAACAACGTCACGACCGGGCGCATCTACCTGAACGTCATCACCAAGGAGCGCCGCGGCGAGTACCTCGGCTCGACGGTGCAGGTCATCCCGCACGTCACCGACGAGATCAAGGCCGCGCTCAAGCGCATCGCACCCGGCAACGACGTGGTGCTCGTCGAGATCGGCGGCACGGTGGGCGACATCGAGTCGCAGCCGTTCCTCGAGGCGATGCGCCAGTTCCGTCAGGAGGTCGGGCGCACGAACGCGATCTTCGTCCACCTCACGCTCGTGCCCTACATCGCCGCGGCGGGCGAGGTGAAGACGAAGCCGACGCAGCACTCGGTGCGCGACCTCATGGAGGTCGGGATCCAGCCCGACGTCCTGATCTGTCGCTCCGAGCAGCCGCTCACCGAGGACGTCAAGCGGAAGATCGCCCTGTTCTGCAACGTCGACTTCGGCGCGGTGGTCGAGAGCGTCGACGTCCCGAGCATCTACCAGATCCCGCTCGAGTTCCACGCGCAGGGCCTCGACGCGCTCGTCTGCCGCAAGCTCGCGCTCGACACGCCCGCGCCGGATTTGTCGCGCTGGCGCGAGCTCGTGCGCCGCGTCGTCGAGCCGCGGACCAACGCGCCGCGGATTGCGGTCGTCGGCAAGTACACCGACTACGTCGACAGCTACAAGAGCGTGCAGGAAGCGCTCGTCCACGGCGGCGTCGCGCACGACACGGGCGTCGAGGTCGACTGGCTCTCGAGCGACCGCTTCACGTCGCTCGAGGCCGCGCGCGAGATCCTCGCCGACTACGACGGGCTCCTCGTGCCGGGGGGCTTCGGCGTCCGCGGCGTCGAAGGCATGGTCGAAGCGATCCGGGTCGCGCGCGAGACGGGGCTGCCGTACCTCGGCATCTGCCTCGGCATGCAGACGGCGATCATCGAGTTCGCGCGCAACGTCTGCGGGATCTCGGACAGCCACTCGAGCGAGTTCGCGCCCGACTGCGCCAACGCCGTCGTCTCGCTCATGGAGTCGCAGCAGCACGTGACCGACATGGGCGGCACGATGCGGTTAGGCGCGTACCCCTGCCGCCTGCGCCCGGGCACGCACGCGCGCGAGGCGTACGGGGCCGACGAAGTGAGCGAGCGGCACCGGCACCGCTACGAGGTGTCGAACCGGTTCCGCGACACGTTCGAGCGGCACGGCATGGTGCTGAGCGGCCTGTCGCCGGACGGCTCGCTCGTCGAAATGGTCGAACTCGCCGACCACCCGTGGTTCGTCGGCTCGCAGTTCCACCCGGAGCTCAAATCGCGCCTCACCCGCCCGCACCCGTTGTTCGCCGGGTTCGTCGGCGCGGCCGCCGCGCACGCGCGCGCCCGCGCGGCGGCAACCGACGGCGTCGACGGCGCGCGCGCGCTGCCGACGAGCCGCAGCGTGCGCGCGCTCGCCGAGGCCGCCGCGTGACCGACGCCGGTCGCGCCCTCTTTCCGCGTGGCGCGCTGTTCCTCGTGGCCGGCCCGTGCCAGCTCGAGGACGACGCGCTCAACCTGCGCGTCGCGGAGCACCTCGCCCGGCTCGCCGAGCGCGTCCCGGGCGGCGTCATCTTCAAGGCCAGCTTCGACAAGGCGAACCGGTCCAATCCGGACGCCGCGCGCGGGCCCGGGCTCGACGCGGGGCTCGAGGCGCTCGCGCGCGTCAAGCGCATGACGGGGCTCGCCGTCATCACCGACGTGCACCTGCCGGCGCAGTGCGCGCCCGCCGCCGAGGTGGTCGACGCGCTGCAGATCCCGGCGTTCCTCTGTCGGCAGACGGACCTCCTGGAAGCCGCGGGCGCGACCGGCGTTCCCGTGAACATCAAGAAAGGCCAGTGGCTGCAGCCCGAAGGCATGCGCGGCGCGGTGGCCAAAGTCCGCGCGGGGTGCCGCGGGTGCGAGCGCACGTCACTCCCGCACGGCGACGGGGTCGCGGTCACCGAGCGCGGCACGTTCTTCGGCTACGGCGACCTCGTCGTCGACATGCGCAGCATCGCGCGCATGCGCGCCGCGTGCGACGCGCCCGTCATCTTCGACGCGACGCACTCGGTGCAGCAGCCGGGGCGCGGCGCGGGCGGCGCGAGCGGCGGCGCGCGCGAGTACATCCCGACGCTCGCCGCCGCGGCCGCCGCCGGCGGCGCGGACGGACTGTTCCTGGAGACGCACCCGGACCCGGACCGCGCGCCGAGCGACGGCCCGAACATGGTGCCGTTAGGCCAGCTCGACGTGCTCGTCGACCGCGTCGTCCGCGTGTGGGAGGCCGCGCGCGCGTGACCGGGATCGAGCCCGCGCTGGCGCGCCGCATCCGGTGGGTCGGCTTCGACGTCGACGGCGTGCTCACCGACGGCGGCGTCTACCTCGGCGACGTGGACGGCCGCCGCCTGGAGTTCAAGTGCTACGACGTCCAGGACGGGACGGGCGTGCTGCTGCTCCGCATGGCGGGGCTCAAGATCGGCATCGTGACCGGGCGCGTGAGCGAGAGCGTGCGATTGCGCGCGGCCGAACTCGGCGCGGACGACGTGGTGCAGGACCCACGTGCGCGCAAGCTGCCCGCGCTGCGAGCGATCGCCTCCAAACACGGCATCGGCCTGCACGAGATGGCGTTCGTCGGCGACGACCTGCCCGACGTCCCGGCGCTGCGCGCGGTCGGACTCGGCGTCGTCGTCCGGAACGCGACGGACGATGCGGTCGGCGCGGCGGACGTACGCCTCACGCGCGCGGGCGGCGCCGGCGCGGTACGTGAGTTCGCCGAGCGGCTGCTCCGCGCGCGCGGCGAGTGGGACGAGGTCGTCGCGCGCTACGTCGAGAGCCGGAGCGCCGACGTCGAGCCCGTCGGCGTGGTGCCGTGACGGCGGTCGCCGACTACCCGACCCCGACGCCGTCGAGCGCGGTACCGCTCGACGACGCGGCGCTGCTCGCGATCGGACGCCAGGTCCTCGGCGTCGAGTCGGACGCGGTCGCGGCGGCGCGCGCCCGCTTGGACGACGCATTCGCGCGCGCGGTGCGGCTCCTCGTCCGCGCGCGCGGCCGCGTCATCGTCAGCGGGGTCGGAAAGTCGGGCCACGTCGCGCGGAAGATCGCCGCCACGTTCACGTCGACCGGCACGCCCGCGAGTTTCCTCCATCCGGTCGAGGGGCTCCACGGCGATCTCGGCATGGTCGGGCCGGACGACGCCGCGCTCCTCGTCTCGAAGAGCGGCGAGACGGCCGAGCTGCTGCCCCTGTTGGAGCAGTTGGAGCGGTTCGGCGTGCGCACGGTGGCGATCGTCGGGCGGCTGGATTCGACCATCGGCCGGCACTGCGACGTCGCGCTCGACGCGGGCGTGCGCGAGGAGGCCTGCCCGCACGACCTCGCGCCGACGACGAGTACGACCGTCGCGCTCGCGCTGGGCGACGCGCTCGCGGTCGCGCTGCTGCAGGCGAAGGGGTTCCGGCGCGAGGACTTCGCGCGGCTGCACCCGGGCGGCGCGCTCGGTCGACAGCTCTTCACCCGCGTCGCGGACGTGATGCTGACGCGCGACCTGCCCGTCCTCGGCGAACGCGCGACGATGCGCGACGCCGTCGTCGCGCTGTCGCGCGGCCGCGGCCTCGTCGCGATCGTCGACGCGCGCGAGCGGCTGGCCGGCGTGATCACGAGCGGCGACCTCACGCGGCTGGTCGAACGCGTCGAGGCGTTCGCCGACGTCCCGGTCGCCGGCGTGATGCACCGCGCACCCAAGACGGCCCGCCCCGACGAACTCGGGAGTGCGGTCGTCTACCGCATGGAGCACGTCGGGATCATCGCGATGCCGGTCGTCGACGCGTCCGGCCACGTCGTCGGCGTCGTACACCTCCACGACTTGCTGCGGGCGGGGGCCGCCTGACCGTGCGTCGCCGCAACGCGGCCGCGGCCGCGGCGCTCACGGGGGCGTTAGGCGTCGCGGCGTGCCGGTCGAAGCCGCCGACCGGGATCGCGGCGAGCAGCGCGATCCCGGACTCGGCGGAGCAGGTCATGTACGGACTCCGGCTCCAGCAGACGAACGCGGGCGTCCGCAAGTCGATCCTGTTCGCCGACACCGGGTTCTTTTACAACGACAACACGCTCGTCGACCTCCGGCGCGTGCGCGTCGTGTTCTTCTCGGCCGCCGGCGACTCGAACGCCGTGATGACGGGGCGCACGGGCCGGTACGACACGCGCGCGCAGCGCGTCGAGGGGCGCGGGGACGTGGTGGTGACGAGCACCGACGGGCGGCGCCTCACGTCGCCGCACCTCATTTACGAGCGGGCGATCAACCAGATCACGAGCGACACGAACTTCACGTTCACCGAGCCGGGACGGACGCTCGAAGGCGTGGGATTCCGCTCGGACCCGCAGCTGCGGAACGTGCAGGTCCTCAAGGCAGCGCGCGGCCGCACCGTGCTGCCGCCCTCGACCGACTCGCGCCCGGCGGTCGGTGCGGCTGGGGCGACGCCGGCTACGCCGGCCGCCGCGCCGCCGGTCCCGAGCGCGGTTCCGCCCGCGGCGAGCACCGCGGGGCCGACACCCGCCCCTGACCCGCGGCCTCCGTCGGCCACCCCGCCGCGATGACGCGCGTAACTCCGGTCACGCGCGGGGCGCGGCCGACGCGATCCACGCGCGCGCGCGGGTGCGCGCTACTCGCCGTCGCGGCGGCGGTCGCCGCCGCGGCGTGCGGGCGCGCTACGCCGCGTACGGCCCCGTCGCCGCGCGCCGCACGGGGCGACACGTCCACCCGCGACACGAGCGTCGGCGCCCGCGGCGATACGGCGCGCGCGCCGATCGTCGTCCCGACCGCGCCGGCGACGACCGCCCCGGCCCAACGTCGGACGTCGGCGCAACGGCAGCGGAGCAACGCCGGGGCCGCCGCGCAGTGCCGCGTCGTCAACTTCAACCAGCTGCCCGGCGACCCGAGCGCCCGCCTGAACAGCAACAAGGACGCGCAGAACCAAAACATCGTCTACGTCGGCGGCGGCTCGGTCGCACGCTGCGAGGGCGTGAACAACCGCCTCGCGTCCGACAGCGCCGAGTACTACCAGGCCGCCGGGCTGCTCGTGCTCATCGGGAACGTCGTGTACGACGAGCCGGCGCGCGCGCACATGACCGCGCTCCGCAGCACGTACTACACGAAAGAGGAGCGCATCCTCGCCGAGGGGAACGTCGTCGTCACGCTCCCGAGCGGCACGACGATGACGGGGCCTAACGCCGAGTACCTGCGCCCCGTCCCGCCGATCCGCACGACGAGCCGCCTCACCGCGACGGGCCGGCCGACGATCCGCCTGATCGGCGGGACGCAGCCCGACGCCCGACCGGCCTCTCCGACGGCGAACGCCCGGCCGGACACGTCGACGACCGTGATCGTCGCGAACACGGTGGTCGACGAGGCCGACAGCGTCGTGTACGCGTCGGGGCAGGTCGACATCACGCGCACCGACGTGCTGGCGAACTCGGACTCCGCCGTGTTCGAGCAGGAGAGCGAGACGGCGCACCTGCTACGCAACGCGCGCATCCGCGGGACGCAGGGGCGGCCGTACACGCTCACCGGGCAGATCGTCGACCTGTACACGCGCGAGCGGCAGCTGTCGCGCGTCTTCGCCCGCCCCGACGCGCAGGTGACCAACGACAGCCTGACGCTCACCTCGGACACGGTCGACCTGCGCCTCACGGCGGGGGTGGCCGACCGCGCGTTCGCGTGGGGCCCAAAGCGCGCGACCGCCGTCTCGCCCGACCGCGACCTGATCGCCGACTCGATCGCGGCGTACCTCCCGAAGCAGCGGGTGCGCGAAATCCACGCGCTCCGGAAGGCGGTGGCGCGCTCGGTGCCCGACACGGCGCGCGTGCGATCGACCGAGCGGGACGTCCTGCGCGGCGACACGATCGTCGCGCGGTTCGACACGCTCGCGGCGCTGCGCGACACGAACAAGACGCCCCCGCTGCGCCAGCTCGTCGCCGTCGGAAGCGCGACGGCGTTCAACCAACTCGCGTCGCGCGAGGGGCGCGAGGGGCGCCCCGCGCTCAACTACGTCCGCGGCCGGATCATCACCGTCGACCTCGACAGCGGGCAGGCGCGCGAGGTGACGGTAATCGGTCGTTCGGACGGCGTGTACCTCGAGCCGTCCGACACGACCCGCCCGGCCGACTCGACGGCGCCGCCGAAGCGCGCGCCCGCGCGCGGCGGCCGGCCGGGCGGCCGGCCGTCGCGCGGCCCGAATCCCGACTCGCCCGACGTCGTCGCGCCGCTGACCGTCGCGCCGCGCGGCGCCGAAGCGGTCGCGCGCGCGTCGACCGGATCGTCCCGATGACCGACGGCGCGCTGCCGAACGGATCGAACGGCGCGAACGGGTCGCCGCCGTCGCAGGACGTGCGCGCGCTTCGCGACCTCCTCAACGCGGCGAGCGCGGGCGATCGGTCGGCGGCGCTCGCGTTGCACGCGGTACTGCACGAGGCGGACGACCGCGGGAGCGCGTCGTTCGACGCGGTCGCGCGCTGCTACTGGGACGACTACCTCGCCGCGGTCCGTAACGACGGCCGCGATTCGGCGAGCGAGGCGGGCCGGCTCAGCCTCGACGAGGTACGCGACCACCTCGGCGCATCGGTACTCCCGCGACTCGCCGCGCGCGGCGTGCTCGCGCTCGAGTTCGGAGCGGACGGCGGCGCCGGCGTCTCGCGCGTGCGCATCCAGGACGCGCTCTGGCAGGAAGTCGCGCCGCGGCGCGCCGGCGTCGAGGCCGCGCTCGAGCAGACCGGCGAGCACCGGGCGTCCACTCCGACCGCCGAACCGGTCGCGCCGAGCGGAAGCCGGCTCGCGGCCGAGGGGCTCGTCAAGGTCTACCGCCGGCGGCGGGTCGTGAACGACGTCGCGCTCGAGCTCCGTCAGGGGGAGATCGTCGGCCTCCTCGGCCCGAACGGGGCGGGGAAGACGACGACCTTCTACATGATCGTCGGCTTGATCGAGCCCGATGCCGGCCGCATCGTGCTCGACGGCGAGGACGTGACGTCGATGCCGATGTACAAGCGCGCGCGCCGCGGCGTCGGCTATCTCTCGCAGGAGCCGTCGATCTTCCGGAAGCTGTCGGTCGAAGAGAACATCCTCGCGATCCTCGAGACGCTCGACATCCCGAAGCGCGAGCGCGAGGAGCGGCTCGACGGGCTGCTGGACGAACTCAGCATCCGGCACCTCCGCGCGAGCAAGGCGTATCAGCTGTCCGGCGGCGAACGGCGGCGACTCGAAATCACGCGCGCGCTCGTCACGCGCCCCAAATTCATGATGCTGGACGAGCCGTTCGCCGGGGTCGACCCGATCGCCGTGCACGACATCCAGACCATCGTCTCCGGGCTCCGCCAGCGCGACATTGGAGTCCTCATCAGCGACCACAACGTCGAGCAGACGCTCGACATCGTGGACCGCGCGTACATCATGTTCGACGGGCAGGTCAAGGTGGGCGGCCCCGTACGGGACCTCGTGTTCGACGATACGGTGGCCGACATCTACCTCGGCCCGACCCTCACGGCGCGCCTGCGCGCGCGCTTTTCCGCGGACGGATCCCAATGAAGGCCGGCCTGAATCAGAGCACGCAGCTCAAGCAGGAGTTAAAGGTCAACCCGCGCCTGTACCAGGCGATGGACCTGCTCTACATGCCCCTGCTCGACCTGCAACAACACCTCAAGCAGGAGCTGCTCAACAACCCGTTCCTCGACATGGTCGAGGCGGAGGACGAGGACGACGAGGAGGGCACCGACACGGACTCGGAGCCGGAGCCGACGCAGGCCGAGGAAGAACGCAAGGAGAAGGACGACGAGATCGACTGGGAGGAGATCCTCCTCGACGGGTTCGACACGGGCGGGCGCCGCGAGGAGCACGAGGAGAAGGAGTACTACGAGCCGGTGACCGTCGCCGAGCGCGACCTCCTCGACCACCTCCGCGACCAGATCACCCTCCTCGACCTCTCACCGCGTCAGCTGATGTTGGCCGAGGAGTTCCTCGGCAACATCAACGAGGACGGCTACGTCGACTGCCCGATCGAGCAGATCGTGCAGGGGATCAACGACGTCATCCGCGACTCCGCGCAGGAGCGCGGCGTCGACCCGGACGACGCGCCGGTGTACACCACGGGCGAGGCCGAAGCGATGCTGCGCATCGTCCAGGCGCTCGACCCGGCGGGCGTCGGGGCGCGCGATCTGCGCGAATGCCTCATGCTGCAGCTCCGCGACGCGGGGCTCGAACATTCGGTGCCGTATCGGCTCGTGCGCGACTGCTTCGACGAGCTGATCGCGCACCGCTGGAGCGAGATCTCGAAGCGCTTCGGCATCAGCCCCAACGACGTGCAGCACGCGGCCGACGAGATCGCGAAGCTCGACCCGAAGCCCGGGCTGCTCTACGCGTCGGCGAAGGACAACTACATCATCCCGGACCTCGTCGTCGAGAAGATCGACCAGAAGTACCACGTCTTCCTGAACGACGCGAACCTGCCGCGCCTCAAGCTGAGCCGCGCGTACCAGGAGATCGCGCGCGACAAGAAGAAGTTCGACGGCGAGAGCAAGGAGTTCATCAGCTCCAAGCTCAACTCGGCGAACTGGATGATCCAGGCGATCGAGCAGCGCCGGCAGACGATGCTCAAGGTGATGAACTACATCGTCGACCGGCAGCGGGAGTTCTTCGAGAAGGGCGTGCAGTACCTCAAGCCGCTCACGCTGCGCGAGGTCGCGGAGGTCATCAACATGCACGAGAGCACGGTCAGCCGCGTGACGAACGAGAAGTTCGTCCAGACGCCGCGCGGCGTGCTGCCGCTCAAGTTCTTTTTCTCGTCCGGCCTCTCGACCACCGACGGCGAGGACGTGTCGGCGCGCGGGATCAAGGACCAGATCCAGAAGCTCGTCCAGGGCGAGGACCCCAAGAATCCGCTCACCGACCAGGCGATCGTCAACATCCTGAAGAAGACCGGCGTCAACATCGCGCGGCGCACGGTCGCCAAGTACCGCGACCAGCTGGGCGTGCTTTCGGCGCGCATGCGCAAGCGGGTGTGAGCGCGGGCGCGCGCCCGTCGTCCGCGCCGGCGTTCGCCGCGTCCGACCTGGCCTCGGCGGCGACGCGTCGTCGCGCGGTCGACGTCTCCGTCCTCGTGCCGGCACGCGACGAGGCGGAGAACCTGCCGCTGTTCATGGCGCAGGCGGCCGAGGCGTTCGCGGGCGACCCGGACGTCGGCTACGAGGTCGTGGTCGTCGACGACGGGTCGTCCGACGCGACCTGGGCCGTTCTCGGTCAGCTGCAGCGCGAATACCGCTTCCTGCGCGCGGTGCGGCACCGCGTCGGCCGCGGGATCGCCGACGCGCTGCGCACCGGGTTCCTGCACGCGCGCGGCGACGTCATGGTGTTCTACCCGGCCGACCTGCAGTTCAAGCCCGAGGACATCCCCCGGCTCGTCGCGCCGATTCTGTCGGGCGACAGCGACATGGTCACCGGCTACAAGCAGGGGAAGTACGAAAAGGCGTTCGTCTCGCGCATCTACAACCGGCTCAGCCGCACGCTGTTCGACGTGCGCGTGCGCGACCTGAACAACGTCAAGGCGTACCGGCGCGAGGTGATGGAGGGCCTGCCACTCCGCCCCGACTGGCACCGCTACATGATCGTCCTCGCGGCCGCGCAGGGGTACTCGGTGAGCGAGATCCCGGTCCCGCTTTACGCGCGCCACGCGGGACGCTCCAAGTTCGGGATCGGCCGCATTCCGATCGGCGTCCTCGACATGCTGGCCGTCTGGGTCGAGCTGCGGTTCGGGCGCAAGCCGCTCCTCCTTTTCGGCGTGCTCGGCGCCGCGCTCTTCGCGTTAGGCCTCGTCGCCGGCCTCGGCGCGCTCGGCTGGCTCGCGGCGACCGGGCGCGGCCTGCGCGCGGTCTGGACCGTCGTGCAGACCTGTCTACTGCTCGGCGGCGTGTTCTTCACGGGCGGGATCGTCGGCGAGATGATCGCCGGACAGCGCGCGGAGCTGGCCGAGCTGCGGCGCGAGTTGGACGCCGGCCGCACGCCGGCGTCGGGGGCGGACGACTGAGCGAGCCGCGCGCCGCGCGCGGCCGCCCGCTCCGCGCGCTGTTCCTCGCGCACTCCTTCCCGCGCTTCGACGACGACGTCGCCGGGTCGTTCCTCCTCCGACTCGCGGTCGCGCTCGCGGACGTCGACGTCGAGGTGCGCGTGCTGGCGCCCGCGGCGGCCGGTCTCGCATCCGACGCGACGTTGCGGGGCGTCGCCGTCCGGCGGTACCGCTACGCCGCGCGCCGGGACGAGACGCTCGCCTACACCGGCGCGATGGCCGAGACGGCGCGCGGCTCGTGGCGCGGCGCGACCGCGCTCGCGGGGCTCGTCGCCGCCGGGGCGCTCGCCACGCGCGAGACGGCGCGCGCGTGGCGGCCGGACGTCGTGCACGCGCACTGGTGGTTCCCGGGCGGGCTCTCCGCCGCGCTGCCGGGAGTGTTAGGCGGACGCCCGCTCGTCGTCACGATGCACGGTTCGGACGTGCGCCTCGCGCGCCAGGCGCGTTCCGCACACCGCCTGTTCGACGTCGTGGTCCGGCGCGCGGCCGCGGTCACCGCCGTCTCGAGCTGGCTGTGCGCCGAAGCACGGACGATGGCGCCGCGGGTCGCGTGTCACGTCGCGCCGATGCCGGTCGACGCGGCGCGGTACTCGCCGCCCCCGGCCGGCGCGCCGCGGAGCGGGCTGCTCTTCGTCGGCCGGCTGACCGCGCAGAAGGGCGTCGCGCAGCTCCTCGACGCGTTTGCGCGCATGCGCGCGCGGACGACGCTCGACGTCGTCGGCCGCGGCTCCGAAGCCGCGGCACTCCGCGCCCGCGCCGAGGCGGCCGGCGTCGCCGACCGGGTCCGCTGGCATGACCCGCAGCCGCCGACGTTGCTCGCGCCGTGGTACCGCGCGGCCTCGGCGCTCGTCGTGCCGTCGACCGAAGAAGGGTTCGGGCTCGTCGCCGTCGAGGCCATGCTCTGCGCGACGCCGGTGGTCGCCTTCCGCTCCGGAGGGGTGACCGACGTCGTGCGCGACGGGGAGACGGGGCTGCTCGCACCCGCTGGCGACGTCGACGCGCTCGCTCGCTGCCTCGACCGGATCGTCACCGACGACGTGGTCGCTCGAAAGCTCGGGACCGCTGGACGCGTCGACGTCGCGGCTCGCTTCACGCCGGCCGCGGTCGCGAACCGATACCGAGCGCTCTACGACGCCGTCGCGCGGACTACTCCGTGAGCACCGCCCGCGAGCGGCCGGCGCCGACGGCCCGCGGCCGCGCACGCACGGCGTTCCTCGTCGTCGCGGTCGCGGCTGTCGCGTGGTTCCTCGTCCGGCACGTGGCGGGGCAGTGGGGCGCGTATCGCGCCGTCGCGCTCGCGCTGCGCCCACGCTGGCCGCTCGTGGTCGGAGCGAGCGCGCTCGTCCTCGGCACCTACGCACTCCTGATTCAGAGTTGGCGGGCGCTCGTGACCGGATGGGGCGGCCGGCTCGCGTACTGGACAGGCGTCCGGATCTGGACGGTCTCCAACCTCGCGCGCTACGTCCCGGGAACGCTCTGGTCCATCGGGGCAATGGGGCTCCTCGCCGAGAACGCCGGCGTGCCTCCGGGTGCCGCGGCCGGCGCGGCGATCCTGAACACGCTGCTGAACCTCGCCGCCGGGTGCGTCGTGCTCGCGGTCGCGGGCGGCGACTACGTCGCGCGTGTCATACCGGGTATCGCGCACCCGCGGCTACTCGGCGCGATCGTCGGCGTCGCCGGCGCCGTCGCGCTCCCCGTCGCGCTCCCGCTGCTCACGGCGCTCGCCGCACGCGTGCTCCGGCGCGATCGGCCGGCGCCGCTCCCGTTTCGCAACGTCGTGGGCGCGTTCGTCGCAAACCTTGTCGCGTGGGTCGCGTACGGACTCGCGTTCGGCTGGTTCGCGCGGGGAATGCTTCCGTCGATCGGCCGTAACTGGGCGGGGTACGTCGCGGTGTTCACCGGGTCGTACCTCACCGGCTTCCTGGCACTGCTCGCGCCCGGCGGGTTATTCGTCCGCGAGGCGGCGATGGTCGTCGCGCTGACGACGACCGGCATGGCGTCGCGGACCGACGCGGAAGTACTCGCGATTGCCCAGCGGCTCTGGCTCACGGTGCTCGAAATTATCCCCGGGCTCACATTTCTTGCCGCGGGCGCACTTCGCTCCCGGCGCGCTGCCCGCCACGCGCGCGAGTAGCCTGGCGCGTCGTACGTTTGTCGCTTCGTTCCGGACCGTTCTTCCGACCACCGAATCGTGGCTTCCGTTTCCCAACCGCTTCCGCGCGCCGCGGCGTCGCGCCCTCGCGCGGGCCGCGTTGCCGACGCGCGCGCGGAGTTCACGCCGTACGAGCCGCGCCGGGCCGGTTGGCTCGCGACGCTCGTATTCGCCGCGGCGTCGCTCCTGCTCGGCGCGCCGGCGCTCGTCGGCAAGTTCCTCGTTAACCCGCACAGCGATCAGTACATCGCCGGATACGCGTTCCGCGAGTTCGCCGCGGCGTCGCTGAAGCAGGGCGCAGGATTCCCGCTCTGGAACCCGTACCTGTTCGGCGGGATGCCGTACGTCGCGGCGATGCACGGCGACGAGTTCTATCCGCCGTCGCTCGTCCTCCGGTTCCTGCTGCCGACCGACGCGGCGATGACGTGGGGCTTCATCCTTCACGTGTTCCTCGCCGGGGCGTTCACGTACGCCTTCCTCCGCGGAGCGCTCCGCCTGTCATTCTTTCCGGCGCTCATCGGCGGGCTCGCGTACATGCTCGGCGGGAACGTGGCCGGACTCGTCTCCCCGGGGCACGACGGCAAGTTGTACCTGGCGGCGCTCCTTCCCCTGGTGCTGCTCCTCGTGCATCGGCTCGTGGTGAACGGGCGCGCGTGGGCGGCCGGGGCGCTCGGCCTCGCGATCACCTTCGCGGTGCTGACCCCGCACCCGCAGCTCCTGCAGTACCTGCTCCTGCTGGCGGGCGCGTACGGCCTCTTCGCCGCGTTCGGACGCACGGACTCCGATGACGCGCGTCTGCAACGTGGAACCGCGGTACGGCGGCTCGCCGCCGCGGCCGGAGCGGTCGTGCTCGGCTTCCTCGGCAGCGCCGTGCAATACTGGCCGGTGTTCGAATACACCCCGTGGTCGCCGCGGGCGGGGGGGAAGGGATACGAGCATGCGATTTCGTACTCCATGCCGCCCGAAGAGCTGATCAACACATACGTCCCCGAATTCTCGGGGATCCTCGACCACTACACCGGCCGGAACCAGATCCACCTGCACAGCGAGTACATCGGTGCAGCGGTGCTGGTCCTCGCGACGATCGCGTTCGCCAGCCGCGGGTACTTACGTCGCCAGCTCTGGTTTTGGATCGGGGCCTTCGCCATTGCGACGCTCTGGGCACTCGGCGGCTACACGCCGTTCTTCCAACTGATCTACGCGCTCGTGCCCGGTACGAAGTTCTTCCGTGCGCCCAGCACGATGCTCTACATCGTGTCGTTCTGCACGGCCCTCTTTGCGGCGCTCGGCGCGCAGGTCGCCCTCAGTCGTCCGATCGCGCGGCGGTACATGATCCCGTGGAGTGCAGTCGGCGTCGGGGTCGCGTTGCTCGCGACCTCGGGGGCCTTGTCGAACCTCGCAGCCGATTTCGTCTTCCGCCCGGAGTACGCGCCGCTCGTCGACGAGAACAAGACGGCACTCACGCTCGGCGCCTGGCGCGCGTTGCTAATGGTCGGGTTCGCCACAGCCGGGTTGTTAATCGCCGCCACCGGTCGCGTCCGACAGGCGGGGATCGTGCTCTCGGCGACTGTCGCACTCGACCTCTGGTCAGTCGGGCGCCGTTACTGGCAGTTCTCGCCGCCCGCGGCTCAGCTCTTCGCGAGCGATCCCGTCATCGAATACCTGCAGCGCGTTCCGCAACCCGGGCGCGTCGCGCCGCTGGCGACCGGTGACCAGGTGGCGAGCGACCCGTACTTTGGCGGCGGTGACGGGCGCGCCGACGGCCTAATGGTGCATCGGATTCGAAGTGTCGCGGGGTACCACGGCAACGAGCTCGGACGCTACCTGTCCTTCAGCGGTTGGCCGGAGAGCGACAACCCCGGTGACTGGCCACATCAGGTCGCGAACCCGAACTTCGCGCGTCTCAGCAACTTACAGTTCATCTACTCGAACGCGTCTCAACCGCCGATCCCCGGCATGCAGCTGGTCGCCGGCCCGGCGCGGAACGTCGGCGGGAACATGGTCTATCTGTACCGCTTCCCGGAGGACAACCCGCTCGCCTGGGTGACGCCGATCGCGGTGAAGGCGCCGGACGACAACGTACTCGCTACGGTGCTCGACCCGCGGTTCGACGTCCGACGGGCGGCCCTTTTCGACACGGCCGCGCAGGTGAGCGCGCAACCCGTTCCGGGGCAACTACCAGCGCCGCTCAATCTCACGACGCGCGTAACGCGCTACGCGCCAGGGCAGATCGACCTCGTGCTGAGCGCGCCGGCGCCGGCCGGCGCTTCGCTCGTCGTCTCGGAGAACTACTACCCGGGGTGGACCGCGACCGTCGACGGACGACCCGCTGCCGTCGGTCGAGCCGACTACGTCCTGACCGGCGTGTCGCTGCCGGCCGGCGCACGGAACGTTTCGCTCCGGTTCACGAGCCCGCGCTTCCAAACCGGCCTGCTCGTCAGCGCGGCGGCCGTCGCCCTGTCGTTCGCGGCGTTTGGCGCCGGGCTCGTCGTCCAGCGTCGGCGCGGGCCGAGCCCGAGCTGACCGCGCGGTCGTGTCCGAAATCGACGAGCTGCCGCCGGCATCACCGACGGACGCGACCCGCGCGCGGACCCCGGCGCATGCCTACCGCGCGCTCCGGCCCCCGCGCGACGTTGCGGCGCCGGTGCTGCGCGCCAGTCGGGTCACGCGATCCGGGACCGCCGAGCGCGGCGCGCACGACCGCGGCGTGGTGATCATTCCCACCTACAACGAACGCGAAAACGTTCGCCGCATCGTCGCCGACGTGCTCCACGAAAGCGAGCGGCTCGACGTCCTGATCGTCGACGACGGCTCGCCCGACGGGACGGGCGAGATCGCGGATGCGCTCGCGGTCGAGTACGCGCCGCGCGTTCACGTGGTCCACCGGGCAGGGAAGTTCGGGCTCGGCACCGCGTACGTCGCGGGGTTCCGCTGGGCACTGGAGCGCGACTACGCGCTCGTCTTCGAAATGGACGCGGACTTCTCGCACGACCCGTCGCACCTGCCGCAGTTCCTCGCCGCGGCCGACGCGGGCGCCGACGTCGTGCTCGGCTCGCGCTACCAGGGCGGGAAGGTCACGGTCGTGAACTGGCCGATCAGCCGCCTGATCCTCAGCTACGGCGCGAACCTGTACGCGCGCGCCGTCACGGGCCTACCGGTGTACGACGCCACGGGCGGCTACAAGTGCTTCCGTCGCGAGGTCCTCGCGGCGCTCGACCTCGCGGACGTGCGGTCGAACGGGTACGCGTTCCAGATCGAGATGAGCTACCGGGCGTGGCTTCACGGGTTCAAGCTCGCCGAGATCCCAATCGTGTTCGTGGACCGGACTGAAGGACAGAGCAAGATGTCGCGCGCGATCGTGCGCGAGGCGATCTGGATGGTATGGCGCCTTCGCTGGTGGGCGCTCCGGGGCCGGTTGTGAGCGGGGCAGGGGACCACCTCTACGCGTCGCTCGCCGGGCGCGCGTTCTACAAGCTCACCGGCTCGGGGAACGACTTCGTGTTCTTCGACGAGCGCGCCGGATCGGACGTCGGCGGCAACTCGGCGGCGCTCCGCACGCCGGAGGTCATCGCCGCGGTGTGTGATCGAAGAAACGGGATCGGCGCTGACGGCGTGGTATTCCTGGAGGTCGCGGACTCGGCCGAGGTTCAGATCGCGTACTACAACCGCGACGGCAGCCGGGCGGCGCTGTGCGGGAACGCCACCCTGTGCACCGCGCGGCTCGCCGCGGTGCTCGGTGCGGTGCCGGACCCGCGCGCCCCGTTCGTCGTCGCGACCGACGCGGGGCGAATCGAAGCGCGGGTCGACGGGTCCGCGGATCCCGTGATCGCGCTCGGACCGGTGCGCGACGTCGCCGCGATCGCGCCCGGTGCGGTCCCCGAATCGGGGGAGCGTGCGATCGGGTACGCGCTGGCCGGGGTTCCGCACCTCGTCGTCCTAGTCGACGACGTGGACCGTGTTCCGGTCGACGCCCGCGGGGCCGCGCTCCGCGCGCCGACGAACGACCGTCCGGACGGTGCGAACGTGAACTGGGTGGCGCCGGTCGGAGATCGGTGGCGGATGCGGACCTTCGAGCGGGGCGTCGAGGGCGAGACGCTCGCGTGCGGGACCGGCGCGGTCGCGACGGCGACCTTGATCGCGCAATGGACGGGGTCCACGAGCCCGGTCGTGCTCGTGACGTCGTCGGGTCGAGCGGTCGAGGTCACGCCGACGACGGAGGACGGCGGGGCGGCGTTACTGGCGGGCGAGGGTCGGTTGGTCTTTGCCGGGCGTCTCGCGGCTTTGTGAACCCGGTCGGCGCGGACTTCGGACGCGCGACCGTCGAGAACGATGTAAGTCTGCAGACTATAACGGATTAGCGCACGCTATCCACAATTATCCACGGCTCTTAGTTTACATAACACATATTATGTATTATCGTCGCGGGCGCGGGCGGTCACCTCGCACGCGCGTTCAACTCGCCGACGCGCACCCGGGCTTCGTCCGCCACCCCGCGCGCGCCGGTGTCGACCAGCGTTTGCCAGACCCGCCGCGCGTTTGCCAAATCGCCTGCTCCCTCGTACGCGCGCGCGGCGTCTCCGAGCAGCGCTGCCCGCGCGTCCGGCCCGGCGTCCGTCGCGAGCCGCTCGAACACCACGGCCGCCGCCTTCGGACGTCCGGCCCCCTCCTCCCCAACGGCGCGCAACCGTTCGGTCGCCTCGCGCCAGTCCGCCGGCACCGAGCCGCTGCCCAGCACCCGCAGCCCGTCCGCGTATTTCTGCTGGTCGTAGTACGATTGCGCGAGCAACAGGCGCGCGTGCGCGCCGGCCGGCGTATCGCCGTACCGCCCGGACACCTGCTGCAACGCCTGGGCGGCCCCGGGATCCCCTTGAGCAAATCTCGCCTCCGCCTCGTACAGCGCGCGGTCGGCTCGCTCCGCACTCGCCTGCGACGACGCCCGCCACGCGAAGGCAGCCCCGATCGCGACCACCGCGACGAGTGCCGCGCCGCCGACCGCGCGCCCGTTGTGTTCCAGCCACGCGGCCGCGGAGTCGCCCGACGACCGCGCCGTCGGCACGCCGATCGGGCGCGGCGCGGGCGTGGTGTCGGCGACGTCGTAGCTGGGTGCGGTCGGCGGGACGGTCATCGGTTCGGAGACGGGTGTGTGCTCGCGCGAAGACGACGCGCGACGCCCCCGGCAGGACTCGAACCTGCGGCCAACGGTTTCGGCAAATCGCCCGAATCGCGCCAAGTAGCGACGGGACAAGAGCTTAGCGCGCGCGATTTAGCGCCGCAACCCCCCGTTTTCGCCGATTCTGGCGATTCCTCCCGCAACCGAGCCGCAACTCGGCAGGACGCCGCAGGCGCGCCGACGCCGGACATCCACCGCGGCCTGCACCGCGCGACGGCGCTCGTTGCGGAGGCCGCGCGGCTGCTCCGGGATCCCGACCCGGCCGCGGCGATCGCCGCCATGCGCGGCGCCGCCGCCATCGCCCGCCACCAGGCCGACGCGCTCGACGCGGTCGTCGCGCGGCTGACACCGGCGGGAGGTGCCGCGTGAGCGCCGCGCTCCAGGAAGCCGCCCCTACCCCGCGGCACCCCTCGCCCGACCCGCGCCAGAACGCCGGGCGGTACCCGAGCACCCCGCTCGGCGAGCGGATGCGCGAGGTGATGTCGGCGCTACAGCGCGCCTCGCACGCGGTCTGGTCGGGCTCGTTCGACGCGGACGGGGGCGACCACGAGGCGGCGGCGCGGCTGCTCGCCGAGGGGTGGGCGCACGTCGAGCGCGTGCGGGCCGAGGCGGATGCGTTAGCGATCGCCCTCGCGCTGCCGCATGGGGGGGAGGCGGCGCATGCTTGAGTACCGCATCACGCCGCTGCCGCCCGTCTGGCCCGGGAAGAGCACGCCGGTGTATCAGCGGACCCGCGCGCCGTTCAAGACGCTCGAGACGCGGGCGCTCGCGCTGCTCGAGCGCGAGATCCGCATGCTGGGCGGGAAGCGCGTCGAGATCGCGGTCGACGCGGAGCCCCGGTACATCCGGCAGGACGGGCAGCTCCGCGCCGACGCGCGGCCGAAGTCGCCGGCCGTGGTCGTGTCGTTCGACGTCCCCGAGGGGAAGCTGACGACGCGGCTGCAGTTCCCGGCCGACCAGTTCGCGCACTGGTGGTCGAACGTGGACGCGGTCGCGCGCGCGCTCGAGGCGCTCCGCCTGGTCGACCGCTACGGGGTGCAGCAGGGGCGGCAGTACTCGGGCTACAGGGCGCTGCCCTCGTCGACGGCGCCGACGCAGACCGCGGACGTCGCGGCCGGCGTGATCGCCTCGGCGCTCGACCTCCCCGGGGCACGGGCCGACATCCTCCGCGACGCCACGGTCGCGAAGCGCGCGATCGTGCGCGCGCGGGCCGCGACGCACCCGGACGCGAACGGCGGGGCGCGCGCGGCGTACGACGCCGTCGACGCGGCGGCGGCCGTGCTCACGAAGCACCACGGCGGTGCCTCGTGAGCGGCACCCTACCCCCGTCCGGCCCCATCCCGCCGCTCGGCCCCGATCCCCTCGACCCCGCGACCTACCCAGCCGAACCGTCGGCCGACGACGCGCGTGCGGCCGAGATCGCGGCGCGACTCGAAGGGGATGGGCGCGGGTACCTGCTGCCCGGCGCGTGGGCGACGTACGACACGCGCGCGATGCGCACGGACGTCGCCTGGCTCCTCGAGCGGTATCGCCACCAGCGCACCGAGCTCGCGCAGCTCGCCGTCCTCGCCAACGACCGAGGGCCGGCCGATGTGTGACCACGACGCCGACGCCCTCCTCGTCGCGTGCACGACGTGCCAGGCCGCGGTCGGCGCGCCGTGCACGCGCGCGCACGACCGCGCCCCGCGGCACCCGCACCGCCTGCGCGTCACGCGGGGCATCCTCTTCTCAGCCGGCGTGTTCGCGCGCCACCCGGCCAGCCCGACGGCCGGACGCGCGCGGCAGCGGCCGTTCGTCGCTGCGGCCCCGGTGGGCCCGGACGGCGCGCCCCTCGTCGACGGGATCACGGACGACGCGCCACGGGGGCGGGTGTGAGCGCGCCCCGGATCTACTACTCCGATCGGGCGATCGAGCTCTGGCACGGCGATGCGCTCCGAGTACTCGACGCTCTGGTACCCGCGTCGGTCGACGCGCTCATCACCGACCCGCCGTACTCATCGGGCGGGTTCACGCGCGGCGATCGCGTGCTCGAGGTGCACACCAAATACGTGACGAGTGGGACGGTGCAAGGCGGCCGCGGCGCGGCCGCCTTCGCGGGCGACAACCGCGACGCGCGCAGCTACCTGGCGTGGTGCACCCTCTGGCTCGGGGCCGCCCTCCCCGCCCTCAAGCCAGGCGGCCTCGTCGCGCTCTTCACGGACTGGCGGCAGCTGCCCGCGACGATCGACGCCTTGCAAACGGGCGGGTTCGTGTGGCGCGGGATCGTGCCCTGGTATAAGCGCGACGCGCGTCCACAGCGAGGACGGTTCACCAACGCGTGCGAGTACGTGGTGTGGGGCACGGCGGGCGCGCGACCGCTCGAGGGCGCCGTGTACCCCGGCTTCTACGACATCACGACGCCGCGGGCGGCGGTCCGGGAACACATTACCGAGAAGCCGATCGCGCTCATGCGCGCACTGCTCGCACCGGTACCGCACGAGGGCCGAGTACTCGACCCGTTCGTCGGCAGTGGGACGACGCTCGACGCCGCAAAGCAGCTCGGCCTGCAGGCGGTCGGGTGCGAGCTGGTCGAAGACTTCTGTGCAGTCACCGCGCGTCGCCTCGCCGAAGGATCGAAGGCGACACGAGCCGCCGGTACCCGAGATCTCTTCGCGGAGCCAGCCGCATGACGCCCCGCCCCCGCCCCACCTCCCTCGCTTGGTTCCCGTACCTCGCCGACGAGTGGGAGAAGCGCTGCGAGGCGCTCTCGGCCGAGGAGGAGGGCCACCTCATGCGCGCCTGCCGCAAGGCGTGGCGCGCCGACGTCCCGTGCACGCTCGCCGACACGCCGGCCGCGTGGGAGCGCCTGTTAGGCGCGGCGTGGAAGCGCGCCGTCGCCGCGCTGCGCGTCGACTTCACCCCGGACCCCGACCAGCCCGGCCGCGTCGTCTGCCTCTGGCTCCGCGCGCTCTGGGAGCAGCAGGCCGGCATCTACCAGCGCCGGTCGACCACCGGCGCGAAGGGCGGCAAGGCGCGGAGCAAAGCCGGAGCAACCGACGAGCAAAGCGCAAGCAATGCTTCAAGCCATGCTGCGAGCAATGGTGAAGCATTGCTACAGCCGGGCCAGAGCAAAGCCGCCCCAGAAATAAGAAAGAAGAGGGACTACGTCCCGACGTCCCTTCAGGACGTCGGGGACGTACGTCCCCCCGCGGCGGACGCCGCCGTCGCTGGCGCGCCCCCTGGAGGGGCGCTGGCGCCGTCGGCTGCCGCGGACGAGCGGGGCGCTGGCGCGCCGAACGGCGACGGCCCGCCCGACCCCGACGCGCTCCGACGGGCGCTCGCGGCCGAGCCGGCGCTCGCGGAGCTCCTCGGGTCGCGCGCGGCGCCGCCGGGGGGCGAGCGGCGCGAGGGCGGCGGGCTGGCCCCCGCATTCGGGGCGCCGCTCGACGACCGCCCGCGGCGCCGCACCCGCGAGGAGGCGAAGGCGCTGCTCGCGGCGTACCCGGACCCCGCGCCGGCGACCGAGGTGGAGCGATGAGCTTCGCCATCCCCGACCACATCGGCGGCATCGCGCGGCAGGCGCTCGAGCGCCAGCTGCGCGAGCAGGCCGACGAGGCCGAGCGCCGCCGCGCGCTCGCGATCACGGCGCGCGGCGAGGACGTCGCCGCCGTCGAGAAGGCCACGCAGCACGACGTCGTGAAGGTCTTCCGCGCCCTCAAGGGCGAGGTCTACGTCCTCTCGCAGGCGCGTGCCGCGAAGCAGACGCCCGGCCTGCCCGACCTCTGGGTCGCGTGGCCCGCGCGCGGCGTCGCGGGCTGGTTCGAGACGAAGCGGCCAAAGGGCGGCCGCCTCTCGGACGAGCAGGTCGCGTTCGCCGCGCAGTGCCTCGCGGCCGGCGTCGCCTACGGCGTCGGCTCGCGGAAGGACGCGGAGGCGTGGGTCATCGCGCTCGGCCTCGCCTACCGCGACGCGCACGGCGTGCTGGAGCCGGTCCGGTGACGGGCCGTGCGCCTCACACCTCCACCCGTGCGCCGGAGCGCGCCCCGTGAACCGCCTCCGCATCCCGATCCCGACCTTCGCCGACGTGCGGGCCCTCGGTGCGCGCCTCGTCGCCGCCGAGCACCGGGCCGTCACCGCGGTCGGGCTCTGGTGGGCCCGGCGCCGGACGGCCGCCGCGCGTGCGACGCCCGGCCCCACGCCCGCGCCCCACGCCCCGGCCGCGCCGCCCGCGCTGCACCCGGCGTTCGCGCCCGACCCCGTGCCCGGCGTCCCGTCGGACGTCCCGCGCGGCACCACCCCGCTCGGCGTGACCACGCCGGGCTACGGCGCCGCGACCGCGGCGTCGCGTACCCCTTTGGAGATCCTCCTCATGGCCGTCACCGCCGACCAAGTCACCATCCAGCACGCCGCCGACGATATCCGCAAGGCGGCCGCCGCCATCCAGGCGCGCGACCAGACGATCGCCGCGCTGAAGAAGCAGATCGCCGACCTGGGCGTCACCGCGCCCAACCTCACCGACCTCGCGGCCGCGTCCACCGCGCTCGACGCGCTGCTCAACCCGCCCCCGGCGCCAGCCCCCGCCCCGGCGCCCGCCCCCGCCCCGGCCCCCGCACCCGCGCCGGCTCCAACGCCTGCTCCGGCCGCGCCCACCGGCGTCACGGTGAGCGGGCCGACCGCCGCCTAACCGGCCCGGAAAACAACGGCGAAAACAACGGCCGGGCGTCGCACATTGGGCGTCCGGTCATCCCCGCACCCCGGAGTGTGTCCGTGCCCGCGACGCCCGCCCGCGCGATCGCCGCCCCCGAAGCGTACGCCCCGCACCCGTTGCCGTCGCCAGGCGGAGTGGAGCGCCGCGCCACGCGCCGCACCCGCTACGCACACGGCGACACCCGCACCGCGGGGTGGCTCGACGGGCCGATCGAGTCGGCGCTGTGCTGCGCCCGCGGTCACCACGTGAAGGACGGCGCCCTCGTCACCGGGGAGCAACCGATCCGGTGCCCGCGGGACGACTGCCGCGGCCTCCTCTGGGTGATCGTCACCCGGTCCGGCGCGGTGTTCGTCGCCGAGGTGGACTGGAGCGACGTCCGCGCGATCAAGGCGCTCGCGTCCGTCGTGGAGACGCTCCGCTACCTCGGCGCGCCGATCTGGCCACGGCCAGCGGGGCGCGTCTAACGCATACCGGGGACCTACACCCGACGTGCCGACACGCAAGCCGCCCCGTTCCCGGTGAACTTCACGATGGGGTCTGCCCCGCGTGCGCGGGGATGACGCCTAGTATTAGGCGGTACTCGCACCATTCACCCCGCGCACCAGGAGTGCAGCCGAAATGAACGACCTCACGCCAGTCGGCTGGTTGGTGATGGACATGGCTCCGGACGGTTTCGCCGCGCGGCGCTACATCGTCGTTTTTACCAAGGCAACTCCGGGCATGATGTTGGGTCCGGTCGCGGCTGGGCCCTTCGATTCCGAAGAGGTAGCCCAGCGCGAGGCTGACAGGTTGGAAGCCGCCAACCCGCTGCTGGACGCCCGTTCGAAGTAGGCAAGGCCCCGCTCCGCCGCGTCGCGCTTGCCGGAACGCATGACCCCGCCGTAACGTTTATCGCCGGCCGTCACGTTCGGCCCAGTCGCGCGTCTTCCGGCGCGCGCCCACAACTCGCTCGCCGCCTCCCACGGCCCCGCCTCCCTTTCGGAGGCCGGGCCGTTTCGCGTTGCCCCTCCCGCCCGTGCGCCTCGCCCCCTGCCCGCGATGGCCGCCGCCCTCCCGCTCCCCGCGCCCGAGCACCTCCTCCTCGTGCACCTCGCCGCGCGCGGAGTGGCGGGCCGCGCCGCGCCGGTTCCCCCCGCGCCGCGCCTGCTCGCGCCGCCCGCCCCGGCCGACGACCCGGACGGCCTCGGCACGCTCGAGGCGCAGCTCGCTGGCGCACTGGCCGCGCAGGACGCGCTCCGGCACGCCCACGGCGGCGGGATGGGCACCATGCCGGCCGGGGTTGTGATCGCGTACGAGGCGTACGAGGCGCTGATCCGCCACCTCCGCGTCTACTGCCGTGGCGGCGCGTAAGGCGGCCGCGAAGGCCGCGGCGAAGGTCCCGGCGAAGCGTACGCGGCGGAAGGTGGCGACCGTCCCGCAGCCGCACGGGGGCGCGCTCGCCGTGCAGGGCACGCCCGGCAACCAGGGCGGCCCGGGGCGGCCGAAGAACGAGGTCCGCGCCGCGGCGCTCGAGGGCGCCGACGAGGCGATCCCCGTGCTGCGCGGGATCGTCCTCGACGCGAAGCTCCGTACGAAGCGGCCCGCCGTCGTGGTGCTCGCGGCCGACAAGCTGTTGAAGTACGGCCTCGGGACGCAGAAGGAGGTCAGCATCGACGAGGTGAAGGGGCGGCTCCGCAAGACGATCGACCTCGCGCGCGAGCTCCTCCCGCCCGACCTGTTCCGCGACTTCGCGGCGCGGCTGCACACCGTATGGCGCTGAGCCGTACGGGCGGCGCGCCCTCGCTCTGGCCGGACGATCTCGACCCGGCCGGCGAGGTGTTCGCGCCCGGCGACCCGCTCGGCGACGCGGCCCGCGGGTCGAAGCTCGCCGCGCTCTACACGGCCGCGCTCGCGGACAGCGACGCGGCCGCCGTCGCGCGCCCGTTAGGCCCGCCGGCCGCCCCGCTCGTCGACTTCGTCCGCGGCGCGTGGGAGGTCCTCGAGCCCGACACGCCGTTCCTCCCCAATTGGCACGTCGACGCGGTGTGCGCGCACCTGGAGGCGGCGACGCGGAGCTACGCGCTCACCCGCCTCGACCAGCCCGACGTCGACGCGTGGTGGCGGCGGCCCGCGATTCGGGACCTCCTCATCAACATCCCGCCCGGGTTCATGAAGTCCCTGCTCGGCGCGGTGTTCTGGCCCGCGTGGGTGTGGACGTTCCTGCCCGGCTGGCGCGGCCTCTTCTGCTCGTACGCGATCGACCTCGCGCTCCGCGACTCGGTGAAGTGCCGCACGCTGATCGAGAGCGACTGGTACCGCGACACGTTCCGGCCGACGTGGGCGCTCAGCGGCGACCAGAACGTGAAGAGCTACTTCGCGAACTCGGCGACCGGCTTCCGGCTCTGCGTGAGCGTCGGCGGCCGCGCGACCGGCTTCCGCGGGCACGCGATCGTCGTCGACGACCCGCTGAACGCGAACGACACGCACAGCGAGGTCGCGCGCGCCGAGGCGCGCACGTGGTGGGACCGGAGTATGTCCAGCCGCGTGAACGACAAGCGCACCGGCGCCCGCGTCGTCATCATGCAGCGGCTGCACCAGGAGGACCTGACGGGCCACCTGATCGCGCGCGGCGGTTACCAGCAGCTCATCCTGCCGCTCGAGTTCGAGCCGGCTCGGAAGGCGGTGACGTCGATCGGCTGGGAGGATCCGCGCACCGAGCCCGGCGAGTGCCTGTTCCCGGCGATGTTCCCGCCCGAGGTGATCGCGCAGACGCAGGCCGAGCTGCTCGACGACTACCCGGGCCAGTACCAGCAGCGGCCGAGCGCGGCCGAGGGCGGGATCTTCAAGCGCGATTGGTTCCGCACGTACGACACGAGCCCGCCCAAGCTGCACAGCGTGCTCCTCGCGTGCGACGCGAACGTCAAGGCGACGAAGAAAGGCTCGTACGCGGTGGTGCAGCTCTGGGGGCGCGTCAACGCCGACCTCTTCCTCCTCGGCCAGATCCGCGCGCGGCTCGACTTCCCCGCCCTGCTCGACGCGCTCCGGTGGGCGAGCGCGTACCGCGTCGGCGCGCACCAGCTGGCGGGCGCGAAGCTGATCGAGGACAAGGCCAACGGGCCGGCCGCGATCGCCACGCTCCAGAGGCAGCTGCCCGGCGTGATCGCCGTCCCCGTCGAGGTGAGCAAGGAGGCGCGCTGGCGCTCGGCATCACCCTACGTGCGTGCCGGCAACGTGTACCTGCCCGGCCCCGGGCCCGCGGCCGCGTGGGTGCGCGCGTGCGCGGGGCTTGTCGACGCCGGCACGATCACCCCGGCCGACAACAAGCCCACCTGGGTGCAGGATTTCGTCGACGAGCTGGCGACCGTGCCGACCGCGGCCGACGACGACCAGGCCGACACGGCGACGATGGCGATCCTCGAGCTGGCGCAGCCGCCGAAGCGCGGGGACGGCACGCCGATGCAGCGGCAGGCGTCGCGGGCGGCTGGCGCGATCGCAGCGATGGAGTAGGTTGCGCGCGGTGAGCGACGGACCCGACGCCCATCCTCACACCGCATCGAAAGACGACCGAGGTACTAGGTGCAGGCTCCCGGGGAGAAGCTCGCCGAGAAGATGTGGGAGACCCTGTTCGACAAGGGTATCGCCGCCATCCTTCGCCCCTTTCAAATGCGTCGAGTGGGAAGCGCGGCACTGGAGGTTAAACAGGAAGAGATCATCGGAATTGCGCTCGCGGAGACGCAGGCCGCGATGATCCGTGCGCAGCAACCAATGCTCGTCGCGGGAGGCGAGACCACCGCCGTTCATCCCTCGCCCGTGCGCCTCATTCAGTCCGCCGCCGACGCCGAGTCCAATCCGCGGCGTCTCATCCTGCAGGCCGCCGCGGAGAGCGGCGCGGCCGATGTCCTGCGCCGAGAGCTAAACGTCGCGCGTGCGGCCGTATTCGCCGATCAGGACCTCCGCCAGTTATCGGCGGGGAATGCGCCTGACCTCCTCGAACCCGAGATCGTCGAACCCGAGATCGTCGAACCCGAGATCGTCGAACCCGAGATCGTCGAACCCGAGATCGTCGAACCCGAGATCGTCGAACCATCAAGAGATTTCGTCGATTCCGATTGGCTCTACCGGTGGCGCGACGCCGCGAGTGAGGTGTCGCAAGAGGAGCTTCAGCGGCTGTGGGGACGTATCCTCGCAGGTGAAGTCAGGACCCCGGGCGCGTTCTCGCTCCGTACCCTTGAGTTCCTTCGGAATATCTCGGCGGAAGAGGCAGAGAAGATCGCGCAGCTTGCACGGTTCGTAGCAGGCGGCTTCATATTCAAGTCGCCAAGCGGGTCGCTAAGTGCGGCCGGCTTCAACATGACCGCGATGCTTGGGATGCAGCATCTCGGGTTGATCGCCGGGGTGGACGGGATTGGCCTAAAATGCCAGATGGGCTCGTCCAAGCCGGACGTGTATGAGCTGGCTGTACCCGCAACGAACCGGGTTCTGCTCCTGAGGGACCCGAATCCCGTTCGCATTTTTGCAGCGCCAGGCTATCCGATCACGAACCTCGGAAAGCAGGTGTTCCGACTGAGCCGTCAGCCGGTTTCGGAAGAGTACTTGACGGAACTGGGGATGACCGCGAAGGCGGACGGGTTTCAGGTATGGATCGGCGACTGCGTAGCAGCCACGGAGACCAACGTACAGTGCGCGAACCTGAACGAGCTTTGAGTGCGAACTCCCGGGTACGACGCCCCATCCCTGAACGCCTCAACCTCGCGCTCGTGGGTGGCGGCGTGACGTGGATCGTCGTGACGGTCGGGCTGGCGATCTACCGCGCGGGCACACGGTGAGCGACGTGTAGCGCGGAGTAGCGAGCGGCGGTAGGTTGTTCGCCCCGCCCTGGGGGGACCTCACCACCACCCGGAGCATGGCAATGGCCGACGAAGCGCAAACCCTGGATGACCTGAAGCCCGCCGCCTTACGCTGCCTCAACGCGATACTAACGCGCGGCGGGGGCGACGAGGTCGCACTCAAGACGGCGATGCTCGTTCTCGGCGTGAACGAGTACGGAAACGAGGTGAAGAAGCCGGTGGTGAACAACAGCTTCGTACCAGGCAGTCGCGGCGCGACCTCCACGTGACACCCTAGCGCCCCCGCGCGTCCTGCACTAAGCTGACCGGCGCGCGCCCCCGCGGCGCGCCCCGACAATTCATCGCCGTCTCCCGCGGCCCTGCGCACCGTCTCTGGTGCGCCGGGCCGTTTTTGCGTTTCGATCCCGCCGCCCGCGCCCGTGGCCGTCCCGAAGACGACGCTGCCCGCCCCGATCGCCGCGACCGGCACGACGACCATCAACCGGTGGGTCGTCGGGGACGAGTACGTCCGCGCCCTGCAGGACCTGCAGCAGCGCATGCGCGTCTACACCCGCATGCGTCGGGGCGACGGCGCGGTCCACACGTCCCTCCTCGCCGTCGAGAAGCCGATCCTCGGCGCGCGCTGGACCGTCGACGGCGACGACGCGATCGCCGAGGCCTGCCGCGCCGAGCTGTTCGACACCGAGAGCGGCGACCCGTGGGATCCGCCCCTGCTCGAGCTGCTCCTGCAGCACCTGCTCGGCTTTCTCCAGTACGGCTTCGCGGCCGCCGAACCGCAGTGGACCCTGGGCGACGACGGGCGGGTGCACTGCCGCCGCCTGACGCTCATCCGGCAGGAGAGCGTGCACACGTTCGAGCTGAACCCGGACGGCTCGCTCCGCTTCCTCAAGCAGTGGACGCAGCAGCTCGACCACGGCTGGGTCGAGCTCGACGTGCCGGCCGAGGGGCTCCTGCTCGCGGTGCACGCCCGGGACGGCGCCGACTACTCCGGCGTCGCGCTCATCCGGGCCGCCTACCGCGCGTGGCTCGAGCGCGACACGATCCGGAAGACACGGGTCTGGCACCACGACCGCTTCGGCGCGGGGACGCCGGTCGCCGAGTACCCGCCCAACGCCGGCGACGACGAGAAGCGCGAGATCGACCAGGCGCTCGAGGACTTCCGCGCCGGCGCCCGGACCTACCTCGCGCTCCCGAGCGGCACGAAGGTGCAGATCGTCGGCGGCCAGGTCACGGGCGACGTCGTCCCCGAACTCGCCTCGCTCGCGGCCGAGATCGCGAAGGTCACGCTCTCGCAGATCACCGAGTTAGGCACGAGCGGCAACAGCGGCAGCCGCGCGCTCTCGGCCAGCTTCGCCTACGTCCTCCGGAGCGCGTTGCAGGGGTACGCGGAGTACCTCGCGGCCGTGATCCGCCGACAGCTGCTGACGCCGTTCGTGCGGTGGAACTTCGGCGAGGCGGCGACCGTGCCCACGCTCAGCGTCCGCGTGTCGCTCGCCGGCGTGCAGGAGCTGCTCGATGCGATCGTGCTCGCCGTCGAGGCGGGCGTCGCGCTGCAGCCCGAAGACATCGCGCAGCTCCGGGATGAGATGGAGTTGCCCGAGATCGCGTTCGACGAGTTGAAGACGCGCATCGCCGACGCGCAGGCCAAGGCCGACGCGGCCGCCGCGACGAGCGCCGCGAACCCACTGCAGGGCGCCGCGCGCGACCTCGCGAAGAAGCCGCCGACGGGCACCGTGCGGCGCCCGAAGGTGCCGCAACCGAACGCGGCGGGTGGCGCGGCGGCGCTCGCCGACGCGGCCGACGCGATCATGCTCGACGCGCCGGCGCAGCCGTCCGCGCTCGCCACCGCGCCCGACTATCTCGGTCGCCTGCGGCCCGCGCACGTGGTCGCGCTCGAGGACGCGGTGTTGAAGCCGGCGACGGTCGGCCCGCTGCTCGACCGCGAGGCGTTGCGGGCCGGAGCGGACGCGCACGACGTGCTCCGCGCGATCGACCGCGCGCTCGTCGACCGCGTGCGCGCGCTGGCCGCCGACCCCGCCGCGCTCCCCGGCAAGGTCGGGAGCCTCACCGCGCCGGCCGACCTCACCGACCGGCTGACGGCGGTTCTCACCGCGGCCGCCGCCCGCGCGGACGCGTTAGGCGGCGAGACGGTGCGCGCGGAGCTGGGGCGGCAGGGGCTCGACACGACGGCCGCCGACGCGACGACGCTGGCCGACCGGGTCGCGGCGCGGGTGCGCGCGGTGCTCTTCGCCGACCCGGCCAAGTACGGCGGCCTCCGGCGCCTGCTCCGCGCGCTCGTCGCGCTCTACGCCGCGCGCGAGGTGCAGCAGCGCGAGACCGCCGCGCAGCAAGCCGCACTGGCCGCGGTCGTCGGCGCCGCGAGCGCCCCGGACGACGACCCCGCGATCGTCGGGCGCATCGGGCAGGCGGTCGCCGACGTGCTCGCCGCGCGCTCGACGGCCGCGGTCGACGCGCGGCTGAGTGAGGTCATCAACGTCGCGTTCGGCCAGGGGCGAGCGCGCACCGCGCAGCTCTTCGGGCAGAGCATCGACCGCCAAGTGCGGAGCGAGGCGCTCGACGGCAACACCTGCGCATGGTGCGCCGCGCACGACGGCGACAACTACGCGTACGGCGACCCCGAGGCGCCCGAGCTGCCCGATCCCGCGTGCGACGGCGGGTTTCGGTGCCGGGGCGTCTGGATTTTCACCCTCACGCCGCAGGCGGCCTCCCGATGACCGCGACGACGCTGCTCACGCCGAACCTCCCGCGGGCCGGCTACTTCAACGCCGGCCCCGCCACGCTCACGCCCGGGCGCGCGGTGGTGCGCGGGGCGATGCAGGGGAGCGTGGCGCTCGCGGGCGCCGGGGCCCGCGCGTTCGGCGTCGTCGCGGCCGAGCAGCAGGCCGAGCCCGGCGCGGTGGTGAGCGTGCACGTCGGCTTCGGCGGGGTCTGCTACGTCGAACTCGGCGCGCCGTGCGGCGTGGGCGACCCACTCGTGCCCGACGCCGCGGGCCGGTGGGTCGCGGCGTCCGCGGGACAGCCCGTGCAGGCCACGGCGGTCGGGCGCGGCGTGGTCGGCGACCTCGTGCTCGCGGTCCGGCACGAGGGGACGGAGGTCGACCCCGCGAGCGGCGGCGGCAGCACCGGCAGCACGGGCGGCAGCACGGGGAATAGCGGCGCGAGCACCGGGACGCCTACGCGGCCCGACCCGTTCGCGCTGCCCGCGCCCGCGCATCCGTCCGTCTTTGCGCTCCCGTTCGACGACGACCTCGGGGCGTACGACGACGCTTCGTTCGCAGCAAGTCCGGTGTGGGGCCACTACAGTAATGCCCCCGTGTTTGTCGGCGGCTACTGCTGCGCGCCGACGCCGGGGACGGGCGATCCCGCGGCATCCGCGGTACCGCACGTGTACCCGCCTACCGGGGTCTGGCCGGACCGGGTGTGGATGGCCACGCGCGCGCGCGTGGCGATCAGCGGAGACCCCGCGGGGGCCGATGCCGGATCCACGGTGGAACAGGCAGTGCCCTTTCCGCAAGTCAGCGATAGCCCGGACGAGAACGAATCAACGTTCGTGTACGCCAGGGACGGTCGGTTCACGGCGGGGTATTACGACGCGGACGGGGATGGCCTGTATCCCGACACGGCGCGGCCCTACCCGGCCGTCCTGCTCACCGGCGGGGGCGTTGTTGACGCCGTGCTCTACTACGATCGCGCGGTCGGACGGCTCGTCCACTGGCTGTCGGTCGCCGGCTCGGCGTGGGTGTTCGCGGGCGACGTGACAGCCCCGAAACTGGCGCGCGCCACCATCGGAGAACTCATCCTCACCGCGCGCAACAACACCGTCGCCGCCGGCACCCTGCCGCTCGTGGTCGACCTCGGTCGCGTCCGCTTCGTCGCCGGCGACCTCGCGTCAGACCCGTTCGGCTTCGGGCCGGCCGGGCTGCTGCCCGGTGCCTAACGCGATGCCGACCGCGACGGCGCCGACGCGCGCCCCCCTCCGCCTCGCCTACGCGAGCGCGATCGCGCTCGCCGACGGGAGGCCCGCCGCGTGGCAGCAGATCCTCTGCGCCGGCACGTGGCAGCACCCGAGCTACGGGACGCTCGCCATCACGCCCGGCGACCTCGCCGAGTTGAAGGCGAACTTCGACGCCGGCGTCCGCGCGTTCGTGTACGCCGACTACGACCACGGGATTGCGAGCCCGAAAGGCGACGGCAACGCGATCGCCGCCGGCGAGGTCAAGGCCGTGGACCTTCGCGGCAACGGCCGGGAGCTGTGGGCGCTGTACGAGCCCACGCAACGCGCCGCCGACAAGATCGCCGCCGGCGAGTACCGCTTCACGAGCGCCGACTTCGAGACCGGCTACGTCGACCGCCGCACGGGCAAGCCCGTGGGCAAGGTGCTCCGCGGCTTCGCGCTCACGAACCGGCCGTTCGTCGAAGGCATGGCGCCGTTGACGCTGTCGGAAATCCCCGCCCTCCTCGACGCGGCGGCACCGGGGGCCGCCCTCCTCTGCGCCGAGTACCCGAACGAGGCTGCGGCCTCCGGAGTCCCGATGTCCGTCAAGACGAAGCTCCAGCTCGCGGAGTCCGCGAGCGACGCCGACGTCGAGACCGCGGTCGACACGCTGCTCTCCGAGCGGCAGGCCGCGGCCCCGACCACCACCGCGCTCGGCGAGATGCGCACCGCCCTGCAGCTCAGCGACGACGCCCCCGCGGCCGACGTCGTGGCCCGCGTGCGCACGCTCGCCGACGAGAACGCCGCGCTCACCAAGACGAAGCGCGAGGGCGAGGCCGACCGGCTCCTCGACGACGCGGTGCGCGGCGGGAAGCTGACGCCCGCGGAAAAGCCGCACTGGCGCACGCAGCTCCTGCACGACGTGCCGGCGGTCGCGGACGGCGCGAAGACCCTGCTCGCGCAGATGCCGAAGCGCGTTCCGGTCGGCACCCGCACCGCGGACGCGACGAGCACGCAGGCGAAGCCGAGCGGCGAGCAGCTGCTCGACGACACGATCAAGGACCTCCAGAAGGCCGACCCGACGCTCACCTACGGCGCCGCGCTCGTCGCCGCCGAGCGGCAGCTCACCGCCGCGGGCACTCCGCCCAAGACCTCCCCAGCCGACGACGAGGCCGTCTAACGATGCCGAGCAACAAGCAGGTCAGCCCCACGCTCGAGAAGAAGGGCTTCGTCAACGAAGACGCGGCCGTGCTCCTCCCCGGGCTCGCCGTGAAGTACGGCCAGGCGGAACACGGCTGCGCGCGCGTCGCGGCCGCGAACGGCCGCGCGATGGGCGTCGTCGCGCTCGACCAGGCCCAGGGCCAGGGCGACATGACGGCCGTGCACATCGGCTTCGGCGAGGCGTGCTACGTCCGCGCCGGCGCCGCGTTCGCGTACGGCGCCTACCTCACGACGGACGCGACCGGCCGCTGGGTCACCGCGGCGAGCGGCCAGCTCGTGCAAGCCGAGTCCCTCGGTGCCGCGGCGGCGATCGACGACCTCGTCGGCGCGATCCGGCACTCCGGCCTCTCCGTGGCGCCGTAACGGCCGCCCCTCCCCTCCCTTCCCTCCCCAGGAGTCCGCGGCCATGCCCGCCCCGAATCAACTCAAGGTGAACACTCGGCTGACCAACGTCAGCGTCGGGTACAAGAACGACGGCTACATCGCCGACGAGGTCTCGCCCCTGCTGCCCGTGCCGAAGCAGGCCGGCCTCATCCTCGAGGCCGACAAGTCCATGCTCCAGGCCGACGACCAGGGCGACGACACGATCGGCATGGGCGAGGAGCCCGGCATCCTCAAGACCGAGATCCGGGACCGCACGTACAGCACGCGCGAGCGCGCGCGCGGCGTGACCGTGCACGACGACGAGGTCGACGCCGACAACGCCGAGGAGGCGCCGTACGAGGTCAAGGTCCAGAAGACCGAGGCGGCGACCGAGCGGCTCGTCCTCAACCGCGAGCTCCGGGTCGCGATGGGCGCGCGCGCGGCGGGGATCCCGCAGTCGAGCCCCACCACCAAGTGGGACCAGGCGGGCGACGTGCTCGGCGACGTGACGCCGGCGAAGCTCGCGATCAAGAACGCGATCGGCGTCCCGCCCAACTACGCGGTCGTGCCGTGGGAGGTCGTCGAGCTGCTCAAGCAGAATCCGTCGCTCGCGAAGTTCTTCTCCGGCGGCGCGACGACGAGCACGCTCGCCGTGCTCACGTCGGGCGTGCTCTCCGCCATCTTCGGCGTGCCCAACATCCTCGTGCCGCGCGCGGGGCAGCTGACGGGCAACATGACCGCCGGCTTCAAGAGCGGCAGCACGACGAGCGTCTGGGGCGACAACGTGACCCTGTTCTACCGCCCGCCCGTCCCGGCGCGGCAGATGGTGGCCGCGTTCTACACCTATGTGTGGAAGAACGCCTTCCGCGGCGCGGCGACTAACGCGAAGGGCCTCGTGGTCACCGAGAACTACGAGGCGCGGCAGCGCACGCTCTACATCGACGCGCGCCGGTACAGCGACGAGCAGACGCTCATCAGCGAGGCCGCGTACACCCTCACCAACGTGCTCGCCAGCATCTAAGGCGAGCGGCGGCGACGCGCGCGGCCGCCACCCCGGCGCCGCGCGCCCGCCGTCCCGACGGGAGATCCGCCATGAAGCTGACCGCCAAGACGCGCCTGCTGCACCGAGAGAAGGCCGACGAGATGCCGGTCCACGTCGAGATCGGCGAGACGTTCGAGTGCGACGCCAAGCGCGCCAAGGTGCTCGTCGACCAGGGCGAGGCCGAGGAAGTCGCGAAGGCCCCGAAGCCCGACACGCCCCCCGCCACCTGAGCCCCCCGATGGACACCAACATCGTCGACCCCGTCGCCGCGCCGGCCGCCCCCGCGCCGGCCGCGGCCGCCGCCCCGGCCCCCGCCATCGCCCCCGAGGTCGCCGCGATCGAGCAGGCGATCGAGACGGCCGTCGCCCACGGCGCCGCGCACGTCGAGCAGCAGCTCGCCCAGCACGCGCCCGCCGAGGTCGCAATCGGGGGCACCGTCGCCGTGGAGGCGGTCGCGCACGCCACCGAGCGGTGGATCCACGCGGGCGTGCAGATGGCCGCGGGCGCGGTCGCGCACGTCACCCTCGACACGGCCGCCACCCTCGTGAAGCGCGGGCTCGCGAAGCTCCGCGCGGCGGTCTAACGCCGCGCCCGCGCCCGGACCCCGCGTCATGCCCACGGTCTACGCCGCGCCCGCGGACGTCGCGCGCGAGCTCGTCGCGCTGCTGCCGGCCGGCTTCCCGGTCGAGCCGGCCGCGGGCGACAGCACGCCCAGCGTCGCCGACGTCGTGGCCGAGATCCAGAGCGTGACGACGGGGCTCCGGGTGCGCGTGGTGCGCGCGCTCGGCGCCGAACCGCAGTGGACCGACGACGCGGCCGCGCTCCTCACGCGGGGCGTCGTCCACAAGGTCTGCGCGTGGGTGCTCCGGCGCGTCACGACCGGCATGGCCGTCGTCGACGTCGTCAAGCTCACGCAGCCCTACGAGGACGTCTACCGCGACGTGCTCAGCGAAATCCAGCTCCTGCCGGACCTCTTCCGCGCGACGACCGTCCCGGAGCACCGCGTCGGGCGCCCCGCGGCGCCCCGGTGCCCCGTGCTCGGCGACGACGCGGTCGGGCGGACCGACACGTACTGACGCGGCCGCCCCGATGCCCGGGTTCTTCCACCTCCGCTTCCGCGCCGATGGACTCGCCGAAGTCCGCGACGTCGCGCTGACCGCGCGGCAGCGCGTCGCGGACCTCCGGCCCGCGTTCGCCGTCGTGGCCGAGAACCTCCGCGCCTACCAGCGCCGAGTGTTCGACACCGAGGGCGCGGCGCTCGGCTCGCCGTGGGCGCCGCTCGCGGCCCGCACGGTGGCCGCCCGCACGCACGGCTGGGGACACTACCGCCTCGCCTCGACCGAGGGCCCCGCGCGCCGCGTCCTGCACTGGACGCACGGCCTCCGCGAGTCGCTCACCGCCGACGGCGCCGACGGCGCGATCGCGAGCATCAGCGCGACGACCCTCCTCTTCGGGACCGCGGTCCCGTACGCGGCCGCGGCCAACGCGCGCCGCCGCTTCTTCGACTTCCCCGAAGCGGTGCAGGTGACCGCGATGGTGCAGCCGGTGCAGCGGTACCTGCTCGGCGAGGACCCGCGTACGGGCCAGGGCCGGCGGCGCTCGCGCCGCGTCGGCAGTCCGATCGCGGACGTCGGCGGGACCGTCGTCGGCGTCCTCCGCCAGGCGCTGCCCGACCCCCTGAGCGAGGCGGCCGACTGATGGGCATCGCGCGCGTACTCGAGGAGCTGCGCGAGGCGTCGGCCACGCTCCCGGACTACGTCCGCGGCGCGGCCGACGCCGCGGGCGTCGCGCTCGTCGACCGGGTGGCCGTCTACGACTGGTGGAAGACCGAGGCCGAGATGGCCCGCACGGTGTTCCCCGCGCTCGCCTTCACGTGGGACGGCACGACGACGCGCGCGCGGCGTGCGCCGGCGGGTCGGCGGAGCGTGCACCGGATCACCGCGTCCTACGCCTACCGCTCGGCGAACCTCGACGAGATCCAGCGGCACATCCTGCACGTGCCGGACGCGCTGCTCGCGTGGCTCGACGCGTTCCCGACCCAGAGCCGCGCGCCCGGCACCGGCC
Source organism: Gemmatimonadetes bacterium T265 (assembly GCA_019973575.1). Lineage (NCBI taxonomy): Bacteria > Pseudomonadati > Gemmatimonadota > Gemmatimonadetes bacterium T265. The sequence continues at coordinate 1,353,118 of BPUI01000002.1, forward strand.
GGACCGTCGTCGCGGTGAACGTCGACGAGGCCGAGAAGGAGGTCGCCTACGAACTCACCCACGACGTGATGCCGCAGAAGGGCGGCGTCTTCGTCTGGAGCGCCGACGTCGCGCTCACCGTGCTCGCGTTCGACGCGGCCGCGATCCTCCCGCGCGCGCCCGACCCGGCGCCGCCGGCGGGCCTCACGCTCACCCCCGTCCCGGCCTAACGGCCGGGCGTTCGCCCCACCGCTCCCCCACCCGGACCCGACCCATGAAAGCGACGCCCTCCTCCGAACTGCTGGTGCTCGGCGCCGGCGAACTCCTGTTCGACCCGTTCACCGACGACGGCCTCTCGACCGGCTTCATCCACCTCGGCAACTGCGACAGCTTCTCGCTGACGATCGCGACGACCGAGCTGGAGATGAAGAACTTCATGAACCGCCAGCGCGGCACGTACAAGAAGATCGTGAAGGAGACCGCGGTCACGGGCAAGATCGGCGCGATGGAGTTCGGCGTCGAGACGCTGGCGCTGGCCTACCTCGCCACGCAGGCGAAGACGGCGCAGGCGGGCGCGACGGTCACCGCCGAGGCGCTTACGCCCGCCGGCGGCGTGCTGCTCGGGCGCGCCTACAAGACCAAGCAGCGCGGCATCTCGGCCGTGACGGTCCACAAGGGCGCGACGGCGCTCGCGGCCTACAACGCGGCGACCGGCACGGGCGACTACAAGGTCCTCGACGCCCCGGGCGGGATGATCCAGATCCTGGACACGCCGAGCACGGCGGGGGTTGTCGACGGCGACGCGCTGACGGTCGACTACACCGCCGCGCCGCTCACCGGCGCGACCGCGCTCGACGTCCTGCACGGCGCGACCCGGCCGCAGCTGACGGGGACGCTCTTCTTCAAGAGCGACAACGTCACCGGCCCGAACTACGACGCGCAGGTCTGGCAGGCGACGCTCAAGCCGGACGGCGACCTCGGGCTCATCACCACCGAGTTCGCGAAGATGAACTTCGCGCTGACGGCGCTCGACGACTCCGCCGGCGCGCACGGCGGCTCCGTCGCGTCGCCGTTCTTCGACAAGGTCATCCGCGGGTAACGTTCTACGGCGCGCGGGCAGTACGTTAGGCACTCTCCCGCGCGTCGTCCTCGCTCCCACCCTCGCCGCCCATGGACGACACCTTCGCGCCGCACACGCCCGAGCCCCAGTTCCCCGACCTGTCCGTGCGGGTGGCGATCGACGGCGTCGCCTACGTCTCGACCGCGGCCGACGCGCTCACCTTCGAGCAGTCGCTCGCGTTCCTCGCCGAGGCCGACGCGGCCGGGCTCACGCCCGAGCGCCGGGCCGAGTTCCTCGCCATCGGGGACGAGGCGACGCGCGCGCAGGTGTTCATGACGTTCGTCTACCGGAGCGGCCGGGCGTTCGACCTGCTCGCGACGTCGCTCGTGCGGGAGGGCGCGGCCTGGACGCCGGCGCAGGCGGCCGAGAACCGCGGCCGGTTCGCGACGGCCACAGGCGCCCGAAACCACCAGGCGCTCGCCCGCGCCCTCGCGTACGCCCTCTTCGCGCTTTTTCCCACCACGGGCGCCTAGAACGGCAGTACGCCGACTGCTTCCAGGCGGAGTCGTCGACGCCGACGCTTCCCAGGTCCCCCGGCGGCCGCGCCCGACGCCGGACGTCCGTCGCCCCACCCCCGCCCCCGCCGGCGCGCTTCGGCCGCTGGTCCCCCGTCCTCGCCACCCTGTCGGGGCACGACCCCGACGCCGAACGCCGGATCCTCCGCTGGCCGCTCGCCAACGGCCTCGCCGCCTACCGCGACGCGCTCGTGCGCGAGGCCGAGGCCGCGTACCGCCACGCGACCCTGCTCTACGTGACGGCGGGCAACCCCGACGTCGACCCGCCGCCCCGCCCCGCCCTCCTGGGCGAGGACGCCTAACGCCCGCCGACCCCTTCGCCCGCCGCCCCGTTCCATGGCCGACCAGACGTCGCGCGTCACCCTGACGCTCTCGGCCGTCGACGACGGCGCCACGCGCGTGGTCCAGGCGCTCGAGGCGGCGGCGACGTCGGCGGCGGGCGGGATCGCGGGCGCGCAGGCCGCGGCCGCCGCCGCGGGGGAGGCGGCCGCGGCCGACCTCGGCGCCTCCGGCGCCGCGGCCCAGGCGTCGGCCGCGGAGTTCGAGACCGCGGCGGCGGCGCTCAAGGCGCTCGGGATCGCGGCGAAGGTCACCGGGGACGACGGCGCGGCCTCGCTCCGGCAGCTCGTCGTCGCCGCCCGCGACGTCGCGAGCGCGAACGCCAGCTTGCAGGGCTTCGGCCTCGCGCCGAGGGCCGTCGACGCCGACACGGCGAAGGCGAACGCCGCCGCGGCGCGCGCGGCCGCGCAAGAGCGGGCTGCGGCGGCGCAGGAAGCGGCCGCGGCGTCCGCCGCGGCCGGGGCCGGCGCCGAGGCCGCCGCGGCCGGCGTCCGGGCGCTCACTCGGGCCGAGATCGAGCAGCAGGAGGTCATCCGGGCCGCGAACGCCGCGCTCCGGGACGAGGTCCGCGAGTCGCTCGGGCTGAACAACGCGGCCCGCGCCGCGGCCGCCGCGAAGGCGGAGGAGGTCGCCGCCCGGCGCGCCGCCGCCGAGGCGGCCCGGGTCGAGGCGGCCGAGAAGCGGACCGCGGACCAGGCCGCGACGGCGAGCGCGCGCGAGGCGGCGGCGGCGCAGGCGACCGCGAACCAGGAGGCGCTCGCGAGCGAGCGGGCCGCGACCGAGGCGGCGGGCGCCCGGCGCGCCGCGATCCTGGAGACGGTCAAGCAGATCGTCATCCTCGAGGCGGCGTACGGCGCGCTCCACAAGGCGGCGCAGTTCGTCGAGACGGGGGTCACGTTCAACACGACCCTCGAAAGCGCGTCGCTCGGCATCACCGCCGTGCTGAACGCGCAGGCCCAGCTCCGGGACGGCCAGGGGCGACAGCTCGAGGGCCAGGAGAAGCTGAACGCGGCCGAAGCGGTGGCCGACGATCAGATCCGGAAGCTCCGGGTCGACTCGCTCCAGACCGCGAGCACGACGCAACAGCTCGTCGAGAACCTGCAGGCCGCCGAGGGCGCGGGCCTCCGGGCGGGGCTGACGGTCGACCAGATCCGGGGCCTCGTCGTCCGGATGACGCAGGCGGCGGGCGCGCTCAACGTGCCGTTCAGCGAGTTGAACGTGTCGATGGTCGAGCTGCTCTCGGGGCACGTCAACCTCCGGAACCGCCTGCTCATCGAGCTCGGCATCCGGCAGCAGGACGTCGCGCTCGCGAAGCAGCAGGGGACCCTCGTCGACTACATCACCGACAAGCTCGCCCGGTACGGCGACATCGGCACCCGGGTCGCCGGCAGCTTCAAGGGGATCAACAGCAACCTCACCGAGACGCTGCACATAGTCTCGGGCGAGGCGACCCGGCCCCTGTTCGACGGGTTCAAGGCCGCGGCGCAGGACGCGCTGCACGGGCTCTTCGACTTCACGACGGCCGACGTGGCCACGCAGGTCAAGCCGCTCGTCGCCGGCCTGCAGGAGGGGTTCAAGGCCGGGGGCGCGCTGCTCGGCGACGTGTTCGTCGGCGCGGTGCACGGTGCGCAGGACCTCGCGCGGTGGCTGCAGGAGAACCGGAGCGAGATCACCCCGCTGGTGGCGAGCGGGCTGGAGCTCGCGCGCACGGTCGGCGGTCTCGCGGGCGACGTCGCCGGCGTCGCGGCGGCGACCGTCCGCTGGGGCGTCGAGACCGGGACGGTGCGCGCGATCCTCGACGGCGTCCGGGACGTGATCCAGTTCGTGCGCGACCACCCGATCACGGCCGGGCTCGCGGTCGCGGCGTACGAGGGGGGCATCTTCGGCGCAGCTGGGGCGGCGCGCGCGGTCGCGGCCGTAGGGTCGATCCTGACGGCGGTCCGCGAGCTCACGGTCGCCGAACTCGCCGCCAACGCCGCCGCCGCGATCAACCCGTACGTGCTCGCGGCCGCCGGGATCGCGGCGCTGCTCGTCTACGTGGAGAAGCTCCGGGGGGAGCGCGCGGCGGAAGTCCAGCAGCTGACGGCGAGCAACACCGCGTACGGCGCGCAGACCGCGCACCTGGTGACGCTGACCCGCGAGTACCAGGCGCTGCAGGCGCAGATCGCCGGGGGCGCGCTCCAGGGGCAGGCGCTCGCGAGCGCGCAGCAGCGCCTCCGCGACCTGACCGACGAGCTGGTGAAGCTCGACCCCGCCTACCGGAGCGCGCTCGCCTCGGCCGGCACCTCGCACCGCTCGCTCGCCGAGGCGATCCAGGCCGAGACCGACGCGCGGGTGCGGAACATCCGCACGGTGGCCGCCTCGGCGAGCGCCGCGCTGTTCGCGGCCGAGGACGCGCGCGACCAACTGTTAGGCAAGATCAGCCGGAACGGCGCCGCGCTCGAGCTGCAGACCGACGGCACGTTCAAGGTCATCGGGAAGGACGCGGCGAGCCTGAACGCCGCGCTCGCGCCGCTGCAAGACCGGGTCGTCCGCGCGAGCCAGGAGCTCGGCGCGCTGCGGGGCGCCGTCGACGCGGTCGACCGCGTGCTCGCCGCGCCGAAGAGCCCGCCCACGGTCACCGCCCCGACGGAGCCGCCCGACGGCCGGAAGGCCGCCGCCGACGCGAACAAGGACGCCGCGGGCGCGGTCCAGGACGCGAAGGCGAAGCTCGCCGAGCTGAAGGCCACCGAGGACGACCTCCTCGCGCGCTCGGCGATCTCGATCGCGACGTACGTGCGCACCGTCGCGGCCGGGATCACGGCCGCGTACGCCGCCGAGCGCGCCGCGCTCACGGCCGACCGCGACGCGCAGACCGACGCGGCGAGCCGACGGCGCGTCCAGGCCCGGCTCGACGCGTTAGGCAGTGAGGAACTCAAGGCGCGGGCGGACCTCGACCGGAAGCGGGTCGACCTGGAGCGCGCCTTCAACGACCAGGTCGCCCAGCTCGACGCGCAGGCCGTGCGCGGCCGGGGCGACGTCGTGGGCGCGGCGACGCTGGCGTTGGAGCGCCAGTACGCCGAGCTCCGGAAAAAGGCCGCCGCCGAGGGCCGGCTCGACGTCGTCGCGACGATCGACCTCCGGGTGAAGGAGGGCGCGGGGCAGGCGGCGGTGCAACAGGTCGAGGCGCTGCTCCAGCGGACGGCGCAGGCGTCGGCGCGGGAGGAGCAGACGGTGCAGGCGCAGCTCGCCGCCGGCACGCTCTCGCACGCCGAGGCCCGCCAGCAGCTCGCGGCCGCCTACACCCGCGAGCGGGACGCGATCCTCGCGGAACTCCCCGCGCTCACCGCGTGGGCGCAGGCGACCGGGCAGGCGACCGACGCGGAGAAGGTCCTCGCGTACGCCGCCCAGGTCGACGGGCTCAACACGAAGATCCGCCAGTCGACCGACGAATACGCCCGGCTCGGGAGCAAGATCCGGGAGAGCGTGACGAACGACCTCGCCACCTTCCTGGGGAGCGGCATCGACAAGGTGCGCACGCTCGGCGAGGCCGTGCGCGGGCTGCTGCTGAGCGTGGCGGGCGACATCCAGCAGGCAATCGGCCGCTCGCTCGCGGAGACGGCCGTGGACAAGGTGCGCGGCCTGTTCGGGGCCGCGACCGGCGCGCAGCAGGGGACACAGCTCGCGAAGTCGAGCGCGGAGCTTGGAGTCGGGGGTGCTGTCGTGAAGGAGGGTGGCGACCGGGTGACGGCGGGCGCGGGCGCGCTCGCCGCGGCCGGCCAGGTGGTGCTCGCGGCGGCGAGCGCGATCACCGCGGCGGCCGCGGCGCTGGCGGCGGCGGGCGCGACGTCGGCCGGCACGTCCGTGGCCGGCTCGCTCGTGCCGTTCGCGTCGGACCTCGCGGGCGTCCCGGCCTTCGCCGACGGCGGCCGGGTGCCGGGCGCGTCGGCCCACGACCGGGCCGACAACATCCCGGCGTGGCTCACCGCGAACGAGTACGTGCACCCGGTGGCCGCGGTGCGCTACTACGGCGTGCCCGTCATGGAGGCGCTCCGCACGCAACAGATCCCGCGGGAGCTCTTCGCCGCGATCGGCGCGGGCCGGACCGCGGTGCGGTCGCTCGCCTCCGCGTCCGCCGTGCCAGGCGCCGCGCACGGCGCCCAGGGCTACGCGGCGGGCGGCGTCGTGGAAAACACCGTGGCGCGGATCGCGACCGCGCGCGCGCAGGCGCCGCCCGCGGCGAGCGGCGCGCACACGCTCGAGGGCGGCCTGACGCTCGACCTCGCGGAGGGACTCGTCGCGCGCCACATCACCGCGCACCTGAGTTCGCGCGACGGCCAGCGGCAGGTCCTCGACGTGCTGCACCGGAACGGCGGGACCGTGCGCGCGATCGCCAACCGCCGATGACGGTCCCGCTGATGGTCCCGCTGCTCCCCATCCCGCACGACTGGGTCGCCGACGTCGCGCGCACCCGCACGTGGCCCACCGCCGTGCTGCCGGCCCGCGACGGGTCGGAGGAGCGCCTCGGGCTCAGCGTCGGCCCGCGGGAGGCGGTGACGTACCAGCTCACCGTGACCGACCCCGAGGAGGGCGCGGCCGTCGACGCGGCGCTCCGGGCGGCGGCGGCCGGCCCCGACGCCGTCACCCGCCGCCTGGTCCGGGTGCCCCGGTGGGAAGACGCCCTCGTGCTCGGCGCCCCCGCGGCCGCCGGCGACGCCACGCTCGCGCTCCTCGCCGCGGGCGCCTTCGCCGATCAAGCGACGCTCGACGCGGCGGTCGTCGCCGCGCAGGCCGCCGCGTCGGCCGCCGACGCCGCCGCGCAGCCGGCGTACGAGGCGGCGGACGCGGCCGCGGCCCCGTGGTACGCGCTCGGGGACGCGATCTACGCCGCCGCGAGCCAGGCCGCGACGGACGCGTACACGGCCGCGATCGCGGCCGGCCAAACCGAGGACCAGGCGAACGCGGCCGGGGCCGCCGCGTCCGCCGCCTACCTCGCGCAGCACGGCGCCGACGCGGACGCCGACTACGCGCAGGCCCAGGCCGCGTACGACGCGACGCTCGCCGCGCCGGCGTGGGCGCCCCTCGTCGCCGCCGCGACGGCCGCGGACGACGCCGAGCAGGCCGCACGCGCCGCGCAGGCCGCAGGCCCGGTGGACCCGGCCGCCGACGACGCGGCGACGCTCCGCGCGTTCGCCGACGGCGGTGAGGTCGCCCTCTGGACGCCCGGGCGCCCCGTCGCCGCCGTCGCGCTGGCCCCCGCCGGCGCGGTCGCGGCCCACGCGCTCACCCTCGCCGCGCCACTCGCGGCGGGCGACGCCCCGGCGCCCTGGCCCCCCGGCACCCGGGTCGCGCCCGTGCACCGCGCCCGACTCCCCGAGGCCCTCGCGCCGGAGTGGTTGACCGACCGCGTCGGCGTCTACGCGCTCGCGCTGACCCTCGACCCGCCCGTCGCGGGCACGGTCGCCGAGCCAGATGCGCTGCCCGGACAGCCCGCGCCCGGCCGGGCGGAGGTCGCGGGCGTCGCCGCGCTCCGGATCGTCGACGACGCGGCCGGGAGCGCGAGCCTCGTGACCCTGTACGGCGGCTTCCAGCGCCGCCTCCGCGTGACGGCGGCGGACGCGGCCGGGGCGGAGGTCCCCGTGCCCGGCGTGCTCCAGTGGGCCGTCGACGACCCGACGCTGCTCACGGTCGTCGTGCCGGCCCCCGAGATGCCGATCGCCAACATCGAGGCGCTCCACCGCGCCGGCCTCGGGCTCGACGCGCCGATCGCGACCGTGACCGCGACCGACCCGGTGAGCGGGCTCGTCGCGACGTACCGCGTCGTCCACGGGGGGGGCTAACTCGTGTCCTTCCCCGCCCCCGTGGTCGTCGGCGGCGCCGAGCTGCTGCCCCTCGCGCCGCGCGCGCTCGACGATGCGACGCGCCGCGACGGCCTCGCCCTCCCGGGCGCGCGCTTCGCCGCGCCGTCGGGCGCCGGCGCCCTCGACGCGCCGCCGGCCCCCGCGGCCGACACGCTGGCCCTCACCTGGCTCTGTGTGACCCGCGCCGAGCTCGCCCGGCTGGACGCGTTCTTTCAACGCGTCGCGGGGCGCCGCACCGCGTGGTGGTGTCCGACCTGGCGCGAGCAGCTGACGGTCGGGGCGCGCCCGTTCGCGACGCAGCTCGTCGTCGTGGGCGCGGGGTACGCGGCCGAGTTCCCGGCGCGGGCCGCGCGCGGCGGGGGCGTCGACGCGCTGGCGCAGGTCGAGCCGTCGGGCGCGTGGGCGCTCCTCCTCGCGAGCGCGGCCGCCGCCCCGGGCGACGGCACGAGCGTGGTGACGGCGAGCCTCCCCACCGCGGCGGACCCGGCCGCCCCCCCGGTCCCGCGGACGGGCACGACCGCGACGGGCAGCCGCTTCGCCCGGGCGGGGCGGGTGCGGCTCGCCGACGACGCGGTGACGACGACCTTCGTGACCGGCGCCGTCGCGCGGGTCGAGGCGACGGTGGTCTTCCTCCCGTGGGAGGCCTAACGATGGCCGGCCCCACGCTCCCGGTCGAGTGCGTGACCTTCACCCGCGGCAGCGGCCCCGCGGGGCGCGTCTGGCGCTACGCAACGGCCGACGTCGACGTCACCCTCGACGGGGTGACCTACCGCGCGGCCGCGCTCGCCCGCGGCGCGATCCGGCGCGCGCAGGAGTCGGCGCAAACGAGCTGCACCCTCACCCTCGCGACCGCGACGCCGTTCGTGCAGGACTGGCTCGGCGGCCGGGCCGCGCCGGACGAGAGCGCGCCCGTGATCGGCGTGACGGTCCGGCGGGCCGGCCTGCACGCCGACGGCAGCCCGGCCGCGGCCGGCGACGCGGACGCGCCCCCGGACGGGGGGCTCGTCTTCGTCGGCGCCGTCGCGGGACTCGAGGTGGACGGCCCGACCGCGACGCTCGCGTGCGAGTCGCTGCTCGACCGGCTCGAGCGCGACGTGCCGCGGCTCTCCCTCGCGCTCACGTGCCCGTGGGCGCTCTACGACGCCCGCTGCGGCGTGGACCCGGCCGCCGTCGCCGCCCCGGGCGTGCTCGTCGGACTCGGCACGGCCGCGACGGGCCCACTCGCCGGGCTCGCGACCGTGACGGTCGCGCTCGCGGTGCCCCCCAACCCGCCGGCCGCGCCCACGATCGGCCTCCCGCTCGCGCCCGACCCCGAGCGCTTCGACGGCGGCCAGTGCGTCTGGGGCGGCGGCACGGCGGCGGACCCGACCCGCCGGACCGCGATCCTACAGGCCGACCTCAGCGCGTGGCCCACGGTCGTCTGCGTCGTGCAGGGGCCGCCGCCGCTGGCCTTCCCCGGGGAGGCGATGACCCTGCTCCCCGCCTGCCAGAAGACGTTCGCCGTCTGCCGCGACCGCTTCGGGAACGGGCGCCGGTTCGGCGGCTTCGACCGCCTCCCGCACCGCAACATCCTCCAGGTGGGCCTCCTGTGATCTGGGTGCTCCTCGCCGTCACCGCGGGCCTCTCGCTCGTCTCGTCGCTGCTCTCCGATCAGCGGACGAAGGTCAAGGCGTCCCCGGCCGAGGTCCCCGACGTGACGCCGGGCGACCCGATCCCGGTCGTGTTCGGGACGGTGCGCGTGCCCTGCCGCGTCGTCGAGTTCGACGGCTGGCGGGCCGAAGCGCATCACCACGGCGCGCGGCCATACCTCTTTGGGCTCGTCGGCCCCAAGCCCGTCGTCGGCTACTGGTATCGCGTGAAGATGGTCACCGTGGTCTGCCAGGGACCCGTCGACGCGCTTCTCGACCTCCAGTTCAACGGGAAGAGCATCGCCAACCAGCCGCCGGAGCGCGTCTTCACGGGCTTCGCGACGCAGGGTGCCCCAGGGGGCGCCGGCCTCGCGCTCCCGGTCGCGCAGTACGCCCTCGTCACGCACGACACCACCTTCGAGCCCTACACCGACGCGGGCTCGTATTACATGCAGTTCGACGGCGCGTACACGCTCGCCCTCAACTCGCCCAACCTGCTCGGCGGCAACGACCCGCAGAGCGCCGGCGGCGCCGGCGGCGGGGTCGCCGGCGCCGTCACGTGGCGGAATGGGGCCGGGCACGCGACGCAGGTGCCGGCGCTCGTCGCGATGCGCGCCGCGGTCGCCGACGACGACCGCGGGCAGACGCCGGAATGGCGCCACGTCGCGCACCTCGTCTGGGACGACGTCCAGCTCGGCAGCAGCCCGAACCCCCCGGCGATCCACGCCGTCGTGCGGCGGCGCGCCGGCTTCACGGGCGGCGACACCTCGGGCGACGCGAACTGCGTCGACGTGCTCCGCGAGCTGCTCGTCTCGCCGCTCGCCGGCCTCGGGTTCCCGGCCGCGCTGCTCGACGACGACGACGGCCCCGGCGGCGACTCGAGCTTCGGCCGTGCGTGGCGCGCGACCGCGCGACCCGACCCGCTCCAGGCCTTTGATGCCGATGCCGTCATGGGCGTCTCGTTCGTGCTCGACGCGAAGACGAGCGCGGCGCAGGTGATCCAGGACGTGCTCCGCGTGCTCGACGGGGCGCTCTACACGCACCCGACGACGGGGAAGCTCGCGCTGCAGCTCTTCCGCGGGCCGACCGACCCGGTCGTGGGCTACGACCCGGCCACGCTCCCGGTACTCGACCCCAAGGTCGTGACCGGCTGCACGTGGACCGCCCCGGTCCCCGCCGCACGCGTCTCGAGCGTGCGGGTCACGTACACCGACCGGTCGCGGAACTACGCCCAGAACACGGTCACGGCGACGAACGACGCGCTCGTTCGGGCGCTCGGCGACGACGTGTGCGAGGACGTCGACTACCGCGGCGTCGCGAACGAGGCGCTCGCGCGGCGGCTCGCGGCCCGCGACCTCCGGGCCCTGACGACGCCGCTCGGCCGCGCGACGCTCGTCTGCACCCGCGCGCCGGCGGGCCTCGTGCCGGGCGGGCTCTTCCGGCTCCGCTGGCCGGAGCTGCAGCTCGCCGACCGCCGCATGCGGGTCATCGACATCGACGGCGGCACGCTCGAGCAGCCCGCGGTGACGCTGACCGCGATCGAAGACGTCTACGGCGTGCCGGGCTACCTCGCGACCCGGGTCGTCACGACCCCGTGGGTGAACCCGACCCCGCTCAACGGCATCATCCGGCCGCTCGTCGAGCCCGAGCAGTCGCAGGACGCGACCACGGGCACGCTCGCCCTCGCGATCGTGGACCCGCAGCAGCGCGTGACGCGCGTCGAGTTCTCGGTGCAGTCGGGCTACAACGCGGCCGGGCCCTTCGTGGCGGTGCCGCTGGTCGAGCCCTATCACGCCACCGTCTCGCTCTCGGCGACCGCGGAGAGCCGCATCGCGTGGCGTGTGACCTACGCGGACCCGGGGGCGGCCGCGACGTCCGACGCCACGGGCACGACGCCGGCCGGCTCGTCGACGATCGACGGCATCGAAGTGTTCACGCCGATGCGCACGCTCGCCGCGCCGACGGTCGCGTGGCACTTCACCGCGCTCGCCGCGCTCGCGGCACGCGTCACCGCGCCGGGCGTGCCGAGCGACGTCGCGGGCATCCGGGTGCTCGCGCTCGTCGACGTGCCCCCGACCGAGACGCAGCTCCGGACGGCCGCCCTGCAGGCGGTCACGCCGGGCGCCGTCGTCGACTACACGCCCCTCCAGCAGCCCGCCGCGGGGCAAACGCTCTACCTCGCGGCCGCGGCCTACGCCGCGGACGGGTTCGCGTCGGCGCGGGTCGACCTCACGTACGTGGCGGGCGAGAACCTCGGACCGGGCGACCAGCAGCCGCCCCTCGTCCGGGACCTCTTCGACGATCCGCTGCCCGACGGGAGCGCGCACCTGCTCACGAACGGCTGGGCCGTCGACCCCGACTCGCCGGTCGGGACCGGCGAGGGGATGGTGGTGAACTGGGGGATGACGGGCGCGTACCCGACCTACGCGCCCCTCGGCAACAGCGCGGCGTGGGCCACCACGGAAATGTTGCCGTGCGGCTCGGCGAAGGGCTGCGGGATCCGCAAGACGTACACGGGGCTGCCGCCCAACCGCCGGCTCAACGTCTACTGCGAAGCCTGGGTCGTGCCGGTCTCGGGGACGTCGTTCCTCGCCGCTGTCGGCGCGACCGGCGCCCCGGACACCGGCGATTCCGACTCGACGAGTTCGCCGGCGGGGCGGATCCTCGCGCTGTCGACGTCGACCGATGCCACCGGAACGTGCACGGTGGAGCTCTCCGTGAGCGGCCTGTCGCCCGCGTGCGTGCCGCCGACCTCGGGCCGGACGCTGCTCGAGTTCACCGCCTACTTCCACAATCTCCGCATCTACGCGGCGCCGGCCGGGAGCGGCGGGACGGGCGGGAGTCCACCGGTCGCGAACCTCCTCGCCCCCGACGCCAGTCCGCTCACCGCCCCCGACGATAGCCCGCTCACCGTCCCCACCTGACAGAGGACCTCTCCCCGTGGCAGACCGCACCCTCGTCGCCGGCGCCGGCATCACCTTCGACCTCTCGGTCCCGGGCCAACTCATCATCAGCGCAACCGGCGCGAGCACCGGCGGCGGCACCGGCGGCGGCACCGGCGGGGGCGGCACCGGGGGCAACACCGGCGGCGGCACCGGCCACCGCCACTGGCGCGTCCTGCTGCTGACGAGCGCGAGCGGCACCACGCCCTCGTGCGTCGCCCTGGAGTTCCGCACCGCGAGCGGCGGCGCGTCCGCGGCCACCGGCGGCACCCCGCTCGCGAGCAACCAGGCGTACGGCGCGGCCGCGAGCGCGTTCGACGGCGACGGCTCGACGTTCTGGGAGTCGAACGCGGCGGCCGTCGCGAACGAGTACCTCGGCTACGACTTCGGCGCGGGGGCGGCGCCCGCCATCGTCGAAATCGCGTGGACCTGCCGCGCCGACGCCGGCGCGGCGCAGTCGCCGCTGACCGGCAAAGTGCAGTCGAGCGACGACGGCACGACCTGGGCGGACGCGTGGGCGTTCACCGCATCCACCTGGACCGCCGGCCTGACGCAAACCTTCTCCCACCCGTAGCACCGCTGGAACGTCCCCGGGCCCGGCGCCCGCGCCGCCCCGGGTCCGAAGAAGGGTGACGCCGCGGCCCGCTCGCGCGTCACCCGCGCACGGGCGGCAGCACCCGCCCGACCACAACTCACCGCCGGTCTCGACCACCCGGCCCTGCCTCTGTCACGCGAGGCCGGGCCGTTCTGCGTTCCCCACCCCCCGTCCGCCGCCTGCGATGAACGACGCCCTCTTGCTCCGCGCCGTGATCGGCGTCCTCGCCGCCGCCCTCGGCGCGTGCGCCCGGTACATCTGGCGCCGTAAGGAAGAGGACGAGGGCAAGGTGCTCGTCGAGGTCCGGGCGCTCGGCGCGACGCTGAGCGGCTTCACCGAGACGATGGGGCAACTCAAGCACACCCTCTTCGGCGCGACCGGGCGCGAGGACGACGGCGTCGTCGCCGAGGTGAAGCGGCTCCGCGGATTCCGGCACGACACCGCGGGGCACCTCCAGGGGATCGCCGGCCACCTCGGGCTCGAGTTGCTCGACGACGGCCGCGTGCGGGAGGACGGCTCCGACACCCCGCCCGCCGTCGAGCGCCGCTTCCACGTCCGCCGCGCCGCTGAGCGCGCAGGCGCCCGCGCGGGCCGGCGCCGCACCGACCCCGTCCTGCCCGGCCGGCCCGACGACGATCCCGCCTAACGCACCCCCACCCGGACCCCGCCCATGCGCGTCGTCACCCTCGAGTACCACTGGCCCGCCCTCGCCACCGTCGGTCCGCTCGTCGCGGCCGGCGTCGCCTACGCCGTCGCGCACCGCGAGCAGCTCGCGCAGGACGGGGGATGGCTGCCGTTCGCCGTCGGCCTCGTCGGCGCCGTCGTCCTCGCCGCGCAGAAGCCCGCGCTTCGCAAGGCGGACGCCCCGGCGGCGGACGCATCCCCCGCGGCGACCCCGCCGGCCGCGCTCGCGCACCTCGACCCGCAGCTCCTCGGGCAGCTGGTCGCGGCCGTGCTCGCGGTGCTCGCGAAGCCGGCGGTCCCACCGATCGCGGCGAGCGACGCGGGGCCCGAGGTGCCCGCGTTCGACCCCGCGCGCGCGGCCGACGCGCGCGTCGGCGCGCCGCCCAACACCACCGCCGCCGACGCTGCGGCCGCGACGGCCGCCCTCGTCGCGGCGCAGGGCGCGGCCGCGGGAGGGCTCTGACGATGGCGAATCCGTTGCTCGTCTCCGAGGACGTCGCGGCCGAGGCGTTCGTCCGCGGCTTCCGGCTGCTCGACCCCGTCCGCGAGGCGACGAACCACAACGACGGGCGCGTGATCCTCGCGATCCAGCGCATCGACGGCACGACCACCGGCGCCGCGTACTGCGACTCGAGCGTGAACTACGTCGGCGTCGGGATGTTCGGCCGCGACTGGCCGATGCCGCTCACGGCCAGCTGCACGGTCTCGTACCTCTTCGCGAAGAAGCGGGGCTGGCTCGTGACGACCCCGAAGCGCGGCGACGTCTTCTTCCGGATGACGGGGCCGGACGAGGCCCACCACACGGGCGGCGTCCTCGACACGCCCGACGACGATCCCTCCATTCCGGCGGGGTACGTGCGGGTCGACAGCGGCAACAGCGGCCCGGCCACCGACCAGGGATTCCACGTGGAGCTCATGCCCGTCGAGGGCCACACGTTCGCGCGTTGGACCCGCGGGCTGCGGCTCGCGGCCGCGCCGTCCGCGCCGTCCGCCGCCTAACGTTCCGCCGCCGCCCCACCCGACCGGACCCCGCGCATGGCTACGACCGACGACACGACGACCGCCGCCCGCGTCTCCTACCAGCTCGCGTGGCAGCCCACGCCCGGGGCGGACGGCTACCGCGTGCGCTGCGCGGCGGTGCCGGCCGGCGCCCCCGCGACCGCGCAGACCGTCGCGCAGGACGTCACCGGGACGACGGCGGCGCTCCTGCTCGACGCGCCGGGCGCGGGCGGCGCACTCGCGCTCACGTTCAGCGTCCAGGCCGAGCGCGGCGGGCAGCTCTGGGGGCAGGCCGCGGTGCGCGCGCGCACGCTCCGGGGCGTGGCGGGCGGCACGCCGGGCCCCGCGCCCGACCCGCAGCCCGCACCCCCGCCCGCACCCCCGCCCGCGCCCCCGCCCGCGCCCCCGCCGGCCGCGGTGGCCGCGATCACGCTCGACCCCCCGAGCTACGGCCTCACGGTCGGCGACACCGTCCCCGCGCCGGTCCCGACGGCGCGCGACGCGCAGGGCCACCCGGTCGCGGGCGTCACGATCACACTCGTGAGCGGCAACCCGGCGGTCGCGGACCTCACGGGCCCGAGCGGCGCCGAGCTCGCGGCCCTCGCCGTCGGCCAGGCGGTCCTCACCGCGCGCTACCACCCGGCGAGCGGGGCGGACGTCGTCGCGACCGCGCAGGTCGGCGTGGCTGCGGTCGCCGTCCCCGTCGCGCCGGGCGCGAACCTCCAGGCGCTCACGGACGCGCACCCCGCGGGGACGATGTTCGCGCTCGCGGCGGGCACGTACGTCGGGCAGAGCGTAGTGCCGAAGGCGGGGAACACGTACCGCGCGGCGGCCGGCGCGGCGGTCGTGCTCGATGGTGCGGCGCTCCCCGCCGGCAGCTTCGCCTTCGGGATCGGCGACCAGAACGCGGTGGCGGGCAAGGTCTACCCGGCCAACGTGACCGTCGATGGGCTCCGCCTCACGAACTACGCGGCGGGCCCGGCGAACGTGGACGTCTTCGGGGCCGTGAACGCCGGCACCAACCAGTTCGGGCCGAACGCGAGTGGCGCCAACTGGATCGTGCGGAACTGCGAGATCGACCACTGCGGCGGGTCGGGCGTCCGCGTCGGCAACGGCACCCAGGTGCTCGGGTGCAACATCCACGACATCGGCGGCTGCGGCGTCAACGGCTGCGGCGACAACGTCGTCATCGACGCCGCGACGCGCATCAGCCGCATCAACGCGGCGTTGGCCTACGACCCGACCAACGGGGCCGGCGGCGTGAAGCTGACGAACTCGGCCAACGCGCAGATCGCCTGCACCGTGCAGGACGGCGTGCGCGGCGTGGGCATTTGGGGCGACATCAACTGTGAGAACTGGGTGATCGACGGCGCGACGGTGCTCGACACCGACTACGCCGGCGTGATGTACGAGATCTCCGACACGATCGTGGTGCGGCGCTGCACGATCCGCCGCTGCGGCTGGGGCGACCCGCGGGGCTGGGCGTGGGGCGCGGGCATCCTGTTCAGCAACGCGTCGAACTGCGAGGAGCACGACAACGTGGTCGACGACTGCCCGCACGGCGTCGTCGGCGTGCTGATCGACCGCCGTACCGACCCCGCCGGCACCCACGGCGCGCACGACCTCCGAAACCTCTACAGCCACGACTCGGCCATCACTTGCAACCGGCCGGTCGGCGACTACGCGGTGAACGGGCTGCAGGTCGCCGCCGGCATCGTGCAGGGCTACGCGCCGTACGTCACGGCCGGGCTGTGGTCGTCGAATGCGCAGAACATCCGGTTTACCGGCCACACGTACACGCTCCCCGCCGCGGGCAGCACGCGGTTCGCGTGGAACGACCAGAGCCTCACGTTCGGGGAGTGGCAGGCGTTCGGCTTCGACACGGCGAGCGCGGTGACCGCGCTCGCGGCCCCGAGCCGGACGGCGCCCGGCGTCTCGCGCGGCGCGACGCTCACGATCATGGACCCCGCGACCTTCGGGCCGGCCACGAACCTCGTGCCGGGCTCCACGGTCGCCGTGAGCTACGCCCTGCCCTACGAGGCGGGTGCGATCCCGGACGACGCCGCGCTCGCCAGCGTGCGCGTCGCGGTGCGCGGCGTCGAGGTGCCCGCGTACGTCGGGCGCGTCGCGGGCAACCGGAAGGACGCCTCGGCGCGCTCCCTGCTCTTCCAGTTCGACGCGACGGTCGACGGCGCCGGGTCGCCGACCATTCCCCTCACGATCACGCACGGCGCCCCGGGCACGCGCGCGCTGGCCGACCTCGCGAAGCGCGCGACGAGCGAGAAGAGCCCGACGATCCTGACGTGGACCGACCCGCAGACCGCCATCGACGCGCGGCCGTGGGGCGACTGGGCGGTGCGGAACCCGGCCACGACGCCGGCGCGGAATCAGACCGTGACCGACCTCGACGCGACGTGGGCCCGGTGGCGCGACGCGGACTGGGCGGCGCACGGCGACTGGTCGTCGACCGCCTCGACCAACTTCAACGGCGGCCGCCAGCAGGTCACCGTCGTGTACGAGTTTGCCTACGGGATGATGGTCGAGGCGCTGCGGCGGAGCGACGCGACGCACCTGTACCGCGCCGCGTGCATCCTGAGTACGCACGTCAAGGGCTACCTCGTCGGGCAGGCCGAGTACACCGCGATCGAGTGGACCCCGCAGGCGCGCGGGATGGCGATGTTGTACCTCCTCACGGGCGACGAGGACTGGCGCGGGATCTACCGGGCCTGCGCGACGTGCGCGGCGAAGGGCGTCTACTGGCCGTTCAACACGAAGGAGTACGGGCGCATTCGCGCCGACAGCTTCAACTGGATCCACGGCGCCTGGCAGATCGACGCCTTCAACGGCGACCCCACGCGCATCGCCGCCCTCTCGCAGGCGAAGTACGGCATCGCCGACCCGACGAGCCCGTACGGCTACGGCCAGTTCGTCCCGCGCTACCAGAACGCCGAGGCGGCGATCCTGGCCTGGATTCAGTCGCAGGAGGCCGCGGGGACCGCGATGGCGGGCGCGTTCGTCGACGCCGAGTACCAGCCGACCGTCGCGCGCGGTCCCGGGAACACGAACCTCCCGAACACCAAGCCCTACCAGGAAGGGATGATGGTGGCGGCAGTGTCGCTGATCCTCAAGGACCTGCCGATCAGCGCCGGCACGGCCGCGGCCGCGTACGCCGCGATCGACGCCTACATCGACTGGGCCGAGGCGAACGAGTGGATCGGCGCGACGAACGCGAAGGGCGGGGCCGGCGGCGGCTACAAGTACGTGCTCCACAACCACCTGGAGCCGAACAACAACGAATCCGGCGACAGCAGCCCGACGCCTTCGCTGAACATGTTCCAGATGCTCGGCTACGCGGACCGCGCGATCCGCCGGCAGGAGCCCGCGATGCTCGCGAAGTGCGACGTCATCCTCGCGGGGCTGATCTACGAGGCGGCGGGCGGCGCCGCCCCGTACCAGCAGGCCGCGCCGTTCCTGCCGAAGATGTGCGAAGAGTCGTTCTACCACTGGCCGGCCGTCGACGCGGCGCTGATCGCGGCGCACGGGGGATAGCGGGACGGCGTTAGGCGTCGCCCCCGCGCGCCTCAGCCGCGCGCGCCTTGGCCGTGCGGGCGTACCGCGGGCTCCACGGTTCGACCGTCAGCCCCGGCGTCGCGGGGCACCACGCCAGCCGGATCCACTCGGCGAGCGTGGCCGCGTCCGGCGTCCAGTCGTCGCCGCGCTCGAAACGGCGGAGCTTCGTGAACCCGTCCGCCCGCACGAAGTAGAGGTAGTTCGCGCGGCGGTCCCCAACGCGGAGCGCCCGCTTCCTGCCCGGCTTCGCGAGGGGCGGCCCGTAGCACACCCACCAGACGCGCCAGCGCACGCCCGCGACGTCATCGAGGTAGAGCGCGTCGCCGTCGCGGACGAGGGCGGGTTTCATCGTACGCCCGCGTCGTCGGTCAGGTAGAAGGCGGTGCTGGGCACGGGGCTCGAGGAGATCGAGACGGCGCTACCTTCCCGAATGTATCCCGAACCCCGTCGCATGTCACACCCTTCCCGCCCGTCCTTCGTCGACCTCCTCGCGTGGCGCGCGCGCTACGCCGCGGGCGAGTCGCTCGCCGAGATCGCGGCCGCGGACCGTGTCAGCCCGGCCGTGGTCGCGTGGGCGTGTCTCGGGACGGACACCCCGTCACGCCGTGCCGGTACTTGGTCGGTAGGAAACCGGTAGTAAACTGGCACTGTAGCGTTGCGGAACACGGCAACGCATTATACGCGCACGCTTCGGGAAGTATTCGGGAACCGTTCGGGCGACGGCAACGGGAGGGCGCGTATGGGCACGAAGACCGGCATCGAGTGGACGGACGCGACGTGGAATCCCATGACAGGGTGCACGAAGCTCAGTGCGGGCTGCGACCACTGTTACGCGTACACGCTCGCGCAGACGAAGACCCGCGACGTCTACCTTCGGCAGCTGCCGGTGAAGGACACAGCGGAGAACCGGGCCGACCCGTTCGCGCCACGGTTCTGGGAGGATCGACTCGACCAACCCCGCCGGTGGCGCGAACCGCGGCGGGTGTTCGTCAACTCGATGAGCGACGTCTTCCATGCCCACTTCTCGCGCGCCCAGATCGAGCGCGTCTTCCTCGCGATGATCGCCGCGCCGCAGCACCAGTTCCAAGTGCTGACGAAGCGGCCGGAGCGCCTGGCGCGTCTCGCCCCAGACCTTCCGTGGGCCGAGAACATCTGGGTCGGCACGTCGGTCGAGGACATGCGGGTTGCGCGCCGGGTCGACGCGCTCCGAGAAATCACCCAGGCGAGCGTGCGGTTCCTGTCGGCCGAGCCGTTGCTCGGTCCGCTCGATGCGCTCGATCTAGGCGGGATCGCCTGGGTGATCGCCGGCGGCGAGAGCGGGATCGGCGCCCGGCCGTGTGCGCCGGACTGGGTGCGCGGGTTACGTGACCTCTGTCAGCGCCGGGGCGTCGCGTTCTTCTTCAAGCAGTGGGGCGGTCGCACTCCCAAGGCGAAGGGGCGCGACTTGGACGGCGCACAGTGGAGCGCGTACCCCGTGCCCCTCGTCGGCGCCTAGAAGAGGCGCAACTGGTCGCCGCGCTCCTGACGGCGGGCCCAATCGGCGATCCGCTCGCCGGCCTCGTGGTCCGACGCGAAGAGCATGCGGTAGAGGGACTGACCACCACGGCGCACGTCTTTCACCGATCGGGCATAGCGCCAGTGCCGTCGAAGCTGCGTGAGGTAGAGGTCTTCGAGGCCGCGGCGTAGCTCGGGCGACTGCGCGTCGGTGTGGCGCCGCTCAGCTAACGTGCGCCACGCGTCCGTGCCGAAAAACCGGGTCAGCGAGTGTGCACACTTTTCCGTGTGCTCCGGGTTGTGGACCGCGATCAGCCGCTGGATCGCCATGCCGAGCGGAAACAGCATGTAGAGCTCGAGGCTCTCGTGCTTGAGCGCCCGGATGCGCTCGATCGTACGCCACGGCCAGTGGTTCGGCTTCGTGATGTCGGCGAACACGAGCACGTACGCTTTGACGTGGACGTCGCGCAGAATGTCGACCGCAACCCGGTTCGCGTCGCCGCGTCGGACATCGACCGCGCCGCGCGGCACCACGGCGTTTCCCGAGGCGTAGAGCCGGTCAACGCGCGTCGCAAGCGCGTCGTGGTCCTCGGGATCGAGGTTCACGAAATGCGCCCCGGTGAACCGGACCTGAGACTGAACGCGCCCGGCCATCCGGAGCACGCGGATCGGGGACCCTTCGAACTCATCGGGCGAACCCGTCGGACTCACGCTCGCGACGTTCCGCCCTGGTCCAGCGAACAAATCAATGTAGACACGCTGGTGCTTCAGGTACGTCGCGTCGAGTGCCGTTGGTCCGTAGTCGTCTAGGAAAGCGAGCTTATCCCGCCCCCAAGTCCCGTTCTCCCGCGCACGGAGACCGTCGCTCGCGACCGTCCATCCGTCGCCAGTCGCCATTAGATGTGCTCGGCTTCGTCGTCGCGTACGGCCACAGTGTCGCCGGCGTCGAGTCGAACGATGCTCGCATACGCGTTCAGCCTACGTTCAACGACTCCGGTCTGCCCCGTTGTGGCGAGCAAGCGTGCGCCCCCGCGAACCGGGGTAGCGATACGCACCCGGTCACCTGCCTCGAACTTCATCATGCGGTGTTCTCCATGTCGCAACGTGAGGATAGGAGCGGGGCAGCTGTCGCATCGCGTCGTCGTCCATTACCACGCCGTGAGAGTGCGCACCGCGCCCGCCGGCCCCTCGAGCTGCGCCGCGCAGTGGTCGCACGTCGCGTCGTCGAGGGCGGCGCTGAGGATCGCGCGGTCGTCCCGGTGCCCGACGACCTCGGTCCGTTCGTCGTCCCCGGGGGGATTCACCGTGCCATGGAGTCGAGGGGTGCGTTAGGCAAGAGTGCTCGCGTCAGGGCGACTCGTATCGTCCGTGCGTCCCCGGGGGGAACCGCTCGCGACGCTAGCGCCGCGGGCGGACACCGGCGGCGAAGAGCACGGCGCCCGCGACGGTCAGCGCCTGGCCGACCGCGAGGCGCTGCGCGTCGGCCACTTCCACGCGTGCGAGGGCGGCGGGGAGCGGCACGCCGAGCGCCGCCGCCGCCGGCCCGATGGGTACGCCCGCGGTCGCGAGATACCAGAGGCCGAGCGCGAACACGACCGCGCCGATGCAGCCGAGGAGCGCGGCCGCGTCGAGGACGAACAGGGGAGGCTGGGCCATCGGGCCGAGGTAGCGAGAGGCAGCAGTGAGGCCGAACCGGGACGCCTACAGTGGCACGGGGGCGCCCCATCCGCCAGAGGGGCGTGACGGAAAAATCACGCGACGGCTCGCCCGCGTTAGGCAATAACTGCCGCGGTGGACAGGACGCAGCGCTTTCGTTTCTTTACGGTCGCGCCCCGTCCCGAAGAGGGACCGAAAGCACCCCGAACCCCGCCGCCCCACTCCGATGCCGCGCCCGAAGGCCCAGGACTCAACCGCGGCACGCACTGGCGTGCGCGGGGTGTATCGGCAGCGGGGGGTGGGGGGCGCGGTGACTATTTGTTGCGTGGACGGCCGCGGCGAGTTGATCGCGGAACTGCGCTTCGCGCCACGGCACTGCGATGCGGATATCGAGGCGAGCGCATGGGCGTGGCTCGACCGGCACGACCCCCCCGACGCCCAGCCGGGGCTGCGGCTGCTCTCGTAGCGCGTTAGGCCGACTGCTCGCCCGTCCCGTCCGACTCCTCGGGGCGGGGGACGGGCGTCGTGCTGGGCAGCGTTAGCGGGTGGCCGGCACGAGGCGGCGCGAGCCACGCGCCGCGCTGGCCAATCATCTGGGCGAGTCGCGCGTTGGCCTTCCCGATTGCCGCGTTCGCCTGCTTGATCGTTGCGGTCGCGTGCTCCTGCGTGGTAGCCGCGCTCTCCTGCACGCGCACGGCGTCCGCGATCCGCTCGTGGGCGTCGTAAAGCACGCCGAACCAGAAACCTGGTAGCTCGTCCGCACCAGCCGGGATGACGGGCAGGCGTGAGGTGATCGGCGTATCGTCGCGTCTAGACGTATGCGCCCCCTTCGCCGGCCACGCTTCCGCCTGAACGAACGCGGCGGCCGGGATCGGGTGGCGGCCCCGTTCCCATCGGCTAATGGTGTTGACGTCAGTGTGTAGGTCCGCCGCTGCCGCCGCCTGCGAGAACCCCGCCCGGAGCCGCGCGGCCTTGAAGCGAGCCGCGACGTGTGGATCAGCCTTCGACATGATGCGTGGCTTCGCGGGTGCCTAGGCACGGGCTTGCGTGTCTAGACGCCCGTGCCCATATTGTGGGCGTGCGCGCAATGGTGCACGCACAGACACCGCCCAAGGTAATGCCGAACCACCCGGTTCGTCCGCTGCCCTCCGCGCGCACGATGAGCGTGCTGGCCGCCTCGAAGGTGCTCGAGGTGTCGCGCGGGACGGTGGAGCGCCTCGTTCGCCGCAAGCTGATCGAGGCCGAGCAGAACGAACACGGCCACCTGCTGCCACTCCGCGCGAGCGTGGAGCGGTTCAAGGCCGAGCAGGACGCGGCCGCCGCCGACACCGCGGCCGCCTAACGGCCGCGCGCCCGCCCTCGCCGCGCCCGCTCTCACCCGGGCGCGGCGGGGAAGCTAGGCCGGCCCCCGCACCCCGCGGCGGCCGGAGACTGCGAAACCTTCGCCCCCGACCGGACAATGGATGGCCGACCGACCAGCGCCCCGCGCACGCGCACCACCCCCACCGGGCGCGTGCTCACGCTCCACCGCGCCGTCCGCGCGCGCGCCGACCGCGCCGCGGCGGACGAAATCCTCGCCGGCGTCGGCGCGATGAAGCGCCGCCCCGGCCACCGCTACAACCACCTCGCGCGCGGGACCGTGCGCCCGCTCGGCATCGCCCCCGAGGCGATCGTCGACGCCGCGCTCGACGGGCAGCCCGAAGGCCGGGCGGTCCACAGCTACGCCCGCGCCGCGGTCGCGATGGTGCGGGCTGCGTACGCCGCGCTCCGCCAGGAGGCGCCCCACCTCGTGCGTCCCGAGCCGCCCCGGCCGGCGCGCGCCCGCCCCCACCGGAGGGCCGCCGCGTGATCACCACGCTCTCCCTGCTCGTCGGCCTCCTCGCCGGCGGCGCGACGCTCGCCGTGGGCCGCGCCCTCCTCCGCCGAGGGCGCCGCGCGGGGGCGTCCGACGACGCGCGGGCCGTCGCGCGCGCCCGGCTCAACCTCGACGACCCCGACGCCTAACCCGCGCGCCCTACAACGACGCCGCGCCGTGCGACTCTCACCTCGCACGGCGCGGCGGCCGGACCCGAAGATCCGTCGGCTGGATGGCCGACGGGAACCCTAACCGGAGACCCGACCCGTGTCTAGCGACGCCCCCGCCCCCGACCTCTCCCACCTCCCGATCGAAGCGCGCGAACTCCTCGGCGACGCCCCGCCGTCCGCCCCCGTCGACGCCTCGCCCGACGCCGCCGGCCGCGCCTGGGCGCGCGCGCTCGGCATCTACCGCGGCGGCGCGCTCGAGGGCGTGCTCGTCGGCGCCGCGTCCGGCGCGCGCGTGCCGTTCACCTGCAGCCCGACGAAGGGCTAAGCCGTGACCCTCTCCGCCTTCCGCCCGACCTTCGCGACGCGCGACGACCTCTGCGCGTTCATCAGCACAGTCACGCTCGACGAGGGCTCGCACGAGTCGTTCGACCGCGGCGTGTGCGCGATGGAGCTCATCGCCTACGTCGCCGGCGAGCCGCACACCGACCAGCCGCAGTGCGCGTCGCCGCTGCTTACGCGGTTCTGCATCCAGCTCAACGACACATGGGACGACGCCACGCGGAACCGGCTGCTCCGGCCGGTGCTCTGCGACGTCGTGGGCACCCGCACGAGCGACGCCGACGAACTGATCCGGAGCTACCTCGCGTGGGACTGGGTCGTCCGCACCTACACGCCGGCGTGGCTGCGCTGCGCCGGCGCGACTCGGCCCGAGCTCCTCGCCGAGGCCGAGCGCCTCGAAGCGTTGCCCGAGATCGTCGACGCGTCGAGCGCAGGATCTGCCGAGCGCGCGCTCTTGAGCGCGCGCTCGGCCAGTGCCGCCGCCAGGGCCGCCGCCAGTGCCGCCGCCAGGGCCGCCGCCAGGGCCGCCGCCGGGGCCGCCGCCGGGGCCGCCGCCTGGGCCGCCGCCAGTGCCGCCGCCAGGGCCGCCGCCAGGGCCGCCGCCGGGGCCGCCGCCGGGGCCGCCGCCGGGGCCGCCGCCAGGGCCGCCGCCAGGGCCGCCGCCGGGGCCGCCGCCGGGGCCGCCGCCCACGAGCGCGCCGAGGCGGCGCTGCGCGCCACCGTCGACGCGCTCCAGGTGAGCGCGGTCGACTTGGTGCGCCGGATGTGCGCCGTCGGGCGCGTCCCGGCGGCGGCCGAGGTCGCGTCGTGAGCGCCGCCGACCTGCCCCTCGTCGTCCGCGGGCTCCTGGCCTGCGTCGCGATCGCGGGCCTGGGCTTCGCGGCCGGGTGCGGGATCGTGCTCGCGGAGACGCTGCAGCACCGGTGGCGGATGTGGCGCCTCCGCCGCCGCGTCATGCGGCGGATCCACGCCACCCCGTACCGGACCCCGCGCTACACCGACTCCGTCCACCGAGGCGCCTAACGATGGCGATGCAATTCCAGAAGGCGGCGCGTACCGCCGTACGCCTCAAGCTCGGCATCCAGGGCCCGAGCGGCAGCGGCAAGACCCTCGGCGCGCTCGCGCTGGCGTTCGCCCTCGCCGAGGGGAAGCGTGTCGCGCTGATCGACACCGAGAACGAGTCGGCGTCGCTCTACGCGGACCGCTTCGACTTCGACACGCTGAACCTCGGCGCGCCGTACACGTCGGCCCGCTACCTCGAGGCGATCCAGGCCGCAGTCGACGCGGGCTACGGCGCGGTCGTCGTCGACTCGCTCTCGCACCAGTGGATCGGCGTCGGCGGCATCCTCGCCCGGAAGGAACTCGCCGACGCGCGGGGCGGGAACAGCTTCACGAACTGGGCGCCGTTCACGAAGGAGCACGAGGCGTTCAAGGCCGCGCTGCTGGCCGCGCCGGTGCACGTCATCAGCACGCTCCGCACGAAGGCCGAGTACGTACTGGAGACCAACGCGAAGGGGAAGGAGGCGCCGCGGAAGGTCGGGACGGCGGCGATCCAGCGCGAGGGGCTCGAGTACGAGCTGTCGATCGTCTTCGAGCTGCAGATGGACCACAAGGCGTCGGCGTCGAAGGACCGGACGGGCCTGTTCGACGGGGAGCTCGTCGACCTCGCGGACCGCGGGACGGGCAAGCGGCTCCTGACGTGGCTCGCGAGCGCGACGCCCGCGCCGGTGCTCACCGCCCTCGACCGCGCGAAGCGCGTCCCCTTCCCCTTCCACAAGGGGAAGCCGGAGCACCAGCAGCCGATCGACACGCTGTCGGACGAGATGCTGCTGTCGGCGCGCGAGGGGACGCGCACGTTCCGCGAGCAGAAGAAGAAGCCCGGCGCGTTCGCCGAGTTCTACGAGGCGTCGGCCCTGGTGCTCGACGCCCGCGGCGTCGACCTCGCGCCGGCGGATCCGGACGACGAGGAGGCGTTGAAGCCCGGTGACGCGGATCCGACCGCGCCGCTCGAGCCCGCGAAGCCCGACCTCGTTACCGGCACGCGCGAAGAGCACGCGGCCGCGGTGGGCGCGATGCAGGAGGCGAAGCGCGAGACCGTGCCGGCCGATGCCAACGACGACCTCTTCTGAGCCGGCGCCCGCGCGCGACTTCGCCCGCCAGTGCCTCGCGCACTGGTGGCCGCTGCGCGCGGACGGCACGTGCGCCCGGTGCGACGCGGCCGCGGAGCGGATGATCGCGCTCCGCCAGCCGTGCCCGCCGGTCGACACGTGGCCGCGCGCGCTCCGGCTCGAGGTGCTCCGCCAGCACGAGCTGCGCACGACGCAGCACCCGATGACGGACGAGACCCAGCGGCGGCAGGCGAGCTGGGAGCAGTGGCTCTACGGCGCGGCCGAGGACCTCGGGGTCATCCCCCGCCGCGGCGCGCCGACCCCGATCCGCGACGTGTACGCGAAGCTCGTCGCGCACCTCAACCCGCAGGGGGCCTAACGATGCCGCGGTTCAAGAAGATCAAGTTCGACGGCGCGACGGTCACGCTCGAGTGGACCGACGGCGGCCGGAAGTGGGAGAAGGTCGAGGTGTTCACCGGCCGCGAGCTGCCGCACCCGGACTTCACGGCTGCGCTCGCGGCGTGCGTCCCCGTCGTACTCGACCTGCTCGAGCTCCCGGACGAGTACGCGCACGGGATGACGGTGCGCGGCGTGTCGCTGAGCGTGGACGACGAGGGGCACGAGGGGGCGGTGGTCACCTGCCTCAAGGCGCTCGACGCGGTCCCGGCGCCGCTGGTGCTCAACACGCCGCACGTCAGCACGCGCGAGAACGCCGAGGGGGAGCCGTCGATGCCGGACGCGCTCGGCGACGCGCTCGAGACGATCAAGCGCGAGGCGCAATGCTACCTCGCCGGCGGGAAGCGCGCGCAGGCCGACTTGTTCAGCGACGCCGAGATCGACGCCGCAGAGGCCGCCGGGGTCTAACGATGCCCGCCACGCTCGACGAGGTGCTGCGCGGCATGCGCGCCGAGGCGCAGACGTACGGGCGCAACGGCGACCGCCTGCCGCCGAGCGCGCTCGTCGGCTACGCGGACGCGGTCGCGGCGTGCCCCGACGTGCAGCTGCTCGCGTGGGTCCCGGAGGGGCGCGCCGTCGCGCGCGCCGGGCGCGACGTGCGCTGGTTCCAGCGCCGCCGCGCCGAGTGGCTCGCGGTCGGCCTCGCGCGCGAAACGCCGAGCGGATGGGAGTACCGCGCCGTGGTCGTGCCGCAGCGCGGGGACGTCGGCGCCGAGGAGACGCCCTCGCTCGCCGACCGGCTCCTGGGGGCGACGTGACGACGCGCGACGAGCCGCCGGATCGCACGCGCGTCGCCGAGTACGGCACCGAGCGCGCGCGCGACTACGTGCGCGTCTTCACCGAGTCGGCGCCGAAGAAGGGGGCGCCGAACCGCCGCGTCGTCGCCATGCAGTGGACGAACCCGCGCACGGGCCGGCTCAAGACGCACCAGTTCAAGGACGACAGCGCCGCCAGCCTGAAGACGGCCCGGAAGACCGCCGAGGACCTCACGGTCAAGCTCCGCGGCGCGGACGCCGGCGCGCCGCCGCCGATCGCGCTCGGCGACCTCTGGACGCGCTTCGAGACGGCCGAGTTCGCGCACCTCCGCGGGAACACCGCGCGCAACTACCGGCTGCAGTGGCGGATGGCGGTCGACGTGCTCGGCGCGCGCACGAAGGCCGGGGCGCTCCGGGGCGACGACCTCGCGCGCATCCGGCGCGCGTACCGCGACGACCGCGCGCGGTACCGCGCGAGCCACCCCGACGAGCGCACGCCGAAGCCGCTCGGGCACCGCACCATCCGCGAGGTGATCGCCACGGCGAAGGCCGTCCTCCGTTGGGGTGTGGCGAACGGGCTCGTCGAGCGTGACTGGCTCAGCGCGTGGCACTACAAGGTCGCGAAGGACGAGCGGCCGACGACCCCGCCGGAGTACACGCCGACGGAGCTCGACAAGCTGCTCGCCGCGCTCACCCCGAAGCGCCGGGACCAGTGGCGCGCGTGGGCGGTGCTGACCGTCGCGCGGGCGCAGGCGACGCGCTCGCACGCCGTGCTCCACCTGCAGTGGGCCGACGTCGACGACGCGGCCGCGGTCCTCACCTGGCAGGCCGCGTACGACAAGAACGGCGAGACGTGGACGCAGCCGCTCCGGGCCGCGACCCGGGCCGCGCTCGCCGTCGCGCGCGCCTACCGCGACGTCGACGGCTACACCGGGCCGTGGGTGTTCTACCCCGGGCACGCGCTGTCGCAGCAGGAGACGTACACGTACGACGCGCTGCACAAGGCGCTGATCCGCGCCGAGACCCGCGCGGGCGTCGAGCACCGCGACCGGCGCGCGGTGCACAGCGTGCGCCGGTCGTCGGCCGGGGATTTCGCGCACGCGGCGGGCAACACGAACACGGCGATGCGCGCGTTAGGCGATAAGACCATGGACCTCGCCGAGCGCTACGTGCAGAAGCGCGACCCGGAGATCCAGGCGCTGTTCGACCAGCTCGACGCCGCGCGCCCGGCCGACGCGGCGCCGGCGACGGTGCCGAAGAAGCGCGCGCGGAAGGCGAAGCCGCAGGGCGGCGAGCCGTGAGCGCGCCTCAGCTCCTCGCGATGGGACGCGGGACGGCCGAGCGCTATCAGCCCGGCGCCCGCGAGATCTGCATTTCGATCCGCTCGCCGGGCGAGTCGGTCGCCGACCTCTCGCCGCGCTTCATGGCGGTCCTGCACCTCGCGTTCGCCGACGCGTGCTTCCCCTACTCGGCCGAGGTCGCGCGGCGCACGATCAGCGCGCGGCAGGCCGAGGATGTCGCCGCGTTCGTCGCGCTCTACCGCGACCGCGCGCGGCGCATCGTCGTGCACTGCGCGGTCGGCGCGAGCCGGAGCGTGTCGCTCGCGCTCGCCCTCTCGTACGCGCACGGCTGGTCCGTACCGCGCGCGCGCATGACCCGCGGGCAGCTCGTCGTCGACGCCGGCCTGGTCACCGACCGATTCCCGCACCGGCGGTTCATCCCCAACCGCTCCGTCTTCGTGCGAGTGGCCCGTGCGTGCCGCCCGCGCACCCGCAACCGAACCGCAACTGGCGTCCCGGACGCCGAAACGGCCGTTAGGCCGGGCGTGTCCGCGCCCGACGTAACGACCGCCATTCCAACGACTTACGAGGCCCCCGAATGAACGCCGTCCAGACGCCCCCGGCAGGACTCGAACCTGCGGCCAACAGTTTAGGAAACTGCTGCTCTATCCACCTGAGCTACGGAGGCTGGCGGCCGTATCGCACGGCCGGAGCGCAAGTTACGGCCGCCCGAGCGGGCCCGCTACGGAGCCGCGTCGCCCGGCGCACCGTCGCCTACTCCGCCCAGCCCTGACTGCCGAGCAGCGGGACAAAGCGGACCGGTGCGAGTTGGCGCGTCGTTCGCCCGTCTCCCACCCGTTCGTAGAGCGTCAGCGTTTGTTCCTCGCGCCGGCCGACGGGGGCGACGGCGCGCCCGCCGACCGCGAGCTGATCCGCGAGTGCGGCCGGCAGCTCCGGCGCGCCCGCGCTCACGACGATCGCGTCGAACGGCGCGTACTCGCGCCAGCCGAGCGTGCCGTCGCCCAGGAGGAGCGAGACGTTGCGAATCTGCAGCTTCTTCAGCATCTCCCGCGCGCGCTCGAACAACGCCGGGACGCGCTCGATCGAGAACACCTGCTCCGCGAGCCGCGAGAGCAACGCCGTCTGAAACGCCGACCCGGTCCCGACCTCCAGCACGCGCTCGCGCCCGGTCAGCCGTAGCGCCTGCAGCGATTGTGCGTGCACGCTCGGCTGCGAGATCGTCTGCCCCGCCCCGATCGGAAGCGCGGTGTCGTCGTACGCGCGGTGCGCGACCCCGGTCGGCACGAACGCGTGGCGCGGTACCTGATCGAACGCCCGCAGCACGGCGAGGTCGGTAATCCCGTTCGTGCGCAACGTTTCGATCAGCCGCCGCCGCGCGCCGCGGAATTCGGTCGGCGTCGCCTCGCCGGCGTCGGCCCGACTAGCCGTCACGGCGCGCGCCACCAGTCGGCGGCCGAGGACAGCAGCTCGCGGTTGGTCAGGTCCAGGTGTAACGGCGTGATCGAGACGTACCCGTCGCGCACGGCCTGGAAGTCCGAATCGGCCTCGCCGCGCCAGGTCGCCGACCCGCCACCGATCCAAAAAATCTCCCGCCCCCACGGGTCGCGCATCGGTGTGAGCGAGTTCGAGTACACCCGACGGCCGAGCCGCGTCAGCCGGGTTCCCTTGACCTCGGCGGCCGGGATCGGCGGCAGGTTGACGTTGAGGAGGGTGTCGGTCGGCAACTCCGGGAGTGCGATCACGTGGCGCAGCAGGTCGGTGAGCAGATCGACCGCACCGTCGAGCGTCGACGGATCGGCCCGCAGGTCCCCGCCCGCGTACGACACGGCGACGGCCGGGATGCCGAGCATGAGGCCCTCCATCGCCGCCGCGACCGTGCCCGAGTACAGCACGTCCTCGCCCATGTTCGACCCGTGGTTCACCCCACTCAGGACGACGTCGGGTCGCTCCGGCATGAGCGCCTCGACGCCGAGCATCACGCAGTCGGTCGGCGTCCCGTCGACCTGCCAGCGCCGCTCGCCGCGGCGCACCGGCCGCACGGGATGGTGTAGCGTAAGTGAATGACTGGTCGCGCTCTGCTCGCGGTCGGGTGCGACGACGGTGACCTCGCCGAGTCGCTCAGCCGCGCCGACCAGCGTGGCGAGGCCGTGCGCGAGGATGCCATCGTCGTTGGTGCAGAGCAGTCGCATGAAGCCGGGGCGTGGGACGAACCCGCCGGCGCGGCCGCGTGGCGCGCGCCGGGGGTCCGGGCAATCTACGCGGCCCGTCCGTCGTCGCGTCCCGCGGCGTCCGACTCCGCGGGCGTCTTCGGCGGACGACGTCCCTCAAGCACGTCGACGATCGCCGCGAGTTCGCGTTCGATGTCGCCCATCGTCTCGCGCCGCAACGCGTCGCGCGCGACGCCGCGGAGTTCGCCAGCGCGGCGGTGCTCGTCGAGCTTCTGGCGCGCGCCGTCGACCGTGTACTTCTCGGTATAGAGCAGGTGTTTGACGAGCAACACCAGCTCGACCTCGCGACGCGCGTAGACGCGATTGCCCGACCGATTCTTGGCCGGGCTCAGCACGCGGAACTGCGTTTCCCAGTAACGCAGCACGTGCGCTTTCAATCCGGTGAGCGCGCAGACGTCGCCGATCGAGAAATATTCCTGCAACACTTCGCGCTTCTGGCGCGCGTTGCCGCCGAGCGTCACGCGGCGGCCCCCACGGCGGACGGCCCGCGCGCCGCGTCCTGCTCGCCGCGCGGCGCGCGCGACATCAACTCGGTGACGGCACCCTCGACCGCGGCGCCCTCGAACAGGACGCGGTCGACGACGTTCACGATCGGCATCTCGACGCCCGCACGCGTCGCGAGGTCGCGGGCGCTGCGGGTCGTGAGCACGCCCTCGGCGACCGTCTCGCGCTCGGCGAGCACGTCGTCGAGCCGGCGTCCGCGGCCGATCTCGACGCCGACGCTGCGGTTCCGGCTGAGCGCACCGGTGCAGGTGAGCACGAGATCCCCGACCCCGGCGAGCCCGGCGAACGTGGCCGGCGACGCGCCGAGCGCCGCGCCGAGTCGGGTCATCTCGGCGAGGCCGCGGGTGATGAGCGCCGCGCGCGAGTTGAAGCCGAGCCCGAGCCCCTCGAGGATCCCCGTCGCGAGCGCCATCACGTTCTTGAGCGCGCCCCCGAGCTCCACGCCGAGCACGTCGTCGTGCGTGTAGACCCGGAACTCGGGCGAGCTGAGCGCGCGTTGAAGCCGCGCCGCCGCGTGCCGGTCGTCCGCGGCGGCGACCACCGCCGTCGGATGACGTGCCGCCACCTCGGCCGCGAAGCTCGGGCCCGACACCGCGACCACCGGGCGCCCCGGCAGCACGTCGGCGATGACCTGTGTCATCACGGCGAGCGTGCCCTGTTCGATCCCCTTGCTCGCGACGGCGAGCGTCGCGTCGGGAGCGAGCGCGCCAGCCGCCGCGCGTGCGACCGCGCGTAGGACGTGCGACGGCGGCGCGAAGAGAACCAGTTCACGCCCGTCGAGCGCGGCCGGCAGGTCGTCGGTGGCGCGCAACGCGGGCGAGAGCGGGTGACCGGCGAGGAAGCGCCGGTTCTCCGCGTGCGTGTTGACGTCCGCGACGACGTCCGCCTCGCGCGCCCACAGCACGACGTCGCCGCCGTTGCGCGCGAGCAGGTCCGCGAGCGCCGTCCCCCACGCGCCGCCTCCGACGACGGCGTACTGCCCCGTACTCACGCGGCCGGTCCGGGACGCGACGACGCCGACGGCGCCGGGCGCCGCGACAGGCGCAATTCCTCACCGCGGCGGAGCCGCCCGATATTGGCGCGGTGAGACCAAATGACGAACGCCGCGACGAGCGCCGCGACCGGAAACACTGGCGCCCGCAGCCCCGCCGTCGCAGCCAGCGTCACGACCAGCGAGAGCGCCGCGACGATCGATCCGAGCGAGACGTACCCGGTGGCCGCGAGCGTGACGGCGAACGCCGCGAACGCGACGAGTGTTGCGACCGGCGCAAGCCCGAGGAACACGCCGGCCGCCGTCGCGACGCCCTTCCCGCCGCCGCCGCCCCGCCCGAGCAGGAACACGGGCTTGACGTGTCCGAGGATAGCCGCAACCCCGTACACCATCGCCCAGTGCGGGTGCGCGCCGAACCACGGCGCGAAGAACGCGGCAGGCACGTACCCCTTCGCGGCGTCGATCGCGAACACCGGCACGCCCGTGCGCCACCCGAGCACGCGCAACGCGTTGGTCGCGCCGAGGTTCCCGGACCCGTGCCGTCGGAGATCGACGCCGTGCACGCGGCCGGCGATGTAGGCCGTCGGGATCGAACCGAGCAGGTACGCCGCGACCACGCCGACCAGCGGGAACAGCCGCACGGTCAGCGCGCGCGCACGCGACGACGTCCCCTGCCCTGTCGCGTCCGCTCGCCCGGGCTCAGTTCGCCGACGTCGACCACGCGCCGCGGCTCACCGCGCACGCGGCGGTTGTCGCTCGCCGGTGCGTTCTTGTGCCGCATGACGATTCGTAGCGGGTTCCCCATGAACCCGTACTCGGCGCGGAACCCGTTGTGGAGGTACCGGATGTAGTGCTCCGGGACCGCGTCGGGGTGGTTGGAGAAGACCGCGATCACGGGCGGCGCGGTCTCGACCTGCGTCGCGTAGTTCAGCTTGATCTCGTGGTGCCCCGCGGCCTGCGGCGGCTGCGTGCGCTGGACGAGCGCCTCGAGCGTCTCGTTCACCTGTGACGTGGTGACGCGCTTCTCGCGCTCCGCGGCCACCTCGAGTAGCACGTCGAGGATCTTCGGCACGCGCTGCCCCGTGACGGCGGACGTGAAGAGGAACGGCACCCACGCGAGGTACGGCGCCTTCTCGACCGCGTCCTTCTGGAACTTGGCCGACGTCTTGTCGGTCTTCTCCTTCAGATCCCACTTGTTCACGACGAGGATGAGCCCCCGCCCCGCTTCCCAGGCGAGCGTCGCGATTTTCAGGTCCTGGTTCTCGAGGCCTAACGTCGCGTCGATGAGGAGGACGCAGACGTCTGAGCCCTCGATCGCGCGCCGCGTCCGCAGCGACGAGTAGAACTCGACGCCGTCGTCGACGCGCGACTGCCGCCGGAGCCCGGCCGTGTCGACGAACACGAGGTCGCGCCCGTGGTAGCGCATCGGCGTGTCGATCGCGTCGCGCGTCGTCCCGGCGATCTCCGAGACGACGAGCCGCGACTCGCCCAACAGCTTGTTCACGAAGCTCGACTTGCCGACGTTCGGGCGGCCGATCACGGCGACGCGGAGCGCCTCGGGGGCGGCCTCGTCGCGCTCGGGGAGCCGTTCGACGACGACGTCGAGCAGGTCGCCCGACCCCTTGCCGTTCCCGGCCGACACGGGCGCGGGGTCGCCGCCGCCGAGGCGGTAGAACTCGTAGTAGTCGGTGCTCGACGGGTCGTCGACCTTGTTGGCGACGACGACGAACGGCTTGTCGCGGTCGCGCAGCAGGTCGACGAGACGCGCGTCGCTCGGGTGGACGCCGACGCGCGCGTCGGCGACGAGCAGGAGCAGGTCGGCCTCGTCGATCGCCTGCAGCACCTGCTTGCGGATCTCGACGTCCATCGGCTGCGACGAATCCTCGACCAGCCCGCCCGTGTCGACGAGCCAGAACGCGCGGCCGTTCCACTCCGCGCGCCCGAAGTGGCGGTCGCGGGTCGTGCCCGCCTCGTCGCTCACGATCGCGGAGTGCTCGCCGACGATCCGGTTGAAGAGCGCGGACTTGCCGACGTTCGGGCGGCCGACGAGGGCGACGACGGGGAGACTCATGCGACGGGGGGCGAGGTGTTAGGCCGCGGCGTGAGCCGCGGCGTCGACTACCGCGTCGCCTTCGAGCGCGAGGACGTCGATGAAGTCGTACGACGGGTACACGGGCATCGGGAGGCGCTCGCGCACGGCCACGAACGTCGTGTCGTCGAGGAACAGCCCGTCCTGGTTGATGCACTCGGCCGGCACGAGCGCCAGGTCGAGGTCGACGCGGCCGGCGAGCGCGCGCTCGATGTCCGCGCCGACGAGAAGCCCGGCGGTCGTGGTGGTCGGACCGAACAGCGAGTTCTCGACCGGGATCAGCTCGAACGTCGCGCCCGTCTGCTCGCTCAAGCGGGCGAGCAGCGGGGGCATGAGCGCCGCCATCGAGGTGCCTGTCACGACGCCGACCCGCCGGCCGTCGAGCCGCGGCAGCTCGCCGACGCCGTCGGCGACGCGCTGACGGAGCGAGGCGACCGCGCCCACGCCGTTCTCGATTTGGGAGAAGTCGCCGTAGTGCTCCGGCTCCGGAAGCTCGCGGCCCGAGAGGAGGTACAACTCGTCGGAGCCGAAGACCCAACGGTCGCCGCGCTCCACGAGCGCACGCTCCTCCCAGCGCTCCACCGCGGCGAGCACGCGCCCGGCGTTCTCCTCGTCCATCGGCCGGCCCGTGTACAGGTGCGAGAACTGCGTCACGCCGACTGGCACGAGCGCGACCGAGAGAACGGCGTCGCCCAGCGCGTACAGGTCGCGCAGGCTGGCCTCCAACACGTCGCCGTCGTTGAGCCCGGGGACGACGACCATCTGGCAGTGGAACTGGATCCCGCCCGCCGCCAACCGCGTCAGCTGCTCGACGATGTTCGGCACGCGCGGGTTGTTGAGCAACGCCTTGCGCGCCTCCCACGGCGTCGCGTGCACCGAGACGTAGAGCGGCGACAGGCGGTACTCGAGGATCCGCGCGAAGTCGCGCTCCTTCAGGTTCGAGAGCGTCGCGAAGTTGCCGTACGCGAACGACAGTCGGTAGTCGTCGTCGCGCATGTAGAGCGGCTTCCGGAGCCCCTTGGGCAACCCCTCGATGAAGCAAAACTCGCAGCGGTTGGCGCAGCGGCGGACCGTCGGCGGCTCGAGCTCCAGCCCGAACGGCTCCCCTTCCGGGCGCTCGACCTCGTACACGACCGCGTCGCCGCCCGGGAGCGTCGCCTCGATCACGAGGTCGTCGTCGGCCGAGAGGAATTCCCAATCGAGGAAGTCGGCGAGCTCGCGCCCGTTCACCCGCAACAACTCCGTCCCCGGCACGAGTCCGAGCTCGGCTGCGAGCGTGTCAGGATGAACGCGAGCGATGCGGACCACGAGCGATGCCGATAGATGAAAGCCCGGCGCGCCCCACGTGCACGCGCTCCGACGAGTCAGAAAGGTATGAGGGCCGAACACGCAACACAATGCCGGATCGTGACTTACGGTGATGCGTTCACATCCCGCGCGAACCAATCCACTCGACCCGGGTGGCCGGACTACGCGGCCTACGCGGCCTCGCGGTACGACGCGCCGCTTCCCGTGTTGAACAACACGACCGTGTCGCGCGGCCCGAGTCGACCGGCCGCGGCCAGCTCGTCGAGGGCGGCGAGCGCGCAGCCGCCCTCTGGCGCGGCGTCGACGCCGCTCGCGCTCGCGAGTGCGAACGTGGCCGCGCGCGTGAGATCGTCCGCGACCGCGACGGCGTCGCCGCCGCTTTCCGCGAGTGCGCGGAGCACGACGCGGTCGCCGAGCGGTCCGGGCACGCGCAACCCGCTCGCGTACGTGACCGGGTCCTCCCACGGCGTCGCGCGGTCCTGACGCGCGGCGAACGCGCGCACGAGCGGCGCGCACCCGGCGCTCTGGGCGATGATCATCCGCGGAAGCCGCGCGTCGGCTCCTACGAGCCCCAACTCGCGCAGCTCGCCGAATGCCTTCCAGATGCCGACCGTCCCCTCGCCGCCGCCGGTCGGGTACACGACCACGGACGGCAACCCGCCGTCCAACTCCGCGCCGAGCTGGTCGCGCAGTTCGTACCCCATGGTCTTCATCCCCTCGACGCGGTACGGCTCGCGGAACGTGCTCGCGTCGGTCCATTCGCCCGACGCGGCGTCGGCGCGCGCGAGTCGGCCGGCGTCGCCGATGTGCCCGTCGACGAGCCGCAGCTCGGCGCCGAACGCCCGCACGGTGTGCAGGATCGGTGCGGGCGTCGTACGCGGCGCGTAGACGCGCACGGGCAGACCCGCCGCGGCCCCGTACGCCGCGAGTGCCGCGCCGGCGTTGCCGGCCGTCGGGACCACGAGCCCGCGAGCGCCTAACGCCCGCGCCCGGGTGACGGCCGCGCTCATCCCGCGTGCCTTGAACGACGCCGTCGGGTTCCGGCCCTCGTCCTTGACCCACAGCCGCGCGACCCCGACGCGACGCGCGAGCGCCGGGACCTCGATCACCGGCGTCAGCCCCTCGCCGAGCGAAACTGGCATTTCGCCCGCGCGAAGTGGCAGTGCGCCGGCGTAGCGCCACATATCCCAGCGGGCCGTGGGTGCGGGCGCCAGCGCGTCGTACACGGCGAACAACGGCTGCGCGCACTCCGGGCAGACGCCGGCTTCCCGATCACCCGGCTGCGTGTAGGCGCACGCCGAACAGTGAAGGCTCCACCCCACGCGCGTCGCGCCCGCCGCCGCTCCGGCAGCGACGACGGTCGTCACGTCTCTGCCCCCGACGAAACCGGCGCGACGGTCGCGGCGTCGCGACGCGTCGGGTCGCTCGCGGCGAGGCCGGCGAGTACACGCGCGCCGCTCTCGACCGTCCACCCGGGCAGCTCGGCGATCTGCGCCGGCGTCGCGGCGCGGAGCGCGGCGACGCTGCCGAAGTGCTGCAGCAACTGCCGTCGCTTCACCGGGCCGATGCCGGGGATCGTCATCAGCTCGGACGTGACGGTGCGGACCGCGCGCCGCTTCCGCTGAAAGGTGACCGCGAACCGGTGCGCCTCGTCGCGCGCCTGCTGCAGCATCCGCAGCGCCGGAGACCGGCGCGAGATCCGCACCGACTCGCTGCGCCCGACGACGAACACCTCTTCCTCGCGCTTCGCGAGCGAGATCATCGGCAGCTCCGATAGCCCGACCGCGTCGATCGCCTCCTTCGCCGCGTTCAGCTGCCCCTTCCCACCGTCGATTACGACGAGGTCCGGGAGCGGCCGCTTCTCCTCGACGCGGCGGCGGAAGTAGCGGCCGACCACCTCGCGCATCGAGGCGAAGTCGTCGATGCCCTGCACCGTCTCGACCTTGAACTTGCGGTACTCGCTCCGCTTCGCGCGCCCGTTCTCGAACCACACGCAGCTCGCGACGGTGTCCGTCCCCTGCGCGTGCGAGATGTCGAAGCAGACGAGCGCGCGCGGCACGCGCCGGAGCCCGAGCTCGCGCTGCAGCTCGTACACCGGGTCGGCGGCGCGCTCGCCGGCTTCGAGATTCGACAGCTTCAACTCTTCCAACAGGTGTCGCGCGTTCTGCTCGGCGAGGTCGACGAGCTGCCGCCGCGACCCGCGCTGCGGGACGAGCACCTTCGTCCGTTCGAGCGACTCCTCGAGGATCTCGCGGTCCGGGAAGTCGAACGGGACCAGCAGTTCGCCCGCGCGGTCCTCACTCGCGCCGAGGTAGCTGCGCGCGAGGAACGCGGCGAGCGCGTCGGCGTCGTCGGCGCCCTCCACATTTTCGAGGAAGCGGTGGTCGCGCGCGAGGAGTTTCCCGCTCCGAATGCGGAGGATGGCCACGCACGCGTCGTCGCCGTCCCGCGCGTATCCCACGACGTCGCGGTCGCCGCCTTCGAGCTCGACGACGACGGTGGGCTCCTGCATGCGTTCCAGGTGCTTGAGCGCGTCGCGCAGCTCTCCCGCCCGCTCGAAGTCGAGTCGCTCGGCCGCGTCCTGCATCCGCGCGCTGATGCGCCGCACGACCTCGTCGGTCTTGCCGTCGAGGAAGACGACGACTTCGTCGATCATCGCGCGGTAGTCGTCGACCGACTGGTTCCCGATGCACGGCGCCTTGCACCGGCCGATCGCGAAGTCGAGGCACGCGCGCTCGGGCAGCTCGCGCGGCATGTCGTAGTTGCAGGAGCGGACGGTGAAGATCCGCTTGACGACGGCGAGCGCGCGCCGCATCTGCCCGACGTCGGTGTACGGGCCGAAGTAGCGCGCGCCGTCGGCCTGCAGGCGGCGCGTGACGAAGACGCGCGGGTACGGCTCGTTCAGCGTGACCTTGATGTACGGGTAGTTCTTGTCGTCGCGCAGCGCGATGTTGTACCGCGGCTTGTACTCCTTGATGAGGTTCGCCTCGAGGATGAGTGCGTGCGCCTCGGTGGGCACGACAATGGTCTCGAGGTCGCGCACGTTCCGCACGAGACCGCGCGTTTTCGGGCTCTCGGGGTGGTCGCTCGCGAAGTAGCTCCGCACGCGTGAGCGCAGCCGCTTGGCCTTGCCGACGTAGAGCACCCGGCCGTCGGCGTCCTTCCAGAGATAGACGCCGGGCGATTCGGGCAGGTGCGGGAGCTTGGCCGCGACGGCCTCGGGGGGCGTGAGCATCCCCGAATGCTACCCATGCGGACGCGTCGCGTTCTACGGCGCGGCGCGCGCCCGGCGTATTGTGTCGCGTCCCCGTTTCGCCCGCTCCCGGCCCCCGACCGCCGCCCATGGCCGCCTCCGACACTCGACCCGGCCTGACCGACGCCCCGCTCAGCGCACAAATCTTTTCCGTTTCCGCCGGACTCGTGGGCGTCTGTCTGACGGTCATCGGTCTGTTCCGCATCATCATCCGGTCGCAGCACGTCGACAGCGTCGCCGACAACCTGCTCGCGGTGGACGCCCTATTCTTTCTCGCCGCCTGCTTTCTCGCGTACCTCGCCCTCCGCACGCGCACCGCCGCGCGCGCCCGGCTCGAACGCGCGGCCGACGTCGTCTTCCTCGTCGCGCTCGCGATGATGGTCGCGGTCGGCGGGCTGATCGCGTACGAGGTCATCTGAGCGCGCGGCGGGGCCGCGACCGCGGCCGACGCGCGCGAGCACCCGACTCACGGTGGACCGCGCCTCCGGCAACCCGAACACGTACGTTGCCGCGAGGTACAGGGCGCCGTAGACGGCGAGGACCGGCACGCCGGTCCACAACGGCCCGCGCGCACCGCCGGCACCGACGGCGAGTTTCGTGGCCCAAGCGGCCGCGGCGGCGACGAGCGCCGCGGCCCACACCGCGATCCCGAACGACGCCGGGAAGCCCGCGCGTCCAACGTCGCGGCCGAGCCGCGCGCGAAGCAGCGAGAACTCGACCCACCCCGCGACGCCGGCCGAAGCGGTCAGCCCGGCAACGCCCCACCGCGCGTCGATCCCGAGCGCGCGCGGCAGGGGGAACGCGAACACGTAGCCGAGCACGATCGTCAGCGCGATGCGCACGAGCGCGAACCGGAACGGAGTCCGCGTGTCCTTGAGCGCGTAGAACGCCGACGAATACAGCCGCGCGAGCGTGGACGCGAGCAGGCCGATTGCGGAACCGGCAAGCACCGCCCAGACGTAGACGGTGTCCGCCCGCCGGAACGCGCCGCCCTGCAGGATTACGCCAGCGACGACGTCCCCCAGCGCGAGGAACGCGACGGCGGAGGGGATCACGAAATACGCGATGCGGCGCATGTCGGTCGAGAGCCGGTCGCGGAGCGCCGCGCGCACCGCGGCGGCGTCGCCCAACGTGCCCGACATTGCGGGCAGCGCCGCGGCGGAGATCGACATCCCGAACAGCGCCACGGGGAGCAGGTAGATCTGCTGCGCGTACCCGAGCGCCGTGGTCGCGCCGCTCGGCAGGCGGCTCGCGAAGTTGAGGTCCACGTACGCGCTGATGTTGACCGCGCCGCGCGCGAGAAATATAGGCACGAAGCTACGAATCACCGCCTGCACCGCCGCCGAACGACGGTCGAGCGACGGGCGGAACCGACCGAGCGCGCGGAACGTGGCGGGCAGCTGTACGCCGAACTGGAGCACGCAGCCGAGCACCGTCCCCCACGTCACGAACGTCACGAGGCGCGCGCCGCGCAGCCCCCGCATGCCGCCCCACGAGAGCGCGCCGATGATCGCGACGTTCCAGAGCGCGGGCGCCGCGTAGGAGAGGAAGAATTGCCGATGGCTGTTCAGGACGCCGAGGCACCAGGCCGAGAGCACGAGCAGGCCGGTACCAGGAAACAGCACGCGCACCAGCGCGACGGTGAGGTCGCGCTTCGCGCCGGTGTAGCCGTCCGCGATCGTGTCGACGAAGATCGGCGTCGCGAGCACGCCGACGGCGACGATCACCGTGACCAGCGTCGCGAGGAGGCCGAACACCGCGCCCGCGACGCGTTGGGCCTCCTCGTCGTCGCCCTCCGCGAGCAGCCGCGCGTAGACGGGGATGAACGAGGCCGAGAGTACGCCCTCGCCGAACAAGTTCTGCAGGAAGTTGGGGATGCGCGTGGCCGAGACGAACACGTCCGCGGCGTCGGAGCGGCCGAGGTAGTGCGCGGTGACCTTCGTGCGGAGGAGCCCGAACAGCTTCGAGAGCAGGATCCCGAGTGCGACGAGGAGCGCCGCGGCCGGCGCGCGGCGCCGCCCCGCGGGCGCGCGGCCTCTCGTCAGACGTCCCCTGCCGTCGGCCCGCGCCGCACGAGCGCGTCGGCGTGCACGCGCGCGCCGTCGAGCATCTTGTCGGTGAGCGCAGGCCCGTAACGCGCCAGAAACGGGAGGAAGCTCAGGACGCGCTCCTGACGTGCGCCGTTCGGCCGGAGCGCGGCCTCCGCGGCGGCGAGGGCGCGCATCGCGTCCGCGTGGCGCCGCTTCACTCCCGCCATCGCGCGCCGTTCGAGGCGCCCGACGCGCCCCAGAAGCTGGAGACGGGCGCCCTCGCGCGCGCGCGCGGACAGGAGCGGCGGCCCGTCGCCTCCCGCGACGTCGTCGGCCGCCCCGCCGACGGCCGCGACGCGCGCGTCGATCGCCGCGCGCAACGCGTCGAATTCCGCCTGCAGGCCGGCCGGCGCGAGCCGCCGCGCGAGCGCCGCCGCGGCCGCGTGCGGGTCGCGCAGCGCGTCGACGCTCAGGCCTAATGCACCGAGCGTGCGCGCGACCCGCGCCTCGACGACCGTGCCGGACCATCGCGGCACCGCGACCGGCCGCGGCACCGCGAGCGCGTCGGCGACCGCGCTCACCTGCGCGAAGTAGGCGTACTCGCCCGGCCCCGCGACGTAGGCCACCGTCGGCAGGATGCCGCGTTCCACGACCGGGCGGAGCAGGACGTTCGGCGCGAGATCGCCCGGCGAAACGAGCGGGACGAGCGCGCGCGCCTCGTCGGTGCGGAGGCGCCGCTTACGGCCGTCGTGCCCCTCGCGGAAGACGAGCGCGAGCCCGGCGACGTCGCGCACCTGCGGGCGAAATCCGGCCGCCTCGATCGCGGCGCTCCGCGCGCCGACCGCGTCGGCGAGCGCGGCGCCGCGGAGGAGCGCGCGCCGCATCAGCTGGAAGCCGGCGGCGCGCGTCGCGGGGTGCGAGGCGTCGAGCACCGCGATGCCGAGCGGCTCGAAGAGGTCGCGGAGGAGCTGCACGTACGCGTCGCCGCTCGTCCGCCCCCCGACGTACGCCCGGGCGAGCGCGTCGAGCGCGGGCGCGTACGCCGCCGCGCCGCAGGCGCGCGCGAAGCGCCCGCGCAGGCCGTCGACCTCGGTGCCTAACGGAGCGCGCGCGACGGGCGTCCCGTCGGGAGGCGCCTCCGTCAGCGCGAGCTCCTCGAGGCCGCGGTCGCCGACGACGTAGGCGCGGCGTCCTTCCTCCCAGTCGGTGTCGTCGGTCGCCGCCCAGAACACCGGCGCGACCGGGAATCCGATCACCGGTTCCAACCGCTCGGCGAGCGCGCGCGCGCTGAGCGCCTTCGCGAGCGTGTACAGCGGGCCGCCGAAGAGCCCGGGCTGCTGCCCCGTCGTGACGACCACCCCCGCCCCGCCGCCGACGCGCTCGAGCGCCGCGGCCGCGGCGCCGCGGGCGTCGAACGCGGGCGCGAGGAGGTCCAGCCACGCGCCGGCCCGGTACTGCTCACGCGCCGACTCGGCGCGCGCGCGCCACGCGGCGGGGCCAGTCGGCACGGCGGGGTACCACGAATCGACGGGCAAGGCCCCGTCGAGCGCGGCCCGGACGAGCGCGCCGCCGCCGAACGGCTCGGTGCGGACCTCGAGCGGTTCGGGTCCGAGCGCGTCCGGCGCGAACGCGTCCGGCCGGGGTGCCGCCGACGCGAGCGCCCCGGACGCGAGCGGCCCCGACGCGAGCGCCTCGGGCGTGCTCACTTGTGGTACGGCTCGCCCCGCACGAGCGTCCCCGCGCGGTAGAGTTGCTCCGCCAGCACCACGCGCGCGAGGTCGTGCGGCAGCGTCCACGGCGCGAGCGCGAGCCGCGCGGCGGCGCGGTCGCGGAGCGCCGGCGCGAGGCCTAACGCGCCGCCGAGCACGAACGCAACGTCGCGCGCCGCGTCGCGCTGCGCGGAAAGCCACGTCGCGAAGCGCGACGACGTCCACGACTCGCCTCGCTCGTCGCAGGCCACGAGCGCCGCGCCGGCGGGCACGCGCGCGGCGAGCCGCTCGCCCTCGCGCGCGACGACCCGGTCGCGCGGGAGCGAGCGGGCCGACTCCTCGCGCACCTCGACCGTGTGCAGCGCCCAGTAGTGCGCGGCCCGCCGCTCGTAGTCCGCGGCAGCCTCGGCCAGCGCGCCGCGCGCGCGCCCGACCGCGATCACGTACACGGACGACACGACCGACGCACGCCCGTCGCGCGCGCGACGTCAGGCGTAGATGCCACGCAACCGGTGCACCGTGGCCACGCGCGTGATCGACAGCATGTAAGCCGCGGTGCGCATGTTGACCCGGTGCTGCTGCGAGAGCGCGAGCACGTCGTGGAAGCTCCGCGTCATGATGTCGCGGAGGCGCTCGTTGACGGTGTCCTCCGACCAGAAGTACCCGCCGCGGTCCTGCACCCACTCGAAGTAGCTGACCGTCACGCCGCCCGCGTTGGCGAGGATGTCGGGTACGACGAAGATGCCCTTCGCGTCGAGGATCTCGTCGGCGGCGGCCGTCGTCGGGCCGTTCGCG
Source organism: Gemmatimonadetes bacterium T265 (assembly GCA_019973575.1). Lineage (NCBI taxonomy): Bacteria > Pseudomonadati > Gemmatimonadota > Gemmatimonadetes bacterium T265. The sequence continues at coordinate 1,396,370 of BPUI01000002.1, forward strand.
CCCTCGCAGATGATCTTGGCGCGCACGCGACCGGCGTTCTTGCTCGTGATCACGTTCTCGAGCGCCGCCGGCAGGAGCACGTCGACCTCCGACTCGAGCAGCTCTTCGTTGGACACCGGGTCCCCGCCCGGGAAGCCTTCGAGCGTGCGGTGCGCGCGGATCCACTCGAGCGCGCCGTCGACGTCGACGCCGGCAGAGTTGTGCACGCCCCCGGTCCGGTCCGAGATCGCGACGACGCGGGCGCCCTCGCGCGCGAGCAGCTGCGCCGCGACGGACCCCACGTTCCCGAAGCCTTGCACGGCGACCGTCGCGCCGACGACGTTCATCCCGAGCCGCTCGAGTGCCTGCCGGGTGACGATCATGCACCCGCGCCCGGTCGCCTCCCGCCGACCGAGCGAGCCGCCCATCTCGACCGGCTTCCCCGTTACGACCGACGTCACCGTGTGGCGCGCGTGCATGGAATACGTGTCCATGATCCACGCCATGACGCGCTCGTTCGTGTTCACGTCCGGCGCGGGCACGTCCGAGTCGGGGCCGAGCACCGAGATGATGCCGGCGGTGTAGCGCCGCGTGAGCCGCTCGAGCTCGCCCACACTCATCTGCAACGGGTCGCACACGACGCCGCCCTTCGCGCCGCCGAAGGGCAGGTTCACGACGGCACACTTCCACGTCATCCACGCGGCGAGCGCGGTGACCTCGTCCAGCGTGACGTTCAGGTCGAACCGGATGCCGCCCTTTGCGGGACCGCGCGAGGTGTTGTACAGCACCCGATGACCCGTGAACACACGCACCTCGCCCGTGTCCATCATCACCGGTACGCTCACCGTGATCTGCTTCTCCGGATGCCGGAGCACCTGGTAGATGCCGGGGTCGAGGTCGAGCAGCTGCGCCGCGCGGTCGAAGCGCGACATCATCGCTTCGAACGGGTTCTCCTCATTCAGGAAGCGGTCTTTGTCCGGCTGGACGATCGGGGTTTGTCGGAGGAGCTCGGTGGCCATGACGGGATCAGGCATGCCGGCCGCGGGCGGCCGACTCGGGAACGGTCCGGTGCGACGCGCGCGGGGCTCCGGTGCGGGCCGCGGCCGCCACGGCCTCGAGCACGTCGACCACGGCCGAGGCGCCCGCTTCCAGGGTCACGCGCTGCGTAACATACCACAGCGCGCGGGCCCGCACCGGCCAGCGGGGTCCAAGTTTGACCGCGTCCTTGAGCGTCGTGACAACCCGGTCGACCGAGCGCGCCTGGTCGGCGAGCGCGGTCACGTCGCGAGCGTCGTACGCGTGGTGGTCGGGGTAGCGCGCGAGCGTGACCTCCGCGCCGGCCGCGCGTAGCTGCTCCGCGAACGCGTCGGGTGCGCCGACGCCGGCGACCGCGAGGACGTGCACGCCGGCGAGCCGCCCGACCGGCTCGGCCTCGAATTCGGACCCTTCGCGTCCCCAGCGCACGACCGTCGCCGGCGCGAGGTGCGCGACCGCGATCGCGAGCCGGCCGCCGACGGCCGCGTGGAGCCGCGCGGCCAC